>NZ_JBVKBY010000015.1:0-245871 GCF_055656945.1 Streptomyces sp. NPDC111606
ATGGTACTGCAGGGGGGACCCTGTGGGAGAGTAGGACGCCGCCGAACAAATTGTGAGAAAGGCCCACACCTTATGGTGTGGGCCTTTCTGCGTTTAGGGTCAATGTATGCGCTATGACCTCGTCATCTTCGACAACGACGGTGTACTCGTCGACAGCGAGCCCATTTCTAACCGGATGCTCGCCGCGTACCTCACGGAGTTGGGGCACCCGACCTCGTACGAGGATTCCATTCGGGACTACATGGGCTCTGCCATGCATCGGATTCATGAGTTGGTGCTGGAGCGGACAGGGCAGCGGCTTCCCGGGGACTTTGATGACGTCTTCCATGCGCGTGTGTTCGCCGCCTTCGAGCGGGAGTTGAAGGCGGTGGCCGGTGCGGCCGAGGCACTCGAGAAGCTCGGTCAGGACGGTGTGCCGTACTGCGTGGCGTCGTCCGGGAGTCATGAGCGGATTCGGGTAGGGCATCGGACGACAGGGCTTGAGCGGTTTTTCGATGAGGGGCGGATCTTCAGCTCGCAGGATGTGGGGCGGGGGAAGCCGGCCCCGGATCTGTTTCTGTACGCGGCCGAGCGGATGGGGGTCGCGCCGGAGCGGTGTGTCGTCGTCGAGGACAGTCCGCTGGGGGTGGAGGCTGCCGCGGCGGCGGGGATGGACGTGTACGGGTTCACCGCGATGACGCCCGCCGCGAAGCTGGCCGGGGCCAGTCGACTCTTCGCCGACATGGGGGAGTTGGTCGACCTGCTGGGATTCCCCGACGTGCGCGACGTCTAGCAAACTTGAGGGGAATTCATCTTTGGCTGGATCTACCCACCAGTACCCCGGGGCCCTACGCTCGCCGCCATGACTGATGTGCTGCGGCGCGGTAGGGCCTCGTTGGCGTTCGGCTTCTTCGCTCAGGGAGTTGCCTTTGCCCTGCTCGTGACCCGGATTCCGGCCATCCAGGACCGGTATGGGGTCTCCGACGCGCTGCTGCCGGCCTTTCTCGCCGCCGTACCGATCCTGGCCGGCGTCGGGAGTGTGACGACCGAGCGGCTGGTGAAACGAATACCGCCGAGCCGGGTGTTGCGGTGGTCCCAGCCCGTCGTGCTCCTGGCGCTGTTCGGCGTCGGGGCGGGGGAGCGGATGATCGAGCTGGGGCTCGCACTGGCCGCGTTCGGGCTGGCCGTGGGCGCGCTCGATGCCTCGATGAACATGCTCGGGGTGAGTCTGCAGCGGTCGTACGGGCGCAGCATCATGCTCAGCTTCCATGCCGTGTACAGCCTGGGCGGGATCGTCGGGGCCTCGTTGGCCTGGGTGGGGGCGCACTGGGATCTGGCGCTGGTCGTGTCGTATCTGCCGGTTGTCGTGGTGTTGTTGCCGGCCGCGCTGGTGGGGAGTCGGTGGTACGTCGACGGTGGGAGCGGCGGGGGCGGGGCCGTGGCGGAGGAAGCGGGTGAGGGCGGGCCCGTTGTGTTCAAGATGCTGCTGCCGCTGTGTCTGGTGATGACCTTCGCGTATATCGGCGATTCGACCGTCTCCAACTGGAGCGCGAAGTATCTCCAGGACGTGCTGGGGAGCTCGGAGCAGATGGCGACCGTGCCGTACAACGTCTACATGGTCACCACGCTGCTGGGGCGGGCCATCGGGGACTTCGGGGTGCGGCGGTTCGGGGCTGTCGCGGTCGTGCGGATGGGCGCCGTCGTGGCGGCCGTCGGGTTCGCGGTGGTGGCCGGGGCGTCGGGGGCATGGGTGGGGATGCTGGGGTTCACGCTGCTCGGGCTGGGGTTGTGTGTGCTGGTGCCACAGACCTTCGCGGCAGCCGGGCGGTTGTTCCCGGGGGCTTCTGATACGGCCATTGCGCGGCTCAATGTGTTCAATTACGTGGGGTTTTTGATCGGTTCGCCTTTGGTGGGTGCACTGGGCGATGCCTGGAACTATCGCGGGGCGATGCTTGTGCCGATGGTGTTGGTGCTGGTGACGCTTGTGTACGCCCGTTCGTTCGCCGCTCAACCGGACCGATACGGTGGCGGGCATGAGCGGCCGCGCACAGCTGATGTGGGACGAGGCAGTAACGGGCTATGACTTCGGCCGGGACCATCCGATGGACCCGGTCCGGCTCGCGCTGACCCGGAGACTCGTCGATGCCTTCGGGCTGGACAAGGACGTGGACGTCGTCTCGGCGCAACCGGCCGGGGAGTCGACCCTGCGGCTGGTGCATCGGGAGGACTACATCGAGGCCGTGAAGGCGGCCTCGGCGAATCCGGCGGCGGCGGATCAGTCGTACGGGCTCGGGACGCTGGACGACCCCGCGTTCGCCGGGATGCATGAGGTGTCGGCGCTCATCGCCGGGCAGTCGGTGGGGGCGGCGGAGGCCGTGTGGCGGGGTGAGGCGCTGCATGCGGTGAACTTCGCGGGAGGGCTGCACCATGCGATGCCGGGGGGCGCGTCGGGTTTCTGTATCTACAACGACGCCTCGCTGGCCATTGCCCGGCTGCTGGAGTTGGGGGCCGAGCGGGTCGCGTACATCGATGTCGACGTGCATCACGGGGATGGGGTGCAGGCGGCGTTCTGGGACGATCCGCGGGTGCTGACGATTTCGTTGCACGAGCATCCTCGTACGTTGTTTCCGCAGACCGGGTGGCCGGAGGAGACGGGTGCGGAGGCGGCTGAGGGGTCGGCCGTGAATGTGGCGTTGCCGGCCGGGACCGGGGATGCGGGGTGGTTGCGGGCCTTCCACGCTGTCGTACCGGAGTTGATCGGTGACTTTCGGCCGCAGGTGTTGGTGACCCAGCATGGGGCTGACACGCACTTCGAGGATCCGCTTGCGCATCTTGCCGTTTCGCTGGATGCGCAGCGGGCTGTGCAGGTGGCCTGTCATGAGCTGGCGCACGAGTACGCCGATGGGAAGTGGGTTGCGCTGGGTGGGGGCGGATATGCGGTGGTGGAGGTTGTGCCGCGGTCGTGGACTCATCTGGTGGGGATTGCTGCGGGGCGGGCGATTGAGCCCGAGGCGATGATTCCGGAGGGGTGGCGGCAGGAAGTCTTTGCGCGGACTCGGCAGTTGGGGCCGGCGCGGATGACGGATGGGCGGTGGCCTATTTCCTGGGGGGACTGGGAGGCGGGGTACGACCCTGCGGATCGGTTGGATCAGGCGGTGTTGGCTACTCGGCGGGCGGTGTTTCCGTTGCGGGGGTTGTTGCCGTAGGTGGGAGTGGGGTGGGTTTTCGCCCCCGCCGCCCCTACCCTTCCCGTCCTCCAGGGGCTCTGCCCCTTTGACCCCGGTCCCTGGGGGCTGCTGCCCCCAGACCCCCGCTGTCAGCCTGAACGGCCTCGTCCTCAAACGCCGGACGGGCTGAAATGCCTGGACCGGTGCTGAGAAGCACAGGCGCCACTCATGCGCCGCCCCAGCGGGTGGGTGGGGGCTGAGGGCGGCGGCCGCCTCCTCCTCGAGCGCCGGACGGGCTGAAGTGGCGGGACCTGGCGCCGGGAGGCACCGCCGGTGTGCGTGCGTAGCCCCCAGCGGGTGGGTGGGGTTAGGAATGGTGTGCAAGCCCCGTCCTCGAAACGCCGGACGGGCGGGGGTGCCTGGACCGGCGCTGAGAAGGTCCGCCGGCGCGGTGCGCAGCCCCAGGGTGGGTGGGGGTGGGCTCACCGCATCCCCCTTGCCGGCCTCCGTTAGCCCAACTGTGCGGCCTTTCCCCATTCCTCCGCCCTCCTCCTGTTTCGTCCGTCACCATCGCTCTCGTGGTGAGTCGCGGAGCGCTTCGTGCCCATCTTCTGGATGCTCGGCTGGCTGGGGTCGTGGCTACTTCTCGGGAGGTGAGTCTGAGGAGTTATCGGCTGTTTGCGGCTCGTGATCCGCGTGTGGTTATTGGGCTTGATCCTGCGGGGAGCTGGCGGCAGCGGGATTTGATTGCGTTGATGGCGGACAGATGCGGGGTTTCAGCCGATCCGGCATGCGTATCTGGACTGGATGTGATCGATCCGGAGCTGACGTTGACCGCTCTGGATGCCTTCGCTGATCGGGTCGCGGCTGCCGCCCAGCGCAGCGTGCCCGTGCTGCTCGGTACCGGGCATCCGCATCGACTGCTTGGGTTCTACGCCGCCTTGGCGGACGCGTTGTCGGCGGCGGGATGTGCCGTTCTCACCCCGGCGCATGGTCGCTGTGTCGACATAACGACCCGGTTCGGCCTACGCACGTACAACCTTGCCTACGTACGAGGAGTCGCGTTGGTGCGGGAACCCGGCCTCTCTCGCCCCGGTTGTGAGCCCGGCGCACACACGCACTCACCGCTCCCGGTTCGTACCGCGCTGGCGGCCGCGGCGGAGGCCGGCGGGCCGTTGCCGGAGCTGGTGATCGGGGATCACGGGTGGGTCTGCGGGGCAGGTCAGCTGGGGTTTGAGGCGATTGGGCTGGCCGATACCGATGACCCCGCGCTCTTCGTGGGGGAGGCTGAGGGGGCCGTGTCCGTCGTCGTTCCACTTGATGACGCTGTGCGGTCTGATTACTACCGGCCGCTTACCCGCTACGTACTCAATCGAGCGTGTCTGTCACAGTAGGCCGCCGATGGGTGCACCTCTTCCCCACTCGCATCACACGCCCCTACCCTGGGGAGTGAGCACGCAACGACGAAGAGTCACCGGAAGGGGAAGCCGGTGGCCGTCGAGTGCGGAAGGTTCAGGTGTGTCATGGCTGCAGCTGGCGAGAGGCCTCTGAACGAGGTTCAGTTCCTTACCGTGGCGGAAGTCGCCTCGGTGATGCGAGTGTCGAAGATGACCGTGTACCGGCTGGTGCACAGTGGTCATCTGCCCGCGATTCGGGTGGGGCGGTCCTTCCGCGTCCCCGAGCAAGCGGTTCACGAGTACCTCCGCGAGAGTTATGTGGGGGTGGAAACCGCCTGACAGCGACGGGTGAGGGGGGATCCTCAGGGCTTTGCAGGATCCCCCCTCGTCCCCTCGATTACGACCTCAGCGCTCGGGCGGGTAGGCTAGCCCCTCGTAGGTCGTATGGGCCCATGGCGCCCAACGCCGAGTGATGAGAAGTGAGCGAGGGTAGTCGTGGGCTCTGTTATCAAGAAGCGGCGCAAGCGGATGGCTAAGAAGAAGCACCGCAAGCTGCTCAAGCGCACGCGCGTTCAGCGTCGCAACAAGAAGTAAGCGGCGCGCCGCGAAAGCGGCGTGGCGTGTTTGTGGCCCCCCACCGGATCCGGTGGGGGGCCACACGCTTTTGGGGCCGGTGGGTGAGATCGTGGAGGGGATGTGCGATGAGCCGAACTTCGTACGTAGGCCTGTACACATGCCTGGTCCGTCTGGTCGTACGCAAGGAATTCCCGTCACTTCATGCATTGGGCGGTCATCACAGCGCAACATCGACCCGCTAAGTTGGCCGCACACGGGGAACTCGGGGAACTCGGCAGCGTACGAGTGCTGGAAGGAAGGCGCTGATCTTGGGCAAGGTCGTGCTCGTGACCGGAGTGGCCCGTCAACTGGGGGGCCGGTTCGTCCGACGGATCCAGCGTGACCCGCAGGTGGACCGGGTGGTCGCCGTGGACGCGGTCCCGCCCGAGCATCATCTGGGCGGTGCCGACTTCATCCAGGCCGACATCCGGCATCCCACCATCGCGCGGGTGCTGGCCGAGAGCGGCGCGGACACCGTCGTGCACATGGACGTGACCGGGACCGCGCTCGGCAGCGGTAGCCGGACCATGGTCAAGGAGACCAACGTCATCGGGACGATGCAGCTGCTCGGCGCCTGCCAGAAGTCCCCCAACGTCAAGCGGCTGGTGGTCAAGTCCAGCACGAACGTCTACGGGTCCGCGCCTCGCGACCCGGCCGTCTTCACGGAGACCACGCCGCCCAAGTCGCTGCCCAGCGGCGGGTTCGCCAAGGACGCGGTCGAGGTCGAGGGCTATGTGCGCGGGTTCGCTCGGCGGCGGCCGGACGTCGCGGTGTGCGTGCTGCGGTTCGCCAACATCCTCGGTCCGACCGCCGACACCCCCCTGGCCTCGTACTTCTCGCTGCCCGTGCTGCCCACCGTCTTCGGGTACGACCCACGGCTGCAGTTCGTCCATGAGGACGACGTGATCGAGGTGCTGCGCATCGCCTCGCACGAGCCGGCGCGGGGCACGCTCAACAGCGGCACCTTCAACATCGCCGGCGACGGTGTCCTGCTGCTCTCGCAGTGCTCGCGGCGCCTGGGCCGCGCCACCGTGCCGCTGCTGCTTCCCGCGGTGACATGGGCGGGCTCCCTGGTGCGTACGCTGGGTATGTCGGACTTCTCGCCGGAGCAGATCCGGCTGCTCACGCACGGCCGGGTGGTGGCGACGGACCAGATGCGAGAGACGCTCGGATTCAAGCCGAAGTACACGACGGCGGAGACCTTCGCGGACTTCGCGCGCAGCCGCGCGCCGGGCCTGCTGCCGCCGGAGGCCCTTGCGGGGGCCGTCGACCGGATCGCCGCACTGCCCGTCCTGGGCGGCGGAAACCTCCCGACGCAGAGCGCCAACTGAGGAGCGCATCAACGATGGCGGACGCCAAGGTCATTCCGTTCGACGACGACCGGTCCCGCGGGAGCGCCGTGCAGCGGCCTTCGCGGCGCCGGGGCGCGGGGAGCCGGCGCAAGAACGGTGAATCCGCGCTGGTACGCGAGGTCCAGCCCCTCCCGGGACGGGCCTTCGCGCAGGATGATGTTCCTGTGACACGTGAGGAAGAGCCGCCCCGCAAGGCCCAGGACGACGGTGGCCTGGAGAGGCGGATCGCGAGCGGCCTGGCCTTCCTGCGCCGCCGCCTCACCGGGGACTACGAGGTCGACGACTTCGGGTACGACGAGGAACTCACCGACCAGGTCCTGATGTCCCTGCTGCGCCCGGTGTACGAGAACTACTTCCGGGTCGAGGTGAAGGGTGTCGAGAACATCCCGTCCGAGGGCGGCGCGCTGATCGTCGCCAACCACTCCGGCACGCTGCCGCTGGACGGCCTGATGATGCAGGTCGCCGTGCACGACCACCATCCCGCGGGCCGGCACCTGCGTCTGCTCGCGGCCGACCTGGTCTTCATGCTGCCGGTGGTCAACGAACTCGCCCGCAAGCTCGGCCACACCCTCGCCTGTGCCGAGGACGCCGAGCGGCTGCTGGCGCAGGGCGAGTTGGTCGGCGTGATGCCGGAGGGCTTCAAGGGCATCGGCAAGCCCTTCAGCGAGCGCTACAAGTTGCAGCGCTTCGGCCGCGGCGGCTTCGTCTCCACGGCCCTGCGCCAGGGCACCCCGATCATCCCGTGCTCGATCGTCGGGGCCGAGGAGATCTACCCGATGATCGGCAACGCGAAGACGCTGGCCCGCCTGCTGGGCTTCCCGTACTTCCCGCTGACGCCGACCTTCCCGTGGCTGGGCCCGCTCGGTGCGATCCCGCTGCCGACCAAGTGGACGATCCAGTTCGGCGAGCCGATCCCCACGGACGGCTATCCGCCGGAGGCGGCCGAGGATCCGATGCTGATGTTCAACCTGACGGACCAGGTCAGGGAGCAGATCCAGCACACGCTGTACAAGTTGCTGGTGCAGCGGCGGTCGGTGTTCTTCTGACACCGCTGGGCCGGGTGTGGGTCGCCGGCTCGCTTGCTGGGTTCAGCCGATACGTCGACGGGGCGCCCCTCCTCACGAGGGGCGCCCCGTCGACGTATGACCTGGCTGTACGGCTGCTAGTTCGCGTCCTCGCTGTCGATGCCCAGGCCGGGCAGGAGGCCCGGGAGGAGGGGCGGGAGGGTGACGGCGGGCTCGGTGCTCGGGGTGGACGTGGACGGTGAGGCGCTGCCGGTGTCCTTCGGCGGGTCGAGCAGGCCGCCGGTGTTTCCGCCGAGGAGACCTTCGCCCTCGCCGGTGGAGCCCTCGGCCGACTTGCTGGGGCTGCTGGACCGGTTGCCGTCGGAGGAGCCGCTGCCGCCCGCGCTGGGGCGGGCCGACCGGTCGGATCCGGACGTACCTGTGGATGCCGATCCGGGACCGCCCTGCCGCTTTCCGTCGCCGCCCTGTGCCGGGGTCGGCGGGAGGAGGGACTGCAGCGGGGCGACCTCTTCGTCTATGGCGTCGAAGACCGAGGACACCTGGTCACTGACGTCCCCGAGCTGGAGGGGAAGCCGCTCGCGCAGGACGCCCCACGCCGCTCGGTGTGAGCGTGAGAAGGCGGAGAGGGCCTGGATGGGCCCCAGGGAGCCCGGGTCGCGCTCGTACGCCTCACGGAGCAGGCGGTGCCCCTCCGAGGCGTCGTGGCGCATGCCGGACAGGGCGCGGCGGACCTCGCCGACCGACTCGTGGTCGAGCTGTCCGCCGCGGCCACGCTCCATCAGCCTGCGGGCCTCGCTCATCCGGATGGAGGCCTGGTCGAGATATGTTCGCCCACGCTCGTCGTCGCCGTCGGCCAGGACGTTGAGCTTGAAGTCCTCGATGCCGCGCTTGAGGCCGTAGAGAGAGTCACCGGGCAGGGCCTCGGAACTCGCGGCCGAGACTCCGCCGAAGGCTCCTGCGGCGACTCCTACACTGAGCCCGCCCGCGGTCAGGCCCTTGGCCAGCCGGGAACGCGGCCGGAACTTGCCCAGCGGGGACGCCCTGTGCGCGCCCCGTGCCCGGTGCGAACGCTGCTCGGGCAGGGCGGCACTCGCCTCGCCCGCTGCGGTGCCCTCCTGCATCATGGCCTCCATCGCGGCCACGAGCTGGGCCCTCTGGACGACCTTGACCTCCGGGTCGAGCACGGGCTTGGGCAGCTCGTCCAGACTCGTGGTGAGGGCCAACAGGCGCCCTCGCTCGGTCTGTTCCGCAGCAGCCGGTGCCGGTGCCGATACATCGCACTGCTCGGCCTGCTCGGCCGCCGAGACCCGGTCGGTCAGCTCCTCCAGGGCCTGGGCGAAGGCGTTCGCCCGCCGGTGCGCCGATACGTTCGCGATCACTGGCGGCACCTCCTCTCGTCATCACGGTCGACTCCCCAGGGGGTCCTGAGGGTTGCACGCCCTGACCGAATCCACACGATCGAGTGATCAGAGTCGGCCAGAGAGTGACCACAGGGAGCCTGCATCCCGCACAACGAGTGGCTTGGCACTTGGGTTACGGACGGAGGATGAACGGGTCGCGAAGTCAACGGACTTTCACCGAGGGTGAGTTGAGGGTAGCGGAGTGTGCTGGTTCGTTAGGGGCCGCTCAGCGGGCGTCTTCCGGGAGCAGCCGGGCGAGAGTGCGCACGGCGCGGTACTGGAGGGTCTTGATGGCGCCCTCGTTCTTGCCCATGACACGGGCGGTCTCGGCGACGGAGAGGCCCTGGAGGAATCGGAGGGTGACGCACTCCTGCTGCTGCGGGTTGAGGCGTCGTACGGCCTCGAGGAGGGCGGCGTTGGAGAGGGATTCGAGGACGGAGTCCTCCGGGGAGCGCTCGACCTCGTTGGCGTCGAGCATTTCGCCGGTGGTCACCTCCAGCCGGAAGCGGCTGGACTTGAAGTGGTCGGCGACGAGGTTGCGGGCGATGGTGACGAGCCAGGCGCCGAAGTCCCGGCCCTGCCAGGTGAAGGTGCCGATCCGGCGGAGTGCGCGCAGAAAGGTCTCGCTTGTGAGGTCCTCGGCGGTGGCCTTACCTCCCACCCGGTAATAGATGTAGCGATAGACGGTGTCGCTGTACTGGTCGTAGAGCCGGCCGAACGCGTCGGCCTCGCCGGCCTGCGCGCGTTCCACGAGATCCATCATTCGAGCGCTGTCGCTGTCGGCGGCCGGCCGGCGGGCGGTTGCCGCGCCGGCGGAGCGTCCGCGTCTGCCGACGGCGGCGCTGCCGTCGGCGAGCGCGTAGCACGGGCCTACGGGCACGGTGGTTACGGCGAGGGCGGGGACGGCGTACGCGGTGGGGACGAAGCCGCGCAACAGGTTGTGGACCGTTGCGCGCAGCGTAGCCAGGCCCGAGGCGTCAACCCCGACGTGTGGGTACACGGGACTCCCAGAGGCAGAGCTTCCATCACGTGCAGTGCGGGACCGTTCACCCGTCGTAGCGACGGAGGGGTACCGGATTGCGTCTGAGGAGAATAACGCTTCGTGCAGGCACTGCTACGCCCAGTTGCTCAAATCATCGATTGCGTCTCTTCTGTAACCGATTGACGTCCTATCAAGTGCCGGAGAGTGACCGGTTGTTGATCGAAGTCTTCCGTGTTCCGGCTTACTCCAGGGCGTGTTGTGGCCGTGTGCAGCCAAGGGGACTGGACAGGGGGTTGTGGGGGTAGGGGGTGCGGATTGGCTGGCCGCCCGGGCGTGGTCAACTCGCTGCCCCCGAACGTTCCTCGCCCCCGCCGCCCCTACCCGTCCCGTCCTTGAAGGGGCTCCGCCCCTTCGACCCCGGCCAGGGGGCTGCGCCCCCCGGACCCCCGCTTCGGCCTGAACGGCCTCGTCCTCAAACGCCGGACGGGCTGAATTGCCTGGGCCGGCACCGAGAAGTGGGCACAGCCCTCGCCCCCCAGACACCGGACGGTCCGGATTGCCGGGACCGGCGTCGCACAGCAGCGGTGGTGGCGTACCCCCGCGGCGCCGCCCCGACCCACGACGAAACCGTTGGCGCTACGCGAACCCCCACCTGGCGGTACAGGCTGCCGCAGGCATCGGCCCGCGGCCAACGACGGCTATCGCCGCCGTCTGTGTAGTGCGATTGCCGCTGCCGTGCCCCCGGCCACCGCGCCCACACCCGCCGCCGCCGGGATGCCGACCTTCGCGGCCTTTCGGCCGGTGCGGTAGTCGCGTAGGCGCCAGTCGAGCTTTCGGGCGTGTTTGCGGAGCTTGGCGTCGGGGTTGATGGCGTAGGGGTGGCCGACGAGGGAGAGCATCGGGATGTCGTTGTGGGAGTCGCTGTAGGCCGCGCAGCGGGAGAGGTCCAGGCCCTCCGCGGAAGCCAGGGCGCGGACGGCCTCCGCCTTGGCCGGGCCGTGCAGCGGTTCGCCGACCAGCTTGCCGGTGTAGACGCCGTCCACCGATTCGGCCACCGTGCCGAGGGCGCCCGTCAGGCCGAGGCGGCGGGAGATCACCTGGGCGATCTCGACCGGGGCGGCCGTCACCAGCCACACCTTCTGGCCCGCGTCCAGGTGCGCCTGGGCGAGGGCGCGCGTGCCCGGCCAGATGCGCTCGGCCATGTACTCGTCGTAGATCTCCTCGCCGATCGAGGTCAGCTCGGCGACGCGGTGGCCCTTCACGATCGACAGGGCCGAGTCGCGGGCGTCCTGCATGTGCTCCGGGTCCTCGACCCCCGCCAACCGGAACCACGCCTGCTGCCAGGCGAACTTGGCGAGGTCGCGTGTCTCGAAGAACTTCCGCTTGTACAGGCCCCGGCCGAAGTGGAAGAGGGCAGCACCTTGCATCACGGTGTTGTCCAGGTCGAAGAAGGCGGCGGCCTGCTCGTCACCGAGTACCGGGAACTCCGGCTCGACGTCGGAGACCTCCGTCGCTTCCTGCGACGACTTGCGCGCTGCCTCCGCCGAAGCCTCGCCAGCCAACACGCTCCGCGCCGTGGCGGAACGCCTACGGGGAGTGAGCCATCCAAGAGCGGCCATGACCGTGAGCATAGCCAGTTTGTTCGGTGCTTCCGGAGTCGAGAGGTTTGGAGGTTGTGAACTCTCCGCGACCGCGCAGTTAAACAGCATGGTGATGCGTCCCGTCAGCACCCGTTCGGAGTCCGCCCCGCACACGCGCGCCGGCGCGCGAGAATGGCTGACATGAGCCCCCTCTTTCGTCGCGCCGCAGCCAAATCCCCCCAGGACCGGCTCGTCACTCTCATCGGCAAGCCCGATTGTCATCTGTGTGATGACGCACAGATCGTGGTCGAGAAGGTGTGTGCCGAGTTGGGGGTTCCGTGGGAGCTGAAGGACATCAACCAGGACCCCCAACTCCATGACCAGTACTGGGAACAGATCCCCGTCGTCCTCGTCGACGGAGCCCAGCACACGTTCTGGCGCGTGAACGAGGATCGCCTCCGCAAAGCACTGACCGGGTAGTCCAACTACTCCGAAAACGGCTTAGGATCGACGGCGACTTGGTCGCGGGGGCGGGGATCGTTGAGGAGAGTGTGCGGTTTTGCCCCCAAGAGTTGAGGAACGGTGGTGCGTATGCGCCGGTTCCACATCAGTGCGCCGGGCGTGCGTGAGCCCGGTCACGTTGGGCGGGCAAATCGGACACCATCTTTGTGCACGCGTTCACAAAGACATAGCCTGCATTCGACGGGGCGGTCTAGGTACGTGTGACCGCCTGCCCCCACGCTCTACCCGCAGGAGCACCGTGGCAACTGGCCGAACTCACCGACCGGCGACCCGTAGCCGAGGGATTCCCGAGGCCACCGTCGCCAGGCTTCCGCTGTACCTCCGCGCCCTGACCGCACTGTCGGAGCGCTCGGTACCCACGGTCTCCTCCGAGGAGCTCGCGGCCGCGGCGGGGGTCAACTCCGCCAAGCTGCGCAAGGACTTCTCGTACCTCGGGTCGTACGGAACGCGCGGTGTCGGCTACGACGTCGAGTATCTCGTCTACCAGATCTCCCGCGAACTGGGGCTCACCCAGGACTGGCCGGTTGTGATCGTCGGTATCGGTAACCTCGGCGCCGCTCTCGCCAACTACGGCGGGTTCGCCTCCCGTGGCTTCCGGGTCGCCGCGCTCATCGACGCCGACCCGGCCATGGCCGGCAAGCCCGTCGCCGGGATCCCCGTGCAGCACTCCGACGACCTGGAGAAGATCATCCAGGACAACGGCGTGTCGATCGGCGTCATCGCCACCCCCGCCGGTGCCGCCCAGCCGGTCTGTGACCGGCTCGTGGCCGCCGGGGTCACCTCCATCCTGAACTTCGCGCCGACCGTGCTGACCGTCCCGGACGGCGTCGACGTGCGCAAGGTCGACCTCTCCATCGAGCTGCAGATCCTCGCCTTCCACGAGCAGCGCAAGGCCGGCGAGGAGGCCCACGCCCACGCCGACGGCGCCGGACCGGCCGCCGTCACCCGTGAGTCCGACCGATCCACCGACCAGGGGCCCGACGGGGACGTACCCGCCGTGATGCCGGCATGAGTCTCCTCGTCGTAGGGCTGAGCCACCGCAGTGCCCCGGTCAGCGTCCTGGAGCGCGCGGCGCTGAGCGCGGACGCCCAGATCAAGCTGCTGCAGGACACGGTCGCCGCCGAGCCGGCCACCGAGGCCGCCCTGCTGGCCACCTGCAACCGCATCGAGCTGTACGCCGACGTGGACAAGTTCCACGCCGGTGTCGCCGAGCTGTCCACGCTGCTCGCCCAGCACAGTGGGGTCGGGCTCGACGAGCTCACGCCCTACCTCTACGTCCATTACGAGGACCGGGCCGTCCACCACCTGTTCTCGGTGGCCTGCGGGCTCGACTCCATGGTCGTAGGAGAGGGGCAGGTCCTCGGGCAGATCAAGGACTCGCTCGCCAAGGCACAGGAGCTGCACAGCGCCGGACGGCTGCTGAACGACCTGTTCCAGCAGGCACTGCGGGTCGGCAAGCGCGCCCACTCCGAGACCGGCATCGACCGCGCCGGGCAGTCCCTGGTCACCTTCGGCCTGGAGCAGCTCGCCGACGGTACGGACGTCACCGCGTGGGCCCGCGGCAGGAAGGCCCTGGTCATCGGGGCCGGCTCGATGTCGTCGCTGGCCGCCGCCACGCTCGCGCGTGCCGGTGTCGCCGAGATCGTCGTCGCCAACCGCACCTACGACCGCGCCGAGCGCCTCGCAGCCCTGCTCGGAGAGCAATACGGACAGGGCCTTGGTGAGACCGACGGTACGGACGTGCCCGCCCGCGCGGTACCGATGGAGTCGGTGCCGGTCGAGCTGACACGTGCCGATGTCGTCGTCTCCTGCACCGGAGCGACCGGGCTCGTCCTCACGGCCGAGGAGATCGCCGCAGGCGTGGAGGGCCGTACCGGTCAGCCGGTCGCCTTCGAGGAAGCCGGCGACAGCGGTCGTACGGCGGCCAAGGCGCCGGCCGCCAGGAGCGCCGCCGACGCCACCGACGTACGGCAGACTCCGCTGCCGCCCACCAGCGTCGGCACCGACGAGGACTGTCCGCTGGATCTCGGCTCCGTGCAGGGAGGTTTCTCTGTCATGGGGGAGGCCGCCGTCGCCGGTATGGACGCGGCCACCCTGGAGCAGCACGCGGCCTGGGCCGCGGGCAGCGCCGTCGACCGCCGTGAGGCCGCCCGGCGCAGCCCCGAGGCCGACGCCGAGCTGATCACCGCGCTCGCCGCGACCGTGGCCACCGTCGGCCGGATTCCCGAGCGCCGCAAGCCCGAGCCGGTCGTCGAGGTGTCCCGCCCCGCGCCCGTGCTCGCCCTGCTCGACCTCGCCATGCCGCGCGACATCGACGCCGCCGTGCACCGGCTGACCGGGGTGCGGCTGGTCGACATCGAGTCGCTGGCGGAAGCCTCCGCCGACGCTCCGATGGCGGCCGATGTCGACGAGGTCCGCCGTATCGTCTCCGACGAGGTCGCGGCCTTCGGGGCGGCTCAGCGGGCCGCCCACATCACGCCCACCGTCGTCGCGTTGCGCACGATGGCCGCCGATGTCGTGGCGAGTGAGATCGCCCGGCTGGAAGGGCGGCTGCCCGGGCTCGACGACAAGCACCGCGGGGAGATCACGCAGACCGTCAAGCGGGTGGTCGACAAGTTGCTGCACGCGCCGACGGTGCGGGTCAAGCAGCTTGCGGCAGAGCCGGGCGGCGCGGGGTACGCGGATGCCCTGAGGACCCTGTTCGACCTCGACCAGGAGACGGTGGCCTCCGTCTCGCGCGCCGAGGACAGCACCGAGAAAGACCGAGGCCCACGATGACTCAGCAGGCACTACGGCTCGGCACCAGGCGCAGCAGGCTCGCCATGGCCCAGTCCGGGCAGGTCGCGGACGCCGTCAGCCAGGTGACCGGACGGCCCGTCGAACTCGTCGAGATCACCACGTACGGCGATGTCTCGCGCGAGGCCCTCGCGCAGATCGGCGGCACCGGCGTCTTCGTCACCGCCCTGCGCGACGCGCTCCTCAAGGGCGAGGTCGACTTCGCGGTGCACTCCCTGAAGGACCTGCCGACCACGCAGCCCGAGGAACTGGTCCTCGCGGCCGTTCCCGAGCGGGAGGACCCGCGCGATGTGATCGTCGCGCAGGACGCCCTGAAGCTCACCGACCTGCCGCGCGGGGCGCGCATCGGTACGGGTTCGCCGCGCCGGATGGCGCAGCTCAACGCGTATGCGCGCAGCCACGGGCTGGACATCGAGACGGTTGCGATCCGAGGGAACGTGGATACGCGGATCGGATACGTGCGCGACGGCGAGCTGGATGCGGTGGTGCTGGCCGCGGCCGGCCTGAGCCGTATCGGCCGCATCGACGAGGTGACCGACTTCCTGTCGGTCGACACTGTTTTGCCCGCCCCCGGCCAGGGGGCACTGGCGATCGAGTGCACCGCGGACAACGCGGACCTGATCGCCGCGCTCGGGGAACTCGACGACCCGTTCACGCGGGTCGCCGTGACCGCCGAGCGCTCACTGCTCGCCGCCCTGGAGGCCGGTTGCAGTGCACCTGTGGGTGCGCTGGCCGACCTTCTGGCCGACGGGCAGATTGTCAAGGAAATGCGCCTGCGGGGCGTCGTCGGCACGACCGACGGCACTCGCATGGTGCAGCTGTCCACCACCGGTCCCGTGCCCGAGACGCACGACCAAGCGCTTGCGCTGGGTCGCGAACTCGCTTCCGAGATGCTTGCCCAGGGCGCGGCCGGTCTGATGGGGGAGCGAGCGCAGTGAGCCCCACCACCCTTCCCGCCGGCCTTGAACACGGGCACGTCACCTTCCTCGGTGCCGGACCCGGGGATCCGGGGCTGCTGACTCTGCGCGCCGTCGACGCGCTGGCGAATGCGGACGTACTGGTCGCCGAGCACGAGGTGCTCGACGTCGTACGTCAGCACGCCAGGCAGGGCGTTGCCGAAGTGCACACGGACACAGGTCCGGATTCGGACGCCGCCGTGGGCACAGGCACGCCTCAGCTAGCGGTTGTTGACGGCGCGTCAACGACCGCTGGGCTACCCGCAGTGCGGGATGCCGCACATCTTGTCATGGAGGCCGCACGGGGCGGCAGGCGGGTCGTGCGTGCGGTGTCCGGGGATCCCGGGCTCGACACGTACGCCGCCGAGGAGATGCTGGCGTGTGCCGCGGCGGGTGTGCCGTTCGAGGTCGTGCCGGGTGTCGCCGCTGCCGTGGGCGTGCCCGCGTATGCCGGCGTGCCGCTGCGGGACGCGCAGGGCGCGGACGTGCGGTTCGTGGACGCGCGGACGGCTTCCGACCGGTGCTGGACCGAGGTCGGGGCGTCGGACGGGACGGTCGTCGTGTCGACGACGCTGGATTCCGTGGGCGCGGCCGCCGGTGAGCTGGTGTCGGCGGGGCGCAAGCCCGATACGCCGATGACGGTGACCGTCGCCGGTACGACCACTCGGCAGCGGACCTGGACCGCGACCCTCGGGACCATCGCGCAGACGCTGAAGCAGGCCAAGGTGCTGCCCTCGCCCGAAGGCGGGCGGCCGGTGATAGCCGTGGTCGGTGAGCGTTCCGCCGCCGCCCAGCGCGACCAGTTGTCGTGGTTCGAGTCCAAGCCGCTCTTCGGGTGGCGGGTGCTCGTGCCGCGTACGAAGGAGCAGGCGGCGTCGCTCTCCGACCAGCTGCGGTCGTACGGGGCCGTGCCGCACGAGGTGCCGACGATCGCCGTCGAGCCGCCGCGGACGCCTCAGCAGATGGAGCGGGCGGTCAAGGGGCTCGTCACCGGGCGGTACGAGTGGATCGCCTTCACCTCGGTGAACGCGGTCAAGGCCGTGCGGGAGAAGTTCGAGGAGTACGGGCTCGATGCCCGGGCGTTTGCCGGGATCAAGGTCGCCGCGGTGGGGGAGCAGACCGCGAAGGCGCTGATCGCGTTCGGTGTGAAGCCGGATCTCGTGCCGAGTGGGGAGCAGTCGGCTGCGGGGCTGCTGGAGGACTGGCCGCCGTACGACCCCGTATTCGACCCGATCGACCGGGTGTTCCTGCCGCGGGCCGATATCGCCACGGAGACGCTGGTCGCCGGGCTCATCGAGCTGGGCTGGGAGGTGGATGACGTCACGGCCTATCGGACCGTGCGGGCGTCGCCGCCGCCGGCGGAGACGCGGGAGGCGATCAAGGGGGGTGGCTTCGATGCCGTTCTCTTCACGTCGTCCTCCACTGTGCGGAATCTGGTGGGGATCGCCGGTAAGCCGCACAACGTGACGGTGATCGCCTGTATCGGGCCGGCCACCGCGAAGACTGCCGAGGAGCACGGGCTTCGGGTGGATGTGATGGCTCCGGAGCCGTCTGTGCACAAGTTGGCCGAGGCGTTGGCCGAGTTCGGGTTGCGGCGGCGGGCTGCGGCGGTTGAGGCGGGGGATCCTGTTACTCGGCCGAGTGAGCGGCGGCCGGGGGCTCGGCGGCGGCGGTCCACGACGTAGGTGTGGGCGGGGTGGGTTTTCGCCCCCGCCGCCCCTACCCTTCCCGTCCTCCAGGGGCTGCTGCCCCTTCGACCCCGGGTCCCTGGGGGCTGCCGCCCCCGGACCCCCGCTGTCGGCCTGAACGGCCTCGTCCTCAAACGCCGGACGGGCTGAACTGCCTGGACCGGCGCCGAGAAGCATCGCCTGTGTGCGTGCAGCCCCCTGCGGGTGGGTGGGGGCTAGGGATGGCGGTTCTCGTCCTCGAACGCCGGACGGGCTGAAACAGCGGGACCGGCGCCGGGACGCACTGCCGGTGTGCGTGGGCCTCGAACGCCGGACGGGCTATGTCGGCACCGTGTGGCCGAAGCGGAGCAGGTTGGATGGGTCGTAGGTGGACTTGTCGTGGCTCAGGCGGGTGCGGGTTTCGGGGGTCCAGGCTCGGGCTCGGTCGGTGGTGTCTCCCGGGGTGCCGTGGATGTTGATCATTGTGTGGCCCGTGCCGTAGGGGGCCATCGCCGAGTACAGGGACCTTGTGGTCATCTCTATGGCCTCGGCTGCCGGTGGGGCTGCCAGGACGCCCACCGATTCCAGGAGGTAGTTCGCGTCCCGGGAGCAGATCGCGTCCTCCAGGCGGGCGGGGCGGGCCAGGGCGCCGCCCATGTGGCGGATCTCCACCACGAGGAGGGGGCAGTCGGGGACGGCCGGGCCCACTTGGGAGAGGAACGTGTCGATCGCTTCCGCGGGCAGGTCGCGTAGCAGGGCGCATGCCTCGCGGGCCGGCAGGGGATCCTGCGGTTCCATGTGGATGCGGTCCACGGCCGCGTACGGCATCTCCTCCACCATGTCGACCGCCACCGGGGCAGCCGCGCGGATCGGGGCCAGCAGGCGCTCCCCCTCGGCCGGGTCGCCGGGCCAGGCGATCGCGACGCGGGCCCAGAAGCCGCCGCGCAGGGGTTCGGGGATCTCCGGGATGGGTGGGAGCCGGAGGAGGGAGAAGGTGCTGCACATCTCGTCCGGGACGGTCCTGGTCCAGTCGGCCCAGGCGTGCAGCAGTGCCTCCGTGTGCTCACCGGAGGCGTAGATCCCGCCGCCGAGGATCGTGGACAAGGGCAGCAACTCGCAGACCATCGAGGTCACCACGCCCACATTGCCCTTGCCGCCGCGCAGCGCCCAGAACAGTTCCGGCTCGTGGTCGGGGTCGGACTCGTACAGGGTGCCGTCCGGTGTGGCCACCTGGAATGAGCGGACCAGGTCGGTCGCGTAGCCGTACGCCCGGCCGAGGACCGGCAGGCCGCCGCCCAGGGTGTAGCCGACCGCGCCCGCGTCCGTGGACGTGCCGCAGAGGGCGGCCAGGCCGTGCGGTGCGGTCGCGTCCATGACGTGCCGCCACTTCGCTCCGGCCTCGATGGTGGCGAGGCGTTGGTCCGTGTCGACGCGTACGTCCGTCATGCGGGCCGTGCTGATCAGCAGGCCGTGGTCGATCGGGAAGTTCGCGCCGTGGCCCGTCGCCTGCACGGCGACCGGGGTACCGGTGGCCGACGCCCAGCGCAGCGCCATCACGATGTCGTCGACGTCCCTCGCGCCCACGACCACGTCGGGCGTGTGCAGCGCGGCCAGGTTGAAGCCGGTGACCTCGTCGGCGTAGCCGTCGTCGCCGGGGCGCAGGACCGGGCCGTGGATCTCGGAGAGGGCGAAGAGGTCGGGGGTGTTGTGGTGGGTGGCGGTCATCGCGTCCTCCGTGGTGTGCGTACGTACGGAGGGACTGCGGCGGCGAGGCGGGTGGGGCGGGGCCGTCGGGGTCCTTGTGTCCGGGGGCCTGCGGGGCCTGCGGGGGCCTGCGGGGCCTGGGAGGTCTCTACTTCAGGATGGACCCGGTGGGTGGGGGGCCGCATGCGGGCCGCAGGGGCCGTGTTCCGTCCGACGCCTCGTCGGCAAAGGCACCCGCGACGCGGGCGTAGCGTAGGTGCCATGACGACGTACGGATCCTTCCCCGGTACGCGGCCGCGGCGTCTGCGGACCATCCCCGCCATGCGGCGGATGGTCGCCGAGACCAGGCTGCACCCCGCCGACTTCATCCTCCCGGCCTTCGTGCGCGAGGGTGTCAGTGAGCCGGTGCCGATCGCGACCATGCCGGGGGTCGTCCAGCACACGCGGGACAGCCTGAAGAAGGCCGCTGCCGAAGCGGTGGAGGCCGGCATCTCCGGGATCATGCTCTTCGGTGTTCCCGAGGAGGCGAAGAAGGACGCCCTCGGGACCCCTGGGACCGATCCTGACGGGATTCTCCAGGTCGCCATCCGCGATGTGCGGGCCGAAGTGGGGGACGAGCTTCTCGTCATGTCCGATCTGTGCCTCGACGAGACCACCGATCACGGGCACTGCGGAGTACTGGACGCGGAAGGGCGGGTCGACAACGACGCGACCCTGGAGCGGTACGCCGAGATGGCGCAAGTGCAGGCCGACGCCGGGGCCCACGTGGTCGGGCCCAGCGGGATGATGGACGGGCAGATCGGCGTCGTCCGGGACGCGCTCGACCAGATCGGGCGGGAGGACGTCGCCGTCCTCGCCTACACCGCCAAGTACGCCTCCGCCTTCTACGGGCCCTTCCGGGAGGCCGTCGCCTCGTCGCTGCGGGGTGACCGGAAGACGTATCAGCAGGACCCGGCGAATGCGCGGGAGTCGCTGCGGGAACTCGCCCTCGATCTGGAGGAGGGCGCCGACATGGTGATGGTCAAGCCGGCCGGGCCCTACCTCGACATCCTGGCGCGGGTCGCCGACGCGGTGGACGTACCGGTCGCCGCCTATCAGATCTCCGGCGAGTACTCGATGGTCGAGGCCGCCGCCGAGAAGGGCTGGATCGACCGGGACCGGGCCATCCTCGAGACGCTGACCGGCATCAAGAGGGCGGGGGCGCGCAACATTCTGACCTACTGGGCCGTCGAGGCGGCACGGGCACTTCGCTGACGGAACCGCCGACGGTACGGCAACGGTTCCGGATCGGTCCGGCATCGGAACGCATTCATTTCGGCCACGGCCAGAACTCGGCTCGGGGAAGTTCCGGTTGCGGCGCCGTATCCCCGCGGGACCCGCGCGGGGATACGCGGTGATCTTCGAAGGATCTGTCCTGAATTCGACGGCCGCAAGTCGGGCAGCGGCAGGAGGGTGGCCGGGAGTTCGGCGCAATGAGCTGCGCAGACAACCGGATTGACGAGTACCCGTCAGTGTTCGTAGCTTCTGCGCTTGGCCTGATCCGTTCCGGAGGGTCTGTCATACGTCGATCCCTGGGGGGATGCAGTGAGCTGGTTCATCGAGGTGCTCAAGAAGTATGCGGTGTTCAGCGGTCGTGCGCGCCGCAAGGAATACTGGATGTTCACGCTGTTCTACCTGATCTTCGAGATCGTGCTGATGGCCGTCGGCTACGCGATCGACTTCCCGGCCCTCGTGGGCATCTTCGTGGTCGCGCTCCTGCTGCCCGCCCTGGGCGTCACCGTGCGCCGACTGCACGACACCGATCGCTCGGGCTGGTGGATCCTCATCGGGATCGTCCCGCTCGTCGGCTTCATCGTCATGCTGGTCTTCCTGTGCGCGGACACCCAGCCGGGCGCGAACAAGTACGGCCCGAGCCCCAAGGAGATCCCGGCGCACGCGTGATGCCATGAGCCGGTGATATGGGCCTCAAGGCCTGGAGGCCACCCGGACGTTGTCCGGGTGGCCTTTCGCCGTCCCCGGGTCATGGAGGGCGGCCGGGCCCTCGTCGCGCAGTCCCTCGCCGTCCTTGCACGCGGTCAGCGTGAGCGCGGCGATCGTCACCAGCGTGGCGGCGAGGAGCCGGACGTGCGGGCGACGGGTGGGGGGTGCGGACATGGGGTGGGCCCTCTCCTTGGGTGGGGGTCGGACCCCAGCCTGCGTGATCATCCCTTCCGGCCGCCAGCGTCCGCCGTGAATTCGGGACGACCGAGCGGCGGAATGCGGGTTGACCTGCGGGGACGTCATGTCCCAACGGCTCGGTGTGGGACGTCCGGAGCAGTGAAACGCCCCGCTGTGCGGCGGCGGAGTCCGGATACCGAAAAGCTGCCTGTAGGTGACACCTAGTTCTCTAGGCTGCCCGGCACGAGCCGTCACGCTCGTCGTCGAGCCGAAGGAGCCGTGTCATGACCGTCACCGAGCCCGCGCCTCCCGCGCCCCACCACGCCCCGGCCGCCGTGCCGCCGCTCGCGGCGCGGGCGGGGTCGGTCGGTGGCTCGCCCGTGCGGGACATTCTCGCCGTCACCGCCCGGCCCGAGGTCATCAACTTCGCGGGCGGGCTGCCGGCGCCGGAGCTGTTCGACCGGGAGGGCATCGCGGCCGCCTTCCGTGACGTGCTCGCCGAGACGCCGGAGCGGGCGTTGCAGTACTCCACGACGGAGGGCGAGCCGAGCCTGCGCACCGGGCTCGCCGCGCGCATGTCGGCCCGGGGCCTCGCGACGGACGCCGACGACCTTCTCATCACCACCGGCTCCCAGCAGGGTCTGTCGCTCCTGGCGACCGCGCTGCTGGATCCCGGCGACACGGTTCTCGTCGAAGACCCCTGTTATCTGGCGGCACTTCAGGCTTTCGGACTCGCGGGAGCGCGGGTCGTGGCCGTGCCGGGGGACGCGGACGGGGTGGACGCGCAGGCGCTGGAGGAACTTGTCGCGCGGGAGCGGCCGAAGCTCTTCTACACCGTGCCCACCTTCCAGAACCCCACCGGCAGGACCCTGCCCGCCGAGCGCAGGGCGGCCGTCGCCGAGGTCGCCGCCCGGAGCGGAGTGTGGATCGTCGAGGACGACCCGTACGGCGAACTCCGCTACGAGGGCGAGCGCGTGCCCTGGATCGCGTCCTACCCGGGGGCTCAGGACCGTACGGTGCTGCTCGGCTCCTTCTCCAAGGTGATGGCGCCGGGTCTGCGACTGGGCTGGCTGCGCGCGCCGGCCGCCCTGCGGCGCGCCTGCGTGGTCGCCAAGCAGGCGGCCGACCTGCACACGCCGACCCTGAACCAACTCGCCGCCGCCCGCTACCTGACCGGCCTCGACGCACATGTCGCCCGCGTCAGGGACGTCTACCGCGAACGCCGCGACGCCATGCTCGCCGGCCTGCCCGGGGCCCTCCCGGAGGGATCGACCTGGGCCCGGCCCGAGGGCGGCATGTTCCTGTGGGCCCGCCTGCCAGAGTCGTACGACACGACGGCTCTGCTGCCCAAGGTGGTCCGGCAGGACGTGGCGTACGTGCCCGGCGCGCCCTTCTACGCCGGTGAGCCCGACCGGTCGACCCTGCGGCTGTGCTTCGTGACGCAGACGCCCGAGGAGATCGGGGAGGGACTGAGGCGGCTCGGGGAGGGTTTGCGTCAGGCTTAGGGCATGGCCGACACAGCGCAGACGGTTCAGGCGGCGGGGTTCGACCTCGACGCGTACCTCCGGCGGATCGGTTGGGAGGGCGAGCGGCGGGCCGACGTGGCGACGCTTCGGGGTGTGCACCTGGCGCACATGAGGGGCATCCCCTTCGAGAACCTGGACGCCCTGCGGCGTACGGCGCCCTCCCTCGACCCGGCCGACCTGATGGCCAAGCTGGTCCACAGCCGGCGCGGCGGGTACTGCTACGAGCACAACACGCTGCTCGCGTGCGCGCTGGAGGCGCTGGGCTTCGGCGTGACCCGGCTGGCCGCGCGCGTCGTGGTGGGAGCGGACCGCGTCGAGAGCCGCCCGCGCACCCACATGACGCTGCTCGTCGAGGAGCCTGGCGACCCGCAGCCGTATCTCGCGGACGTCGGCTTCGGTGCGATCGGCGCGCTGCTGGAGCCGGTGCCGCTGACGGCCGGTGTCGAGTTCCGGGACGCGGAACGCCGGCACCGGCTCGTCCACGCGCCCCACCACGGGCCGCTGGAGCTGTGGGTGCTGCAGGCCCACGACCGTGCGAAGGGCGACTGGGCGGATCAGTACGCGTTCACTCTGGAGCCGTTCGAGAAGCCCGACTTCGAGGTCATCAACTGGCACATCGGCACCAATCCGCGCTCACCGTTCACCCAGCGCGTCTACGTCCAGAGCGTCACCGCCGAATGTCACCTCCTGCTCAACGGCCCGCTGCTCACGCGGACGCGGGCGGACGGGGCGGTCGTCGAGCAGGAGGTGACGCAGGAGGAGCAGGCGCGGCGGTTGCTGGACGAGGAGTTCGGCATCGAGGTGCCGGACGGGATGCGGGTGTTGCCGCAGTGACCGGGGATGGCGGGGCGGTCAGTCCCACCAGAAGTGCCAGGCCGGCTGGTTGAGGAGCCGCTTCTCGGCGTACGCGCGCACAGTGCTGTCACCGCTCTGCAGGATGTTGTCCGGGCAGAACGCGAAGTGCTCGGCGGCGACGGCCTCCGCTTCCGCCAAGGTGGTCGGCGGAAACGCGACGGAGACGAGGAGGTGGTCGAAGCCGAGCGCCACCACCCGTATGCCGAAGCGGTCCTCCCAGGAGCGGAGCACCGCGCAGAGGCGAGCGGTGTCGCCCTCGTGGTTCACCGGGCCGGTCCAGCCGATCGCCGCCGGAACGTCCGCGCTGCGACGGGCCGGAACGAGGGCGAGGCGGGGGCCCTCCAACAGGCCGCCGCTGTCCAGCAGGGAGTCCGCGATGTCGGTGGCCACCGTGTCGGGGTCGTCGGCCGAGACGGTGCCGGAGGCGGCGGGCGCGTCGGCCAGCCCGGGCCAGTCCTCTTGCGTCTCCCCGGCCGCGTACTCCTCCCAGAGGTCCGCCAGCACCTCATCGGCGTCGTGATCTCCCGGGTACGACATCGCCTCGGGCGTCAGCTCCCACATCTGCGGGCCGCCATGGCTGCCGCCCGCGTCCAGGACGACCGGCAGCAGGCCGGCGGTCCGCCGGGCCGGGGCCAGCGCGGCCCAGGCGCCCGGCACGGCCTGCTGGTCGGCGAGCCAGAGCAGCGGCTCGTGCGACTCGCCCTCGTGGGTCGCGTCGAGGAGCCTCCCGGGCGGGAGTTGGAGACCGAGCGCGGTGCCCGTCGGGTCGGTCGCGAGCTTCGGCAGCGGGTTCGGAAGAGTCGCCATGCCGGTGACTGTAGAGGTCGGCACTGACAACTCAGCCGGCCACTCGGCTGTCGAAGCACTCCTTCCCGCCGCCCGCCGCCGGCCGGAAGCAGGCGCGGACCGCGGTACCGGGCCGAGCCGCGGTCATCGGGGTGTGGACGTAGGCGTCCGCGTCGATGTCGCTCCGGACCTCGGCGCCGCGGACGGCACCGGCACCGGCACCGGCACCGTCACCGACGCCGGCGCAGCCGCGGTCGGCCGCCGACATCTCCAGCCGGTCACCCACGCGCGTCCCCCACATCCGGGCCCAACTCGTCCCGCACTCCTCGCTGTAGCGCAGTTCCAGCCAGGCGCCGGTGGTCGTGCGGTGCCTGGCGAGGGTGACCGGAGCTGCGGCGCACTTCATCCGCATCGGGCTCCTGCCCTCGCAGGCCGCCCCCTGGCAGCGGGGCCCGGCGGCGGACGGCGGCGGGGCCAGGGCCGACCCCGTCTCCCCCTCCGGGTGCGGCAGCAGCAGGACCACCGCCGCGACGCCCCCGAGGAGCACGGCACAGATCGACGCGAGCACCGCCAGGACTGTCGCACCGCGGAGGGCGGTACGGCCGTCGGCGGGACTCCCGGCACCCGTGCCCTGCTGAGGAGGTGGAGGGGGAGCCGGAGGGGGAGGCGGGGATGCCGGAGCGGATGGGGGCGCGGGCGGAGACGGAGACCGTGGGCCCTCCCGCGCCCGCCCGCTGCTCTCCGACTCCGCGATCTCCCACAGGGCCAGACAGCGTCCCTCCGGCTCGCCCGCGAGACGGCACAGCTCCTGTACCGCGTCGCGTGGGGGCAGGGTGCGGCCGTTGAGGTAGCGGTCCCAGGAGGACTTGCTGAACGCCGTCTTCGCCGCGAGGCCGACCAGGCTCAGGCCGGTGCGGACCTTCAACTCCCTTAGCGCGCAGGCAAGTCGGGCCCGCTCCGGTGACGGTGTCGTCATCGCCGTAGGGCCTTCCAGGTGTGCGGGCCGATGATGCCGTCCACCACCAGCCCGGCCCGCTGCTGCGCGCGTCTGACCGCGGCTTCCGTCAGCGGACCGAAGATCCCGTCGATGCCGCCCGGCGAGATGCCCGCCCGGCGCAGCAGGCACTGTGCCTCGGCCACCTCCGGCCCCGCGTGGCCGTTCGCCAGGACGGCGCCCCTGGTGGGGCTGATGCCCGCGTACCAGCGGCCGTCGATCCGCTCGACACGGCAGGCGTACGTGGGCGCCGACTGCGAGGACGATGCCGGTGCCGACGCGGCGGACGCGGCGAGCGGAGCTGCTGTCTCTCCCGCGGCGCCGAAGAGCCGTACGGCGAGGAGGACCGTCGATGAGACGGCCAGCACCAGTGCCACGGCGCCCGCGACCAGGGCGACCCGCAGGGAACGCGTCGGCGAACGCGCGCCGCCGGCCGGAGCCTCGGCGGCGGCCCCGGCCCCGGCCCCGGCCGTAAGGATCTCCGGCGCGGTCGTCGTCGCTTCCGGCATCGCTGCTTCCAGGGTGAGCGCGTCCGCCGCGGGCGCTTCCCCGCGCCCGTTCCCCCACGCCTCCGCCGCGACCTCGCGCAGGGCCAGCCACCGGGTCGGATCCTCACCCCCGATCCGGGCCAGCGCCTCGACGGCCTGCGGTGGCGGCAACGAACGGCCGCCCAGATACCGTTCCCATGACTTCGGGCTGTACCCCGTCCTCGCGGCCAGCTGCCGCAGGCTCAGCCCGCTGTGGTCCTTCAGCCGACGCAACCGCACCACCAACTGCCGTACCCGCGGATCGAGTTCCGCGGGCAGCACTGCCCAACGCGACATGTTCCCCCCACTCGCGTTCACGGTCCGGCACGCGGTCCGTGGTCAGCGGCCCCCATGCCCCGTCGCATTCTGCATCAGCATCCACGGCCCGCACCGGGAGCGGGTTCGCGTACCGGTACGAAATCGGCCAACCGCTCGCCACGGGCGTCCCGCCCCGCCGTCTCGCCGCGTCAGGTTTCCGCAGGTCAGCGAGTGGGACGTCCCGTGGTGACGTCACTTCCGCGGCAACTGTGGCAGGCCTCGCCGCCCGCCCCGCACGCTCGTTTCGCCAGCCCGGCGGCAGGGGCCGCCACCCGAGACAGAGCGAGAGGGAAACGCATGCGACCGAATGTCTGGACGAGGACCCTCGTCAGCGTCAGTGCCGTCATCGGCCTTGCCGCCGGAAGCCTCGCCACCGCGGGCACCAGCTTCGCGGCACCGGACACACAGCCGGCCGTGAGCTCCGAGGTCTCCGTCCTCGCGGTGAACAACCTCGGCCTGACGGCCGCCGAGGCCAAGAAGGTCCAGGGCTGGCTGAAGCAGTACTGGGGCTACACCGGCGCGATCGACGGGCAGCTCGGCACCAACAGCTGGAAGGCGTTCCAGCGCTGCCTCAAGGAGTACTGGGGCTACACCGGTGCCATCGACGGCATCGTCGGATCGGGCACCATCAAGGCGCTGCAGCGGCTGCTCCAGCACTACGGCTACACCGGCGCTATCGACGGGATCGCCGGCTCCGGGACCAGGGCCGCGTTCAAGAACTTCGCCAACAGCCGTTAGTTGCCCGGCCGTTCCACATCACGACGGCGGCCCGTCCTCTCCTTGGGGGGAGAGGACGGGCCGCGCGCGGTTCGTCGGACCGCTCAGAGCCGCTCGGGCGTCCGGATGCCCAGCAGGGCCATGCCCTGGTGCAGCGTCCGGGCCGTCACATCGCACAGGAGCAGACGGTTCTCCACCTGCTCGGGCGAGTCCGCCTTCAGCACCGGGCACTTGTCGTAGAACGACGTGTACAGCGACGCCAGCTGGTACAGATACGCGGCCAGCTTGTGCGGGGCGTACTCCGCGGCCGCCTCGAAGACCGTGTCGCCGAACGCGTCCAGGTGCAAGCCGAGCGCCCGCTCCGCCGCGTGCAGTTCCAGCTCCGGGTGCGCGGCCGGCTTCGTCTCGCCCGCCTTGCGCAGGATCGACTGGATACGGGCGTACGCGTACTGGAGGTAGACGGACGTGTCGCCGTTCAGCGAGACCATCTGGTCCAGGTCGAACTTGTAGTCCCGGTTCGGCGACGTCGACAGGTCCGCGTACTTCACCGCGCCGATGCCGACCTGCGCGGCCCGCTCCTGGATCTCGTCCTCGGTGAGGTCCTGCGCCTTCTCCCGTACGACCTGCGCGGCCCGCTGCACCGCCTCGTCCAGCAGGTCCTCCAGCCGTACGGTCTCGCCCTCACGCGTCTTGAACGGCTTGCCGTCCGCGCCCAGCACTGTGCCGTAGCCCATGTTGTGCGCGGTGACGCCGTCGCTCAGCCAGCCTGCCCGGCGAGCCGTCTCGAAGACCATCTTGAAGTGCAGCGACTGACGGACGTCCACGACGTAGAGCAGGGACGTGGCGTGCAGGTCCTGGACCCGGTTGCGGATCGCGGTCAGGTCGGAGGCCGCGTAACCGAAGCCGCCGTCGGCCTTCTGCACGATCAGCGGGACCGGCTGGTCGTCCTTGCCGCGGATCTCGTCGAAGAACACCACGAGCGCGCCCTCGGAGCGCACCGCGACGCCCATCTCCTCCAGGAGGCGGGCGGTCTCGGGCATGCCGTCGTTGTACGCGGACTCGCCGACGATCTCCTCGTCGCGGATCTTCATGTCCAGCTTCTCGAAGACCGAGTTGAAGTAGACCTTCGACTCGTCCACGAACTGCTGCCACAGCTCGAGCGTCTCCTTGTCACCGGACTGCAGGGCGACGACCCGCTTGCGGGCCCGCTCCTTGAACTCCTCGTCCGAGTCGAAGACCGCGCGGGACGCCTTGTACACCCGGTTCAGGTTGCTCATCGCCTGCTCGCCGTCGACGTCGGCCGCGGGGGCCAGCTCGCCGGGGTTCTCGAACAGGTGCTGGATGAGCATGCCGAACTGGGTGCCCCAGTCGCCGATGTGGTGCCGGCCGATCGTCTTCTCGCCGGTGAAGTCGAGCATGCCGCGCAGGGCGTCGCCGATGACCGCGGAGCGGAGGTGGCCGACGTGCATTTCCTTGGCGACGTTCGGCTGGGCGTAGTCGACGACGGTGATACCGGGGGTGTCCTTGCGGGGGACGCCGAGGCGTTCGGTGTCCGCGTAGCGCGCCGCGAGGTTCTCCGTGATCGCTTTGTCGGCGACGGTGATGTTGAGGAAGCCGGGGCCGGAGACCTCGACATCCTTGACCACGTCACCGGTGGTGATGCTGCCGACGACCTGGGTGGCCAGCTCTCTGGGGTTGGCCTTGGCCTTCTTGGCGAGGGCGAGAATGCCGTTCGCCTGGAAGTCGGCCCGGTCGCTACGTCGCAGCAGGGCGTCTCCGACGGTTCCCGGGAGGGTGGCCGTGAGGGCGTCGACGAGGTGCTGGTTGACGGAGTCGCTGAGGGGCGTGACCGGGGCCATAGGAGTGAGTGCCGTTTCTCCTCGTGGGGATGGATAGACACGGTCAGTATCCCATGGGTGGTAAAGCGGTTATTGCGGCCGCGGGCCGGTGGGGGCTGATCGCGCCCACGCGGCGGAGCCGCACATCGATACAGCCCCGCGCCCCTTCAGGGCGCTGCCCGCAAAGGCGTTTTCGTTGTTGCCGTCCTTGCTGGGACAATGAGGGCGCCAGCCGTTGACCGTACGGCTGCCCTGGAGAAAGAAGGACGTGCCGATCGTGGCTCAGAGCACCGAGACCACCGACTGGGTCTCCCGTTTCGCGGATGAGGTCATCGAGGAGTCGGAGCGTCGGGCCCCGGGCAAACCGGTCGTCGTCGCGTCGGGACTCTCCCCCTCCGGACCCATCCACCTCGGCAACCTGCGCGAGGTCATGACCCCGCACCTCGTCGCCGACGAGGTCCGGCGGCGCGGCCACCAGGTCCGGCATCTGATCTCCTGGGACGACTACGACCGCTACCGCAAGGTGCCGGCCGGTGTCGCCGGGGTCGACGAGACGTGGGCCGCGCACATCGGCAAGCCGCTGACCTCCGTCCCGGCGCCGAAGGGGTCGGCCCATCCGAACTGGGCCGAGCACTTCAAGGCGGCGATGGTCGAGGCGCTCGCCGAGATGGGTGTGGAGTTCGACGGGATCAGCCAGACCGCGCAGTACACCTCCGGGGTGTACCGCGAGCAGATCCTGCACGCCATGACGCACCGCGGCGACATCGACGCCGTGCTCGCGCAGTACCGCACCAAGCCCAAGGGCCAGGGCAAGAAGTCGCAGAAGCCGGTCGACGAGGCCGAGCTGGAGGCCGCCGAGGGCTCCGGCGCGGCCGGCGAGGACGACGGCAGCTCCGGCTCCGCCGGGTACTTCCCGTACAAGCCCTACTGCGGCAACTGCGAGAAGGACTTCACCACCGTCACCTCGTACGTCGACGACACCACCGAGCTGACGTACACCTGCAACGAGTGCGGCTTCTCCGAGACCGTCCGGCTCAACGAGTTCAACCGCGGCAAGCTGGTCTGGAAGGTCGACTGGCCCATGCGGTGGGCGTACGAGGGCGTCGTGTTCGAGCCGAGCGGTGTCGACCACTCCTCGCCGGGGTCGAGCTTCCAGGTGGGCGGCCAGGTCGTCGGGATCTTCGGCGGCAAGCAGCCGATCGGGCCGATGTACGCCTTCGTCGGCATCAGCGGCATGGCGAAGATGTCCTCCTCGCGCGGTGGGGTGCCCACCCCGTCCGACGCGCTGAAGATCATGGAGCCGCAGCTGCTGCGCTGGCTGTACGCCCGCCGCAGGCCCAACCAGTCCTTCAAGATCGCCTTCGACCAGGAGATCCAGCGGCTCTACGACGAGTGGGACAAGCTCGACGGGAAGGTCGCGGACGGGTCCGCCCTGCCCGCCGACGTCGCCGCGCACTCGCGTGCCGTGCGCACGGCCGCGGGTGAGCTGCCGCGCACGCAGCGCCCGCTGCCGTACCGGACGCTCGCGTCCGTCGCCGACATCACCGCCGGGCACCAGGACCAGGCGCTGCGGATCCTCTCCGAGCTGGACCCGGAGAACCCGCTGGGCTCGCTCGACGAGGCGCGTCCCCGGTACGACAAGGCCGAGGCCTGGATCAACACGCAGGTGCCCGCCGACCAGCGGACCATCGTGCGCGACGAGCCCGACGTCGAGCTGCTGAAGTCCCTCGACGAGGCGTCCCAGCAGTCGCTGCGGCTGCTCCTCGACGGGCTGGAGTCGCACTGGTCGCTGGACGGCCTGACCCACCTCGTCTACGGCGTGCCCAAGGTGCAGGCCGGGTTCTCCGCGGACGCCACGCCCAAGGAACTGCCGGCCGAGATCAAGACGGCCCAGCGGACGTTCTTCGCGCTGCTGTACCACCTGCTGGTCGGGCGGGACACCGGGCCGCGGCTGCCCACGCTGCTGCTTGCGGTGGGGCAGGAGCGGGTGCGGACCCTGCTCGGGGAGTAGGCGATAGAGGCGATGCGAGAAAAGGGGCCCTCTGCGGAGGGCCCCTTTTTTTGGCTCAGGGTCAGGCGATGTGGTCCTCTTCCAGCTCCGCCGAATGGCGCTTCTGGAAGCGTTCCGTGAGGGTCTTCAGAGCGCTGGGGCTCAGCGACGTGCCGTACGTCGCCTGGATGTTGTCGCCCAGGACACGGGGCGTGGGGTAGCTGCCGTCGATCGACTGACGGAAGATCTGGTAGTAGTCGTCGTCGTTCGGCTCCGGGCGCTCCGGAGGACCGCCGCCCTCGCCGAGCTGGCGGGTGCGGTTGCCGGTCACGGGGATCGGGAAGGTGCCGGTGTCCTCGGGGGAGGGTTCCTGGGCGGGCGGTTCCTGCTGGTACTGGTCCTGGTACTGCTCGGCCCGGAGCTGTTCCTCGTACCACTCTTCGTAGTGGCCCTGGGGGTCGTACTGGGCGTCGTAGCCGCCCTGGTACTCGACGTTCCGGGGGGTGTTGAACCAGTCCTGCACGTACTCCGGCTGCTCGACGTCGGGCGGGCCGGCCGGCTCGGGGCCGACCAGCTCGGGGCGCTGCTCGCCGACGGGTGCCGCCTGCCGGGGGACCGGCGCCGCGGCGGCGCGAGGGCCGGCGGCGTTGCCCGGCGTCAGGCCGGCCACCTCGGCCGGGTGAACGGCGTCCAGGGCCTGCTTCGGTGCCGGCGGCAGCAGGGCCGGCTCGATGCCCGCCGCCGCGAGCCCCGCCGGAGCCGTCTGCGCCAGCGGAACGCCGTACCGCGCCAGACGCAGCGGCATCAACGACTCCACCGGCGCCTTGCGCCGCCACGCCCGGCCGAAGCGGGAGCGCAGGCGGGCCTGGTACACCAGGCGCTCCTGCTCCAGCTTGATGACCTGCTCGTAGGAGCGCAGCTCCCAGAGCTTCATGCGGCGCCACAGGAGGAAGGTCGGCAGGGGGGAGAGGAGCCAGCGGGTGAGGCGGACGCCCTCCATGTGCTTGTCGGCCGTGATGTCCGCTATGCGCCCGATCGCGTGGCGGGCCGCCTCCACCGAGACCACGAACAGGATCGGGATCACGCCGTGCATGCCGACGCCCAGCGGGTCCGGCCAGGCCGCCGCGCCGTTGAAGGCGATGGTCGCCGCCGTCAGCAGCCACGCCGTCTGGCGCAGGAGCGGGAACGGGATGCGGATCCACGTCAGGAGCAGGTCAAGGGCGAGCAGGACGCAGATACCTGCGTCGATGCCTATCGGGAAGACATAACTGAAGTTCCCGAAGCCTTTCTGGATGGCCAGCTCGCGGACGGCCGCGTACGAACCGGCGAAGCCGATGCCGGCGATGATGACGGCGCCGAACACGACCACACCGATGAGAATGCGGTGCGTCCGAGTCAGCTGCGGTGGCCCGGCCACTCGTACTCCCCTCCCAGTGCATGTTGTTGCGCGCAACAGGGTGGCACATCTGTGCGGCGTGCGGATCGCCGGTACGGCACGAGCCCGGTCCCTTCAGGGGGCCGGGCTCGGGCAACAGGCGTGGCTGAGCTGCGTGTTGTGACTCAGCGGTGGGGCAGGTGTGACGGTCAGCTCTTCTTCGACGCTGAATTGGACGGGGAGCTGGACGCCTTCGATGAGCTCCCGGAGGGCGACTTCGAGGGAGACTTCGAAGCCGACTTCGACGGGGCGCTGCTCGGCGTGCCCGCGGTGCCGCTGCCGTTCGCCTTCTTCACCGCGGCCACCGCCTCCTTGGCGGCCTTGCGCGCGAGCTTGTCCATGGACTCCGTGCTCGGGGTCTTCTCACCGGCCAGACCGGCGCCGTTGTAGTCGAGCGTCACGACGACGTTCTCGACCCGGGCCACGATCGTCTCCTGGCGGAAGGAGCCCTCCTTCTTCTTCAGGTCGTAGCGCACCACCGTCGCCTGGTCGCCCACCCCGGCGACCGGCTCCGACTTGGTGTTCTTCGCGCCCGACACCGACTTCGCGTCCTGGGCCTGCGTCTCGTAGTACTCCTGCGCCCGCTTGTCGCCCGAGCCGCGCGAGGCGTCCGACTCGAAGCGCAGCAGGGAGACGTTGAGCCAGCGGAACTGCGAGCCCTTCACGCCGTTGTTGTCGAGGCTGCTCCAGGAGCAGGAGCCACGCGTCGACGCTTCGTCCGAGGAGCCCTCCTTGCCGGACTTGGCCTCGGGGGCGAGCTCCTCCAGCGTCTTCTTCGACAGCGCCTTGCACGCCTGCGGAAGCGCCTTGTACGCCGCCGCCTGCACCGTCGGCGACGGGCTCGCGGACTCGGACGCCGACGCCGAGGCCTTCGTGTCCCCGGCCGTCTTGTCGTCCGAACCGGAGTCCGAGGAGCAGCCCGCGGCGATCAGCACCGCGGGGACGACGGCCGCGCAGACGAGGGCACGCTGCAGGCCGTGAAGGCCCTTCCCCCGCTGCTCGCGCTGCTTACGCCCGTCACGCTGTTCTCGCTCTGCTACTCGCTGCATGGTTCCTTCACTCATGACTGACACTCGTGGTCCCTGCCGTCGGATCGGGTCCGAGGGGCCACGGTACGCGGTGAAGAAGGTGTGTGGTCTCGTTTCGGTTACGTCGCACTTGGGCGTACGAGGGTGCGCGAGGGGCGCTACTCGGCCAGTTCGTCGGCCAGTTGTGCCGCCAGTTTCTGGGCCCTGTCCTGCATTTCCTCGCTGTCCGGGACCGTGCCGACGGTGGCCGGCTGCTCCTCGTACTCGATCGTCACGATCACGTTGGACGTGCGGAACGCCACAGTCACCTTGCGCTGCTGGGCCGTCGAACCGGAGCTGCTGAGCTTGTCGTCGAGGAAGGCCTCGTCGCCCAGGTCGTCGAGCACCCGGGGCTGGAGGGCGGCGGGGGTCGCGCCGTCGCCGGAGGTCGAGGCCGACGGGGAGGTGGAGGCGGAGGGCGAGGAGGACGCGGACGCCGACGGTGGGGCCGGGGGCGAGGAGGAGGGCGAGCCGCTCGGGTCGGCGGAGGGGGTGGCCTCGCCGGTCGCGGCGGACTCGGTGCTCGTCGGCTCGGGGAGGTCGGCCGCCTCCTGCAGGGCCGCGAAGAGCTGCTCGGCCTCGCTGTCGTCGCTGACCGACGTGTCGTACGACACCACACGCTCGAAGTCGACGAAGAGATGGTCCGTGGCGTCGGTCGACTCGACCTTCCAACGGCAGCCGACCTTGCGGTCGGTGTCGTAGGTGAGGGTCGGTGCGCCCTCGTACGCCTTCTCGCGCTGGTCCTCGTCCGTGATCTGCCTGATGCCCGGAAGCAGCGAGTCGAGCGTGTCCTCGCCGACCACGCCGCACGGTTCGGGCAGCGTGTCGTACCGGCCGGGCTCGGCCGCCGCGGTCGCCGTGCCGGAGTCGCCGGGGTTGGAGCCGTCGGTCGTGCCGCCGTCGTCGGAGCTGCCGGTGCAGCCGGCCAGCAGCGCCGCGAGGAGTGCGGCGACGCCGGATACATAGGCCTTCCGCTGCACGGTCAGGCTCCTCTCGACGGTGGTTCTGTGGTCGGTCCGTTGCCGGTCATTCAGTGTCCCCGCTGGTTATTCGCTTGCCGCGCGGGGGCGCCCACTGGAGACAATGTGTATCGCACGCACTGCCGTGGGCGCCGGTCCGCTGTCCCTTTCATCGACCTTGGTGCCGGTTTTGCGATTTCAGACTTGTATGTGTTTTCCGGGGGATTGAGGACGTTATGTCGTACGTGGAGATGCCGGGCGCGAAGGTTCCCATCCGTATGTGGGCCGACCCGGCGACGGTCGAGGAAGGGGCACTCCAGCAGCTGCGGAACGTCGCGACCCTGCCGTGGATCAAGGGCCTCGCCGTGATGCCGGACGTGCATTACGGGAAGGGGGCGACGGTCGGGTCCGTCATCGCGATGCGCGGGGCCGTGTGTCCTGCGGCGGTGGGCGTGGACATCGGGTGCGGGATGTCGGCGGTGAGGACGTCGCTGACGGCCAATGACCTGCCGGGTGACCTGTCGCGGCTGCGGTCGAAGATCGAGCAGGCGATTCCGGTGGGGCGCGGGATGCACGACGACCCCGTCGACCCCGGGCGCCTGCACGGCTTCGGCACGGCCGGGTGGGACGACTTCTGGGGGCGGTTCGACGGGATCGCGGACGCGGTCAAGTTCCGTCAGGAGCGGGCCGGCAAGCAGATGGGGACGCTGGGCAGCGGCAATCATTTTGTCGAAGTCTGCACGGATACGACCGGTTCTGTCTGGCTGATGCTGCACTCCGGTTCCCGGAACATCGGCAAGGAACTGGCCGAGTTCCACATCGGCGTGGCCCAGAAGCTCCCGCACAACCAGGGCCTGGTCGACCGCGACCTCGCCGTCTTCGTGGCGGATACTCCGCAGATGGCGGCGTACCAGAACGATCTCTACTGGGCTCAGGAGTACGCGAAGTACAACCGGTCGATCATGATGGCACTTCTCAAGGATGTGCTGGGCAAGGAGTTCAAGAAGGCCAGGGTCACCTTCGAACCCGAGGTGAGCTGTCACCACAACTATGTGAGCCGTGAGCGCTACGACGGCGTGGACCTGCTGGTCACACGCAAGGGTGCGATCAGCGCCCGGGCCGGCGAGTACGGCATCATCCCGGGCTCGATGGGGACCGGTTCGTACGTCGTGAAGGGTCTTGGCAACCCGATGTCCTTCAACTCGGCCTCGCACGGCGCGGGTCGGCGCATGAGCCGTAATGCGGCGAAGCGGCGCTTCTCGACGAAGGACTTGGAGGAGCAGACGCAGGGCGTGGAGTGCCGTAAGGACTCCGGCGTCGTGGATGAGATCCCGAGCGCCTACAAGCCGATCGAGCAGGTCATCGATCAGCAGCGGGACCTGGTCCAGGTGGTCGCGAAGCTGAAGCAGGTCGTCTGTGTAAAGGGGTGACCTGCCGACTCAAGGCGGCGGGCTCGGTCAGGATTGACCGGGGCCCGCCGTCGCGTGTGCGCCGCTCGGTTACGCGGCTTCGATGCCCGAACCCGCCTGGCGCCAGACGGGAACGACTGCGGCAGGTTCGAAGCGGTGTGAACCCTTGGTGCCCGGGAGGATGATCACTGACTCCAGGAGTTGGAACAGAATCTCGCGCCTCGCGCTCTTCTTCAGGCTGCCCCAATGAGACCGTGCGTCGACGGGGCCATGTGCACCCGGATGATGTTCGACCACCCAGGCTTGCTGCTCATTGAAGAGCCGCTTGATCTGGCTTTCGTCCCGCGTGAGCCTTGAGAAGTACTCGGCGTCGGTCATCTCCCCGGCGTACCACTGCTCTTGGAGTGCCGCCTTACGCTGCCTGGCGGTTTCCATCTCCCACATGCCGGGCCAGGGAATGCTGGACAGTGCGCCAGATGTGTGTTGCTCACCCAGCCTGATGAGGGCGTGCTCTGTGACGAGGTTGTCCACCGCCGGGCCTTGGCGGCTGACTCGGCCGCAGCCGCCGTCCAGCGCGCCGCGGCAGCGGTACTCGTACGACATGTTGGTGGGGTGGCCGTGCATGGGTGCACCACACTGCTGCCCGTCTGCAAGCGGTCGACCGCAGTGCACCAGCCCCGTGAGCAGGTATCGCACACCTTCTCGCGGGTGAATGCCCGTTCTGTTCCAGCCTCCGGGATGGCGCTGCCGTTCCAGCGTCTCCGAGATGCGGTGCCACTCTTCCGGCGACACGATGGGTTCCCATTGGCCGAGGACCGGCATTCCGTCCACGTCGAGGACAAGGACTCCGTCGAGCTTGCGGTATCCGCAGATGCGGGGATTACGCAGGATCTGTTTGACCGTCTGACGCTGCCAGGGGTTTCCCAGGCTGCTCGTGTATCCCGAAGTGATGAAGTCCTGGGTGACCGCGGTGAGCGTTCTGCCCGCCAGCAGGCTCCGCACTCCCTGCCGTACGACCTCGGATTCGCCCGGATGCAGCGTCATTTTGTCGGCATGCCAGCCGAACGGACGGCGCGGCCCGACCGGCTCGCCTCGCTCTGCGCGGGCACGATGGTTCAGCTTGGCCCTGTGTCCCTGTTTCGTGCTCTCGGCGCGCGCGGAAGCCGCCCCCAGGAGACCCCGCTGTATGGCGTCGTCGCTGTAAAGGTCGAACGAGCCGAGTCCATCGGCGTAGGTGCGTGAGGGGTGTGCGGTGAAGCACTCGATGAAACGCCGATAGGTACGCACATCCCGGTACAGCCGGTCGTCGGAGACGCACACGACCCCCTCAATCGGGTACCCCGCCGCCGTAGTCCCCTGCTTCAGGGCGTCGAGCATTGCGTCGAATTCGGGCCGCATGACGCCTGCTTTCGAGGCTGACTTGTCGTTGTCCACGTAGCGGTGTACGACGATCATGCGATGGGTCGACGCGATCCGGGCGCAGTGGTTTGCCTGGTCCGCCACGCCATGGCCATCCCTTTTGTGTCTGTCGTTGGAGATACGGCAGTAGGCCACCACCAGGCGCCAGCCTGCAGCTCGCAGGGCCATTGCCTTCGGCAGCGACGGGGTGCCGTCGGGGATGCCACGGAGGTTTTTGAGCAGATGTTCCAACTCCGACGCTGGGGGCCTCACCTTTCCGCGGCGGTCGGCTGGCGCCTTCGAGGGCACGCTAGGCTCGCATTCAGCCATGAGGAAGCTCTTCCTTCCTTGCTGGTCAGGCCCTCGTCCGGGCGGCATCCCGGTCGAGGGCCGTCGATTTGATGTTGTGGCGCGAGCCTAGATCGACAGTTCATTCTCCGTTCGGGTGATCGATGGTGTTCACCCTTGTGAGTTATTCCGGTCGCTTCTCAAGGAGGGCACCGCGGAGGGTTGTTGAGAGCGGCTGTGGGTCCAGCGACAACGCCTCGGAGACATAGCCCTCGATCGAGCCGTAACGCCCCGCCAGGAACAGGCGCATGACCGCTTCGGGGGCGCGGCCGAAACCCGGCCAGTTCCGTGAGGGTGAAGTCCTCGATGATCGCGCGCTCGGGCACTCCGAGCAGGCCCGGGATCAGCGCCGCCACCATGCCCGTGCGGTCCTTGCCCGAGGCGCAGTGGAAGGCCAGGGGGCCGACTCCGCAGCCTTCGCGACCAGTTCCAGTGCGCTGCGGATTTCCGTACTGCCGTCCTGCGCAACCTCCATGTAGCGCTCGGTCAGATACGGGTACGTGTACTACGGGTGGTCCGGGACGCGGCCGCTCTTCTCGATCTCCCACGGGTAATGCAGGTCGATGACCGTGCAGATGCCGAGGGAGTGGAAGCGGGGCCAGTCCGCGGTGCCCGCGCTTAACTTGCCCAGGGAGTCCGAGCGGTAGAGGCGGCCGGGGCGGACACGGTGCCGGCCGTCGTCGGGCAGCCGCCCAGGTCGCGGAAATTGTGCAGCGCTGCGCAACGTATGTGCCTGTCCACGCTGCGTGACCCTACTTCTCCCTGTGGACCTTCGTGTTGGACGCCTGGGCGCGGGGGCGGACCACCAGGAGGTCGATGTTGACGTGGCTGGGGCGGGTGACCGCCCAGGTGATCGTGTCGGCGACGTCGTCGGCGGTCAGCGGGGCGGCCACGCCCTCGTAGACCTTGGATGCCTTGTCGGTGTCGCCGGAGAAGCGGGTCAGGGCGAACTCGTCCGTCTTGACCATGCCGGGCGCGACCTCGATGACGCGGACCGGCCGGCCGACGATCTCCAGGCGGAGGGTCTCGGCGAGGACGTGGGCGCCGTGCTTGGCGGCGACATAGCCCGCGCCGCCCTCGTAGGTGCTGTGGCCGGCGGTGGAGGAGACGACGACCACCGTGCCGTCGCCGCTCGCCTCCAGCTTGGGCAGCAGGGCCTGGGTGAGGTTCAGGGTGCCGATGACGTTCGTCTCGTACATCGTGCGCCAGTCGGCCGGGTCGCCGGTGGCCACCGGGTCGGCTCCCAGGGCGCCGCCCGCGTTGTTGACCAGGACGCCGATGGTCTTGAAGGCCAGCGCGAACTCGTCGACCGCCGCGCGGTCCGTCACGTCCAGCTGGTAGGCCGCCGCGGAGTGGCCGGCCGCGTTGATCTCCTCGGCCAGCGCCTCGATGCGGTCCTTGCGGCGGGCGGTGAGGACCACGCGGTAGCCGGCCGCGGCGAGCTGCCGCGCCGTGGCGGCACCGATTCCGCTGCTCGCACCGGTGACTACGGCGATGCGGGAGGCGGTGGACGGGGCTGCGGCGGGCATGGCTGCTCCTCTTGCGTGGTCGAGTCCAGAGACTGTCCGGCCAGGATAGGCGCGCGCTGCGGTGGGACAATGAGACGGGTGATCTCCCGAGCAGGAGGTGGATCATGGGACAGGCACGTGAAGTCATGGACCGGCTCACCGCAGCGATCACCACTGCGGACTCCAAGGGCATCGCCGAGCTGTACGCACAGGACGCGGTCGCCGTGACCCCGGACGGCGGGGAACTCCACGGACGCGACGACATCGCCGCGTACTGGAGCCAGATGACGGAGATGGTTCCCGACGGCCGGTACGAGTCGGTGCACTCGTACGAGATCGGTGACACGGCCATCGACGAGGGCGTCTTCACCGGCCGGAACACGGGACCGATCCAGTTGCCCACGGGCGAGACACTGCCCGCCACGCAGAAGGAGATCAGGATCCGCGGGGTCGACTTCGCCACCGTCGACGACAGCGGACACATCGTCGACTACCGGCTCTACTTCGACGAGATGGAGTTCCTCGGGCAGTTGGGGCTGCTGCCGCCGACCTGAGCCCTCCAGTTCAGTTGCCTCGCGGCGCGTACATGATCACCGCCATGCCCGCGAGGCAGATCAGCGCGCCCGTGACGTCCCAGCGGTCCGGGCGGTAGCCGTCCGCCACCATGCCCCAGGCCAGTGAACCGGCGACGAAGACACCGCCGTACGCGGCGAGGATGCGGCCGAACTGGGCGTCGGGCTGGAGCGTGGCGATGAAGCCGTAGGCGCCGAGGGCCATCACGCCCGCGCCGATCCACAGCCATCCGCGGTGTTCGCGCACGCCCTGCCACACCAGCCAGGCGCCGCCGATCTCGAAGAGGGCGGCGACGACGAAGAGGGCGGCGGAGCGCAGGACGAGCATGCGGGCAGCTTGCCATGGGGCCGCGCCGTGTCCGTTCACCGGTTCGGGGGCGGCGCACGTCACCTGTTGGACGGCGCCTGCCGCTCGCTCCGCGTGGGATACATCCGTACGACCACGCTGGAGTGAGGAGTGGGCGGATGCGGCGGATGAGGGTTGCTGCGGTGTGCGGTGCGGCCGTGATGGCGGTGGCCGGTGGGGTGACCGTGGCCCCGGCGGCCGGGGCGGTGAGCGCGCCGGAGGCGGTTGTCGCCTATCACGGCTCCGCCGCCATGTCCGGGGGCCGGGTCGCCGTACGGTTCACGCCGTACCGGTTCGGCACTGGTGCCGTGCCGGACCCGACGGTGGCGGTACGGCTGCGCTGGTCCGTGCCGCTGGCGGACCGGCAGGCGCTGCCCGACAGATGTGCGAGGGCGGGCGAGCGGATCGTGATGTGCCGGGTCGGGGCGCTGGACGCGGACGGGGTGGGGGAGCCGGTCGGTCTGCGGGTACGGCTGCGGGGCGCGCCCTCGGAGGTGCTGGTGGAGTTCGACACCGTGCGCAGCGGCGGCGCGGCGGGTGTGGACCGCGGGAACGATCAGCAGCGGGTGCTGGTGCTGGACACGGGGGACTCGTACCACTTCTGACGCCGGTCCCCGCCTCGGAGCGTCGCCTAGGCCGTGTCCGGGGTCTCGCTGTCGTAGCGCTCGCGGGCCTCTCGGACCTCGTCGAAGTGGGTCTCCGCCCAGTCCTTCACCGCGGTCAGCAGCAGGGCCAGGCCGTGCCCGAGCGGTGTGAGCTCGTAGTCGACGCGGACGGGGACGGACGGGGTGACCTTGCGGGTGAGGAGGCCGTCCCGCTCCAGTGAGCGCAGGGTCTGGGTCAGCATCTTCGGGCTCACCCCGGCGATCTTGCGGCCGAGGTCGCTGTAGCGCATGGGGCCCGCGGAGAGGGCGGCGACGACGAGGCTGACCCACTTGTCGCTGAGGCGGTCCAGGAGCTGGTTGGTGGGACAGCTCTTGAGGAACGCGTCGTAGGCGATGCGGGCCTCTTCGCGCCGCTGGGCCGCTGTCATGGTCGGCATGGCTCACCTCGCGGGTAGGTACGCACTCCCAGGTAACTACTTACGAATGGATAGTAACTCTTCCTAGGGTTGTTGCAACAGCGGGGAAACCCATCCCGACATGTACTGATTGCACAGACCAGGAGAGTTGCCATGCGTGCTGCTGTGGTGAGGACGTTCGGCGGACCGGACGCCGTGGAGATCGTGGAGCGGGAGGTGCCCGAGCCGGGCGCGGGGGAGGTGCGGATCAAGGTCGCGGCGGCCGCGCTGAACCCGGTCGACGCGGGGTTGGCGGCCGGTGTCTTCGGGGGTGCCGGCACCGATGTCGGGCTCGGCTGGGACGTGGCCGGGACGGTGGACGCGGCGGGGCCGGCCGCTGCCTGGGGTGTCGGGGACGAGGTGGTGGCGCTGCACTACGGCATGCTCAAGCCGCTGGGCACGCACGCCGAGTACGTCGTCGTCCCCGCGGACGCCGTCGCCAAGGCCCCGGTGACGGGCGACTCCGTCCACGCGGCGACGCTGCCGCTGAACGCCCTGACCGCCGCGCAGGCCCTGGACCGGCTGGAGTTGGGGCCGGATCAGTCGCTGCTGGTGACGGGCGCGGCGGGTGCGGTCGGCGGATACGCCGTCCAGCTCGCGGCTCACCGCGGGATATCCGTGACCGCACTGGCCCGCGAGGCCGACGAGGAACTCGTACGGTCCTTCGGGGCCACCCGTTTCACGGCGGGTGACGTCGAGGCGGGCAGCTTCGACGCCGTGCTGGACGCCGCGATCCTGGGTGAGACGGCTCTTCGGTGGGTGCGGGACGGGGGCGCCTACATCGGCGTCATTCCGGGCACCCAGCCCGGGTCCGTGCGCGGGGTGCGCACCGGTGCGGTCGAGGTGAGTGCCGACGGGGCACAGCTCGCCGAACTGGTCCGGCTGGCGGACGACGGGGTGCTGACCCTCCGGGTGGCCGAGACCTTCGCGCTGGACGACGCGGCCAAGGCGCACGCCCGGCTGGCCGAGGGCGGGCTGCGGGGCCGGTTGGTCCTGGTTCCCTAGTCGCCGGCGCCGCCGGACCGGGCGTCCGCCGCGTACGCCGTCGGCGGCATCCCCACCGTCGCCGTGAAGTCCCGTACGAGGTGGGCCTGGTCGGCGTAGCCGAGTTCGCCCGCGAGAGTGGCCCAGTCGACGTCGGCGCGGGTGCCGGCGAGGTCCAGGGCCTCGTGGATGCGGTAGCGCAGGAGGACCCACTTCGGGCTGACGCCGACGTACGTCGAGAACAGGCGCTGCAGCGCCCGCACCGACAGCCCCTGCTCCCGGGCGAAGTCGCCGACGCGGCACACCGTGCGGTCGGCACGGATGCGCCGGACGAGGTCGATGGCGAGGTCGGCCTGCGGATCGGGGGCGCAGGGCAGGGCGAGCAGGAAGGCGTCGAGGGCGGCCACGCGGGCGGCGTCGTCGGCGGGGGTGACGATCGCGTGCGCGGCGTCGCCCGTGGCGGGCGCGAACACCTCCTGGGCGGGCAGCGCGCGGCCCGTCCACCGGGACACCGGTGCCTCGGGGGCGTAGGGCCGGAAGGCGCCGGGGCGGAACTTCACCCCGCAGACCCGGCCCCGGCCGGTCAGCTTCCGGGTGTACAGGCCGAGCGCGACGCCGGTGACCTCGGCATACGGCGGCCCTTCGTCCTCGTCCCACTGGAAGGTGAGGTTGACGGCCGGGTGCGGGACCACGTGGGAGGCGTAGGGCGCGGGCAGGTCCCAGTCGATGAGCCAGTACCACTCGACGTACCGGCGCAGCGGCTCGGCGGGATCGTGGCGGCGGAACCGGACGCGGTTCAGCAGCGCGGACGGGTCGACGATCCCGCGGGTGTCGTGGCGGGGTGCCTCCATGGCCGGATCGTACGTCGCGATTCCGCGGGCGTCGCGTTTCTTCAAGAAGGGCGGGGGGCGGCTTCCCTACGGTCGGGGCATGGACACGAACAGTGTGAGGACGTACGGCATCGGTGAGCTGCTGGCCATGGCGCGCGAGCGGGCGGTTCCGGTGGTGCGGGGCATTCCCGACACGGCGCTCGCCGCTCCCACGCCCTGTGCCGAGTACGACGTGAAGGCGCTGGTCGATCACCTCTTCCAGGTGATCGTGCAGTTCCAGAAGCTGGCCGTGAAGGAGGCGTCGGACTTCGCCGAGACCCCCGACCGGGTCGCCGGGAGCCCCGAGTGGCGGGAGCGGCTCACGGACGAGGCGGACCGGCTGGTGGCGGCCTGGTCGGCGCCCGGGGCCGAGGAGGGCAGGACCGGCGGGATGAACATGCCCGCGCGGCTGGTCGGCTCCATGGCACTGCTCGATCTCACCGTGCATGTGTGGGACCTGGCACGGGCGACGGGCCAGGACTACCCGGCGGCCGACGAGGCGGTCGTGGCGGAGCTGGCCGGCGCGGTGGACGAGCTGGCGCCGACGGCCAGGAAGATGGGGGTGTTCGGGGAGCCGATTCCGGTGGCCGAGGGCGCGTCGGCGTTCGAGCGGCTGCTGGCGCGGACCGGCAGGGATCCGCACTGGAGGTAGAGGTCGGGAATAGTGCCTGGCCGGTCGCCGTTCTCCGGGTATAGTTGAACCGTCAACAACCTGGAGGGTGAGCGACCATGCAGTTCGGGATCTTCAGCGTCGGCGATGTCACGCCGGACCCCACCACGGGCCGTACGCCGACCGAGCGCGACCGCATCAAGGCCATGGTCGCCATCGCGCTGAAGGCCGAGGAGGTCGGGCTCGACGTCTTCGCGACCGGCGAGCACCACAACCCGCCGTTCGTGCCGTCGTCCCCGACGACGATGCTCGGCTACATCGCGGCGCAGACGGAGCGGCTGGTGCTGTCCACCTCCACCACCCTCATCACCACCAACGACCCGGTGAAGATCGCCGAGGACTTCGCGATGCTCCAGCACCTGGCCGACGGCCGGGTGGACCTGATGATGGGCCGCGGCAACACCGGCCCGGTGTACCCCTGGTTCGGCCAGGACATCCGGCAGGGCATCAACCTCGCCATCGAGAACTACGCCCTGCTGCACCGGCTGTGGCGCGAGGACGTCGTGAACTGGGAGGGCAAGTTCCGTACGCCCCTCCAGGGCTTCACGTCCACGCCCCGGCCGCTGGACGGCGTCGCGCCGTTCGTCTGGCACGGCTCGATCCGCTCGCCGGAGATCGCCGAGCAGGCCGCGTACTACGGCGACGGCTTCTTCCACAACAACATCTTCTGGCCGGCCGACCACACCAAGCAGATGGTCGAGCTGTACCGGAACCGGTACGCCCACTACGGGCACGGCACCCCCGAACAGGCGATCGTGGGGCTGGGCGGGCAGGTCTTCATGCGGAAGAACTCGCAGGACGCGATCCGGGAGTTCCGGCCGTACTTCGACGTCGCGCCGGTGTACGGGCACGGCCTGTCACTGGAGGACTTCATGGACCAGACGCCGCTGACGGTCGGCTCCCCGCAGCAGGTGATCGAGAAGACGCTCTCCTTCCGCGAGTACGCCGGTGACTACCAGCGCCAGCTGTTCCTGATGGACCACGCCGGGCTGCCGCTGAAGACCGTCCTGGAGCAGCTCGACATGCTCGGCGAGGAGGTCGTGCCGGTGCTGCGCAAGGAGTTCGCGGCCGGGCGGCCGGCCGACGTGCCCGAGGCGCCGACGCACGCTTCCCTGCTGGTGAAGAAGGATTCGGAAGAGGTGACCGTCGCATGAAGCTCGTCGTCGTGTCCGCGGGACTGAGCGTCCCGTCCTCCACGCGGTTGCTGGGCGACCGGCTGGCGGCGGCGGTGGCCCGGCAGTCCTCCGACCCGGTGGACGTCGAGGTCGTCGAGCTGCGCGACCTCGCCGTGGAGATCGCGCACAGCTTCACCAGTGGCTTCCCGGGCCGCAAGCTGGCCGCCGCGATCGACGCGGTGACCTCGGCGGACGGGCTGATCGTCGTCACGCCGGTGTTCTCGGCCTCGTACAGCGGCCTGTTCAAGTCCTTCTTCGACGTGATCGACAAGGACGCGCTGACCGGCCTGCCGGTGCTGATCGCGGCCACCGGCGGCACCGCCCGGCACTCCCTGGTCCTGGAGCACGCCCTGCGTCCGCTCTTCGCCCACCTGAGGGCCGTGGTCGTCCCGACCGGCGTCTACGCCGCCTCGGAGGACTGGGGCGCCGAGGGGCTGAACGGCAGGATCGAGCGGGCGGCGGGCGAGCTGGCGGGGTTGATGCAGGGCCTGTCGGGAGTCAGGACGGCCGCCGCGGACGACCTCACGGTGGTGCCCTTCGCCGAGCAGCTGGCGGCCATTTCCAGCCCGTCCGGCGCTTGAGGACGAGGCCGTTCAGGCCGAAACGGGGGTCCGGGGGCGGAGCCCCCGGAGACGGCCGTGTGACGGTGAGATCCCAGTAAGAAGGGCAACTGCAGCGCTCCCGAAACGGCCGAACCGCCGGAGGCCTTGGCAGACTGAACCCGTGTCCCAGACTGTTCTCCTCGCCGAAGACGACCGCGCCATCCGCCACGCCCTGGAGCGCGCGCTGATCCTGGAGGGCTACCAGGTCACCGCGGTCGCCGACGGCGTCGAGGCGCTGGCGCAGGCCCACCGCACGCCGCCGGACGTGCTCGTGCTGGACGTGATGATGCCCGGCATCGACGGCCTGCAGGTGTGCCGGGTGCTGCGCGCCGAGGGCGATCGCACCCCGATCCTGATGCTGACGGCGCTCGTGGAGACCCAGGACCGCATCGCCGGCCTGGACGCGGGCGCCGACGACTATGTGGTGAAGCCCTTCGACGTCGAGGAGGTCTTCGCCCGGCTGCGCGCCCTGCTGCGCCGCACCAGTGAGGCGAACGGCGCCCCCGTCGACGTACCGAAGCAGCCGCAGGCCCCCGAGCCCTCCGGCCGGCTGATCGAGGCGGCCGGGCTGCGGATGGACCCGCAGGCACGGCGGGCGTGGCGGGGCGCGCGGGAGCTGGAGCTGACGCGGACCGAGTTCGAGCTGCTCGAGCTGCTGGTCCGCAACGCCGGCATCGTCCTCGACCACTCCACCATCTACGACCGCATCTGGGGCTACGACTTCGGCCCCGGCTCCAAGAACCTCGCCGTCTACGTCGGCTACCTCCGCCGCAAGCTCGACGAGCCGGGCGCTCCGCAGCTGATCCACACGGTGCGCGGGGTGGGTTACGTGCTGCGGGAGGACTGAGTGGGCGCGGCCCGGCGTCGGCTCGGGAGGCTGCTGACGGCACGACGCAGAACGGGACTGGGCACCACCTTCGCCCTGTCCTTCGCCGCTGTGACCGCCGTGGTCACCGTCCTGGTCGGGCTGCTGTCGTACACCGCCGCCGCCCGGCTGGTGCGGGTCGACCAGGAGTCCGTGTTCGACGAGGTCGTGCAGGACCTGCGGGGCGAGGTCCGGCAGCGGCCGATGATCCCGGACGACTTCTCCTCCTCCGCGCCGGGCCACGATCTCGTACGGCCCGCCCGCACCGATGTGCAGGTGCTGGGCCCGGACGGGACCGTCGTCGACCCGGGGCGCCCGGGACTGCCGGTCACGTCCGCCGACCGGCGGATCGCGGCCGACGGGACGGCCGGGCGGATGATCCAGCACAAGGACGTCGACGTCGGCAGCGACGTCTACCGCGTCGCCACCGTCGCGCTGGGCGGCGGGCGTGGCGCGGTCCAGGTCGCCCAGGAGTTCAGCGACACCGAGGACCTGCTGCGGGCGCTCCAGCAGCGGACGCTGTTGCTGATGGCGGCGGTGGTGACGCTGGCGGGGCTCTTCGGCTGGTGGCTGGCCCGGCGCATCACGCGTCGCCTGGTCGTCCTCACCTCCGCCGCCGAGGACGTCGCCCGTACCCGGCGGCTCGGCATCCAGGTGCCGGTCGCCGGATACGACGAGGTCGGCCGGCTGGGCCGCGCCTTCGACCGCATGCTGGGGCGCCTCGCCCAGTCGGAGGAGGACCAGCGGCGGCTGGTTCAGGACGCGGGCCACGAGCTGCGCACCCCGCTCACCTCACTCCGTACGAACATCTCCCTGCTGCGCCGCATCGACGAACTGCCTCCCGACACCCGTGACGAGCTGGTCGCGGACCTGGGTCAGGAGGCGCGCGAACTGACCGACCTGGTCAATGAGCTGGTCGACCTGGCGGCCGGGCAGTCCGACGCCGAGCCGGCCCAGCGGGTGGACCTCGCCGACATCGCCGAGGACGTCGCCGGGCTCGCCCGGCGGCGTACGGGACGGCGGATCGTCGTCCGCGCGTGCGGGGAGACGACGACGCAGGGGCGGCCGGCGATGCTTCAGCGCGCGGTGACCAACCTCGTCGAGAACGCGGCGAAGTTCGACCGCGCGGGGACCGCGCCGATCGAGATCAACGTCGCCGGGCCCGCCCGGCCCGGGACGGTGCGGGTGGAGGTCCTCGACCGGGGGCCCGGTATCGCCGAGGACGACCTGATCCGGGTCTTCGACCGCTTCTACCGCGCCGCCGACGCGCGATCGCTGCCGGGGTCCGGGCTGGGGCTGTCGATCGTGCGGGAGGTGGCGCTGTCGCACGGGGGAGCGCCGTTCGCCTTCCGGCGGGACGGGGGCGGGACGGCGATCGGGTTCACGGTGGGCGGTTCCGGCTGAGGGCGGGCTGCGCTCTCTCGGATCTGCGTGGGTCGGATCTGCGTGAATGGGCCACCATCTGTTCGGGCGGGGCGTGCGTCGTGCCCGGTGGTCGAGGGGAGGAGCGTCATCGTGCTGAGCGACGTGGAGAGCGCCGTACTGGCGGAGATCGACGAGGCCGGGATCGGGCGGACGCTGCTGGAGCTGATCTCCGTGCCCAGCGTGACCGGGAGCGCGGCCGAGTCGGAGCTTCAGCACCTGCTGGCGGGGCGGCTGGAGCGGCTCGGGCTGGATGTCGACCTGTGGTCCATGGACCTGGACGCGCTGCGCGCGGACCCCGGCTTTCCGGGGGCGGAGGCCGAACGCGAGGAGGCCTGGGGGCTCGTCGGGGTGACGGAGGACGGCGGCGACGGTCCGGCCTTCGTCCTCCAGGGCCACGTGGACGTCGTACCGCCGGGCGACCTGGACGCCTGGGACGGCGATCCGTTCGTGCCGAGGGTGGTCGGGGACGTCGTCCACGGCCGGGGCGCCTGCGACATGAAGGCCGGCCTGGTGGCGCACCTTGCCGCCCTCGCGGCGATACGGGCCGCCGGGGTGCGGTTGCGCGGGCGCATCGGCGTGCACTTCGTCGTGGGCGAGGAGGACGGCGGCCTCGGCGCCTTCGGCACCCTGCGGCGCGGCCACCGGGGCGACGTCTGCGTCATCGCCGAGCCGACCGGCGGCGCCCTCGTCACCGCCAATGCCGGCGCCCTGACCTTCCGTATCGCCGTGCCCGGCAAGGCGGCCCACGGCAGTGCGCGGGACCAGGGCGTGAGCGCGGTCGACGCGTATCTGCCGCTGCACCGGGCGCTGGCCCGGCTGGAGACCGAGCGCAACCGGGACGCGCATCCCCTGATGGCCGAGCACCCGATCCCCTACGCCCTGTCGGTGGGGACCCTGCGCGCCGGGGACTGGGCGAGCAGCGTGCCCGATCTGCTGGTCGCGGAGGGGCGGTTGGGAGTACGGCTGGGGGAGGACCCGACGCAGGCGCGGGCCGCGTTCGAGCGGTGCGTGGCGCAGGCGTGCGCCGATGACCCCTGGCTGCGCGCGCACCCGGCGACCGTGACCTGGCCGGGCGGGCAGTTCGCCGCCGGGCGGCTGCCGGAGGGACATCCGTTGCCGGAGGTGATCCGGGGCGCCCATGCCGACGCCGGGGGAGCGGCGGGACTGCGGGAGTGCGGGGCGCCGTACGGGAGCGATCTGCGGCTGTACGCCGGCGCGGGGATCCCGACGTTGCAGTTCGGGCCGGGGGACATCCGCGTGGCGCACAGTGAGCGGGAGCGGGTGTCGCTCGCCGAAGTGGTGCAGGCGGCGCGGACGTTGGCGGTGACGGTGCTGAGGACGGTCGGCACGAAGTGAGCCGAGCCGGGGGCGGCGCCTTGGACGGGTCCCTACGAGGGGCCGGAGCAGGGCGGGGCGCCCTGGCGCGCTCACTTTTCTGAGGAGCGTCCGACCCCGAGGACATCGAGCAGCGCCCGAGTCGCCGGGCTGGGGTTGAAGCGGCTCCACGCCAGGTACTCCAGGCGGTGCGGTCCGTCGAGCACCCGGACCAGGGCCAGTTCGGGGTCGTGGGCGGCCAGGGGGCCGATGTACGCCGACGGCAGCAGCGCGATGCCGAGGCCGCGGGCGACCAGCCGGGAGATCAGCTCGACGACTCCGGCCTCGTACGCGACATCGCGGACCAGACCGGCCGCGGCGAAGGCCCGGTCGGACTGGGCGCGGGCCGGTGTCCCCGCCGCGAAGTCCACGAACGTCTCGTCGGCGATCTCCGCCAGCGTGACCCGGGAGGCCCCCGCGAGCCGGTGCCCGGCCGGCACGACGAGGGCGTGCTCGTCGTGATCGAGGACGACGGATTCGACGCCGGACGGCGCCTCGCCCTCCGGCAGGCCCAGGAAGGCGATGTCCAGGTCGCCGTCGCGGATGGCCGTCGCCAGTTCGTCGCTGCGTCCGGAGCGCAGGACGACGTGGACGTCCGGGTACCGGGCGCGGTAGCGCTGCAGCAGTTCTGGTACGTCCACGGCAGCCGTCGTCACGATCACACCGACGGCGAGCCGGCCCCGTACGACTCCGGTCGCCGCGGCGGCGTCGGCGACCGCGCGGTCGGCCGCGGCCAGGCACTCGCGCGCGCCGGCGACGAACGCCTCCCCGGCGCTGGTCAGCTCGACACGGCGGCTGGAGCGGGCGAACAGCCGGACCCCGAGCTCCCGTTCCAGTCCGGCGATCCGGTGACTGAGCGACGACTGCACCACGTCGCAGCGCTCTGCGGCACGGGTGAAGTTGCGGGTTTCGGCGACGGCGACGACGTAGCGCATCTGCTGGAGGTCCACGTTTCCATCGTTCTGGTTCATGGCTGTAATGACAACCATGCTTTGGAGTCATGAAGGGTGGCCGCGGAGACTGCGTGACATGCATTCCTTGACCGAACGGTCACCGGGCCCTATACGGCCTTCGTACGCACTGCCGGTGACAACCGCCGCGACCGCCGCAACCGTCGCCCTCACCGCGATCGCCCCCGTGACCTGGGGCACCACATACGCCGTGACCACGGAACTCCTGCCCCCCGGGCACCCGATGTTCGCCGCGCTGATGCGCGCGCTGCCCGCCGGGCTGATCGGGCTGGCGATCACGCGCGTGCTGCCGCGCGGGGACTGGTGGTGGCGGGCCGCAGTCCTCGGCGGTCTCAACATCGGCGTCCTGTTCCCCCTGTTGTTCCTCGCCGCCGAACGCCTCCCCGGCGGTGTCGCCGCCACCCTCGGCGCCACCCAGCCACTGCTCGTCGCCGGGCTGGCCATCGCGGTGCTCCACGACCGGCCGACGGTCTGGCGATGGATCTGGGGCGTGATCGGCGTCGCCGGCGTCGGACTCGTCGTGCTCGGGCCGGACGCCCAACTGGACGCCGCAGGCGTGCTCGCCGGCCTCGGCGGGACGGCCGCCATGGCCGGCGGGGTCGTTCTCACCAAGCGCTGGGGCCGTCCCGCGGGCGTCGGCCCGCTGACCCTGGCCGGCTGGCAACTCACCGCCGGCGGACTGCTGTTGCTCCCCCTCACCCTCGCGATCGAGGGCGTGCCGCAGCGGATCGACGCCGGGGCGGCCGGCGGCTACCTCTGGCTCGGCAGCATGGGCGGGCTGATCGCCTACACGCTGTGGTTCCGCGGCATCGGCAGGCTGCCGGTCGGCGCGTCCGCACCGCTGGTGCTGCTGTCCCCGCTGGTCGCGACCGTCGTCGGCCTCGCCCTGGGCGAATCGCTGAGCCTGCTGCAGGGCATCGGCTTCGCGCTCGCGCTCGCCGCGTTGCTCGCGGCACAGCTCAATTCCCCGAAGGCGCTGATGAGAGGAGTGCGGGTTCGATGACGACGGATTCGATGACGACGGGTTCGACTACGACGGGTTCGGCGAACGCAGGCATGACGATCGCCGTGCTCGGTGCCACCGGGATGGTCGGCAGCCGGGTGATCGGCGAGGCGGGCATGCGCGGACACCAGGTGCTCGCCCTGTCCCGGAAGCCCCCGGACCAGGGTCCGAACGTCACGCCGGTCGCGGTCGACGCGAACGACCCCTCCGCTTTGCGCGAGGCGCTCACGCACTCCGCGCCGGACGCCGTCGTGCTCACCGTACGGACCCTTCCGGTCGACCGGGACTTCCTGGTCGGAGCCACCCGCACGGTGCTGGACGCCGCCTCCCGACTCGGCATCCGCGTCCTCGTCGTCGGTGGCGCCGGCGCGCTGCGCAGCCCGGAGGACCGCGGCCTGCCGGTGGCCGACAATCCCGCGTACGTCCCGGCCGAGTGGCGGGCCGTGGCGGCTGCCGGAACGGCTCAGCTGCGGACCTGCCGGGCGCACCCCGATGCCGACTGGGTCTATCTGAGCCCACCGGCCCTGCTGGAGCCCGGTGACCGGACCGGCTGCTACCGGCGGGGCACCGACACCTTGCTCACCGCCGCGGACGGCCGTTCGTGGATCAGCGCGGAGGACCTGGCGGTCGCGGTGGTCGACGAACTGGAGGCCTCCGGTCCCGAGCGTCACGCCGACGAAGTCGGCCGCATCCGCCACTTCACGGTCGTCCACTGCGACGAGAGCCCGGCAGGTCGGCACGCGGTCAGACGAGGTTGCGCTCCAGGGCGGTGACATAGCCGGCCATGAAGTGGTCGCGGATGCCGTCCCCGGCGGGGGCGAAGGCGTCCGCGGTCAGGCCGCGTGCGCGGTCGGTCAACCCGCCGAGCAGTGAGGTGGTCTCCCGTACCTTGCCGGTGGAGTCGATGTGGCGCAGGACGTCCACGTGGTGGAAGACCGGCTCGGGCGGCAGCTGCGGGACGATGTCGTTGTTGTTGACGAACCGGAACAGGCGGTTCTTGAACGCCTTGTTGCAGGAGGTCGCCAGCAGCCGGTCGCAGGTGCGCGGCTGTCCGTAGGTGTAGACGCCGTCCGCCAGCAGTTCGGGATCCTCCATGTAGAGGCGGCAGCCGGCGAGCATGGCCAGCGCGCCGCCGAGGCTGTGGCCGGTGAACCACAGGGTCTGCCCGTTGTCGTGGAACTCGGCGAGTGTCTCCTTGACCTTCGGGAAGACCGAGTCGAGGGCCTCGGCGAAGCCGTGGTGGACATGGCCGGTGCCCGCCGGTCCGGGGCGGGGCGGCGTGGTGGCGTCGGTGAGCCAGTCGCGGATGTCGGCGGGCTCGGTGCCGCGGAACGCGGTGATGATCATGTGCTCGTTGCTCGCGGTGTACGCCTGTGTGTCCTGCAACGGGAACGGTGGCGTGAACGTGCTGCGGTGGTGACGGACCCGGTCGAAGCCCCACTCCCGCAGCTGCCGCTCGATGGTGGCCTCGTCCTTGTAGGCCAGGTCGGAGGCGCGGGCGAGCCAGTAGGCGTGGGCGAGGTTGTAGCCGGTGGCACGGTGGTCGAGAGGGGGGACGGGCACGACGGTCGCCTCCTGAGGAATCGCAAACGAGCTGGTCGCCGAGGGGCGCGAGATCGTTCTCTTCCTAACCGGGGCTCTCCGGGCGGACGCGTGCCGCCGGTCGATCTTCACTCGAAAGGATCCGATGGGGGCGGGACACGGAGGCCCCGCCCCGACGTGATCCGGGTTCGACCACACCCTTGGCTACACCTGCACCGTCAGCCACGCCGCCTGATCCGGCGCCAGCACGGCGCCCTCCAGGGGACCGCTCGCCAGCAGCACCGAGGTGTGGTCGGGCAGCGGACACGGCTCGGCCGAGAGGTTGACCACGCACACGAAGCCGGGGTCGCGGCTGAAGGCGAGGACGCCTTCGGCGGTCTCCATCCAGGTCATGGTGCCGTCGCCGAGGGCGGGGTGCTCGCGGCGCAGGCGCAGGGCGGTGCGGTACAGCTCCAGCATGGAGTCCGGGTCGCCGGACTGGGCCGCCACGGTGTGCGGCGCCCAGTCGGCGGGCTGCGGCAGCCAGGGCGCGCCGGTGGCGCCGTCGGGACTGAAGCCGTACGGGGTGCTGCGGCCGGACCAGGGGATCGGGACCCGGCAGCCGTCCCGGCCACGGTCGGTGTGGCCGGAGCGCTCCCAGACGGGATCCTGGAGCACGGCCTCGGGCAGGTCCTCGACCTCGGGCAGGCCGAGTTCCTCGCCCTGATAGACGTAGGCGCCGCCGGGCAGGGACAGCATCAGCAGGGCGGCGGCGCGGGCGCGCCTGGTGCCCAGCTCCAGGTCGAGGGGGCCCTCGGGTTCGTACGACGTGTTGGCCACCCAGCGCTTGGTGGCCTTGCGGCCGTAGCGGCTGGGGTGCCGTACGACGTCGTGGTTGGACAGCACCCAGGTGGCGGGCGCGCCCACCGCGCCGAGCATCTCCAGGGAGCCGTCGATGACCGTGCGCAGGTCCTTCGGGTGCCAGCTCGACATCAGGAAGTCGAAGTTGAACGCGGTGTGCAGGCCGTCCCGGCGGACGTACGCGGCGAGCCTCTCGGGGGTGTCCGCCCAGGCCTCGGCGACGAAGGACCGGTCGCCGGGGAACTCGTCGGCCACCCTGCGCCAGGCGCGGTAGATGTCGTGGACCTCGTCGCGGTCCCAGTGCGGATGGTCGAGGTGCTGCCAGGCCTGCCCGTCGTCCGGGTCCCGGCGGGGCGGGAGGTCGGGCAGCTCAGGGTGCTTGATCAGGCCGTGCGCGACGTCGATGCGGAAGCCGTCCACGCCACGGCCGAACCAGAAGCGCAGGACCGACTCGAACTCGGCGCGCACCTCGGGGTGTTCCCAGTTGAGGTCCGGCTGCTCGGGGGCGAAGAGGTGCAGGTACCACTGGCCGTCGGGCAGCCGGGTCCAGGCAGGGCCGCCGAAGCAGGACACCCAGTCGTTGGGCGCCAGGGAGCCGTCGTCGCCCCGGCCCTCACGGAAGACGTAGCGTTCCCGTTCCGGGCTGCCGGGGCCCGCCGCCAGCGCCTCCTGGAACCAGGCGTGCCGGTCCGAGGTGTGGTTGGGCACGATGTCGGGGATGACGCGGATCCCGTGCGCGTGCGCCTCCTCGATGAGCTGCTCGGCCTCGGCGACCGTGCCGAACACCGGGTCGATCTCCCGGAAGTCGGCCACGTCGTAACCGTGGTCCGCCATCGGGGACTTGTACCAGGGGTTGATCCAGATGGCGTCCACGCCCAGCGACTTCAGGTACGGCAGTCGGGAGCGGATGCCGGCGATGTCACCGACGCCGTCGCCGTTCCCGTCGGCGAAGCTGCGGATGTAGACCTGGTAGATGACGGCACTGCGCCACCAGGGTGCGGAGGTGGGGGACAAGGCTGGGTATCTCCTTGGTCGTTGGGTGGGGCTGGGGAGAAACGGCTACGGAAAGGGGTGGCTACTTTGCCGCGCCCGCCGTGAGTCCGGCGACGATGCGGCGCTGGAAGAGCAGCACCATGACCACCAGCGGGACGGTGACGAGGACGCCCGCGGCCATCTGGCTGCCGAACGGCGTCTCGTACGTCGTCGCGCCGGTGAACTTCGAGATGGCGACCGGCGCGGTCTGCATGTCCGGCTTGTTGGTCATCGACAGGGCGATGAGGAACTCGTTCCAGGCGGCGATGAACGTGATGATCGCCGTGGTGAAGATGCCCGGCGCGGCGAGCGGGATGATGACCTTGCGGAACGCCTGGCCGCGCGTGCAGCCGTCGACCATCGCCGCGTGCTCCAGCTCGTCCGGCATCTGCCGGAAGAACGCGGTCAGGTTCCACACCGCCAGCGGCAGCGCGAAGGACATGCTCGGCACGATCATCGCCTGGTAGGTGTTGATCCAGCCGACGTCCGTGAACAGCTTCAGCAGCGGGACCACGATCGACACCACCGGGAACATCGAGGTCGCGATGACGAGGGTCAGGATCAGCCGCTTGCCGCGGAATTCCAGCCGGGCCATCGCGTAGGCGGTGAACGTGGCCAGCACCAGTGCCAGGACGGTGGTGACCCCGGCGACGACCAGGCTGTTCAGCAGCGCTTGGCCGAAGCCCTGCGCCGGGTCGAACACCGCCCGGTAGTTCTCGAAGGACACCGGGGACGGCACGAGCGAGGTGTCGAAGATGTCCGAGGTGCGGCGCAGGCTGGAGACCAGCATCCAGTAGAAGGGGGCCAGACAGCAGGCGACGACGGCGGCGACCGAGGCGTAGAGCAGTCCGCTGCGCCACTTCGCGGTGACGGACGTCGTCCTCGTGTTGATGGCGGTCGTCCTCGCGGTGAGGGTGGTTGTCATGCCGTCACCTCCATACGGCGGCGTCCTGCCTTCCGCCGGCGGCCTGCGGCGCCCTCTCCGACGAGGTCCGCGCCGAGCAGCCGTACGAAGGCCAGGGCGATGAGGAAGACGTAGAGGAAGAGGAGCACGGCGTAGGCGGAGGCCGGGCCGAAGCGGACGTTGGACGCCTCGTCCTGCGCCAGCATGGACAGGGTCTCCACCGAGTGCTTCTGCGCGCCCACGAGAATGTAGGGCAGGTCGAACATCCGCAGTGCGTCCATGCAGCGGAACAGCACCGCCACCAGTAGCGCGGGCTTCACCAGGGGCAGTGTGATGTGCCAGAACTGGCGGGGCGGACGGGCGCCGTCGAGGCGGGCCGCCTCGTAGACCTCCTTCGGGATCACCTGCAGGCCGGCCAGGACGAGCAGCCCGATGAACGGGGCCGTCTTCCACACCTCGGCGACGATGACCGCGACCTTGGCGTGGAAGCCCTCGGTGGTCCACAGGATCTGATGGCCGATCAGGGCGTTGGCGATGCCGTCGCTGTTGAAGATCCACCGCCACAGCAGGCCGGAGATCGCGGTGGGCACGGCCCAGGGGATCAGGATCCCGGCGCGTACGAAGCCGCGGCCCCGGAACGCCTTGTGCATGATCAGGGCCATGGCCACGCCGATCACGGTCTCCAGGCCGACCGTGACGACGGTGAACCAGGTGGTGTTCCAGAAGGCGTTCCAGAACCGATCCCCGGCCTCGCCGAAGATGTCGGCGTAGTTCTTCAGGGCGACGAACGGCTCGGTGTCGCTGATGAATCCGGTCGCCGGGTCCAGGCCCTTCGGCCCGTACAGCGACTCCTTGAGCGCCATGAGGGTCGGGTAGATGACGACGATCGACAGCACCAGCAGGGTCGGCGACACCAGCAGGGCCGCCATCCGCCCCGATCCGGCGGTCGCCCGGGCCGTCCGTCCCGTGAGCCGACGGCGGGTGACGGGTTCGGAGGCCGGCCCGTCGGTGACCTCGGGCGCGATCACGGTCTCGGTCATGGCACCGCCCCTCACCGCGCGATGGACTTCTGCAGCGCCGCCTGCAGGTCCTTCAGCGCCTGCGCGCTGCTCTTGTCACCGGTCAGGGCGGCGTAGGCCTGCTGCTGGACCGCCGCGGTCACATCGCCGTACTGCACGACGCGCGGGCGCGGCACGGCCCGCAGGATGGACTCCTTGAGCACGGGCAGATACGGGTACTGCGCGGTCAGCGCCTTGTCGTCGTACAGGGAGGCGTACGGCGGGGCGGCGGAGGCCTCCTTGAGTTGCGTGGCCGTGTTCTCCTCGCTGGTGAAGAACTTGATGAAGTCCAGGGCGGTGGCCTTGTTCTTCGCGAAGGAGGACAGGGCCATGTTGTGGCCGCCCAGGCTGGAGGCGCCGGGCCCGTTCAGGCCGGGCAGCGGGGCGACCGCGTACTTCCCCTTGATCCCGCTCTTGGCGGCCAGGCCGTACATGTAGGGCCAGTTGCGCAGGAAGACGAGCTTGCCGGACTGGAACGCCTGGCGGCCGTCCTCCTCCTGGTAGGTGACGCTCTCCTCGGGGATCGTCCCGTCCTTCGCGGAGTCGACGAGGAAGTCCAGGCCCTTCCTGGCCTCGGGGGTGTCGACGTCCGGCGTGCCCTTCGCGTCGGTGACGGTGCCGCCCGCCGAGTTCACGGCCTCGGCGAAGTTCACGGTCAGGCCCTCGTACTTCTGGAACTGCCCGGCGTAGCAGGACATGTCCTTCGCCTCGGGCAGCTTCTTCACCTTGGCGCAGGCGTCCTTCAACTCGGCCCAGGTGACCGGGGGCTGGCCGACCCCGGCCTTCTTCAGCAGGTCGGAGCGGTAGTACAGCATGCCGCCGTCGGAGCTGCCCGGAACCGCGTACAGGCCGCCGCGGTACTTGGCCGTCTCGACCACCGGCTTCAGCATTCTGCCCAGCGGGAACCGCTCCTGCGGCAGCCTGTCGATCCACTGGTGGGCGGCGAACTCCGACGTCCACACGACGTCGAGGGACAACACCGTGTAGGCGTCGGACTTCGTCTCCGCGTTCTGGATCATCTGCCGGCGCTGGGCGTCCGGGTCCGTCGGCAGCTGGATGAAGGTGACCTTCTCCTTCGGGTGCTGCTTGTTCCAGCGGTCGATCATGGGCTGGACGGTGCCGGTGGTGTCCTTGCCGGCCACGTACGTGATGGGGCCGCGCCCCTCGAACGACGGTGCTCCGGACTGCCCGGAGTCGGTGCCGGCGGAGGGGGAGCAGGCGGTGATGAGCAGCCCGCCGGTGGCGAGTGCGGCCGAACACCGGAACGCTCTGGTCGCGGTCCTGGACATTGGGGAGGTCTTGATCGTCACTGTCTCTCCTGGGCGTGCGGTTCCTCTTGAGACTGCGTTGTCATTGCTCTGATTGGACAATCAGGCAGGTCAGAGCCATTTCTTTGACGGCTCTGGGGGAATTCGACAGCGATTCGACGCCGTCGAGACAACGCTTGCAAGCTAGGGGCGGCCTAACCGGAAGTCAATGTGTTACTTAGCGGTAGTACTGCGAAGTGTTACGTGAAAGCGCTGTCACACAGACCCGTGGACGGCGTGTCCCCTGTGCTACCGTCCGCTCATGCCACCAGCTCAGCGGCACCCGACGATGGCCGACGTGGCCGAACGGGCCGGGGTCTCCACATCCACCGTCTCCCGCACGCTGCGCGGACTCTCCACCGTTTCGCCCGACGTGCGCGCCCGCGTCGAGAAGGCCGCGCGCGAGCTGAACTTCGCCGTGTCACGACAGGCTGCAAGCCTTGTCACGGGCCGAACCGGGAACGTCGCGGTGCTCGTGCCCACACTCGACGCGTGGTTCATGGGAGCCGCCCTGTCGAGCCTGGCCCCGCTGCTGCGGGCGGCCGGCATGGAGCTCAACGTCTATGTGATCCCCGACCTGGCCGAGCGCACCTCGTTCTTCGACCACCTCCCGGCCCGGCGCAACGCGGACGCCCTGCTGGTGTTCTCCTTCGACCTCACCGACGACGAGACCGCGCGGCTGGACAGCCTCGGCATCCCCGTCATCTACGTCAGCCAGCACGTCGAAGGACGGCCCAGCGTCTACGTCGACGACGTGGCCGGCGCCCTGCACGGCACCCGGCACCTGCTCAACCTCGGCCACCGGCGCATCGCCTTCCTGGCGACGCAGGGCGCCAGCGGCTTCTCCTTCAGCTCCAACGAACGGCTGCTCGGCTACCAGCAGGCACTCACCGAAGCGGGCGTCCCGCTCGACGACGACCTCGTGACCGCGGTGCAGGTCGCCGACAGGCGCGGCATCGCCGAGGCGCTCGGCACGCTGCTCAGCCTGCGCGAGCCGCCCACCGCGATCTTCGCCGAGCAGGACGAGGTCGCGGTCGCGTCCGTCCGGATCCTGCGCAGGACACAGATCGCCGTGCCGGAACGGATCTCCGTCCTCGGCTTCGACGACCAGCCGCTCGCCGACTGGTTCGACCTGTCCACGGTGGCCCAGTCCGCCGCGGACATCGGCCGCGAGGCAGGCGAGCTGGCCCTGCGGCTCATCGAGGACTCCGAGGCCGAGCACGAACGGCACGTCGTCCTGCCCACGCATGTGATGCCGCGGGCCACCACGGCGCCCGTGTTCCGCGCGGACGACGAGTCCGGCACCTGACGAGCCCGACCGGGCCGCGACTCCCTTCGTCACTCACCTGTGCCTTCGGCAGCCACACGTCCCCAGGTGCGCGCTCGTACGACTCGAAGGGCCCGTCGCTTCGGACCACGCACAGCGCCCGGATGAACGGCGCTGGGGCGTCATGCCATGGGGGCGGGATCTTGCGCGCCCGTGCCGCGCGCCCTTCGGAGCGCCGCCCGCCACGCGAAGGCGACCGCCGCCTCGGCCACACCGAGCAGGACCAGCCACAGGCCGAGCAGCCGGGTCAACGCGCGGGCGGACTCGGCCGGCAGGGCGAGCACCACGATCCCCGCGACGATGCCGAGCACGGCGACGCACAGGACGACGCCACGGTGCGGCAGGCCCTTGGCCGCGATGGCCGTGTAGAGGGTGAGGACACCGGACACGAGCCAGACGACGCCGACGATCAGGGAGAGCGCGGTGATGGTCTGCAGCGGATTCCGCAGGCACAGGACTCCGGCCAGCAGGTACAGCACGGCCAGGAGCAGTCCGGGCAGTCGTTCGCCGTGCTCCTCCCGCGCAAACACGTCGACAAACCGGAACACGCCGGTGACCAGGAGATACAGGCCGATGAGGACCGCCAGGACGTGCAGCGTGCCATCCGGCCAGACCAGTATCAGAATGCCTGGCACCAGCGTCGCGACCGCCGAGCCCAGGATCCAGATCCATGAACGGCCCAGTCGCGCCAGTACATCCGCGGGATCCTCCACCGGGCCGGGGGCCATCCCACCGGCAGGGGGTTCCGGTCCGGCGCGCGACGCCGGTTCACGCGGCATGGTCATCGCTCTTCTCCTCGCGTGATCGAGCGGGTCGCTCCCGGACCGCCGAAGCGGCGATACGGGGACCCCGACCGCCTCATCGTCCCGTGCACAGCCGACGGCCGGGTCACCCACGGCGGGTGATCCGGGGACTGCGCCGCGACGAGGGGGCCGCCGAGTGCCGTTCGCGTGCCGGGCCGGCGTTACGGGACACGGCAGGTACCCCTTCCGCCCGGTTCACGACGTCGATCCGGCCCCTGCCGGAGCATCGGTCCGCGGCCGACGGGCACGGCTCGTCCGTCCGGCCGGCAGCTGGGGCGTGACCAGGAAGCTGACGAGAGTGATGCCGCCGGTCGCGAGGATCGCCGCCTTCAGGCCGTCGAGCTGCGCCGAGGCGTAGGAGTCCGTCACGGCCTCGACCTCGGACGGCGGCAGTCCGGCGCGCTGGGCGGCGGAGCGCACCTGGTCGGTGGCGACGAAGGTGACGCCCGCCTCGAGGGCCACACCGACCTCCTCCTGCGTCTGCGTGGACAGCCGCGGGTCGTCCGCGACCTGGGTGGTGAAGGCATGGGCCAGCGAACCGATGAGGATCGATCCGATCAGCGCGGTCCCCAGCGCCGAACCCAGATTCTGGGCCGTGAACTGCAGGCCTCCGACCTCACTGCGTTCCACCTCGCCGACGCTGGACTGAACCACATTGCCGAGCTGCGAGGCGAGCAGGCCCATACCCACGCCGAGCAGCGCCATGGCTCCTGCGAACTGCGCGTCGTCGATGACCGGGTCGATGGTGGCCAGCAGCCACACGACGGCCGCCGCCAGGGTCGTCAGAGCCAGCCGGACCATCCGGCGCGGCCCCACCACCCGCCCCAGCGAGGACGCGCACAGGGAAGTCGCGAGCATGGCGACGGACACGGGGAGCAGGCGCAGCCCCGTCTGGAAGGCGTCGAACCCCTGCACCACCTGCAGGTACAGCGGAATGGTGAAGAACAGTCCCAGCAGGATGAGGTTCTGGCTCAGCAGCGTCATCAGTCCGGATCGCAACGCGGGTCTGCCGAGCAGGGACACATGCACGAGGGGGTCCGCGCCCCGGTGATCCCGCCGCCGCTCCCAGTGCAGAAAGGCGGCCAGGACCGCGACCCCGGCGCCGACGACGAACAGCGTCGGAGCGAACCCCAGGATGGTGAACGGAGGATTGCGTGGCTGCACCCATCCCCAGGTACTGCTCTGCAACACCCCCAGCACCCCCAGCCCGAGCCCGGCTGCCGAGAGCACGGCACCGACGCCGTCCAGCCGGGGCCGGGTGCCGGCCGGGGCGGAGCGCGGGATCACCCGGTGGCAGAGCAGGACGGCCGCGACGACCACCACCTCACCGGCGAAGACCAACCGCCACGTGAGGTACGTCGTCACCCAGCCGCCCAGCAGCGGGCCGACCGCGATCCCCGCGCCCGCGAGCCCCCCGATGACGCCATAGGCGACGGCCCGGTCCGGCCCCCGGTACGACTCCGCGACGAGGGCAGCCATGGCCGGGAGCACCATGGCGGCGCCGAGCCCCTCGATGACGGACCAACCCAGGGCGAGGACCCACAGGGTGGGGGCGACGGCGGTCAGCGCCGACCCCGTGGCGTAGACGACCAGCCCGATCAGGAACATGCGCCGACGCCCCAGAATGTCCCCGAACCTGCCACCAATGATCATGAACGCGGCCATGACGAGGGCATACAGCGTGATGACCGCCTGGATGGCGGTGACCTCGGTGTCGAAGTCCTCGACCAGCTGACTGATGGAGACGTTCATGACCGAGGTGTCCAGGACCATCAGGAACTGGGCCGTCCCCAGAACGATCAGAGCGCGCCAGTGCTTCAAGGCGTCCACCTCGTCGAGTGGGACCGGCGCGCCGAGAGAGACCGCCGGGCGACGGCAGATGCCTGCGCCGCCGTCACCCCCATGACATCCGAAAGACCTGACCTGCGCCTCACCCGCTACGGGGGGTTGGGGGAGGGGGGTTGTCGGCCGTGCGCCGTCCGCTCAGGGCCAGACGAGGCAGTAGGGCTGATGCCCAGCCTCGTGCAACCGATGCGAGAAGTCCTGCCACTCGTGCAGCAGCTGATACACGTTGAACGCATCCCGGGGCCCACCCCGGTCCGGCACGGTCGACCAGATGAACGCCGCCGCGCCCACCGCTTCCTCTCCTATGCCGCGCAGGGGGTCCACGACCGTCATCGGCAGCTTGACCACGGCGTAGTCGGGGTGGAGAACGACCAGCTCCAGGGGCGGCACCTTGTGCAGGGGGACGCCCTCGATGCCCGTGAGGACCATCGCGGCCATGGTCTCCGGCTTGATCTTGGTGAACATGCCGTTCATGCCAAGCTCGTCGCCGCCGAGTTCCTCGGGGCGCATCGAGATCGGGACGCGGGCCGCGGTCGCGCCGTCAGGCGCGCCGAAGTACTTGTACGTCACCCCCACCCGACCACCATTCCCGCTCACCCTCAGCCGATCACTGCGTCGGTCGGCCCGCTCTGATTCGTTCGGAACACTCGGCATATCCGGTACTACGTGTCCCTGACGTGCTTCGTTCGAATCCTCTGCCTCGCGCCGGTGTTTTCCCCGCCGGGCACGTCGAGGACCCAGGTCATCAGTCCCCTCGCCCAGTCCGCCACCGCGATGCATATCTCCACCCGACTGCTTTTCTAGGACGCGTGGCCCCGGCCGCGCAACCCGATCATCGTGTCAGTGACCTCCCCCACGGCCGCGCGCCGAAACGTGCGTTGAAACACCCGTCCGCGGGATGCCTTCAGCCCCCGACCATCACGCCCCGCATGAGCTGTGTGTATCACGCCCAGTCTCGCAGATCGCGGGCGGGCGGAGACCGGTTGCCCGGTCAGCGGTGGCCCCGCTGCCGTCACCTCCCGCTGGCCTACCCTGAGGAGGTCACTGGCAATCGGAGCCCGAGAAGGTCGGAGAAGTCGCAGGCCATGAGCGAATCGCCCTACCCATACGAAGCACCGGCCTCGCAGGCCCTGTTCGACCGTGCGGCCGCCGTCACACCCGGCGGCGTGAACTCCCCGGTCCGTGCCTTCCGCGCCGTGGGCGGAACGCCCCGGTTCATGGTGTCCGGCAGCGGTCCGTATCTGACCGACGCCGACGGACGTGAGTACGTCGACCTCGTCTGCTCCTGGGGCCCCATGATCCTCGGGCACTCCCACCCGGACGTGATCGCCGCCGTCCAGGACGCCGTCTCCCGCGGTACCTCCTTCGGTACGCCCGGTGAGGGCGAGGTCGCGCTCGCGGAGGAGATGGTCGACCGGATCGAGCCGCTGGAGCAGGTGCGGCTCGTGTCCAGCGGCACCGAGGCCACGATGTCCGCCATCCGGCTGGCCCGCGGGTTCACCCAGCGGTCCAAGGTGATCAAGTTCGCCGGGTGCTATCACGGGCACGTCGACTCGCTGCTCGCCTCTGCCGGGTCAGGAGTCGCGACCTTCGCTCTTCCCGACACCCCCGGCGTCACCGGCGCCCAGGCCGGCGACACGATCGTCCTGCCCTACAACGACCTCGAGTCCGTCCACGAGGCCTTCCACCGCTTCCCCGGTGAGATCGCCTGTGTGATCACCGAGGCCTCGCCCGGCAACATGGGCGTCGTCCCGCCGCTGCCCGGCTTCAACCAGGGGCTGAAGGACGCCTGCGGGAAGAACGGCGCCCTCTACATCTCCGACGAGGTCATGACCGGCTTCCGCACCAGCCGCGCCGGGTGGTACGGCGTCGACGGGGTCAAGCCCGACCTCATGACCTTCGGCAAGGTCATGGGCGGCGGCTTCCCGGCCGCCGCCTTCGGTGGCCGTGCCGATGTGATGGCCCACCTCGCGCCCGCCGGACCCGTCTACCAGGCCGGCACCCTCTCCGGTAACCCCGTCGCCACCGCCGCCGGGCTCGCCCAGCTGCGGCTCCTCGACGAGGCGGCGTACGACAAGGTCAACTCCGTGTCGGAGGCCATCCAGTCCCTCGTCACCGAGGCCCTCACCAAGGAAGGCGTCGCGCACCGGCTGCAGACCGCCTCCAACATGTTCTCCGTGTTCTTCACGGACCGGGAAGTGCGCAACTACGAGGACGCCAAGCGGCAGGAGTCCTTCCGCTTCACCGCCTTCTTCCAGTCGATGCTGGCGCAGGGCGTCTATCTGCCGCCCTCGTCCTTCGAGTCCTGGTTCGTTTCCACGGCACACGACGAGCAGGCCGTCCAGCGGATCGCCGACGCCCTCCCGGCAGCGGCCCGAGCGGCGGCGGAGGCCACGGCGGCATGAGCGACACCCCCATGACCAACGACAGCCCCACCAGCAACAGCGACATCACCGTCGTCCACCTCATGCGGCACGGCGAGGTGGCCAACCCGGACGGGATTCTCTACGGCCGTCTCGCGGGGTACCACCTGTCCGACCTCGGGCGGCAGATGGCCGACCGGGTCGCCGAGCATCTCGCCTCCCGGGACGTCACGCACGTCTGCGCCTCCCCGCTGGAGCGGGCGCAGGAGACCGCGACGCCGATCGCCAAGGCGCACGGCCTGGACCTTGCGACCGACGCGCGGCTCATCGAGGCCGGCAACGTCTTCCAGGGCAAGACCTTCGGGGTGGGGGACGGGGCCCTGAAGAGGCCGGAGAACTGGAAGCACCTCGTCAACCCCTTCAAGCCGTCCTGGGGTGAGCCGTACGTCGAGCAGGTCATCCGCATGATGGGCGCGCTGGATGCCGCCAAGGACGCCGCGCGTGGGCGCGAGGCCGTGCTGGTCAGTCATCAGCTGCCGATCTGGATCGTGCGCAGCTACGTCGAGAAGCGGCGGCTGTGGCACGACCCGCGCAAGCGGCAGTGCACGCTGGCGTCCCTGACGACCTTCACGTACCAGGGCGACAAGATCGTGTCCGTCGGCTACAGCGAGCCGGCCATCGATCTCGTCCCGGCCCATCTCCGCGCCGGTGCCAAGCCGGTGAAGGGGAAGGACAAGGCCTTCGGCGCCTAAGACACCTTTGTGACATTTGTTGCGAATCCTCCGCGATCTGGAGGAACCTGCCCGTTCGTCGCGCCCTCTGACTGGGTGACCACCAGAGGATGCGACGGACGGGAATGCAATGCGCGACATCAACCGGAGGGGAATTCTCGGGCTCGGCGCCGGAGCCGCTGCCGCACTCGGACTCGCGGGGTGCGGCACCTTCACGCAGTCAGACGGGTCGAACCAGGGTGAAGGTTCCGGCGACGGCGGGGACAACCGGCCCGGCACCCAGACCCAGCGCGCCAAGCCCATAGGTGACGGCTCCACCTCGTACACCGGCAAGCAGCCGAACCAGCCCGGCAAGCCCGAGCCGCTGGAGCCCGGTCAGGAGCCGCCGCAGTTCGTCGTCTTCTCCTGGGACGGTGCCGGTGAGGTCGGCAACGGTCTCTTCCCGCGCTTCCTCGACCTCGCCAAGCAGCACGAGGCGCACATGACCTTCTTCCTCTCGGGGCTCTATCTGCTGCCCGAGTCGAAGAAGCGGCTCTACGACCCGCCGAACAACCCGCGCGGCGCCTCCGACATCGGCTACCTCACCGACGACCACATCAAGGCCACGCTGAAGGGTGTCCGCCAGGCCTGGCTCGACGGCCACGAGATAGGCACCCACTTCAACGGCCACTTCTGCGGCGGCAACGGCACCGTCGGCAACTGGACCGCGCAGCAGTGGCGCAGCGAGATCGACCAGGCCAAGTCCTTCGTCAAGGAGTGGCGTACGAACTCCGGGTGGACCGACCTGCCCTCCCTGCCCTTCGACTACGACAAGGAACTCGTCGGCGGTCGCACGCCCTGTCTCCTCGGTCAGGACAACCTGCTGCCCACCGCCCGCGAGCTCGGCTGGCGCTACGACGCCTCCTCGCCCGGCGGGCGTCAGGTGTGGCCGACGAAGAAGCAGGGGCTGTGGGATCTGCCGTTGCAGCAGATACCTTTCCCCGGCCGTTCGTTCGAGGTCCTCTCCATGGACTACAACATGCTCGCCAATCAGTCGATCAACTCCACGAACGCGCCCAGCCACAACTACCCGGCCTGGCGCGAGCAGTCCGCACAGGCGTACATCCAGGGATTCAAGCGGGCATACGAGACAAACCGCGCCCCCTTCTTCGTGGGCAACCACTTCGAGCAGTGGAACGGCGGCATCTACATGGACGCCGTCGAGGAGGCCCTCAAGCACATCGCGCGCGAGAAGGAGAAGGGCGGCGACGTCCGGCTCGTCTCCTTCCGGCAGTTCGTGGACTGGATGGACGTACAGAAGCCGGATGTTCTGGACAAGTTGCGCACGCTGGAGGTCGGGCAGGAGCCGGCCGGCGGCTGGAAGGCGTTCATGAAGGGCGACGCGGGCAGCTCCAACAGCACCCAAAACGCTGCCTGAAATGCGGTTTTCCACCCGCAAGGGGGGTGCGCAAGATCCCCGGAACGGGCATGCGAAACTTTTCACATGAGTGCCGCAAGCGCCCCCCAGCGCTCGAACCGCCGACGTCTCGTCCTGCTCACCGCGACAGCCGCGGCCACCGCGCTGACCCTGTCCGCGTGCAGTTCCGGCGGCACGTCGGGCGGCGGCGGTGACACCAACTTCGTCACCGGCAAGAACGGCATCGACACGGTCGCGCAGGGCAAGCGCACCACGGCGCCCGTGCTGGACGGCAAGACCGTCGACGACAAGAAGCTGACCACCGCCGACTACAAGGGCAAGATCCTCGTCGTCAACGTGTGGGGATCATGGTGTCCGCCCTGCCGGCTCGAGGCGAAGAACTTCGAGAAGGTGTCCAGCGACCTCAAGGACCAGGGCGTCCAGTTCGTCGGCATCAACACCCGCGACACCAGCACCACCCCCGCGCTCGCCTTCGAGAAGGAGCAGGGGATCACCTACCCGAGCCTGTACGACCCGACGGGCAAGCTGATGCTCCGCTTCGAGAAGGGCACGCTCAACCCGCAGCTGATCCCCTCCACCCTCGTCATCGACCGGGACGGCAAGATCGCGGCGCGTGCGCTGCAGCCCCTCAGCGAGGAGTCGCTGCGGGGCATGATCGAGCCGGTCCTCGCGGAGAAGTGACGTGGCCGGAGCGCTCACCCTCGCCGCGGAGTACAACGGCACCGTGCTGCACGGTGCCCTGCTGCTGGCGCTGCCGATCGCGATGCTCGGCGGGCTCGTCTCCTTCTTCTCCCCGTGTGTCCTGCCTCTCGTCCCCGGCTATCTGTCGTACGTCACCGGAGTCAGCGGCACCGACCTGGCCGAGGCCCGCCGCGGACGCATGGTCGCCGGCGCCTCCCTGTTCGTGCTCGGCTTCACCGTCGTGTTCGTCTCCGGCGGGGCGCTGTTCGGCTACTGGGGCTCGACCCTTCAGGAGCACAAGGACGTCCTGTCGAAGATTCTCGGCGTCCTGATGATCCTCATGGGCGTCTTCTTCATGGGGATGATGCCCTGGCTCACCCAGCGGGAGTTCCGCTTCCACACCAGGCCGACCACCGGACTCGCCGGTGCGCCCCTGCTGGGCGCGCTGTTCGGCATCGGCTGGACGCCGTGCATCGGCCCGACCCTGTCCTCCGTGCAGACGCTCGCCATCAACGAGGCCAGTGCCGCCCGCGGCGCCATACTGACCGTCGCCTACTGCCTCGGCCTCGGCATCCCCTTCGTGCTCGCTGCCGTAGCCTTCCGCAAGGCCCTCGGCGCCTTCGCCTGGGTCAAGCGCCACTATGTCTGGGTAATGCGCATCGGCGGCACCATGATGATCGTGACCGGTGTGCTGCTGCTGACCGGCGCGTGGGACCGCATCGTGCAGGAGATGCAGGTCTGGTCCAACGGCTTCACTGTGGGGATCTGATCCATGAGCAAGACGACAACCGACGCGACCCCGGCCGCCGACGACCAGGATCTGGGCACCGCCGGCTCTCAGCTCTCCACCGCCCCCGTCGAGGAGATCTCCCACCTCCCCTCCCTCGGTGTCATCGGCTGGGCCCGCTGGTTCTGGCGGCAGCTCACCTCGATGCGGGTCGCGCTTTTGCTGCTTCTGCTGCTGTCGCTCGGCGCGATCCCTGGCTCGCTCATCCCGCAGACCGGCATCGACGAGACGAAGGTCGCCGAGTTCCGCAAGGCACATGAGACGCTCGCGCCGATCTACGACAAGCTCGGCCTCTTCAACGTCTACAGCTCGGTGTGGTTCTCCGCGATCTACATCCTGCTGTTCGTCTCCCTCATCGGCTGCATCGTCCCGCGCACCTGGCAGTTCGTCGGCCAGCTCCGTGGCCGTCCGCCGGGCGCCCCGCGGCGCCTGACCCGGCTGCCCGCCTACACCACCTGGCGCACCGAGGCCGAGCCCGAGCAGGTCCGCGAGGCGGCGCTCGCGCTGCTGAAGAAGCGCCGCTTCCGGGCCCACCTCGCCGGTGACGCCGTCGCCGCGGAGAAGGGCTATCTGCGCGAGGTCGGCAACCTTGCCTTTCACATCGCGCTGATCGTGATGCTGATCGCCTTCGCCTGGGGCCAGTTGTACAAGTCCGAGGGCAACAAGCTGATCGTCGAGGGAGACGGCTTCTCCAACACCCTCACCCAGTACGACGACTTCAAGTCCGGCAGCCTCTTCAGCCAGGACGACCTGGATCCGTTCAGCTTCAACCTGAAGAACTTCGTCGGCAGCTACGAGCCGTCCGGCCCCAACCGCGGCACCCCGCGTGTCTACAAGGCGGACGTCACCTACAGCGTGGGGGCCTTCGGCAAGGACGAGAAGACCACCATCAAGGTCAACGAGCCGCTGGAGATCGGCGACTCGAAGGTCTACCTCGTCAGCCACGGCTACGCCCCCGTCGTCACGGTCCGCGACGGCAAGGGCAAGGTCGTCTACAGCGACGCGGTACCGCTGTTGCCTCTCGACGGCAACGTCACCTCCACCGGTGCGATCAAGGTCATGGACGGCTACCGCGATGCCAAGGGCAAGTGGGACCAGCTCGGCTTCCAGGCCTTCTTCCTTCCCTCCTACGTCAAGGGCAACGAGATCGCCTCGCAGTTCCCGGCGCTGTTGAACCCGGTGCTGAACCTGGAGGCCTACCACGGCGACCTCGGTGTCAACGCGGGCCTCTCGCAGAGCGTGTACCAGCTGAACAAGAAGAACCTGAAGGGGTTCAAGGACTCCAAGGGCGCACAGCTCAGGGAGAACCTGAAGCCCGGCGAGACCATGAAGCTCCCGGACGGTGCCGGCTCGATCACCTTCGAGAAGGAGGTCAAGGAGTGGGCCGGCTTCCAGGTGGCCCGCCAGCCCGGTAGCGGCTGGGCGCTCGCCGGTTCCCTCGCTGCGATCTTCGGCCTGGCCGCCTCCCTGTTCATCCAGCGCCGCCGCGTCTGGGTGCGGGCAGCCCCCGGCCCCGACGGCGTCACGGTCGTCGAGATGGCCGGCCTCGGCCGCAGCGAGTCCGCCAAGGTGCCCGAGGAGCTCGGCGATCTCGCCGGGATCCTGTACGAGCAGGCGCCGGGCGCACCCGATGCCGCCGCCGACGACCCCGCAGATTCCGAAGCTTCCCCCGACCCCCAAGTCGCACCCGCCGAAGGGGCTGACACCAAGTGACTCTCGCCGCAGCGACCGAGCTGGCCGCCGCCACCAACGAAAACCTGGCGAACATCAGCAACACGCTGATCTACTCGTCGATGGCCGTCTACACCCTGGCCTTCTTCGCGTACATCGCCGAATGGCTCCTCGGCAGCCGCAGCAAGGTCGGCCGCACGGCCGCCGCGCTCACCCCGGCGAAGGCCGCCAAGGCCGCTGCCGCGCCGGCCGTCACCGTGAAGAAGGGCGGCTCCACCGCCGTACTGGAGCGGCCGAAGGTCGTCGTGCGGGCCACCGCCGGTCGGCGTGACGTGCCGGACGGGCCCGGGGCGCACGGTGGGGACGCGCAGGGCGACCTCTACGGGCGTATCGCCATCTCCCTCACCGTGCTCGCCTTCCTGATCGAGTTCGGTGGTGTGCTCACTCGGGCTCTGTCGGTGGAGCGGGCGCCGTGGGGCAACATGTACGAGTTCAACATCACCTTCTCCACGGTCGCCGTCGGGGTGTACCTGTCGCTGCTCGCGCTGAAGAAGAACGTGCGCTGGCTCGGGCTGTTCCTGATCACCACGGTCCTCCTCGATCTCGGCCTCGCCGTCACTGTCTTGTACACCGCCAGCGACCAGTTGGTTCCCGCCCTTCACTCGTACTGGCTGTACATCCACGTCTCCACGGCGATCTTCTGCGGCGCGGTCTTCTACGTCGGCGCGATGTCCACGCTGCTCTACCTCTTCAAGGACAGCTACGAGAACAAGCTCGCGAACGGCGGCACCCCCGGCCGCTTCGCGAACTCCGTCCTGGACCGGCTGCCCGCCTCGGCGTCCCTCGACAAGTTCTCCTACCGCGTCAACGCCGCCGTCTTCCCGCTGTGGACCTTCACGATCATCGCGGGCGCCATCTGGGCGGGCGACGCCTGGGGCCGCTACTGGGGCTGGGACCCCAAGGAGACCTGGTCCTTCATCACCTGGGTCGCCTACGCCTGCTACCTGCACGCCCGTGCCACAGCCGGCTGGAAGGGCCGCAAGGCCGCCTACCTGGCCCTGATCGCCTTCGGCTGCTGGCTGTTCAACTACTACGGCGTGAACATCTTCGTCTCCGGCAAGCACTCGTACGCCGGGGTGTAAGTCCCTCGCGGCCAAGGCCGGTTCCCGTGACCCAGGTCATGGGAACCGGCCTTTGTCGTACGGACAGGTAGAGGGCGTGGATACGGATCTGCGGAACGTGGCCGAGGACGTCGTCCACCGGGCCGTCGTCGACCGTGCAGGTCAGCGCCCGTAACGGGTGCGCATCGTCCTCGGCGGGGTCAGGCTGGTGTCATGAGCGGTTCCGTAGAACAGGGCATCAGCCAGACCCACGGGAACACGCACATCCTGCACTTCCTGGTGCGGCTCCCCCAGCCCGTGGAGACGGTCTGGCCGACGCTCGGCACCCCCGAAGGGCTCGCCGCCTGGTTCACGCCCGCCGACGTCCTGGAACCCCGGCTCGGCGGCGCGATCACACTGCGTGACGTCGGATCCGGGCAGGTCACGGCATGGGACGTCGAGCGGGTCGCCGAGTACACGATGGCGGACGGCGGAAGGCTGCGGTTCCACCTGGAACGGGACGGCGAGACGGGGACCGCGCTGCGCTTCACGTACGAGTTCCAGGACGACACGGAGTCGGAGCAGCGCTGGCGGGCCCGCTTCGAGGCGCTGATCGCGGTGCTGGACGGCGGCTCCTGAGCGCCACCCCGGAACTACGAGGCGGTCGAGACGATGACGTCCCGCAGCCGCTCCACGTACAGCCGCATGTTCTTCTGCGCGACGTCGGTGTCCGGGTAGCGGCTCGCGAACCACAGGCCCTCGTGCAGCCGCGTGACCCACGCGCACACCTGGTCGCCGTACGACACCCTGATCAGCCCGTACGCCTTGCGCTCGGCCCAGTGGCCGGAGCCGGGGACGCCGCGGGTGTCGACGAAGGAGACGATCGAGTACAGGTCGGGTGACGTGGGGCGGAAGTCCGCGCCGAGCAGGCGGAGCACCCGGGCCAGCGGCATACGGGCCAGGTGCCGGTTGGCGTGCAGCGCCGCGCGTACCGTGCGCAGCGCGCTGGGCAGGTCGTGGGCCTGCTCCATGGGGATTTCGATGGGCGCGCCGCCGACGTACCAGCCGACGGAGTCGGACCACCGGGACTTCACTCGGGTGTGGAACGGCACGACGGTGCGGTAGACGGGCGCGCTGCCGATCTCGTGGACGATGAGGGCGGTCGCGGCCAGGATGCCGACCGAACTGCCGCCGTAGGGACGGCAGTACGCCTCGAACGCGGCGGCGGTGTCCGCGTCGGTGAGCGGCTCGCGCAGCAGCTCCTGGGTGGGCAGCCCGCCCTCGGGGTCCAGGCCCAGATCGACGGGGAAGTCGGGCAGCCTGCCGTCGCAGCGCCGGATGAACTCGCGCCAGCGGCCGACGATGTCGTGACCGTCGTCGATCCGGTCGGCGTCCGTCCGCTCGATCTCGCAGAAGTCGACGTAGCTGCCGGCCGGCGTCCCTTCCACGCTCGCGCCCGCGAGGCACGCGGCGTAGAGCTCGTGGATCTCGGCGGGGATGCGATGGATGGAGTGGGCGTCGACGTTGCTGTGGTCGAAGGCCATGTACACGCTGGTGGAGTCGTCGCGGAGGACGGCCGTGTAGATGAGGTTGGGCCAGCGCAGCGCGTCCGCGGTGACGTCGAAGCGGTCCTGGAGGTGCTGTACCAAGGCCGTGGGGTCGGTGAAGTCGCCGACCTCGGTGCGGTGCAGGGACACGGCGTGGGCATCGAGCGTGAACCGGCGTACCTCGTCGGCGGGCCGGCCGGACCAGCGGAAGCCGCTGCGCAGCGTCTCGTGCCGCAGCGTCCACCTGCGCAGCGCCTCTCCCAGCGCGTCGAGGTCGGCCCGGCCCGGGAGGTCGAACGCGGTACCGAGCCAGGTCGGCACGAACAGGCCGTCCTCGCGCACGGATCGGGCGGTCCTGAGGTGCGACTCCTGGATGTACGCCGGTGGGCGGGAGTCCTCCGGGAGGTCTGCCGCCGTCGCCACGGTCGCCGGACTGAACGTCCATTCGACGAGTCGTCCGGGTCGGACCTCGCAGCGCTGGATGTCAGTCATTCGCACGGGCGGCTCCATTCGCGGCGGGGGACACACCCGAAAGGGTGGTATCCCGCCCAACGAGGCAACCCTTTCTCAGAAACGGCTCGTTGTGATCACTCAACCATGATCATCCGACGGTCAGCAACGGGCGGCGGCCGGTTGACGATGATCAGTTGACGTCGGTCGACGGCGGTCGGTCGACGGTGATCGAGTTCAGCTTCTCCCGCAGATACACGTGCGAGTCCACCGGCGCGTACGCCACCCGTCCCACCGGAGCGGGCACCGACTCCACGCGGGTGCCGGGTGTGCACTCCCCGAAGTAGACGAGGGACATCAGCTCCTCGGTGGGGGCGTCGGCGGGCGGCGGCAGGACGCGATGCCGCCCGGACCGCCACCGGTCGCCGGTCCAACGGGCCATCAGGTCCCCGATGTTGATGGTGAACGCCGCCGGATCGAACGGCGCGTCCTCCCAGCCGCCGTCGTCCGTGTAGACCTGCAAGCCGCCCTTCCCCTCCTGCCGGTCGAGGATCGTCACGGTCCCGAAGTCGGTGTGCGGCCCGATCCGGAACTGACCGGGCTCCGGCTCACCGATCACCTCCGCTCCCGGATACCAGTTGATGTTGAAGCCGTAGGTCGGGTGGGCCATGTGCCGGCTGAAGAAGTCGGGTTCGAGGCCGAGGGCCTCACCGAGCAGGGAGAGCAGCCGGTTCTCCAGCTCGCCCATCCGCGCGAGGTACTCCTCGCACAGCGCCCGGAGTTCGGGGACCTCGGCCGGCCAGACGTTCGGCGCATACCACTCGGCGTTGACGATCGGGTCCTCGAAGGGCTCGTGCGTCGCGAAGGTCAGCGACTCCTTCAGGTCCGGCGGGGTCTCGGTGCCCTCCGCGTAGCCGTTCGCCTCGGCGCCGGGGCCGAGCCAGCCGCGGCCGCCGACCTTGGCCTCGTACGCCTGCTTGGCCGCTACCGGGAGCACGAAGAAGGCGCGGGCCGCCTCCCGGATCCGTCCCCGCAGCGCAGGGTCCACGCCGTGCCCGGTGACCAGCAGGAAGCCGGCGGTCTGCAGGGCCTTGTCGACGGTACGGGCGATCGCGCCGCGCGCCCGGGCGTCGCCCTCGATCCAGGGCCCGAGGTCGACCGTCGGAATTCGTGGCTCACTCACCGATGTCCTCGTTCCACAGTGCCGGATTGTTCCTGATGAAGTCGCGCATCATCGCGATGCACTCGGGGTCGTCGAGCAGCACGATCTCCACGCCGTGCTCGGCCAGCCAGTCGTGCCCGCCGTGAAAGGTGACCGCCTCGCCGATGACGACGCGGGAGATCCCGAACTGCCGTACCAGCCCGGAGCAGTACCAGCAGGGCGAGAGCGTGGTCACCATGGTCGTTTCGCGATACGACCGCTGCCGTCCCGCCGCCCGGAACGCGGCCGTCTCCGCGTGCATCGAAGGGTCACCGTCCTGCACGCGCCGGTTGTGCCCGCGGCCGAGGACGGCTCCGTCCGGGCCATGGAGCGCGGCCCCGATCGGGATACCGCCCCCGGCGAGCCCGGCGCGCGCTTCCTCGACGGCGGTGGCCAGCCAGGCGCGGGCCGTGGCGTGATCCAAGAGCTCCATGCCTCTCACTTTCCTGCGGGGGAGACGCGGTGGCGACCTGGGATGACTACCCACCCGCCTCAACGACGCAGCACCATCCGGCTCTCCCCGTTGAAGGGCGCCAAGCACGTCACCGTGTCCGGCGTACGCAGGATGCCGCCCGCGGTGAACAACTGCCGTGCCCCCTCGCGCCGAATCGTCCAGAGCCGGGCCGACGTTTGCTCGGCCGCGAAAAGCGAGGGCCCCCGACCCGGCACCGGAGCTACGCTCGCCGCCACGCCCCTCACGCCGAGAGGAGCAAACCCGTGCGCCGCCCCCTGCTCTACCTCGACGTCGACGGCCCGCTGAACCCGTACGCCGCGAAGCCCGAGCGCCGCCCTGACGGCTACTCGACCCACCGGATGAAGCCCGAGGGCCGGCTCGCCCGGCACGGTGACACGCCCGCGTATCGCGTGCGGCCGCTACGGGTGTGGCTCAACGCCGACCACGGCCAAAGGCTCCTCGAACTGGGTGAGCTGTACGACCTGGCGTGGGCGACCACGTGGGGAGCGGAGGCGAACACCTTCATCTCGCCGGTGCTCGGTCTGCCGGACCTGGCCGTGGTGGAGTGGCCGGCGATGCACGACGAGGGGCCGGACGGCACCTTCTGGAAGACCCGCCACCTCGTCGCACATGCCGACGGCAGGCCGTTCGCCTGGGTGGACGACGAACTCGGCGCCCCTGACCGGCGCTTCGTCGCCGCACGCCATGCCGGCCCCGCGCTGCTCCGGCACGTGGACGCGCGCCTCGGCCTGCGGGATGCGGACTTCGCTGCCCTCGACGCCTTCGCGCGCGAGGCCGCCGCCTTGCGCTGACGCGGAAATTCGGTGGCGGGCCGGTGGGCGCCGGGTGTTGTGTGGCCGGGCCCGGTGATCACGAGGAGTGCCGGGGTGGGGAGGTTGTGTGGCGGGGCGGGAGTGGGCTTGGCAGGTGGCCGAGCTGCGTCAGAGAGGCGGTGCGCTGGCGGCCTTCGTGGCCGCGTGCGGTGATGACGAGGAGCGGGGCCGACAGGCGCGGGAGTTGGCGGGGCGGTTGCTCGCGTCGGACCCCGGCGACCTCGATGCGGCCCACGAGATCGTGCGGACGCTGGCCGACTGGGCGGACGACCTCGCTGATCACCCGCACCATCCCGGCGTCCCCCGCCCCGACGAGGCCGACCGTCTGACGCGGGACCACGTCAAGGACGTCCTGCGCGACCGCCTCACGGCCCCGGCCCGCGACTGGCTGTCGGGGACGAAGCTCTCCCTGGACGTCTGCTTCTTCGCCCTGCGCAGGGTGCGGAGACTCGACCCGCAGACGCGCGAGGACGTCTTCTACGCCTACGGCCGCGGCACGATGGCCCTCGACCTCGGCAATCGCCCGGCCGCGGCACGGGAACTGGCACGGCTGAGGGAGCTGCGCGAGCTGTACGAGGCGTAGGCGGAGCCGCAGCTCCGTGTCAGGGCTCGTCCCGCTTGCGCTTGTCGTCCTTCGTCCCGTCGTCGTCCTCGTCGAGGGACTTCAGGAACTCCGGATTGTCGTCGGGCGCGACCCACTGTCGGCGCCGGTTGTCCCGGACACCGGACCAGCCCTCGGCCGCAGGGCTGCGCTTCTTGCCTGCGATGAGCCAGGAGATCGAGCCGACCAGCGGGAAGACCAGGACGAGGATGGCCCACAGCGGCTTGGGCATGTGGCGGATCTCGTCCTCCTTCGTACTGATGCAGTCGATGAAGGCATACACGCTGAGCGCCAGTGGCACGAGGAACATCAGCACGCGGAGCATGGGCCCCTCTCCAGCGAAACGGTCGTCGGACCGGGAGCACGGCCCCCGGGTTAAGGGCCAGGGTAGCCGCTCGGGGATACTTGACCCCATGGCTTACGACGATCTTCGTTCCCTGCTCAGGGCGCTGGAGCGCGAAGGCGACCTCAAGCGCGTCAAGGCTGAGGTCGATCCGTATCTCGAGGTCGGGGAGATCGTCGACCGCGTACAGAAGTCCGGCGGTCCCGCGCTGCTCTTCGAGAACGTGAAGGGCTCCTCGATGCCCCTCGCGATGAACGTCTTCGGGACCGACCGGCGGCTGCTCAAGGCCCTGGGCCTGAAGTCGTACGGTGAGATCTCCGAAAAGATCGGCGGGCTGCTCAAGCCCGAGCTGCCGCACGGCTTCATCGGGGTCCGCGAGGCCTTCGGGAAGCTCGGCGCCATGACGCACGTGCCGCCGAAGAAGGTGAAGTCGTCGGGCGCGCCCGTGCAGGAGGTCGTGCTGCAGGGCGACGAGGTCGACCTCGACCGGCTGCCGGCGCTGTTCACCTGGCCCAAGGACGGCGGCTCCTTCTTCAACCTGGGGCTCACCCACACCAAGGACCCGGAGTCCGGCGTCCGCAACCTCGGTCTGTACCGCCTCCAGCGCCACGACAAGCGCACGATCGGCATGCACTGGCAGATCCACAAGGACAGCCGGAACCACTACCAGGTCGCGGCGCGGCGGGGCGAGCGGCTGCCGGTCGCCATCGCCTTCGGGTGCCCGCCCGCCGTGACGTACGCCTCCACCGCCCCGCTCCCCGGTGACATCGACGAGTACCTGTTCGCCGGGTTCGTCTCCGGCAAGCGGATCGAGATGGTGGACTGCAAAACGGTGCCGTTGCAGGTGCCGGCGCAGGCCGAGGTCGTGCTGGAAGGGTGGCTGGAGCCCGGCGAGATGCTGCCGGAGGGGCCGTTCGGCGACCACACCGGCTTCTACACGCCGCAGGAGCCGTTCCCGGCGCTGAAGATCGACTGCGTGACGATGCGGAAGCGGCCGTTGCTGCAGTCGATCGTCGTAGGCCGCCCTCCGACGGAGGACGGACCCCTGGGCCGTGCGACGGAACGCTTCTTCCTCCCCCTGCTGAAGATCATCATCCCGGACATCGTGGACTACCACCTGCCCGAAGCCGGCGGATTCCACAACTGCGCGATCGTCTCGATCGACAAGAAGTACCCGAAGCACGCCCAGAAGACGATGCACGCGATCTGGGGCGCGCACATGATGTCCCTGACCAAGCTCATCGTGGTCGTCGACTCCGACTGTGACGTCCACGACCTGCACGAGGTCGCCTGGCGGGCGCTCGGCAACACCGACTACGCCCGTGACCTCACGGTCGTCGAAGGCCCCGTCGACCATCTCGACCATGCCTCCTACCAGCAGTTCTGGGGCGGCAAGGCGGGCATCGACGCGACGAAGAAGTGGCCCGAGGAGGGCTACACGCGTGACGGCGGCTGGCCCGACATGGTGGAGTCCGACCCCGAGACGGCGGCGAAGGTCGACCGCCGCTGGAAGGAGTACGGACTGTGAGCAGCGCCTCCGCCGCGATTCCGCAGCCAGGACGCACGAAGGCGTTCCTCCGCCTCGTCATGATCGAGCACTCGGTGTTCGCGCTGCCGTTCGCGTACATCGCCGCGCTCACCGCGATGTTCCAGTGGGACAGGAACATCCACTGGGGGCGGCTGCTCCTGGTGACGATCTGCATGGTGGGTCTGCGGACCTTCGCCATGGCCGTGAACCGGATCATCGACCGCGAGATCGACGCCCGTAATCCGCGCACCGCCCACCGCGAGCTGGTGACGGGTGCGATGTCGGTCCGGCACGCCTGGACCGGCGCCCTGATCGCCCTGGTGATCTTCCTGGGCTCGGCGGCGCTGCTGAACCCACTGTGCCTGGCCCTCGCCCCCATCGCGGTGATCCCGATGGTGGTCTACCCCTACGGCAAACGCTTCACGAACTTCCCCCAGGCCATCCTGGGTCTGGCCCAGGCGATGGGCCCGGTCGGCGGCTGGCTTGCGGTCACCGGCACCTGGTCCTGGGACGCGGTGATCCTTGGCCTCGCGGTGGGCATCTGGATCGGCGGCTTCGACCTGATCTACGCCTGCCAGGACATCGACACCGACCGCGAGATCGGCGTCATGTCGGTCCCGGCCCGCTTCGGCATCCCGGCGGCGATCTGGGGCGCCCGGGCCTGCCACACGGTCACGACGGCCCTGTTCGTCTGGTACGCCCTCGCCACGGACGCGGGCACGTTCTTCTGGCTGGGCCTGCTGATCGTCGCCGGCGCGTTCGTCTACGAGCACTCGATCGTCCGCCCGCACGATCTGTCCCGCCTGAACAGGGCGTTCTTCAGCGTCAACGGGTTCATCGGGATCGCCCTGTTCGCGTGTGCCTTGTTGGACCTGTTGGTGCGGGGGCTCACGGTCTGATCAGAGGGCGCGCCTCACTTCGTGAAGGAGTCGGCGTTGAAGACGATGAACCCGTCCTCGGCCCGGCAGGCGGGGTCGATTCCGGAGGCGCGCACCCTCTTGTCGTCGGCCTTCCAGTAGCTGCCGCCGGCGTGGACGGTGTCACCCTCCAGCACGGTTCCGAAGCCGGGGACGCGCACGCCCCGTTTTCCCTCGTTCAGGACGGGCTCGACGTCCTTGGGCCAGATCGGGGTCGCGGTGAACGCCTCTTCCGCACGTTTGCCGTTCACCACGAGGCACTTGCTGTCCGCCTCGTAGGCGAGGCGCCCACTCACGGCCATGCCCGGGGACACGGCCAGATCATGGACGATGATCTTCGGGTCGGAATCGACGAAGGAGAGCTTTTCATCACTGGGGATGGAAACCTGCTCCGTGCTTTCAGTGGCTGATTTCACCGGTTCCGCACCACCGTCGGAGTTGCTGCAGGCTGAAATAGCCAGAACGCCCGCGGAAGCAAACAGAATGACCTTGAGCGACTTCATCAGGGCAACCTTTTTTCACATGAATGATCGGGACGGGTGTGATGATTCCCGTCCCGATCATCTCATTCGTCAACTAGCGGGTCCACACGTCGTATCCGCGGTTCTGGAAGAGGTATGCCGGAGTGAACAGGCACCGCTGCGTCCCACCGTCCCTGACGAGTCCGGTGTGAATGCCGTAGGCCGTTCCTCCGTAGTACCAGGGGCCGCCGCTGTCGCCGGGCTTGCAGGCGTTCCCCTTCATGACGACCATGTGCTTGAGATTTCCGACAGTCACATTGCGGTACTTGACGGTGCTGCAGGTCTTCCCCGAAGTTCTGCCGAACTTGCAGATCGAGGTGCCGACGGCCGGCATGGCGCCGCGATCGTCCGCGTACCGGGCGCTGTTGGTCTTCTGGTAGAAGGTGCGGGTGCTGGCCTTGTTGCCCTTGCTGGTGTAGCCGAGATCGCCGTTTCCGCCCTGGTGGCTCCAGACCGTCTTGACGCCGGTGGAACCGCCGTGGGTGCTGTGGTTGGAGTACGTCTGGGAAGCGACCTCCGTGCAGTGGCCGGCCGTTCCGAGCCGCTTGGTGTCGCTGGATATCGCCTTCAGGTTGAATCCGGACGTACAGCCGACGGACAGATAGCCGCCGCCCCGTATGTATCCGTCCTGCTTCTCGTAGGAGGCGTTGTCCACGACCTTCACCGTGACCCGGATCCCGCCGGTGCCGACGGCGGAGGCGACCCGCTCGCGCAAGGCGGCCGAACGCGCGGCCGTCTTCGGAGCCGCCGGGTCCAGTTCGACCTGGACCGTGACCTCGCCCGCCTTGGCGTCGTAGTAGCTGATCGCCTGGTGGACGTCCTGCTGGGTGAGGGCGTCCGCGTGGGCGCTCTCCTGGACCGCGGCCAGTTCGGCCTCGGAGAATCCCCGGTTGCTGACCACCTCGGCGGCGGCAGGCAGGCTGTCGGCGAGCTTCAGTGCCTCGGCGGGTGCCTCGCCCTTGAAGGCGAACCACGCGCCGTCCGCGGTCTTCTCCGCGCCGGAGAACTCGCCCGGGAAGGACGTCTCCAACTGTTCGGTGATCTCGGTGAACTGATCCTGCCATCCGTGCCGGTCGATGGCCGTCGCGAGCGGAATTTGGTCCTCCGCCGCCATGGCCTGGATGTCCTCCAGTTCTCCCGCCGTTAGGTCGTCCACCATGACGTCAGGTGTGTCCACCGGTCCGTCGGGCTGGCTTTCCGGTGTGGGCTTCGCGGCGGACGCGGCCTCGGCGAGATAGGAGTCCAAGGCCTTGTCCAGGGATATCCCCTGCTCTTCCGCGGTCTTCTTGATGCCGTCGAGGACGGGCCGGTCAACGCCCGTCTCGCGCTCGGAGTTCAAGAAGACCGACCGCTCCGGCGCGGTCCCGGATTCCGCTGCCACGGCCTGTGGAACGAGGACCATCGAACCCGCCAGTGCCGAAACCGCGGCAACCGCGGCGAGGCGACGCCGGTTTTCCCCCATGTTGTGACGCAACTATTTCCCCCTGATTCAATTGTGGAGTGACTGCAATGAAGTAGTTTTTCCTACTTTTCCATTGCTTGACGTGAACCTATCATGCACGTCGGGCGAGTTCGGGGATTATTTTCGGACATGGAATTTCGTCACGGTCCTCGCCTGGCGGACCCCGGAGCCTCGGCCGGGCGGCGGAACACGAACGCCGCCGCCACCCCGGCCAGCAGCCCCAGCAGGTGTCCCTGCCAGCTGACGCCCGTCTGCGTCGGGACCAGGCCCGACAGGATCGAGCCGCCCCAGACTGCGGCCACCAGGATGCCCGCCAGGACACCCAGGGGGCGCCGCTCGACGAAGCCGGTGACCAGGAGGAAGCCGAAGAATCCGAAGATCACTCCGGAGGCGCCCGCGGTGTTGGTGTGGGCCGGGGCCATGAGCCACACGCCCAGGCCGTCGACGAGGATGATGAGCGCGCAGACCAGCAGGAACCGCCGGAGACCCGCGAGTGCGGCGAGGAAGCCGAGGACCAGGAGCGGCACGGTGTTCGCCGCCAGATGGCCGAAGCCGAAGTGGATGAAGGCGGCGGGGGCCACGTCGACCAGTTCGGAGGAGTCGCGGGGGGTGATGCCGAAGCCGTCCAGCGCATGCCCAGTGGCCGCGTCCACCACTTCGAGCAGCCACAACAGCGCCACCCAGGCCAGCACCAGCTTGCCCGCGGCCAGCGCACGATCGCTCTGTGACCACCCGGCTTCCGGACCAGACATGGCGACCCCCGGTGCTCGCTCGTCCCCTCTGTGCAACGGGCCGCACCCCTGCACCGGTTCCCACCCCGTAAGGCCGGATAGGCTCGGTGTCGTGAACCCAGTCAAGCCAGGAGAGACGCCGCGTACGCCTTGGATCGTAGGGGTGTCCGGCGCTTCCGGCACCCCATACGCCGCCGCGGTGCTGCGCGCGCTCCTCGCCGCGGGGGAGAGCGTCGATCTGGTCGTCAGCAGGGCGTCCCGGCTCACGCTCCTCGACGAGACCGGGATCTCCTTCCGCGACGCCCACTGGCAGGACGACCTGCGCGAGTGGCTCGCGCGGGGCGCCGACGGCAAGCCCGGGACCTTCGAGCCGGACATCGCGGGTGTCCGGTACTGGAACGCCGGGGACCTCGCCGCGGGCCCGTCCTCGGGGTCGTACCCCACGAAGGGCATGCTGATCGTGCCGGCCTCCACCGCCTGCGTCGCCGGCGTCGCGCTGGGCCTGTCGAAGGACCTGCTCCAACGCGCGGCGAGCGTGGCCCTCAAGGAGGGGCGCAAGCTGGTCGTGGCCGTCAGGGAGACCCCGCTGAACGGCCAGACGCTGAGGCACCTGGTGACCCTGGACGACGCGGGCGCCACCGTCGTACCCGCCTCGCCCGCCTTCTACGCGGGGGCCACCCACATCCAGGACCTGGTGGACTTCGTCGCCGGACGCGTGCTGGACGCGGCGGGTGTCGAGCACCGGCTCTACCGCCGCTGGAAGGGCGAACTCGGCGGCGGAACCCGCACGACATGAACGCCATCTGAGCAAGTCGCAGTAACTCTCATCACTTCGGGAACTCTTCACCGGAAGGCTTCGATCGCATGGACGCGGTGGACAGGCAGCTCATCCAGGCCCTGAGGGAGAACGGCCGGGCCTCCTACGCGGAGCTGGGACGCCTCGTCGGCCTGTCGGGACCCAGCGTCACCGACCGCATCAACCGGCTGGAAGCGGCCGGCGTCATCACCGGCTACCGCGCCACCGTGGACGCCGCCTCACTCGGCCTCGGCGTCACCGCGCTGATCGGCATCTCGCTGTCCGACGCCACCGACCACGAGGACGTCGCGAGCCGCCTGCGGGACCTGGGCGAGATCGAGGACTGCTGGTTCATCGCGGGCGACGACTCGTACATGCTCAAGGTCCGCGCGGCCGACGTGGACGGGCTGGAGAAGATCATCCGCCGGCTCAGCGGCACCAAGGGCGTCTCCCGCACCCGTACGACGATCGTGCTCTCCACCAAGTGGGAGAACCGGGTCGGACAGCTGCCCGAGGAAGAGGGCGCGTAGCGCCTGATGGGGGTCCCCCCGCCCGAAGGGGCGGGGAGTACGGTTTACGGAGTCTTTCCGAGAGAGGTGCACGCATGGACGTCGGGCTCAAGCGCGAGCTGGAGGAGAAGGTCCGCTCCGGCGAGCGGCTGTCCCGCGAGGACGGCATCGCGCTGTACGAGTCGGACGACCTGGCGTGGCTCGGCGGCCTCGCGCACGAGGTGCGCACGCGCAAGAACGGCGACGTCGTCCACTTCAACGTCAACCGCCACCTCAACATGACCAACGTCTGCACGGCCTCCTGCGCGTACTGCTCCTTCCAGCGCAAGCCGGGGGAGAAGGACGCGTACACGATGCGCATCGAGGAGGCCGTCAAGCTCGCCAAGGCGATGGAGTCGGACAACCTCACCGAACTGCACATCGTCAACGGCCTGCACCCGAACCTCCCGTGGCGCTACTACCCGCGCTCCCTGCGCGAGCTGAAGGCCGCCCTCCCGAACGTCTCCCTGAAGGCCTTCACGGCCACGGAGATCCACCACTTCGAGACGATCTCCGGACTGTCGGCCTCGGAGATCCTCGACGAACTGATCGACGCGGGCCTGGAGTCGCTGACCGGCGGCGGCGCCGAGATCTTCGACTGGGAGGTGCGGCAGCACATCGTGGACCACCGCACCCACTGGGAGGACTGGTCCCGGATCCACCGCCTGGCGCACGAGAAGGGTCTGAAGACCCCGAGCACCATGCTGTACGGCCACATCGAGGAGCCGCGGCACCGGGTGGACCACGTCCTGCGCCTGCGTGAGCTGCAGGACGAGACGGGCGGCTTCCAGGTCTTCATCCCCCTGCGCTACCAGCACGACTTCGTCGACATGAAGGACGGCAAGGTACGCAACCGCCTCCAGGCCAGGACCCAGATGGCGACCGGCGCGGAGGCCCTGAAGACCTTCGCGGTGTCCCGTCTGCTGTTCGACAACGTCCCGCACGTCAAGGTCTTCTGGGTCATGCACGGCGTCCAGACCGCCCAGCTGGCCCTCCAGCACGGCGCCGACGACATGGACGGCTCGGTCGTCGAGTACAAGATCACCCACGACGCGGACAACTTCGGCACGCCGAACAAGCTGACCCGCGAGGACCTGCTGGACCTCATCCGGGACGCGGGCTTCCGCCCGGTGGAGCGCAACACGCGCTACGAGATCATCCGTGAGTACGACGGCCCGGACCCGGCGCGCCGCGAGTCCCCCCAGCCGATGCGCGTGTGATTCCGGGAGGCGGGGCCGTAGTCCTCGTCCGCCATGGTGAGCACCAAGGCGCCCGAGGACGCCTACATCGCTGACCCCTTCCTCCCCGACCGTCCCCTCCACCGGGACGCCACCCGAACCGTCTTCGGCGTCGGCGACCGGAACGCGCGCGTCATGCTCGTGCTTCACGGCGTTGGTGGCGTACGCGTCCGCCGGATCCAGGCCGGCTTCCTCCAGCGCTCTGTTGATCGTGCTGCTGGGCGCGAGCGCGGGCAAGGCGCTGCTGGGGTCGGCGTTCCGGGTCGGAGAAGTGCGCGGAACGCTGCTGAAGCGCGAGATCAACGGCCGGCCGGAGAAGCTGATGGCGACGGTGCATCCGTCGTCGGTGCTGCGGGCCCGGGACGACGCGGACCGGGAGGCGGCGTACGCGGGGCTCGTTTCGGACCTGAAGGTGGCGGCGCGGGCGTTGTCGTAATGGCTTTCGCCGCGCTCCGTGTAATGGCTACGATTGCGCCGTGTCCCTTACCTTCACACTCGACCCGGCCGTCACCCCCGACCTCCGCGACGGCATCCTCGACCTGTGGACCGACGTCTCCAGTGCGGGCGGAGCCGTCGGCTTCGTGCCGCCGGTGACACGGGAGGCGATCCGCCCGGAACTGGTGCGGCACTTCGTGGGGATGGCGGAAGGGCGCAGTCGGCTGCTGGTCGGCCAGGATGAGGCGGGCGAGGTGTCCGCGACCGCTTTCTTCACCTTCAACACGCACCGGCTGATGACCCACTGGACGTGGCTGTACACGGTGATGGTGCACCCCCGCCACCAGGGCAAGGGCTACGGCCGCGACCTGCTGACCGCTGCCGAGCGGGCCGCCCGCACCTTCGACGGCATCGAGGCGATCCGCCTCACCTGCCGCGGCGGGCTCGGCCTCGAAAACTTCTACGGCTCCTGCGGCTACAAGGAGGTCGGGCGGATCCCCGACGCCATCCGGCTCGCACCGGGCGACGACCGCGAAGACGTGATCATGCTGCTGCCGCTCGACTGACCCACCCCGCCGACCCCCCTGCAAGATCGGCCGCCCCGCGTGCTTCACTGGACAGTGGCCCTTTTTGGAATCGGAAGAGTGGATTGAGATGCTCCGCTACACACTGATGCGCCTCGGAATCTTCGTGGGCTGCCTCGTGGTCGTCTGGGGCCTCGTCTACTCCGGCCTCGCCCCGCGTGGCCTCGGCGACTCCAACGGCATGTGGGTCGTCCTGCTCGCGCTGCTGCTCTCGGCGCCCATCAGCTTCGTCGTCCTGCGCAAGGAGCGCGACCGCGCCTCCGTGCAGATCGTGCAGAAGGTCGACCGCGTGAAGGCCAACCTGGAGGCGAACCGCAGCCAGGAGGACGACGTCGTCGACGAGACGGCTCGGCCGCAGGGCCAGACCTCCTAGCTTGCCGCGTCCCGGCAGCGATACCACTCGGTAACTGCACGGGCCCCGCCCTTACGCTTGTCCGGATCCATGGTGTGGGATGGCCGGATCCACGTCGGTGGAACGGCTGTTCGCACCGGCATTCGTGAACGTAAGGGGGAACCGTGGCACGAGCGCGCGCGCAGGCAAAGAAGAGCGCACGACGCGTTGCCGACGCCGTCGTCTCCGGAACCGATCCGAGGACGGCCGCGCAGGACGAACTGCGGCGGCAGATCGGCGGTCGGGGGACACGGGGAGACGGCGGCGAGGAGTACGACGCCCAGGGCCAGGGCATCGACCCGGCCGACTTTCCGGCCGCCCGGGAACAGGGCGGCTCCACCGCCACCGTGATGCGGCAGAAGACGGTGCCGCTGGACGAGGCCGGGGAGGCGCTCGGCCGCAGCGAGCAGGTGCGCGAGGGCACCGAGATGGTGCACGCGATCTGCCCGATGGTGATCCCCAAGGGCCGCTCCCTGATCTCCATGCTGCCCGTGCTGACACTGCTCGTGCTGGGCGCGGTGGGTGCGGGAATCGTGGGCGCGTCCGGCGCCGACGTCCTGACCAACCCGCTGTTCGGCGTGCACTACTGGGTCATCTCGCTGGGCGCCGTCGCCTTCGTGTGGTGGCGCCAGGGCATGGTCATGGTGCCGGACGGCTGCCAGGCGATGATCACCCGGTTCGGCAAGCTGGAGAGGGTCGTCGGCCCGGGCCGGATCGTGCTGCTGAGCCCGTGGAAGCGGGTGTCGTACATCGTCAACACCACGATCGAGTACCCCTTCAACGCCCCGGTGCGCGAGGCACCGACCAAGGGCGGCGTGAAGGCGTCGATCGACCTGTTCATCCAGTTCCGGATCAGCGATCCGACCGAGTTCGTCTACACGCTGGGCGCGGTGCGCGGCTTCGAGGAGAAGCTGAGCAACGCGGTGAGCGAGACGATCCGCACCCTCGTCTACGAACAGGAAGCCGCCGGGATCTACGACATGGTCGGCGAGGACACCGGCCGCCTGCTGGACCTGCTCAACCAGCAGTTCCGCCCGGCCGTCGAGCTGACCAACGCCAACATCACCCACGCCGAACCGTCCGACCAGCGCTACCGCATGGACCTGGCGGCGCCCGAGATGGTGCGGGTGGCGAAGGAGGCGTACACGCACGAGTACGCGCTCCAGCTCCGCAAGGAGCAGGACGAGGGCGACCTCACCCGCGAACTCGCCTCCAGCCACGAGACGCTCTCCGCGATCCAGGCCGACATCGCCCAGTACCAGGCGCAGATGGACACGGCCGTGGAGCGCGAGACCAACCGCGCCGAGGCGCTCGCCCGGCAGCGTTACGTCCAGGCCGAGTCCGAGGCGAAGGCCAACGCGGCCCTGCTGGAGGCACAGGCCCTCGACATCCGCGCGGTGACCGCGGCGGAGGCGCCGGAGATCCTGGAGTACCGCTACCAGCAGCAGGTGCTGGACACGCTGGAACAGGTCGCCGACCACCTGCCCCGGCTGGTGCGCATCGGCGGCGCGACCGACGGCGTCGCCGGCATCGACTTCCTGGAGCTGGCCCGCGAGTTGGTCGGCGAGCGCGGTACGGAACTGTTCACCGACGAGGACATGGCAGCCGTACGGTCGCGTCTGCCCGAGGTGTCCGAGCGGATCGCCTCGCGCGAGACGGAGATCGGCGCGCTGCTGGCGGCCGAGCGGCCGACGGTGCCGCAGGTGCCCGAACAGCCCGCATCGACCGACAGTTCCGAGAGCTCCGACAGCTCCATCAGCTCTGACGTCTCCGAGGGGGCCGACCAGTGAGCACCGCCCGTTCCTCCCACCGCCGGTCGGTCATCTCCGAGAAGGTCGCCCCCTGGAGCGACATCGCGCGGCTGCTGCGCGGCGGCGAGGCCGACACCCTGATCCCGGTCATCATCCCGCGCCACCGGCGTCGCCTGTGGTGGATGCTGCCGCTGTGGCTCGGCGTCTACGCCCTGTTCATGGGCGTGATGCTGTCCCTCCAGGAGGCGGACGCCGAGTCGGCCGCCGGGGACCTCGCCTACGGCACCCTCGCCACCCTCTCCTACGTCGGCGGTGTCGTCCTGCTGCTGATCGGCGTGCTGTGGTGGTGGCGCTCCTCGATCGTCGAGATCGAACAGGGCACCAACGGCGTGCTGACCCGCTACGGCGCCGTCATCCGCACCCTGGACGCCGGCCGCCACTACCTGTGGCACCCGTGGTCCCGGGTCGACTTCGTCGTCGACACCGCCACCGAGATCCCGTACTCCGCGCCGGTCATGGCCTGTCCGACGCAGGAGAACGTGCCGCTGCGCTCCATCGAGTTCTTCCTGAAGTTCCGCATCACGGACGCCGTGCTGTTCGTCCGCACCATCGGCGCGGGCAACTTCGACCTGGTGCTCTCCAGCGCCGTACAGGACGCGATCCGGCAGCGGGCGCGCAAGATGCGCACCGAGCGGGCGTACGACCTGCGCGGCTCGGACGTGGCCGACATGCAGGAGCTGCTCAACCGCCAGCTGTCCGGCTACGGCGTGCGCATCACCGGATCCAACATCCCGGACGTGCAGTTGCCGGCGCAGTACCAGCAGCACCTGGCCACCCGGGAGCGGGTCGCCAAGGAGCGCACGGCGTACGACCAGGAGTGGGGGCTGATCCGCAAGCGCCGCATCGACCAGCTGGGCATGGACATCGAGCGGGCCAAGAAGGTGCGCGACGCCCGGATCGTCGAGGTCAAGGCCGCGCTGAACCGGGCCCGTGAAGAGGTCGCCCAGCTGCTGGAGGAGCAGGAGACCAACGCCCAGCGGGTGCGGTTCGAGATCGAGACGCGGGGCCGCAGCGGCCTGATCGCCGCCGAGAACGAGGCACGTGCCCAGCGCGCTCTGGCCAAGGCCTACCGCGACAACCGCGCGGTCCTCCAGTACGAACTGGCTCGGCGCCGCCTGGAGGTGGGCGCGAAGCTCGCCGGCCGGGCACCTCAGCCGGTGGTCGTACGGACCGACGGCACCGGCGCCGACACCTCGGCCCTGTCCACCCTGCTCACCGCGCAGTTGCTGCCCCGGCTGACGGCCCTGCCGCCCGTCGACGGGCAGTTGCTGACGGACCGGGTGGCACGGTTCGCCGACGAGCTGAGCGACGACAAGTAGGGCAGGCGTTCACGGTGGGCCGGGTGGGATCTCCCTCCCGGCCCGTACGCTGTCGGCCATGGGTGCCGTGAAGACCAAACGGATGCCGCGGGCCGTCCGTGAGCAGCAGATGCTGGACGCCGCCGTGCGAACCTTCGGCAGGCGCGGGTACATGGCCGCGTCGATGGACGAGATAGCCGAACTGGCGGGTGTCTCGAAGCCGTTGGTGTATCTGTATCTGAACTCCAAGGAAGACCTCTTCACCGCCTGCATCCGGCGCGAGGCCGCCGCGCTCGTCGTAGCAGTGCGCTCCGGCGTGCGGACCGAGCTGCCCGCCGACCGCCAGCTCTGGGACGGGCTGCGGGCGTTCTTCGCCCACACCTCGCACTACCCGGACGCCTGGTCCGTCCTGCACCTCCAGGCCCGCACCCATGGCGAGCCGTTCGCCTCCGAGGTCGCCGCGATGCGCGCGGAGATCGTCGAGTTCGTGACGCAGCTGATCCTCGCGGCCGCACGCGAGGCCCACCGCGACCCCGACCTCCCCGAGAGCGAGGTCGCCGGTCTCGCCGAGGCCCTGGTCGGCGCCGCCGAGTCGCTCGCCGACTGGGCCAACGCCACGCCGACCGTGACGGCGCGGGAGGCGGCGGCCACTCTGATGAACTTCGCGTGGGCCGGTCTCGGCAACCTCATGGACGGCCGGCCCTGGTCACCGCCGGACGCCCCTCACGAGGCGAGCGGGTAGACCTCCCCGGCCAGGTGGACGCGGCCCTCGCCGCCCCGCAGTTCGAACCGCCCGCCCTGCGCGGCGTACGTCACCGTCCCCGGCAGCAGCACCGGCGCCCGGAAGCCGGCCCGCACCCGCACCGCTTCCGGTGTGCCGTGCGCGGCGAGGCAGCGGGCCACCGTCCACATGCCGTGCGCGATGGCCCGCGGGAAGCCGAACAGGCGGGCGGTGAGCGGGTGGAGGTGGATGGGGTTGCGGTCGCCGGAGGCGGCCCCGTAGCGGCGTCCGATGTCGGCGGCGAGCCGCCAGTCGGCGACGGCGGGCAGCGGCTTGTGCTCCTGCACGTCCTGCACGTGCGGTGCGGCCGCCGGGGCGTCGGTGCGGTGCCTGGCCAGATACGTGCTCCGCGACTCCCACACGACCTCGTCGCCGGCCCGCATCTCGGTGATCACGGCGGCTTCCGTGCCGCGCCGGTGGGGCATCAACCCGTCGATGTGCACGGAGAGTTCGTACGCACCCGTGGCGGTGAGGGCCCGGTGCCGGGTGACGGTGATCGACGTGTGGACGAGACCGAGCAGCGGCAGCGGGAAGTCCCGGCCGCTCATCAGCCGCATCGCCAGCGGGAAGCCGAGCACATGCGGATACGTCACCGGCAGGGCGTCGTCCCCGGTGGGGAACCCGCACACCCTTTCGTAGGCGGCCAGCCGGGCGAGGTCGACGCGGAGGTCCGGCAGAACGAGCCTCGTGCGCGGGAACTCCGCCTGCGGGCCCGGGCGTTTGAAGAGTGACAGCAGGGCGCCCCGGGCGAGCAGGGGCGGAAGCGAAGGAGGAGCGGTGAGGACGAGGGACATCACGCCCCCAGCAGGCTCTGGCCGCATACCCGGACGACCTGCCCGTTGACGCCTCCGGATCCCGGATCCGCGAGCCAGGCCGTCGTCTCGGCGACATCGATCGGCAGTCCGCCCTGCGCGAGGGAGTTCATCCGGCGCCCCGCCTCCCGGATGAACAGGGGAATCGCGGCCGTCATCCTCGTCTCGACGAACCCGGGCGCGACCGCGTTGACCGTCACCCCGTGCTCGGCCCGCGCACGTGGCGCGAGGGCTCGGACCAGTCCGACGATGCCCGCCTTGCTCGCGCCGTAGTTGGTCTGCCCGGCGTTCCCCGCCAGCCCCGCGATCGACGCCGTCGCCACGATCCGCCCGCCTCGTTTCAGCGTTCCGCTCTCCAGCAACGCGTCCGTGGTGCGCAGCACACTCGCGAGATTGACGTCGAGTACCGAACTCCAGCGCTCGGCGGGCATGTTGACCAGCCGCCGGTCGCGTGTGATCCCGGCGTTGTGCACCAGGACGTCCAGGCCGTCGGGCAGCGCGGCGGCGATGCGCGCGCCCGCGTCGGGGGAGGTGATGTCGAGCGCGAGCGCGGTGCCGCCGAGCCGGTCGGCCACGCGCCGGGCGTCCTGTTCGGCCTGCGGCACATCGAGTACGACGACCCGGGCGCCGTCCCTGGCCAGCGTCTCGGCGACCGCCTCGCCGATGCCGCGCGCGCCGCCGGTGACCAGCGCGGTGCGGCCGGTGAGGGGGCGGTCGGTGTCGTGGGGTGGGTCGTGGGGTGCGGTGACGTCCGCCGGAGCCGAACCCACCTCGATGACCTGGCCGCTGAGGTACGCCGACTTGGGGGAGAGGAGGAAGCGCAGGGTCGACTCGGCGGCGTCCGCGTCCGTCAGCCTTACGAGATTCACCGTCCTGCCCCGCCCGATCTCCTTGCCGAGCGAGCGCGTGAAGCCCTCCAGGGCCTGCTGGGCGGCGGCCTGGTGGTGGTCGGCGGGGTCGAGGGGCGCGCCGAGCACGACGATCCGGCCGCTCTCGGCGACCGACCGCACGACGGGGTGCAGGGCCGCGTGCACCTCGGCGAGCGTCTCGACGTCCCGCACGCCCGTGGCGTCCAGGACGGCGGCGGCGGGCTTCCCCGAGGGGTCGGTCGTCAGGTCGAGGCCCAGAGCGGTGCGGGCGCCGGCATCGGTGAGGCCGAGGTCCGACTTGCCGGCCGTCAGGAGCAGCCGATCCCCCTTCAGCGAGGGCCGCTCCGGTGACCAGCGTTGCAGCGGGGCGGGCTGCGGCAGTCCGAGCCGGCGGGTGAGGAAGCGGCCGGGGGCCGTGCCGGTGAAGCTCAGATAGCGGTCGGCCATGTCCCACTCCCAGTGCGCTCCGGTGCTGACTCCGGAGTAAGGTTACCCGAGGTAAGTCCATGAGGGGTGTGAGTGCGTGCTGGTGCGCATGAGTGAGTTTTCGGGCTGCGGCAGGCGCGTTCTTGTTGAAGGGGAACGAGAGTTCCTGTGTCGAATGCGTGACCTTCGCTGGTGGTGGTCGTTGGGTGTGGTGAGGGGCTTACTGCGATGCCGGGGTGGACGGCAACCCCACGGGCGCACCCCTGCGCTTCGCCTACGACCTGTCCGGTACCACCACCCACCGCGACGCCCAGGTCCGCCACGCACTGATCCGCCTGCTGCACTTCGCCAAGCGGCATGGCCTCGCCATCGCCATCGAGGATCTGGACTTCACCGCAGAGACCACCCGGGAGAAGCACGGCCGCCGCGCACGCTTCCGCAACCTCATCTCCGGCATGCCCACCTCCAGGCTGCGAGTCCTGCTCCTCAGCATGGCCGTCGAACTCGGCATCCCCCTCGTCGCCGTCGACCCCGCCTACACCAGCCGCTGGGGCGCCCAGCACTGGCAGAAACCCCTCACCACCGCAACCCGGAAGACCACACGCCACGACGCAGCAGCCGTGGCGATCGGCAGACGCGCCCTGGGGCACCCGATCCGGCGACGGACGGCACCGCCCCCACACGACCGGAGTGATCGTGTGGGGCATCGGACCGTCCAGGCCCGACCGGGCACCCCGGGACGTGAGGAACCCCGCCCCCGAATTCCCGGACCACGGACCGGATCCGTGCCGCCGGAGCCGGAGCGAACGCGGGCGACCAGGACACCCAACACCGTTCGGGGTGTCCGCAGTGAGCAGGATTGGGTCCAAGACTCACTCCAGCTCACTGAGTAGGAACGGTGACCGCTGTCCTGGAGCGAAGGTAAGGGGACGGTGAGGCGAAGCTGAGTGCCCCTCACATAACCCCCGACGTTGCACATACCCGGCTCCGGACCACCCCCGAACCCGCACAACCCCCACACGCCCGCGCCGTACGATCGCCTGCCTAACCAGCGGTAACCCGTTTCCGCAGGCCTCGGCAGGTGAACGCCACGGTGCGCGAGGCACGTACGTCATGCAGCAAGCAGTTTCGTCGCTGCACGCCCGCCGCAGGAGCCGCCCGTGTCCACCCCGCTTCCTTCATTCGCCGCCTCGGCCGCCTTCGACGACGCTCCGGGCCCGACCCTGGTGCAGCCCGAGACGCGACGACTGGACGGTGCCGTGCGGGAGGCGTACGTACCGCCGTTCGCGCCGCCGGTGACCCACGGGTCGCTCGGGGACCTGCCCTTCGACAACGCGGCCGCGGCGCCGGACGCGGTCGTCCTCAGCCGCAGGGGCGAGGACGGGCGGTGGTCCGACGTGACGGCGGCGCAGTTCGCCGAGCAGGTGCAGGCGGTGGCGAAGGGCCTGATCGCCGAGGGACTGGAGCCGGGCGACCGGATCGCGATCATGGCGCGGACGACGTACGAGTGGACGCTCCTCGACTTCGGCGCATGGGCGGCCGGCCTCGTCACGGTCCCCGTCTACCCCACCTCGTCCGTCTTCCAGACCCGCTGGATCCTCCAGGACTCCGGTGCGGTGGCCCTGGTCACCGAGACCGCCGCGCAGGCGGCCGCCCTCGGCCCTGAACTCGACCGGGTGCCCGACCTGCACCGCATGTGGGTGATGGAGAAGGGCCATGTGGAGCGGCTGGCGGAGCTGGGCGCGCAGCAGCCGGACGGCGAAGTGGGCGTACGGCGGGGCATGCTGGTGCCGGACACGCTGGCGACGCTCATCTACACCTCGGGCACGACGGGCCGCCCCAAGGGCTGCGCGCTGACGCACGGCAACTTCTTCGCCGAGGTGGACAACGCGATCGAGCTGCTCTACCCGATCTTCAAGGCGCGCACGAGCGAAGAGGCGTCGGTGCTGCTCTTCCTCCCCATGTCGCACGTCTTCGGCCGTATGGTCGCGGTGGCCTGCATCCGGGCCAGGGTGCGCCTCGGCCACGCGCCGAGCCTGAAGGCGGAGGACCTGCTGCCGGACCTGGCGGCCTTCCGCCCCACGTGCCTGCTGACCATCCCCTACATGCTGGAGAAGATCTTCAACTCCGCCCGCGCCAAGGCCGAGACGGGCGGCCGGGCGTCCTCCTTCGACCGCGCGGCGTCGGTGGCCGAGCGCTACGGCGAGGCGATGGAGGCAAAGGCCTCGGGGACGGGCGGTGGCCCGGGCACCACGCTCAAGACCGCCCGCGCCTTCTACGACCCCCTGGTCTACCGCCGTATCCGCAACGCGATGGGCGGCCGGGTGCGGTACGCGATCTGCGGCGGCTCACCGCTCGGCCGCCGCCTGGCCGCCTTCTACTCCGGCGCCGGCATCGAGATCTACGAGGGCTACGGCCTGACGGAGGTGACAGGCGCCGCGACGGTGACCCCGCCCTCCAAGCCCCGCCTGGGAACGGTGGGCTGGCCCCTGCCCGGCACCCGCATCCGGATCGCCTCGGACGGCGAGATCCTCATCTCCGGCGAACAGGTGCTGCGCGGCTACTGGGACCCTTCCGCGGGCGGCGTCGTCCCGGCTGCCGCCGACGGCTGGCTGCCGACCGGGGACATCGGCGCCCTGGACGACGAGGGCTATCTGACGATCACCGGCCGCAAGAAGGAACTCCTGATCACGGCGGGCGGCAAGAGTGTGGCCCCGGCGCCCCTGGAGAACTGGCTGCGCTCCCACCCCCTGATCTCCCAGTGCATGGTCGTGGGCGACCGGCGGCCCTTCGTGTCCGCCCTGATCACCCTGGACATGGACGGTGTGAGCCACTGGCGCCGCATGAACGGCAAGCACCCCGTCCCCGCGGAACTCGTCGTCGACGACGCCGAGCTGAGGGCGATCCTGCAACGCGCGATCGACGAGGCCAACAAGCTGGTCTCGCGCCCGGAGTCCATCCGCCGCTTCACGATCCTGCCGACGGACTTCACGGAGCTGGACGGCCACCTCACGCCGTCGATGAAGCTGCGACGGGAGGCTGTCATGCGGGACTTCGCGGCGGAGGTCGAGGAGCTGTACACGAAATAGCCGCGGTTCGGGGCAACCCGCCAGGACCCGACATCACGACAAACGGTTGCCGTCTCGTTACGACAATTGCTTGACGTGACATGCCATGGCCACGTTGGCTACCGCCACCGGGTAGCAAAGCCGCTCATCCGCTCGGAAGGCACCAGTAGTGATTGCTCGTACCCCCCGCATGCCCGCTGTACGCCGCTTCTCCATAGCCCTCGCCGCGTCCGCCTCGGCGCTCTCGCTCGCCGCGTGCGGTGTGGTCGACGGCGTCGGGGGCGGTGACAGCTCCGAGTCGCCCGACAAGGGTGACGACGTCACGGTGGGGCTCCTGCTGCCCGACAAGGCCACGGCCCGTTTCGAGAAGTTCGACTACCCGCTCATCAAGAAGGAAGTCGCCTCCCTCACCCGCGACAAGGGCAAGGTCGTCTACGCCAACGCCGAGTCGAGCACGGACAAGCAGAGTCAGCAGTTCCAGCAGATGATCGCCGACGCGGTGGACGTGATCCTCGTGGACGCGCTGGACGCCAAGGGCATCGCGCCGGACGTGCGGAAGGCGAAGGACGCCGGCATCCCCGTCATCGCCTACGACCGGCTCGCCGAGGGGCCGATCGACGCGTATGTCTCCCACGACAACGAGCTCGTCGGCGAGGTGCAGGGCCGCGCCCTCGTCGAGGAACTCGGCGCGAAGGCCGCGACCAGCAAGGTCGTCATGATGAACGGTGACCCCGCCGACCCGAACACCGCCCGGTTCAAGAAGGGCGCGCTCGACGAGCTCGACGGCGAGGTGAACATCGTCAAGCGGTACGACACCGACAAGTGGGCGCCCGAGACGGCCAAGGCGAACATGGAGAAGGCGATCTCCGCCGTCGGGCTGGACAACATCGCCGCCGTCTACTCGGCGAACGACGGCATGGCGGGCGCCGTCATCGACGCGCTGAAGGAGTCCGGCGCGAGCAGGATCCCGCCGGTGACCGGGCAGGATGCCAACCTGGACGCGGTGCAGCGGATCGTGGCGGGCGAGCAGTTCATGTCGGTGTACAAGTCGTTCCTGCTGGAGGCGACCAACGCCGCGAAGATGGCCGTGTACAAGGCCCAGGGGCGCGCGATCCAGTTCGACGCCCTGACCCAGGACTCGGTCGACAGCCCGACCCAGGACGGCATCCCGTCCCAGCTGGTCTCGGTGGTCCCTCTGACGAAGAGCAACATCAAGCAGACGGTGATCCAGGACGGCGTCTACACCGTCAAGGACATCTGCACCGCCGAGTACAAGGCGGACTGCGCGGCCATCGGCCTGGAGTAGACGCCGAGACGGCCTCTGCAGTGCCCGTCAGCCCCGGGCGGCCCCGGCGGTGGGACTCCACCAGATCCGCGAAGGCCCGGGCCGGCGGGCTGAGCGAGTCCCAGCGGCGCACGGCCCAGCCCACGGGCAGGGGGCGCAGCTCGGGAAGCGGAATCAGGCGCAGCTCACCCTCGCCGGGGACCGGCAGCCCCGGCAGCGCGGGCAGGACCGCCCGTCCGACCCCGAGCTCGGCCAGCAGCAGCGCGGTGTCCCAGTCGGCGACGCTCGTGTCGTGCGCGAACCGGACGCCCAGCTCGGCGCAGGCGGCGTCCAGATGGGCCGCCGAGGCGGAGTTCGGCGGCAGCCGGATCAGCCGTACGTCACGCAGGTCGGCGCCGACGTCGACGTGCGGCCGCGCCGCGAGCGGATCGTCGGATCGCACCGCCAGCACCCACGGCAGCTCCACCACCGGCCGCTGCTCGATACCGCGCACCTGCGGCCCGAGGGTGATCCAGGCCAGGTCGAGTGTGCCGTCGGCCAGCGCGTCGAAGCTGCCCCGGCCCGAACTGACCGTGCGGAACTCCAGGTTGACCCGAGGATGCCGCCGTCGGTACGCGACGACGGCCTCCGCCATGAAGTGCCGTACGGTCGTCGCGCCTGTCGCCACCCGCACGTACCCGCTCTCGCCGTCGACGAGATCCCGCAGTTGCCGTACGGCGAGGTCCAGCCCCGATATCCCCTCGGCGGCGGCCGCCTCCAGCACCCGGCCGGCCTGCGTCGGCACGACCCCCCGGGGCTGCCGCTCCAGCAACGCGACCCCGGTCTCCCGCTCCAGCCGCTTCACATGCTGGCTCACCGCCGACTGGGTGCACCCCAGCTCCCGGGCCACCGAGCTGAGACTCCCGGCACGGCATACGGCCACGAACACACGCAGGTCATCGAGGGTCATGAGCTCTAAGTTAATGCTTGGGTGCAGCCACAAATCCCAAGGATTGACTGGGTGTTGCCCGATCGGCGACGATCCTCGAAGGGCCCGGGCGGCAACCCGCTCCACACCCTCGCCGGAGTCCGGACCATGGCGGGGGAGGGAGCGGGTGCCGACCCACAAGACGCGACCGGACGGCAGCTTCAACGCTCCTGCGGCGCCCTTGACTTCACACCGCATCCGCGCCACATTCGCATTTCTGACACACCCTCAGAAACGTGGCGTCCAGGGCGGGAGGTCTCCATGACCAGCAGCGAGCACCCTTCGCGAAGACACGTACTGGCCGCCGGTGCCGCCGGTGCCGCAGGCACGGCCCTCGGCGCCGGCGCCGTGGCCCAGCCCGCCGCTCACGCCGCCGACCTGCCGCTCCTGGGCACCTACGACGTCGTCGTCATCGGCTCCGGAGCCGCCGGCATGACCGCCGCGCTGACCGCCGCCAAGCAGGGGCTGAGTTGTGTGGTGGTGGAGAAGGCGCCCACCTTCGGAGGGTCCGCCGCGCGGTCCGGGGCCGGGATCTGGATTCCCAACAACTCGGTGATCCTCGCGGCCGGTGTGCCGGACACGCCGGCGAAGGCGGCCGAGTATCTTGCCGCCGTCGTCGGGTCGGACGTCCCCGTCGAACGGCAGCGGGCCTTTCTCGCGCACGGCCCGGCGATGCTGTCCTTCGTCATGGCCAACAGCCCGCTGCGATTCCGCTGGATGGAGGGGTACGCCGACTACTACCCCGAGCTGCCCGGCGGCCTCCCGAACGGCCGCTCCATCGAGCCCGACCAGCTCGACGGCAACCTCCTGGGCCCCGAACTGGCGCGGCTGAACCCCCCGTACATGGACGTGCCCCCCGGCATGGTCGTCTTCAGCGCGGACTACAAGTGGCTGGCCCTGGCGGCGGTGAACGTCAAGGGCGCGGCCGGGGCCGCGGCCTGTCTCGCCCGCGGTACGGCCGCGGCGCTGAGAGGTGAGAAGCCGCTCACCATGGGACAGTCGCTGGCGGCGGGCCTGCGCCTGGGACTGCGGTCGGCAGGGGTCCCGGTGTGGCTCGGTACTCCCCTCACCGACCTGTACGTCGAGAACGGCGCCGTGAGCGGCGCGGTGGTCACCCGGGACGGCGCCCCCGGCCTGGTCCGGGCCCGCCGTGGCGTGATCGTCGGCTCGGGCGGTTTCGAGCACAACGCGGCGATGCGCGAGCACTACCAGCGGCAGCCCATCGGCACGGACTGGACGGTGGGCGCGAAGGAGAACACCGGCGACGGCATCCGGGCCGGGCACCGGCTCGGCGCCGCCCTCGGCCTCATGGACGACGCCTGGTGGGGGCCGGCGATCCCGCTCCCCGGCCAGCCGTACTTCTGCCTTGCCGAACGCACCCTCCCCGGCGGCCTGTTGATCAACGCAGCCGGCGCCCGCTTCGTCAACGAGGCCGCCCCCTACAGCGACGTCGTCCACACGATGTACGACGTCCACGACACGAGCCCGGCCATCCCGTCCTGGCTGATCGTGGACCAGAACTACCGGAACCGGTACCTCTTCAAGGACGTCCTCCCGGCCCTGCCCCTGCCTGCCGACTGGTACAGCTCGGGCGCCGCGCACAAGGCCTGGACCCTGGACGCGCTCGCGCGCTCGATCGGCGTCCCGGCGGCGGCCCTGCGGACCACGGTCGACCGTTTCAACTCGCAGGCCAGGCAAGGCAGGGACCCCGACTTCAAGCGGGGCGACAGCGCCTACGACCACTACTACACGGACCCGTCCGTGCTGCCCAACTCCTGCCTCGCGCCCCTCTGGCTGCCCCCGTTCCACGCCTTCCGCATCGTCCCCGGCGACCTCGGCACCAAGGGCGGCCTCCTCACCGACACGCGCGCCCGCGTGCTGCGGGAGGACGGCTCGGTGATCCGGGGGCTGTACGCCGCCGGCAACGCGAGTGCGGCCGTCATGGGGCACAGCTACGCGGGCGCGGGCTCGACGATCGGCCCGGCGATGACGTTCGGGTACATCGCTGCACGGGACATCGCCGGGAGCCTCTAGGCCGTGTCCGACCTAGCGCCCGGGCTTGCGGGCGATCAGGAACGCCTGCGGGGACGTCTCGTCCAGCGCCGGGTCGGCTTCGCGGACCGTCCGGGAGACGAGGGCGAAGCCGGCCCCCGTCAGCAGGTCGGCCATGTCCTGCGGGCGGCGACGCTGGAAGGTGAGCGAGACAGGGTGCCCGAAGGGCCGGTCGTGGTGCCGGTGTTCGTCACCGGCCTGGAACGCGACGAGCAGGGGCGCGCCCGGCGCCAGCACACGGTGGAACTCGGCGAACAGGTCCGGGAGCCGGTCCACAGGCGTGTGGATGGAGGAGTAGAAGGACAGCGCACCGGCCAGAGCGCCGTCCGGCAGCTCCAGCTCCAGCATCGAACCCTGCTCGAACCGCAGCCCCGGGTTCTCGCGGCGCGCGATCGCCAGCATCGACGCCGACAGATCGAGCCCGAACACCGGCAGGCCGAGTGAGGCGAGCCGTGCGGTGGTCCGGCCGGGTCCGCAGCCCAGGTCGGCCACCGGCCCGTCCCCCTCGACGAGTTCGGCGAACACCCCCAGCAGTGCCCGCTCCAAGGGCCTGCCCGCGAGCTCGTCCCGGAACAGGTCCGCGTAGTCCTCGGCGATGGCGTCGTAGAAGGTGCGCGTGGTCGTCAGGAAGTCGGAGTCGGCCATGGGCGGGGACCCTAGCGAACGAGACCGCTACTCGGCTCCGTCCCGCGCCTGCCCCGTTCGCATCCGGCCACCGCCGATCGCGGCGCCGACGGCGATGCCCAACCCCATCCCCAGGGCCAGCCCGAGCCCGAGGTTGTCGAAGACGGTCAGGCCGAGCACGATGCCGATGCTCGTGCCGAAGGAGAGACCGAGCGGAATGCCCATCGCCAGTTTGTTGTCGGCGGCTGCACCGCCGTCTTCCCCGTGGCTGTTCTCGTCCCCGTTGTTCACCCGGCGATTCTCCCACGGGCCCGGCTCAGGGCACCCCCGCCGCCCGCAGCACCGCGGTGGCCACCGCCGCCCCCAGCACCACCACCGGGAACGGCGCCCGCCGCCACGCCAGCACGCCGCCCACCAGCACCCCGGCCGGCCGCGCCCACCCCGCGAAGCCGTCGCCCTCCGTCAACGTCCCTGTCGCCAGCAGCGCGACGAGCAGCACCATCGCACCCGCAGCCAGCAGCTCCTGGACCCGCGCGGGGAGCGCGACCCGCCCGTGCAGCGCCGGGCCGACCAGACGGAAGGCGTACGTCCCCACCGCCAGCGCCAGGATCATGACGACCGTTCCCGTCGTGCCGGTCATGACCCGCCTTCCTTCCTGGCGGGTGAGCGGTACGCGACGAGTCCCGCCAGCGCCAGCAGCACCGGCACCCCCGCCGGGACGACCGGTACCGCGGCCAGGGCGAGGGCGGCGCCGAGGAGCGCGGCACGGCGTACGGCGGAGTCCTTGCGAAGGGTGGGCAGGACCAGTGCGACCAGTACGGCGGGGAAGGCGGCGTCCAGGCCGTACGTCGCCGTGTCGCCCAGTGCCGTTCCGGCGAGCGCGCCGGCGAGGACACCGATGTTCCAGGCGACGAACAGGCCGAGGCCGTTCACCCAGAACGCTGCCCGGCGCCGTGCGAGATCCGGCTGGGCGAGGGTGAAGGCCACCGTCTCGTCGGAGACGAGGTGGGCGCCGAGGAGGCGGGCGAGGCGACCCCGGCCGAGGACGTCCGCCACGGCCAGGCTGAAGGCGGCCGTACGGGTGTTGAGGAACAGCCCGGTGGCCGCCGCGGCGAACGGCCCGCCCCCGGCCAGCAGTACGCCGACCGCGCTGAACTGGGCCGAGCCCGCGTAGACGACCAGTGACATCACCACCGGCACCCACACCGGCAGCCCGCCGGCCACCGAGATCGCACCGAAGGAGACGCCCACGACACCGCCGGCCAGCCAGATGAGGGCGCTGTCGCGCACCAGGGCTGTCATCGCGGGTACCGGAAGAGATGACATCATCGGTGTTCGGAGTAGCGAACGCATGTTTTCCAGAATGAACAAGCGGACGCCCGTTCGTCAAGGCGAACGAGTGGACCGGTGCAGCGAACGACGGGAAGTGAACCGATGAGCGAGCCCCTGACGTGGATCGCCGCCTCGCTGCGGCGCGAGCGCACCCGGGCCGGGCTGTCCCTGTCCGAGCTGGCCAAACGGGCCGGTATCGCGAAGTCCACGCTCTCCCAGCTGGAAACCGGCGGGGGGAATCCCAGCGTGGAGACGCTGTGGGCGCTGGGGGTCGCGCTCGGTGTGCCGTTCAGCGTGCTGGTGGAGCCGCCGTCGCCGGCGGTCCAGGTCATCAGGGCGGGGGAGGGACCCACGGTCGCCTCCGAGCGGGCGGACTACGTGGCCACACTGCTCTCCGCCAGTCCGCCCGGCGCTCGCCGGGACCTCTATCACCTGCGCGCCGAACCCGGCCCGGCCCGGGAGTCGGAGCCGCACATTCCGGGGTCGGTGGAGCACCTGATCGTGAGCACGGGGCGGGTGAAGGCGGGGCCGCGGGGGGACGAGGCCGAGCTGGAGCCCGGCGACTACATGTCCTATCGCGGGGATGTGCCCCACTCGTACGAGGCGCTCGCCCCCGGGACGACGTTCGTGCTGGTCATGCAGCACATCTAGCCCTCGGCCGGGGCGGAAAAGGCAGGAGCCCCGTTGCCTTGCGGCACGGGGCTCCTTGGGTACTGCTATCTGTTCCGGATCAAAGCACCAGGCTCCGAGACCGAATGATCAGACTGATCGAACTGATCAGACGGGGGTGACGTTCTCCGCCTGCGGGCCCTTCGGGCCCTGGGTCACGTCGAAGGAGACCTGCTGGTTCTCCTCCAGCGAACGGAAGCCGCTCGCATTGATCGCGGAGTAGTGAACGAAGACGTCGGGGCCGCCGCCTTCCTGGGCGATGAAGCCAAAGCCCTTTTCGGCGTTGAACCACTTCACGGTTCCGGTAGCCATAAGCCCTCCTTGGGCCCAAAGGGTTGCCCTGCTCCAGAACCCTGCAAGTGTGAAAACAAAATGCCGCACAACTGCATACGTCTGAAAACGACGAGAGCCCGCGGTCACATGCTCCGCAGGCTCTGTACTGCAAGGGAAACCAAACTGCAACTTGCGGCGAGCCTAGCACGCAGGCAGCCGAAAGCAATAGAGGTCAAGATCACGTCACCCGGACGTTTGAACTCACGTGTCGGGGTTGACGGGGGCGTTGGTGATCTGAGCGTCACCGGAGAGTCGCCACCCTGAAGGATGCACGCTACCCCATGGGGTCTAGTCTCGCGATGTGGACAATTCTCGCACCAGGCCGCGCGTAGGCCACATCCAGTTCCTGAACTGCCTGCCCCTGTACTGGGGGCTCGCGAGAACGGGCACGCTTCTCGACTTCGAGCTGACCAAGGACACTCCCGAGAAGCTCAGCGAGCAGCTGGTGCGGGGCGACCTCGACATCGGGCCGATCACCCTCGTGGAGTTCCTGCGCAACGCGGACGACCTGGTCGCCTTTCCTGACATCGCGGTCGGCTGCGACGGCCCGGTGATGTCCTGCGTGATCGTCTCGCAGGTCCCGCTGGACCGGCTGGACGGTGCCCGGGTCGCCCTCGGCTCGACCTCGCGCACCTCGGTCCGGCTGGCCCAGCTGCTGCTCGCCGAGCGCTACGGCGTGCAGCCCGCCTACTACACCTGCCCGCCCGACCTCAGCCTGATGATGCAGGAGGCGGAGGCGGCCGTACTCATCGGAGACGCGGCGCTGCGGGCCAACCTCCTCGACGGTCCGCGCTACGGCCTCGAGGTGCACGACCTCGGCTCGCTCTGGAAGGAGTGGACCGGCCTGCCCTTCGTCTTCGCGGTCTGGGCGGCGCGCCGGGACTACCTGGAGCGCGAGCCGGCCATCACCCGCCAGGTCCACGAGGCCTTCCTGTCCTCCCGCAACCTCTCCCTGGACGAGGTCGGCAAGGTCGCCGAGCAGGCGGCCCGCTGGGAGGCCTTCGACGAGCAGGTCCTGGAGCGGTACTTCACGACCCTCGACTTCCGTTTCGGCGGCCCGCAGCTGGAGGCGGTCGCGGAGTTCGCGCGGCGGGTGGGACCGACGACGGGCTTTGCAGCGGATGTGAAGGTGGATCTGCTTCAGCCGTAAGAGGCAGGGTCCGCGCGCATTAATCTGCTGGAAGTTCCAAGGGCGCAATGGGCCGTACGGGGGAGGGGTGGACGCCGATGCAGCCGCTCGGAGTTGACGAGCCCACGGCCGTCGGGCCGTACCGGCTGCTCGGCCGGCTCGGCTCCGGTGGCATGGGGCGGGTGTATCTCGGCCGCAGCACGGGCGGCCGTACGGTCGCCGTCAAGATCGTGCATCCGCACTTCGCGCTGGACGAGGAGTTCCGCGCCCGCTTCCGCCGGGAGGTGGACGCAGCGCGGCGGGTGGGCGGTGCGTGGACGGCTCCCGTGCTGGACGCGGATCCGCAGGCGGCGGTGCCGTGGGTGGCCACGGCCTATGCGGCGGGTCCGTCGCTGTCGGCCGCGGTCGCGGACTCGGGAGCGCTGCCCGCGCATTCGGTACGAGCGCTGGGGGCCGGGCTGGCCGAGGCGCTGGCGGCCGTGCACGAACTGGGGCTGGTGCACCGGGACGTGAAGCCGTCGAACGTCCTGCTGACACTGGACGGCCCCCTGCTGATCGACTTCGGCATCGCGAGGGCCATGGACGGCACGGCTTCCCTGACGTCCACCGGCGTCTCGATCGGTTCCCCCGGATACATGTCGCCCGAACAGATCGTGGGCAAGGGCGCCACGGGGGCGGCGGACGTCTTCTCGCTGGGCGCGGTAGTGGCGTACGCGGCGACCGGGGCGCCCCCGTTCTCCGGGGACTCGTCGGCGGCGCTGCTCTACAAGGTCGTGCACGAGGAGCCCGAACTCGGCCCGCTGGACGGCGAGGTGCGGGAGCTGGTGGAGGCCTGCCTGGCCAAGGAGCCCGGTGCCCGGCCCACGCCGACTGAGGTGGCCCGGCGACTGGCTCCGGACGGGGCGGCCCGGCTGGTGACGGGCGGATGGCTGCCGGGCGGGCTGGTCGAGCAGGTCAGCCGGAGTGCCGTGCGGCTGCTGAACCTGGAGGCGGGGGAGCCGGGCGAGACCGGCCGACCGGGAGACGACGTCGCGTCGGGGCCGGTGGGCTTCAGCCGGCAGGCGACGGTGGGGGAGTTCGGGCCGCCGCCGGTCATGCCGGGGCTGGGCGGAGCGGGTGCGTCCATGCCGCCCGCCGCCGTCCCCGAGCCCCGCGATGCCCCGCCGCAGGACGCGACCCCGGCCTCCGACAGCCGCCCCGGCAAGCTCTCCCTCTCCGTCGCGGCGGCCTCGGCGCCGGGGGAGGGCGGCCGTGGCCGGAGGCTGAGCTGCACCGTCGCGCTCGCGGTGGCGGGGGCGTTGGCCGCGGTGACGGTGGGGTCCGTGGTCGTGTTCGACCTGTTGCCGGGCGGGGACCAGGACCACAACGCGGGTTCCGACGCCGCCTCGTCCGCATCGCCGGGCAAGAGCACCCCCACCCCGGGCGAGGGCTCCGTGCCCGGCCGCTATCTCGGCACCTGGGAGGGCCAGGCCACCGCCCTGGACGGCGCCCTGCCGTCGGGGACCTACCGGCTCACCGTGCACAAGGCCGACGTGGGCGAGGAGTTGGGCACACTCCGGCAGACGGACCTGCTCGGCCTCGTCTGCAACGACGTACTGACCCTGAAGAAGGTGACGGCGAAGGAGCTCGTCGTCACGTCCGTGGGCAGGAAGACCAACCACGGCGGCTGCAACCCGGCACCGCACACCGTCCGGATCTCCCCGGCGGGCGACGACCTGGTGTTCCGCTCGGAGAGCGACGCGGAGGGCAAACCCGAGGCGCGGCTGTCGAAGGTCGAGCAGGGCTGAACACGTTGGGACTGAACACGTGAGGGTGAGCACGCTCGTCCTTGTCGTCGTGGCCGCACTCTGGGGTGCCGCGGCGGGCACGCTGCTGCCCCGGCCCGCCCATCGGTTCTCCGTCACGGCGGAGCAGGGGTGGCGGGAGCGGTGCCCGGGCGGGCACCCGATCGGGGGCTGGATCGGGTGGGCTCGGTGTCGCGAGTGCACCGACGCTCCGTCGTACGGGCCCGGTACGGCCCTCATGGCCACCGTCACCGCCCTCGTCTGCGCCGTCCTCGCCGCCGCCACCGACACCCGTCCCGAGCTGGGCGTCTGGCTGCTGCTGGCGCCCGTCGGCGTGCTGCTCACGGTCGTCGACCTGAGGGTGCGGCGGCTGCCCGACGTCCTGACCCTGCCGCTCGCGGCCGCCGCGCTGCTGCTGCTCGGCCTGGTCGCCCTCGTCCCCGAGCACGCCGGCGACTGGCCGACCGCCCTGTGGGCCGCCCTCGCGCTCGGCGCCGGCTACTTCGTGCTGTGGCTCATCAACCCCGGCGGCATGGGCTTCGGCGATGTGAAGCTCGCGCTCGGGGTGGGGGCGGCGCTGGGGTGGTACGGCTGGCCGACGGTCATGCTCGGCACCTTCGCCGGGTTCCTGTTCGGTGCTCTGTACGGCGGTGCGCTGGTCGTCCTGCGGCGGGCCGGGCGCAGGACGGCGATCCCGTTCGGGCCGTTCCTGCTCGGCGGGGCGCTCGTGGGACTGCTGATCGGGGCGTACGCGGCGTGACGCCGACCGCCGGCTGGGAGCGGCCTGACGTCCCTGGCCCAAAACGCCTGGCGTAGGCTGGTTCGGTCTGTCCAACTGCTTGACGAAAGGGACGCCCCGGTGACCGAGAAGGCCGACCTCCAGTCTGTGCTCGACCGTGCCGCAGCGGGTGGGCGGATCACCCCAGAGGAAGCGCTCGACCTCTACCGCGACGCCCCGCTGCACGCGCTGGGCGCCGCCGCCGACGCCGTACGCCGCCGCCGGTACGCCGGCACCGAGCACATCGCGACGTACATCATCGAGCGCAACATCAACTACACGAACGTGTGCGTCACGGCGTGCAAGTTCTGCGCCTTCTACGCCGCCCCCAAGGACACGGCCAAGGGCTGGACCCGTGACCTCGACGACATCCTGCGGCGCTGCGCCGAGACCGTCGAACTCGGCGGTACGCAGATCATGTTCCAGGGCGGTCACCACCCGGACTACGGCGTGGAGTACTACGAGAAGCACTTCGCGGCCATCAAGAAGGAGTTCCCGCAGCTCGTCATCCACAGCCTGGGGGCGAGCGAGGTCGAGCACATGGCCCGGATCTCCAAGGTGAGCATCGAAGAGGCCATCACCCGCATCCACGAGGCCGGCCTCGACTCCTTCGCCGGCGCCGGTGCCGAGCTGCTGCCCGCGCGGCCGCGCAAGGCCATCGCCCCGCTGAAGGAGAGCGGTGAGCGCTGGCTGGAGATCATGGAGGCCGCGCACCGGCTGGGCGTCGAGTCCACGTCGACCATGCTGATGGGCACGGGCGAGACGAACGCCGAGCGCATCGAGCACCTGCGGATGATCCGTGACGTCCAGGACCGCACGGGCGGCTTCCGGGCCTTCATCCCGTACACCTACCAGCCCGAGAACAACCACCTGAAGGGCCGTACGCAGGCCACGATCTTCGAGTACCTGCGGATGATCGCCATCGGGCGGCTGTTCATGGACAACATCGCCCACATCCAGGGCTCCTGGCTGACCACCGGCAAGGAGGTCGGCCAGCTGTCGCTGCACTACGGCGCCGACGACCTGGGCTCGATCATGCTGGAGGAGAACGTCGTCTCCTCCGCCGGTGCCAAGCACCGCTCCAACCGGATGGAGATCATCGACCTGATCCGCAAGTCGGGGCGGGTTCCGGCCCAGCGGGCGACCACGTACGAGCACCTCGTCGTGCACGACGACCCGGCGAACGACCCCGTCGACGAGCGGGTTGCCTCGCACATCTCGTCCACGGCGATCGCGGGCGGCACGGCGCATCCCGAGCTGAAGATCCTCGCGTCGAACTAGGCCTGGCCGGGGCTCTCGTGCTGACGATTCACGCCGACTCCAGAGGTCACGCACTCGTCGTCCAGGGCGAGTTGATCGCTGACGTCGGGCAGCTGGCGGATCTGGCCGCCGCCCATCCGCGGGCGCGGGTGCGGGAGTGGCCGGGCATCCTGACGCCCGGACTGATCAATCCGCACGGCAATGAGCTGCTGGAACAGGCGTACCACCCGGATCCGCGCGAGGCGGACCTGCTGGGCACCGCGCCGTTGACCGGGAAGGCGCTCGCGGCGCTGGACATGGACGACGCCCGCTGGGGTGCGAGCGCCCGGCGTGGCTTGCAGCGCATGCTGGCCCACGGCACGGTCCGGGTGGCCTGCGAGGAACTGCGCAACCCGGCGGTGCGGGACGCCCTGCACCGCTCCCGCCTGGCCATGGGCCGGCTCGGGCGCCCCGGTGGAACCCCGGCGCTCGACCCCTACGCCTCCGGGCTGCCGGTGGAGTTCGCGGAACCGAGGGAGCAGCACTCCGCCGCCCGGTTCGCCTTCTTCGACGTGCGCGACGAGGCCGAGCTCGCGGCGCGCGGGGCGGGCACGTGTGTGGCCACAGTCGTGGACGGGCGGCTGGTGTACCGGCGGCGCTAGCCCCCCGTAACGGATCAGCCCGCGAACGCCTCCGCGAACGCCCCGTCCTCCTGGTCGACCCCGCTGCAGTTCGTCAGCGGGTCGTCCGAGGAGGAGCCGTCGGCACACTGCTGGTCCCGGAACGTCGCCCACATCGACACCCACCCGATCCCCTCCTTCTCGGCGAACTCCCGCACCTGCGCCGCGTCGTCGAGCGTGAACGTCTCGTTGTCGACGTCGTTGACGCCGAGCATCGAGGTGAGCGCCATGGCCCGCCAGGCGGTCGCGTCGGATGTGCCGAAGAGCTCCTTGAGTTGCGTGTGGGCGGCCTTGGCGGAGGTGAGGGCGTAGGCGCCCATGTCGCCGGTGTACGACCCGCCGTAGTTCATCGTCATGAGGTTCACGGTGGAGACCTGTACGTCGTGCCGGTTGGCGGACTCCAGCAGCGCCACACCGTCGTCGTCGAGGCCGGAAGGCATCACCGGCAGCGTGAAGGACACGCGGAGGTCGCCGCGCTCCTGCTGCAGCAGGGCGATCGCCTCCGAACGCAGGTCCACCGAGTCCGAGTCGGTCAACTCGTCGCCCTCGATGTCGAAGTCGGCCTGGGTGGAACCCGCCGCGTCCAGTGCCGTCCCGTACGCCGCCGCCAGCTCGGACGCGCTGTCGCAACTCGCCGCCATTTCCTTGCCGGAGGCGCCGCCGAAGGAGACCCGGACGGTGGCGCCGTTCTGTTTGAGTTTCGAGATACGGGACTTGACGGCCGAGTCGGAAATGGCGGTGGTGCCGTTCCATTTCGGGGTGCAGTGGCTGCCGTCCGAGATGACGAAAGCCAGGTTGTACGTCGCCGGGGAGCCGGCGGAGTCGTTTTCGGAGGCTTCGGTGGCGCTCACGTAGGGGGCGTACGACGTGCTCGCGGCGGCCGTTCCGGAGGCCGCGGGGGAGGCCGATGCGGAGGGCGAGGAGCTGGGCCGCTGGGGGGTCGGCGGCGCCGCGTCCGACGCACCGCCGGAGCCCGCGGAGCACCCCGTGGTCAGCGCGAGCAGGCAGGTGAGTCCGGCCGCCGTTTTCCCTGAGTACGTTTGCATGCTGGAAATCTCTCATCCCTGCGGGGCCGTTGCCGAAAACTCTCAGGGAACGTACAGGTCGAGGCGTTTCTCATATGTGCCTCACATGGAGAGCGAGTTTGTGGCACATAAAGCCTCCGTAATCTCCGGGGAATGCATTCCGAGCCTGCCATCGAAAACCGCGCGGACGTCCCCCGGCGCAGTGACGCCCGCGGTCGCCGCCGCAAACGCGGCAACGGGTCCGCGGAAGGGCCCGTGTTCGTTGACAACTCAGGACGCCGCTCCAAGCTGCTGCGTCGCCTCGGCCTCCTGGTCGGCGTCGGCTGCCTCGGGTACGCGGTCGTCCTGGGCATGGCCTTCATGGACGTCGGCACCTCACTCACGCCGTCCCAACTGCTGCCCTTCGGGGGCGGCGGCCCTGCCGGTGCCCCGAACTCCGGTCCCGGCGGCGGCGCCCAGCCGCAGGGCGGGACCGGCACCCCGCCCGTGAAGCCCTCCGGTACGCCCCCGACGCGCACCGCGACCGGCGAGCCGCCCAGCACCGCCCCGACCGTGTCCGCCTCCCCGGCCGCCGCCGACTGACCGGAACGCACCCACACCCATGACTACGACGACTCCCTCACGCGGCCGCCGCCGCGCCCCCACCCGGATCCAGCGGGCGGCGGGCAGGGCCGCGGCGCTGCAGAAACCGCGCGTCATCCTCGCCGGACTGCTCCTGCTCGCGCTGACCAGCGTCATGCTGCTCGACGGCTATCTGCGCGCCGAGGTCGGCGGCGACCAGCGCGTGCGCACCGGGGCCAGCTCCAGCAAGGTCCCCGACAAGGTCCTCGACGGCGGGCCGATCCTCACCTTCCGGGGCGGTCGGGCCACCACCGTCTCCGTCCCGGACAAGACGATCGCGCTCACCTTCGACGACGGTCCGAACCCCACGTGGACGCCCCAAGTGCTGGCGATCCTGAAGAAGTACGACATCCCCGCCACGTTCTTCCTGGTCGGCTCGATGGTCTCGCGCTACCCGGGGATCGTCGCGGACATGGTCGAGCAGGGCAACGAGGTGGGCATCCACACCTTCACCCACGTCGACCTCTCCTATCAGAGCGACGCCCGCGTCAACCGCGAGATGCAGCAGACCCAGCTGGCCCTCGCGGGTGCGGCCGGCATCACGACCACGCTGTTCCGGGCGCCGTACTCCTCGGAGACGGACGCCATCGACAACTACAGCTGGCCCGTCTACAAGAAGCTCGGCGAGCAGGGCTACACCAGCGTGTTCGTCGACACCGACAGCGACGACTGGAAGCGGCCCGGCGTCTCGAAGATCATCAAGTGGGCGACGCCGGACGACAGCGAGGGCGCGTCCGTGCTCTTCCACGATGCGGGCGGCGAGCGGTCACAGACGATCAAGGCGCTGCCGACGTACATCGAGAAGATGAAGGCGAAGGGCTACACCTTCACGACGATCAGCGGCGCCATTCAGGAGGAGGAGTCGGCGAGCGGCCGGCAGGCGGCGGCCGGTGGTGTTCAGGCGGGTGGCGCTCGGACAGGCGGGCAGCGGCTGGATGGTCAGGCGGCGCGGCAGGAGCCGAACGGGCAGGCCGGCGCGGGGGCTTCGAGCCTCCAGGCCGCCCACCGCGAGGCCACCGGCACGACGCTGTACGAGGGCAAGGCCCTGATCGGGGCCGTGGCCGTCGCCGAATGGACGGTGCCGGTGCTGTCGGTCGGCCTCCTCGTCGTCGGCGTCGCCGTCATGGGCCGGTTCGGCATGATGCTGATCCTCGCCCGCCGCCACTACCGGCAGCGCAACAGACGCCGGTTCAGCTGGGGGCCTGCTGTCCATCGGCCGGTGAGCGTGATCGTCCCGGCGTACAACGAGAAGGAGTGCATCGCCAACACCCTGGGGTCGCTGGCGAAGAGCACCCATCCGATCGAGATCATCGTGGTCGACGACGGCTCGACGGACGGCACCTCCGAGATCGCCCGGAACGCGGCCCACGAACTCGGCATGACCAACGTCCGCGTCATCCGCCAGGAAAACGCGGGCAAGCCGGCCGCGCTGAACAACGGCGTGCGCAGCGCCAGTTACGACATCGTCGTGATGATGGACGGCGACACGGTCTTCGAGCCGGACACCGTACGCCGGCTGGTGCAGCCCTTCGCCGACCCCGAGGTCGGTGCGGTCGCCGGCAACGCCAAGGTCGGCAACCGCAACACCGTCATCGGCGCCTGGCAGCACATCGAGTACGTGATGGGCTTCAACCTGGACCGCCGTATGTACGACCTGCTGCGCTGCATGCCCACCATCCCCGGCGCGATCGGCGCGTTCCGCCGGCAGGCGGTACTGGAGGTCGGCGGCATGAGCGAGGACACGCTCGCCGAGGACACCGACATCACCATCGCCATACACCGCGCGGGCCGGCGGGTCGTCTACGAGGAGCACGCGCGCGCGTGGACCGAGGCGCCGGGCTCCCTGAAGCAGCTGTGGTCGCAGCGCTACCGCTGGTCCTACGGCACCATGCAGGCGCTGTGGAAGCACCGCAAGTCCCTGACGGACAAGGGCCCTTCGGGTCGCTTCGGCCGGGTCGGCATGCCTCTCGTGGTCATCTTCCAGATCGTCACGCCGGTCTTCGCGCCGCTCATCGACGTCTTCACCGTCTACTCGATGATCTTCGTCGATTTCAAGGCGGCCCTGCTGGCCTGGCTGGCGGTGCTCGCCGTGCAGCTGGTCTGCGCCGCGTACGCCTTCCGCCTGGACCGCGAGAAGTACCGCTACCTGCTGATGATGCCCCTCCAGCAACTCGCCTACCGGCAGATGATGTACCTGGTCCTCATCCACTCCTGCGTCACCGCCATGACGGGCGGCCGTCTGCGCTGGCAGAAACTGAAGCGGACCGGCGAGGTCGGAACGCCGGCGGGGGTGAGCTGAGGTGGGGGCGCACAGGAGAGGGGCGCTTGCCGCGCCGGTTGCCGCCGCCACGGACGCCAGGGACACAGGCCCGGATCCGCGGTCCGAGCCCCCCGCCAGGGACCGCTACTTCGACACCCTCCGAGCCGTCGCCCTCATCCGCGTCGTCACCTATCACACCTTCGGCTGGGCCTGGGCGGGCATGGTCTTCCCCTCGATGGGAGTCATGTTCGCCCTGGCCGGCACCCTGATGGCGAAGTCCCTGGAGCGCCCGGCGCTCAGGGTGGTCCGCGGCCGGATGCGGCGACTCCTGCCGCCGTTCTGGTTCTGGGGCGTCTTCGTGGTCGTGGCGATGCTGATCCACGACTGGATGCCGGGCCGGCAGATCGTCTACTGGATCGTGCCGCTCGGCGACCCGCCGGGCAACGCGTGGGCCGAGCAGGCCTGGGAGATCCTCTGGTACCTGCGGACGTACCTCTGGTTCGTCCTGCTCTCGCCGCTCCTGCTGCGCGTCTTCCGCCTGGCCCCGGTGCTCGTCCTGTTCCTGTCCCTGGCACCGATCCTCGTCGTCCACTTCCTGTGGGAGCCCCCGGACAACCGGTTCGGCAGCGCCCTCACCGACCTCGCCACGTTCCTCTTCTGCTGGATCCTCGGCTTCGCGCACCGCGACGGCGTCCTGCGCCGCTTCAAGCCGTATGCCGTCGCCGGCCTCTCGCTCGCGGCGATCGCGTACGGCGGCTGGTACGCGTTCACGCACCAGGCCGAGACGGGCTCGTACGACCTGGACGACATCCCGCTCGCCCAGGCGTTCTGGTCGGCGGGCTATGTGACGCTGCTGATGTACGCGAAGGAGTACTTCCGCATCGACTTCGCCCGGCTGACCCGTGTCCGCCCCCTCGACCGCCTCGTCACGGTCTTCAACGCCCGTGCCGTGACGATCTACCTCTGGCACGAGATCGCCCTGATCCTCGCCGTCCCGCTGATCGACCGGTTCTGGAACGTGCCCGCGTTCGAGAGGTACCTGCCGCTGGAGAGCCAGTGGTTCATGTTCGGCATCGGCTGGCTCCTGATCGCGGTGTTCGTGCTGCTGTGCGGCTGGGTGGAGGACGTGGCCGGGAAGAAGAAGCCGAAGCTGCTCCCCTGAGGCAGTACTGCCACGGAGTGCGTACGGCCGTACTGCCACAATGGGCCCGTGACCCGCGCATCCCTGGACAAGCAGCCGCACGAAGTCGCTTCGATGTTCGACAACGTGGCGGAACGGTACGACCTGACCAACGACCTGCTGTCGCTCGGCCAGGACCGCAGATGGCGCAAGGAGGTTGCCAAGGCCGTCGACGCCCGCCCGGCGCAGAAGATCCTGGACCTGGCCGCCGGTACCGCCACCTCCTCACTGCCGTTCGCGCAGACCGGCGCGTACGTCGTCCCCTGCGACTTCTCCCTCGGGATGCTCCAGGTCGGCAAGCGCAAGCACACCTGGCTGCCGTTCACGGCGGGCGACGCGACGAAGCTGCCGTTCAAGGACGACACCTTCGACGCCGTGACGATCTCCTTCGGGCTGCGCAACGTCCAGGACTTCGACACCGCGCTGCGCGAGATGCACCGGGTGACGCGCCCCGGCGGCAGGGTCGTGATCTGCGAGTTCTCGCACCCGACCTGGGCGCCCCTGCGCACCGTCTACACCGAGTACCTGATGCGCGCCCTGCCCCCGGTCGCGCGTGCGGTGTCCTCGAACCCCGACGCCTACGTCTACCTCGCCGAGTCCATCCGCGCCTGGCCCGACCAGCCCGCCCTCGCCGAGCGGCTGCGCAAGGCGGGCTGGTCGAAGGTCGCCTGGCGGAACCTGACGGGCGGGATCGTGACCCTGCACCGGGGCTTCAAGCAGAGCTGACGACGGGGTACGGATCCCCGGGCTCGTCCAGCTCGCGCTGCAGTCCGCCACCGGGCGGCCGTGGGATGCGTGGCTCGCGTACGCCTCCGCCGCCCTCACCCTCGCCGAAGTCGAACCAGACGTAGACCATCGACTCCCGCGGCACCTCGGCACCGGGCTGGGGGTACTGGCGAACGACGTAGTCGACGACGACCAGGTGGAAGTCCGGCCGGTCCGGTGCGTTGAGGAGAAGGCCGTGCGACTTCGCTTCCTCGCGCGCGTCCATGGCCATCAGTCCGACGAGTTTCGGTACTCGCACCTCGGGCGTTTTGGGTGTTATGCGCACAGATGTCACCCCCAGCGGTACTGGAAGGGTAACCGCCCGGGGGTACCGTCCGGAAGCGTCAAGTACCTTTCTGTAACAGTCGATTACTCAGGGTGAAAAATCCGGAAGCGAGTTGTGCAGTTCCGGTGTCACAGATCGAGCCGGTAGCAGTGCCCCTTCTGCCGCGCGTCCGGCGTGGCGAACACCTCGGCGAGCCGCATCCCCAGCCGCCGCGTCACCGCGATCGACCTCTCGTTGCGGGCGTCGACCATCGCCACCACGCCCGGCACCCCGGCCGCCCGCACCCGGTCCAGCGTCTGGTGCGCGGCCGCGCTGACGTACCCCTTGCCCCAGTGCTCCCGCCCGAGCCGCCAGCCGATCTCGATCTCGCTCCTGGGACCCCACTCCCGCTCCCACGGCTGGGCGCCGGTGAAGCCGATGACCTGATCGTTCTCGTCGAGGACGGTCCACAGGCAGTACCCGCGCTCGGCGTCGTGCCGGCGCTGGCGGGCGGTGAGCTCCTCGTAGACGGACAGCTCCGCGGCCCGTCCGCCGTGGAACTCCATGACATCCGGGTGGGCGAAGATCCGGTGCCAGGCGACGGCGTCCTCGTCGGTGGGGACACGGAGCTGTACGACAGGGAGAGCTCGGTTCACGGAGGCAGCCCTTCAGCCGGGTGATCAATGCTGCTGAATAGACTGCCCATGTCCAGTGCCGGTCGGCACACAGATTTCGAACTTGGGGAGATCCCGCCGTGACCGTCGTGCCCGAGCCCCACTCCTCGCCCTTCTCCGAGAACACCGCCGATGTGATCGTCGTGGGCGCGGGGCCGGCCGGCTCTGCGACGGCGTACCACCTGGCCAAGTCCGGCCTCGACGTCCTGCTGCTGGAGAAGACCCAGTTCCCGAGGGAGAAGGTCTGCGGTGACGGCCTGACCCCGCGCGCGACCAAACAGCTCGTGGCCATGGGCATCGACATCTCCGAGGAAGCGGGCTGGCTGCGCAACAAGGGCCTGCGGATCATCGGCGGCGGCGTGCGCCTCCAGCTGGACTGGCCCGATCTCGCCTCCTTCCCCGACTACGGCCTCGTCCGCAAGCGCGACGACTTCGACGAGCAACTCGCCCGCCAGGCCCAGAAGGCCGGCGCCCGCCTCTACGAGCGCTGCAACGTCGGCGCCCCGATCATCGACGACCGCACCGGCCGCATCACGGGCGTCCACGCCAAGCTCGGCGAGGAGAAGCGCGAAGTCACCTTCCACGCGCCGCTGGTCGTCGCCGCCGACGGCAACTCCACGCGCCTGTCGCTGGCGATGGGCCTGCACCGCCGCGAGGACCGCCCGATGGGCGTGGCCGTACGGACGTACTTCGAAAGCCCCCGCCACGAGGACGACTACCTGGAGTCCTGGCTGGAGCTGTGGGACCGCCGCGGCCCCGGCGAGGACCGCCTCCTGCCCGGCTACGGCTGGATCTTCGGCATGGGCGACGGCACGTCGAACGTCGGTCTGGGCGTGCTCAACACCTCCGACTCCTTCAAGGAACTGGACTGGCGCGAGGTCCTGAAGGCCTGGTGCGCCTCCATGCCGGAGGACTGGGGCTACACCCCGGAGAACATGACCGGCCCCATCCGCGGCGCCGCCCTCCCGATGGCCTTCAACCGCCAACCGCACTACACCAAGGGCCTGCTCCTGGTCGGCGACGCCGGCGGCCTGGTGAACCCCTTCAACGGCGAGGGCATCGCCTACGCCATGGAGTCCGGCCAGATCGCCGCCGACGTCATCGTCCAGGCCCACGCCCGCTCGACTCCCGCGGGGCGCGAAATGGCCCTCCAGCGCTACCCGCGCGTCCTGAAGGACACCTACGGCGGCTACTACACACTGGGCCGTGCCTTCGTGAAGCTCATCGGCAACCCGAAGGTCATGAAGATCGCGGCCCAGCGCGGCCTGACGCACCCCATGCTGATGAAGTTCACGCTGAAGCTGCTCGCGAACCTCACGGACCCGACCGGCGGCGACGCGATGGACCGCATCATCAACGGCCTCAGCAAGGTGGCACCGAAGGCCTGAGGCCCCTAGGCCGTGTCCGCAAAGTCCCGCCTGCCCCGCGACGCCTGGCCCGCTCCCCCACTCTCGGCTTCGCTCGAGCGGGAGGGGCCCCCACCGCCGCACCGGGCGAAGCCCCGAGTACATCCAGTACACAGGGCTCCGCCCGGCACGCCGAGAGCACGCACCGGACGCCGCGGGGCCCGCCCTCCGGGCGGACGACGGGACTTTGCGGACACGACCTAGGCCCTGCTGAGGGCCTCGATGTTGGCGGCCCGGCGCGCGAACACCTCGTCCCGCCGGTCCGCCACCTGCCGCAGCGCCTCCTTCCGCTCCCGCTTGGAGAGCCGGTCCACATAGACCTGCCCGTTGCAGTGATCGGTCTCGTGCGCGAGGCAACGGGCGAAGTACCCCGTGCCCTCGATCACGACCGGCTCGCCGTCCCTGTCGAGGCCGCGCACCACGGCCCGGTCCGGACGCGGTACGTCCATCACCGCGCCCGGCACCGACAGACACCCCTCGCTGTCGTCGAGGAGCCTCCTGCGCGCCGCGTCGAGCGGTTCCAGCACCGGGTTGACGATGTGCCCGACGTGCCGGACCCCGTCGTCGTCCGGGCAGTCGTACACGAACAGCCGCAGAGCGACACCGACCTGGTTCGCCGCCAGGCCGGCCCCGTCGGCGATGTACATCGTCAGGAACATGTCGTCGATGAGCGCGGCGAGATCCGGCCCGAACTCGGTCACGTCCCGGCACGGCTTGTGCAACACCTCCTCACCCATCTCGGTGATCCTGCGCACCGTCCCCTGCCGGGCCTCCGGCGCGAGCGGCGGATGCGAGTCGACGGGCCTGCCTTGCACAAAAACGCTGGGCATCGCTTTTCTCCCTTTCCGGGCTTCTGTCCTTGTCCTGTTGCGGGTTGTGAGAATGCTGTGGTCGGCCGGGAATCAGGCTTCCGACCTCCGCAGACCCTCCCTACCCTCCGGGATTCATGACAACAGAACACACGCAGAAGCCCCAGGAGCAGACAGGTCACACACGATCCGGCCACACCCGCAGACGCTTTCTGGCCGGTGCCGGGGGAGTGGCCGGAGGCCTCGCCTTATGGTCCGCGGGAACCGCGAAGGCTGCTTCCGGTGGACGCGTCGCCGTCCTGGGCGGCGGAGTCTCCGGCCTGAGCGCCGCCCACGAACTCGCCGAACGCGGCTACGCCGTCACCGTCTACGAGTACTACGACGCCCTCGGCGGCAAGGCCCGCTCGATGCCCGTCCCGGGCACGGCGACCGGCGGCCGCGCGGACCTCCCCGCCGAGCACGGCTTCCGTTTCTTCCCCGGCTTTTACCGGAACCTGCCGGACACCATGCGCCGCATCCCCGTCGTCGGCAACGCACACGGCGTCCACGACAACCTCGTCAGCGGCACCGAGGCCCTGTTCGCCCGCGCCGACGGCCGCCCCGACCTGCACTTCCCGCTCCGCCGCGGCACCACCCCGCCCCGCCCCGGCGACCTCACCCTCGGCTGGATCCGCGACCAGCTCCTGTCGGTCCTGGACCTCGGCACCCGCCTCCCCGCCCACGAGGTGGCCTACTTCGCCGACCGCCTTCTGGTCCACCTCACCAGCTGCGACGCCCGCCGAGAGGAGGTGTGGGAGAAGGTCGCATGGTGGGACTTCATCCGCGCCGAGGAGATGAGCGAGGAGTACCGGACGCTCCTCGGCATCGGCCAGACCCGCAACCTCGTCGCCACACGCGCGGAGGTGGCGTCCACCCGAACCGTCGGCCGCGTCATCATCGAGGCCCTGCTCCTATGGGGCCTGCTCGGCCGCGGCATGGACGGCGACGCCGACATCGACCGCGTCCTCAACGCACCCACCAGCGAGGCCTGGATCGACCCCTGGGAGAGGCACCTGCGCTCCCTGGGCGTCGACTTCGCCCTCGGCACCCAGGTCCGCGAGGTCCACTACGACGGTGGTCGGGTGACCGGCGTCCGCGTCTCGGCCCGCGACGGCGGCGACGAACGCACCGTCACCGCCGACCACTACATCTCCGCCCTGCCCGTCGAGCACGCCCGCGGGACGTGGGGCCCGGCCCTGCGCGCGGCCGACCCCCAGCTCGCCCGGTGCGACGCGCTGCAGACGGACTGGATGACCGGCGTGATGTTCTACCTGCGCACGCCCACCCCCGTCGTGCACGGCCACATCAACTGCCTCGACTCACCGTGGGCGGTCACCGGCGTCGGCCAGGCGCAGTTCTGGGCCGGCCGGGACTTCTCCCGCGACTACGGCGACGGGCGCGCCCACGACTGCCTCTCCGCGATCATCTCGGAGTGGGACAAGCCGGGCATCCTGTACGGCAAGACGGCCAAGGAGTGCACCAAGGAGGAGGTCGTCGCCGAACTCTGGGCTCAGCTCAAGGACGGCCTCAACGACGCGGGCAGGACCACGCTCCGGGACGAGGACCGCCTGGGCTGGTTCATGGACCCGGCGGTGACGGGCCTGGGCGGCCCGAACCCGCAGAACCGCGAACAGCTCCTCATCCACCCCACGGGAACCCTCTACAACCGCCCCACGGCCCGCACAAAGGTCCCGAACTTCTTCCTCGCGGGTGACTACGTCCGCACCGACGTCGACCTGGCGTCGATGGAGGGCGCCAACGAATCGGCCCGCCTGGCCGTCAACGCCCTCCTGAAAGCGGACGATTCGGACGCCGAACGATGCCGGACCTGGGGGCTCTACCGGCCCCCGGAGCTGGAGCCGCTGAAGCGGGTCGACGAAGTGCGCTACAGGCTGGGTCTGCCCAACACCTTCGACCTCGGATGAGGCGTAAGGGCCGCTGCCCCCGAGCGGCTGCGGCCCTTACGTTGATCTCTGCGAGTCGGATGCGACCCGGACGCGACTCAGAGGACGCGCACCGCACCCGACGCCGGGTACCCGGACAGGTCCTGGATGACGACGCCCTTGGACGGGTTGGCCGCGTCCAGGTACTGGCCGTCTCCGATGTAGACGCCCACGTGGTACGCGGAGCCCTTGCCGCCCCAGTACAGGATGTCGCCGACCTGAAGGTTGGACAGCGACACGTCGGTGCCGGCCATCGACTGGTCCTGCGAGACCCGCGGCAGGTCGACGCCGACCTGCTTGAACGCGGCCTGGACCAGGCTGGAGCAGTCCCACGCGCTGGGGCCGGTGGCACCCATGACGTACGCGTCTCCCAGCTGGGCCTTGAGGAAGGAGACGACCGTCCCGACGCTGCCGCTGGCGGGAGCGGACACGTCGGTGCTCGTGGAAGCGGAGGCGGACAGGGTGGTCCGCTCGGCGCTGCGCGAGGCGGCGGCCTCTGCGGCGGCCCGGCGGGCCTCCTCGGCCTTCTTCTTCGCCTCGGCCTTCTTCTTGGCCTCCGCGAGGTCCTTCTTGGCTTCCTTGGCCGCCGCGGCTGCGGCCGCGTCACGCTCGGCGTCGAGCTCGTAGTTCGCCGCCGCCAGCTGAGTGGCGTCCGCGGACTGGGCGAGCTGGTTCGCCAGGTCGCCCGTGAGGGCGGGCAGTTCGATGGTCTGCGTCACCGGCTCGGCGGCGTTCGCCGTAGCCGCAGCGCCAGCCGCTGCCATGCTGAGGACGCCACCGGTAACTCCGGCGCGCATCGCGATGGTCGTCGTCGCGCTGCGGCGGGGCTTCCGGTGGCTGCGTATGTGAGCGGTGTGGGACATGAGAACAACCGGTATCAGGGGCTCCTCCATACCTACAAGAAACGTGTGCTGCGCCACAGTTACTCAATGGCGGCCCCAAATTCCCGGCGTGACGCCCTTTATTGACGCCGTAACGGACATTGCGGACGCATAGCACTCAGCCCGTGATCACGGTCTTTCATCATTAAGTCCGAATTGCCCAGCGCTTACCACTTGTTGAGACCGGTGGCCAAGCCCGGTTCTCAGGGCTCTCTCATCATGTGGCGGAGGTCACGCAACGGTCACAGCCTCGTGCGCGTCCTGTGCCCGGATCACGCCCGCCGACGCTCGTGAACGCGTGCACGCGTCCACATCCCCCTCCGGGGCTCCCTCTGAAGTGTGAACGCGCTCCTCTATCAAGACAGCCCGTCCATCACCAATTTGCATGCAAGAGAAGTCTCTTGATATTGAGACGACCCCTCCGAGCTGCAGTGATGAGCGAAAATGTCACCTCTGGTGATCACTCGGACGCTTCTCGTGCGAAGATCACCGCTCATCCGGCTTCATGATCCTTCGTCAGGTGGTGGAGATCACAAAGCTTGTGTAATACCCCGTGTCGCAGATCACAGAGCGGCAGGCATAGGATGCGAGGCAGTTGGGCTTGTGACCTGCTTCACATGTTCTCGATCTTCGCCGGGACGAGCGGGGCTTGTGGGACCGGTGAGGCGGATGTGAGCCCAGTGCAACCGCCAGCAGTCAGTGCCGACTGAGAGGAGCGAGGAGCGGTGAACGCCTATGCGCCCATCCTCGTACTGGGAGCCCTCGGGGCAGGCTTTGCGATCTTCTCCGTGGTCATGGCCACGCTGATCGGTCCGAAGCGGTACAACCGGGCCAAGCTCGAAGCCTACGAGTGCGGCATCGAGCCGACCCCCACGCCGGCCGGCGGCGGGCGCTTCCCGATCAAGTACTACCTGACGGCGATGCTCTTCATCATCTTCGATATCGAGATCGTCTTCCTCTACCCCTGGGCCGTCACCTTCGACTCCCTGGGGATTTTCGGGCTCGTGGAGATGCTGCTCTTCGTGCTCACCGTCTTCGTCGCGTACGCGTACGTATGGCGGCGCGGCGGCCTGGAATGGGACTGAGGGGCCTTTAACGACATGGGACTCGAAGAAAAACTGCCGAGCGGATTCCTGCTGACCACCGTCGAGCAGGCCGCGGGCTGGGTGCGTAAATCGTCCGTCTTCCCGGCCACCTTCGGCCTCGCCTGCTGTGCCATCGAGATGATGACCACCGGCGCCGGCCGCTACGACCTGGCGCGCTTCGGCATGGAGGTCTTCCGCGGCTCGCCGCGCCAGGCCGACCTGATGATCGTCGCCGGCCGGGTCAGCCAGAAGATGGCGCCGGTGCTCAGGCAGGTCTATGACCAGATGCCTAACCCCAAGTGGGTGATCTCCATGGGGGTCTGCGCCTCCTCGGGCGGCATGTTCAACAACTACGCGATCGTCCAGGGCGTCGACCACATCGTCCCGGTCGACATCTATCTCCCCGGCTGCCCGCCGCGGCCCGAGATGTTGCTGGACGCCATCCTCAAGCTCCACCAGAAGATCCAGACCTCCAAGCTCGGCGTGAACGCCGAGGAAGCGGCCCGCGAGGCGGAGGAGGCGGCGCTCAAGGCCCTGCCCACGATCGAGATGAAGGGGCTGCTGCAGTGAGCGACGCGAACGGTACCAACGGCGCGAACGGGTCGAACGGGGTCAACCCCGAGAAGGACCTCTCCGCCTCCAACCTCCCCGGCCAGCGCGGCCAGGGCGGCGAGGAGATCCGCGTCCAGCGCGGCATGTTCGGCGCCAACAGCGGCGGCGACACATCCGGCTACGGCGGTCTCGTCCGCTCGGTCCGGCTCCCGGGACCGGCGAGCCGCCCCTACGGAGGCTGGTTCGACGAGGTCGCCGACGAACTCGAGGGCGCACTGGAGGAACAGGGACTCCTCCCCGACAACGCCATCGAGAAGACGATCGTCGACCGCGGCGAACTCACCTTCCACATCGAACGCGAGCACCTGGTCCGCGTCGCCCGCACCCTGCGCGACGACCCGGCCCTGCGCTTCGAACTGTGCACCGGCGTCAGCGGCGTCCACTACCTCAGCGACCCCGGCCGCGAGCTGCACGCCGTCTACCACCTGCGCTCGATCACCCACAACCGGCTGATCCGCCTCGAAGTCAGCGCCCCCGACAGCGACCCGCACATCCCGTCGCTCGTCTCCGTGTATCCGACGAACGACTGGCACGAACGCGAGACGTACGACTTCTTCGGGATCGTCTTCGACGGTCACCCCGCCCTGACGCGGATCATGATGCCGGACGACTGGCAGGGCCACCCGCAGCGCAAGGACTACCCCCTCGGCGGTATCCCCGTCGAGTACAAGGGCGCCCAGATCCCGGCTCCGGACCAGCGGAGGTCGTACTCGTGAGCACGCAGTCAGCATCCGCCCGTGAGACCACCGAGGGCACCGTATATACGGTCACCGGTGGCGACTGGGACGAGGTCGTCCAGGCCGCGGCCCGGGCCGACGACGAGCGCATCGTCCTCAACATGGGCCCGCAGCACCCCTCCACCCACGGGGTGCTCCGCCTGATCCTGGAGATCGACGGCGAGACGGTCACCGAGGCCCGTTGCGGCATCGGCTATCTCCACACCGGTATCGAGAAGAACCTCGAGTACCGGACCTGGACGCAGGGCACCACGTTCGTGACGCGCATGGACTACCTGACGTCCTTCTTCAACGAGACCGCCTACTGTCTCGCCGTCGAGAAGCTCCTCGGCATCGAGGACCAGATCACCGAGCGCGCCAAGATCATCCGGGTGCTCCTGATGGAGCTGAACCGGCTCTCCTCCCACCTGGTGTGCATCGCCACCGGCGGCATGGAGCTCGGCGCCACCACGATCATGATCTACGGATTCCGTGATCGTGAAATGATTCTCGACATCTACGAGCTCATCACGGGCCTGCGGATGAACCACGCGTACATCCGCCCCGGCGGACTCGCCCAGGACCTGCCGCCCGGCGCGGTGGACCACATCCGCGAGTTCGTGAAGAAGATGAAGAAGAACCTCCCGGAGTACGACAAGCTCGCCACCGGGAACCCCATCTTCAAGGCCCGCATGCAGGACATCGGCTATCTCGACCTGGCCGGCTGCATGGCCCTCGGCGCCACCGGCCCGATCCTGCGCTCCACCGGCCTGCCGCACGACCTGCGCAAGTCGCAGCCGTACTGCGACTACGAGACGTACGACTTCGAGATCCCGACCGCCGACACCTGCGACTCCTACGGGCGTTTCCTGATCCGCCTGGAAGAGATGCGCCAGTCGCTCGGGATCGTCGAGCAGTGCCTGGACCGGCTCCAGCCCGGCCCCGTCATGGTCGCCGACAAGAAGATCGCCTGGCCCGCCCAGCTCGCCCTGGGACCCGACGGGCTCGGCAACTCCCTCGACCACATCAAGAAGATCATGGGCACCTCCATGGAGGCCCTGATCCACCACTTCAAGCTGGTCACCGAGGGCTTCCGCGTCCCGCCGGGACAGGCTTACGCGGCCGTCGAGTCGCCCAAGGGCGAGCTCGGGGTGCATGTCGTCTCCGACGGCGGCACCCGCCCCTTCCGGGTCCACTTCCGTGACCCGTCCTTCACCAACCTGCAGGCCATGGCGGCGATGTGCGAGGGCGGCCAGGTCGCCGACGTCATCGTCGCCGTCGCGTCCATCGACCCCGTGATGGGAGGCGTCGACCGGTGACCACCTCTTCTTCGGAGCGGGGCGTCAGCCTGGGCATGCCCGAACTGCCCGCGCCCGGCTACCCGGACGACGTTCGAGCCCGGCTGGAGACCGACGCGCGCGAGATCATCGCCCGCTACCCGGACTCCCGGTCCGCCCTCCTGCCGTTGCTGCACCTCGTGCAGTCGGAGGAGGGCCACGTCACGCGCACCGGGATGCAGTTCTGTGCGGACGTGCTCGGCCTGACCACGGCCGAGGTCACCGCGGTCGCCACCTTCTACACGATGTACCGCCGCAGGCCCTCCGGCGACTACCAGGTGGGCGTGTGCACCAACACCCTGTGTGCGGTGATGGGCGGTGACGCGATCTTCGAGGAGCTCCAGGAGCACCTGGGCGTCGGCAACGGCGAGACCACCGACGACGGCAAGGTCACGCTGGAGCACATCGAGTGCAACGCGGCCTGCGACTTCGCACCGGTCGTGATGGTCAACTGGGAGTTCTTCGACAACCAGAACCCCGCCAGCGCCAAGAGCCTGGTCGACGACCTCCGGGCGGGACGGCCCGTCGAGCCCACGCGTGGCGCTCGGCTGTGCACCTTCAAGGAGACCGCGCGGATCCTGGCCGGCTTCCCCGACGAGCGGCCCGGGGCCGTCGAGGAGAGCGGCAGTGCGGGCCCGGCGTCGCTGGTGGGCCTCCGCCTGGCCAGGGGAGAGGCCGCACCCGCGCGCGTGGTCCATCCGCGGAACGGCGGCCCGCACGAGGGACCGCAGGACAGGGCAGTGCACGAACCGTCGCCGGCTGAACACCTCAGCTCGCACGACGCGCCGCAGGATTCGTCCGCGTCCGACCCGGCCCACCCGGCAGGGCCTGTCGCCGAGGAGGGGGAGTGATGACATTGGCACCCGAGCTGAAGGAAAACAGCCCCGAGAAGCTGCTCGCACCCGTGCTGTCGGCCTTCTGGGACGAGGACAGGTCCTGGACGCTGGACGTCTACCGAAGGCACGAAGGGTACGAGGGCCTTCGCAAGGCGCTCGCCATGACGCCGGACGACCTGATCGCGTACGTCAAGGACTCCGGTCTTCGCGGGCGCGGCGGCGCGGGATTCCCGACGGGAATGAAATGGCAGTTCATTCCCCAGGGCGATGGAAAACCGCACTATCTAGTTGTCAACGCCGACGAATCGGAGCCCGGAACCTGCAAGGACATTCCGCTCCTCTTCGCGAACCCGCATAGCCTCATCGAGGGCATGATCATCGCGTGTTATGCCATCAGGTCGTCGCATGCCTTCATCTATCTGCGCGGTGAAGTCGTCCCTGTGCTGCGGCGGTTGCACTCGGCCGTGAGCGAGGCCTACGCGGCCGGCTACCTCGGAGAGAACATCCTCGGCAGCGGCCTCGATCTCGAACTCACCGTGCACGCGGGCGCGGGCGCGTACATCTGCGGTGAGGAGACCGCACTGCTCGACTCGCTCGAAGGCCGCCGTGGTCAACCGCGGCTCCGTCCCCCCTTCCCTGCGGTGGCAGGTCTCTACGCCTGCCCGACTGTTGTGAACAACGTCGAGTCGATTGCGTCAGTTCCCGCGATTGTGAATCGCGGCAAGGACTGGTTCAGGTCGATGGGCAGCGAGAAGTCCCCGGGCTTCACGCTCTACTCGCTCAGCGGCCATGTCACCAACCCCGGCCAGTACGAGGCCCCGCTCGGCATTACGCTCCGCCAGCTGCTGGAGATGAGCGGCGGGATGCGGCCCGGGCATCGCCTGAAGTTCTGGACCCCGGGCGGCTCCTCGACGCCGATGTTCACCGACGAGCACCTCGACGTCCCCCTTGACTACGAGGGAGTGGGCGCCGCGGGTTCCATGCTCGGCACGAAGGCCCTCCAGTGCTTCGACGAGACGACCTGCGTCGTGCGCGCCGTCACCCGCTGGACCGAGTTCTACGCCCACGAGTCCTGCGGCAAGTGCACGCCCTGCCGCGAAGGCACGTACTGGCTCGTGCAGTTGCTGCGTGACATCGAGGCCGGCAAGGGCGTCATGTCCGACCTCGACAAGCTGAACGACATCGCCGACAACATCAACGGCAAGTCCTTCTGCGCCCTCGGCGACGGTGCCGCCTCGCCGATCTTCTCCTCGCTGAAGTACTTCCGTGAGGAGTACGAGCAGCACATCACGGGCCGCGGCTGCCCGTTCGACCCGGCCAAGTCGACGGCCTGGGCCGACCACCGCACGGAGGTGAACGCATGACTGTGACCACCAGCGCTCCCTCCGGAGGGGGAGAGGCGGCGGTCCCGCCGGAGGATCTCGTGTCGCTGACGATCGACGGCGCCGAGATCAGCGTGCCGAAGGGCACCCTGGTCATCCGGGCCGCCGAGCAACTCGGCATCGAGATCCCCCGCTTCTGCGACCATCCCCTGCTCGACCCGGCCGGCGCCTGCCGCCAGTGCATCGTCGAGGTCGAGGGCCAGCGCAAGCCGATGGCGTCCTGCACGATCACGTGCACGGACGGCATGGTCGTGAAGACGCACCTGACCTCGCAGGCCGCCGAGAAGGCCCAGAAGGGTGTGATGGAGCTCCTGCTCATCAATCACCCGCTGGACTGCCCGGTCTGCGACAAGGGCGGCGAGTGCCCGCTGCAGAACCAGGCCATGTCGCACGGGCACGCCGAGTCCCGCTTCGAGGGCAGGAAGCGGACGTACGAGAAGCCCGTGCCGATCTCCACGCAGGTGCTGCTCGACCGCGAGCGGTGCGTGCTGTGCGCCCGCTGCACCCGGTTCTCCAACCAGGTCGCGGGCGACCCGATGATCGAGCTGATCGAGCGGGGCGCGCTCCAGCAGGTCGGCACCGGCGAGGGCGACCCCTTCGAGTCGTACTTCTCCGGCAACACCATCCAGATCTGCCCGGTCGGCGCGCTGACCTCGGCGGCGTACCGATTCCGCTCCCGCCCCTTCGACCTGGTGTCCTCGCCGAGCGTCTGCGAGCACTGCTCCGGCGGCTGCGCCACCCGCACCGACCACCGGCGCGGCAAGGTCATGCGGCGACTGGCCGCCAACGACCCCGAGGTCAACGAGGAGTGGATCTGCGACAAGGGGCGGTTCGGGTTCCGGTACGCGCAGCAGCGCGACCGGCTCCAGACGCCTCTGGTGCGCAACGCCGAGGGTGACCTCGAGCCGGCTTCCTGGCCGGAGGCGCTGCAGATCGCGGCCCAGGGGCTGCTCGCCTCACGCGGCCGGACCGGCGTGCTGACCGGCGGCCGTCTCACCGTCGAGGACGCCTACGCGTACAGCAAGTTCGCGCGCGTGGCGCTCGACACCAACGACATCGACTTCCGCGCGCGCTTGCACAGCAGCGAGGAGGCCGACTTCCTCGCCGCGCGGGTCGCAGGTCACGGCCGTGACCTCGACGGTACGGGCGTCACGTACACCGCCGTGGAGAAGGCACCGGCCGTCCTGCTGGCCGGGTTCGAGGCCGAGGAGGAGGCGCCCGGCATCTTCCTGCGGCTGCGCAAGGCCTGGCGCAAGCACGGCCAGAAGGTCTTCTCGCTCGCCACGCACGCCACGCGCGGACTGGAGAAGGCCGGCGGCACCCTGCTGCCCGCCGCCCCCGGCACCGAGACCGAGTGGCTGGACGCGCTCGCCGGCGGAGTCGGCCTGGACGAGGCCGGATCGAAGGCGTCCGACGCGCTGCGCACCGAGGGTGCGGTGATCGTCGTCGGCGAGCGGCTGGCCGGCGTGGCGGGCGGGCTCACCGCCGCCGTACGGGCCGCGTCCGCGACCGGTGCCCAGCTGGTGTGGATCCCGCGCCGGGCGGGGGAGCGCGCTGCCGTGGAGGTGGGCGCGCTGCCGTCGCTGCTGCCGGGCGGACGTCCCGCGACCGACCCGCGCGCGCGGGAGGAGGTCGCCGCCGTCTGGGGAGTCGCCGAACTCCCGCACCGCTACGGCCGCGACACCGGCCAGATCGTCGAGGCCGCCGCGGCCGGTGAACTCCAGGCCCTGCTGGTCGCGGGTGTCGAGGTCTCCGACCTGCCCGACCCGGCACGCGCGCGTGAGGCGCTCGGCGAGGTCGGCTTCGTGGTGTCGCTGGAGCTGCGGCCCGGCGAGGTCACCGAGCTCGCCGATGTGGTCCTGCCGGTCGCGGCGGTCGCCGAGAAGGCCGGCACCTTCCTCAACTGGGAGGGCCGGGTGCGCTTCTTCGAGGCCGCGCTCAAGCCCGACCAGATGACCCGCCGCCTGGCCCCGACCGACGCGCGCGTGCTGCAGATGCTGGCCGACGCCATGGACGTACACCTGGGCCTGCCGGATCTGCGCACCACGCGCGCGGAGATCGACCGGCTCGGCGCCTGGGACGGACCCAGGGCCACCGAACCCCTGACGATCGCCGCCCAGTTGCCGCGGCCGGCCGCCGGTGAGGCAGTCCTCGCCGGGCACCGGCTGCTGCTCGACCAGGGGCTCCTCCAGCAGGGCGACGAGGCGCTCGCCGGCACCCGGCACGCCGCCCACGCGCGGGTGTCGGCCGCCACGGCCGCCGAGGCCGGCGTGAAGGAAGGCGACATCCTCGCCGTGACCGGCCCCGCCGGAGTCGCCGAACTGCCCCTGCAGATCACGGAGATGCCCGACCGGGTCGTGTGGCTCCCACTGAACTCCGTGGGCGCCGGCGTCGCCTCCGACACCGGGGCGCTGCCCGGCTCACTCGTCCGCATCGGCCCGGCGACCCTCGCGTCCGAGGCCCCCGAGGAGGTGGAGGCATGAGCCCTTTCCTCGCCGCTGAAGACCTGTCGATGTTCGGCCGCGACCCCTGGTGGCTGGTCGTCATCAAGGCGGTGTTCTGCTTCGCCTTCCTGATGGTGACCGTGCTGTTCTCCATCGTCTGGGAGCGCAAGGTCGTCGCCTGGATGCAGCTGCGCATCGGCCCCAACCGGCACGGCCCCTGGGGCATGCTCCAGTCGCTCGCCGACGGCATCAAGCTGATGCTCAAGGAAGACGTCATCGTCAAACGCGCGGACAAGGTCGTCTACGTCCTCGCGCCGATCGTCGCGGCCATCCCGGCCTTCATGGCGATCGCGGTGATCCCCTTCGGCCCGGCCGGCAACGAGATCTCGATCTTCGGCCAGCGCACCACGATGCAGCTCACCGACCTGCCGATCGCGATGCTCTACATCCTCGCGGTCGCTTCGGTCGGCATCTACGGCATCGTCCTTGCGGGTTGGAGTTCCGGATCCACCTACCCGCTGCTGGGTGGCCTGCGTTCCTGCGCGCAGATGATCTCGTACGAGATCGCGATGGGCGCGGCCTTCGCCTCGGTGTTCCTCTACTCCGGGTCGATGTCGACCTCGGCGATCGTCGAGGCGCAGCAGGACCGCTGGTACATCGTGCTGCTGCCGGTCTCCTTCCTGATCTACATCGTGACGATGGTCGGCGAGACCAACCGCGCCCCCTTCGACATGCCGGAGTCCGAGGGCGACCTGGTCGGCGGCTTCAACACCGAGTACTCGTCGATCAAGTTCGCGATGTTCATGCTCGCCGAGTACGTGAACATGGTGACGGTCTCGGCGGTGTCCGTGACGCTCTTCCTGGGCGGCTGGCGGGCCCCGTATCCGGTCAGCACCTTCTGGGAGGGCGCGAACCACGGCTGGTGGCCGCTGCTCTGGTTCGTGATCAAGGTCCAGTTGCTGCTGTTCTTCTTCATCTGGCTGCGCGGCACGCTGCCCCGCGTCCGCTACGACCAGCTGATGAAGCTCGGCTGGAAGGTCCTCATCCCGGTCTCCGTGGTCTGGTTGATGCTCGTCGCGACCGTGCGGACCCTGCGGAACGAGAACTACGACTTCGCCGACATCGCCCTCTACGTCGGCGGCGGCGTCCTCGCGCTGCTCCTGCTCTCCTTCGTCGTGGACATGTTCCGCGACCGGGCGAAGACGGCCGAGCAGACCGCGGAGGAACCCGCCGGCTTCGACGCGATGGCGGGCGGATTCCCCGTACCGCCACTGCCCGGACAGGAACTTCCGCCAGTGCCTCGACGTCGCCCGCGCCATGAGCGGGAGCTGATTGTCAGTGGTGGGCCCGATACTCAGAGTGACGGATCTCTGGATGGAAAGGAGGCGTCCGATGGCTGAGGAGCCCAAGGAGACCAAGCCCGGTTTCCAGAACCCCGTGGCCGGCTTCGGCGTGACCTTCAAGGCCATGTTCAAGAAGCGGCTGACCGAGCAGTACCCGGAGCAGCAGAAGACCACCGCTCCGCGCTTCCACGGACGGCACCAGCTCAACCGCCATCCGGACGGCCTGGAGAAGTGCGTCGGCTGTGAGTTGTGCGCCTGGGCCTGCCCCGCCGACGCCATCTATGTGGAGGGCGCCGACAACACCGACGAGGAGCGCTACTCGCCGGGCGAGCGGTACGGCCGCGTTTACCAGATCAACTACGCCCGCTGCATCCTGTGCGGCCTGTGCATCGAGGCGTGCCCCACGCGCGCGCTCACGATGACCAACGAGTTCGAGCTCGCGGACTCCAGCCGCGCCAACCTCATCTACACCAAGGAGCAGCTGCTCGCCGGTCTCGAGGACGGCATGGTCGACAGCCCCCATGCCATCTACCCGGGCACGGACGAGCAGGACTACTACCGGGGTCTGGTGACGGAGGCCGCGCCGGGCACGACCCAGCAGGTCGCGCTCTCCAAGGGCGAGGTCCCGCAGGACGCGGACTCGACCGTCGGTGAGGACGAACCGGCGTCCGAGAAGGTGACCGGCCGATGACCGAGCAACTCGCCGCCTACTCCACCTCCACCGGAGAGGCCTTCCAGTTCTGGGTCCTCGGCACCGTCGCCGTGATCGGCGCCCTGTGCACCGTCTTCATGAAGAAGGCCGTGCACAGCGCGCTCTGTCTCGCCGGGACCATGATCATCCTGGCGGTCTTCTACCTCGCCAACGGCGCATACTTCCTGGGCATCGTGCAGATCGTCGTCTACACCGGCGCGATCATGATGCTGTTCCTGTTCGTGGTGATGCTTGTCGGCGTCACGGCCGCTGACTCCCTGAAGGAGACCATCAAGGGCCAGCGCTGGCTGGCCCTTCTCTGTGGCCTGGGCTTCGGCACCCTGCTGATCGGTGGTATCGGCAATGCCTCGATCACGGAGTTCAACGGTCTCGCCCAGGCGAACGCGAACGGCAACGTGGAGGGCCTCGCCACCCTCATCTTCACCAAGTACGTCTTCGCCTTCGAGATCACCGGCGCCCTGCTGATCACGGCCGCCATCGGCGCCATGGTGCTCACGCACCGCGAACGCACCGAGCGTGCCAAGACCCAGCGCGAGATGTCCGAGGAGCGCGTCCGCGAAGGCAAGCACGTCCCGCCGCTGCCGGCCCCCGGCGTGTACGCCCGCCACAACGCGGTCGACATCGCGGGCCTCCTGCCCGACGGCACCCCGTCCGACCTCACGGTCAGCAAGACGCTGCGCGAGCGCGGCCAGATCCGTGACGTGTCCACCGAGGCGCTCAACGACCTGCGGGCCCTGGAACAGCGCGCGGAGGAACGGCTGGAGCGGACCGCGATCGAGCCGTCGACCTTCAAGCGGCCCGAGGAGGCGTCGAAGTGAACCCGGTCAACTACCTCTACCTCGCCGCCCTGTTGTTCACGATCGGCGCCACCGGCGTGCTGATCAGGCGCAACGCGATCGTCGTCTTCATGTGCATCGAGCTCATGCTCAACGCGTGCAACCTCACGCTCGTGGCTTTCTCGCGGATGCACGGCAATCTCGACGGCCAGATCATCGCCTTCTTCACGATGGTCGTCGCCGCCGCGGAGGTGGTCGTCGGGCTCGCGATCATCGTGTCGCTGTTCCGTTCCCGCCACTCGGCCTCGGTCGACGACGCCAGCCTGATGAAGCTCTAAGGGGTCGGAAGAATCGTGGAGAACCTGATTGCGCTGCTGATCGCGGCGCCATTGCTCGGAGCGGCCCTCCTGTTGTGCGGCGGCCGGCGTCTCGACGCCGTCGGCCAGTGGATCGGCACGCTCCTGTCCTTCGTCTCCTTCGTCTTCGGCGTGATCCTCTTCGCCGACCTGCTGGGCAAGGACGCCGAGAGCCGGACCCTCACCCAGCACCTGTACAGCTGGATCCCGGTCGAGGGCTTCCAGGCGGACGTCGCCTTCCGCCTCGATCAGCTGTCGATCACGTTCGTGCTGCTGATCACCGGCGTCGGCTCGCTGATCCACCTGTACTCGGTCGGGTACATGGAGCACGACGAGCGGCGCCGCCGCTTCTTCGGCTATCTGAACCTGTTCCTCGCGGCGATGCTGCTGCTCGTCCTCGCCGACAACTACCTGCTGCTGTACGTCGGCTGGGAGGGCGTCGGTCTCGCCTCCTACCTGCTGATCGGCTTCTGGCAGCACAAGCCCAGCGCGGCCACGGCCGCGAAGAAGGCCTTCCTGGTCAACCGCGTCGGCGACATGGGCCTGTCGATCGCGATCATGCTGATGTTCCTCTGGTTCGGCAGCTTCGCCTTCGGGCCGGTGCTCGGCTCCCACGAGGAGGCCGGACTCGTCGCCGACACGAGCGAGGGCAGGCTCACCGCCATCGGCCTGATGCTGTTGCTCGCCGCGTGCGGCAAGTCCGCCCAGGTGCCGCTGCAGTCCTGGCTCGGGGACGCGATGGAGGGCCCGACCCCGGTCTCGGCCCTCATCCACGCCGCGACGATGGTGACCGCGGGCGTCTACCTGATCGTGCGTTCCGGAGCGATCTTCAACGCCGCGCCGGACGCGCAGCTGGTCGTCACCATCGTCGGTGCCGTCACGCTCCTCTTCGGTGCGATCGTCGGTTGCGCGAAGGACGACATCAAGAAGGCGCTGGCCGGCTCGACCATGTCGCAGATCGGCTACATGGTCCTCGCCGCCGGCCTCGGCCCCATCGGCTACGTCTTCGCGATCATGCACCTGGTGACGCACGGCTTCTTCAAGGCCGGGCTGTTCCTCGGCGCCGGTTCGGTCATGCACGGCATGAACGACGAGGTGGACATGCGCAAGTACGGCGCCCTGCGCAAGTACATGCCGGTCACCTTCGTCACCTTCGGCCTCGGCTACCTCGCCATCATCGGTTTCCCGGGCCTGTCCGGCTTCTTTTCCAAGGACAAGATCATTGAGGCGGCGTTCGCCAAGGGCGGCACCGAGGGCTGGATCCTCGGCGGCTGCGCGCTGCTGGGCGCGGCCATCACGGCGTACTACATGACGCGCGTGATGCTGATGACGTTCTTCGGCGAGAAGCGCTGGCAGCCCGACGAGAAGGGCAATGAGCCGCACCCGCACGAGTCGCCCAAGGTCATGACGATCCCGATGATCGTGCTGGCCGTCGGGTCGGTCGCCGCCGGTGGGTTCTTCAGCATCGGCGAACGCTTCGTGCACTGGCTGGAGCCCATCACCGGGTTCGAGCACGGCCATCCGCCGATCAGCGCGGGAGTCGTCACCGGCGCGACCGTCGCTTGCATGGTGATCGGCGTCGCCATCGCCTACGGCCAGTACGGCCGCCGGCCGGTCCCGGTCGTCGCCCCGCGCGGGTCGCTGCTCACCCGGGCCGCCCGGCGCGACCTGCTCCAGGACGACTTCAACCACGTCGTCCTCGTGCGCGGCGGCGAACACCTCACGCGCTCCCTGGTGTACGTCGACCACACCCTGGTCGACGGCGTCGTCAACGGCACGGCGGCGTCGGTCGGCGGTCTGTCCGGACGGATGCGCAAGCTCCAGAACGGCTTCGCACGGTCGTACGCGGTCTCGATGTTCGGGGGTGCGGCGGTCCTCATCGCCGTGACCCTGCTGATGAGGGCGGTCTGATACCGATGTCCTTTCCTCTGCTGACAGCTACGGCGGCGCTCCCGGCGATCGGGGCGATCGCCACGGCCGCCGTACCGGCCGCCCGGCGCACCGCCGCCAAGTGGCTGGCGCTGCTCTTCTCGCTCGCCACGCTCGCCCTCGCGATCACCGTCCTGGTCCGCTTCGAGCCGAACGGCGACCGCTACCAACTCACTGAATCCCACGCCTGGATCGCGGAGTTCGGGGTCCGCTACGAACTCGGCGTCGACGGCATCGCGGTGGCGCTGATCGCGCTGACGGCGCTGCTGATGCCGTTCATCATCCTCGCGGGCTGGCACGATGCCGACCCGCTGGAGACCGGCAGCAGGCGCTGGCGGCCGACGCAGGGCTTCTTCGCCCTGATCCTGGCCGTCGAGGCGATGGTGATCCTCTCCTTCGAGGCCACCGACGTCTTCCTCTTCTACATCTTCTTCGAAGCCATGCTCATCCCGATGTACTTCCTCATCGGCGGCTTCGGGGACCGTGCCCACGAGCACGGCGAGAAGGTGGCGTCCACGCAACGGTCGTACGCCGCCGTGAAGTTCCTGCTCTACAACCTGGTCGGCGGTCTGATCATGCTGGCCGCGGTGATCGGCTTGTATGTGGTCGCCGGGAACTTCAGCCTCCAGGAGATCGCCGAGGCCCGCGCCAACGGCACGCTCGACATGGCGACGAACACCGAACGCTGGCTGTTCCTCGGCTTCTTCTTCGCCTTCGCGGTGAAGGCGCCGCTGTGGCCGCTGCACACCTGGCTGCCCAATGCGATGGGGGAGGCCACCGCACCGGTCGCCGTCCTCATCACCGCGGTCGTCGACAAGGTGGGCACCTTCGCGATGCTCCGCTTCTGCCTCCAGCTGTTCCCGGAGGCGAGCAAGTGGGCGACGCCCGCGATCCTCGTACTGGCGCTGATCAGCATCATCTACGGCGCCCTGCTCGCGGTCGGGCAGCGGGACATCAAGCGCCTGGTGGCGTACGCGTCGATCTCCCACTTCGGCTTCATCATCATGGGCATCTTCGCGATGACCAGCCAGGGCCAGTCCGGCGCGACGCTCTACATGGTCAACCACGGCATCTCGACGGCCGCGTTGATGCTGGTGGCCGGATTCCTGATCTCACGGCGGGGTTCGCGGCTCATCGCCGACTACGGCGGTGTGCAGAAGGTCGCCCCGGTGCTCGCCGGCACCTTCCTGATCGGCAGCCTGGCGACCCTGTCGCTGCCGGGCCTTGCACCCTTCGTCAGTGAATTCCTGGTCCTGGTCGGCACATTCACGCGCTACCCGGTGATCGGCATCATCGCCACCTTCGGCATCGTGCTCGCCGCGCTCTACACGCTCGTCCTCTACCAGCGGACGATGACGGGCCCGGTGAAGGCGGAGGTCTCCGCGATGCCCGACCTCAGGGTGCGTGAACTTGTGGTCGTCGCCCCGCTGGTGGCACTGCTGATCTTCCTGGGCGTCTACCCGAAGCCCCTCACGGACATCGTCAACCCGGCGGTCAAGCAGACCATGTCCGACGTACAGAAGAAGGACCCCCAGCCCGAGGTGGAGGCGGCCAAGTGAGCGCATCAGCCGTCCACAGCCTGTGGACAACCGCGGCCGATCCGATCTCGAAGATCGACGCACCCAAGATCGAGTACGGACAATTGTCGCCCACCCTGATCATCGTCGGAGCGGCGATCCTCGGGGTGCTGATCGAGGCGGTGGTCCCGCGCAAGTCCCGCTACTACGCGCAGGTGTTCGTCTGCGTCGTGGCGCTCGTCGCCGCCTTCGCCGCCGTGGTGGCGCTGGCGGCCGGCGGATACGCCACGACCAAGGCGGGCATCGCCGCGATGGGCGCGATCGCCGTCGACGGACCGGCCCTCTTCCTGCAGGGCACGATCCTGCTGGCGGGTCTGGTCGGCCTGTTCACCTTCGCCGAGCGGCGGCTCGACCCGGAGGCACACGGCAACCGGGTCGACTCCTTCGCCGCACAGGCCGCGTCCGTGCCGGGCAGCGACAGTGAGAAGGCCGCGGTGAAGGCCGGGTTCACCACCACCGAGGTGTTCCCGCTGCTGATGTTCGCGGTCGCGGGCATGCTGATCTTCCCGGCGGCCAACGACCTGCTGACGCTGTTCATCGCGCTGGAGGTCTTCTCGCTCCCGCTGTACCTGATGTGCGCGCTGGCCCGCCGCAAGCGGCTCATGTCGCAGGAAGCCGCGGTCAAGTACTTCCTGCTGGGCGCCTTCGCGTCCGCGTTCACCCTGTTCGGCATCGCGCTGCTGTACGGGTACGCGGGTTCCGTGTCGTACGCGACGATCGCGCAGGTCGTCGACGGTACGGTCCCGGACGTCACCCCGGCGCTCGCGGACACGATGGGCAACGACGCGCTGCTGCTCGTCGGCGCCGCGATGATCGTCATGGGCCTGCTGTTCAAGGTGGGCGCGGTGCCGTTCCACATGTGGACGCCCGACGTCTACCAGGGCGCGCCGACGCCGGTGACAGGGTTCATGGCGGCGGCGACCAAGGTGGCGGCGTTCGGTGCGCTGCTCCGCATCCTCTACGTCGTGCTGCCCGGCCTGCGCTGGGACTGGCGGCCGGTCATGTGGGGCGTCGCGATCGTCACGATGCTGGGCGGTGCGATCGTCGCGATCACGCAGACCGACATCAAGCGGCTGCTGGCGTACTCGTCGATCGCGCACGCGGGCTTCATCCTCGCGGGTGTCATCGCGACCACGCCGGACGGGGTGTCGTCCGTCCTCTTCTACCTGGCCGCCTACTCGTTCGTGACGATTGGGGCGTTCGCGGTGGTGACGCTGGTGCGCGACGCCGGCGGCGAGGCGACGCACCTGTCCAAGTGGGCCGGTCTGGGCCGGCGTTCACCCATGGTCGCGGCCGTGTTCGCAGTGTTCCTGCTGGCCTTCGCCGGTATCCCGCTGACCTCGGGCTTCGCAGGGAAGTTCGCCGTGTTCAAGGCGGCGGCGGAGGGCGGGGCGGGCCCGCTGGTCGTGGTCGGTGTGATCTCGTCCGCGATCGCGGCGTTCTTCTACATCCGCGTCATCGTCCTGATGTTCTTCAGCGAGCCGAACCCGGAGGGGCCGACCGTGGCCGTTCCGTCGCCGCTGACGATGACGGCGATCGGGGTGGGCGTGGCGGTCACGCTGGTACTGGGTGTGGCGCCGCAGTACTTCCTGGATCTGGCCGGCAATGCGGGGGTGTTCGTGCGCTGACCCGGCGCACGCCTGCACGGCGGTGGCCCGGCTTCCCTCAGGGGATGCCGGGCCACTGTGATGTGGTGGGAACCGCGCGGTGGCGAGCCCGCGTGATGGCGGGGCGCCCGTGCCGATAGCTCAGGGCTATCGCTCGCTCACGGACGGGTGAACGGAGAGCCTGTGGATAACTCCGGCGCTGTCGGTGGCGGCCCCTATCGTGGAGGCAGTGGTCGAGGGTCGACGTACGGGGGACATGGCGATGGGTGCGACGGGCGGGATCAGCGAGATGCCAGGGTTGAGCGAGGTGGCACAGGCCGGTGACGGCGAGGTGCTCGCCGCACTGCAGCGGGTCTTCGGGTACGAGGCCTTCCGCGGCGAGCAGGAAGCCGTCATCGAGCACGTGGTGGCCGGCGGCGACGCCGTGGTGCTCATGCCGACCGGCGGCGGGAAGTCGCTGTGCTACCAGATCCCGTCCCTGGTCAGACCGGGTACCGGCATCGTCGTCTCGCCCCTCATCGCCCTGATGCAGGACCAGGTGGACGCGCTGCGGGCGCTCGGCGTGCGCGCCGGGTTCATCAACTCCACGCAGGACTTCGACGAGCGGCGCGTGGTGGAGGCGGAGTTCCTCGCGGGCGAGCTGGACCTGCTCTACCTGGCGCCGGAGCGATTGCGGGTCGAGTCGACGCTGGACCTGCTGTCGCGCGGCAAGATCGCAGTGTTCGCGATCGACGAGGCGCACTGTGTGTCCCAGTGGGGGCATGACTTCCGCCCGGACTATCTGGCCCTGTCGCTGCTGGGCGAGCGCTGGCCGGACGTCCCGCGCATCGCACTCACGGCGACGGCCACGCATGCCACGCACCAGGAGATCACCCAGCGGCTGGACATGCCGAGTGCCCGGCACTTCGTGGCGAGCTTCGACCGGCCCAACATCCAGTACCGGATCGTGCCGAAGGCGGACCCGAAGAAGCAGCTGCTGAGCTTCCTGCGCGAGGAACACGCCGGTGACGCCGGCATCGTGTACTGCCTGTCGCGCAAGTCCGTGGAGGCGACGGCCGAGTTCCTGAGCCGCAACGGCATCGAGGCGGTGCCCTACCACGCCGGCCTGGACGCGGGCACGCGCGCGGCGCACCAGTCCCGGTTCCTGCGCGAGGAGGGGCTGGTCGTGGTGGCGACCATCGCCTTCGGTATGGGCATCGACAAGCCGGACGTGCGGTTCGTCGCCCACCTCGACCTGCCCAAGTCGGTCGAGGGCTACTACCAGGAGACGGGCCGCGCCGGCCGCGACGGACTCCCCTCCACGGCCTGGATGGCCTACGGCCTCAACGACGTCATACAACAGCGCAAGCTGATCCAGTCGGGCGAGGGCGACGAGGCGTTCCGGCGCCGGGCGGCCGCGCACCTGGACGCGATGCTGGCGCTGTGTGAAACCGCGCAGTGCCGGCGCGGTCAGCTGCTCGCCTACTTCGGCCAGGACCCCGATCCGACGGGCTGCGGCAACTGCGACACCTGCCTGACACCGCCGGAGACCTGGGACGGCACCATCGCTGCGCAGAAGGTGCTGTCGACGGTGGTGCGGCTGCAGCGTGAGCGGGGGCAGAAGTTCGGGGCGCTGCAGATCGTCGACATCCTGCTGGGGCGGCGCACCGGCAAGGTGATCCAGTTCGATCACGACCAGCTGTCCGTCTTCGGCATCGGCGAGGAGCTGGGCGAGGGCGAATGGCGGGGCGTCGTCCGGCAGTTGCTGGCACAGGGACTGCTCGCGGTCGAGGGCGAGTACGGGACGCTCGTGCTGACGGAGGCGAGCGGGACGGTCCTGCGGCGGGAGCGGGAGGTGCCGCTGCGTAAGGAGCCGATGAAGCCGGTGACCTCGCGGTCGGCGTCGGGGTCCGCCGGGTCCGGGCGCGGAGAGCGCAAGGCGAAGGCCGCGGTGGCCGAGCTGCCCGAGGCGCTGGTGCCGGCTTTCGAGGCACTGCGGGCCTGGCGTGCCGAGCAGGCTCGGGAGCAGGGGGTTCCGGCCTATGTGATCTTCCATGACGCGACGTTGCGGGAGATCGTGACGGTGTGGCCCGCGTCCGTGCGTGAGCTCGGGAGCGTCGGCGGTGTCGGTGAGAAGAAGCTGGCCACGTATGGGGAGGGCGTGCTCGAGGTGCTGACCTCCCTGCGTGGCGAGTCCGGTGCGGGGGCGGCGGCCGAGACGAACCCTGGGCCTGGCACCCATGACGGGGCGGACGACTGGCCCGAGATGGAACCGGAGCCGGAGCCGGAGGACTGGGCCTAGGAAGAGCCACCCGCGTGTGCGAGCGCTCGTCGGCGACGCCGGTCAGCTCAACGCCGTCAGCCCCGGAGCGAACGTGATCAGGAGCGGGAGCAGCGGTACCAGCGCTGCCAGCGTCGTGGTGAGGGCCCGGTTGCGGCGGCCCAGGCGTGGGGGCGGCTGAAGGAGGCGGTTGACGCGTTCGCCCAGGAGGCGGTTGGTGGACGCGCAGGACAGGACGCCTCGGTGCTGGTTGAGCTCGATCAGGGCCAGCGCCGTCGTCAGGTGACCGCAGCGGCGGGAGGCCGTGTCGTCGGCGGCCAGTTCGACCAGGCGGTGGGTCTGGTCGCAGAAGTGGGCGAACAACGGGATGTGGGGGAATCCGGTGGCAAGCGCGGTCGAGAGGTGCAGCAGCCAGTCGTGGTGGGCCCGGGCGTGGCCGCGCTCGTGGGTGAGGACGGCGTCGAGCTGGTGGTCGGTCAGGCGGTGCAGGGCGCCCGTGGTGACGATCAGCTGGGGCGGGCTGCCGGGCATCCACCAGGCGTCGGGGTACTCGTCCTCCAGCACCAGCAGCGGGCCCCGCCCCGAGCCCAGGCCGGCCGGCAGGTCGGGGGCGCGTTCGAGCAGGTGGGCCCTGGCCTGGCCGCGCCGCCGACGGGCCTCGACGAGTTCGCGGGCCAGCATCGCGGTCGTCCAGGCGGCACCGGCGGCCAGGAGCAGGGTGGAGGCCACCGCCCACGCGGGCGCGGCCGAGAGGTCGTACGCCTCGGTCACCGACGGCGGCGCCGGAGCGAAGAGCTGGGCGCGTACCGTGCCGAAGACCGCGGCGGTGCCCAGCGCCAGGGCCGTCAGGCAGCACAGCAGGACGGTGGCGACCAGGCACTGCCACACCCAGAGCGCGACCACCGGTTCCCGTTCGGGCCAGGAGGCCCGGGTCAGCGCCTGGGGGACGGGTACGGCGGCCGTCAGGGCGACGATGCTCAACAGGAGCAGGCAGACGGTCATGCCAAGGGCTCCGGATCCTGGTCAGGGAAGGTGCGGGGGCGGCAGTACGGGGCGGTGGGTTACGAACACCGGTTGCGGCTCGGTTCCCACCGCCAGCCAGTATGACGGTGGCCATCGCAGGAGTCAGTGGGCAGGACTCGCCGAATGCCCGGCGTCACTGCGCCCCGCCCCGTCTGATCACGACGCCACGACCTGCCCCGTCACCTCCCCGAGTCCGACCCGAACCCCACCGGGGCCCGGGGCCCAGGCGGACAGGGTCACCACATCGCCGTCCTCCAGGAACGCCCGCTTGCCGTCCGGGAGTTCGAGAGGGTCCCGGCCGTTCCAGGTCAGCTCCAGCAGTGAGCCGCGCTCGCGCTCCGTCGGGCCGCTCACCGTGCCCGAGCCGTACAGGTCGCCGGTGCGCAGGGAGGCGCCGTTCACGGTCATGTGGGCCAGCTGCTGGGCGGCCGTCCAGTACATGGTGGAGAAGGGGGGCTCGGACACGACGTGGCCGTTGATGGCCACGGAGATACGCAGGTCGTAGCCGCCGGGCTCGGCGTCGGGGCCGGAGTCGTCCAGGTACGGCAGCAGGGGGTGTGTCCGCTCCGGCGGTGCCACCCGCGCTTCCTCCAGCGCGTCCAGCGGGGTGATCCACGCCGACACCGACGTGGTGAAGGACTTGCCGAGGAACGGGCCGAGGGGGACGTACTCCCAGGCCTGGACGTCGCGTGCCGACCAGTCGTTGAGCAGGCACAGGCCGAAGACGTGCTCACGGAAGTCGCCCAGCGCCACCGGCCTGCCCATCTCCGAGGGCGTGCCGACCACGAAGCCGACCTCGGCCTCGATGTCGAGGCGGACCGACGGGCCGAAGACCGGCTCCGGATCGGCGGGAGCCTTGCGCTGGCCGGACGGTCGTACGACGTCCGTGCCGGAGACGACGACCGTGCCGGAGCGGCCGTGGTAACCGATCGGCAGGTGCTTCCAGTTGGGGGTGAGGGAGTCCTCGGCGTCGGGGCGGAAGATCTGGCCGACGTTCCGGGCGTGGTTCTCGGAGGCGTAGAAGTCGACGTAGTCCGCGACCTCGAAGGGGAGGTGCAGGGTGACTGAGGACAGCGGGTGGAGGAGGTCCGCGATGGCCTCCTGGTGCGCCGGCACCGTCACCCACGCCGTCAGTGCGCGCCGTACGTCCGACCACGTGGTGTGGCCCGCGGCGAGCAGCGCGTTCAGGGAGTCCTGGGCGAGCAGCGGGGCGTACGGCGAGCCGAGTGCGTAGGCCGCCTTGCCCGCGTCGAGGACGTGGTCGCCGAGCCGGACGCCGACCCGTCGCGCGGAGTCCGAGCCGGGAAGGGAGAAGACGCCGTACGGAAGGTTGTGCGTGCCGAAGGGGTCGCCCTCGGGGAGATCGAAGGGGGGCATGGGGTGCTGCCTCACTCTCATACGCTCCGTGCCATGTGGTCGGGCCACACGTTACGGGTGAGGCGAGGGTCTTGGGCAGTGCAGAACTCGCGTCGCGGGGGTCGGCGAATCAGCAGGTCGCCGCGCTCGGCCACATCGACAGGAGGGGGGTCGGTGCCGTCCAGGAGTCCGCAGGCACCACGTGGGGGTGAAATCGCCACAAGCAAAAGGAAGTTGCCCGCGCGGAGTCAGAACTGGAACCGGAACAGGTGTCAACGCATGTGAACACAGCAGCCGTCCGGTTCGAGTCGAGTCGATGGGGCCTCCTGTCCGTATTCTCTGATCATGGCCCGACCCATCGCATATTCACTCATCGCCACTGACCTGGACGGGACGCTGCTCCGAGGCGACGACACGCTCTCCGATCGTTCCCTCGATGCGCTCGCGCAGGCGGCGGCGGCCGGTGCGCAGCACCTCGTCGTGACGGGGCGGCCTGCGCCCAGAGTGCGCCCGCTCCTCGACGTCCTGGGCAGCCGGGGGCTCGCGGTGTGCGGACAGGGTGCGCAGTTGTACGACGCCGGAGCGGACTGTCTGCTGTGGTCCATCACCCTGGACCGGGAGCTGGCGGAGACCGCGCTCGGCAAGATCGAGGCCGAGGTGGGGCAGGTGTACGCGGCCGTCGACCAGGACGGCGTGGACGGGCTCACGCTCATCGAGCCCGGGTACCTGATGCCGCACCCCACCCTGCCCGCCGTACGCGTCCGGCACCGCGACGACCTGTGGTGTGAGCCGATCAGTAAGGTGCTGCTGCGCCATCCCACCCTGTCCGACGACGAGTTGGCGGCGACGGCGCGGTCGGTGGTCGGCTCCCTCGCGACGGTCACCATGTCGGGGCCTGGGACCGTCGAACTCCAGCCATGCGGCATCACCAAGGCGACCGGTCTCGCGCTCGCCGCCGAGCATCTCGGTCTCGGCGCTCGCGAGACGATCGCCTTCGGGGACATGCCCAACGACATCCCCATGTTCGACTGGGCCGCCCGCGGGGTGGCGATGGCCAATGCGCATCCCGAACTCAAGGCGGTCGCCGACGAGATCACTCTCTCGAACGAGGACGACGGCATCGCCGTCGTCCTCGAGAGGCTGTTCGCGGGGAGCCTGGCCGACTTCGCCCGGTAGGGCATGTCGTCGGCGGCCAGGCTCCCGCGCCAGGGCCTAGTAGGGACCGTTGACGTTGTCGATCGAGCCGTAACGCGCGGCCGCGTAGTTGCACGCGGCCGTGATGTTCGCGACCGGGTCGTAGGGGTCGTACACCGTCCCCGGCACGTGGTACGACGCGAAGGTCGGGTCGATGACCTGCAGGAGGCCCTTGGACGGGGTGCCCGCGACGGCGTTGGAGTCCCAGTTGTTGATGGCCTGGGGGTTGCCGGACGACTCGCGCATGATGTTGCGGTGAATGCCCTCGTAAGAACCCGGAATTCCGTTTTGCGACATTATGTCCAGTGCGTTGCGGATCCAGCCGTCCAGGTTGTTCGGGTAATTCTTCACGGACGACTGGGTGGCCTTGGCGACGTTGGACTTCTTGGCGGGCGCGGACGCCTTGTCGGCCGACTTGCCCGGCGAGCTCGCCTTCTTCGTCGCCCGGACCTCCAGGTCGAGGCCCGGGTGGATCAGACGGGGGTCGTCGCCGACGGCCTTGCGGTTGTCCTTGTAGAGCTGCTTCCAGCCGCCCTGCGCGTCGTACCGGTCGGCGATGCCGTAGAGCGTGTCGCCCTTCTTCGTGGTGTACGCGAGGGTCTTGGCCTTCACGGCGGCCTGGGGAGCGGCCTGCGCGACGGTGGGGGACTGGGCCGGCTGTGCGGCGCTCGCGGTGGTCGCGCTCAGGAGCGGGATGGCGAGGGCGGCGGTACCGGTGCCGGCTGCGATGACGTGCCGGGTGAGCGGGTTGGTGCGGGGGCGGCGGTGCTTGCCTCGGGGCATGGCGCTGTTCCTCTCCGGCGCCTGCGAGGTGAGCTGTCGGGTTCGGGCGGGAGATGCCCGGCCGTGCCACCGTGCGGCGGCGCGACTTCACCCCGAGCCGGTCCGGCGCGCCATCAAGGCGTCCGGTCCAGCGACTTACCTGGGTCCCCCGCTCCTGCCGTGCGTGAGTGAGTTGCGTGGGTGGATGACTCGGGCGGCGGCAGGATTAGGCGTCCGCCCGACTGAGCGGGAACGTATGCGAGAGCACATGTCCGGAACAAGTGCCGTGGTCACCTGTTGGCCGGTTGACCATGGTCTGGTGCGAATGGGGCGCTTGATCCTTTGCGGTTGCCAAGCCTCAACTTGCTCTGGGGGCAAGGGGAGACGTGGGTTTGCCAGGACGGTTCCATGAATCGGCATAAGTGACCCAACTCACTGGCTTCCACAAGAGCGGCAAATCGGGCAATGAATCCAACTCGCCTTTAACCGGCTGTCCGTGGAGTCCGTTTCTCCCATGTCCGGTGGAAAAGTACCTCTTCGCCCTCCATGCAGATCACCTCGTCGGAGGCGATGAAGTCATGCCGGTCGCAGCTGATCTCCGAGCGGGTGCGCACGGTTGCGTCCCACCCCATTCCGGGCGGTGCAGGCGGATCGACCAGTCCGAGCGGGTGCGGGCCGACAGGGGGTCCCACTCGTTGATCGTGTACGTCTCCACTGCGTCCTCGGTGAACTCCAGGCCGTCGGGGTACACGCGCGTGCCGTTGTACCGGGGGTCGACCTTGAGGCGCCACTCGGCCTTGGCCACGTCCCGCACGACGAGGCGCTCGGAGCGGGGCTCGTCCAGCGTGATGGGGGAGTTCACGCCGAGCGGTTCCGCCTGCTCCGGTTCCCCGAAAATGATGGCTGTGCCGTCAGTCGATTCGTCCAACGCACGTGCGCATACCGGAAGTTCCAGCGAGCTTGCCGACGGTTCCAGTTCGAAGCCCGCCGCCGAATCGGGCTGGGGCCAGATCCACGGCCCAGTACGCGGAGGAGACGTCCAGGCGGATGCGGTGGCCGGGCGGGAAGGCATGGCCGATGCCGTTCAGCTCGAAGTTCACGTCCTCGGTCGCGCCCGGCTCCCACGGCACCGTGCGGTCCCGGCCGTGGCGCGCCGACAGGTTCAGCACGCCCCGCGTGACCAGGGTCGAGGAGGCGTCCGGTGCCACGTCGCAGAGCCGGGCGACGACCTGCCCGCGCGGCACCTCCGACGTCAGCCGCAGCCGCACCTTCGGCCGCCCCAACACCCAGGTCCCCTCGCCCACTTCGAACTCGAAGCAGGCGGACCGCGCGTCCTCTTCCCGCTGGTCCGGCGGCAGGTCGGCGTCGTTACCGAAGGGGAAGAAGCGGCCGGCGTCGATGCCGGTGTGTATGCGGGAGCGGACGAGGACGGGGGCGCCCTGGAAGGCGTACGTCACCGCGTGCACGTGCGGAGAGGGCCAGGCGGGCTCGCCGACCCAGCGGCCGGGCAGCGTGGGGTACACCGTGGCCGGGCGGTGCGAGTCACTGACGTACGAGCACAGCAGGGGCTCGGTCATGACGCCCGTGTCCTCGTCCTTCAGCCAGTGGTCCCACCAGCGCAGCGTCTCCTGGAGGAAGTCGATCGCCGGGCCCGGCGGCAGGCCGCGGTGTCGGGGTACTGGTGCGACCAGGGGCCGATCAGGCCGCGCACGCGATCCGCCGGCAGGTGCTGGACGAGGCGCAGGACGGTGTCGCGGTACGGGTCGTGCCGGCGGCCCACCGCCAGGACGGCGGCGTCGATCGCGCCGTAGTCCTCGCAGACGCTGCCGTGGCGCCAGTAGTCGTTGCGCGTCTGGTGGCCGAGCCAGGTGTGCAGGAACGGTTCGACGGCGTCCAGCCGCTTGAGCCACATCTCCCGCCAGGTGTCCCCGGCATACAGCGGATCCGGCGGGCGGGCGACGAAGGCCAGCATCGTCGAGGCCCAGGCGTGCATGTCGACGGCGAGGGCGGAACCTCCCATGTAGTGCACGTCGTTGTCATAGCGATCGTCCGCGGAGCAGACCGTGACGATCGCCTTGAGCGGTTCGGGCGCGAGGGCCGCGATCTGGAGGGAGTTGAAGCCGCCCCAGGAGATGCCGAACATGCCGACCCGGCCATTGCACCAGGGCTGGGCCGCCGGCCAGTTGACGACCTCGCCCCCGTCGGCGAGCTCCGTCGCCGAGTACTCGTCGGTCGGCATGCCCTCGCTGCTGCCGTGCCCGCGGATGTCGACGCGCACGGAGGCGTAACCGTGGCCGGCTACCAGGGGTGGCGCTGGTGGTCGCGGGGTGCGGTCCAGTCGGTCAGGCGGTACGGCAGGTACTCGAGGAGCGCCGGTACGGGCTCGTCCGTCAGGGGGCGCCACACGCGCGCGTACGGCAGGGTCCCGTCCGGGAGCGGGATGCGGATGTCGTGGTGAGTCGTCTCGTAGGGAAGGACGTACGGATGTGCATGAGCGGTATCCCCGTCAGGTCGGTGCACCGGGTGCATCGTGCGGCGAAGCCGGCGTGCCGCGGCCATCACGGCGAGCCCCGCGGCCACCGCGATCGCGCCGTTGAGGCCGAAGTGGGCGGGCTTGGTGACGTCGCCGAGCCAGCCGGTGATGAGCGGGCCCGCGAAGGCGCCGATGTTGATCGCCATGTAGGAGAGCGCGAAGCCGGCGTCACGGCGGTCGTCGTCGGTGCGGTAGAGCTTGCCGACCATGGTGGCGACGTTGGGCTTGAGGAGCCCCGTGCCTGCGCTGATCAGGCCGAGGCCCACCCAGGTCATGCCGGCGGTCGGCACCGCCATGGCGTAATGGCCGCAGGCGATGAGGATGCCGCCCCACAGCACCGCCCGGTACGAGCCGAGGACACGGTCGGCGAGTCAGCCGCCGACGACCGGGACCAGATGGGCGAGGGTGCCGTACGCGGCGGAGACGGAGGCCGCGGTTCCGGCCGACATGCCCGTACCGCCGTGGGTGACCGTGTCGGCGAAGTACAGGACGAGGATGGCCTGCATACCGAGGAACGAGAAGCGTTCCCAGACCTCAAGACCGGACAGGGTGAGGAGGCCCTTCGGCTGGCCGAGGAAGGCATGGTCGTCGCGGGGCGGGGGACCGCGCTCGGGCTCGATGCCGACGTCGGTTCGGGACTCGGACCGTTACTTCCCTATAAGTGGATGGATATCCCGCCTTATCAGGTGATCAAAAACATACCGGTCGTGATCCGATACCGCCCGTGGTGGACGGGTGGGCGGCATCGGTGATCGAAACGTGACCGGATACGCTGACTTGAGTGATGGCAGCGACCTATCGACAAACCGTGTAACCGCCAGTAGACACCAGCAGACAGGAGACCCCTCGTGACCGTCGTCGGGCCGTTCGGGCTGAGCGTGCGGGACCAGGCTCTGGAAGCCGATGTCCAGGCCGGATTGGCGGCTGTCGAGGAGGGATTGCTCGAAGCCACCAAGAGTGAGGTCCCCTTCATCACGGAGGCCGCCCAGCATCTGGTGCGGGCGGGTGGAAAGCGGTTCCGGCCGTTGCTCGTGATGCTCGCTGCCCAGTTCGGCGACCGGTATGCGCCGGGGATCGTGCCGTCGGCGGTCGTGGTGGAGCTGACCCATCTGGCGACGCTGTACCACGACGACGTGATGGACGAGGCCGCGGTGCGGCGGGGTGTCGACAGCGCGAACACCCGCTGGGGGAACTCGGTTGCCGTATTGACCGGCGACTTCCTCTTCGCGCGCGCCTCGCACACTCTCGCCGACCTCGGACCCGAGGCGGTGCGGGTGCAGGCCGAGGCGTTCGAGCGGCTGGTCACCGGACAGATCCTGGAGACGGCAGGGCCGCAGGACGGGCGCGATCCGGTGGAGCACTACCTGGACGTGCTGAGCGGCAAGACCGGGTCGCTGGTCGCGGTGTCGTGCCGGTTCGGGGCGATGATGTCGGGCGCCGACGAGACGGTGGTCGATGTGCTCACCCAGTACGGGGAGCGGCTGGGGGTCGCCTTCCAGCTCGCGGACGACGTACTGGACATCGCGAGTGACTCCCACGAGTCCGGGAAGACGCCGGGGACGGATCTCCGGGAAGGGATTCCCACGCTGCCCGTGCTGCGGTTGCGGGAGCGGGCCGAGCGGTTGGGGCTGGCGGAGGATGTCGCCCTGTGCGAGCTGCTGGACTCCGATCTGACGGACGATGCGCGGCATGCGGAGGCGTTGGCCGCGCTGCGGGAGCATCCTGCGTTGGAGCAGGCTCGGCGGGACACGGTGCGGTATGCGGAGGATGCGCGGGCCGCGCTGGCGCCGTTGGCGGACATCGGGGCCAAGGCTGCGTTGATGGAGTTGTGCGATGCGGTGGTGCATCGGGCCGGGTAGGTTTTCCCGCCCCCGCCGCCCTTACTCTTCCCGTCCTTGAAGGGGCTCTGCCCCTTCGACCCCGGGTCCTGGGGGGTGTCGCCCCCAGACCCCCGCTTCGGCCTGAACGGCCTCGCCCTCAAACGCCGGACGGGCTGAAGTGCCTGGACTCGCACTCGGCGTGACTGTGACGCACGTCACTACGTTGGACTGAGTCCAAAGTGAGATCGGCTCCGTATGAATGCCCAGAAGCTGACGCAGGGGGCGTCAGCCGCATTACGGGGAGAAAACAGAATCATGGGCATGAACGCGACGTTCTCGAAGCGCCGTAAGAGCCTGATCGTCACCGCTGTCGCGGTGGCTGCCGCCGGTGGGGTCGCCGCCGCGGTGATTCCCGCCTTCGCCGCCGGAGGTGTCCGCGCCGACCACGCGGGTCACGCCGGAGGCGATGCGCAGGGGATCGTGAGCCGGAGTGGGACCGCTGCCGGCACCGGGGGCACGGTCCTCGCCGCCAGTCTTCGGGGGGCGAACGAGGTGCCCGTGGCGGGTGGCCCCGCCGTCGGGGACAAGGACGGTGCCGCTGTGCAGTTCGTGAAGGTCAAGGGCGACAAGGTGTCCGTCGCCGTCGCCTGGCGCGGCACCGGCAAACCGACCGCCCTCCACATCCACCAGGGCGCCAAGGGCACCAACGGCGGCATCAAGGTCGACTTCGGTGGCCTGCTCGGCAAGGGCGGGGGGAAGGGCAAGAGCAACGGGCACAGCCTCACCGGCACCGTCACCGTGAAGGACCGCGCCCTTCTCAACGCCCTCAAGACCGACCCGAGTTCCTTCTACGCCAACCTCCACACCGCCGAGTTCCCGGGCGGCGCCGTCCGGGGGCAGCTCCACAAGGTCACCGTCGCCAAGTTCGACTTCCGCGACGCGCTCGACAACTTCCAGGCATCCGTCATCAAGGGCAAGCAGATCTACGAGTGCAAGCCGGCCGAGGGCGGCGGGTACGCCTTCGCCCAACGAGACGTCAGTGCCGTACTCGGCGGCCGTATCGCACACTCCTTCGTCGCCCCCAACTCCGGTACGCCGCAGTGGATCGCGCGGGACGGCAGTGCGGTGACGGGGGCCGTCATCTCCAAGACGCCCAACGGCGAAGGGAACATCCCCGAGCTGGACCTGAAGGCCGGCCAGTCCGGCAAGCACCGTGGCCTGCTCGCCGACACCGCCGAGATCCTGCGGCTGAACACCGTCGGCGGCGTCGCCCCGGCCGGCTCCTGCACACCGGGCGCGATCGTCGGGGTGTCGTACCAGGCGGACTACGTGTTCATCAACGGCTGATCCTGCGCGCCGGCGCGGCACGTACGGCGGCGTCTTCCACACCGACCCCTACGGGTCGGGGGAGGCGCCGCCCTCGTGCGTCATACCGGAGGTGTACACGGAGTTGGCTCCGAAGGTTGACGTATCTCTGCGGCCGATTTGGTCAGATGGACACCACGGACAACACCACTCCTCACCGATTCGGGTGAGAATGGCGGCACAGGGGTGGAGCAGTGCGGGGTCGAAAGACTCGCGGGCGACGAACGAGAAGGACAGCCGCCGCCGACGACGGAGGTAAGGCAGACATGGCACCGTACGAATCCGACGACAGTACGGCCGCAGCGGAGGTCGACGACCACCGCGCGGGGCGGCGCAAGGCCGCGCGGTACGTCGTCCCGGTCGCGGTCGTGGGCGTCGCGGCGGCGACCATCGGGCTCGTCCCGGCGCTCGCCGACTCCGGCGACCCGGACCTGCCGAAGATCACCGCAGAGCAACTCATCCAGAAGATCGCCCAGTCGGACGTGCAGCAGCTGTCCGGCACCGTGAAGATCAGCACCGACCTGGGGCTGCCGGACCTCGGCGGGCTGGAGTCCAGCTTCGCCTCCGGCGCCATGGCGTCGGGCTCGGACGGCGGATCGTCCGCCGACCCGACCGCCAAGCTCACCGAGCTGGCGTCCGGCACGCACACCCTGCGCGTCGCCCTCGACGGCGAGAACAGGCAGAAGCTCTCCCTCCTGGAGAACGCCTCCGAGTACAGCCTCATCCACAACGGCAAGGACATCTGGGGCTACGACAGCAAGTCGAACGAGGTCTTCCACGGCACCGCCGAGGAGTCGAAGGACGGGCACGGGAAGGAAGAAGCTCCGGCCACGCCCAAGGACTTCGCCGAGGAGGCGCTCAAGTCGGTCGACGACACCACGTCCGTCACCGTCGACGGCACCGCACATGTCGCGGGCCGGGACGCGTACCGGCTGCTCATCAAGCCGAAGCAGTCCGGGACCACGGTCGGCGCGATCACCGTGGCCGTGGACGCCAAGACGGGCATGCCGCTGAAGTTCACGCTGACCCCGTCGAGCGGCGGCGCGGCAGTGATCGACGCCGGCTTCACCCAGGTCAGCTTCGCCAAGCCGGCCGCCTCGACCTTCGACTTCACCCCGCCCAAGGGTGCGAAGGTCACCGAGGAGGGTGAGCTGGAAGGCAAGGCCCGGGAGCACGGCGGCCCCAAGTCCGAGGACGAGCTGCGCAAGGAGCTCGACAAGGAACTCGGCGGCCTGAAGTCCGAGGGCAAGCTCGGCAAGGCCTCCGACGAGGGTCCCGAGGTCATCGGCGAGGGCTGGAACTCCGTGGCCGTCTTCGACAACGGCGGCGAGGGCGTCCCCTCCGGCGCCGAGGTCGGCGGCGACATGGGCGGCTTCCTCGACGCCCTGGGCGACAAGGTCACCGGCAAGTTCGGCTCGGGCACGGTCTTCAAGACCCGCCTGATCAACGCCCTGATCACGGACGACGGCAAGGTCTACGTGGGCGCGGTCGACAAGGACGCGCTCGTGAAGGCGGCCGACTCGGGCAAGTAGGCCCCAGCCGGAGCGGCGTCGGCGGCGCACCTGCGCCGCCGCGCGTCACGCGCCACGCGACGAGGTGCCAGAGGAGCCGAGGGAGCCAAGGGAGCACATGGAGGAACTGCCCGCCGCGGAGGGCGACGAGGTCGACAAGGCCGGCCAGGTGGATCGGGCGGTCCGGACGGATCGAGTCGGCCGGGCTGGTCACGTCGGCCCGGTCGGCCCGGTCGGCCCGGTCGGCCCGGTCGGCCAGGCCGGTCGGACCGTCCCCTCGGCCCCCGTCGACCACGTCGACACGGTGATTGCCACCCGCGCGCTCACCAAGCGCTACCGCGGCGGGCAGCTCGCCGTGGACGGTCTCGATCTGACCGTCCCGGCGGGCAGCGTCTTCGGCTTCCTCGGCCCGAACGGCTCGGGCAAGACCACCACCATCCGCATGCTGATGGGCCTCATCCAGCCCACCTCCGGTACCGCGCGCGTGCTCGGGCAGCCCATGCCCCAATTTGCGCGCGCGGTGCTGCCGCACGTCGGAGCCCTCATCGAGGGACCCGCCCTGTACGGCTTCCTCTCCGGCCGCGACAACCTCATCCGGTACGACTCCGCCGACCCGACCGCCGATCCGCGCACCCGGCGCACGCGTGTCGCGGCTGCACTGGACCGGGTGGGCCTCGCGGCCGCGTCCGGCAAGAAGGCCAAGGCGTACTCGCTCGGCATGAAGCAGCGGCTGGGCCTCGCGGCCGCGCTGCTCCAGCCGCGCAGACTCCTCGTCCTCGACGAACCGACCAACGGCCTCGATCCGCAGGGCATGCGTGAAATCCGTTCCCTGATCCGGGAGTTGGCGTCCGACGGCACGACCGTCTTCCTCTCCTCCCACCTCCTCGACGAGATCGAGCAGGTCTGCACGCACGCGGCCGTGATGGCCCAGGGCAGGCTGATCACCCAGGGCGCGGTCGCGGAGCTGGCGGCCGGGACGCGCGGCCGGCTCGTCGTGACCACTCCCGACCCCGGCGACGCCGCCCGGGTGCTGAAGGAGCAGGGTGCCGGCGACGTCGTCATCACCGAAGACCGGGTGACCGCAGAACCTCCGGACCGTGATCTCGCGGACGTCAACGCGGCGTTGGTGTCGGCCGGAGTGCGCGTCCGGGGCTTCGGCGTCGAACGGGCCTCCCTGGAGGACGCGTTCGTGGCGCTCACGGGGGAGGGGTTCGATGTCGCAGGCTGAAGCGGCCCTGCAGGGCGGGGAGAACATGCGGCCGGGTATCGAGATCGCGGGCGCCCGCAAGGTCAGTCCGCTGTGGACCTTCGGTCTCCTCCGCAGCGAACTGCTCACCACGTTCCGGCGCTGGCGCACCCTCGCGCTGCTCGCCGTCCTGGCAGCCGTGCCGATCCTGGTCGGGATCGCCGTGAAGATCGAGACGAGCGGCGATGGGTCGACGGGTGGTGGCCCGCAGGGCGGCGGGCCGGCGTTCATCTCGCAGATCACCAACAACGGCCTGTTCCTGGTCTTCACCGCGCTGGCCGCGACGCTCCCGTTCTTCCTGCCCATGGCGATAGGCGTCATCGCGGGCGACGCGATAGCCGGCGAGGCGAACGCGGGCACCCTCCGCTATCTCCTGGTCGCCCCCGCCGGCCGTACCCGCCTGCTCCTGACCAAGTACGCCACCACGATGGCCTTCTGCCTGGTGGCCACCCTCGTGGTTGCCGGCTCGGCGCTCACGGTCGGAGCGTTGCTCTTCCCGCTGGGCGACCTGACGACGATCTCAGGCACACAGATCAGCTTCGCGGAGGGGCTGGGCCGCGCCCTGCTGATCGCCCTGGTGGTCGCCGCGTCCCTGATAGGTGTGGCGGCGCTCGGGCTGTTCGTCTCGACGCTGACCAACAGCGGCATCGCGGCGATGGCGACGACGGTCGGCCTGCTGATCACCGTCCAGATCCTCGACCAGATCCCCCAGCTGCACGCGATCCAGCCGTACTTCTTCTCCCACTACTGGCTGTCCTTCGCCGACCTCATGCGCGAACCCGTCTACTGGGACGACCTGGTCAAGAACCTGGGGATCCAGGCGCTGTACGCGGCGGTGTTCGGCTCGGCGGCGTGGGCGAGGTTCACGGCGAAGGACGTCACCGCATAGGAGTCACGCCGTTTCGGCGGCAGTCACTCCGTTTCGTACGGGAAGCGTGCGAGCGGCGCCTCCTGCGCGAAGAAGGTCTTCGCATGGGCCAGGGCCTCGGCGTCGTTCAGCACGTCACCGGGCTTGCTGCCGTTGCCGAGCAGCACCCCGCCGAAGCGCATCCCCATGTACGCGGCGGAGTTGCTCAGCGTCCCGACCAGCGGGTCGGCAACCTCCTGCTCCTCGTGCGCGAGCGCGGTGACGCCCCACAGGGTGCGCCCGCCCATGGTCGCCTTGAAGTCGATCCCGGGGGTGCGCAGCCAGCCCGACCAGTAGTCGAGGTAGCGCTTGACGTGGGCGGACACCGAGTACCAGTACAGGGGCGAGGCGATCACGATGTCGGTGGCGGCGAGGGTGGCGTCGAGCAGCAGTGCCACGTTCCCCTGCGTGGGGCGGACATGGTCGCTGTCGTGCCGCAGATCCTCGAAGTCGGGCAGCGGGTGTGCGGCGAGGTCGATCCACTGCTGTTCAACACCCGCGGGCAGCTGCTCGGCGGCGCGGCGGGCCAGTAGTTCGGTGTTGCCGTCCGGGCGGCTGCTGCCGAGGACGAACAGGAAACGGCGGGTCATGGGTCCCCCAAACGGTCGGCCCGTCACCAGGCCATGGTCGACGTACGGCAACTAATCGCATGTGCATTATATGCATACGCATTCAGATGCCGCCGACGATCGGCCAAGGTCCGATATGTCTCTCGGCCATCCCTGCCGCCGCGAGCAACAGCGACTCCTCGCCATGCGCCGCCACCAACTGGAGCCCGACCGGACACCCGTCCGGCCCGAATCCCGCCGGGATGCTGATCGCCGGATGCCCGCTCAGGTTGAACGCCCAGGTGAGTGCGGTGGAGTACCGGTCGCCGGGACCGTCGTGGCCGTGCGGCGGGATGGGTGCTGTCGGGGTCAGCAGTAGCCGGGCCTCGGCGAAGAGGTCGGCCAGGCGGGTGTCATTGGCGGCCCGGATGCGGTGGGTGTGGGGGTCGGCGGGGGCGGCGGCGGGGGAGCGCAGGGCGAGCCATGCCGGGGCGGGGTCGTCGAGGCGGAGCGGAGCGGGTGGGCGTATGAGCCGTATCGCGCCGGCTTCGGCCAGCCGTACGGCCGCGGCGTGGGCCACGGCGACGACGTCCGGGTCGGGGGAGTCGAAGCCGAGGTCGGGGGACCATACGGCGGCCGGAACCTCGGGCCGGTCGGTCGGCCTGTCGTGCGGGGCGGGGTCGGGCGGCCCGGCCAGGCTGTCTTGCGGGGCGGTGGCTGGCCCGGCCAGGCTGTCGTACGGCCCGGAACCGACGGGTCTGGCCAGGCTGTCGTACGGCCCGGAACCGAGGGGCCCGGCGAGGCTGGCGTGGAGCCCGGCACCGGCTGGCCCGGCCAGGCTGCCGTACCCACTGGAAGCGGGTGGCCCGTCCGAGGCCGCCTTCTCCCCCGACACCACGCCCCAGTACGCCGCCACATCCGCCGCACACCGCGCGAGCACTCCCGGCGTCATCAGCCCCGTGCGATCGGTCGACGGCAGTCGTCCGTTGCCGGCCTTGAACCCGATGACCCCGCACCATGCCGCCGGAATCCGCACCGACCCGGCCCCGTCGCTCCCGGTCGCGAGCGGCACCAGGCCCGCCGCCACCGCCGCCGCGGACCCGGCCGAGGAGCCGCCCGGCGTACGGTCATGGCGCCAGGGGTTGGCGGTACGGCCGTACCGGCCAAGTCCCCAGGTCTGCCAGGGGGTTCCGGGCCCCGGAACGGACGTCGCGCCGACCGGCACACACCCCGCCGCGAGCAGGGGCCCCGCGGTCCGCAGCCCCCGCCGCCCCTTCACCCCGATCGGCACCCCGGCCAACGGCAGTCGCTCACCCGCATCGACCCGCGCGTCCACCTCACCGGCCCGCCGGAGCGCCTCGTCGCCCCACACTTCGATGAAGGCGGACAGGACGGGGTCGGCCCGCTCGATCCGGTCGAGGGCCTGCGCGACCACGTCGACTGCGCGGAGGGAGCGCGAGCGTACGGCCGAGGCGATCTCCACGGCCGACAGGGCGGCAGGGGTGGGGCCGCAGCCGGGGTCGGGGGCGATGGTGGGTGTGGGTATGGGAGCGGGGTCAGGGCCTGGGCCGGGTGCGGGCGTCATGGGGTGATTCTCCGCGAGGCCTTCGCAAGGCCCTGCGCTCAGCCGAGCTGAACCGCCGAGCTGAACCGCCGAGCCTGAACCGCCGACCCGAACAGTCCGCCTCAGCGAGAGCGCCCCGTCAACCGAGCCAGCGCCGCCGCCTCCCGTGGCGCCTGCCCGCTCAGTTCGCCGAGCCGCCAGGCAGCCACCCACGGCACCCGGTACACATCGATGACCGACTCGATCACCTTGACGCGCTCGGCGAGCGGTCGCGGCAGCCGGCCCGGCGCGTCCGCGACCAGGACGACGGCGTCGAGATCGAGCCCGTGCGGAGCCTCCCCGCGTCGGAAGACCTCGAGGGCGCCCAGGGCTGCGGCCAGCCCGGCCGCATGCGTGCGGGCCACGAGCAGCACCGACGGGGGATCGGCCGGGCCGGGCCAGCCACGTCCGCAGTCATGGCCGCCGTAGACCGCGGCGAGCGTGGAGGCACCCGCTCCGCCGTGCACGCCGACCCAGGAGAAGCGCCGCGGCGTGACGGCGGCAGGGGAGGGCGAGGGCTCCTCGGGCAGGGCCACCGGTCCGCGGATCCAGATCTCCGGCCCCGGCTCGGGCCGCCCCTGCTGCACGTGCATGTCAGTCCGCATGCCCGTACTCCTCCCTCTCACGCGATTGATCTTGGCGCCAGGCATGAGAACGCTGTGACGTGGCACAAGCTCCTGGAACGAGTCTGTGACGACCCGGTGACGCCCGCGCCGGGCGGTACCGGAGAGACTCGACAGTACGGGTACGACGTGTCCGAAGTACGTGCACGACGTGTCCGACCTGTACGACCGGATGTTGATGCCGGGGAAGCGGTACCCGACGGCGGGAGGGAGCACCATGGAGCCCGAACGTGCTGTCGGCGAAACCCCCGACACATGCGAGTGAGGGAAGCGATGTCTCGACTGAGCCGCGCGATGAAGCGGGAACACAAACGCGCCGCGGCGGCCCCCGTGGTCGCGCCGATCGACGTACGCGTCCCCGCCGGTGGTCCGGGCGCGGGCGGTGCGTCGATCGGCGGCGTACCCGTCACCGCGGTTCCCGGTGAGGAGATCCAGCACACCGTTCTGACCCACCTCCAGCGCATCGCCGTCGCCGCCGGTCATTCCGTGCACGCCACGATCCACGACGAGCGGATCGGGTACGTCGTGCCGCTGCGGGTGGAGGCGGACGGATCCAGCCACTTCACCGACGAGCCCGTGCGGACGCCTCCGGCGACGCCGAGCGAGTCTCCGGCGCCGGCAGAGGCCGTACGGCCCCCCGCGGACCAGCCTGGCCCACTCGCCCCACCCGCGCCCCCGGCAGCACAGCCCGCGCCGCCGGCCCCGCAGCCCTTGCCACTCCCCTCGGATCAGGCTCCTTACCGGGACAGGCCCACGCATGTCCTACGACCGCTGCCGGGCTCGGAGCCGGAGGCCTCGCCCACGTTCCGGATGCGCGCGCTGCCCGAGCCGGTGGAGGACGCCGTACCCGGCACGGTCCCCCCGCCGCTGGGGGAGTTCGGCCCACCGCCGTCCATGGACGCGTGGCCGGAGCCGACGAACCTGCCTGCTCCGCCCCCTGCCCCGGCCTCGTCCCCTGCTCCCGCCGCCACCTCCGCCCGGGTCCCCGACCCCGGCCTCGTCCTCGACCCCACCCCTGACCTCGACCCCAAGCCCACCCCGCCCCGCGGGTTCGACGCCGTGGCCGAAGCCGTCCTCGGCGACACGCCCCCGGCCACGACCGCCGACGCCGCGCCCTTCGCGCAGCAGATGGCGCAGGTCAACGAGGCCGTGAAGGAGGGGCGGACGACGGAGGCGACGGCGCTCGCGGAGCGGACGGTGGCCCAGGCGTCGGCAGTGCTGGGGCTGGAGCACCCCGAGGTACTCGGGATGCGTGAACTCGCCGCGTACATCGCGTACCTGGCGGGCGAGCCGGAGCGTGCTTTCGCCCTCGCCCTGGAAGTGGCCCGGACGCATCACCGCACCCGCGACGCGGAGGCGGCTTACGGCAGCCTCCACGGCGCGGCCACGGCCTGGCGGGCGGTACGTGACCCGGCGCTGGGCCTGGCCCTCGGCCGGGATCTGCTCGCACTGTGGGACGAGCTCATGGCGGAGGGCGGCCCGGCCGCCGAGGAGGCCGAGGAACTGGAGTCGGCCCACGCCCGCATGGACCGCCTCACCGCCCGAGCCGCCAAGTCGGCCGAACCGCCCACCGGTTGAGGGCCCCGAGGCTGAAGGCCCGGTGCCTTAGTCCGACAGCTCCCACACCGCGTACGCGACGGCGTCGCTGTTGCGGTTCAGGGCGGTGTCGTTGATGTTGGACGTGTTGTCGCAGGACGAGTGGTAGCAGCGGTCGAAGGACTGCCCCGACGTACCGCCCCACTTGGCTGCCTGCGCCGCGGTCTTCGTACGGCTGGCCCCCGTGAACAGCCCGCCCACCGGCACGCCCGCGCTCTTGAACGGCGCGTGGTCGGAGCGGCCGTCGCCCTCGGTCTCGATCTCGGTCGCGACGCCGAGGCCGGCGTAGTAGTCCTTGAAGGTCTTCTCGATCGCGGGGTCGTCGTCGTAGACGAAGTAGCCGGCGTTGGGCGAGCCGATCATGTCGAAGTTCAGATAGCCGCTGATCTTGGCGCGGTTGGCGGCGGAGAGGTTGTTGACGTAGTAGCGGGAGCCGACGAGCCCCAGCTCCTCCGCCCCCCACCAGGCGAACCGCAGATGCTTGGTGGGCTGGTAGCCGGCCCGCGACACGGCGAGCGCGGTCTCCAGGACGGCCGCGGAGCCGGAGCCGTTGTCGTTGATGCCGGGGCCGGAGGAGACGCTGTCGAGGTGCGAGCCGGCCATGACGACCTGGTTGGTGTCGCCGCCGGGCCAGTCGGCGATCAGGTTGTAGCCGGTACGGCCGCCGGAAGTGAACGGCTGGATGGCCGTGGTGTACCCGGCGGCGTCCAGCTTGGCCTTCACATAGTCGAGGGACGCCTTGTAGCCGGGGCGGCCGTGGGCGCGGTTGCCGCCGTTGGCGGTGGCTATGGACTGGAGCTGAGTGAGGTGGGCCTTCACGCTCGCCACGGGTATGTCGGGCGCGGCGGCGACGGAGGGCGCGGGTGCCGCGCCGGCTATGGATCCGCCGGTCAGCAGCAGGACGGCCGCGACGGTACCGGCCGTCATCGCGCGCCCGGAGACGGAGAGCTTCATGTGGGGGGCTCCGAATTCCAGGGGGCTCCCTGTGGGGTGGCCACAGGGGAGCCACAGTGAATGGGGTGCCTGGATCGTGGAGCTAAGCCTGACTCTCCGTCAAGAGGGCTGTAAGCGCAGGAAGTTCGGGGCCTGGAGGGGGTTTGAGGGTCCGGCATGCCTCACTGCACGCAGAACTCGTTCCCCTCCGGATCCGCCATCACCGCCCACTCCCCGCCCGGCTCCTTCACGTGCCGCAGCACACTCGCCCCCAGCCCCTGCAGCCGCTGGACCTCGCTCTCGCGCTCCCCGGCCGCCGCGTGCAGATCGAGATGGAGCCGGTTCTTGACGGACTTCGCCTCCGGCACGCGCTGGAACAGCACCCGCCGCCCCAGCCCGGTCCCGCTGTCCTTGTCGTACGGGTCGTCCGGATGCCGTACGGCCACCAGGTCCCGGAAGGCGAGACGCGCGTGGAACTCGACGACGTCCTCCCGCGGCAGCACGCCGAGCTCCAGCAGCCGCTCGATGAACGCGCCGTTGTCCTCGACCTCGTAGTGCAGCGCGGCGGCCCAGAAGTCGGCCTGGGACTGGGGGTTGGCGCTGTCGACGACGAGCTTCCAGTGGAGGGGGGCGGGCGCGGAGGTGGATTTCGGTGCCTGTGTCATGCGACCACTCATATGGGGTGAGGGAGGGGGCCGCAATGAGAATCGCCGGGGCGGGGCACTCTCAGCCCGTCTGGTGTCCGCCGGTGCGGGCAGTCTCGGTCCGTCTGGTGTCCGCCGGTGCGGGCAGTCTCGGTCCGTCTGGTGTCCGCCGGTGCGGGCAGTCTCGGCCTGTCCGGTGTCCGCCGTGCGGCCAGTTTCAGCCCGCCGGTGCTTCAGGCGTCCACCGCGGCGGACGCCGGCTTCTCCACCCGCGGCACGCTGAGCCGGGCCACCCTGCCCCGGTGCGCGGAGCGCCACGCATCGGCCGTCAGCAAGGTCAACGCCAGCCACACCAGCGCGAACCCGGCCCACCGCTCGGCAGGCATCGCCTCATGGAAGTACAGGATGCCGAGCAGGAACTGGAAGACCGGCGCCAGGTACTGCAGCAGCCCCAGCGTCGAGAGCGGCACGCGTATCGCGGCTGCGCCGAAGCAGACGAGCGGCAGGGCGGTCACGACGCCGGTGGCCGCCAGCAGGGCCACATGCCCGGGCCCCTCCGAGGTGAACGTCGACTCCCCGTGCGTCGCCAGCCAGGCCAGATACCCCACGGCAGGCAGGAACTGGATCGCGGTCTCCGCGGCCAGCGACTCGACGCCGCCGAGGTTGACCTTCTTCTTCACCAGCCCGTACGTGGCGAAGGAGAAGGCGAGGACGAGGGAGATCCACGGCGGCCGCCCGTACCCGACGGTCAGCACGATCACGGCCGCGAGGCCGACCCCCACCGCCGTCCACTGCACCGGCCGCAGCCGCTCCTTCAGCAGCAGCACGCCCATCGCGATGGTGACGAGCGGATTGATGAAGTACCCGAGGGACGCCTCGACCACGTGTCCCGAGTTCACGGACCAGATGTAGACGCCCCAGTTGACGGTGATCACGGCCGCGGCAACGGTGACGAGCGCCAGCCGCCGCGGCTGCCGTATCAGCTCACCCGCCCAGGCCCAGCGCCGCACGAAGACCAGCGCGACCGCCACGAAGACGAGGGACCAGGCCATCCGGTGCGCGAGGATCTCGGCCGCGCCGGCGGGCTTCAGAAGAGGCCAGAAGAGGGGAACGAGCCCCCACATCCCATACGCGGCGAAGCCGTTCAGCAGTCCTATACGCCGCTCTCCCTGCGACTTCCCGCTCACGGCCCCTCCTTCGCGCACACACCGGACCGCGCCCATACGACGGTCTGCACGAAGGTAACGCCGAATGCCCCCGCCTGTCATGCCCGTATCGCCATACGGTCATGACAGGCGAGGGTGACGCGCCCAGGAAGAACCGGGGGAGTCAGTTCATGGGATCTCAGGCCTTGAGTCCGGCCGCGATCGCCTCGGCCAGCGGCGTGGTCGGACGGCCGGCCAGCCGGGACAGGTCTCCGCTGCCGACGACCAGCTCGCCCTTCTCGATGGAGGCGTCCACACCCGCCAGGATCACGGCGAACGGCTCGGGCAGCCCCGCGCCGGCCAGGATGCCGACGAGGGCGTCGGCGGAGACGCGGTTGTCGGCGATCTCCTTGCCGGTCTGCCGGCTCAGCTCGGCGGCGTACTCGGCGAGGCTCCAGGCGACGTCGCCGCCCAGCTCGTACGTCTGGTTCTCGTGCCCCTCGCCGGTCAGTACGGCGACGGCGGCGGCCGCGTAGTCGGCGCGGGGGGCGGAGGAGACGCGGCCCTCGCCGGCGGCGTGGGTGACGGCGTTGTACTGCAGGACCGGGGCGAGGTTCTCGGTGTAGTTCTCGTGGTACCAGCCGTTGCGGAGCAACGCGTACGGCAGCCCGGACTCCAGGAGTGCCTTCTCGGTGCCGCGGTGGTCGTCGGCGAGGGCGGCCGTGAGGCTGCCGGGGGCACTGGTGTAGGCGAGCAGGGCGACACCGGCTGCCTTTGCGGCGTCGATGACGACCTTGTGCTGGCCGATGCGGTCGCTGCCCACCTCGCTGCCGGATATGAGCAGCACCTTGTCGCCGGAAGCCAACAGTCCGTCGAAGGTCTCGGGCGCGTTGTAGTCGGCGACGGCGATCTTCACGCCGCGCTCGGCGAAGTCGGAGGCCTTCTCGGGAGTGCGGACGACGGCGGTGACCTGGTCGGCCGGAACCTTCTCCAGCAACTGCTCCACGACGTGGCGGCCGAGGTGTCCGGTGGCTCCGGTGACGACGATGCTCATGATCAGAACTCCTTGTGGGGTGCGTTGGCACTAACCCTAGGAGGTGCACTAACTCGACGAAAGTACCCACTTTGAAGTAAGGTACTGGTATGGCAGTAAGTGACGCGGTGAGCGTGACGACGAGCAAGTACGACATCGGCGAGCAGATGTGCCCCTACCGCCTGGTCCTGGAGCACGTCACCAGCCGCTGGGGCGTCCTTGTCCTGATCGAACTGATGGAACGCCCCTACCGCTTCAGCGAACTGCGCCGGGCGATCGGCCGGGTCAGCGAGAAGATGCTGACCCAGACCCTCCAGACCCTGGAACGGGACGGCCTGATCCACCGCGACGCCCAGCCCGTGATCCCACCGCGGGTCGACTACTCCCTGACCGACCTGGGCCGCGAGGCGGCGGAACAAGTGCGCGGACTGGCGCTGTGGACCAAGGACCGGATGGAAGACGTAGAGAAGGCGCGTGACGCGTACGACGCGCGTAAGAGCGGCTCCTAGAGCGGGCGCCTGGAGTGGCTCCTGAACGACAGGACTCAGCAGTCGACCGATCCCAGGAGTCGGCAGGACCCAGGCCCCGGCAGGACCAGGCCGGAACGACCGAGGGCCTGGATGCCGTACGACATCCAGGCCCTCGACTCTCTTCGAACGTGCCGGTCAGCCCACCACCGTCCAGGTGTCCCCACCCGCCAGCAGCGCGGCCAGATCCCCCTTGCCGTTCTGCTCGATCGCCGTGTCCAGCTGGTCGGCCATCTGCGTGTCGTACACCGGCCGCTCCACCGAGCGCAGCACGCCGATCGGGGTGTGGTGCAGGGTGTCCGGGTCGGCCAGGCGGGACAGGGCGAAGGCGGTGGTCGGGGATGCGCAATGGGCGTCGTGGATCAGGATCTGCGACTCGTTCTCCGGGGTCACGGTGACGACCTTCAGGTCGCCCGTCTGCGGGTCCCGTACGACGCCGCGGGCGCCATCGGTGCCGAAGCGGATCGGCTGCCCGTGCTCCAGCCGGATCACGGCCTCCTCGGCCTGCTGCTTGTCCTTGAGGACCTCGAAGGCGCCGTCGTTGAAGATGTTGCAGTTCTGATAGATCTCGATCAGTGCCGTACCCCGGTGGGCGGCCGCCTCGCGCAGCACCTGCGTGAGGTGCTTGCGGTCGGAGTCGACCGTCCGCGCCACGAAGGACGCCTCCGCGCCGATGGCCAGGGACACCGGGTTGAAGGGCGCGTCCAGCGAGCCCATCGGCGTCGACTTGGTGATCTTGCCGACTTCGGAGGTCGGGGAGTACTGGCCCTTCGTCAGGCCGTAGATCCGGTTGTTGAACAGCAGGATCTTGAGGTTGACGTTGCGGCGCAGGGCGTGGATCAGATGGTTGCCGCCGATCGACAGCGCGTCACCGTCGCCCGTCACCACCCACACGCTCAGGTCTCGGCGCGATGTGGCCAGCCCGGTCGCGATCGCGGGGGCGCGGCCGTGGATGGAGTGCATGCCGTACGTGTTCATGTAGTACGGGAAGCGCGACGAACAGCCGATGCCCGACACGAAGACGATGTTCTCCTTGGCAAGGCCCAGCTCCGGCATGAAGCCCTGGACCGCGGCAAGGATCGCGTAGTCACCGCAACCGGGGCACCAGCGCACTTCCTGATCGGACTTGAAGTCCTTCATGGACTGGCGGGCCTCGGCCCTGGGGATCAGCGAAAGTGCCTCGATCGTGCCCGTGCCTTCCGTGGACGTCTCAGGCATCGATGGCCTCCTTGAGAGCCTTGGCGAGCTGTTCCGCCTTGAACGGCATGCCGTTGACCTGGTTGTACGAGTGGGCATCCACCAGGTACCTCGCCCGGACCAGGGTGGCGAGCTGGCCGAGGTTCATCTCGGGGATCACCACCTTCTCGTAGCGCCCGAGTACCACGCCCAGGTTGCTCGGGAACGGGTTCAGATGGCGCAGATGCGCCTGCGCGATCGACTCGCCGGCGGTGCGCAGTCGGCGGACCGCGGCCGTGATCGGGCCGTACGTCGATCCCCAGCCCAGCACCAGCGTCTTCGCCTCGTGCGGGTCGTCGACCTCCAGGTCGGGTACCTCGATGCCGTCGATCTTGGCCTGGCGGGTGCGGACCATGAAGTCGTGGTTGGCCGGGGCGTAGGAGATGTTGCCCGTGCCGTCCTCCTTCTCGATGCCGCCGATCCGGTGCTCCAGGCCCGGCGTGCCCGGGATCGCCCACGGCCGGGCGAGGGTCTGCGGGTCGCGCTTGTACGGCCAGAAGACCTCGCTGCCGTCCTCCAGGGTGTGGTTCGGGCCCTGCGCGAACTGCACGGTCAGATCCGGCAGCTCCTCCAGCTCCGGGATCCGCCAGGGCTCCGAGCCGTTGGCGAGATAGCCGTCCGACAGCAGCATCACCGGAGTGCGGTACGTCAACGCGATCCGCGCCGCCTCCAGAGCCGCGTCGAAGCAGTCGGCCGGGGTGCACGGGGCGACGATCGGGATCGGCGCCTCGCCGTTGCGGCCGAACATCGCCTGCAGCAGGTCCGCCTGCTCCGTCTTGGTCGGCAGCCCCGTCGAGGGCCCTCCGCGCTGGATGTCGATCACCAGCAGCGGCAGCTCCAGCGACACCGCCAGCCCGATCGTCTCCGACTTCAGCGCCACACCGGGGCCGGACGTCGTGGTCACCGCCAGCGAACCGCCGAAGGCCGCACCCAGCGCCGCACCGATGCCCGCGATCTCGTCCTCGGCCTGGAAGGTCCGCACACCGAAGTTCTTGTGCCGGCTCAGCTCGTGCAGGATGTCCGAGGCCGGGGTGATCGGATACGAGCCCAGGTAGAGCGGAAGATCCGCCTGGCGGGACGCGGCGATCAGCCCGTAGGACAGGGCGAGGTTCCCGGAGATGTTGCGGTAGGTGCCGACCGGGAAGGCCGTCGTCGCCGGCGCGATCTCGTAGGAGACGGCGAAGTCCTCGGTCGTCTCCCCGAAGTTCCAGCCCGCGTGGAAGGCCGCGATGTTCGCCGCCGCGATGTGCGGCTTCTTGGCGAACTTCGACGCCAGGAACTTCTCGGTGCCCTCCGTCGGCCGGTGGTACATCCAGCTCAGCAGGCCCAACGCGAACATGTTCTTGCTGCGCTCGGCCTCCTTGCGGGTGAGGTCGAACTCCTTGAGCGCCTCGACCGTCAGCGTGGTCAGCGGCACCGGATGGAGGCTGTAACCGTCGAGCGAGCCGTCCTCCAGGGGGCTGGTGTCATAGCCCACCTTCTGCATCGCCCGCTTGGTGAACTCGTCCGTGTTGACGATGATCTCCGCGCCTCGTGGAAGATCGCCGATGTTGGCCTTCAGGGCCGCCGGGTTCATCGCGACCAGCACGTTCGGTGCGTCGCCCGGGGTCAGGATGTCGTGGTCGGCGAAGTGCAGCTGAAAGGAGGACACGCCCGGCAGAGTGCCGGCGGGAGCGCGGATCTCGGCCGGGAAGTTCGGCAACGTCGACAGGTCGTTGCCGAAGGACGCCGTTTCCGAGGTGAAACGGTCGCCGGTGAGCTGCATACCGTCGCCCGAGTCCCCCGCGAAACGAATGATCACCCGGTCCAGCCGGCGGACGTCCTTCGTCCCTGCCGGTTTGCGCTGCTCTCCCACGACGGCTTCGTCGGCCTGCTCCGCTGGGCTACTGACCTGGCTGGTCACTGAACTGGACCTCCTTCGAGGCGGCTGTCTGCGCTGGCCTTCCCGCAAGCCTTCCCAGGATCAACCCTACGTCCGCAAAGGTCGCCCTCCCTGGGCCATTCGCATGACGGACGTCGGTTTGCGCTGGTTCGCCACCCTGACTTGTCATGATTTACACGCCCCCCGGCGCTTCTTTTGAAGACGCTCCCTGTTCTTTGTTCGGTTGCCGCTTTCGTGCTTGTCGGCCGGTCTGTTCGGTGGGTGCCGCGCGAGCGGTTGCCTATTTGACTGACACGGTGTCAGTCCGTCAGGAGTTCAGATAGGTGAGGACCGCGAGAACGCGTCGGTGATCCCCGTCACTCTGGTTCAGTCCGAGCTTGAGGAAGATGTTGCTGACGTGCTTCTCGACGGCACCGTCGCTCACCACCAGCTGCCGGGCGATCGCGGAGTTGGTCCGCCCCTCCGCCATCAGCCCCAGGACCTCCCGCTCCCGCGGGGTGAGCCTCGCCAGCACGTCCTGCTTACGGCTGCGGCCCAGCAGCTGGGCGACGACCTCCGGGTCGAGGGCCGTACCCCCTTGGGCCACCCGCACGACGGCGTCCACGAACTCCCGAACCTCCGCCACGCGGTCCTTGAGCAGATAGCCGACCCCACGGCTGGAACCGGCCAGCAGTTCCGTGGCGTACCGCTCCTCCACGTACTGCGACAGTACGAGTACCCCGAGTCCGGGGTGCGTCCTGCGCAGCTGCACGGCCGCCCGCACGCCTTCGTCGGTGTGCGTCGGCGGCATTCTGACGTCCGCCACCACCACGTCCGGCAGCTCGCCCTGCGCGTCCAGCTCCGTGATGGTCTTGATCAACGCTTCGCCGTCCCCGACGCCGGCCACGACCTCGTGCCCCCGGTCGGTCAACAGCCGGGTCAGCCCCTCCCTGAGCAGCACCGAATCCTCGGCGATGACCACCCGCACCCTGTCCTCCACGATCCCCGGCCCCCCGTGCCTCGGCATTCGGCCGAGTGTGCCCCGGCCCTGTCGTCCTCGCGACCTCAGTATCCCGCGATCTGCTCTCCGTCACCGGGCCTGTGGATAACCTGCCCGAGCCGGACGGGATCGCTTGTGGACAAAGGAGGCGTCTTTGGGGGCGCGTGCTCGGGGAGCACTCGCGCGCAAGAGACCGAAGGAGAGCCGGGGCCGAAGAGCCGGGACCGAAGCAGGGCCGTGGGGGGCGTGACGATGGCCTGGAGGCGGACGAGGTCCGCTCCAGGCCAATGACTTTTGTCGAACTGCACAGTGGGCTTACAAGGTGCGGCTACACGGTCCGCCAGGGAAGCTCCGCCGTGACCCGCGTAGGCCCACCGACCGGCGAGTCCACCACCAGAATCCCGTCCACCGCGTCCAGCCGCTCCGCAAGCCCGGCGAGCCCCGATCCCCCGGATATGTCGGCGCCGCCGATCCCGTTGTCCACGACCTGCAGCATCAGCCGGTTCTCCACCCGCCACACATCCACGGCCGACCATGTGGCCCGCGCATGCTTGCTGATGTTCTGCAGCAGCTCCGACACCGTGAAGTAGGCGATCCCCTCGATCGCCGGCACCGGCCGCTCCTCCAGATCCACCTGGACCTCCACCGGCACCGTGCACCGCGAGGCCACCGCAGACAGGGCCGCGTCCAGTCCTCGGTCGGTGAGGACGGCCGGATGGATCCCGCGGGCCAGATCTCGCAGCTCCTGAAGCGCCGTCTTCACCTCGCCGTGCGCCTCGTCGACCATCCGCGCCGCCGCCTGCGGGTCCTCCGTCAGCTTCTCCTTCGCCAGACCCAGATCCATGGCCAGAGCCACCAGGCGGGCCTGGGCACCGTCGTGCAGGTCGCGCTCGATGCGCCGCAGGTCCGCAGCGGCCGTATCGACGACGACACCGCGGTCCGACTCCAGCTCCACCACACGCGTGGCCAGCCGCGAGGGGCCGAGCAGGCCGTGCACCAGCAGCCGGTCCACCTGCGTCAGCGCCCGCACGATCCACGGCGTGGCCAGCGTGAACAGCAGGCCCACCAGCGCGGTGACCGTGATCTCGAAGGGGTTGTCGAGGTAGAACTGGTGCGTCTCGTCGCCGTACACCTGAAGGCCGTCCTGTCCGGCCCACATCGGGAACACCCAGAACCACAGCGGATACGTCAGCAGCGCCCAGCCGTACGCCCAGACGTTCACCGCGACGACGAAGGAGAACACCGCCCACGGGAAGTGCAGCACCGCGTACAGCACGCTCCGCCACGACGTCCCGCTCTTCAGTACGGCGCCCATCCACGCCATGAACCCGCGCCGACGCATGCGCAGCGGCTCCGGGTCGGCCACCTCCAGGTGCAGCAACGCACGCGCGCGTGCCCGCTCCAGCGCCCCGAAGGCCCGGCAGCCGGCGAGCGCCGCCGCCAGCACGGGGACGCCGAGGAACGTCACCAGCAGGCCCGCTCCCAGCGACACCATCGTGATGGCGTACACGAACAGCATGATGCTGATCGGCAGGCTCAGCAGCACATACCCGAACTCCCGCCAACTGCGTGCCTCGAACGGCGCCCGCAGCCCGGCCGGCAGCCGGTGCCGTCGCTCGCCACCCTGCTCGGGAAGGCCGTGCTCGGGGTAATCGAGCCCGTGCCCGTAGCCCTGCCCGTAGCCCTGTCCGTACTCCGTGGCCATCGGCGTCGTCCGTTCTCCTCGTCCCGTCAGCCCCGCCCCGGGGCTGTGCCGTCGTATCTCCAACCCTGCTGCGCCGCAGGTCCACGGACCATGGAGGCCGTCGGCGTCTTGAACGGGGGGTTTTCCCTACCCCTGCGCTACCCCTGCCCGGGGACGCGATCGCGCCAGGGCAGCTCCGCCGTCACAGTCGTAGGGCCGCCCAGGGGTGACTCGATGACGAACAGGCCGTCCACGGCGTCCAGCCGGTCGGCGAGACCGCGCATGCCCGTGCCGCCGTCGAGGCGCGCGCCCCCGCGGCCGTCGTCCCACACCTGGATGAGCAGCCGCTCGTCCGAACGCCACACGTCGACCGACGCCGACTTCGCCCCGCTGTGCTTGCTGACGTTCTGCAGCAGTTCGGAGACGGTGAAATAGGCGATGCCCTCGATGGCCGCGGCCGGTCTGGACGGCAGGCCGACGGTCACCTTCACCGGCACCGTGCAGCGCGACGCGACCGCCGAAAGGGCGGCATCCAGGCCGCGGTCGGTCAGGACGGCCGGATGGATGCCGCGGGCGAGATCCCGTAGCTCCTGAAGCGCCAGTTTCACCTCGCCGTGCGCCTCCGCGACCATCGACGCCGCCACGTCGGGGTCCTCCAGCAGCTTCTCCTTGGCCAGGCCCAGCCCCATGGCCAGGTTGACCAGACGGGCCTGAGCGCCGTCGTGCAGGTCGCGCTCGATGCGCCGCAGATCGGCCGCGGCCGTGTCCACCACGACCCCTCGGTCCGACTCCAGTTCGGCGATACGGCGCTCCAACTCGTCGGAGGGCGACAGCAGGCTCCGCACCATCGCCCGGTCCGCGTTCGCCAGGCCCCGCGCGATGAACGGCAGCACCGGCCACAGCACGAACAGCGAGGTCAGCGTGATGGTGAAGGTGAGGACGCCCCAGGGCAGGCGGATGAAGTCGTACAGGATCGTGCGCCAGCCGACGGGGTCCTTCAGCGCCAGCCACAGCTGTGGGAAGAAGCCGTCCTTGCCGCCGCGCAACGGCAGCCGACTCGGCTCGTCCACCTGCAACCCGAGCAACGCACGCGCGCGTGAGCGCTCCAGCTTGCCCAACTGCCGCGCGCCCAGCAGGCCGGCGGCGAGCAGCGGGAACCCGATCACCGTCAGCGTCAGCAATGCACCGGTGAACAGCACTGTCACGACGTAGACGAAGCCGAGCAGCGACATCGGAAGGTTCGCCAGGAGGTGCGCGATCTCCTTCCAGGTGTGCCGGTCGTAGGCGAAACGGGCGGGCGGCAGCGGCGGCTGGTCACCCTCGGAACGCCGGGAGGCGTCCCACGAAGGGCTGGGGCTTTCGGTCATATGGGCTAGCGTGCCGCGCGGTGCGCCGCCGCGCCATGAGGCGGACCGCCGCGGTCTTCCGGGGGAAATCCCCACCCCCGCGCCGAACCTCGCGACCGGCCGGGGATCGGCCGCCGTATCCCGACGACGGACGTGCGGCGTCCTGGGGCGAGTCTCGACGAGATCTCAACGTGTGACGGGCTGCTTACGCTGTCTTTAGCAGGGCCTAGACTCCCGTGCGTACAGATCGTCGAACAGCGGTGTTCACGAGAACACAGGTCGCAGGACACTGGTAGGCAACGAGGTCAGGGAGCGAGGGGCGGACGTGTCGGAACAGACCGTCGTCGTCGCGGCGGATGTGCATTACGTCGTCGTCTCGGCGGACTACTTCCAGTCCTACTCGGTCGTCGGACTGCTCGCAGTCATCGGCGTGCTGTTCGTCGCTGTCGCCTTCGGGGCGGGCCGACTGCTGCGCCCCGTGGTCCCCACGCCCGAGAAGCTCCTGACGTACGAGTGCGGCGTCGACCCCGTCGGCGAGGGCTGGGCCCACACCCAGGTCCGCTACTACGTCTACGCCTTCCTCTACGTGATCTTCGCCATCGACTCGATCTTCCTGTTCCCCTGGGCGACGGTGTTCGCCGACCCGGGCTACGGCGCGACCACCCTCGTCGAGATGTTCATCTTCCTCGGCTTCCTGGCCGTGGGCCTGCTCTACGCATACAAGAAGGGCGTCCTGGCATGGACGTGACGCCAGAAGTGAACTCGCCGGAGCGCGCGGAAGTGGATTCGCCGGAGCCCGTTCTGCTCCCGGAGCCGAAGCGGCTGGGCGCCTTGGCCCGCCTCGCCCCCGAGCCGATGAAGGTGATCCTGAACTGGGGCCGCCGCTACTCGCTCTGGGTCTTCAACTTCGGGCTCGCCTGCTGCGCGATCGAGTTCATCGCCGCGTCGATGGCCCGCCACGACTTCATCCGCCTCGGCGTGATCCCCTTCGCGCCCGGCCCCCGGCAGGCCGACCTCATGGTCGTCTCGGGCACGGTCACCGACAAGATGGCCCCGGCCGTGAAGCGCCTGTACGAACAGATGCCCGAGCCGAAGTACGTCATCTCCTTCGGCGCCTGCTCGAACTGCGGCGGCCCGTACTGGGACTCCTACTCCGTCACCAAGGGCGTCGACCAGATCATCCCGGTGGACGTCTACGTCCCCGGCTGCCCGCCACGCCCCGAGGCACTGCTCCAGGGCATCCTGAAGCTCCAGGAGAAGATCGCGCGGGAGTCGCTGGGGGAGCGGTACGGCGTCGGCACGGCCCGGCCCTCCACGGCGGCGTTGCAGAGTGGGCTCGTGCGCGGGCCGGAGGCGCCCGGCGCCGGCGGAACGGGTGCCGAAAGCGCGGGGGAGACCGACCGATGACGACGATCGGCTGGCTGCCCGCCCCCGTCGAGGACCTCTTCGGCCCGGAGGCCACGGCCGAGGAGTCCTACGAGGTCCTGACAGTCGACGTCCCCCCGACGTCCTGGATCCCGGCACTTGAAGCAGCCCGCGACGAGCTGGGCTGCACCTACTTCGACTGGCTGAGCGCCGTCGACGAACCCGGCACGGGCTTCCGCGTCGCGGCCCACGTCGCCGCCCTGTCTCCGGTACGGCGCCTGCTGGTCCGCACGACGGTCCCGCACGAGGCGCCGACCCTGCCCTCCGCGATCGGTGTCTACGCGGGCGCGGCCTGGCACGAACGCGAGACGCACGAAATGTTCGGCGTCGCCTTCACCGACCACCCCGCCCTCGACCACCTGCTCCTCCCGGAGAACTTCGAGGGCCACCCCCTCCGCAAGGACTTCGTCCTGGCCGCCCGCGTCGCCAAGGCCTGGCCCGGCGCCAAGGAACCCGGCGAGTCCGAACACGGCGGCCCCAAACGCCGCCAAATGCTGCCCCCCGGCGTCCCCGACCCGAACGAATGGGGCCCCCTGAAGGGCCAACTCCCCCCTGCCCCGGCCCGCCCGGCCCGCGGCGCGGCACGCACGCCCGGAGAAAGGCCGACCCGCGCAGCGGGCGAGCGACCGGTCCGACGAGCACGCACATCGGCGGAGGGTTCGGCGAGCCAGGCGGAGACGCCGGCTGCGGGTGGGACTCCGCCGGGCGCTCCTGCTGCGGGTCCGGCGCGGCGGTCGCGTACGGCGGCGGAGGGTTCGGCGAGCCAGGCGGAGGCCCCGGCTGCGGGTGGGGCTCCGACGGGCGCTGCTGCTGCGGGTGCGGCGCGGCGGTCGCGTACGGCGGCGGAGGGTTCGGCCAGCCAGACGGAACCCTTGGCTGGTGCAGCGCCCGCGACGGGTGCGGCCCGGCGTGCGCGCACGGCAGCCGAAGGGTCGGTCAGCCAGCAGGAGGCGGGCAGGGAGACGCCCGCTACGGCTCAGCAGGAGACGGCTCCGGCAGCCGAGGCGTCGGCCGGCGAGGTGGCCGCTATGGACTCCGAGAACTCGCCGGAGGCGGGCGGCGGGTCCCCGGCGGGCACCGGTGCGCAGGCAACCCCGTCAGGCACGTCGACCACGCCGCGCCGCACCCGGAGCGCAGACGAGGGCTCGGCGAGTCAGCGGACCCCTTCCGATGTGGAGGCATCCCGCGAGGCGGCGTCGGATACAGCTGCTTCCGGCGCGGCTGCGTCCAAGGCGGCTGCAACGGATGGGGCGTCGGCTGACACGGCCGACGAAGCCACCAACCCCTCCACCCCGTCGGCCACTCCCAAGCTCCCCTCGACCCCCCGCAGCTCGGACGCCCCCTGGCACCACGCCCGCCCGGCCTTCGACGAACCGGCAGTCGAGCCACGGCCCGAAGCCGATCAGCAGCCTGAGCCCGAGCCGAAGAGCCTGGCCGAGGAGCAGACCCAGACCCAGGCCGAAGCCGAGGCCCAGACCGAAGCCGAGGCCCAGCCCGAGGCCGAGTCACCGTCGGAGACCCCGGCGAAGCCAGGCCCATCCGACCCCGCAGTCACGCCCGAAGACGCCGAAGACGCCGCAGACTCCACCGACGAGAACCCGAACCACCCGAACCACACGGACCACCCGGACCGCACAGACCCCTCAGGAGGCCCGCAGTGAACGACGCGCTCGACGTCACCCTGCGACTCCTGATCGTCTTCGTCGTGTTCCTCACCTTCCCCCTGCTCATCGGCCAGACCGAGCACAAGGTGATGGCCCACATGCAGGGCCGTCTCGGCCCGATGTACGCCGGCGGCTTCCACGGCTGGGCCCAACTCGTCGCCGACGGCGTGAAGTTCGCGCAGAAGGAAGACGTCGTCCCGGCAGGCGCCGACCGCCGCATCTTCCAGCTCGCCCCCGCTGTGGCCCTCCTCCCGTACCTGCTCGTCCTCCTCGCCATCCCCATCGGACCCAGCGAGGGCGCAGTCGGCGAGGTCATCGACGCGGGCATCTTCTTCGTCCTGGCGGTCATGGGCGTAGGCGTCCTCGGCTCACTCATGGCCGGCTGGGCCTCCGCCAACAAGTTCTCCCTCCTCGGCGGCCTCCGCACCGCCGCTCAGCTCCTCGCCTACGAACTTCCGATGCTGCTCACCGCCGCCTCCGTGGCGATGGCTGCCGGAACCGTCTCCCTCCCCGGCATCCTCGAGGCCTTCGAGTGGTGGTGGCTGCCCTGGCAGATCGTCGGCGCGATCGTCTTCTTCGTCGCCGGCCTGGCCGAGCTGCAGCGACCCCCCTTCGACATGCCCGTCGCCGACTCGGAGATCATCTTCGGCGCCTACACCGAGTACACCGGTCTGCGTTTCGCTCTCTTCCTTCTCGCCGAGTACGCCGGAATCGTCGTCCTGTGCGGCCTGACCACGGTCCTCTTCCTGGGCGGCTGGCACGGACCCTGGGGCGCCGACGGCCTCGGCTGGGTCTGGACCCTGCTGAAGACGGCCGTCCTCGCCTTCCTCGTGATCTGGCTCCGCGTCACCTATCCCCGCCTGCGCGAGGACCAGCTCCAGAAGCTCTCCTGGACCCTCCTCGTCCCCCTCTCCCTCGCCCAGATCGCCCTCACCGGCATCGTCAAGGTGGTGATCCAGTAACCATGTCCCGCCCGTCACCCGACCACCACCACTCAACGACGCCCTCCGGGCGGCCCCGCCGATCGATTCCTGGCAGTGGCCTGGCCAAGGGCCTGGCCGTCACCCTCCGCACGATGACGAAGAAGTCCGTCACCGCGCAGTACCCGGACACCCAGCCCGACCTTCCGCCCCGCACCCGTGGCGTGATCGGCCTGTTCGAGGAGAACTGCACGGTCTGCATGCTCTGCGCCCGCGAGTGCCCGGACTGGTGCATCTACATCGACTCCCACAAGGAGACGGTCCCGGCGGCGGCCCCTGGCGGCCGCGAACGCAGTCGCAACGTCCTCGACCGCTTCGCCATCGACTTCTCCCTGTGCATGTACTGCGGTATCTGCATTGAGGTCTGTCCTTTCGATGCCCTGTTCTGGTCCCCGGAGTTCGAGTACGCCGAGACCGACATCCGCGAGCTCACCCACGAGCGCGACAAGCTCCGTGAGTGGATGTGGACCGTGCCGGCCCCGCCCGCCCTCGACCCCGGCGCCGAGGAGCCCAAGGAGATCGCCGCAGCTCGCAAGACCGCCGAGAAGCTGGCGGCCACGCAGGCTGCGGAGGCCGCGCCGACCGAGGCGACCGAGCCGCACGAGGGGGAGTCGTGACCCCCACCTCCACCGCGCTGAACCTGGCCGCCGACACTCACGGCTTCCTCTCCCCGACCGGCGTCGAGATCGTTTTTCTCCTGGTGGGGCTGGTCACCTTCGGCGCCGCGCTGGTCACCGTCACCACCCGGCAGCTGGTGCACGCCGCCCTGTGGCTGGTGGTCACGCTCGGCGGCCTCGCCGTCGAGTACCTCCTGCTCACCGCCGAGTTCATCGCCTGGGTGCAGGTCCTCATCTATGTCGGTTCCGTCGTCGTCCTCCTCCTGTTCGGTCTGATGCTCACCAGGGCCCCCATCGGCCGCTCCCCGGACGCCGACTCCGGCAACCGCTGGGCCGCCCTCACCGTGGCCGTCGCCTCCGCGGCCACGCTGATCTGGGTGGTCGTGGATGCCTTCCGCACCACTTGGATCGACCTCGACGGCCCCGCCGCCGGCTCCACCAAGGCCACCGGCGAGAGCCTCTTCCAGAACTGGGTCCTCCCCTTCGAGGCCCTCTCCGTGCTCCTCCTCGCGGCCCTGGTCGGCGCGATCGTCCTGTCCCGCAAGGCGAAGACCGAGTCGGGCTCTCCCTCTGTGAACTCCCGCGCCGTGTCCGGTGGTTCCCCATCCGTCCCGGATTCCCGTAATCACCCGACCGGGCGAAACAAGCCGGTTGAGGGAACCGATCCGGCCGAGCAGGAAGGCGCCCGCTGATGCACCTCGCCTATCCCGCCGTACTCTCCGCCCTCCTCTTCTGCACCGGCCTGTACGGCGTGCTCGCCCGACGCAACGCGATCCTGGTCCTGATGTCGGTCGAGCTGATGCTCAACGCCGTCAACCTCAACCTGGTCGCCTTCGACGTCTGGCTCAGCAAGACCGCCGAGGAGACCCTGCACTCCGGCCAGGCGCTGACCCTGTTCACCATCACCATCGCCGCCGCCGAGATCGGCATCGGCCTGGCGATCGTCCTCGCCGTCCACCGCAATCGCGGCACCGCGGACATCGACAAGCTCCGCGACACCGCCGAGAGCCACGACACCGACGGGCCCGACCGCGACGCCTCCACGGCCCCGCAGGCCGAGAAGGCCGAGGCCACCGCGTGACCACGACCACCCTCGCCGTCCTAGTCCCCCTCCTTCCCTTCCTCGGCGCCGCGGCCGGCCTGCTCCTGGGCCGCACCGCTCCCGGCTTCGTCCGCCCGCTCGCAGTCCTGCCGACGCTGACGTCCCTCGTCCTCGCCGCGGTGGTCGCGGTGCGTCAGGGCGGAGACCAGGCGATCAACGCCGCCACCGAACTCACACCCACCGGCTCGGTCCCGGTCGACCTCGCCCTGTACATCGACGGCTTCGCCGCCCTCGTCGCCGTACTCGTCGGCGTCGTCGCCACCTGTGTGCAGATCTACTCCACGGGCTACCTGCGCGAGGACCCGCGCTACCCCTCGTACGCCGCTCTCGTCTCCCTGTTCACCTCGGCGATGCTGCTCGTCGTCTACTCCGGCGACCTGATGGTGCTGCTGGTCGGCTGGGAGATCATGGGCATCTGCTCGTACTTCCTGGTCGGCCACTACTGGGAGACCCCGGAGGCCCGCGCCGCCTCCATCAAGGCGTTCCTGGTGACCAAGCTCGGTGACGTCCCCTTCCTCATCGGCCTGTTCGCGCTGGCCACCGACGCCGGGTCCTTCCGCATCACGAAGATCCTCGGCACCGTCGCGAGCGGCGGACTCGACCACCCGACGCTGATCGCCCTGCTGCTCCTCGCGGGTGTGGCGGGCAAGTCGGCGCAGTTCCCGCTGCACACCTGGCTCCCCGACGCGATGGCGGGTCCGACGCCCGTCTCCGCGCTGATCCACGCCGCGACGATGGTCGCCGCCGGTGTCTACTTCGTCGCGCGTCTCCTCCCGGTCTTCGAGGCCTCCCAGGCCGCGATGATCGTCCTCGCCGTCATGGCCGCCGTCACGATGGTCGGCTCGGGTATCGCCGCGCTCGCCCAGGACGACATCAAGCGCGTCCTCGCCTACTCGACGATCGGTCAGCTCGGCTACATGACCGGCGCCCTCGCCGTCGCCGACCGCGGTGCCGCCGTGTTCCACCTCCTGTCCCACGGTGCTTTCAAGGCGCTGCTGTTCCTCGCGGCCGGCGTGATCATCCACGCCGCCGGCACCAACTCGCTGGCCGCCATGTCCCGCATGACCCACCTGCGCAACCGGGTCCCGGACGCCTTCTGGACGATGACCGTGGCGCTCCTCGCGCTCGCCGCGATCCCGCCGTTCAGCGGGTTCTTCTCCAAGGAGTCCGTCCTCGGTGCCGCCGAGCACGTCGCCACCGGCCACACCGAGCACGCCCCCGGTGTCGCGGGCTGGATCGTCCTCGTCACCGGCCTGCTCACGGCCCTGCTCACCGCCGCCTACGCGATGCGCCTGTGGCTGCTGGCCTTCCACGGCCACGGTGCCGAGGCCCCCGACCACGGTAGGCAGCCCCTGACGATGACCGTCGTGCTGTGGGTGCTCGCCGTCCCGTCCCTCGCTGTCGGCGCCCTCGCCTACCGCGTGCTCCCCGACTGGTTCGACGGCCGCGACCTCGCCCCGACCCTCACCACCTCGGTCCTCGGCACGGGCGTGGCCCTCGTCGGCGGCATCGTCACCTACGCGGCCTGGCGCCACCTCGCGGCCGTGGCGGCACGCGTCCCGCTGGGTGCGGTCGCGGCCCACCCCGAGGGCGACGCCGCCCAAGTCGAGGCCGAGGCCATCGCCAGCCACGCGCCCGTGTACGGAGGTGTGGCCTACGCGCCCGACCCGGCAGACCCGGGCCGGCTGCTGCTCGGCCCGCTGCACCGGCATGCCGCCGTCGGCTTCCACCTCGACGCGGTGTACCGGACCCTGTTCGTCCGCCCGGTCCAGGCCGGCGCGAGTCTCGTCCGGTTTCTCGACCGCGAGGTCGTCGACACCTACGTGCATGGCGCGGGTGCTCTACCCCGCTGGCTCGGCATCGCCGTACGGCGTGCCCAGACCGGCAATGTGCAGACCTATGTGAGCGCGCTGCTCGCCGGCACCGTCGTCCTGGCGGTCGCCGCCGTCCTCGTCGCCACGGGAGCGTGAGCAGGCGTGATCGATATCAACGAGTCCGTGATGCAGGTCCTTCTGGCGTTCGTCGTCGTCGGCCCGCTCCTCGGCGCCGCCGCAGCTCTTCTGCCCGCTCCGCCCGGGCTGAAAGGGAAGTCACCCGAGCAGGCCGTGCTCCGGCACGGTGTCACCGTCACCGGCGCGGTCCTCATTGCCGCGATCGTCCTGGTGCTCGGCTTCGACCACGACCAGCCGTCGAAGATGCAGGCCAGCACGGACATCAGCTGGATCCCCGCACTCGACGTGCGCATCCACCTCGGCATCGACGGCATCTCCCTCCCCCTTCTGGTGCTGACCGCGCTGCTGACCTTCCTCTGCGCGCTCTACTCGTACTTCAAGATGCCTGCGGGCCCGACCCCGAAGGCCTTCGTCGCACTGGTGCTCGTCCTGGAGTCCGGCACCCTCGCCACCTTCGCCGTCCTCGACCTGCTGCTCTTCTTCCTCGCCTTCGAGATGGTCCTGATCCCGATGTACTTCTTCATCGCCCGCTGGGGCGGCGAGGGCCGGGCCGCGGCCGCCTGGAAGTTCATCCTCTACACGCTGCTCGGCTCCGTGGTCATGCTGCTCGGCCTGCTCCTGATCGGAATCAAGGCGGGCACATTCGACATGGTGGCACTCGCCACTGACAACGGCCGGTCCCTGACTGCATCCGTGCAGGTCATCGCCGTTTTGTCGATCGGTATCGGGCTCGCGGTCAAGACGCCGATGTGGCCCCTGCACAGCTGGCTGCCCGACGCCCACACCGCCGCCCCGACCGTCGGCTCGGTTCTGCTGGCCGGCGTCCTGCTGAAGATGGGAACGTACGGGTTCGTCCGGATTCTCCTGCCGATCGCCCCCGACGGCTTCGCCGACTTCGCGCCCTACCTCGCCGCGTTCGCCGTCGTCGGGATCATCTACGGATCCCTGGCCTGCCTCGCCCTGGCCAAGCGGGGCGCGAAGGGCGACCTGAAGCGCCTGATCGCCTACTCCTCCGTCGGCCACATGGGCTTCGTCCTGCTCGGCATCGCCACGATGACCCCGACCGGCGTGAACGGCGCCCTGTTCGCCAACATCGCCCACGGCCTCATCACCGGCCTCCTCTTCTTCCTGGTCGGCGCGCTGAAGGACCGTACGGGGACCACCGACCTCGACACCCTCGCCGACAAGACCGGCGCGGCCCTCTACGCCAAGACGCCCCGCCTCGGTGGCCTCCTGGCGTTCGCCGCGGTCGCTTCGCTCGGGCTGCCGGGCCTCGCCGGGTTCTGGGGCGAGATGCTCGCGCTGTTCGGCGCGTTCGAGCCCGCGGCCCAGCTCAGTCGGCCGGCCTTCCTGACCTTCATGGCGATCGGCGCCTTCGGCACCCTGCTCACCGCCGCGTACCTGCTTGTCGTGGTCCGCCGCGTCTGCATGGGTGCCGCTTCGCAGGAAGCCCCGAAGCTCGCCGACGTCCAGAGTTACGAGTTCGCGGCCTGGACCCCGCTCGTCGCCCTCACCGTCGTCGCCGGATTGTGGCCGAAGACCCTCCTCGGCCTGACCGACCCGGCCGTGCAGCAGCTCCTCGCAGGAGGCACCCGATGAGCTCCCTGGCCCAGCCCCTGGCCGAGTCGGTGGTCCAGTCAGTCGACTGGCTCGCCATCGCGCCGCCCACCGTCGCGGCGGTCGTCGGACTCGTGGTCCTCGTCGCCGACCTGTTCGTTGCCGAGAACAAGAAGGCCCTGCTCGGCTGGACATCCGTGGCCGGCCTGGCCGCCTCCATCGTCCTGCTGCTGCCCCTTCTGGACGGCGACCGCTCCACCTTCTGCCTGAACGGCGACGCCGCGGTCTGCAGCTATACGGCCGACCGCTTCACTCTCGTGATCCAGTTCCTGGTTCTCGGCGGCGCCCTCCTCGCGGCGCTCCTGTCGGTCACCGCTCTCAAGGACGCACACAAGGAACTCCCCGAAGGGGAGTACTGGTTCCTGCTGCTCTCCTCCGCCGCCGGCGCCGCTCTGCTGCCCGCCTCCCGGGACCTGGCGACCCTCATCGTCGCGCTCGAAGTCGCCTCGCTTCCGGCCTTCGCGCTGGTCGGCCTCCGCTTCGGTGACCGCAAGTCCTCCGAAGCGGCCCTGAAGTTCTTCCTGTCCTCGGTCACCGCGACCGCGGTCAGCCTCATGGGCATCAGCTTCGTGTACGCCTCTACCGGCACCCTCTACCTCACGCAGATCGCCGACCGGATCCAGAACGTCGACGGACAGCTCGAGACCCTGGTCCAGACGGGAGTCGTCCTCACCCTGGTCGGCTTCGCCTTCAAGACGGCCGCTGTCCCCTTCCACTTCTGGGTCCCGGACACCTACGTAGGGGCGCCCCTACCGGTGGCCGCCTACCTCTCGGTCGTCGGCAAGGCGGTCGGCTTCACCGGCCTGATCCTCGTCACGGTCATCGCCCTGCCGTCGTACGCCGACGTCTGGGGCCCGGCCCTCGCGGCACTGGCCGCCCTCACCATGACCGTCGGCAACGTCGGAGCCCTCCGGCAGCAGGCCACGCGCGCGTACAGCGCGGTACGCCTGCTCGCCTGGTCCTCCGTCGGCCAGGCCGGCTACCTCCTGGTGCCGATCGCCGCCGCCGCGTACTCCGACGACGGCGAGCGCGCCATCGGCTCCACCGTCGCCTACGCCCTCATGTACGCCGCCGTGAACCTCGGCGCCTTCGCAGTGGCCGCCCTGGTCGGCCGTACGAAGTCCCTGAACCGCATCAGCGACTACCGCGGCCTGTACTCCCACAACCCCCTGACCGCCCTGATCCTGGCCTTCTTCCTGCTCTGCCTGGCCGGGCTCCCGCCGGGCATCATCGGTCTCTTCGCCAAGGTCACGGTCTTCTCCGCCGCCGTCGACGCGGGCCTGGGCTGGCTGGCCGTGGTCATGGCCGTCAACGTGGTGATCGCGCTGTTCTACTACCTCCAGTGGACGGCCCTGCTGTTCCGAGCGCCCGAGGGGGAGGCAGGGAGGCACCTCCTTCCCGCGCCGCTCACGGCCGCGATGGCCGTCACCGGCGTCGTCGGCATCGCCCTGTCCGGAGCCCCCCAGCTGATCCTGCGCTTCGCCGACACCGGGCTCTTCTGAGCCTCCGGCCCACTTCCTGTACGCGCGCGTGGATCACTCGACCCCCACGCGCGCGTAGCCGTGCGCCGGCGCCTTCACCCGGACGGCCCACGCCCGCAGCCCTGCGCACAAGGGAACCCGTGGCCCTCGCCTGGCGTTGACCAGTACAGAAGGGTCCACTGGACGTGAGACCACGGCACCAGTGGCATCGGAGATCGACCAGCAAAGGGTTCCCCTGCCGCACCACTTGGAGGGCGTACCGTGCACCGCCGGCACAACGGGCTCAGGACCGCAGTCCTCCTCGGGGGACTGTCCGCAGTCATCATCGTCATCGGCAGTTTCTTCGGCCGGATGGGGCTCGTCATTGCGGTCCTGATCGCGCTGGCCACGAACGCGTACGCGTACTGGAACAGCGACAAGCTGGCGCTGCGCGCGATGCGCGCCCGCCCGGTCAGCGAGTTCGAGGCCCCGGCCCTGTACCGCATGGTCCGCGAGCTCTCCACCCAGGCCCGCCAGCCCATGCCCCGCCTCTACATCTCCCCGACAGAGGCGCCGAACGCGTTCGCGACGGGCCGCAACCCGCGCAACGCGGCCGTGTGCTGCACCGAAGGAATCCTTCGCCTCCTCGACGAGCGCGAACTGCGGGGCGTCATCGGCCACGAGCTCAGCCACGTCTACAACCGGGACATCCTGATCTCGTCGGTCGCCGGCGCCCTCGCCTCGGTGATCATGTTCCTGGTCAACTTCGCCTGGCTGATCCCGATCGGCCGCTCCGATGACGACGACGGCCCCGGCATCCTCGGCATCCTGCTGATCATGATCCTCGGCCCGCTCGCCGCCACGCTCATCCAACTGGCCATCAGCCGCTCCAGGGAGTACGAGGCGGATGCGTCCGGCGCCCAGCTCACGGGCGACCCGCTCGCCCTCGCCAGCGCCCTGCACAAGCTCGAACTCGGCACCAAGCAGCTCCCGCTGCCCCCCGAGCCCCGCATCGAGACGGCCAGTCACATGATGATCGCGAACCCCTTCCGCCCAGGTCAGGGGTTCTCCAAGATGTTCTCCACCCACCCACCCATGGCGGACCGTATCGCCCGACTCCAAAAGATGGCAGGACCCCGATGAAGACCATCCTGAACGTCATCTGGCTCGTCCTGAGCGGCTTCTGGCTGTTCATCGCCTACCTGGCCGCGGGCCTACTGCTGTGCATCACCATCATCGGTATCCCGTTCGGCATCGCGGCCTTCCGCATCGGCGTCTACGCGCTGTGGCCCTTCGGATACACCACGATCGAACGCCGCGACGCCGGAGCGCCGTCGTGCGTCGGCAACGTCCTGTGGCTGGTCCTTGCGGGCTGGTGGCTGGCCCTCGGCCACATCGCCACCGGCATCGTGCTGTGCATCACGATCATCGGCATCCCGTTCGGCATCGCCAACTTCAAGCTGATCCCGGTGTCGCTCTTCCCGCTGGGCCGCGAAATCGTGCCGTCAGACCAGCCGTTCGCTCAGGGCTGGTAGCGGCTCGCAGCGGGTAGGGGCGAGTTGGGGGGAATCGAGCGGGGGGGCGGGCGAAGCGCGCCGGGGGCGGGCGCTCCGTGCCGGGGCGTGCGAACCGCGCCGAGCGATAGCCACGGGTTTTTCCACAACCTCGGGGTTATCCACAGGCCCGCTCGATTGTCAGTGGCGGCTTGCATCATGAACGCATGACCGAGAACGAGCAGTTGCTGACGAGGGTGGCGGACAAGGCCCGCAACACCCGACCGTGGGGCTGGACTTTGCTCCCCGAGCCCGTGGACGCGGCCACCGTGGCACGTGCCGAGGCCGCTCTCGGCTTCGGCCTGCACCCGCTGCTCGCCGACCTCTACCTGCGTATTGGAGACGGCGGATTCGGTCCGGAGTACGGCCTGCTGCCCCTGCTCGACAGCTCTCCGGCCGGCGAACCCGCCGCCGTCATCCAGTACCTCGCCAACCGCGAGAACGGCCGCAAGGACCTCGACTGGCCTTGGCCTGAGGGCGTTCTGCCGATATCCCACTGGGGCTGCGCGATGTACGCGTGCGTGGACTGCCACAGCCCACAGGCCACCGTCCTCCTCTTCGAACCCAACGCCGACGACGCCGACGGGGCCTGGTACGTGGACGCCCCGAGCCTCACGGACTGGCTGCGCGCCTGGGTCGACGGCACTGGCTGGTACGAGGAGACGAACGACGAGCTGGAGCTGGCCCCTTGGACCGATTTCCGTATACGTACGGCTACGGCCGGGGCGTCCTGAGGAGACGCGGATCGGCGGCCACCTGGTGGACCGACGGCCGGTTGAGTGGCTCGACCGGTGGAGTGGAGCGACGATCGGCGCGCACTCCGAGGGTGCCGAGCAGGCCGTTCTCACCGAGAGGAGCGACTTCACCCCCGAGTGGACCGAGGGCTGCGTGCGCCGCCACCTGGCGGCAGGCTCCGGCCACTGAGCGGCAGGCTAAGGCGACCTGGCGACCCGGCGGCCTCCTGCGGCCGCTGTTCGGTCAGCGCCCCCGCCTCCTAGAGACCGGTCACGCCACGCGGTTCGCTAGCCCCTCGCCCACACGCCGGCCCCGCAAGTCCCGCCCCCAACCAGCGACACGCGCGACCGTCGGCCTACCGCCCCTGGCCACCCCACCGCCGTGCCCCCCACCGCCGTCCCCCGTACGCGACCACACCCACCGCCAGCACACCCGTACCGACACCTACCGAGACCCACGGAAGCGAGAACGCCAGGATCACGCACCCGACGAGCCCCACCACCGGCACGACTCGCGAAGCCGCCGCCGAATCGAGAGTCCAGGCCGAGGCATTGGCCACCGCGTAATACGCCAGCACGCCGAAGGAGGAGAACCCGATCGCGCCTCGCACGTCCACCGTGGCGGCCAGGACCGCGACCACCGCGCCCGCGGCCAGTTCGGCACGGTGCGGCACCTGGAAGCGCGGATGCACGGCGGCCAGGACGCCGGGCAGATGCCGGTCGCGGGCCATGGCCAGCGTCGTCCGCGAGACACCCAGGATGAGAGCCAGCAGCGAGCCCAGCGCGGCGACGGCCGCGCCCACCCGCACCACAGGCACCAGCCCCGGCACCCCGGCTGCCCGCACCGCATCGGCCAGCGGCGCGCCGGCCTGCCCGAGAGCCTCCGACCCCAGCACGGAAAGGACAGCCACCGACACACACACGTACACCGCCAGAGCGATGCCCAGAGCCAGCGGAATCGCCCGGGGGATCGTGCGCGCAGGGTCCCGCACCTCCTCGCCGAGTGTCGCGATCCGCGCGTACCCGGCGAACGCGAAGAACAGCAGTCCCGCCGCCTCCAGCACTCCGCCCACGCCGCCTGAGGCCCCGATGGCCAGGCGACCGGCGTCGGACTGCCCGGACCCCAGACACACGACCACCACACAAGCGAGGACAGCCAGGACCACTGCCACGATTGCCCGCGTCAGCCAGGCGGACTTCTGGACACCGCCGTAGTTCACCGCGGTCAGCGCCACCACGGCCGCGACCGCCACCGCATGCGCCTGGCCCGGCCAGACGTACGCGCCCACGGTGAGCGCCATCGCTGCACAGGAGGCCGTCTTACCGACCACGAACGACCAGCCCGCGAGGTATCCCCAGAACTCCCCGAGCCGCTCGCGCCCGTACACATACGTGCCGCCCGAGGCCGGATACAGGGCGGCCAGTCGCGCCGACGACGTGGCGTTGCAGTAGGCGACCACGGCCGCGACCGCAAGCCCGAGCAGTAGTCCGGACCCGGCCGCGCGTGCCGCCGGCGCGAGGGCGGCGAAGATCCCGGCCCCGACCATCGAGCCGAGTCCGATGACCACAGCGTCGCCGACACCAAGGGTGCGCCGCAGCTCGGGGGACGGTGGGTCGGACCGTGTCATGGCCCGAACCCTACTGATCGCTTGCAACCGAGGGGCGCCACCGTGACGTCCTGCTCATCAACAGAGCACGAACAAGCGCGCCCGAAATCACAGTGCCCGGAAAGTGCAGGCACAGCGCGGAAGGGCAGGTTCACGGCATGACGATCATCAGCTGGATCATTCTGGGGCTGTTGGCCGGGGCCATCGCCAAGGTTCTGCTGCCGGGCCGTGACCCGGGCGGCTTCATCGGCACGACGCTCATCGGTGTCGCCGGCGCGTTCATCGGTGGCTGGATCTCATCCCGCTGGCTGGACCACCCGATCAGCAAGGACTTCTACGACGGCGCAACCTGGGCCTCCGCGATCGGCGGTTCCCTGGTGCTCTTGGTCGCCTACCGCATCCTGTTCGGCCACTCTCGCAACTGAGCGAGGCGAGCACACCCCGGACCGCGGCCAGCAGGCGAGAAGGGTGGGCACCTGAGGTGCCCACCCTTCCTCGTACGGCGTCGAGGTCCCAGCCGTAGCCGTAGCCGTAGCCGTAGCCGAAGCCGGTGCCGAAGCCGAGCTGATGTCGGCATCGGATCAGTTGCTCACCGGTAGTTCACGAACTGCAGCGCGAAGTCGAAGTCCTTGCCCTTCAGCAGGGCGATCACGGCCTGCAGGTCGTCCCGGCTCTTGGAGCTGACTCGCAGCTCGTCGCCCTGCACTTGGGCCTTGATGCCCTTCGGACCCTCGTCGCGAATGATCTTCGCGACCTTCTTCGCGTTCTCCTGGGAGATGCCCTCCTCGATCGACGCGAAGATCTTGTACTCCTTGCCCGAGAGCTGGGGCTCGCCCGCGTCCAGGGACTTCAGCGAGATCCCGCGCTTGATCAGCTTGGACTGGAAGACGTCGAGGACGGCCTTCACCCGGTCCTCGGAGTTCGCCTCCAGCAGGATCTTTTCACCGGACCACGAGATCGAGGCACCCACGCCCTTGAAGTCGTAGCGCTGTGAGATCTCCTTGGCGGCCTGGTTGAGGGCGTTGTCGACCTCCTGCCGCTCGACCTTCGAGACGATGTCGAAACTGGAGTCGGCCATGTCCTGTGGCTCCTTGTATCGAGGTGCGTATGGGGTGCGTATCGGCGGGCGTGGGGGTGGCCGCCGAGCCCGGGGCAACCCGGGACCGCATCCGGACAAGCCTAGCCACCCCGTGTCCCCCGGGAGGCGATCAATCGGGTGGCGAAGCACCCCTCCGCATCGGGTATTGTTTACGTCGTTGCCAGCGAGCACCGCCGAAAAGCGGTTCGAAAGGCAGCAAACCCCGGCGGTGTGCCCGAGCGGCCAAAGGGAGCAGACTGTAAATCTGCCGGCTCAGCCTTCCCAGGTTCGAATCCTGGCGCCGCCACGCTGAGGGAGACCCCCTCTGATCAGGGAAACAGCCTGATCAGAGGGGGTCTTTCGTTCATCGCCTTCGTTCGACTTGCCCTGGACGGGGCGTGGACGTGTCTCACCTCGTATCGCCCGTATCCCACTGTTGATCAGTGCGTGCCCCCCAGGTGTCCCCCGGGGGGCAGGGCTTCGGCGTAGTCGCGTGACCTCCGTTTCGTGATCGGAATCTCGCGGAGTTGGTCAAAGGCAAGCGGGATCGGCGATGACGCGTCGGCCGGCACGGTTCATTCGCCCGCGGTGTCCTCGGCCTCCCAGCGCAGCAGGTCGCCTGGCTGGCAGTTGAGCACCTGGCAGAGCGCGGCGAGTGTCGCGAACCGCACTGCCTTGGCACGGCCGTTCTTGAGTACCGCCAGATTGGCGGGCGTGATCCCTACGCGGTCTGCGAGTTCGCCCACGGACATCTTCCGCTTGGCCAGCATCACGTCGATGTCGACAGCGATCGGCATCAGATCACCTCGTCCAACTCGGCCTGCATTTGCGCCGCTTCGACGTCGCGGGCGACGGCCTGGGCGAGCAGCATCCGCAGCACGAGCACGATGAGCGCGACTCCCAGGATGGCCAGGCCGATCCCGCCCATGATGAGGGTGACGCCCGGGTCGTCCCGCTGGCCGGGCGCATTGAGGGCCGTGACTGCGAACCACACGAGGGCAGCCGCAACGATCGCGCCGATGATGACGTCCACGTACCGGAAGGCGGCGTGAGAGAACACGGTTCCGCGTCGCACCATCGTGACCAGTCGCCATACACAGACCAGGGCGACCTGGGCCGTCCCGATGCCCAGGATCGTGATCACGCGCAGCGGGGTCAGCGGGAGCGACCCGTCCTCCGGGTCACTCCCGCTGACCAACGCCCACACCATCAATGCCTGTACGAACACGGTGCCGGTGAGCACCACCACGAGCACGGCGCGCAGCGCGCGCACTGTCAGCTTTCCCATGCCCCATCCCTCCATCGAGCTACGATGGGAATCTATCGAATTTCGATAGGTTAAGCAAAGGCTGTGTCGGAGGGCGGGCCAGCGGATCGCATCATGGCGGGATGGCGTCACCCCCTCCTGCGGCATGGCGCGATGCGAAGATTTTCGATCTTGCCGAAGTCGACCCGCTTTGCCGCAAATCGGACACCATGCGACTACGCCGAAGCCTGCCCCCGGGGGTGTCACTCGGGCTCGTTCCACTCCCGAAGTGCAGCGCGTCGATCCGGCTGCTTCACAGCCAAGTACGCATCCGCACACGCCGTTGGGTACGCGGTCCGGCCCCGAGGTCGCGCCGGAACGGGACGTGCAGTCACGGGATCCGCCGCGCCCGCTCGTCGTCAGTAGCGGTAGCCGTTCCAGTGCGGATCCGTCCAGCGGTCCTCGCCGGCGAGTCCGAGCAGTCGTATCCGGTGCTGCAGATCCTCCGATGCGCCCGACTCGCGGAGCCGCACCGCAGCGTGGCCGAGGAGCCAGGCGACCAGTTCGGCGCGCATCTCCTCCTCGTCGTGCTCGTACCAGCCGACGCTCCACGGCAGGCTGTCGGCCAGGAGCGCGCCCTCCCATTCCGCCACCGCCTCGGCGAGACGTTGGTCGCTGAGGTACCCGGCCTGCTTCTCCCATTCGTCAAGCCAGGGGCCTACCGATCCGGACGCCTCGGCACACATCACGAAGACCTGATGCGCCGGGACGACCGCATCCGGATCGGTGAGGCTGTCCTCCCACCAGGCATGCAGAAACTCGCGTACCGAACCGGCGCGATTGTCGGGCCACTGCTGCCAGCTGCCGCGGGCGAAGGAATACCCGGCCTCTTCCAGGCCGAACAGGGGTTCCGCGCGACCGGCGACCAGGACCGGGGCGAACTGCGGCAGGATGCGGCGCAGCACGGCCGCGTGATCGGTCCAGTCGATGGCCTGCCACGTCCGGCGCAGGAGATCCGGCTCCAGCTCCACGTCCGGTGTCTTCAGAAGGGAGAGCTCCTCCGCACTGCCCCAGTGGCATTCGCAGTTGCTCTCGTCCGGATGCGCGGTCATGCCGCGGAAAGTGACGGCGAGGTTGCCCAGGGCGGCGCTGAGGCGGTGGCGCGCCGGATGGTCGGCGAGATGCATGATGTGCCCGGCCTTCGAGGACTCCGTACGGCTTCCGCCGGCCGAAGGTTGCCACCTTACCCGGGTAACGCGGGCCTGTGGCTGGCCGCCCAGGGACGGGTGCGGACCGCGATGAGCCAACAGCGACGTGAAGCAAGCGCTAAGCCCAGGCTGACATCCACGAGTGACATCAACAGTGCCGGACGGCAGCATGCCTGCACGGGCTGTTACGGCTGGCACCACCACTCGACTCCACGGCAGAGTCGAGCGCTGATCGAACTCCTGAAGCGGTGGTCGGCCGCCCTCTATGGATGTCTGCGCAGCCCCTCGCCCTCACTCTGCTTCCCCCAGGCGTCCCCCCCCGCAGGGGGCAGTACACGGAAAGCCGCAGGTCCTGGAAGGTGAACTGGGCCCGCTGTCACGGCCGGGGCACACTGACCCCATGGCCACGCCCCGCAGAAGCTGCCCCGAGTGTCGCCGTGAGATCGCTGTCGTCGCCGGTCGGTTCGCGCGGCATGATCCACCCGGTGCGCGGGAGCACGGGGAACTCGTGTCGTGCCCCGGATCACGGCGGCCGACGCAACTCGGTGCCGCGCAGCCTGCATTGGACGGGTATGTCGTGCCCGATTTCCCCGGCCAGCTTCCGCTGTTCTGAGCGCCCCGTCGATGGCCCCAGATCTCATCGACGGTGCTGGCGCGCCCTGCTTAGACCCCCACACGGCCCCGCCGCGCCCTGCTCCGAGCCCCGCACGGCCCCGCCGCACCGGCCCCAAGCGTCGCTTCGCCAGCGGATGCTGGACGCCCGTCTGCGTACCCGTACCAACCGACTCGCCGCCCTCATCCGGGCGCAGCCGATCCTGCCGTAGGCGCACCAACCATGCGTGAATCAGCTGTACGCGCTGGAGCCGTGCGCGACCTCGCCGTACGCGATCCAGCCTCACGAGAGGATGCGCCGCCGCGAACTGAACTGCCGCGCCCAATACGCGCGTACCGCCTCGCAGCCTCGCAGCCTCGCAGCCTCGCAGCCTCGCAGCCTCGCAGCCGGGCTCCGTCCATGACGTGCCGGGTGCCCGGAGGGAGCCAGAACTTCCGCCCCCTCCGGGCCCATCTTCAGTTCCCCGCCACCGACTTCACCGCCACCGACACCGGGGCCGAGCCGCTGATGAGTTCGAGGGTCAGGCCGGCCGTGGCCGGGGTGTCGAGCAACTCCGCGAGTGCGGCGGCCACGTCGTCGCGCGGGATCGGCCCGCGGCCGGTGTGGGCCTCTAGGCGGACCAGGCCGGTTCCGGCGTCGTTCGTCAGCGCGCCGGGGCGCAGGATCGTCCAGTCCAGGGCGTCCAGACCGCGGACGTACTCGTCGGCCGCGCCCTTGGCGCGCAGGTAGACGTCGAAGATCTCGTCGCCCTGGTGCCCCGGGTCCGCGCCCATGGACGACACGACCACGAAGCGCCGTACGCCCGCCTGGACCGCCGCGTCAGCGAACAGCACCGCCGCACCCTTGTCCACCGTGTCCTTGCGGCCCGTCCCGCTGCCCGGCCCCGCGCCGGCGGCGAACACGGCCGCGTCCGCGCCTCGTAGGTGTGCCGCGACCTCCTCGACCGAGGCCGACTCCAGGTCCAGCACGACGGGTTCGGCGCCGGCCTCCCGCAGATCGTCGCCCTGTTCGGCCTTGCGGATGATCCCCGCGACCTCGTTCCCACGCGCGGCGAGCAGGCGCTCCAGCCGCAGCGCGATCTGACCATGACCACCAGCGATGACAATGCGCATGTCTTCGACCGTACGCCCGGACAGCCCCGTTCGCCGCACGACTTCAGCCACGCCTCACGTCACCACGGGCACACGGCTCACATCCCCACGCCGGGCGCACGCCTCACCCGCGGGCGTCCGGTGCACGAGCTGCCCGCGCACTCCTGGGCGTGCACCTACATCCCTCACGACACCTCGCCCCGCCCCTGCCGCGGCAGCCCCAACTCCGCGGCCACGGCGGAGTTGCAGTACTCCCGCACCGCGCTCGTCCGCGCCACCACGCGCCCCCGGTGCACCACGATGCGGCTGTACGCCAGGGACAGCGCCCCCGCCAGCCGGTCCCCGCGCAGCGCCAGCAACTCGGCAGGGAAGCCCGCCTCCACCCGCACCTCGGGCAGACCCAGCGCCGCACGCGCCGACGCACTCACGGCGTCGTAGGCGTCCTCGGGGCGCAGCCCGTGACGTGAGGACAGCAGGTAGGCGGCCTCGAGTGGGTCCCCGCGTCCCACGGGGTTCGACACGTCCCTCATGGCGCCGCTCCCCGCGGCGACGCGTACGCCCGCGGCGCGCAGCAGTCGTACGGGCGCCGTGCTTCGTCGTTCGGCGCCCCCGCAGCCGCCCTGCGGCAGGCACACCACCGTCACCCCGGCCGCCGCGAGCTGGTCCGCGGTGCGGGAAGCCACCTGGGCGGGCAGGCGTCCCAGGCCGCCGCAGGGACCGAGGGTCACGCCGGGGCGCAGTCCTCCGGCCATCGCGGCGAGCCGGGCCAGGCGTGCCGGGTCGGTGGCGTCGGTGTGCAGATCGACGGGGCAGCCGTGCTCGGAGGCGACCTCGAGGACCGCCTCCACGTAGCCCGTCGGATCCGGGTCCAGGTCGGGGCAGCCGCCGACCACGGACGCGCCCATCTTCAGCGCGTCCCGCAGCATGGCGAGCCCCTCGGCTCCGGCCACTCCGGTCAGCAGCCGTGGCATCGCCACCGTCGTCAACTCGGTGAGCCCGCGCAGGGAACGCCGTGCCTGCAGGACCGCCTCCAGCGCGCCCAGCCCTTGGACGTCGCCCACGCGCACATGTGCCCGCAGCGCGGTCGCCCCGTGCCCGAGTTGGAGCAGGGCGGCCTCGGTGGCGCGGCGCTGGACGTCCTGGGGCTCGTACGAGACGGGTCCGCCCTCGTCGGCCGAGAGTGCGGTGTCGCCGTGGGCGTGCGGTTCGGCCGGGGCCGGCAGAAGCAGGTAGCCGCCGAGGTCCACACGCGCGCCGCACGCGTGCGTGCCGTCCCCCGCCAGGCTCCCCGCCGTGCCGACCGCCTCGATGCGTCCGCCGCCCAGCCGTACGTCCACCGTCCGGCCGTCGGTGAGCCGCGCCCCGCACAGCAGCAGAGCACCCGGGTCGGCCGGTCCGGACGAGCCCGACGAGGACGACGAGTGCGGCGGCTGGGGATGACTGTCGGGCATCGCGCTCCAGAGGCTCGGGCTGCGCATCGGGCCGCGGGCACGGTGCCGGGGGGTGCGCCGGGCCCGCAAGATCACGCAGAGTGAGTCGAGCCTAGGGTGGCGATACGGCTCGGGCGCGCAGGAGCGCAATAGTCGTACCGGTGTGGTCGGCCGAACGGAGCCGTCCCACGCGGTGCCGCAGTGGCCCGTGAGACGCCTGCGCGGTGCTCCGTTCGGCCCCCGGCAGGTGCCGCGAAACGGATTTGGGTGAACGGCCGCTGAGCGTGTAATGTCTTCATCGCTCGCCCCAATAGCTCAGTCGGTAGAGCGTCTCCATGGTAAGGAGAAGGTCTACGGTTCGATTCCGTATTGGGGCTCTGGTGTGTGAGGTTTCCGTCGCGAGACGGGAACCGATCGCATCACAGCGGTGTAGCTCAGTCGGTAGAGCAAGCGGCTCATAATCGCTGTGTCACCGGTTCAAGTCCGGTCACCGCTACTGACAGTAGCCGATTGCGGGGTCGGTCCTTCGATCGGCTACTCTTCTATGCGTTAAACCATCCCATCCGTTCGTCAAGGAGCACTCACGTGGCTGCCACCGACGTCCGCCCGAAGATCACGCTGGCCTGCGTGGAGTGCAAGGAGCGGAACTACATCACCAAGAAGAACCGGCGTAACAACCCGGACCGTCTTGAGATGAAGAAGCACTGCCCGCGTTGCAATGCGCACACCGCGCACCGCGAGACGCGATAAATCAGGCTCGTACGCGAGGCCGCCCCCGATCGTGGGGGCGGCCTCGCGTCGTTTCCGCCCCGGTTACCGGTCGGTTCGACCGATCCCGGTGAACCAGCAGGTCAACGGCAGCAGACAGCAGGAGGTGCCGAGCCATGGCGCTCGACCAGTCCTTCGTGGGGCGGAGTTACCCGCCCACCGAGCCCTACGAGGTGGGCCGGGAGAAGATCCGTGAGTTCGCGGAGGCAGTGGGGGACGCCAATCCGGCGTACACGGACCCGGATGCCGCCAAGGCGCTCGGCCACCCCGATGTGATCGCCCCGCCGACCTTCGTGTTCTCGATCACCTTCAAGGCCGCCGGCCAGGTCCTCAAGGACCCGCAGCTGGGCCTGGACTACAGCCGCGTCGTGCACGGCGACCAGAAGTTCTCCTACGCGCGCCCGGTGCGCGCCGGTGACCGGCTGGCCGTCACGTCGACCATCGAAGCCATCAAGTCCATGGCGGGCAACGAGATCCTGGACATCCGTGGCGAGGTCCACGACGAGGCGGGGGAGCACGTCGTGACCGCCTGGACCAAACTCGTGGCTCGCGGCGCGGACGCCGAAGAAGGGGAGGGCTGAGACCCATGACGGCGAAGATCGCGTACGGCGATGTCGAGGTCGGCACCGAACTGCCGCCCCAGAGCTTCCCCGTGACCCGCGCCACGCTCGTCCAGTACGCGGGCGCCTCGGGTGACTTCAACCCGATCCACTGGAACGAGAAGTTCGCCAAGGAGGTCGGGCTGCCGGACGTCATCGCGCACGGCATGTTCACGATGGCCGAGGCGATCCGCGTCGTGACCGACTGGACCGGCGACCCCGGCGCCGTCGTCGAGTACGGCGTCCGCTTCACCAAGCCCGTCGTCGTGCCGAACGACGACCAGGGCGCCACGATCGAGGTCAGCGGCAAGGTCGCGGTCAAGCTCGACGACAACAAGGTCCGCGTGGACCTGACCGTGAAGAGCGCCGAGCAGAAGGTGCTCGGGATGTCCCGGGCGGTCGTACAGCTGGCGTGAACGGTACGCGCGTGCCGTGATGCAAGGGGCGTCCTCCCTGGTGGGGCGCCCCTTACGCATTCTCCGGCCATCCCCGCTTGCCTAGTTAGTGATTGAGTACTAACTTAGGTTCCATGGCCAGGATGAGCGCAGAAGAACGGCGTGAGAGCGTCGTCCGCGCGGCGATGACCGAGTTCGCCCGCGGTGGGTACTACGGCACGTCGACCGAGGCGATCGCCAAGCGGGTCGGCGTCTCGCAGCCGTATCTCTTCCGGCTCTTCCCGGGCAAGAAGGCGATCTTCCTCGCGGCGGCCGAACGCTGTGTGGAGGACACCATCCGGATGTTCGCGGAGGCCTCCGACGGGCTGGAGGGTGAAGAGGCCCAGCGCGCCATGGGTGCCGCGTACCGGAAGGTCGTCTCCGACCAGCCCGAGCGGCTGATGATGCAGATGCAGATGTACCTCGCCGTCGCGGCCGCCGAGCAGGAGGGCGACCACGAGTTCGGCGAGGCCGTACGCGCCGGCTGGATGCGGCTGTGGGACACCGTCCATCTGCCGCTGGGGGCGGACGTCCATGAGACGACGACCTTCATGGCGTACGGGATGCTCATCAACTGCCTCGTCACCATGGGCTTCCCTCCCGACCACCGAGTCTGGGCGGGGATGGAACTGCCGAAGCGGGCCGGGGAGCAGCACGCGTAGAAGAAGGGTGAGGTGGCTCACCTGGATTCTTCATGATCCCGAAAGTTAGTGACTAATAACTACTCAAGCAGTCCGACGCAGGAACCGGAACGCATCACCTCTGGGGGAGCGATGTCACACCAGACCGAACAGAACGCGCGGTCCGCGCGCCGTGGCGGGGCCGCCTGGGCCCTGATCATCACCAGCGTCGCCGGGTTCATGGCGGCGCTCGACAACCTCGTCGTCACCACCGCACTGCCCTCCATCCGCGAGGACCTGGGCGGAGGGCTGCACGACCTGGAGTGGACGGTGAGTGCATACACACTCACCTTCGCCGTCCTGCTGATGTTCGGGGCGGCGCTCGGCGACCGCTTCGGTCGTCGCCGGCTCTTCCTCGTCGGCATCTCGATCTTCACGGTCGCGTCCGCCGCCGCGGCCCTCGCGCCCGGCATCGACTCCCTGATCGCCGCCCGCGCGGTGCAGGGCGCCGGTGCGGCGATCATGATGCCGCTGACGCTGACCCTGCTGACGGCGGCCGTGCCCGTGGCCAAGCGCGGGATGGCGTACGGCATCTGGGGTGCCGTCAACGGGCTCGCGATCGCGTCCGGGCCGCTGATCGGCGGCAGCCTCACCGAGCACATCTCCTGGCAGTGGATCTTCTGGCTGAACGTTCCGCTGGGCCTCGCCCTGCTGCCGCTCGCCCGGCTGCGCCTTGCCGAGTCGTACGGCGTCGGCGCCCGGCTCGACATCCCCGGCACCCTGCTCGCCAGCGGCGGTCTCTTCGGGATCGTGTACGGCCTGGTGCGCGGCCCCGCCGACGGCTGGACCGGAGGCCTGGTCCTGACCGGTCTGTTCGCCGGAGGCGCCCTGCTGGTCGGGTTCGTCCTCTACAGCACGCGCGCCAAGAACCCGATGCTGCCGATGCGGCTGTTCCGCTCCCGCGCGTTCTCCGGGATCAATGCCGCGAGCATGCTGATGTTCCTCGGCATGTTCGGGTCGATCTTCCTGCTCAGCCAGTACATGCAGATCGTGCTCGGCTACTCGCCGACGGAGGCTGGGCTGCGGATGCTGCCGTGGACCGGCATGCCGATGCTCGTCGCGCCGATCGCCGGCATCCTCGCCGACCGCATCGGTGGCCGGCCCGTCGTGGCCACCGGGCTGTTCCTCCAGGCCGCCGGCCTCGCCTACATGGCGTACGTGGTCACCGTCGACGTCTCCTACGCCGCCCAGCTGCCCGGCCTGATCATCAGCGGCATCGGCATGGCCCTGTTCTTCGCCCCGGCCGCCCACCTGGTCATGTCCAGCGTTCGCGTCTCGGAGCAGGGCATCGCTTCCGGCGCGAACAACGCCCTGCGCGAGGTCGGCGGCGCGCTCGGCATCGCCGTCATGGCGTCGATCTTCTCCGCACAGGGCGGGTACGAGACCGGCCAGACCTTCGTCGACGGGCTACGGCCTGCGCTGGTCACCGGTGCGGCGGTGGTGGCTCTCGCGGGGGTGGCTGCGCTGCTGATCCCGGGGCGGGGGCGGAGTCGGGGCGACGGGGATGTGCGGGCGGCGGAGCAGGCGCCGACGCTGGAAGCGGTCGCCGGCTGACCACGGCGGGGGCGTAGCCAGCAGCAGTTCTCGCCCCCGCCGCCCCTACCCGTCCCGTCCCCAGGGGCTTCGCCCCCTCGACCCCCATCGGCCTGAACGGCCTCGTCCTCAAACGCCGGACGGGCTGAAATACCTGGACCGGCGTCGCACAGTGGCCGTGATGGCGTACCCCCGTTGGCGCCGCACCCGCCCACGGCGGCAAGGGGACGTGCCGGGGGGTGTTCGCCCGCAGTGACCGGCGTCAAGAAACGGCACCCACCCTGCCCAACCCCCACCGCCGGTCGGAGGACGGACACCCCCCGGCACGGCCCCGACCCACCACACCCCCGCAGGCGCCACGCGCACCCCCACCCCACCGCAACAGGCCGCCGCAGGCATCCCCGCCCCCACCGTCTCGTACTCTTGAGCCCGTGCAGGAACTCCACGACGCCCCCCTCGCCCCCCTCACCACCTTCCGCCTGGGCGGCCCCGCCACCCGGCTGGTCACCGCCACCACCGACGCCGAAGTGATCGACGTCGTGCGCGAGGCCGACGCGGACGGCACTCCGCTGTTGATCATCGGCGGTGGATCGAACCTGGTCATCGGGGACAAGGGCTTCGACGGCACCGCGCTCGTCATCGCCACGAAGGGCTTCGAGCTGGACGGCACCACGCTCGAGCTGGCCGCCGGCGAGGTCTGGACCGACGCCGTCGCCGGCACCGTGGAAGCCGGTCTCGCCGGCATCGAGTGCCTCGCCGGAATCCCCGGCTCCGCAGGCGCCACGCCGATCCAGAACGTCGGTGCGTACGGCCAGGAGGTCTCCTCGACGATCACCGAGGTGATCGCGTACGACCGGCAGGCAGGCCGGACCGTCGTCATCCCGAACGCCGACTGCGCCTTCTCCTACCGCCACAGCCGCTTCAAGGCCGACCCCGACCGTTACGTCGTGCTGCGCGTCCGCTTCCAGCTGGAGAACGCCGAAGGCCTCTCCGCCCCCATCAAGTACGCCGAGACCGCCCGCGTCCTCGGCGTCGAGCCCGGCGACCGCGTACCTCTCGCCGCCGCCCGCGAGACCGTGCTGAAGCTGCGTACCGGGAAGGGCATGGTCCTGGACGCCGAGGACCACGACACCTGGTCGGCCGGCTCCTTCTTCACCAACCCGATCCTCACCGACGAGCAGTTCACGGCCTTCCACGCGCGCGTGCGCGAGCACCTCGGCGCCGACGTGGAGCCGCCCGCGTACCCGGCGGGGGAGGGGCACACCAAGACGTCCGCGGCCTGGCTCATCGACAAGGCCGGCTTCACCAAGGGCTACGGCACCGGCCCCGCCCGCATCTCCACCAAGCACACCCTCGCCCTCACCAACCGCGGCGCAGCGACCACCGAGGACCTCCTCGCGCTCGCCCGCGAGGTCGTGGCCGGAGTGTGCGAGGCCTTCGGCATCACGCTGGTCAACGAGCCGGTGACGGTCGGAGTCAGCCTCTAGCCCCCGGATGCTCCCGTAGCCGGGGCCCTCAGTAGGCCACCCCCACCCCCTGCTTCACCGTTGCCGGATCCCCCACCATCCCCAGCATCGCGTGCGCCACATCCGCCCGCCCGATGAAGCGCCCCTTGCCCGGGAACCCGCCAACCACCGTCCGGTACGTGCCGGTGAGCGGCTTGTCCTGCAGACGCGGGGGCCGTACGACGGTCCAGTCCGTGCCGCTGCCGGCCACCTCGGCCTCCATCTCCCGCAGGTCGGCGTATATGTCCTTGAGGACCGCCGACACGACGCCGAGAACGGCACGGTCCAGGACCCCGTCCCCCTCCGGCGCGGGTCCGACCGGCGCGGCGCTGACCACGAGCAGCCGCCGCACCTCCTCGGCCTCCAGGGCCGCAAGCACCGTCCGGGTCAGCCGTGCCGCGACGCCCGCATCCTTGCGCCCGCGGGCCCCGAGGCCGGACAGCACGGCGTTCCGTCCGGCGACGGCGGGCCGCAGCGCACCGGGGTCGGTGAGATCTGCTCGGAACACCTCCAGACGGTCACCGGTGAGGGGGAGACGCGCGGGGTCCCGTACGACGGCCGTGACCTCGTGACCGGCGTCCAGGGCCTGGCGGACGATCTCCTTGCCGATACCGCCGGTGGCGCCGAAAACGGTGAGTTTCATGAGAGCTCCCGTACGCATGAGACAGGTCGTTGGATTGCAGGGCAGGGTCGCCCCGATCGGTGGGTGAGTATTCACTCACCCCTGCACACCTCTAGAGTGAGTAAGTACTCACCCACCCGTCAAGGGCGATTGGACAAGCCATGGAGAACAAGCCGACCCGGGTCCGGCTTCTCGACGCCGCCCACGAGCTGATGCTCACGGTCGGGCTGGCTCGGGCGACGACGAAGGAGATCGCGCGGGCGGCCGGATGTTCCGAGGCGGCGCTCTACAAGCACTTCGACAGCAAGGAAGAGCTGTTCATCCGGGTGCTCACCGAGCGCCTGCCCCCACTGCGCCCCCTGCTCAGCAGCCTCGCCGCCGAGCCGGGCCGGCGCTCCCTCGAGGAGAACCTCACCGAGATCGCCCGCCAGGCGGCTCTGTTCTACGAACAGAGCTTCCCGATCGCCGCGTCGCTGTACGCGCAGACCGAGCTCAAGCGGCGGCACGACGACGCCATCCGGCAGATGGGGTCGGGCCCGCACGTGCCGATCCAGGAACTCGACACCTACCTGCGGGCCGAACAGGAACTGGGCCGGGTCAGCACCGACACGGACACGTTCGCGGCGGCATCGCTGCTGATGGGAGCCTGCGCACAGCGGGCGTTCGCCTATGACGCGACGAAGGAGGCCGTACGGCCGCCGGTGGACGAGTTCGCCACCCGGCTGACCCGCACGCTGCTGGCCGGTATCGCCGACTGATACCGGCCATGGACGAGCGCCCTAGGCGAGCCAGTCGTCCACCCCGGCCAACAGCTTCGCCTTCACCTCGTCCGGTGCCGCCGACCCCCGCACCGACTGCCGCGCCAGTTCCGCCAGTTCCTCGTCCGTGAAGGCGTGGTGCCGGCGGGCGATGTCGTACTGGGCGGCCAGACGCGAGCCGAAGAGCAGGGGGTCGTCGGCGCCCAGGGCCATCGGAACCCCGGCCTCGTACAGCGTCCGCAGCGGGATGTCCTCCGGCTTCTCGTAGACGCCGAGGGCGACGTTCGACGCGGGGCAGACCTCGCACGTCACGCCCCTGTCGGCGAGGCGCTTCAGCAGCCGCGGGTCCTCGGCGGCGCGCACCCCGTGGCCGATCCGGTTCGCGTCCAGGTCGTCCAGGCAGTCACGGACCGAGGACGGGCCGGTCAGCTCGCCGCCGTGCGGGGCCGACAGCAGGCCGCCCTCACGGGCGATGTGGAAGGCACGGTCGAAGTCCCGCGCCATGCCCCGGCGCTCGTCGTTCGACAACCCGAAGCCGACCACGCCCCGGTCGGCGTACCGCACCGCTAGCCGCGCCAGCGTGCGGGCGTCCAGGGGGTGCTTCATCCGGTTCGCGGCGACCAGGACGCGCATCCCGATCCCCGTGTCCCGCTCGGCCGCCTCCACCGCGTCCAGGATGATCTCCAGCGTCGGAATCAGACCGCCCAGCCGGGGCGCGTACGACGTCGGGTCGACCTGGATCTCGAGCCAGCCGGAACCGTCCTTGACGTCCTCCTCCGCGGCCTCTCTGACCAGCCGCTGGATGTCCTCCGGCTGCCGCAGGCACGAGCGGGCGGCGTCGTACAGGCGCTGGAAGCGGAACCAGCCCCGCTCGTCCGTCGCCCGTAGTTTCGGCGACTCCCCACGGGTCAGTGCGTCGGTCAGCGCCTCGGGCAGGCGCACACCGTACTTGTCGGCCAGTTCCAGCAGGGTCGCCGGCCGCATTGAGCCGGTGAAGTGCAGGTGCAGATGGGCTTTCGGCAGTTCAGAGACATCACGTACACGCTCCATTCCAGGATCCTGCCGTACGTGTACGCCGTCCCGGTAGCGGTTTCCCCGTTAGTGGTCTTGCTCGCACAAACAAATGGGTCACCCACGAAAAATGGGTCACCTCCGGAAAACCGGAGGTGACCCATGAGAACGGAAGGCGGACGTCAGTCCGTGGCCTCCGCCAGCAGCTTCTGGATGCGGCTCACGCCCTCGACGAGGTCCTCGTCCCCGAGCGCGTACGACAGGCGCAGATAACCCGGCGTGCCGAAGGCCTCGCCCGGCACCACCGCGACCTCCGCCTCCTCCAGGATCAGCGCGGCCAGCTCGACCGTGTCCTGCGGACGCTTGCCGCGGATCTCCTTGCCGAGCAGGGCCTTGACCGACGGGTACGCGTAGAAGGCGCCCTCGGGCTCCGGGCAGAGCACGCCGTCGATCTCGTTGAGCATCCGCACGATCGTCTTGCGGCGGCGGTCGAAGGCCTCCCGCATCTTCGCGACCGCGTCCAGGTCACCGGACACCGCGGCCAGCGCAGCGACCTGGGCGACGTTCGAGACGTTCGACGTGGCGTGCGACTGCAGGTTGGTCGCGGCCTTCACCACGTCCTTCGGGCCGATGATCCAGCCGACCCGCCAGCCCGTCATGGCGTACGTCTTGGCGACACCGTTGACCACGATGCACTTGTCGCGCAGCTCCGGCAGGACCGCGGGCAGCGACACGGACACCGTGTCGCCGTAGACCAGGTGCTCGTAGATCTCGTCCGTCAGCACCCACAGGCCGTGCTCGACGGCCCAGCGGCCGATGGCCTCGGTCTCGGCCTCGCTGTAGACCGCGCCCGTCGGGTTGGACGGCGACACGAAGAGGACGACCTTCGTCTTCTCCGTACGGGCCGCCTCAAGCTGCTCCACGGAGACGCGGTAGCCGGTCGTCTCGTCGGCGACGACGTCGACCGGGACGCCGCCCGCGAGACGGATCGACTCCGGGTACGTCGTCCAGTACGGGGCCGGGACGATGACCTCGTCGCCCGGGTCGAGGATCGCGGCGAAGGCCTCGTAGATGGCCTGCTTGCCGCCGTTGGTGACCAGGATCTGCGACACGTCGGGCTCGTAGCCGGAGTCGCGCAGCGTCTTCGCGGCGATCGCGGCCTTCAGCTCGGGCAGACCGCCGGCGGGGGTGTAGCGGTGGTACTTCGGGTTCTTGCAGGCCTCGATGGCGGCCTCGACGATGTAGTCCGGGGTCGGGAAGTCGGGCTCACCGGCGCCGAAGCCGATCACCGGACGCCCGGCGGCCTTGAGGGCCTTGGCCTTGGCGTCCACGGCGAGGGTGGCGGACTCGGAGATCGCGCCGACTCGGGTGGAGACCCGGCGCTCGGTCGGAGGGGTTGCAGGGCTCATGGGCCCATCGTTTCAGACAGGAAACGCGCCCGGCACGGGGGTTTCACGGACTGAACATCAGTTGAACAATCGTGCGGATCGCGGCCTCGGCCAGCGGATCTTGTGTTCGGCGGCCGGTGATCTTCGGCCGATCTTTCGCCGACCAAGCCCCCCACGGGCACTTTCTGTTCGACGGCGCGCCCAGGACCACGTACACTCTCACCTCGTTGGCCTTCAGCGGTCCGCAGTCGCAGGGTGTACACCGAGCACCCGTCCGGATGCGGTACGTTGGTGGACAGACACAAAGGGTCGTAGCTCAATTGGTAGAGCACTGGTCTCCAAAACCAGCGGTTGGGGGTTCAAGTCCCTCCGGCCCTGCTACACACACCTTCGCCAGGATGTGTGCGCATGTACGTACAGCAATGCACCGCCGTGCGGCTCAGACCGGGCGCGGCACGGCCACGACCCGGAATCAGGTGAGGACGAGTGACGGACGCCGTGGGCTCCATCGACATGCCTGATGCCCAGGACGAGGCGCCTGAGTCCAAGAAGACCCGTAAGGGTGGCAAGCGCGCCAAGAAGGGCCCGCTGAAGCGACTCGCGCTCTTCTACCGCCAGATTGTCGCGGAACTCCGCAAGGTTGTCTGGCCGACGCGTAACCAGCTGACGACGTACACCACAGTGGTGATCATCTTCGTCGTCATCATGATCGGTCTCGTGACCGTGATTGACTATGGGCTCGACAACGCAGCCAAGTACGTCTTCGGCTGAGCCAAGAGCGAAGGGCGCCGTGGTTACCGGCGCCCCTTTCGCATGTTCCACCCCTATGTATCCAGGAAGAAGCAGCCACCGTGTCTGACCAGAACCTGAACGACGCCGTCGAGCCGGACGAGTCCGTGGAAGACGAGCTCGACATCGTCGAGGGCGCGGACGAGGACCTGGACGAGGTCGAGGCTGCCGATGCCGAGGCGGGCGAGCCCGCCGAGGAAGCCGCGCTGCACGTCGAGGACGAGGAAGAGGCCCCCGAGGAGGAGGCCGAGCCCGTCGACCCCGTCGCCGCCTTGCGCGAGGAGCTCCGCACGCTGCCCGGCGAGTGGTACGTGATCCACACCTACGCCGGCTACGAGAACCGCGTGAAGACCAACCTGGAGCAGCGCGCCGTCTCGCTGAACGTCGAGGACTACATCTTCCAGGCCGAGGTGCCGCAGGAAGAGGTCGTCCAGATCAAGAACGGCGACCGCAAGACGATCAAGCAGAACAAGCTCCCGGGTTACGTCCTGGTCCGCATGGACCTCACCAACGAGTCCTGGGGTGTCGTCCGCAACACCCCCGGCGTCACCGGCTTCGTGGGCAACGCCTACGACCCGTACCCGCTGACCCTGGACGAGATCGTCAAGATGCTCGCCCCGGAGGCCGAGGAGAAGGCCGCCCGCGAGGCCGCCGAGGCCGAGGGCAAGCCCGCTCCGCAGCGCAAGGTCGAGGTCCAGGTGCTGGACTTCGAGGTCGGCGACTCGGTCACCGTCACCGACGGCCCGTTCGCCACGCTGCAGGCCACGATCAACGAGATCAACGCCGACTCGAAGAAGGTCAAGGGCCTCGTCGAGATCTTCGGCCGCGAGACCCCGGTCGAGCTCAGCTTCGACCAGATCCAGAAGAACTAGCCCCTTCCGGGCCGCTTCGGTCCCTTCTGGACACACCGCTTCCGAGCAGGTCAGATCGGCTCTCGTAGCTGCTCTGACCTGCTCGGTTTTTGGCCGCGCATGGATACCCGTTATCGTTGTGCGGTATGCCTCCATCCGGATGATCCGGATTGGATGGCTGAACACTCTCACTAAGACCCGGAGAGAGAGCACATGCCTCCCAAGAAGAAGAAGGTCACGGGGCTCATCAAGCTCCAGATCCAGGCCGGCGCGGCCAACCCGGCTCCGCCGGTCGGCCCCGCGCTGGGTCAGCACGGCGTCAACATCATGGAGTTCTGCAAGGCCTACAACGCCGCGACCGAGTCGCAGCGCGGTTGGGTCATCCCGGTGGAGATCACGGTCTACGAGGACCGTTCCTTCACCTTCATCACCAAGACTCCGCCGGCCGCCAAGATGATCCTCAAGGCCGCGGGTGTTGAGAAGGGCTCCGGCGAGCCGCACAAGACCAAGGTCGCCAAGATCACCGAGGCGCAGGTCCGCGAGATCGCCACCACCAAGATGCCCGACCTCAACGCCAACGACCTGGACGCCGCCGCGAAGATCATCGCCGGCACCGCCCGTTCCATGGGCATCACGGTCGAGGGCTGATCCCCACCTTCCCAGCAGAAGTGAGTGGCAGGGCCTGCTCGGCCCGGACCACAACTCCTAAGAAACCCAGGAGCAGTAGTGAGCAAGCGCAGCAAGACTCTCCGCGCTGCGGACGCCAAGATCGACCGGGACAAGCTCTACGCCCCGCTCGAGGCCGTCCGTCTCGCCAAGGAGACGTCCGCGACCAAGTTCGACGGCACCGTCGAGGTCGCCTTCCGTCTGGGTGTCGACCCGCGCAAGGCCGACCAGATGGTCCGTGGCACCGTGAACCTTCCGCACGGCACCGGTAAGACCGCCCGGGTCCTGGTCTTCGCGACCGGTGACCGTGCCGAGGCCGCGACTGCCGCGGGCGCCGACATCGTCGGCTCCGACGAGCTCATCGACGAGGTGTCGAAGGGCCGTCTGGACTTCGACGCCGTCGTCGCCACCCCGGACCTCATGGGCAAGGTCGGCCGCCTCGGCCGCGTGCTCGGTCCGCGTGGCCTGATGCCGAACCCGAAGACCGGCACCGTCACCCCCGACGTTGCCAAGGCCGTCACCGAGATCAAGGGCGGCAAGATCGAGTTCCGCGTCGACAAGCACTCGAACCTGCACTTCATCATCGGCAAGGCGTCCTTCGACGACACCAAGCTGGTGGAGAACTACGGCGCCGCGCTGGAGGAGATCCTCCGTCTGAAGCCGTCCGCCGCCAAGGGTCGCTACATCAAGAAGGCCGCCATCACCACCACGATGGGCCCCGGCGTTCCTGTCGACCCGAACCGCACCCGCAACCTCCTCGTCGAGGAGGACCCGGCCGCGGTCTGAGCCATCGGCTCACCAGGCTCGAAACGGGCCCCGCACCCTTCCCGGGTGCGGGGCCCGTCCCTGTCTTCCCCTTTGTCTCCTCTGTTTGTCAGTGCCCTGGGTTAACGTGCATTCACGGGATTCGCACTGGGGGGACGAATGACGAGCACGAGGGCGCGCCGGCGGGCGTTGTGGGTCGCGCTGCTGACCGCGCTGACGGCCCTGCCCGCCTGTACGTCCTCCGACGGCCCCGGCGAGGCGGACCGGACCGCGCCCGCCCGCGCCGTGACGGCAGCCCTGCGCACCGTCGAGCGGTCCACCGGTCAGGCCGAGTCCGCCCGCGTCAGGTCCACGACCACCATGGGCTCGACGCTGTCCATGAAGGCCGACGGCACCCTCGCCTGGAGCGACGGCCTCACGGGCACTCTGACGATCACCTACACCGGCGGCACGACGGCAGAGGCGATGCGCCGCCTCGGCACCACGTCGATGGAGGCCCGCTACCTCCCCGACGCCTACTACGCGCGCATGGGCGACAAGTTCGCCGAGAAGACCGGCGGCAAGCACTGGATCAAGTACGCCTACGAAGACCTGGACGACCTCGCCGGCAGCTCCGGAGCCGCTCTCGCGGACCAGATGCGGGGGACCGCGCCGCATACGTCCGTGAAGCTGCTGCTGTCCTCCACGGACGCACGCAAGGTCGGCGAGGAGACGGTGAGCGGCGAGCACACCAGGCACTACTCCGGCACGGTGCAGGGGCAAGGCGTCGCCGAGCAGACCGTCGACATATGGGTCGACGACCGGGACCTGCTGGTCAAGAAGGTCGAGAAGGGCCGGACGGCCACGGGAGCGATGACCCAGACCGCGTACTACAGCGACTACGGAGTGAAGACCGAGGTCGACAGACCTGCGGCGGGGGACACGGCGGACCTCAAGGAGCTGCTGAAGAGCTCCGAGCGCCGCTGACTGTCGGCTCCTTGGCTCTCACACATGAGCCGTGAATTCAAAGACCGTTCCTTGGGGGGGAACCAATGCGGGAATCAACGCGGCTTGGCGTGCGCGCCTTCGTGCCGCGCCAGGCGGTGGGCGTCGGCCTTGCCGCGGTGCTGCTGGCCGGCTGCGGGACCGGAGTCGGCGCGGAGTCGTCCGCGGGCTCACCGGCCGCCGGCGCCGTCGCGCGGGCCGTGGAGAAGTCCGAGGGCGTCACATCCCTCAGCTACCGGATCACCGGCCAGTTTCCCGAGCGAGGGCGAATAGCGGACGAGGCGACCGTCCGTACGACGCAGCCGGTGGCAGCGCGCCTCAGGACGGCCAATCTGAGCGGCGATCAGCAGGGCGAGTCCGAGCTGAGGTTGGTCGACGGGGTGCTGTACGGCAGCGCGACCGACGACATGGTCAAGGAGATGAGCGGCCGGCACTGGGTCAGCTACGGCCCGAAGGCCAAGTTCACCACGCACGGCGGTCTGCGCATGAACGTCGGCGGCCTGCGCGACCAGGTCAGCCGCAACCCGGCCCGGGAAGCCGCCTTCCTGGCAGCCGCCGAGGACGTGAAGCGGATCGGCTCCGAGAAGGTCGACGGCGCGGGCACCACGCGCTACTCGGGGACGGCGACCGTCGACGAGTTCCGCGCCTCCCTGAGCGAGGTGAAGGACAAGACCGCCCGGGAGGGGCGCGAGAACAGCCTCGACCAGTACGAGAAGCTGGGCGTGGACGAGCTCACCCTCGATGTGTGGATCGACGGCGATGACCACATCAAGCGGCTCCGCACCCAGGGCTTCGGGCGCCACGGCACGCTCGACCTCACCTTCACCTTCCTCGACCACGGCAAGGCGGTGACGGTCAGGGCGCCACGCGCCGACGACACCGCGGACCTGCGCAAGCCCCTGAAGGAGAACGGGAGCTGAGCACAGTAGGGGCGGATTTGCCTGACGGCGATTCCGTCCCGTACTCTCCTACAGAAGCCAAAGACCGCTGGTCGTTGCCGTGCGCTCGCGAGAGGGTGCGGTGGCCGAAGGATCCGCTGAAAATTGCGGGCGACCCGCGCAGGTGACTGTGGAAGAACTCCCGGAGTGCGTACGTCCCGTATGTGCCGCCGGTCGAGTCCGCCCCGTGCGCCTGCGCCGGGGCGTTTCGTTTTCCCCAGTCCTCCTTCGGGTCCGCGCGGTCCGAATCACCCGGAAGGAGGCCGAGGCTCATGGCGAGGCCAGACAAGGTCGATGCCGTCGAGGAGATGCGGGACAAGTTCCGCAACTCCAATGGCGCCGTCGTTACCGCGTACACCGGTCTCACCGTGGCGCAGCTGCAGCAGCTGCGTCGTTCACTCGGTGAGAACGCTAACTACCGTGTGGCGAAGAACACGCTGACCAAGATTGCGGCCAATGAGGCCGGGATCAACACGATCGACGACCTCTTCACGGGTTCGTCGGCCGTCGCCTTCGTGACCGGTGACCCGGTCGAGGCGGCGAAGGGTCTCCGCGACTTCGCCAAGGACAACCCCAACCTCGTCATCAAGGGCGGTGTCCTTGACGGCAAGGCGCTGTCCGCCGACGACATCAAGAAGCTTGCGGACCTCGAGTCCCGCGAGGTTCTGCTCTCCAAGCTGGCCGGTGCCATGAAGGGCAAGCAGTCCCAGGCTGCCTCTGTCTTCCAGGCGCTGCCGTCGAAGCTCGTCCGGACCGTGGACGCGCTCCGTGCCAAGCAGGACGAGCAGGGCGGTGCCGAGTAACTCGGCTCGCACACTGGCCCCCGCTGCCTGAACGCGGAGGCCACAGCGGGCCGACGTACGCCCGCCACACCCAGTACATCCGGCACCTGCCGATTTAGTGGAAGGACCGCCATCATGGCGAAGCTCAGCCAGGAAGACCTGCTCGCGCAGTTCGAGGAGATGACCCTCATCGAGCTCTCCGAGTTCGTGAAGGCGTTCGAGGAGAAGTTCGACGTCACCGCCGCCGCTGCCGCGCCGGTCGTCGTCGCCGGTGGTGCCGCTGGTGGCGCCGCCGCCGAGGCCGTCGAGGAGAAGGACGAGTTCGACGTCATCCTCACCGGCGCCGGCGACAAGAAGATCCAGGTCATCAAGGTCGTGCGTGAGCTGACCTCCCTGGGCCTGAAGGAGGCCAAGGACCTCGTGGACGGCGCCCCGAAGCCCGTTCTCGAGAAGGTCGCCAAGGACGCCGCCGAGAAGGCCGCCGAGTCCCTCAAGGGCGCCGGCGCCTCCGTCGAGGTCAAGTAAGACCTTCCCGGTCCTACTGGTCGACCACGACCTTCGCGCTTGCTGAAAGACAGTCCTCCGGGGCTGTAACGCAGTCGCACCGAAGAGCGATCATCCATTCGGGTGGTCGCTCTTCGGCGTTCCTGGGGGCGCGGCCACGGTTGCCTTGCGCCCGCTACGGCGAGGGGTATGGTGATCTTCGTCGTGTCCCTGGGCGCCTCAGCGTGGGGCATGGGGGCCTTGACGAACCGCACGCAGCGCGCAATTCTCAGGACGCGTCGTCACAAGGATCCGAATCCGAGGCATGGATCGGCGGCGAAGAGGGCAGTATCAACGTGCGTTGAGGGCGAGCATGCCGAGGGCGTTGAGAACGAGGGCGTTGAGAACAACGAGGGTCGCGAAAAACCCGCACTGGACATCAGTGTGCCAAGTGGCTACACTGACCCTTTGCGCTGCCTGTTAGCTGTCCCCTGCCCGTCACCAGGGGCATGCCCTCGCTTGAGCACCGATGACCGGACCTCCCTGACCTGGCCATTCTTTGGTCGGAGAAGGAAACGCCTGTCTCTGTGTCCCTGTGAGGGGCCGGTACGCGCGTAGTGAGTCCGAGCCCTCGGAAGGACCCCCTCTTGGCCGCCTCGCGCACTGCCTCGACCGCGAATACGAACAACGGCGCAAGCACCGCCCCGCTGCGCATCTCCTTTGCAAAGATCAAGGAGCCCCTCGAGGTTCCCAACCTGCTCGCGCTGCAGACCGAGAGCTTCGACTGGCTGCTCGGCAACACCGCCTGGCAGAGTCGGGTCGAGGCGGCTCTGGAGTCGGGTCAGGACGTCCCCACGAAGTCCGGTCTGGAGGAGATCTTCGAGGAGATCTCCCCGATCGAGGACTTCTCCGGGTCGATGTCGCTGACGTTCCGCGACCACCGTTTCGAGCCGCCGAAGAACAGCATCGACGAGTGCAAGGAGCGCGACTTCACGTACGCCGCTCCGCTCTTCGTGACGGCTGAGTTCACCAACAACGAGACCGGCGAGATCAAGTCCCAGACGGTCTTCATGGGCGACTTCCCGCTCATGACCCACAAGGGCACCTTCGTCATCAACGGCACCGAGCGTGTCGTGGTGTCCCAGCTGGTCCGCTCGCCCGGCGTCTACTTCGATTCCTCCATCGACAAGACGTCCGACAAGGACATCTTCTCGGCCAAGATCATCCCGTCCCGGGGTGCCTGGCTCGAGATGGAGATCGACAAGCGCGACATGGTCGGTGTCCGCATCGACCGCAAGCGCAAGCAGTCCGTGACCGTTCTGCTCAAGGCTCTCGGTTGGACGACCGAGCAGATCCTCGAGGAGTTCGGCGAGTACGAGTCCATGCGCGCCACCCTGGAGAAGGACCACACCCAGGGCCAGGACGACGCACTGCTCGACATCTACCGCAAGCTGCGTCCGGGCGAGCCCCCCACGCGTGAGGCCGCGCAGACGCTTCTGGAGAACCTGTACTTCAACCCGAAGCGTTACGACCTCGCCAAGGTCGGCCGCTACAAGGTCAACAAGAAGCTGGGTGCTGAGGCTCCGCTCGACGCGGGCATCCTGACCGTCGAGGACATCATCTCGACGATCAAGTACCTGGTGAAGCTGCACGCCGGCGAGACCGAGACGGCCGCGGACAACGGTCAGACGATCGTTGTCGAGACCGACGACATCGACCACTTCGGCAACCGTCGTCTGCGCAGCGTCGGCGAGCTCATCCAGAACCAGGTCCGCACAGGTCTGGCGCGTATGGAGCGAGTCGTCCGCGAGCGCATGACGACCCAGGACGTCGAGGCGATCACGCCGCAGACCCTGATCAACATCCGGCCGGTCGTCGCCTCCATCAAGGAGTTCTTCGGCACCAGCCAGCTGTCGCAGTTCATGGACCAGAACAACCCGCTGTCGGGTCTCACCCACAAGCGCCGTCTGTCGGCTCTTGGCCCGGGTGGTCTCTCCCGTGAGCGGGCCGGCTTCGAGGTCCGTGACGTGCACCCGTCTCACTACGGCCGTATGTGCCCGATCGAGACTCCTGAAGGCCCGAACATCGGTCTGATCGGTTCGCTCGCCTCGTACGGCCGCGTCAACGCGTTCGGTTTCGTCGAGACGCCGTACCGCCGGGTCACCGACGGTGTCGTCACCGACGAGGTCGACTACCTGACGGCCGACGAAGAGGACCGCTTCGTCATCGCGCAGGCCAACGCCACGCTCAACGACGACATGCGGTTCACCGAGAACCGCGTCCTGGTCCGCCGCCGTGGCGGTGAGGTCGACTACGTCGCCGGTGACGACGTGGACTACATGGACGTCTCGCCGCGCCAGATGGTGTCGGTCGCGACCGCCATGATCCCGTTCCTCGAGCACGACGACGCCAACCGTGCCCTCATGGGCGCGAACATGATGCGTCAGGCCGTGCCGCTGATTAAGTCCGAGTCCCCGCTCGTCGGCACCGGCATGGAGTACCGCTCCGCGGTCGACGCCGGCGACGTGGTCAAGGCCGAGAAGGACGGTGTGGTCCAGGAGGTCTCCGCGGACTACATCACCACCGCCAACGACGACGGCACGTACATCACGTACCGCCTGGCCAAGTTCTCCCGGTCCAACCAGGGCACCTCGGTCAACCAGAAGGTCATCGTCAACGAGGGCGACCGGATCATCACGGGCCAGGTGCTCGCCGACGGTCCCGCCACCCAGAACGGCGAGATGGCGCTGGGCAAGAACCTGCTCGTGGCGTTCATGCCGTGGGAGGGTCACAACTACGAGGACGCGATCATCCTGTCGCAGCGCCTCGTGCAGGACGACGTCCTCTCCTCGATCCACATCGAGGAGCACGAGGTCGACGCCCGTGACACCAAGCTCGGCCCCGAGGAGATCACCCGGGACATCCCGAACGTCTCCGAGGAGGTCCTCGCCGACCTCGACGAGCGCGGCATCATCCGTATCGGTGCCGAGGTCATCGCCGGTGACATCCTCGTCGGCAAGGTCACGCCCAAGGGTGAGACCGAGCTGACGCCGGAGGAGCGCCTGCTGCGCGCGATCTTCGGTGAGAAGGCCCGTGAGGTCCGTGACACCTCGCTGAAGGTGCCGCACGGCGAGACCGGCAAGGTCATCGGCGTCCGCGTCTTCGACCGCGAGGAGGGCGACGAGCTTCCCCCCGGTGTGAACCAGCTGGTGCGCGTGTACGTGGCGCAGAAGCGCAAGATCACCGACGGTGACAAGCTTGCCGGCCGACACGGCAACAAGGGTGTCATTTCCAAGATCCTGCCCATCGAGGACATGCCGTTCCTCGAGGACGGGACCCCGGTCGACATCATCCTCAACCCGCTGGGTGTGCCGTCCCGAATGAACCCGGGACAGGTCCTGGAGATCCACCTCGGCTGGCTCGCCAGCCGCGGCTGGGACGTCTCCGGCCTCGCGGAGGAGTGGGCGCAGCGCCTCCAGGTGATCGGCGCCGACTCCGTCGCCCCCGGCACCAACGTCGCGACCCCGGTCTTCGACGGTGCGCGTGAGGACGAGCTCGCCGGTCTGCTCGAGCACACGATCCCGAACCGCGACGGCGAGCGCATGGTGCTCCCGACCGGTAAGGCCCCGCTGTTCGACGGCCGCTCGGGTGAGCCGTTCCCGGAGCCGATCTCGGTCGGCTACATGTACATCCTGAAGCTGCACCACCTGGTCGACGACAAGCTCCACGCCCGTTCGACCGGCCCGTACAGCATGATCACCCAGCAGCCGCTGGGTGGTAAGGCCCAGTTCGGTGGCCAGCGCTTCGGTGAGATGGAGGTGTGGGCGCTGGAGGCATACGGCGCCGCGTACGCCCTCCAGGAGCTGCTGACCATCAAGTCCGACGACGTCACCGGCCGCGTGAAGGTCTACGAGGCCATCGTCAAGGGCGAGAACATCCCCGAGCCCGGCATCCCCGAGTCCTTCAAGGTGCTCATCAAGGAGATGCAGTCGCTCTGCCTGAACGTGGAGGTGCTGTCCAGCGACGGTATGTCCATCGAGATGCGTGACACCGACGAGGACGTCTTCCGCGCTGCGGAGGAGCTCGGCATCGACCTGTCCCGGCGCGAGCCGAGCAGCGTCGAAGAGGTCTGACGGGAGTCCGGCGGGGCCCTTACCCACAGGGCCCCGCCGACCCCCAGGCCCCCGTTTCAGACCCCAAGACTTACAACCCTGAGAGGGATTGACGCATAGTGCTCGACGTCAACTTCTTCGATGAGCTCCGGATCGGTCTGGCCACCGCTGACGACATCCGTCAGTGGAGCCACGGCGAGGTCAAGAAGCCCGAGACCATCAACTACCGCACCCTCAAGCCCGAAAAGGACGGACTCTTCTGCGAGAAGATCTTCGGTCCGACCCGGGACTGGGAGTGCTACTGCGGCAAGTACAAGCGTGTCCGCTTCAAGGGCATCATCTGTGAGCGCTGCGGCGTCGAGGTGACTCGCGCCAAGGTGCGTCGTGAGCGGATGGGCCACATCGAGCTGGCCGCGCCTGTCACCCACATCTGGTACTTCAAGGGTGTCCCGAGCCGGCTGGGCTACCTGCTCGACCTGGCTCCCAAGGACCTCGAGAAGGTCATCTACTTCGCGGCGTACATGATCACGTACGTCGACGAGGAGCGCCGTACCCGCGACCTGCCCTCCCTGGAGGCGCACGTCTCCGTGGAGCGTCAGCAGGTCGAGAACCGTCGCGACGCCGACCTCGAGGCCCGCGCCAAGAAGCTCGAGACCGACCTGGCCGAGCTGGAGGCCGAGGGCGCCAAGGCCGACGTGCGCCGCAAGGTGCGCGAGGGTGCCGAGCGCGAGATGAAGCAGCTGCGTGACCGTGCGCAGCGCGAGATCGACCGTCTCGACGAGGTGTGGACCCGGTTCAAGAACCTCAAGGTCCAGGACCTCGAGGGCGACGAGCTGCTCTACCGCGAGCTGCGTGACCGCTTCGGCACGTACTTCGACGGCTCGATGGGTGCCGCGGCGCTGCAGAAGCGCCTGGAGTCCTTCGACCTCGATGAGGAAGCCGAGAAGCTCCGCGAGATCATCCGTACCGGCAAGGGCCAGAAGAAGACCCGTGCGCTCAAGCGCCTGAAGGTCGTCTCCGCGTTCCTGCAGACCAGCAACAGCCCCAAGGGCATGGTGCTGGACTGCGTGCCGGTCATCCCGCCGGACCTTCGCCCGATGGTGCAGCTGGACGGTGGCCGCTTCGCGACCTCCGACCTGAACGACCTGTACCGCCGTGTGATCAACCGCAACAACCGTCTGAAGAGGCTCCTCGACCTCGGCGCGCCCGAGATCATCGTCAACAACGAGAAGCGCATGCTTCAGGAGGCTGTTGACGCCCTCTTCGACAACGGTCGCCGTGGTCGCCCGGTCACCGGTCCGGGTAACCGCCCGCTGAAGTCCCTCAGCGACATGCTGAAGGGTAAGCAGGGTCGATTCCGTCAGAACCTGCTCGGTAAGCGTGTGGACTACTCCGCGCGTTCCGTGATCGTCGTCGGTCCGCAGCTGAAGCTGCACCAGTGCGGTCTGCCCAAGGCGATGGCGCTGGAGCTCTTCAAGCCGTTCGTGATGAAGCGCCTGGTCGACCTGAACCACGCGCAGAACATCAAGAGCGCGAAGCGCATGGTGGAGCGCGGCCGCACGGTCGTGTACGACGTCCTCGAAGAGGTCATCGCCGAGCACCCGGTTCTGCTGAACCGTGCTCCCACCCTGCACCGCCTCGGCATCCAGGCCTTCGAGCCGCAGCTGGTCGAGGGCAAGGCCATCCAGATCCACCCGCTCGTCTGCACCGCGTTCAACGCGGACTTCGACGGTGACCAGATGGCCGTGCACCTGCCGCTGTCCGCGGAGGCGCAGGCCGAGGCCCGCATCCTGATGCTGTCCTCGAACAACATCCTCAAGCCCGCCGACGGCCGTCCGGTGACGATGCCGACCCAGGACATGGTCCTCGGTCTGTTCTTCCTCACCACCGACAGCGAGATGCGGAACGTGAAGGGCGCGGACCGCGGCTTCTCGTCCGTGGCCGAGGCGATCATGGCCTTCGACGCCGGCGAGCTCTCGCTCCAGTCGAAGATCGACATCCGCTTCCCGGTAGGCACCATCCCGCCGCGTGGCTGGACGCCGCCCGCCCAGGAAGAGGGCGAGCCGGAGTGGCAGCAGGGTGACAGCTTCCGTCTGAAGACCACGCTCGGCCGTGCGCTCTTCAACGAGCTGCTGCCCGAGGACTACCCGTTCGTCGACTACGAGGTCGGCAAGAAGCAGCTCTCCGAGATCGTCAACGACCTCGCCGAGCGGTACCCGAAGGTCATCGTGGCGGCGACGCTCGACAACCTGAAGGCGTCCGGCTTCTACTGGGCCACCCGTTCCGGCGTCACCGTCGCCATCTCCGACGTCGTCGTTCCCGAGGCGAAGAAGGAGATCGTCAAGGGTTACGAGGCGCAGGACGAGAAGGTCCAGAAGCAGTACGAGCGCGGTCTGATCACCAAGGACGAGCGCACGCAGGAGCTCATCGCGATCTGGACCAAGGCGACCAACGAGGTTGCCGAGGCCATGAACGAGAACTTCCCGAAGACCAACCCGATCTTCATGATGGTGAACTCGGGTGCGCGAGGCAACATGATGCAGATGCGTCAGATTGCCGGTATGCGTGGTCTGGTGTCGAACGCGAAGAACGAGACGATTCCGCGTCCGATCAAGGCCTCGTTCCGTGAGGGCCTGTCCGTGCTGGAGTACTTCATCTCCACGCACGGTGCCCGTAAGGGTCTGGCGGACACCGCCCTTCGTACCGCCGACTCCGGTTACCTCACCCGTCGTCTGGTCGACGTCTCCCAGGACGTCATCATTCGCGAGGAGGACTGCGGCACGGAGCGTGGCCTCAAGCTGGCCATCGCCGAGCGCGGCGCGGACGGCGTGCTGCGCAAGGCGGACAACGCCGAGACCAGCGTGTACGCGCGCTGCCTCGCCGAGGACATCGTCGTCGACGGCAAGGTGCTCGCCCCGGCGGGCGTCGACCTCGGTGACGTCCTCATCGACCAGCTGGTCAAGGCCGGCATCGAGGAGGTCAAGACCCGCTCGGTCCTGACCTGTGAGTCCGCCGTCGGCACCTGCGCCATGTGCTACGGCCGCTCGCTCGCCACCGGCAAGCTGGTCGACATCGGTGAGGCGGTCGGCATCATCGCCGCCCAGTCCATCGGTGAGCCCGGTACCCAGCTGACGATGCGTACCTTCCACACCGGTGGTGTGGCCGGTGACGACATCACCCAGGGTCTGCCGCGTGTCGTCGAGCTCTTCGAGGCCCGTACCCCGAAGGGTGTCGCCCCGATCTCCGAGGCCACCGGCCGCGTCCGGATCGAGGAGACCGAGAAGACCAAGAAGCTCGTCGTCACCCCGGACGACGGCAGCGACGAGACGGCGTTCCCGATCTCGAAGCGTGCCCGACTCCTGGTCAGCGAGGGCGAGCACGTCGAGGTGGGCCAGAAGCTCACCGTGGGTGCCACCAACCCGCACGACGTGCTGCGCATCCTGGGTCAGCGTGCCGTCCAGGTCCACCTGGTCGGCGAGGTCCAGAAGGTCTACAACTCGCAGGGTGTGTCGATCCATGACAAGCACATCGAGATCATCATCCGGCAGATGCTGCGCCGCGTGACGATCATCGAGTCCGGCGACGCCGAGCTGCTGCCCGGCGAGCTGGTCGAGCGCTCGAAGTTCGAGACCGAGAACCGTCGTGTGGTCCAGGAGGGCGGTCACCCGGCCTCCGGTCGTCCGCAGCTGATGGGTATCACCAAGGCCTCGCTGGCGACGGAATCCTGGCTGTCGGCCGCCTCCTTCCAGGAGACGACCCGAGTCCTGACGGACGCGGCGATCAACGCCAAGTCCGACAGCCTCATCGGCCTCAAGGAGAACGTCATCATCGGTAAGCTCATCCCGGCCGGTACGGGTCTGTCCCGCTACCGGAACATCCGGGTCGAGCCGACCGAGGAGGCCAAGGCCGCGATGTACTCGGCCGTCGGCTACGACGACATCGACTACTCGCCGTTCGGCACCGGCTCCGGCCAGGCCGTTCCGCTGGAGGACTACGACTACGGTCCGTACAACCAGTAAGCGAGCAGCCTGAGTCAGGCACAGTCGAGGGCGGTCACCTTCCGGGGTGGCCGCCCTTCGGCGTGTGTGGCTTGTTTCCGGGCCGTCGCGGGCCGTCTCCGGGTTTTCTCCGGGCAGACCCCGATGCCCTCGATGCCGGTTCGGCGCATCATGGAGGGACTCCGACCACAACGGGGGAGGTGCTCCATGACGCATCCGTCGTGGCAGCCGGGGCAGCCGTGGCAGCCATGGAAGGGCAGCAGCGCGCCGCAGCCGTGGCCCGGCGCCGGCGCCCCGCAGCCATGGACGAGCCCGAGCGCGCCGTCGATGCTCGCCTCGCACGCCGACCGGGAGCGCGCCGTGGACGTGCTCAGAGCCGGCTACGGCGAGGGGCGGCTGGAGCAGCCCGAGTTCGAGCAGCGGGTCTCGCGGGCCTACACGGCCCGTACGGTGGGGGAGCTGGCCCTGCTCGTCGCCGACCTGCCCCAGGGCCCCATGCCGCACCCGGCGCCCGTGATGCCCGTACCACCGACGTTCCTGGCGACGCCCAGGCCGCCGACGAACGGCAAGGCTGTCGGTTCGGCGGTCTGCGGGGTGCTGTGTCTCGTGAGCTTCGGTCTGACCGGCATTCCGGCCGTCGCCCTGGGGCACGCCGCACGCGCCGAGATCCGCCGCACCGGCGAGGGCGGCGACGCCCTCGCCCTCACCGGCCTGGTGCTGGGGTGGCTGTCGACCGCGGCCTGGGCGGCCATGCTCACGCTGATGATCGTCGCTGCCGCCTTGTCCGCATGACGGCTGCGAGCGATCGTCCCGTCGATCCTGGGATGTGGCGCTGACATGCCAGGATCGCCGATTCGAAGATCAAACACGGCGTACGGTCTTGACATCGGCCGTATGGCGATGCGGGCGAGGCCCATTTGTTTTGACCGCAGCGAATGAGGTAGGTACGCTCAGACCTTGTGCCTGGGGTGTGCCCTGGCTCTCGTGCGTGCCTTCACCCGCATCGCGAGCTGTGAGCGGCCACCGTAATCTGTGCTGTTTTCGCCTTGCGGCGGGAGTCCGCCGGATTCGACACACCCGACCGCGTGGGTCGGCGACGTTCCAGGTTAGCTTCACCATTCGGCACACAGAAACCGGAGAAGTAGTGCCTACGATCCAGCAGCTGGTCCGTAAGGGCCGGCAGGACAAGGTCGAGAAGAACAAGACGCCCGCACTTGAGGGTTCCCCTCAGCGTCGTGGCGTCTGCACGCGTGTGTTCACGACCACCCCGAAGAAGCCGAACTCGGCCCTGCGTAAGGTCGCGCGTGTGCGTCTGACCAGCGGGATCGAGGTCACCGCTTACATTCCGGGTGAGGGACACAACCTGCAGGAGCACTCCATCGTGCTCGTGCGCGGCGGCCGTGTGAAGGACCTGCCGGGTGTTCGCTACAAGATCATCCGTGGCTCCCTCGACACCCAGGGTGTCAAGAACCGCAAGCAGGCCCGTTCCCGCTACGGCGCCAAGAAGGAGAAGTAGAAATGCCTCGTAAGGGCCCCGCCCCGAAGCGCCCGGTCATCATCGACCCGGTCTACGGTTCTCCTCTGGTGACGTCGCTCATCAACAAGGTGCTGCTGAACGGCAAGCGCTCCACCGCCGAGCGCATCGTCTACGGCGCCATGGAAGGTCTGCGTGAGAAGACGGGCAACGACCCGATCATCACGCTGAAGCGCGCGCTGGAGAACATCAAGCCGACCCTCGAGGTCAAGTCCCGCCGTGTCGGTGGTGCGACGTACCAGGTTCCGATCGAGGTCAAGCCCGGTCGTGCCAACACGCTCGCGCTGCGCTGGCTCGTCGGCTACTCCCGCGCCCGTCGCGAGAAGACCATGACCGAGCGTCTGCTCAACGAGCTTCTCGACGCTTCGAACGGCCTCGGTGCGGCCGTCAAGAAGCGCGAGGACACGCACAAGATGGCCGAGTCCAACAAGGCCTTCGCGCACTACCGCTGGTAGTCGCTACCCACATCGAGACCGAGAGAAGACTGAAGCCTTATGGCTACCACTTCACTTGACCTGGCCAAGGTCCGCAACATCGGGATCATGGCCCACATCGACGCGGGCAAGACGACCACCACCGAGCGGATCCTCTTCTACACCGGCGTCAGCTACAAGATCGGTGAAGTCCACGACGGCGCGGCCACCATGGACTGGATGGAGCAGGAGCAGGAGCGTGGCATCACGATCACCTCTGCTGCCACCACCTGTCACTGGCCGCTCGAGGACAACGACTACACGATCAACATCATCGACACCCCCGGGCACGTCGACTTCACGGTCGAGGTGGAGCGCTCGCTGCGCGTCCTCGACGGTGCTGTCACGGTGTTCGACGGTGTCGCCGGTGTTGAGCCGCAGTCCGAGACGGTGTGGCGTCAGGCCGACCGTTACGGCGTGCCGCGCATCTGCTTCGTGAACAAGCTGGACCGTACCGGCGCCGAGTTCCACCGCTGCGTGGACATGATCTCGGACCGCCTGGGTGCCGTGCCGCTCATCATGCAGCTGCCGATCGGTGCCGAGATGGACTTCAAGGGCGTTGTGGACCTGGTCCGCATGAAGGCGCTCGTGTGGTCCGCCGAGGCCGCCAAGGGCGAGATGTACGACGTCGTCGACATCCCGGCCACGCACGCCGAGGCCGCCGAGGAGTACCGCGGCAAGCTGGTCGAGGCCGTCGCGGAGAACGACGACGAGATCATGGAGCTGTTCCTGGAGGGCCAGGAGCCCACCGAGGAGCAGCTGTACGCCGCGATCCGTCGCATCACCATCGCGTCCGGCAAGTCCGACGGCGTCACCGTCACCCCGGTGTTCTGTGGCACCGCGTTCAAGAACAAGGGCGTCCAGCCCCTGCTCGACGCGGTCGTGCGCTACCTGCCGACCCCGCTCGACGTCGAGGCCATCGAAGGCCACGACGTGAAGGACCCCGAGGTCGTCGTCAAGCGCAAGCCGTCCGAGGACGAGCCGCTGTCCGCCCTGGCGTTCAAGATCATGAGCGACCCGCACCTCGGTAAGCTCACCTTCGTCCGGGTCTACTCGGGCCGCCTGGAGTCCGGCACTGCCGTGCTGAACTCCGTCAAGGGCAAGAAGGAGCGCATCGGCAAGATCTACCGCATGCACGCGAACAAGCGTGAGGAGATCGAGTCGGTGGGCGCCGGCGACATCATCGCCGTCATGGGCCTGAAGCAGACCACCACCGGTGAGACGCTGTGCGACGACAAGCAGCCGGTGATCCTGGAGTCCATGGACTTCCCGGCGCCGGTCATCCAGGTCGCCATCGAGCCCAAGTCGAAGGGTGACCAGGAGAAGCTGGGCGTCGCGATCCAGCGCCTGGCCGAGGAGGACCCGTCCTTCCAGGTCCACTCGGACGAGGAGACCGGCCAGACCATCATCGGTGGTATGGGCGAGCTGCACCTCGAGGTGCTGGTCGACCGTATGCGCCGTGAGTTCAAGGTCGAGGCCAACGTCGGCAAGCCGCAGGTCGCCTACCGCGAGACGATCCGCAAGGCCGTCGAGCGCGTCGACTACACGCACAAGAAGCAGACTGGTGGTACCGGCCAGTTCGCCAAGGTGCAGATCGCGATCGAGCCGATCGAGGGCGGCGACGCCTCGTACGAGTTCGTGAACAAGGTGACCGGTGGTCGTATCCCGAAGGAGTACATCCCTTCGGTCGACGCCGGTGCGCAGGAGGCCATGCAGTTCGGCATCCTCGCCGGTTACGAGATGACCGGCGTGCGCGTCACCCTCATCGACGGTGGCTACCACGAGGTCGACTCCTCGGAGCTCGCCTTCAAGATCGCCGGTTCGCAGGCCTTCAAGGAGGCCGCGCGCAAGGCCAGCCCTGTGCTCCTTGAGCCGATGATGGCCGTCGAGGTCACCACGCCCGAGGACTACATGGGCGAGGTCATCGGCGACATCAACTCCCGCCGTGGCCAGATCCAGGCCATGGAGGAGCGGGCGGGTGCTCGCGTCGTGAAGGGCCTCGTGCCCCTCTCGGAGATGTTCGGTTACGTCGGCGACCTGCGCAGCAAGACGTCCGGCCGTGCCAGCTACTCCATGCAGTTCGACTCCTACGCCGAGGTTCCGCGGAACGTCGCCGAGGAGATCATCGCGAAGGCCAAGGGCGAGTAACGCACCGCGTTCACACGCTTTAGGCTTGACTCCGGAGCCTTGAGGGGCAAACACCCGCAAACACGGATGTTTGCCCCGAGGCCCGGGCTTTCCAGCAAAGATCACCTGGCGCCGATGAAGCAAGGCGTTCAGAACCACTCCACAGGAGGACCCCGTGGCGAAGGCGAAGTTCGAGCGGACTAAGCCCCACGTCAACATCGGCACCATCGGTCACATCGACCACGGTAAGACGACCCTTACGGCCGCCATTACCAAGGTGCTGCACGACGCGTACCCGGACCTGAACGAGGCCTCGGCCTTCGACCAGATCGACAAGGCTCCCGAGGAGCGCCAGCGCGGTATCACCATCTCCATCGCGCACGTCGAGTACCAGACCGAGACGCGTCACTACGCCCACGTCGACTGCCCCGGTCACGCGGACTACATCAAGAACATGATCACCGGTGCTGCCCAGATGGACGGCGCCATCCTCGTGGTCGCCGCCACCGACGGCCCGATGCCGCAGACCAAGGAGCACGTGCTCCTGGCCCGCCAGGTCGGCGTTCCGTACATCGTCGTCGCCCTGAACAAGGCCGACATGGTGGACGACGAGGAGATCCTGGAGCTCGTCGAGCTCGAGGTTCGTGAGCTGCTCTCCGAGTACGAGTTCCCGGGCGACGACCTGCCGGTCGTCAAGGTCTCGGCGCTCAAGGCCCTTGAGGGCGACAAGGAGTGGGGCAACACCGTCCTCGAGCTCATGAAGGCCGTGGACGAGAACATCCCGCAGCCCGAGCGTGACGTCGACAAGCCGTTCCTGATGCCGATCGAGGACGTCTTCACGATCACCGGTCGCGGTACGGTCGTCACCGGCCGTATCGAGCGTGGTGTCCTCAAGGTCAACGAGACCGTCGACATCGTCGGCATCAAGACCGAGAAGACCACCACCACGGTCACCGGCATCGAGATGTTCCGCAAGCTGCTCGACGAGGGTCAGGCCGGTGAGAACGTCGGTCTGCTCCTCCGTGGCATCAAGCGCGAGGACGTCGAGCGCGGCCAGGTCATCATCAAGCCCGGTTCGGTCACGCCGCACACCGAGTTCGAGGCCCAGGCCTACATCCTGTCCAAGGACGAGGGTGGCCGCCACACGCCGTTCTTCAACAACTACCGTCCGCAGTTCTACTTCCGTACGACTGACGTGACCGGTGTTGTGACCCTCCCCGAGGGCACGGAGATGGTCATGCCGGGCGACAACACTGAGATGACCGTTGAGCTCATCCAGCCCGTCGCCATGGAAGAGGGCCTGAAGTTCGCCATCCGTGAGGGTGGCCGGACGGTCGGCGCCGGCCAGGTCACCAAGATCAACAAGTAGTCTTGTTGGTTTGACCTGGTAGCTCCAGCGCGAGCTCCTGAAGGGGCCCGTACGACTTCTGTCGTACGGGCCCCTTTGCTGTGTGCCTCTAGGGCGTCAGGTGTTGCTGCCGTCCGGGACGACGCAGAACGCCACGTGGCTGATGTCGGTGATGGCGTTGCCGGGAGGATTGAGCTGAGCGTGGAGATCCTCGTCGGCTTCGATCTGGCCGGCCGGCGTGCCCGTGTAGTCGTAGAGGTTGGCTCCTCCTACGTTTGCCGGACCGCCCTTGACGATGACTCCGACAACGGCGAAGGGGCCGTCGACGCTGAAGCTCAGCAGCTGCCCGTCCGGCTCCTCTGTTCTCTGCGTGACGCCCAGGGTGATCGTGCCCTGCCCGTTGATGTCCAGGACCTCCCCGTTCGCCGGCTCGTTGTCCGTGTCGAACTCTTCGGAGTCGGCGAACTGCTCGAAGTCGTCACAGTCCGGGTTGTCGGCAACCTCTTCGGGCGCCACGGCTGCCCCCAGCTGAGGCCCCGGGACGGCCGCCGCGGTGCCTGCCGTGAAGGTGACCGCCAGGGCCGTGGTCAGGCCGAGGCCGACGCAGCGCGCTCCCCATCTCGCTCGTGCCGACCGCGTGGCCGCTCGACTGGTTACTCGCACGATTAGTGCTCCTTTTGCTCGGAATCTTCCTGATTGCACCCTTGTGGGCAGTCTGATTAATTGCACAATCGGATCGGCGTCAGTCCCCGAGGGTTCCTTTTCGTGGGCCGTCCGAGGTCCAGGGCACCGGAAAGGGCGAGTGTCGGTACGGCGGATGCGCCGGGCAGTCGAGGGCGTGGGCAACACGCCTGTATGTGCTGGTGCTTGCGATGCGGTCATAGTAAATACACGTAAATACAGTTTCTTCGCATTTCGGGAAGGGCGCCGCCATGTCAGAGACCGCTGCGCCGCCTGGTGGGGGCGCCCGTGCGGGCCAGGCCCATCACAGGGCCGCCGTCGAGCGTTCCCTGCGGGGTTTCACAGGGGCGGGCTACGACAAGGGGCGGCCCTGGCTGGTCCAGGCTGCGTGGTTCGCCGTACTGCATCTCGTGTTCCGCAAGTGGTGGTTCCCGGCCCGCTGGCGGCCGGCGGTGCTGCGGGCGTTCGGTGCGCGGATCGGGCGGCGGGTGCTGATCCGGCACGGTGTCCGGGTGCACTGGCCCTGGCGGCTGGCTGTCGGCGACGACGTGTGGATCGGTGAGGGTGCCTGGTTGCTGAACCTGCAGCCGATCACCATCGGCAGCGATGTGTGTGTCTCGCAGGACGCGTTCCTGTGCACCGGAAGTCATCAACACCGCAGTCCCACCATGGAGTTCGACAACGGGCCGATCCGTCTGGAGCCCGGATCGTGGGTCGCGGCCCGGGCCGTCGTACTGCGCGGCGTGACCGTCGGCCGTAGCGCGGTGGTCGGTGCTTCGGCGGTCGCCCACCGGGACGTCTCTCCCGGTGCCGTCATCACCCGTGGGGCAGCGGCATGAGGCTTGTCCATGTGGTGACGCTCGTGAGCGACGACGGAGCGTACGGCGGTCCCACGAGCGTGGCCGCCGGGCACCTTGAGGAGTGCGCTGCCCGTGGCCACGAGGTCACGCTGGTGTCGCTGTGGCGTGGCAGGTCCTCGGCGCCGAAACGGCTCGGCTCGGTGCCGCTGCGGACGCGTCCGGCTCGCTCGCTGCTCCCGGGGCGTTTCACCGGGCTCATGCATCCGCTGCTGGTCAGGGACCTGTGGGTGTCAATGGGCAGGGCCGACGTGGTTCACGTGCACGCGGGGCGCGACCTTGTCTCCCTCGCGGCGCTCGCCATCGCCGCGCTGCGCCGCAAGAAGTTCTTCGCACAGACGCATGGCATGGTGCAGCCCCGGCGCGCGGCCGTCGCCAGGCTCTTCGACCGCCTCTACGTGCCGCTGCTGCGGCGGGCGCAGGGCTGCCTGGTTCTCACCGAGCACGAGCGCAGGGCAGTCGCCGAGGTCATCGGTGCCGACGGTCCGCCGCTGATGACCCTGCCCAACGGGGTGCGTCCCGAGCCCGGGGGAGGGGCGGAGCACCCGCGGCGCGAGCGGGAGGTGCTCTTCCTCGCCAGACTGCACCCGCGCAAACGCCCGGAGGCGTTCGTCGAGATGGCGGCTCTGGTGCACCGGCGGATGCCCGAAGCCCGGTTCACCATCCACGGGGCGGACGAGGGGATGCTGCCGACGGTGCGCCGGCTGATCGCCGCCCATGGGCTGCAGGGCACCGTCTCCTACGGCGGGGCGCTGCGGCACCCGGAGGCGGTACGGGCGTATGCGAGGGCGGCGGTCTACGTGCTGCCCAGCGTTGACGAACCCTTCCCGATGACCGTGATGGAGGCCCTCTCGGCGGGCACCCCCGTGGTGTGCACGGACAGCTGCGGCATCGCGGACGAGCTGGCTCGCCGGGGCGCGGCGATGGTCACCGACGGCAGTCCGGAAGAGCTGGCCGACGCGGTGTGCGGTGTGCTGGCCGACGACGCCAAGCGGGACGCCCTCGTGGCGGCGGGGCATCGCGCCGTCCGGGAGGCGTTCTCGATTCATGCGGTGACGGATCGGCTGGAGGCGATCTATCGGGGTGTGTGTCACGCCCCCTCTCGGGACTAGCTCGCGCGCGGACGACTCCGAGAATTCGGTACGCGGTTGCTCCTCCCGTTGCCCGTTCACGCACGAGGTCAGGTAATGGAATTCTCCAGCACGCTGCAACAGCTCTCGACGGTGCAGAAACCCGCCCAGGGGGTTTCCTTCTACACACGGTTCGTCAACCGGCCGGCCGGGAGACTGCTCGCGGCAGCGGCGTACCGTATCGGACTCTCGCCCAACCATGTGACGGCCGTCAGCGCGCTGGTCACCTTCGCAGCCGTTATCGCGATTGCCCTCCTCCCGCCCTCATATGTGGTGGGACAGTGCGTCGCGCTCGCGCTGCTTCTCGGGTTCGCGCTCGATTCCGCGGACGGTCAGCTGGCCAGGCTGCACCGGTCGTCCAGCCTTTCCGGGGAGTGGCTGGACCATGTGGTGGACTGCGCGAAAATCCTGGGTATTCACGCGGCGGTGCTGATTTCCTTCTACCGCTTCTTCGATCTGATGCAGCCCGCGCTGCTGCTCCCGGTCATCTTCCAGTTCGCCGCTGTCCTGCTGTTCTTCGGAGGGATTCTCACGGAACAGCTCAGGAGGCGAAGGGCGAAACCGCCCACCGGCCCGCCGGCTTCGGCTTCCAGTGTTCGCGGCATGGCCCTGTTGCCCGTGGATTACGGGCTGTTCTGCCTGATCTTCCTGTTCCTGGGGAGCCAGAAGCTGTTCCTCACGCTGTACGTCGCCCTGCTCGTGGCCCATGTCGTGCTGCTTCCGGCGTTTTTTGCCAAGTGGCTGCGGGAGCTCTCCTGACGCGAACCCGGACGGAGGTATTGGGCTCCTTGTGATACGGAAACGCGCGGCATATCACATGAAAAGGTGTAAACAGTGATAAGTCTGCCATTCGGATTCCGACTTTCCAGAAGGAGCTGCCATGAGCAAGCAGGTGGATGTCGTTGTCGCGGGTGGCGGAGGATTCATCGGTGGGCATCTCGCGGCCGACCTTTTGTCCCAGGGCCTGACCGTGCGGTGTGTCGACATCAAGCCGCCTCACGAGTGGCAACAGGTGCACGCCGGCGCCGAGAACGTCGTCGCCGATCTGTCCGTCCTGGAAAGCGCCCGCGCCGCAGTCCGCAATGCCCGCCAGGTGTACATGCTGGCCGCCGACATGGGCGGCATGGGATTCATCGAGAACCACAAGGCCGCCTGCATGATGTCGGTGCTGACCAGCACCCACATGCTCAAGGCCGCGCATGAGGCCGGCGTGGAGCGCTATTTCTACTCTTCGTCCGCCTGTGTGTACGCCGCCGGCAAGCAGAGCGACCCGAAAGTCACCGCCCTCAAGGAGGAGGACGCCTACCCGGCGCAGCCCGAGGACGGCTACGGCTGGGAGAAGCTCTTCTCGGAGCGCATGTGCCGCCACTTCGAGGAGGACTACGGGTTCACCTGCCGTGTCGCGCGCTACCACAACGTGTACGGCCCGGCGGGCACCTGGACCGGAGGCCGCGAGAAGGCCCCGGCGGCCGTGTGCCGCAAGATCGCCGAGGCGGTCATCTCCGGTGAGCACCGGATCGACATCTGGGGCGACGGTCGGCAGACCCGCTCCTTCATGTACATCGACGACTGCCTGCACGGCACGCGGATGCTCATGAACGGCACCAGCAACGTCCCGGTCAACCTCGGCTCCTCCGAGCTGGTCACCATCAACCAACTGGTCGACATCGTCGAGGAGATCGCGGGCATCCGCTGCGAGCGCGCCTACCGGCTGGACGCGCCGCAGGGCGTACGCGGCCGCAACTCCGACAACGGCCTGATCCGCGAACTGTACGGCTGGGAGCCGTCGATCACGCTGGCGGACGGGCTCGAGAAGACCTACGCCTGGGTCTTCGACCAGGTCAAGCGCGCTCGTTCCTGATCCCTCGAACCGGCCGGGAGAGCAGTACATGAGGATCCTCGTCCACGACTACAGCGGGCACCCGTTCCAGGCCCAGCTCAGCCGTGAACTGGCGTACCGCGGTCATGACGTCGTCCACTCGACCTGCTCGGCCTACGTCTCCGGGAAGGGCAACCTCGCCGAGGACACCGTCGCCGGCCTGCGCTTCGTCACCATCGGCGACCGCGTCGTCCTGGACAAGGGCGCCTACGTCCGACGCCTCTTCAAGGAGACACGGCTGGGTCTGGAACTGGCACGGCAGGTACGGCGCGAGAAGCCGGACGTGGCGATGCTGGCGAACCTGCCGATCCCGACCCTGGTCGTGGCCGCGTCGGCACTGAAGGCGCTGCGCATCCCATGGGTGCTGTGGCACCAGGACATCACCGCCGTCGCGCTGAAGAGCTTCGCCGCCGCCGGGGTGTCGAGGCTGATGGGTGTCGCCGCCCGGGTCTTCGAGCAGGGCGAGAAGTGGTCGGCGCGACGAGCCTCGGCGATCGTCGTGATCGCCGACTCCTTCGTGCGGGTCCACCGGGAGTGGCGCACCGCGGACAAGGTCACCGTCATTCCCAACTGGGCGCCGCTGGACGAGATCCTCCCCGTGGCCCGCGCCAATGCGTGGTCGCAGGAGCACGGCCTCACCGGCGTCAGGACCGTGCTGTACTCGGGCACGATCGGCCTCAAGCACAACCCCGTCCTGCTGGTGCGGCTGGCCGAGACACTGCGCGAGCAGGGCGAACGGGTCCGCCTCGTCGTCGTCAACGACGGACCGGCCGTCCCGGTCATCAAGGAGGCCGCCGCCGCCCGAGGCGTCGACCTGACCCTGTTGCCCTTCCAGCCCTACGAGCGGCTGCCCGAGGTGCTGGGCGCGGGCGATGTGCTGGTCGTGCTGCTGACGGCGGACGCGGGAGAGTTCTCGGTCCCCTCCAAGACGCTGTCGTATCTGTGCGCCGGACGCCCGGTGCTGGGCCTGATGCCGGCGGACAACCTGGCGGCGAAGCTGCTCCGGCGGGCCGGCTCGCCGGTGTTCGCCCCCGAGGAGTCCTCGCTGTCCGAGGCGGCCGCATGGGTCCGGGAGGTACTGAACGACCCGGCGAGGGCGCAGTCGCTGGGCAAGGAGAGCCGGGCGCTGGCCGAGCGGGAGTTCGCCCTGGAGGGGTGTGCTTCGCAATTCGAGGAAATTCTGCGGACGGCAAGCCGCGTCGGCCCGTGACTATGGTGCCTTCATATTAATTCACGTCATGTGAAACGCCCTGCCAAATGCGGGGGATCGGCCTGGCCCTTGGGCTATAAATCTACCGGTGTCGGTCCATTCCGTTTGCTCGCTCAATCGGGGGTGCAGGTGCGAGGCGGTGAACAGCGTTCCGTGGCAGCGGTGTGCTGCTGGACCTTCTTTTTCGTCGCCTTCCTGCCCGCGCTGATTCTCCAGGCCATCGACACACGATTCGGGACGGCACTCGCCGTGCAGTGCGTCGTCGCGGTGCATACCGGAGTGGGGCTGGCCCGGGTACTCACCGATACGTCGGTGCGCCTGGTCGCGTTCGGATTCTGGCTCTTCTCCTACGTATGGCTCGGTCTGGCGCCGCTCGCCATGCTCGCCACCGACACCTATCCGCTCGGCTACCGCAGCGGTGAGACGACCGCTTTCGCTGCCGCCGTGCTGACGGAACTCGGTCTCCTCGCCTACACCGCGGGGGCGGCCCTGGCCGCCGGACGCAAGCGCGGCAGGTCGGCCGTACTGGAACCGCTGCTGTCCCGCACGCTCTCGCCGCTGCCCGTGCTCCTGCTGTGCAGTCTGTCGCTGCTGCTCGCGGTCGTGCTGATCCCCGGGCAGGAAGGCGGCCTGCGGGCCTACTTCACCAGCAGACAGGCTCTGTGGCAGTCGGACACCCAGTCGGACACCGCGCACGCGCTGCGCGTCTGGTGCCTCGCCGTCCCTGCCTTCTGGTCCATGGTGGCCCTGGTCCACCTGCCCCGCCGGGCCAACGGCGACCGGTTGCTGCGCGCGGTCCGCCTGCTGCTGCTCCCGGCCCTGCTCGCGCTCAACGTGATCGTCAACAACCCCATCAGCAGACCGCGTTTCTGGGCCGGAACCGTCCTTCTGGTGCTGCTTTTCTCATGGCACCGGTTCAACACCCCGCGAGCCTTTCGCGGCATCGCCGTGGCCATCACGGCCGTGGTGCTGTTCGCCTTCCCGTACAGCGACTACTTCCGTTACGACGAACGGGAAGCGCTGCAAGTCGTGGGACTCGCGGAGCAGTTCAGCACCACCATGGATTACGACGCATTTCAGCAAATGCAGACCGGCATCGACTATGTGCAGGAAAACGGCTTCTTGCCGTCGGCCCTGCTCGGTGTCGTCCTGGTCGTGATCCCTCGCACCATGTGGCCCGGAAAACCGCAGGCCACCGGTATCGAATTCGCCGAGTACGCGGGCTACGACTTCCACAACCTCTCCGCGCCGCTGTGGATCGAGAGTTACCTGTGGGGCGGTCCGCTGTGCGTCGTCGCGGTCTTCTGCGTGCTGGGCGCGGCCGGACGGCGGGTGGACGACATCAGGGCACGGCTGCGGGGCCGGCAGAGCACCCTGGCGGTTCTGCTGGTCCCCGCCTTCGCCTTCTACCAGTTGATCTTCCTGCGCGGCAGCCTCATGGCGATCATCGCGCCCCTCGCGCTGCTCCTGATCGTTCCGCTCTTCCTCACCCGCGCCGCCGGGCCGGCCCGGCTGGCGGCCCCGGTGCGGCCACCCGCCACCGCGGGCCACGCACTCATCCCCGGCCACAGGAGGCACCCGTGACCAGCCCCGCCGGTTTCGACGATCGGTACGACGACCCCGACGAGCTGCGCGACCAGGTGCGCCTGCTGCTGAGGTACCGCGCGACCATCGTGCTGGGCGTGGTCCTGGGGCTGCTCGGCGGACTGCTGCTGGTCCTGCTGCGCGCGGGCGGTTACACCTCCACGGGCGAGGTGCTCGTGCGCCCCAGGTCCGACCCCTTCAGCACGATCGGCGTGGGCGCGGACAGCCAGGTGAGCATGGGCACGGAGCGGCAGATCGCGCTCAGCGCGACCGTCGCGGCCCGGGCGGCGAAGGAACTGCGGCACAAGCCGGGCGCCGACGCGCTGCTGGCGGACCTGCGCGTGACGGACCTCCCGGACACCCAGGTCCTGCGGTTCGAGTACACGGCGGGCACCGCCCAGCGTGCGGCTCGCGTCACCAACGCGTTCGCCCGGGCCTACCTCACCGATCGCCAGGACCGCTCCGAGGCCATGGCCGCCCGGATGACCGCCGGGCTGGAGCGGCAGATCGCCGAGCTGACCGAGCGGCTCGCCACGAAGAAGGGCAACCCGCCCGTCGCCGGCGCCGCGGGGATGCGGGAACAGGTCGGCATCCTGCGCAAGAAGATCTCGGACGTCCGGACCTACGACCCCTTCGCCGGCGACATCGTCCGCAGAGCCGAGCCGCCGGCGCGGCCCGCGGGACCCGGTCCAGGCTGGCTCATCGGGGCCGGCCTGCTCGGCGGTCTCATCCTGGGGGTCGTGCTCGCCTGGCTGCGATCCGCCCTGGAGCCGCGGGCCCGCACGGTCGGTGAGGTCCAGGAGGCGCTGCACGCTCCCGTGCTGGGCATCCTCCCGGCCCCCGGCGCCGCGGGCGAACTGCTGGAGGTCGGCCGGGCGGACGGCAGCGGCGCGCAGGCGTACCGCGCCCTGGCCCTGCGTCTGCGGGACAGCGACGGACGTACGTCCCTGGGCAGGCTCATGATCGTGGCGCCGAGGCAGCAGCGAGGTGCCGAGGCCGTCGCCGTGAATCTCGCAGCCGCCCTCGCCGAGTCCGGTGACGACGTACGACTGGTGGACGCCACCGCGCACACTCCTGGCCTGTGGGCCCGACTGCCCTTGTCGGCCGGCGACCCCCCGTCGGACGACGTACCCGAGGGCGCAGTGGTCGTCGACGCGGGCACGGCCGGGCGGTTCACGCTCTGCTCCCACAACCGCGCCACCACCGGCGACGACGGGCCGGCGGTCCCGGCGGCGCGTGCCGTGCCGGATGCCGATTCCGGCGGGTCGACGCTCTTCCTGAGCCCGCCCCTGCTGGAACACGGCGACGGCCTGGTGCTCGCCCCGTGCGTGGACGGCGTTCTCGTGGTGGGTGCGCTGGACGACCTCAGGCGCGACGACCTCAAGCGCGTTCACGAACTGGTCAGCTGCCTGGGCGGTCACCTCGTGGGCGCGGCGCTCCACGAGGGCACCCGGTCCGGTCTGCTCCGCCGGCTGCGGGAGCGGAACGTGTCCACGCCACCGTCCGCCCCGGCCGACGACGCCACGGCGAAGCCGACCGCGCCCCTGCGGGACGACACGCTCACCACCTCCCGGTGAGCACCTCCGGTACGACTGCCCCGGCCACCGGCGGGTCGGCCGTCCGGTCCGGGGTCGCGGCCACCGCGCGCGGCGGATGGTGGGGTTTCCTGGGCTCGACGGTCAACGCGGTCTTCGGCTACGTCCTGGTCGCCCTGGTCACCCGCGGGCTCGGGGCCTACGGGGCGGGCGCCGTGTTCACCTGCGTCGCGGCCTTCACCATCCTGTGCAACGCCTGCAAGCTCGGCGCCGACACCGGGCTGGTGCGCTTCGTCCCCGGTGACCTGGCCATCACCGGCGGCCGCAAGGTGGGCGCACTGCTGCGCAGCGCGGTCGTGCCGGGAGCCCTGGCGAGCACCACGGCCGCTGCACTGCTGTTCCTGTCGCCCGGGACGGCCACTGCGCTGCTGCCGAGTCTCGCCCCGGGCGACGCGGTGACCCTGGTCCGGCTGTTCGCCGTGTTCCTCCCGCTGGCCACGGTCACCCTGATCCTGCTGGGCGCCACCCAGGGCCACGGCACCGTGATCCCGTACGTCGGCGTCGAGCAGATCGGGAAGCCGGTACTGCGCGTACTGATCGCCGTACCGGTCCTGCTGCTGGCTCCGGGCGTGCTGAGCCTGGCCGCCGCCTGGCTCGTGCCCTCGCTGGCCGGTTTCCTCATCGCCGGGCTCGCACTGCGCAGGTGCCGCCGCCGGAGTACCGGACATGTCCCCGTACGGCAGACCGTCGTACGGGAGACCGCCACCCGGCGCGGCTTCTGGGCGTTCGCCGCGCCCCGGGCCGTCTCGTCCGTCTTCGACATCAGCGCGGTCTGGCTGGGCGTCGTCCTGCTGTCCTCCCTGGCGACGAGCGAAGAGGCGGGCATCTACACCGCCGTAGGCCGCGTGGTCATCGCTGCAACGCTGCTCCAGCTGGCCATCAGGCTGGCCGTCGCACCCGAGATCAGCCGTCTCCTCGCCCTGGGCGACCTCGCGCAGGCCTCCCATCTGCACCGCGTCTCGACGCGCTGGATCGTGCTGTTCTCCTGGCCGCTGCTGGCCCTGCTCACGAGTTTCCCGGGCACCGTTCTGTCGCTGTTCGGACCGGAGTTCGAGCAAGGGGCGGGCGCGCTGGTGCTGCTCTGTCTCGCCTCGGCGGTCAACGTCGGGGTGGGAAACGCCCAGACGGTGCTGCTCATGGCGGGCAAGAGCACCTGGCATCTGGCGGTCACCGGCGTCGCGTTCGCGGTGCAGCTGACGGTGGGGTTCCTCGCCATTCCCCGTCTCGGCGTCCTCGGCGCCGCCCTGTCCTGGGGGGCCGCGACCGTGGTGGAGAACGTCGTCGCGGCCGTGCTGGTGCGGCGGCACCCCGGCTTCCCCTTCATCGACGGCGGATACCTGCTGGCGACTGCCGTCGCCCTGTGCCTCACCGCGCCGCTGGTCGTCACCGCGAGGCTGCTGGCAGGTGACACGGCCGTCGGACTTGCCGTCGCAATCACCGTAGGATTGTGCGCATTTGGTATAGGTTTGTGGCGATTTAGTACACCTTTGGGAGTGCGCGAACTCGCCGGTGTGCTGCGCGAACGCACCCCATGAGGCCGTCTCGGAACCGAGACCACCGCTCCATCTCCCCTTCTTCCACCCGTCCTTGCTGCAACCCGGGATGTTCCATGCGCCTGAGAAAAAGCACGAAGCGGGGAGCCACCGCGGCTTCGGTCGCGGCCCTCCTCGCGGCTGCCTCGCTCATCACCGCTTCGGCCTCGGTGGCCGACAGCGCCGAAAAGACCCTGACCGCCGACGCCTTGGCGACCTGGCAGACCGACGGCATCGTCTGGTCGATCGAGTACGCACGCGGTGTCGTGTACGTCGGCGGGACCTTCAACAAGGTCCGGCCTCCGGGCGCCAAGCCCGGCCAGAGGGAGGTCGCACGCAAGAACTTCGCGGCCTTCGACGCCGTCACCGGCAGACTGCTGTCGTGCGCCCACCGCTTCACCGGCGCCGGAAGCACCGTACGGGCGCTCAAGGCGACCGCGGACGGCAAGATGCTCTACGTCGGCGGCTCGTTCGCCAACGCGGGCAGGGCCAGGGCGTCCCATGCGGTCGCGCTCAACACGGCCGGCTGCTCGCTGCGCAAGGACTTCCGCCCGCGCCTGTCGTCGACCGTGCGGGCCATCGACGTCACGAAGAGCGCGGTCTATCTCGGAGGCGACTTCACGGCCGTCAACGGCCGGGAGAGGGAGCGCATCGCGGCGTTCAACCGTCGAGGCGCGCTGCTGCCGTTCAAGGCGGAGATTGAGGCTCCGGTACGCGCCATCAGCGCCGCGCCCGAGTACGGCAAGATCATCGTCGGAGGCGACTTCCAGCTGGTCAACGAAGACCTGGAGGCCTCGCTGGTCGCCCTGCACCCCCGCACGGGGAAGACGGTGGCCCAGTACACGGACTGGCTGCCGGCCCGGTCCGTCGTGAAGGCGCTGGTCCGTGACAAGACCAAGTTCTATGTGGCGGCCGAGGGTACCGGGACGGGCATCTTCGACGGCCGTATCGCCGCCAGCCTTCGCACCGGCAAGCTGGCGTGGCGTGACACCTGCCTGGGCGCCACCCAGGCGCTCGCCCTGCACAACGGTGTGCTCTACAGCGGCTCCCACGCCCACAACTGCAGGGACACGCCGGGCGGTTTCCCCGAGCACCAGAACCGCCAGCACTTCCTGGCTCAGTCGACCCGCAACCGCCACATCCTGCACTGGTTCCCCGACACGAACGAAGGGATCGGCGAGCAGAACGGTCCCCGGGCCATGGCGATGGCCGGCGGCATCCTGTGGGCGGGCGGCGAGTTCACCACCGTCAACAACCGTCCGCAGCAGAGCCTGACGCGCTTCGGGGCCGGTCCCGACCGGGGAACTCCGGAGAACCCGCCCAGGCTCACGGCCTCGGTCCGCAGCGCCGGCCGGGTCACGCTCAGCTGGCGTGCCGCATGGGACCGGGACGACGCCGAGCTGAAGTACCTCATCTACCGGGACGGCCGGCTCGTGGCCACGCGGACGGGCCGGTCCCAGGAGTGGAACCGCCCCACGATGAAGTACACGGACACCGTCACGCCCGGTTCGCGCCATCGGTACACGATCGCCGTCACCGACGGCCGGAACACCGCGCTCGGGTCGCAGGCGCTCACGGTCACCGCGGTCGCCGACAAGGCCACGAAGGCCACGAAGGCCACGAAGGCTTCGAAGGAAAGGCGTCGATGAGGGAGCGTCTCGGCTACGCGCCAGGGGTCTTCGACCTCTTCCACGTGGGCCATCTGAACGTCCTGCGCCGGGCCCGCGGGCACTGCGACCGGCTCGTCGCCGGCGTGTGCTCGGACGACCTCGTGGTGCGCCTGAAAGGCAGGCCGCCCGTGGTACCGCTCGCCGAGCGACTGCAGATCGTCCGCAGTGTGCGCTACGTGGACGAGACCTTCGTCGCGACCGTGGACGACAAGATGGAGATCTGGAAGGAAGTCGGTTTCGACGTCATCTTCAAGGGTGACGACTGGCTCGGCACGGATATCTGGACGAGGCTCGAAACCGAATTCGCGAGGGTGGGGGTGGAGGTCGTCTACTTCCCCTACACCGAGCACACCTCAAGCACGCTGCTCCGGGATGCGCTCCACCTTCTCGCCCCGCAGAAGCCTTCCGCGCCGCTCACGGGTCAGCTCGCCGGACCCCGTCCGGGAGGAGCGGAGAGCTGACGCGTACGCGGGTGGTCTGATGCTGGTGTGACTGACGGGTCCGTTGAGGTTGCGGGCCCGTCAGCCCGTCTCTCCGCCCCCGCATCAGCCGTCGCGCACCCCGCCGGTCCCGGGCCCTGGCGGCCCGGGTTTGACCTACGTCACCCTCGGGGTATTCTCTCCGGCTCGATTGGCCAGCCCCCTGCCCCATATGGCAGACTGTCCGAGTTGCTCGGTCGAGTGTTGATGCTGCGCGCCTCCCGCCGGGAGGACCGGAAGCGAGTCCCACAGTACTCGTCGCCCTAACTGCCGTAAGGCAGCGCTGAGGCGGACGTACGGGAATCTTCCGGGAAGTGTGAGTGCGACAACGGCCAGGCGCCCGGTGGGCCTCCTAGCTCCCGGCTTGCGGTTCCGGAAGGGCCGTGTTCCCACGCAGGGATGTTCGATCAAGGGGCATCTGTGTCAGCGGGAGCGCGACACGCCCGACCGCGTGGGTCGGAGGAGGTCAAGGGAACTCCGGGTTCCAGAGCGTAAGAGAGACAGGACTACTGAGTAGCCATGGCGGGACAGAAGATCCGCATCCGGCTCAAGGCCTACGACCACGAGGTCATCGACTCCTCGGCGAAGAAGATCGTCGAGACGGTGACCCGCACTGGTGCGTCGGTCGCAGGCCCGGTGCCGCTGCCCACTGAGAAGAACGTGTACTGCGTCATCAAGTCGCCGCACAAGTACAAGGACTCGCGCGAGCACTTCGAGATGCGCACGCACAAGCGCCTGATCGACATCCTCGACCCGACTCCCAAGACCGTTGACTCTCTGATGCGACTCGACCTCCCGGCCGGTGTCGACATCGAGATCAAGCTCTGAGGGCCGGTGATCTGAGAATGGCTAAGCAGATCAAGGGCATCCTGGGCGAGAAGCTCGGCATGACGCAGGTGTGGGACGCGAACAACCGTGTTGTTCCGGTCACCGTCGTCAAGGCCGGCCCCAATGTCGTCACCCAGGTCCGTACGAACGACGTCGACGGCTACGAGTCGGTCCAGATCGCCTTCGGCGAGATCGACCCGCGCAAGGTGAACAAGCCCCTCAAGGGTCACTTCGCCAAGGCCGACGTGACCCCCCGCCGCCACCTCGTCGAGATCCGTACCGCTGACGCCAGCGAGTACACCCTCGGCCAGGAAGTCACCGCCGAGGTGTTCGAGGCCGGCGTGAAGGTCGACGTCACCGGCAAGAGCAAGGGCAAGGGCTTCGCCGGTGTCATGAAGCGTCACAACTTCAAGGGCCTCGGCGCCGGACACGGCACCCAGCGCAAGCACCGCTCTCCCGGTTCCATCGGTGGCTGCGCCACCCCGGGCCGTGTGTTCAAGGGCCTCCGCATGGCGGGTCGTATGGGCAACGAGCGGGTCACCACCCAGAACCTGACCGTCCACGCCGTTGACGCGGAGAAGGGTCTGCTGCTCATCAAGGGCGCGGTTCCCGGTCCGAACGGCGGCCTCGTCCTGGTCCGCACTGCGGCCAAGGGGGCCTGAGGTAACCGATGAGCACTGTTGACATCCTTTCGCCGGCGGGCGACAAGGCCGGGTCCGTCGAGCTCCCCGCGGAGATCTTCGACGTAGAGAAGATCAGCGTTCCGCTGCTCCACCAGGTCGTCGTCGCGCAGCTGGCCGCTGCCCGTCAGGGCACGCACAAGACCAAGACCCGCGGTGAAGTCCGTGGTGGTGGCAAGAAGCCTTACCGCCAGAAGGGCACCGGTCGCGCCCGTCAGGGTTCGACCCGCGCGCCGCAGTTCGCCGGTGGTGGCGTCGTGCACGGTCCCGTGCCGCGTGACTACTCGCAGCGGACCCCGAAGAAGATGAAGGCCGCGGCCCTGCGCCACGCCCTCACCGACCGGGCCCGCAACAACCGCATCCACGTCGTCTCCGGCGTGATCGAGGGCGACAACCCGTCCACGAAGGCCGCCAAGAGCCTGTTCGGCAAGATCTCGGAGCGCAAGAACCTGCTCCTGGTCGTCGAGCGCGCCGACGAGGCCGCGTGGCTGTCCGCCCGCAACCTGCCCCAGGTCCACATCCTGGAGCCGGGCCAGCTGAACACGTACGACGTTCTCGTCTCGGACGACGTGGTCTTCACCCAGTCCGCGTTCGAGTCCTTCGTGTCGGGCCCGAAGGCCAATGACACCGAAGGGAGCGAGGTCTGATGGCCATCCGTCACCCCGCCATTGCCTCGAAGGCCGCGAAGAAGGCCAAGGCCGCTCGCGTCGCCAAGGCGCGTCGCCACGCCGCCGAGGGCAAGAACACCGTCGTCACGCCGGCCAGCAAGGCGTTCACGGACCTCCGTGACATCCTGATCAAGCCGGTCGTGTCCGAGAAGAGCTACGCGCTCCTCGACGACAACAAGTACACGTTCGTCGTCGCCCCGGGCAGCAACAAGACCCAGATCAAGCAGGCCGTCGAGTCGGTCTTCGAGGTCAAGGTCACCGGGGTCAACACGATCAACCGCCAGGGCAAGCGCAAGCGCACCAAGACCGGCTTCGGTCAGCGTGCCGGCTCCAAGCGCGCGATCGTGACCCTCGCTGAGGGCGACCGTATCGACATCTTCGGCGGTCCGACCGCCTGAGGGCGGTCCGGATCGTCCGATATCGGACGAGGACTGAGAAATGGGAATCCGCAAGTACAAGCCGACTACGCCGGGCCGTCGTGGCTCCAGCGTCGCCGACTTCGTCGAGGTCACGCGGTCCACGCCGGAGAAGTCGTTGGTCCGCCCCCTGCACAGCAAGGGTGGCCGTAACAACTCCGGTCGTGTGACCGTCCGCCACCAGGGTGGTGGCCACAAGCGCGCCTACCGCGTGATCGACTTCCGTCGTCACGACAAGGACGGCGTGCCGGCGAAGGTCGCGCACATCGAGTACGACCCCAACCGCACCGCGCGCATCGCGCTGCTGCACTACGCCGACGGCGAGAAGCGCTACATCCTCGCCCCGCGCAACCTGCAGCAGGGTGACCGCGTGGAGAACGGTCCCGGGGCCGACATCAAGCCGGGCAACAACCTGGCGCTCCGCAACATCCCGGTCGGTACCACGATCCACGCGATCGAGCTCCGTCCCGGTGGCGGCGCCAAGTTCGCCCGCTCCGCCGGTGCCTCCGTGCAGCTGCTCGCGAAGGAGGGCTCGATGGCCCACCTCCGCATGCCCTCCGGTGAGATCCGCCTGGTCGACGTGCGCTGCCGCGCCACCGTCGGCGAGGTCGGCAACGCCGAGCAGAGCAACATCAACTGGGGCAAGGCCGGCCGTAAGCGCTGGCTGGGCGTTCGCCCGACCGTTCGCGGTGTGGCGATGAACCCGGTTGACCACCCCCACGGTGGTGGTGAGGGCAAGACCTCCGGTGGTCGCCACCCGGTCAGCCCCTGGGGTCAGAAGGAGGGTCGTACTCGTGCTCCGAAGAAGGCGAGCAACAAGTACATCGTCCGCCGCCGCAAGACGAACAAGAAGCGCTAGGAGCGGGTTTAGATGCCGCGCAGTCTCAAGAAGGGGCCCTTCGTCGACGACCACCTGATCAAGAAGGTGGAAACGCAGAACGAAGCAGGCACCAAGAACGTCATCAAGACCTGGTCCCGTCGCTCCATGATCGTGCCGGCCATGCTCGGCCACACGCTCGCGGTGCACAACGGCAAGACCCACATCCCGGTGTTCGTCACCGAGTCGATGGTCGGCCACAAGCTCGGCGAGTTCTCGCCGACGCGCACCTTCCGGGGTCACGTCAAGGACGACCGGAAGTCGAAGCGCCGCTAGTAGCGGATCGCATTCAGACACGTAAGTAACTGAGAGGGACAACCATGGAAGCCAGGGCCCAGGCGCGGTACATCCGCGTTACGCCCATGAAGGCCCGCCGCGTGGTGGACCTTATCCGTGGCATGGATGCCACGGAGGCTCAGGCTGTTCTGCGATTCGCTCCGCAGGCAGCCTCCGTGCCGGTCGGCAAGGTGCTCGACAGCGCCATTGCCAACGCCGCGCACAACTACGACCACCCGGACGCCTCCTCGCTGGTCATCAGCGAGGCGTACGTCGACGAGGGCCCGACCCTGAAGCGGTTCCGTCCGCGTGCCCAGGGCCGTGCCTACCGGATCCGCAAGCGGACCAGCCACATCACTGTGGTCGTCAGCAGCAAGGAAGGAACCCGGTAATGGGCCAGAAGGTAAACCCGCACGGGTTCCGGCTCGGTGTCACCACGGACTTCAAGTCCCGGTGGTACGCCGACAAGCTGTACAAGGACTACGTCAAGGAAGACGTCGCCATCCGTCGGATGATGACGTCCGGCATGGAGCGCGCCGGCATCTCGAAGGTTGAGATCGAGCGCACCCGTGACCGCGTGCGTGTGGACATCCACACCGCTCGTCCGGGCATCGTCATCGGCCGCCGTGGCGCCGAGGCCGACCGCATCCGCGGTGACCTCGAGAAGCTCACGGGCAAGCAGGTCCAGCTGAACATCCTCGAGGTCAAGAACCCCGAGACCGACGCTCAGCTGGTTGCTCAGGCCGTTGCCGAGCAGCTCTCCTCCCGCGTCTCCTTCCGTCGGGCCATGCGTAAGAGCATGCAGTCCGCCATGAAGGCCGGCGCCAAGGGCATCAAGATCCAGTGCGGTGGCCGCCTCGGTGGCGCCGAGATGTCCCGCTCGGAGTTCTACCGCGAGGGCCGCGTGCCCCTGCACACGCTCCGCGCGAACGTGGACTACGGCTTCTTCGAGGCCAAGACGACCTTCGGCCGCATCGGTGTGAAGGTCTGGATCTACAAGGGCGACGTCAAGAACATCGCCGAGGTCCGCGCCGAGAACGCTGCCGCCCGTGCGGGTAACCGCCCGGCTCGCGGTGGCGGCTCCGACCGCCCGGCCCGTGGTGGCCGCGGTGGCGAGCGGCGCGGTCGTAAGCCGCAGCAGGCTGCCGGCGCCGAGGCCCCCAAGGCCGAGGCCCAGGCGTCCGCTCCGGCTGAGAGCACCGGAACGGAGGCCTGACCGAAATGCTGATCCCCCGTAGGGTCAAGCACCGCAAGCAGCACCACCCGAAGCGCAGCGGCGCTGCCAAGGGCGGCACGCAGGTTGCGTTCGGCGAGTACGGCATCCAGGCGCTGACCCCGGCGTACGTGACGAACCGTCAGATCGAGGCCGCTCGTATCGCCATGACGCGTCACATCAAGCGTGGTGGCAAGGTCTGGATCAACATCTACCCGGACCGTCCCCTCACCAAGAAGCCTGCCGAGACCCGCATGGGTTCCGGTAAGGGTTCCCCGGAGTGGTGGATCGCCAACGTCAAGCCCGGACGCGTGATGTTCGAGCTGTCGTACCCCAACGAGAAGATCGCCCGTGAGGCCCTGACTCGCGCCGCCCACAAGCTGCCGATGAAGTGCCGGATCGTCAAGCGCGAGGCAGGTGAAGCGTGATGTCGGCCGGTACCAAGGCGTCCGAGCTGCGCGAACTGGGTGACGAGGAGCTTCTCGCGAAGCTCCGCGAAGCCAAGGAAGAGCTGTTCAACCTCCGCTTCCAGGCGGCGACGGGTCAGCTCGAGAACCACGGTCGGCTGAAGGCCGTCCGTAAGGACATCGCGCGGATCTACACCCTGATGCGTGAGCGCGAGCTGGGCATCGAGACGGTGGAGAGCGCCTGATGAGTGAGAGCAACGTGACTGAGCAGACTGCAGAGGCCCGCGGCTTCCGCAAGACCCGTGAGGGTCTCGTCGTCAGCGACAAGATGGACAAGACCGTCGTCGTCGCCGTCGAGGACCGCGTCAAGCACGCGCTGTACGGCAAGGTCATCCGCCGTACGAACAAGCTCAAGGCGCACGACGAGCAGAACGCTGCCGGCGTCGGCGACCGCGTCCTCCTGATGGAGACGCGTCCGCTGTCGGCGACCAAGCGCTGGCGCATCGTCGAGATCCTCGAGAAGGCCAAGTAATTTCCTGCGGGCAAACCCGCAGGTCAGTTCCGCCAGGCTCGGCAGGGGCTCGCCTCCTAGTGAAGCGGCCCCTGCCGGGAACCGGCAGACAAACAGGAGATAGACGTGATCCAGCAGGAGTCGCGACTGCGTGTCGCCGACAACACTGGTGCGAAGGAGATCCTTTGCATCCGTGTGCTCGGTGGCTCCGGTCGCCGCTACGCGGGCATCGGTGACGTCATCGTCGCCACCGTCAAGGACGCGATCCCCGGCGGCAACGTGAAGAAGGGTGACGTCATCAAGGCGGTCATCGTTCGCACCGTCAAGGAGCGCCGCCGTCCGGACGGCTCGTACATCCGCTTCGACGAGAACGCCGCCGTCATTCTGAAGAACGACGGCGACCCTCGCGGCACCCGCATCTTCGGCCCGGTCGGGCGTGAGCTGCGCGAGAAGAAGTTCATGAAGATCATCTCGCTGGCTCCGGAGGTGCTGTAAGCATGAAGATCAAGAAGGGCGACCTGGTTCAGGTCATCACCGGCAAGGACAAGGGCAAGCAGGGCAAGGTCATCGCGGCCTACCCCCGCGAGGACCGTGTCCTGGTCGAGGGTGTCAACCGGGTCAAGAAGCACACCAAGGCCGGCCCCACCGCCAAGGGTTCGCAGGCCGGTGGCATCGTCACGACTGAGGCGCCTGTCCACGTCTCCAACGTCCAGCTGGTCGTTGAGAAGGACGGCAACAAGGTCGTCACGCGTGTCGGTTACCGCTTCGACGACGAAGGCAACAAGATCCGCGTTGCCAAGCGGACGGGTGAGGACATCTGATGACGACCACCACCAGCCCGCGTCTGAAGCTGAAGTACCGCGAGGAGATCGCGGGCAAGCTGCGTGACGAGTTCAAGTACGAGAACGTCATGCAGATCCCCGGCCTCGTCAAGATCGTGGTCAACATGGGTGTGGGCGACGCCGCCCGCGACTCCAAGCTGATCGAGGGCGCCATCCGCGACCTCACCACGATCACCGGTCAGAAGCCGGCCGTTACCAAGGCCCGCAAGTCCATCGCGCAGTTCAAGCTGCGTGAGGGCCAGCCGATCGGTGCCCACGTCACGCTCCGTGGCGACCGCATGTGGGAGTTCCTGGACCGCACCCTGTCGCTCGCGCTCCCGCGCATCCGCGACTTCCGTGGTCTGTCCCCCAAGCAGTTCGACGGCCGTGGCAACTACACCTTCGGTCTCACCGAGCAGGTCATGTTCCACGAGATCGACCAGGACAAGATCGACCGCACCCGGGGTATGGACATCACCGTGGTGACCACGGCGACCAACGACGCTGAGGGCCGCGCGCTCCTTCGTCACCTCGGCTTCCCCTTCAAGGAGGCGTGAGCGAGATGGCGAAGAAGGCTCTGATCGCGAAGGCTGCTCGCAAGCCCAAGTTCGGCGTGCGTGGCTACACGCGCTGCCAGCGTTGTGGCCGTCCCCACTCCGTGTACCGCAAGTTCGGCCTGTGCCGCGTGTGCCTTCGTGAGATGGCTCACCGTGGCGAGCTGCCGGGCGTGACCAAGAGCTCCTGGTAGTCCCGCTTTTAGGGATTCCAGAGGCTCTCGGTAAGCACTGGGCGTGTCAGGCGCCCTCCCTTCCATGGCTTAGGCTTGGAGGGTTGGGCGCCTGACAGTCGCCCGTACGACTTACTACGCCGTAGGTCCACCGCGCCGCACCCGTCCCGTCTCGGATCGGGGAGAGGGATGGCGCACCAGGAAACCCCGGCGAGAGAGGCCGAAGGCCAATTCATGACCATGACTGATCCGATCGCAGACATGCTTACGCGTCTGCGGAACGCGAACTCGGCATACCACGACTCCGTGACGATGCCGGCATCGAAGATCAAGTCGCACATCGCGGAGATCCTCCAGCAGGAGGGCTTCATCACGGGCTGGAAGGTCGAGGACGCCGAGGTCGGCAAGAACCTCGTTCTCGAGCTGAAGTTCGGCCCGAACCGTGAGCGCTCCATCGCGGGCATCAAGCGGATCTCCAAGCCCGGTCTCCGGGTGTACGCGAAGTCCACCAACCTGCCCAAGGTCCTCGGTGGCCTCGGCGTGGCGATCATCTCCACGTCGCACGGTCTCCTGACCGACAAGCAGGCCGGCAAGAAGGGCGTGGGTGGGGAAGTCCTCGCCTACGTCTGGTAGCGGAAGGGAACGGAGGAAACAGCTATGTCGCGTATTGGCAAGCTCCCCATCACGGTTCCCGCCGGCGTGGACGTCACCATCGACGGCCGTACGGTTTCGGTCAAGGGCCCCAAGGGCGAACTGACCCACACCGTTGCCGCGCCGATCGACATCGTCAGGGATGAGGACGGCGTTCTGAACGTCACCCGCCCGAACGACGAGCGTCAGAACAAGGCCCTGCACGGCCTGTCCCGCACGCTGGTGGCGAACATGATCACCGGCGTGACCCAGGGTTACGTGAAGAAGCTCGAGATCAGCGGTGTCGGTTACCGCGTGACGGCCAAGGGTTCGAACCTGGAGTTCGCTCTGGGCTACAGCCACCCGATCACCGTCGAGGCCCCCGAGGGCATCACCTTCAAGGTGGAGAACCCGACCCGTTTCTCGGTCGAGGGCATCGACAAGCAGAAGGTTGGCGAGGTTGCGGCCAACATCCGCAAGCTGCGCAAGCCCGACCCGTACAAGGCCAAGGGCGTCAAGTACGAGGGCGAAGTCATCCGCCGCAAGGTCGGAAAGGCGGGTAAGTAAGCCATGGCATACGGACAGAAGATCCTTAAGGGCGACGCCTACAAGCGCGCCGCGATCAAGCGCCGCCACATCCGGATCCGTAAGCACATCAACGGAACGGCGGAGCGTCCGCGTCTGGTCGTTACCCGCTCGAACCGCCACATCGTGGCCCAGGTGATCGACGACATCAAGGGTCACACCCTTGCGTCGGCGTCCACCCTGGACACCTCGATCCGCGGCGCTGAGGGCGACAAGTCGACTCAGGCCAAGCAGGTCGGAGCCCTGGTCGCCGAGCGCGCCAAGGCCGCCGGCGTCGAGGCTGTCGTATTCGACCGTGGTGGCAACCAGTACGCCGGGCGCATCGCCGCCCTGGCGGACGCCGCCCGCGAAGCCGGCCTGAAGTTCTAGTCGGTTCCGTAGCTAGCGGAAACAGAGAGAGGTAATTCCAATGGCTGGACCCCAGCGCCGCGGTGGCGGTGCCGGTGGCGGCGAGCGGCGGGACCGGAAGGGCCGTGACGGCGGCGCAGCTGCCGCCGAGAAGACCGCTTACGTTGAGCGCGTTGTCGCGATCAACCGTGTCGCCAAGGTTGTGAAGGGTGGTCGTCGCTTCAGCTTCACCGCGCTGGTCGTGGTGGGCGACGGTGACGGCACCGTAGGTGTCGGTTACGGCAAGGCCAAGGAGGTGCCGGCCGCCATCGCCAAGGGTGTGGAGGAGGCCAAGAAGCACTTCTTCAAGGTCCCCCGTATCCAGGGCACCATCCCGCACCCGATCCAGGGTGAGAAGGCTGCCGGCGTCGTGCTGCTCAAGCCCGCGTCGCCCGGTACCGGTGTTATCGCCGGTGGTCCGGTGCGTGCCGTGCTCGAGTGCGCCGGTATCCACGACATCCTGTCGAAGTCGCTCGGCTCCGACAACGCGATCAACATCGTGCACGCGACCGTGGAGGCCCTGAAGGGCCTGCAGCGTCCCGAGGAGGTCGCGGCCCGCCGTGGTCTGCCGCTCGAGGACGTCGCCCCCGCGGCTCTTCTCCGTGCACGTGCCGGGGCGGGTGCGTAATCATGGCGCAGCTCAAGATTACGCAGGTCAAGTCCTACATCGGCAGCAAGCAGAACCACCGTGACACCCTGCGTTCCCTTGGTCTCAAGGGGATCAACACGCAGGTCGTCAAGGAGGACCGCCCCGAGTTCCGCGGCATGGTGCACACCGTCCGCCACCTCGTGACGGTCGAGGAGGTCGACTGATCATGGCGGAGAACAACCCGCTCAAGATCCACAACCTCCGTCCCGCCCCGGGCGCCAAGACCGCCAAGACCCGTGTGGGTCGTGGTGAGGCGTCGAAGGGTAAGACGGCCGGTCGTGGTACCAAGGGTACGAAGGCTCGTTACCAGGTTCCGGAGCGCTTCGAGGGTGGGCAGATGCCCCTCCACATGCGCCTTCCGAAGCTGAAGGGCTTCAAGAACCCGTTCAAGACCGAGTTCCAGGTCGTGAACCTCGACAAGCTGGCCGCGCTCTACCCCGAGGGTGGCGAGGTCACGGTCGAAGGCCTGGTGGCGAAGGGTGCCGTTCGCAAGAACAGCCTCGTCAAGGTCCTCGGCCAGGGTGAGATCTCCGTGGCGCTGCAGGTGACGGTCGACGCCGTCTCCGGCTCCGCCAAGGAGAAGATCACCGCCGCCGGCGGCAGCGTCACCGAGCTCGTCTGAATCCATCAGGCGTCTCGATGACTTGAGCGATCCCGACCGGGGATACCCCACAAATGGGGTATCCCCGGTTGGTCGTTCCAAGGGGGGCGGTCCCGCGGGTAAGGTGGCCTGCACTGCCCACTTTTACGGAGTGCTTCTTGTGGGGCACTCTGAGCGGCAGTTGACCGTTAGCTAAGTCGTTCCTATTAGTCGATCCTCAAGACCGTCACCCTTGACGCAGTAGCGCGGGGGTCGCAGGAGGCACCGTGCTCACCGCGTTCGCCCGGGCGTTCAAGACGCCCGACCTGCGCAAGAAGCTGCTCTTCACGCTCGGCATCATCGTGATCTTCCGGGTCGGTACCCATATTCCGATTCCCGGCGTCGATTACCGGGCCGTACAGGTCTGTATCGACCAGGCGGACGCCAACCAGGGCCTTTTCGGTCTGGTCAACATGTTCAGTGGCGGCGCGCTGCTTCAGATCACGATCTTCGCTCTCGGCATCATGCCGTACATCACGGCGAGCATCATCCTGCAGCTGCTGACCGTCGTGATCCCGCGCCTGGAAGCCTTGAAGAAGGAAGGCCAGGCCGGTACGGCGAAGATCACGCAGTACACCCGGTACCTGACGGTGGCGCTCGCCGTACTGCAGGGCACCGGCCTGGTGGCCACCGCCCGCAGTGGTGCGCTCTTCCAGAACTGCCAGGTCGCCAACCAGATCGTGCCGGACCGCTCGATCTTCACCACCATCGTGATGGTCATCACCATGACCGCCGGTACGGCCATGGTCATGTGGCTCGGTGAGCTGATCACCGACCGCGGTATCGGCAACGGCATGTCGATCCTGATGTTCATCTCGATCGCCGCGACCTTCCCGTCCGCGCTGTGGGCCATCAAGAAGCAGGGCTCCCTGGCCGGCGGCTGGATCGAGTTCGGCACCGTGGTCGCCGTGGGTCTGGTCATGATCGGCCTGGTGGTCTTCGTCGAGCAGGCTCAGCGCCGAATCCCCGTCCAGTACGCGAAGCGCATGATCGGCCGCCGTTCCTACGGCGGTACTTCGACCTACATTCCGCTGAAGGTCAACCAGGCGGGCATCATCCCTGTGATCTTTGCCTCGTCCCTGCTCTACATCCCGGCATTGATCGCGCAGTTCGCCGGTGGGAACGCCGGCTGGAAGACCTGGATCGAGCAGAACCTCGCGCTCACGGACGCTCCACTGCACGTCACGCTGTACTTCTTCCTGATCATTTTCTTCGCGTTCTTCTACGTGGCCATCTCGTTCAACCCCGAGGAAGTCGCGGACAACATGAAGAAGTATGGTGGCTTCATCCCGGGCATCCGGGCTGGCCGACCGACCGCTGAGTACCTTTCGTACGTACTCAACCGGATCACTTGGCCGGGCTCGCTGTACTTGGGTCTGATCGCTCTCGTGCCGACGATGGCGTTGGCTGGTTTCGGGGCAAACCAGAACTTCCCGTTCGGCGGGACCAGCATCCTGATCATCGTGGGTGTCGGTCTCGAAACGGTGAAGCAGATCGAGAGCCAGCTCCAGCAGCGCAATTACGAAGGGTTCCTCCGCTGATGCGTATCGTCCTCGTCGGGCCGCCGGGTGCCGGTAAGGGAACGCAGGCTGCGTTCCTCGCCAAGAACCTGTCGATCCCGCACATCTCCACGGGCGACCTGTTCCGCGCCAACATCAGCCAGCAGACGGAGCTCGGGAAGCTCGCGAAGTCCTACATGGACGCGGGCAACCTGGTGCCGGACGAGGTCACCATCGGGATGGCCAAGGACCGCATGGAGAAGCCGGACGCCGAGGGTGGCTTCCTGCTCGACGGCTTCCCGCGCAACGTGTCCCAGGCCGAGGCGCTCGACGAGATGCTCCAGTCCGAGAGCATGAAGCTGGACGCCGTCCTGGACCTCGAGGTCCCCGAGGAAGAGGTCGTCAAGCGGATCGCCGGGCGGCGGATCTGCCGCAAGGACTCCAGCCACGTCTTCCACGTGACGTACAGCCGGCCGAAGAAGGAGGGCGTCTGCGACGCCTGCGGCGGCGAGCTGTACCAGCGGGACGACGACTCGGAGGAGACGGTCCGCAAGCGCCTCGAGGTCTACCACACGCAGACCGAGCCGATCATCGACTACTACAAGACGCAGGGACTGGTCGTCACCATCTCCGCTCTTGGCAAGGTCGAAGATGTCACGGCGCGCGCCATGGAGGCGCTTCAGCGTGACGGGGACGGCAAGTAGCAGCGTTCCTGGCTCGTGTACGTAGCTCAGGCCGCGGCTCCCTGTGAGGGGGCCGCGGCTGCTGCGTGGGGTGGGGTGCGCAGCCTCCGCCCTTATGGTTGAAGAAGTCCCCTCTATTCAGTCCAGGAAGGCCCCCGTCCCCATGGTGCAGATCAAGAGCCCCGAGCAGATCGCCAAGATGCGTGAGGCGGGGCTGGTCGTCGCCGCCATTCATGCGGCCACGCGCGAGGCCGCGGTACCGGGGGCCAGCACCAAGGATCTGGACGAGGTCGCCCGCAAGGTGCTCGCGGAGCACGGCGCCAAGTCGAACTTCCTGGGCTACGGCGGCTTCCCGGCGACCATCTGCACCTCCGTGAACGACGTCGTCGTCCACGGCATCCCGTCCGAGGACGTCGTCCTCAAGGACGGCGACATCATCTCCATCGACTGCGGCGCGATCATCGACGGCTGGCACGGCGACGCCGCCTACACCGCCTTCGTGGGCTCCGGACACGCTCCGGAGCTCGTCGAGCTCTCCCGGGTGACCGAGGAGTCGATGTGGGCCGGCATCGCGGCCATGAAGCAGGGGAACCGCCTCGTCGACGTCTCCCGTGCCATCGAGACGTACATCCGCCGGCAGCCGAAGCCGGGCGGCGGGCGCTACGGGATCATCGAGGACTACGGCGGCCACGGCATCGGCACCGAGATGCACATGGACCCGCACCTGCTGAACTACGTCGACCGGCGGCGGGGGAAGGGGCCGAAGCTGGTCCCGGGCTTCTGCCTCGCGATCGAGCCGATGGTCTCGCTGGGCACCCCGAAGACGGAGGTCCTGTCGGACGACTGGACCGTGATCACCACCGACGGCACCTGGTCGTCCCACTGGGAGCACTCGGTTGCGCTGACCGAGGCGGGGCCGCTGGTGCTCACGTCTCCCGACGGCGGCAAGGCGAAGCTCGCCGAATACGGGATCGTCACTGCGCCGGATCCGTCGGCTTGAGTTTCCTCCGTACCCTTCCGGCGCTTAATGATCTGCCCTCCGGGGCAGACTTCCCCGATTCGTCTTTCCGGGTGCGCTGACGTAGACTGACTCGTCGGCTCTTGTGCACCCGCATGTCTGCATGCACCCGTAAGGGAAAGCGCAGGGGTCGATCAAGGTAGTCGATTCCGAAGGGCGAAGCGTGGCCAAGAAGCAAGGTGCCATCGAGATCGAGGGCACTGTCGTCGAGTCTCTGCCGAACGCCATGTTCAAGGTCGAGCTCCAGAACGGCCACCAGGTCCTGGCACACATCAGCGGCAAGATGCGTATGCACTACATCCGCATCCTCCCTGACGACCGGGTCGTGGTGGAGTTGTCTCCGTACGACCTGACCCGTGGCCGGATCGTCTACCGCTACAAGTAGATCTTGCCCGCGCCCCGGGCTTCCCGAGGCGATGGCACTGACCCGGAGAACCTCACCAATGAAGGTCAAGCCGAGCGTCAAGAAGATCTGCGACAAGTGCAGGGTGATCCGCCGTCACGGTCGGGTCATGGTCATCTGCGAGAACCCGCGCCACAAGCAGCGCCAGGGCTGACGCACGATCGTCCACTCCCTCTGCAACGACATCGCAGAGATTCGCGCGACGCGAGCTGAATATGTTCATACGCAGGACCCAGGCGAAACTTCGCCTGACACCCCCGGTTCGGAGGCCGGGGACCCAGTTCGTACCTGGTACGGCGGCTGGGATTCGGTTCTGTGGAAGACCTCCGAAGATCACCAGGAGCCATTGAATGGCACGCGTTTCCGGTGTTGACATCCCGCGCGAAAAGCGCGTGGAGGTCGCCCTCACCTACGTGTTCGGCATCGGCCGGACCCTTTCGCAGCTGACGCTGGCGGAGACGGGCATCGACCCGAACACCCGTGTTCGTGACCTGAGCGAAGAGCAGCTCGTCGCGATCCGCGAGTACGTCGACAACAACATCAAGACCGAGGGTGACCTCCGTCGCGAGATCCAGGCCGACATCCGCCGCAAGGTCGAGATCGGCTGCTACCAGGGTCTGCGTCACCGCCGTGGCCTGCCCGTCCGCGGTCAGCGCACCAGCACCAACGCCCGCACCCGCAAGGGCCCGCGTCGCGCCATCGCCGGCAAGAAGAAGCCGGGCAAGAAGTAGTCCTCAGCGGACAACGCTTCATCAGCGGTCTTCGCTGTAGGACCGACCACCTCCCCGTAGGAGTTAACAGATGCCCCCCAAGGGACGTCAGGGCGCCGTCAAGAAGGTGCGCCGCAAGGAAAAGAAGAACGTCGCTCACGGCCACGCGCACATCAAGAGCACGTTCAACAACACCATCGTTTCGATCACGGACCCGTCCGGCAACGTGATCTCCTGGGCCTCCGCCGGCCACGTCGGCTTCAAGGGCTCCCGGAAGTCCACGCCGTTCGCCGCGCAGATGGCCGCCGAGTCGGCTGCCCGCCGCGCCCAGGAGCACGGCATGCGCAAGGTCGACGTGTTCGTCAAGGGCCCGGGCTCCGGTCGTGAGACCGCGATCCGCTCCCTGCAGGCCACGGGCCTCGAGGTCGGCTCCATCCAGGACGTCACCCCGACCCCGCACAACGGCTGCCGCCCGCCGAAGCGCCGCCGCGTCTGAGGCACGGTTCGCTTGAGGTTTCGGGCGGTACGACTCCGTAAGGGGTTGTATCGCCCGTACCCTTGCAGTGCCCGCACTCTTCACGGGTGCGGTTTCCGTCGGACGTCAAATAGCGGGCGTCCACGAAAGAAGGATCTGATCCACACATGCTGATCGCTCAGCGTCCCTCGTTGACCGAAGAGGTCGTCGACGAATTCCGCTCCCGGTTCGTGATCGAGCCGCTGGAGCCGGGCTTCGGATACACCCTCGGCAACTCCCTGCGCCGGACCCTCCTGTCCTCGATCCCGGGTGCGGCGGTCACGTCCATCCGTATCGACGGCGTGCTGCACGAGTTCACCACCGTGCCGGGCGTCAAGGAAGACGTCACCGACCTGATCCTCAACATCAAGCAGCTGGTCGTCTCCTCGGAGCACGACGAGCCGGTCGTGATGTACCTGCGCAAGCAGGGTCCGGG
>NZ_JBVKBY010000016.1:0-102844 GCF_055656945.1 Streptomyces sp. NPDC111606
CACTCACCCTTGGCCCGCTGATCCGTACGCGGCACCGAGGCGAAAACATCCGCCACGAACATCGCCAACGCCGCCCGTAATCGGTTCACTTCATGTGCATCCACAAGACCCAACATGCTCTTGATCAGCATCAACCAGAAGACCTAACGAAGCACTACTAGACCCTGTCCGGCGGATCATGTGACTACCAAGATCAAGGGGGGCTCAACGACCCGTCGGACAGCAGACGCACATGCGGCGCATCATCGACACCGAGGACACCCTGGGGTACAGCCCCATCGGCAAGGCCCTGAAGTCACCAGCTCGACCTGCAACGTTCGACACCCACAGGTCGTCCCCGAACATGAATGTCGCCCTGGCGGTCAGGCCGCCACGAGTCCCTCGGCGACGAACTTTTCCACGAGCTCTTGTGCACGTCGGTCGAGATCGGTGTACTGCGCCTCTCGCTCAGCGCCCGCGACCGCTTCGCCGATGAGGAGGTTGCCTTCGGCGTCGACGCGCTGCGGGCGCTCCTCCGCGTCGGTGAGCAGACCGACGGTGGAATGGGAGAAGCCGCAGTAGTAGGCGATGCCTTCGCTCAGATTGGTCTCGAGGAGGGCTTGCATCCCCTCCACGATGGGGTCGTCGGCAGTGGCGCCGGCGACGCCCAGCCACAGCATGCGCTTGCCGGCGAGACGGGGCTTGCTGCGGCCGTAGGCGAACCCGTAGTTCCATACACGGTCGATCCAGCCCTTGAGGATGGCGGGCACGTGCTGCCAGTACACCGGGAAGACGGCGACCACGACATCGGCGTCGAGGATGCGCTGCATGTGGGCGTGCGCTTCGTCCGAATACGCCTTTTCCCTGTTGCCCCAGTCCGGCTGGTCCGACATGTTCATCCGTGGGTCGAACCCCTCGGCGTGCAGGTCGAGCAGGTCAATGCGGTATCCGGCGGCTTCGAGCCGGACGGCGGCACGGCGGGCCGTGTGCGCGGTGAGGGAATCGGTGCGGTGGTGTGCGACGACCACGAGGGCGGTCCTGGCGTGGCTGTCGTGCTGCTTCACGGTGTCTCCCGGCTGGTCTCGGTCGATTCTCGGTCGATTCGATGAATCCAGTACAGCCGCGGTGACGTAGATGATCCATGGGAGAAACGCTCCGGAACATAGGAGATCGTCTACGATATGTCTCGTGGATCCGCTGAGTTCGCTACTGAGTGGCATCCGGGCCGAGGGCTCGGTCGTCAGCCACGCCGTGCTGACGGCGCCCTGAACCATCCGCTTCGCCGACGAGGCACCGCTCACCATGATCAGCGTGCTGCGTGGCGGGGGCACCCTGCTGCTGCCCGACGGCATCGAGCGAGCGGTCGGTGTGGGCGATACGGCCATCGTGCGCGGCCCCGCACTGTTCCATCTCGCGGACCATCCCACCACGGTCCACAGCTCCCACGCCGCGTACGAGATCGCGTGCTTCACCAGGGACGCCGAGTGCACCGCCCAGGAACTCGGCGGTATCCACTGGGGCACCGGCTCGCAGGAGGCGACCGCGCTGATCGTGGGCGCCTACCGCGCCTCGGGCCACCGCCACGATCGGCTCCTGCGTGCCCTGCCGCCCGTCCTGGTGATCCAGGAGGACGTGGAGGTCTGCGCCTGGCTGGAGACGGCCGCCGCCGACGCCGCCCATCTCTCGGCCGGTTCTCAGGCGCTGATGGACCGGCTCCTGGACTGGGCCCTCGTGTGCACCTTGCGCAGCTGGTTCGAACAGGCCGGTGCCGACGCGCCCAGCTGGTACCGAGGCCTTGCCGACCCGGTCCTCGCCCCCGCCCTGCAGGCCTTCCACGACCGGCCCGCCGAGGCGTGGACGGTGGCTTCGCTGGCCGCTCGAGCCGGCGTCTCCCGGGCGCTGTTCGCCAAGCGCTTCACCAAGCTGATGGGCCGCCCGCCCCTCGCTTACCTCACGGAATGCCGCATGGACGAGGCCGAGACTCTTCTGACCGACACCGACCTCAGCATCGCCCAGATCGGAAGGTCCGTCGGCTATGCCGACGCTTTTGGCTTCAGTGCCGCGTTCAAACGCCACAAGGGCCTGAGCCCAAGCACGTTCCGCGCCGCGGCGGCCTGATTTCCGGTCGGCCTGAGCTTGTCGTTCAGCGACCAGCACCAGCAGCCTCAGCTTCCTTGTAACCGTCACTGTCGCTCGGCAGCGAACACCAGGTCATGGGTCATGAAGTGGAGTTCCACGTCGTCCGTCGACTCCACCCACAGCCCCTCTGCGTAGAGCACGGAGGCCGCGACCATCCCTGCCTCAGCGACGAGTTCGGAGTGCTGGGAGCTGTCCGGCCGCACGGTCGTGGGCGGTCCGGCATGACGCCTGGGTGAGCATCATCGTCGAGTTCTTTCGCGGCACCGGATGACGCGTCAGCGGCTCTGGTTCGCTGAGGCGTTGTCCAGCACCGCGGTGCACGGCCGCGAGAGTGCCCAGACGGGCAGCTGTCCATCGAGGCCGTCGGCGGCCGATTTCAGGGCTGCGGCCCCCGCCGGGCAGGCCGGCCAGGTCCGCGCAGACGAACTCCAGCAGCATTCCGGCGTCGATCTTCCCGCAGGTGACCTGCCAGAGAAGGTCCGGCGTGGTGCCCACGATCTGGGCTCCTAGCACGTTGACCCGGGGGTTCTTGGTGTCCTCGCGGGGCGCCACCGCCCGCTGCCCGATGCACGAGTAGGTGTAACCGGTGGGCATGGTCGGGGTGAAGCCGGATTCGTCCAGGAAGATCAGGTCACGCTCGCCCGCGTGCGCCTCCATGGGGGCGGCCTTGCCGCAGTCGAGCAGGCGGATGTACTCCGCCCGCTACCGGGTGCAGCGGGTCAGATCCCGCCGAGCCCACGACGCCGTGGCGCCCACCTGTCGAGAGCCGGTAAGCCCTGCTCCCCGACCCACTGAACACGGTCGGTGACCTCGCAGATCGCCATGGCCGAGTGCGGGCTCGGCGTCACCGTCGTGCCCCGCCGTCCGGTTCAGACCGCTCCGCCACGCGACAGAACATTGAACGCCTCCAAGCCCCGCCGACCATGGACTCGGCTATGCGACGACCTGATCCCTCGTGAAGGCTCCCCCGTTCGGGTCCCGATCAAGACGACCACCTGCGACCATGTCCCGGTGCCAACTCGGGTAAGCCAGGCCACGATTGAGGGGAATCGATCATGACCGCTTTCGGGAGAAGAATCAGACGCGCCGTGTCGGTCATCGGGTCGGCAGCGGTGCTCGCCATACCTCTGAACCTGGCAATGCCGGGGACGGCCACCGCCGCTGGGACCGCAGCGACCAGCCTCGACCGGTTCGCGAACTACGAGTACAAGGAGTGCATCGAGGAGAACTCCTATTACAACTTGTGGTCCCAGGACTGCGGCATCGGCTATTCCGATCTGTACTGGCGGTGGACCGGCACCACCAACACGTCCTCGACACTCCAGAACTACATATGGGGCCACTGCCTCGACAGCAACTCGGCCGGCGACGTCTACGCCAACGGGTGCAACGGTGGAAACAACCAGCTCTGGCAGGTCAGCCAACCCGCGCCGGCAAGCGCAGTCATGCTCCGCAACACAGCAACCCGCCTCTGCCTCTACCAGACCACCGGCGGCCTCTACCGAACGACGGTATGTGACCGCAACGCGCGCACTCAGCGATGGACCATCGGCTGAGCGATCCGTGCCTCGCGGAGGACGACGTCATACGCGACACGACGGCTCAGGTGGGGCACGCACGCACCTCGGCGGCTGGAGCGTCGAGGTGCCGCCCAGGTTCCCGGAGAGTCGCTCCGAGCAAGTTCTGACCAGCGGTAACACTCACCGCTAACAACCGGCGCCACGGCAAAGCGACCCGCATCTGGTCGACGCCGCCTTCGACGCGATCGCTCGTGCCAATCCTCATCGACGAGCCCGCTGTCCCGGACCTGGCCATGATTGCAAGGTTCGACCTCACTCGTGGAAAGCCATACGGAGGCACACCTAGGCAGCAGACCGGCGGGCTGTGAGCAGGAGATACTCCCAGTCCATCGTGCCATCAGTCAGGTGTCGCGCGGCCAGGTCGTCGAGGGCCGCGTCAAGGGCGGCCACCCGATCGGGGTCCTCCGCGATGAAGCGATACGTGGCGATGGTCGGCCCGTAACAGGTCTTGAAGAACTCCCGGAACTCTTCCGGCCGTACGAACCGATCGACACGCAGCGGCTGCCTGCGGGCGTCAATGTCCGTCACGCGATTCCCCAGGAGGGAGTGCACGTGCTCCGGGTCGCCCCACAGGGGCGGCGGCTGGGCGCCCGGCGGAGGCGGCGGAGCGTATGGGCGCATCGCTGCGAACATCTGCCCGATGAACCCCTCCGGGGTCCAGTTGATCAGGCCGATCGTGCCGCCCGGCCGACAGACCCGGACCAGTTCGTGGGCCGTTCGCTCATGGTGTGGAGCGAACATGACACCGACGCAGGACATCACCATGTCGAACTCTCCGTCCGCGAAGGGCAGAGCTTCCGCGTCCGCCACCCGCCAGTCCAACCGGGCACCGCGAGCCTCGGCGAGGCTGCGTCCGACTTCCAGGAGCTCGGGCGTGAGGTCGGAGGCGACGACGTCGGCGCCAAGGAGTGCGGCGGGGATGGACGCGTTCCCGGAGCCGGCCGCAACATCGAGGACGCGGTCACCGGGCCGAACGCCGATTCCCCGCACCAGCTCGTCACCCAGCTCATGAATGACATCCGACACCACGGCGGGATAGTCGCCCATCGCCCACATCGCACGGTGTTTCGCCTTCACGGCATCTGGCGCGGCATTGTCATTGTTCATGTCCCTATGCTCAGCCCCGCGCAGGCTCCGCGGCCACGGCCAGGAGGGTGATTCTCAGGCATTCAAGGGCCTGTGCGGGGTGCTGGGGCCAACCCTCCACCGGGCCTAATGAGGTAGTCCGGCAGGTGATCGCCACACTCCGAACGGCCCCCGCGGGCTGGGCGGCCGCCAGAACCAGACCGAGCACGAGATGGACATCCTCATCCAGATAGGCCCCCATCCGCGGGCTGCTTCCTCGTCGTCGCCGACGTCGGCTGTCCGAAATAAAGCGACGGCCGCGGCCGGAATCCGGCATTTCCCACAGTCGATGCGGCACCGGATACGATTCCGTGGTCACAGGACGATCTTCTCGCTACGGAAGTAGTTTTGCATGCGGGATCTGGAATTCCTCCCGCTGCTCTCTGTGTCCACGCCTCGAGATTCCGCACCACTGGCGTCCTCGCGTGACTCCCCTCTCCCTGATCGCTTCCGACGAATGGCTCTCACCGTGACACAGTTCGAGGCCGTTGAGCGCGCTGTGCGCGCGGGCGCTCCTCATGAAATCCTCAGCACACTGCGTGACGCGCTGATTCGGCACTTCGAAGCCACCGAGGTCGATCTGCTCTTGGCGGACTACAGTTCCTCTGTCCTGCAGCCGGTGACTGCTCTTCCGTATACCGCCCAGCCCTTGGCCGTACGCAGCAGTCCGGAGGGCCGTGCCTTTGTCAGCCAGGAGCCCTACGGCAAGTACATCGCTCAGGACGCGACGGTGAACCTGCATCTGCCGGTGACCGTTCGCGGCGACAGGCTGGGCATCCTGACCGTGCGCCTTCCCGAGCACAGGTGCACTCCTCAGGCTGTTGACGAGATGGCGGGACTCGCCGAGCTTCTGGGGCACGAAATCCTGGTGGCGGAGCGTGACACCGATCTCTACGTGCAGGCCCGCCGCCGCCAGCGGCTCACCCTGGCGGCGGAGATGCAGTGGCAACTGCTGCCTGCCCGTTCCTGTGCGCGTCAGGAATACGCCGTCGGGGGGCAGTTGGAGCCCGCCTACGACATCCACGGCGACAACTTCGACTGGTCCACTGCGGCCGACAGCCTCACCCTCACCATTACGAACGGTATGGGCGAGGGAATCCACGCCTCTCTGCTGACGAACCTGGCTGTCAACGCCCTCCGGAACGCCCGCAGAGCCGGAATCGGCATCGCCGATCAGGCTGCGCTCGCCGATCAGGCCATCTACGCGCAGTACCAGGGCACGCAATACGTTTCGACCTTGCTGCTGTTCTTCGAACTCGCCACAGGACGCGTGCAGGTGGTGGACGCCGGATCGCCTCAGCTCTGGCGTCAGCGCAACAAAGTTGTGGAGCGCGTCGATTTCGAAGCACAGCAGCCGCTGGGTATGTTCGACGAGACCCTGTACGAGGCGCAGGAATTCCAAGCCCTACCCGGAGACCGTCTGATCTTCGTCAGCGATGGCGTCTATGGCGCCGTCTCCGGAGCGGGGGAAGCCTATGAGGAGCGGGCCCTCGCTCGAGCCATCCAAGCCGCAAGCTTCTTGCCGGCCGCCGCAGTCCCCCGGGCGATGTTGGAGGAGCTGAGCGCGTACCGCGACGCGGACCCCGACGACGACGCCCTGGTTGTCTGCCTTGACTGGTTCGGCCGCGGCTCGGCGCAGTCGCACTGACCGCAGTGGACGCGAACCAAGACCTCCGCATCGAGAGGAGTTCATGCCACGGAGTGGGCGCCGGGTCTGTCGTCTTCCTCGTCGGTGGCGTTGAGCTGAGCGGTAAGCGTTGCGAGTCCTTTGGCCAATGCACGGCGCTCGGTGGAGGGCATGTTGCTTATGGCCTGGTGCAGCATGCTGTCGCGCCGTTCTCGGATGCGTTGCAGATGCCGCTTCCCCGCGGTGGTCAATCGCAGGGCGATCTCGCGGCCGCTGTCGGGGGATGGCATGCGCTCGAGGAAGCCGATGGCTTGCAGGCGGTCGCACATGCGGGTGACGGTCGGCGGTGCGGAGGAGAGCTGGTGGCACACCGTCCGCATCCGGATGCCGTCCTGCCGGTCGACGACGTACATCAGACGCAGTTGGGACGCGGACGTGGGCGCGGTGGCATCGACGGTGGAGTTTCTGGCGTGCTCCCACATCACGTCCAGGAGTTCGGTGATGGAGCCGGCTGACTGAGTCGCCTCGTGAACTATCCCGCTGGGTGCGGCGTCTGGTGCGGTCATCATGGCCCGTCAGTGTGTGCTTCTGCCCGGTGAACGGCCAGGCAGTGCCTCAGGTGCCGGCGTCCGGCCGGGTGGGGCGGAGCGCCGTGGCCTCCTCCTCGTGCGTTGAGCACTTTGCGGCGGCGGTGGGAGGTGCCGTGAAGTGGTCAAGGGTACCGGTGATGTGCAGGAGCCGGTCCAGGTTCGCGGGCCGGTCCTCAAGGTGCAAACGCACCCCGGCTGCGGTGGTGCGGCGGCTGATCATCAGCAGAGCGGACAGGCCCATGGAGTCGACCACGCCGAGCCCTCCACAGTGCAGATGCAGGCTTCTCAGTGCGGGCCGGGCTGCAAGCTGTGCGGTGGTCTCGTTCACGAGGAGGTCTGCGGTGTAGAAGTCGAGATCGCCATCGAGCTGTATGCGGACCCGGTCCTCGGTGTCGACCCTGGTAAGACGCAGGTGGTCAGGGGGCGGTGTGGTCATGCGGTGTTCCCGGCTTCGGTGGGGTGGTGGGTGGTGAGTGTCCGCGTCGCGATGTGGAGGATCCGGGTGGCTCTCGGGAAGTCCTTGAGCTCCAGGGCTAGGAGGTGCAGGGCCGGCGGCAGACTCTGCGCGGGTACACCCCGCGACGTGAGGATCTGCGCGGTCCAGGTGATGAACCCGGTGAAGAGTTCGTCGTCATCGAGGTAGAGGGCGGTGGCCAGGAACTCGACGATGGATGCGAGGTCTTCCGCTGTGCGCTCGCGCTGCAGTTCGCTGTATGTGCGCATGGCGGGGAGCGCACCTTCCAGAGCGGTGAAGACAGTGCGCACCAGGGAGTCGCTGTTGCGGGTGACCAGGGTGTATTCCTGGTCGTCCAGGTGAGGTAGATCGTCGATCTGTTGGTGGTCGAGATGAGTGCGTAGCAGGGGACCGCGGGCGAGGTGGTCGGCGGCGGCGCGGGCGTTGGGGGCCCAGGCGTCGGCCCCGAGAAGTGTTGCGTACTGGCCCGCTGGTCCGAAGGCGGCGCCGCCGACGAGAACGGGGACGCTGATGGCCTGGCATGCGGTGATCGCCGCGTGGGCGGTGGGCAACCGGGTGGCGATCGAGCTGGAGAGGGCGACCGCGTCGGCGCCGGTGGCGTGGAGGTGGGCGATGAGGTGCGGGGAGGGCAGCTGGGCGCCGAGGTAGTCGATCTGCCAGCCGCGCAATTTCAAGACCTCGGCCAGCAGACGGGCGGGCAGCGCGTGCCATTCGCCGTCGACGCAGGCCACGGTGATGCGGCCTCGGGTGACAGTCGTGCGAGCGGAGGGGTGGACGCTGAGGGCGGTGATGACCCTTTCGTTGATGGCGGTCGCGGCGTGTTCCTGGGCGACGCTGAGCCGGTTCGCCGCCCATTCCTCGCCGACCTTGCCCTGTACCGTTGCGATCACATCGAGCAGCACGCTTTCCGGATCCACGCCTTCATCGAGGGCGCGCAGCACCACCTCGGTGGCGGAGTACTCGTCTGCTGCCGAGACGCTGTTCCACAGCTGGTCTGCCAGCTGCTCCGGGCGGCCGTTGTGCGGGAGGCGGGGCTGGGTGCTCGTGCTCATCCGGTGAATCTGCCCCGGGTGTGCCCGTTCAGCGCGCTCAGATGGTGGGTGCGGGGTGCTGCGATCACGACGACGGCCATGTCGTCGTGACGCCGGTTACCGACCCATTGGGCGGCCAGCAACTGCACGTGCTCGACGATGCCCTCGGCGGGCATGCCCGCACATGCCGAAAGGGCCCGTTTGAGGCGCTCATCACCGAACAGAACGTTGCCCATCGGCCCGCCCTTGGCTTCGGTGATGCCGTCGGTGTAAAGGACGCAGCACTCCCCCGCCGCGAGGGTTACGGCCGTGGTGTTGGCGGAGACGTTGGGGATGGCTCCGACCAGGGTGCCGCGGGTGTCGGCTTCTTCGACGGCTCCGTCCGCACGGATGATCAGCGGCGTGGGGTGGCCGGCGCTGGTCAGGTTGAGGTCCACCTCGCTGCCCCGCCGTACGGCGGAGGCCAGGACCAGGGTCGCGAACCGTGCGTGATGAGAGTTGAGAAGTGCGGTATTCAGCAGCGAGAGGATCCGCTGGTGGTCGTCCGCCAGGGGCAGCAGGGCGTGCAGGGTGCTGCGGATCTTGCCTGTGAGGACGGCGGCTTCCAGACCCTTTCCGCACACATCCCCGAGAGAGACCAAGGAGGCTTCGCCCTCGGTGGCGGGGTGCACGTCGTAGAAGTCCCCGCCAATGCGCTCGTGGTCCGCGGAGGGCCGGTAGCGGCCGGCGAAGTCCACCCCGGAGACCTGGTGCAGGGTCGGGGGCAGGAGTTCGCGCATCAGCACCTCGGTGATGGCGGTCTGCTCAGCGTAGAGGCGGGCGGCCGACATCGCCGCCCCTGCGCGGGTGGCGAACAGCCGGGCGAAGACCTCCTCCTCGTCGCTGAAGGAGTCACTCGTCGCCCGTCGCAGCAGGACCAGAGCCCCGGCCGGGACACCGTGTCCGGGCAACGGGGTGATCACTATCGACCCGGCCGGCCCGAAGCCTTCGGGAACCAGCCACTGCGGCGCCGTCGACGGATCAATCCACCGGGAGGGCACCGGCGGAAACCCACGCAATGCCTCCCCCAGCCCCGGTACCTCGTCCGGATCCACTGTCTCGTGCGAGAGTTCGGGCACACCGCCCCGAACGCAGGTCACCACCGGAAGCCGATGTCCACGGCTCGGCGCGATCGCGAGCGCCGCATCGGCGAGGTGCTCCGCAGCCATCTGGGCGGTCACATCCATACAGCGCCCCAGATTGAGGGTGGAGAGCAGGGCACTGGACGCCCTGGCGAGGAACGCGGTCCGCTCCCGCTCCCTGTGCAATGCGTCCCGGGCGAGCTGGTGATCGGTGTCATCGACCAGCCACCAGGCCACGGTGCCGTCATCCCGCACGCTGAGGTGCGCCTCGAAACGCCGTCCGCCGATCATGCCGGAGAGCGGTGCATCCGTCTCCGGCACGCAATGGTGGCCGGGGAGATGCACACTGCGGTGTGCTGCGGCGAGCCAGGTCGGAGCCACACCAGACAGAGGTGTCCCGGGCGTTGCTTCCGGGAGGAGCGCGGCAGCCGCGTCGTTGCGCTGCACGAGGGTGCCGTCGACGTCTGCGACCAGGACCGGGTAAGGAGCCGTGCCCCACGGGAAGTCGGACTTCGGCTCCGCGACGGTTTGCGCTCGGGTGTGATCCAAATATGCAGGATCCGCTGTGCGGATCCCTCACCTCATCGACTCGACGGAAACGTTGCTCGAAGGCAACAATCTCTCATGTCCTCGCTCTCTGACAACCAACTACCTCCTCGTGACCGGATCAGCGCAGAAGGCAAAGAGAGGTGTGCTCGCAGGGCGGGGTTGATGCGGGCAAACGGTGAGGAAAGCGTGGGGATTCGCACCGCTATCGACTCACCACCACCCGATCCAGGGCCATTGGTGGCCGACCGGACTTTGGACTTTCCCACGACTCCGCGGCCTTCGCGGCGCGCAAAACGTCACCCCCGTGCGCGACTTGCAGGCAGGGCTCAGAGAAAACGACGGATCGGCACTACGGCCGCTTCCCTTGCCCTTTGCAGGAGGTCGCGGCGCTTCCATCGGCCGTGCTTGATCAGCACGCTCTTCTCTCGGTCCTCGTCGAAGTGGCCGTCGAGGGCCGTCGTGAAGTCCTGGTCCAGGACGGCGAGCATGACTTCCTCATCGTGGTCGAGCGAACGCCGATTGAAGTTGGTGGAGCCCACCAGCGAGGCGATCCTGTCGACCGTGATGATCTTCGCGTGCATCATCGTCGGCTGGTACTGATAGATCTTCACGCCGCACGCAGTCAGGTCCTCGTAGTGGTGCTGCCCCGCCAACTGGCAGACCCGCTTGTCGGTGTGCGGGCCGGGCAGCAGGATTTCCACCTCCACCCCGCGGCGGGCGGTGGCGCAGAGCAGCCCGGTGAAGTAGTCGTCGGGGGCGAAGTAGGCGGTGGTGAGGCGGACGCGTTCCTCGGCGGATTCGAGGACGACGCGGATCAGGGTCTGCATGTCCTGCCAGCCGAAGGAGGCGGAGCCGCGCACCACCTGGACGACGGCGTCGCCATGGTGCTCGCTGTCGACGAACCGGTCGCGTTCGTCGAAGAGTTCGTCGTGGCACTCGGCCCAGTTCTGGGCGAAGGCTGCGGCCAGGCCGTCGACGGCGGGCCCGGTGACCTGTACGTGGGTGTCGCGCCACTCGTTCTCGTTGCGGGCGTCGCCGCACCACTCCTCGGCTATCCCGACGCCGCCGGTGAACGCGGTGCGCTCATCGACGACGAGGACCTTGCGGTGGCAGCGGTGGTTCTGCTTGAGCGGTGAGAGGTAGAGCGGCTTGCGGAACCAGGCCACCTCCACACCGGCCTCGTCCATCAGGTCCAACTCATCCTTCTCGATGAGCCGGCTGCCGAAGCCGTCCAACATGAGCCGCACCCGCACTCCGGCACGGGCGCGATCGGCGAGCGCCTCGGCGAACTTGTGCGCGATGCCACCACGCCAGTAGACGAACGTCATCATGTCCACGGTGTGCTCCGCGCCGCGGATCGCATCCAGCATCGCTCCGAAGATCTCATCCCCGTTGCGCAGCGGAACGAGAGAATTCCCCTCGGTGGCCGCGATACCGATGAGCCGTTCCAGCCTGCGTCTCAGCCGCAGGGAACGCTCCTCGCAGAGTTCCTCGGCCAGACCATGCTGACCGTCCAGCACGCTGCGTTCGGTTGTCTGAGACATGCTCCACCTCGTATGTGCGTCGAGTGGTGTCGGCGATCGAGCGGCAGAAACGGCTTGCCGCGCGGGATGTACGCACATGTGCAGCCACCGTCTACCCTCCGAACCCCCGGAGATTCCGCGGCCGCCTCCAAGTCCGCGCGGCGGGTCACCGATCACATGGCCGCCTCCTGGGCGGGCTACGCCGCACACCACGGAGACACCCGTGCAATCGGACCGCGGGACAGGGTGCTTACCGCACCGTCGGTGAGTGCGGCGCCGCACAAGGCCTGGCCGGCCTGACGATGCGCCGGATCGCCGACGGTGGAGCAGCTGGGTTTCCAGGCAACGGGAGCGGATCGCACAAGGGCAGTGGGCAGCGCGTCCAACCGCGAATCGTCACCGCGCGGCACGCACACACTCCTCCCACGCCGCGGCAACATGAGGCCCAATCCAGGCCCCGCACCTTCCCATCGAGGGACACACCCTACGCAAGCACATGAATCAGGGTGAGTTGAGCGAAGCGGAAGCCCAACACCCAGATCATTCAAGCCGATTCGATACCTGCGAGTAGCGCCCCTTCCTGCTGAGTTCCCCTCAAAGCACCGACGTTTTCGCAGTGCTTTCACGCTTGGCGAGCGCGCAGCGCGCTCGTCTGCCCTGCCCATCCGGATCGACACGGGGATGTAGGGAAGGTTCACGTTTTCTCGACTGAAGCCCCATGCATGCGGAGAAGTGCCGGGCGTGTCGCGGCGGGGCTGGTTCTGTCCGGTTCCCGCATTGACCCGCAGCTGATCGGGTCTCGAGTGCATGGAATCCACTGCATGAGCACATCAATGAGTCACGGCTTTCGCCGCAGATCACCGGAGAAATTGCGGTTGAAGGCTCAACCCCCCACAAAAACCGGCGAGGAGACCTCTCTTCATGGCAACTCACAAGCGCTCGAACCGGATCCGGCTCACCGCGATCGCCGTCGCGGCCACCGCGGCAGGCGTCACGCTGCTGAACCCGTTCTCTGCCGGCGCCGCGGCCCCGGCGGAGGGCAAGATCTACGGAGCGAACGCCGACGGCGCCGTCGCAGGCAGCTTCATCGTCATGCTCGACCAGAAGGCCAACAAGCAGGAGTTGGCCAAGGAGTACGGCGGCACGCTGCAGCGCACCTACCGCTCCGCCATCAACGGCTTCTCGGCCAGCGGCCTTTCGCAGACCGAGGCCAAGCGCCTGGCCGCCGACCCGGCCGTCGCCAAGGTGGTGCAGAACAAGAAGTTCACGATCAACGCGGAGCAGCAGAACCCTCCGTCGTGGGGCCTGGACCGCGTCGACCAGGCCGACACCGCCGGTGACAGCAAGTACACCTATCCGGACGCCGCCGGGGAGGGCGTCACCGCCTACGTGATCGATACCGGCGTCCGCATCTCCCACAAGGACTTCGAGGGTCGCGCCACGCACGGCTTCGACGCGATCGACAACGACAACAGTGCCGACGACGGCAACGGGCACGGCACGCACGTGGCCGGCACCATAGCCGGCGCCGCGCACGGCGTCGCGAAGAAGGCGAAGATCGTTGCCGTGCGGGTCCTCGACGACAACGGATCGGGCACCACGGAGCAGGTCGTCGCGGGCATCGACTGGGTCACCCAGAACCACCAGGGGCCCTCCGTTGCCAACATGAGCCTGGGCGGCTCCGCCGACGAGGCCCTCGATGAGGCCGTTCGTAAGGCGATCGCCGCGGGCGTCACCTTCGCCGTCGCCGCGGGCAACGACTCCGCCGACGCCGGCCAGGGCTCCCCGGCCCGCGTTCAGGAGGCTCTCACCGTCGCCTCGTCCACGAAGGACGACGCCCAGTCCGACTTCTCCAACTTCGGCGCGGTCGTGGACATCTACGCGCCGGGCTCGGACATCACCTCCGCGTGGAACGACAGCGACGAGGGCACCAAGACCATCTCCGGCACCTCGATGGCCACCCCCCACGTGGTCGGCGCGGCCGCGGTCTACCTCGCCGGGCACAAGGACGCCGCTCCGGCGGACGTCGCCACCGCCCTGACCAACGGCGCCACCCCTGACAAGATCACCAGCCCAGGTGCGGGCACACCCAACAAGCTCCTGAAGATCACCGAGTAGCCCTCCCCCTTCGCATCCGCCGCGCCCTGAGGCAGATCACGGCCCTCACGGCGCGGCGGAGTGCACGGGCCGTCGGCCGACGAGGCAAAGCCCCGAGACTGAAGCCGACCGCAACGGAAATGAACTCCAGCTCATGGGGTGGCGTGGTCCTCGCGGTTGCACTCGTCGGGACCTTATGTCCTCGATCTTCTTGAGTTTTTCAATCTTGAAGATCTTGGCGACCTTGAGTCAGGGCAGGGCGTCAACGAGAGGACGCGCGGCCCCGCCAGAAGGATCAGGCGGGGGCGCGCAGGGCGAGCAGGGCCACATCGTCGTCGTTCTCGGTCGGACGGACACGGCGCAGCACCTGGTCGGCGAAGGCGGTGAGGGGGCGGTGCACGAGGGCGGCCGCGTGCCGGCGCAGGCGGTTCAGGCCGACGTCGATGATGAGGCCGGGTTCCTCGACGAGGCCGTCGGTGTACAGCACCAGGGTGGATCCGGGCCGCAGCACCACTTCGGCGTCCGGTCGTGAGGTGCGCAGCCCCGTGCCCAGGGCGACACCGTGGCCGGCGTCGAGATAGCGGGCCACACCATCCCGGCTGATCAAAAGCGGCGGAGGGTGACCCGCATTGGTCCAGGACAGCTGCCAGTGGCCGTCGTCCAGCACTTCGATCCGGGCGTAGATCATGGTGGCCATGCTGACGTCGGTGATGTGCTCCATCGCCTCATCGAGCCGTTCCACGATCCGGCTCGGGGGTTCGTGCTGCGCCCAGGCGTAGGCGCGAAGCATGTTGCGCACCTGGGCCATGCCTGCCGCAGCCTCCAGGTCGTGGCCGACGACGTCGCCGATGGCCAGGGCGGTGGCTCCGTCGGACAGGGGGAAGGCGTCGTACCAGTCGCCGCCCACCTGCGAGGCGTCGGGTGCGGGCAGGTAGCGGGCCGTCATCTGCAGGCCCGGGACGCCCGGCATCTGCGGCAGCAGATGGTTCTGCATCGTCTCGGCGACCTTGCGCTGACGTTGGTAGAGGCGGGCGTTGTCCAGGGCGAGGCCGGCGCGGCGCGCGATGTCCTCGACGAGCGGCAGGTCGGCGGTGGTGTAGTCCACCGGGTCCTCAGCGCGGCCCAGGGTCAGTGCGCCCAGGACCTCGCGCGTGCTGCGGATGGGTGCGATGGCCGCCGAGCGTATGCCTGCCGTGTCGAACAGGCGGCGCTGCTCGACCGCGATGCCGGAGTCCGGCGCCCGGTGGTAGGTCTCGGGCCCGGTGACCGTGGAGGCCACCCCGCGCAGGGCCCGTGATAGGGGCATCACGGACTCCTCCAGCACCGGCGGCATCGGCCCCTGGAGGTCCTCGTGGTGCGTGAGCGTCTCGCCGTCCGCGTGGACGACGACGGCGCGCCACACTTCGTCGCGCTCGGTGAGCAGGTCGACGATCACCCAGTCCGCGAGCCGGGGCACCACGAGCTCGGTCAGTCGTTGCATCGTCTCGTCGATGTCGAGCGTGGAGGTCAGCTGTGCGGTGGCCTCGGCCAGCAGGGTCAGCCGCTCCAGCTCGGGCAGGGCGGATTCCGGCGGCGCCGGTCGCGAGCGCGTCTCCTGCTCGTTCTCATGGGAGTGGAAGACGACCAGGGTGCAGGCTAGGTCGTCGCCGATGTCGTACGGCGTGATCAGCCAGGAGATGGCCTGCACGGTGCCATCGGCAAGCGCGAAGTAGTCTTCGTCGGCCTGGGCAGGACGGCCGGCGTGGAACGCCTGCCGCATGGCGCACTGGCTCCGCGGCAGCAGCTGGCCATGAGGGCCGCGGTGCAGCAGGTCGTGCGCGTCGTAGCCGAGGAGGTCGTCGGCGGACCTGGCGAGCAGGTCCTGGGCGCGGGCATTCGCCGCGATGATGCAGCCCCGCTCGTCCACGACGTATGCCCCAGCGCCGATGGCTTCCAGCGCCTGGGACAGCTCGGCGGACGCGGCCGGAACCGCCTCTCTCCGAACGGCCCCCGCGTCCTGCGGCCCTTCCACCTCATGCCTCCCAGCTGATCCGTCCGACGTCCACCCGCACGCCGACACTGCCTACGTACGGGGCCCCATCCCGCCGTCCCTCCCGTGTGCCCCCGGACAGCCAAAGTCCACCTGCCATCGACACCGGCCCGGGCAGAAGGGAGCCTCGTGACCACTGAGGTGACCGTGCACGACCGCCCAGCTCTTACGTCCGTCGGGCCGACCGGGCTTGTACGGACCGTGTCCTTGCGTTCGACGAGTTCGGGCCGCTCGGCATCCGGCCCACCACCGGTTGTGCCGGGCCGAGCAGGACCGGCCCGACGGGCATCCCGCGACGTACCACCGCACCCACGGAGTGCGCTAGTCCCTCGGCTGCTACTCGATCGGCGACGGCGTCGTCGGGGCGGGCGGCCCGGATCGACTTCAGTGCGGCGAGAGAGTTCGCGGCACGTTTCCTGTGGGGGTTGGCCCCACAGAGCCCGCCCTGGTGAACCTTCCCGGTCAGAGCCTAGCTGCGCGAACTGTGCCCATCTCAGCCTCGGCAGCAACACCGGCCACGCAACCCCAAAGCCCGCGGACCAGGCCAGGACGGACTTCGCCATGGAACTGGGCACCACGCGAAGTCGGCCTGCCCCCGGAGGACATCGGGGTCGTGCACGCCCACGTCACCTCGACGGGTCCGGTGATCTGGCGGAGGCTGAGGCGATCGGCCGCGCGATTGGCGGTCACGGCATCGTGACGCGCCCTTTCATATGTGGCCGTGGGCGGTGGCTCAGCAAGGCGCGCGGCCGGGGCCCCGGTTGCCGACGAACTCGGCGATGGCCCGGACCACGTCGAGCTGCCGTACGGCGACGCGGTCGGTGCCGGCCACCGAGACCTTCACTGGCACCTCAACGAGGGTCGCCCACGGACCGACGCATTCGCAGCGAGCAATGACAGGGGCTGAGGCTGGAGCTGGGTGACGACGCTGCGGTTGCCTCCGGTCAGCGGGGCGACCCTCGTCGAGGTGCTGGCTCCGTGGTGAGCCGGGTCGCAAGGTGATAGGTGACGGTGACGTCCTGGTATTCCTGACCGGGGATGACCGGGTCCGGTAGGTGGGTGCGGTCGCTGTGGCTCGTCGACTCCCGTTTCCCCGTGCCAGGGAAGCGGACGGCTGTCTGTGGTTGCTGCGTGAAGCGGAGCCGTTCAGCGTGGACCGTCGACCGGAACGAGATGTCCGCCGCTGCGCTCCCGGCTCCCGCGCCACGCGTTCATGGCGGCTTCCCAGGATCCCTGACAGTGCGATGGCGGCTGGACCTTGGTGGCAGCTTCCCGTCCTCTCCACGTACCCGGCGCTTGCGGGTGCCGCTTTGGCTCCGGCTGGCTCGGTCCCCCTCTCCCTCGCGCGCCGCACGCTGCTCTTTCGGCTCGGTCACTTCCGCGCTGTCGTTCGCCGTCTTCGCAGCGTCCGCAACAGCGTGACGCCCGTCCCCTGCTTCTGTCGCACCCGCGGCCTGTTCGACCACGCTCCCCGCGGTGCCGCTTACCACCTCGCCGACGCCGCCGACGGCCCGGCTCGTCTCATGGCCTACGTCCTCTACCGCGTGCCCCGCACCAGAGCCCACGTCTTGTACGGCCTTCCCGGCTCCCTCACCGACATCCTGAGCAACGGAGCCGACGCCCCGGCCCACGCCCTCGACAGCGGCTCCGGCACTCTGCCCCACGTCCTGTACGGCAGCTCCGGCGCCCTGCCCCACGTCCCGGACCGCGGTCCCCGCACCTTGCCCGACCTCCTGGACGGCCCTACCGGCACCCGTACCCACCTCTCCCACGGCCTGACCGGCACCGCCGCCGACATCCTGCACGGCGGACCCAATTCCACGCGCCAGCTCGTGCAGGATCTCCGGATTCCGGTCGAGCGTGGTGAGCACTCGGTCGATGATCTTTGCGACGTTGTGGAGACGCACCTTGAGCTGGGCTTGGGCCTCCACGCCCGAGATGCCCAGGTGCACCCGGCCGAGCGTGACGTCGGCGCCCACATTCAGTTTGAGCAGATCCAGAACCTCGGCCTGCAGAGAGACATGCGCCCGCAGGTTCTCGACGTCCAGGTCGATCTCGTCGACCTTCAGGATCGGAACGTCGAGGAAGACGTCGGGGTCCCCATCGGCTGCGTCTTCCTCCTCGTACGCCTCAGGATCGGCGTACTCGTCACTGTCCGCAGCGTCGAGGTCGTCTCCGTGCTCGTCGTCGTATTCCTCAACGGAGCTCTCGTCGTTCTCGGCGTTGCCGTGCATCGCCACGCCTCCGCAGTTTCGGCATATTTCTGCCTATTTTGGTCCATTGTGGGGATCGATGCGCAGTCAGCACCGTCTATCCAGGCGAAGGGGATGGCCGCCGACAGGGTGGCGGAACAGCAACCCGCCCGCGCTTCGGCGCCCCAAACCCGACCGCTCACGAAACAGCCGTTGGTTCTTCGAACAGTCGTGGTCGTGGACCGTGCGCGCCGGGCACCATTACTTCGATGCCCCGGCGGCCATGCAACGCCGATGCCGGCCTGCTGACTGATGCAACTGTTGTCTGCTGACTCTCAACCCGCGGGACGGCCGGACGGAATGCAACCGGGCACGGGCGCGGGCGGCGATGAGGGGTCGTCGTCGCGGGTGCGGCGGCTACACGCCAGCCTGTAGGGATCTGCCGTCCCAGAGACGTGCAATGACAACTCGCGCGTATCCACTGTCGGCACCCGAAACTGGGCTGCGCCCGAGGGCCCGCTCTCTCTCGCGCCCGTCGGGCGGCGACTCGATGAGAAAGCAGGAAGCGAGTGCGGAGCCCACACGCGGCGACTCGGAGAGAGGGAACGCCGTGACCGCGGATGCCAGGAAGACGGTTGCAGCCCGTCGCCCCGAAGCCGCCGGGACCAAGGCACCTCGCCTTCGGCCGCCCTCTCTTCGCACTGCGCCGTGCTGTACGCCCCTGACCTGCCATGATGCCCTCATGGAAACTGGCTTCCCCTGGGGGTCCACACCTACCGTCGATCTCCGCCTGTGGCGCTCCGATGCCATCGTGCTGTTCGACTGGCTGATGAGCACCGATCTGAACACCGTGCCGATCACGCACCCGGCTCAGAAACAGGCCCTCGCAGACCTGCTGACACGCTTGGAAGAGGTGGACGTTGTCGAGGCCACCGAGGAAGAGGTCGCCGTAGCCCAGGAGGAAGTGGCCAAGGACATGGGATGGTAGTGGCCGGTAGCGATCAACCTCGTACGGCAGGAGCTCAAGGTTCGCTGCCACAGGACAGCCGCCACGCACGCTGACAAAGGCGGTTGTGTCTTCCTTCGCACCGCAACTCCGGCAACCTGGCTCCGCGCACGAGGCCCGCCAACTTCTAGGAGTACATGGCCGCCACGACGTACAGGCAAGCGGCGAGTGCGACCACTGTCGTCGGGGAGAAGGGACCCGCGCCGATCACGGGGCGACCAGGGTCTCGGGGCAATCAAGCACGGTACTTTGGAGTCATGCCCGAGCCATCGGTGGCGCACTTCTACGACGAGCTGGCCGACGACTATCACCTGATCTACGCAGATTGGGACGCGAGCATCCGTCGGCAGGGGGACGCTCTGGATGCCCTGATCGGCCAGGAACGTGCGACGGTGCTCGACTGTTCCTGCGGAATCGGCACACAGGCGATCGGGCTGGCGTTGCGCGGGCACCGGGTCACCGGGAGCGACCTCAGCTCCCGAGCCGCCGCCCGCGCTGCCCTTGAGGCCGCCCGCCGGGGCCTGCACCTGCGCACGGCCGTCGCCGACATGCGACGCCTGCCGTTTTCAGATGGCCAGTTCGACACCGTCGTCTGCGCCGACAATTCGCTGCCTCACCTGCTGACGGAGCGGGATGTCCACGCTGCCCTCGCCGAGATGCGCCGCGTGCTGCGTCCCGCCGGCCTGCTGCTGGTCAGCACACGCCCTTATGACGACCTGGTGCGCGACCGCCCGGCTTCGACGCCTCCTCAAGTCCACCAGGTCGCCGACGCGGAGGGCGGAGAACGCACCGTCACCTTCCAGCTCTGGCACTGGCACGACGGCGAGCACTACGACTTGGAGCACTTCCAGCTCCTCCCGGCAAACGGACATTGGCGCGTCCGGGTCCGCCGGACCACCTACTGGGCACTCGGCCGGGACCGGCTGACGAGCCTCGCAGCCGGGGCCGGCTTCGTCGACCTCGGGTGGCGGATGCCACAGGAGACCGGCTTCTTCCAGCCGCTGCTAGTAGCCCGCGCCGGCATGTAGGTAGTTTCACCACCCGGCGTGGGACGGCAGGCATCAGCCGACACCAGCCACTCCGGCTTCCGGGCCGACGTTGAAAGCGAACCGGCCATCGCCGGCGGCGAGGTCTTCATGGAGATGATCGAAGCTCATCAACGCCTCGATCTTGCCGGGCCCTCGATCCGCAAGCTCCTCTACCACCCGCGCAGGGACATCGCCCGGCCAATGAGGATTGGCCGCCAGACCCTGCCGACAACGCGAACGAGCCAGCATCCGCAGCGAGAAAGCTGCCCGCTGGCGAGGGCGTCCGACCACAATGGCGACCTGAGCGGCTACACCTGCTCTTGGTACACCCTGTTCTCGGCTGGATTGAGTCTGTGGCGTCGTGATCACCGTCGCTGTCGAAACCTCGAACTGTCGGGTGAGGTCCAGTGTGAACGTCTGAGGACAGTGGAACGAGTTGGCCTCGTACTGGAACAGAGGCCGTCGGCATCGAGGGTGTCCGGACGTTGAACAGCTGCCCGCCAAAACAGAGGAAGGCAAGCCAGACGGCTTCCGTGACCAGATCGGGAAGCGCCCGGGACCCCAGTTCGCGCTCAAGGAGTCCCAAGGCCTCATCCATCGATGGTCTCCGCGTCACGCCCGCCCTGCTCGTTCGACGCAGCCAGGCTGAACGTACTCAGCCCGGCGAACCTTCACGCTCAGAGCACTGGGAGCACGGTCGGACAGCAGGGTGTACAGCGGAGCCACTACCTGAGCGGCGCGTCCCGGTGCAGGGCTTTGTTGACGCCGGTGATGACCACGGTGATCAGGCAGAGAGCGATGATGGTCTCGGCCCACAGGAAGGCGAACCAGTCCAGCACGCAGCCGATCGGGGGTGTGCCGGGGGCGGTGTTGCGGAACGCGGCGAGGGCGAACAGGGTGGCGGCCATCCAGGCGAAGCTGGGCCAGACCACGCCCTCGCTGCTGGTCGTCAGGTACCAGGCCCCGATGAGCACGGCCGCCGCCAGCGCCCACATCACCACCATCATGAAGACCGCGAAGACGAGCAGGCTGCCCGATCGCGCCAGCTCCAGCGCCACCACGGCCTCCTGCCGGGACGGCGCAGGTTCCGTTGAGATCGAGAAGAGCGTGTCGGCGTTGGAGAACAGCATCCGTACCGGCACCTGCTTGCCGCCCAGCTGCGCCCGGAACGCGATGTCGGTCTCGTAGGTGTCGAACGGGTAGTCACTGATCGATCCGCCTGTAAGCGCAACCTGCACGTCTCTCGTCGCGAGCCGCTCATGCGCCGCGAACTCCAGGTCTCTGACGGTCGCCCCGGAAGTCTGGAGGCTGAGATCAGCCACCGGGGCCGCCCCGTCGGCCTCGCCGAGGGTCCCGCGCGGGGTCACCCAGACCCGCAGTACCAGCTCTCTGCCCGCGGCGTCGATGCTTTGGACGACGGCCTCCACATCCACCCGGTCGACGGCCGAGGATCCGACGGTGTGCACCGTGTCGACCGCCTGCCGCTCGCTGAACTGCAGCCACGAGCCAACGGCCACCGCCACCACGATCAAGAACGCGATGAGGATGAGCACGGGCAGGATGGACCGTCCGAAGCGTCGTGGGCGAGGCGAGTCGGCAGATGCCGGACGGCCCTGACGCATCACTTGGTCCAGATGTCCAGCAGTTGGCTTGCCGCACGAAAGTCATGAGGTGGTTCCGCGTTGCATGCGGCGGTGACGGCAGTGTTGCGGTCCGGGCTCACCTTGCACGTGATGTTGGAGAAACCCTCACCTGGCGGATCCTGTGGCTGTGAGGCGGGGGTTGCCGTGATCGCTTCCTCCTGGCCGGCCGGATCGGTCAGCTCGATGCCCTTGTCCTCCAGCAGGTCCTGGCAGTCGGGAATGCCGCTCGTGTGGCGCATCGAGTCGCCCAGCGTGACGACCCGCGCCCAGGCCGGAGGGTTGTCGATGCCGAGGTAGTCGGACGGGGGGTAGTTCAGCGCGAGTTGGTGCCGACCGGCCGGCAACAGGACCACGTCTGCGGTGAGCCGCTTGGAGTTGGCCGCCGTGTCCAAGACCACCCTCGAGGTGATGGCGCGCCCTGTTGTCAGATCGGCTCTCCCTCTCCCCGCCTCCCGGACAACCCTCGCGTAGGCATGCGGGTTCGCAGCACCGGCCTGTACGACCACAGCCGTGGCGGTCTCGGCGGTACGCAGCGACGCCGTCCAATTCACGGACACCACCTGCTCATGAAGTCCGCTGCGGGTGCGCCGCTGCCGGTGCGCCGTGACGCGGCGCCGGCCGGCACCGGGCCGAGTTTCCAGAAGGACCAGAACGCCCATGCAGCCACCGCCCTGATGCGGAAGCTGCGCGCTGCCAAGTGATCTCGTTCCCCTACCGACAGCAACTGGGCCTCCCGGGCGACGCCGTGACGGTGTTGGCGGAACGCACGTGATCGACGCTACCGGGTGGTCCGAGGACGTGCATGCGGACGACGTGACGGCATCGAAGGGCGCGCTGTTTGCCTCGGGCATACGGCTGGGAGACCACCGCCGGAGCGGGGGTGGCGCCGCCCTCGACCGACCGGGTGACCGGGTGCCCGGGGACATTGCTCGGCTCGGAGGTGAGGCGTGCCACGAAGGGTTTGAGGCGCTTGCAGGACGCCGGGCTGGCGAACCCGGATCTGGACGCGCGGCTGACGGCCCTGGCGCTGGGGTCGGTGGTCGAGCAGGTGGCCCACGCACGATCCTCCGTGGAGGACTCTTTCGACGAGGAAACCCGTCGTCGATCATCAGTCCCTGCTGTAGACGTCGGCAATCGGGTTGCGGGGCGCGCCGGCCGGGGCAAGGCGTACCGCCTGACAGTGTGCAACGGCGCAGCCACAAGACTTCGGGTGTGAGGAAGGGGCACGGAGTGGTGCCCCAGGGATGCAGGCCGGGCAGTATGGCAATAAGTATCAGCGTCTTGTTGTCTGTGGATGATTTACCAGCCACTGCTGAAATTCACGGTGCCGAAACTGATATGCCCCGCCGGACACTCGGAGCAAACCCGACGAACAGGCCCACTTCATGAACCTTCCAAGGCGAAAGGGAAGCCTGGCGGAAAGGTAAACAGTAACGATCATATGACGGCGCATGAGGGCTAAGCCGACACCAAGTTCCAGAATAAGCATTATGGCAAGAGATGCGGACGTGGTGAAGAGAACTTTCTCTTGAGCGATCTCAAGGTAGGGGGGACGATCTGCAGCCGGCGCGTAATAGTATGTCCGCGCCGCCGCGAACATCCCAAATGCACCGAGCGGCAGGGGGATGAGGACCATGGCGGTTAATGCTCGCGCGAGAGCTGCCCAAGGTTTCTGAAGCCGAGGCGGCAACTGCCAGTCCGCAAAAATTGCTATGGGATGCGGTTGCAAGGCGAAGCCTACTGACACGAGGGACATGACCATGGAAATGGTCACGGTAGCACTCGGATACGGAGAGTACACAACGAGCGGAAGTACGATCAGTGAGGTCGCGGCAGCGAGAAGGGCATCAGTGATACGGACTCGCCAAGATCCCGCCAGCGGGGTCAGATGGGATAGCTCCAATTCATGGGATGTGCTGCGGTGGGAGCTGGATGTGGCGCTGCTCGCGTACGTTGCTAGCAGGGCAAGCCACCGATGAATAGCATCGGGCCGGTAGGCGTGAGGGTTCGGAAATAGCTCTGCGGCAACCGGTATCAAGCGCGCAAGCAAGTAGGAGTCTCGCGCTGCGGGAGATCTTAGACTGAGGAACTCGGAGAGATTTCCGCTGCGGGCAAACACCGTCGCTAACAGTGTGAGGCGCCAAGGCGTTGTGAGCGAGGAGGCAAGGCTGCCCTGAGGTCGCTCCAAAGCGTCCAGCAGCGGTTGCCAGCGACGGATGTCGATCGCCCGTTCGGCGAGATATCGACGTGCTGTCTGCGGAGTGAGGGGTTCAATGTCGATGCGAACGGTGTCGAGAAGACTGGAATTCCGCAGCCGTTTATAGTGCACCGACCTGCACGTGATGACCAGCGGGGCTGCTTCACGTCCGGCCTGCAACTGATTCAGAGCCTCGATGGCCTTCCCTGCGCGAGGTGGGGCGCTTTGTGGGTGGCCGTCGGGACCGATTGGGTCCATCTCGTCCAGTCCGTCCAGGATCGGCAGCACAAGCCCTGCGTCGACAAGTCGCTCCGCCCTTTTTAGTGACAGTCCGTATGCCGCGCGCAAATGACGAGAAATCCAGTGCTCTAGCGAATGGTCTGTGTTCCAGCCGGCGAGGGGAATGAGGACGGGTACGCGGTCCTGAGGCTGACGGTCCTCAATAAGAGCCAGGAGCAACTCCGTCGCCATCACAGTCTTTCCGGATCCCGGTGGCCCTGCGATCAAGAGGCGACATGGTTTCAAGGAGCGGTAGAAATCAGCAATAGACGGAGCGGTCTCGGCGGCCCCATCGTCCTCCGCTCGCTCTTTCAGACGGCCTGCACCGTAACGCGCAGCGCCCGACCGCGTTTGAGTAGTCTGCTGAGCAAAGCGAACATTGATACGTGGAGTGTCGCCACCCACAAGCCGTCGAAATTGGGCACTCTCAATTTGCTCAACGCGATGGGCTAACTCAGCAGCCCATCCTTGCGTTCTGCCTTCGCGGTCATTCGAAGCTGAATCCCACCAAGCCAGCAGTGTGACGAATAGTGCCAACACCCCCACTACCACAGCCAGCAGGTCGATGGGTGCCGCATCAGCCAGACCCTCGCGGGCAATGCGAACGAGGCTGTAGCCGCAGAAGGGCGCCCCAATGACCAGGCCTGCGATGATCCACTTACGCACAGAGCGGTCCCTGCGCACCCCTGGGAGACTCATGGAGCCATCATCTCCGGATCGAGGTCACCGCACTCGCATTCAGCGGAATCGGTAGTGGTGCGGCCAATTTGGTCGCGGGCTGGGAGCTCATCGCCGTCGTCGGGGCATTGCACGTGGAGCAGCATCGCGTACAGCCCGGTTGCGCCTCTGAGATCGTCCTGCGCCAGAGTGCGCGGCGCGAACTCCAGGTCACCACCGGTACGAACATCAGTCGCATTACCTAAGGCCATGCAGGACGCGGTCTAAGGGGGTCTAAGGGGGCATACGCACGGTTCAGCTCACCGTGAAGGTCGGCTTCTGCTTGGCGTGGAAGGCATTGAGGCCGAGCTGGTAGTCCTCAGAGGCCCAGGTGCACGACCGAACGACGTACAACGCAGAGCGGAGCGGAGCGCCGGCCGGTTCCTGGCACGGACTGCTGTGGCGCAGGCCGTGCCGTCCCCGCTGACCGGCTGGGCTTTCGGCCTCGTCTGTGGAACGGCGAATCCTTACCGAGGCCCCCTCGCTCCCCACGCGTACCAAGACCAGGGTCCGGTCGGCATCTCCATAGCCATCACTGACATGGCCTCGGGCATCGTGGTCGCCGCCAGCAGCTGCCCCGCCCTCTCCCCTACCCGCCGTCGCAGCCGCCGACCACCTATCGCCGACGAGCGAAGAAACACCTGCCCCAGGGCGGCACCGTCGACGGCACGGCCGTGAGCTTGCCGCTCAGCAACGCATTGCTCGGCAAGGCTGTTCGCACTCATGGGCGATGGCGAATGGGGCGGCGCACGACCGGGGCTCCGAGGGCGGGCCCAACCTGAACGTAGGCGGAGTACTTGGCGAGTCCCGTCATCAAAATCGCCGCAGCGTTCCCGGCGTCGCATGGATCGGCATGGCTCGGCCGGTCCAGGCACCGCCAGAGCGCTTCGATGCGCCCCGCCCCGCTGAGTCGGACGGCCGCAGCCCTGGTCACAGGCGCGCGACGTTCGGCCGGACCGGCCGCAGCAAAGAGAGCTGCCAGCCGTAGCGCTGGTCCGCGCCCGCCAGGAGCCGGCTGCACCGACCTTCATCATCAAGGAGCGAAGACATAACGGACTTGGTTCGTCGTCAACTCCCGGGCGCGTTCAATGCATTGACACGTGCATTACAGAGGCTTTACGTTCCGGCCATCTGAGAGCGCTCTCAGACTCCTCTTCTGTGAAGACTTGAGGTGCCGCATGCCATCCCCACGCACCAGACCGGCCGTCATACTGCTGCTGGCCTCAGCGCTCGCCGTCGTCGGCCTGGTCCCGGCCGCCGTACCGGCGGCCGCGGCTACCGTTCCCGTAGGCTCCGGCAGCTACTCCGACACCCGGCCCGCCGGCACGTCGGGCCCCACCACCAACACAGGAACACCCGTCACACCCAAGCTGACCAGCGCCGCCCGGAACCGGCCCGTGCCCACCAACGACTGGTGGTCCTCCCTCGCCTTCCAGCGCTACGGCGACAACCCCTGGTCGACCCCCATGTACGGGCACCCACTCACGTACCAGGCCACGGCCGGCGGACTCGACGTCGGCTACCCGACGTCACCCGCGATCGTCGGCGACGGCCGACAGTACGAGTACGCCCACAAGCGCGACCTCACCATCGGGCTGTCCGGCCTCAACTCCCCCGACACCAAGGCCGACGACTGGTCCGACTGGACGGTCACTCCCCTGTGGTCCGACGGTGCCCGAACCCTGCGTACCACCATCGGCCACGGCTCCCCGTTCGTATACGCGAGAGGCTCCGGCGGCAACGCCCAGATCACCACCGCCGGTGCGCCCACCGTCTTCGCCGACCAGACCAACGTCCTCGGCATCACCGTCGGCGGGCACCACTACGCCCTCTTCGCGCCGACCGGCAGCGACTGGAACGTCGCGGGCTCCACCATCACCGCCGGTCTCGGCTCCAAGGACTACTTCTCCGTCGCTGTGTTGCCGAACACCGATGCGCTGGCGACGTTCAAGAAGTACGCCTACAGCTTCGTCACCGACTCCAAGGTGACCTGGAGTTACTCCGGTGGCACGGTGAACGCCACCTACACCCTCACCACGGAGGCGAAGGAAGGCACCGAGCGCGGCGCACTCCAGGCGCTCTACCGCCACCAGTGGCTGAACACGACCGACGCCCTCACCTCGTACACGTACGTCTCACCGCGCGGCACCATGAAGGTCCGGGAGTCGGCCTCGTTCACCACGACCCAGAAGGCGGCTGCGGTCCTGCCCGCACTGCCGAAGTCGAACGGTGTGGACGCCGCCCGGCTGCGCGGATACCTGAACGAGGTCGTGAATGCTGCCGACCCCTTCTCCGGGGCCACCGACACGTACTGGACCGGCAAAGCCCTCGGCCGCCTCGCCCAACTCGTTCCGGTGGCCGAGCAGATCGGTGAGACCGGCATCCGCGACAGGCTGCTCGGCCTGATGAAGGGCAAGCTGCAGGAGTGGTTCACGGCGGGCGGCGCGAACGAGTTCAGCTACGACAAGGATTGGAAGACCCTCACCGGCTATCCCGCGTCCTACGGCAGCGACACCGAGCTCAACGACCACCACTTCCACTACAGCTACTACGTCTACGCGGCGGCGATCGTCGCCCAGTACGACCAGGGATGGGCCGCCGACTCCGCATGGGGCGGCATGGTCAAGACCCTCGTGCGGGACACCGCCAACCCCAGCCGCACCGACAGCGCCTTCCCCTTCCTGCGCGGCTTCGACGTCTACGCCGGCCACAGCTGGGCATCCGGCCATCAGGGCTTCGCCGCCGGCAACAACCAGGAGTCCTCCTCCGAGTCCACCAACCTCAGTGCAGCCCTTGTCCTTTGGGGCTCCGCGACCGGAGACACCTCGCTGCGTGACCTCGGCACCTTCTTGCTGACCACCGAGTCGGAATCGATAGCCCAGTACTGGTTCGACGCCGACGAGCAGGTCTTCCCCTCCTCGTTCGGGCACGACACGGCAGGCATGGTCTGGGGCAGCGGCGCCGCCTACGCCACCTGGTGGACCGCCAACCCCGAGGAGATCCACGGCATCAATGTCCTGCCCGTCACCGGCGGGTCACTCCACCTCGGCGGTGAGAAGGCCGCCATACGCCGCAACATCGCCGAGATGGAACGGGAGAACGGAGGCCCGGCCGTCGAATGGCGCGACATCCTCTGGGAGTTCCAGTCCCTGGCCGACCCTGCCACGGCCAAGGCGAAGTGGGACGCCGGTAACGCCGGATACACCCCGGAGCAGGGAGAGTCCAAGGCACACACCTACCACTGGATCAACACCCTCGACACGCTCGGCGCCCCGGACGCAACGGTGACCGGCGACATCCCCACCTCCGCCGTCCTCACCAAGGGGACGACCCGCACCTACGTCGCCCACAACCACGGATCGTCAGCCCGTACCGTCACCTTCTCGGACGGCAAAACCCTTTCCGTTCCGGCTCGTTCCACCGCGACCGGCACCGGGGCGGGGTCGCAGGACCCCGACCCGGATCCCGACCCGCCGACGGGGAACACCTTCCAACTGCGCAGCGGTGGTGTCCTGACCACGGCAACCGGTGGTACCGCGGGCAGCGACACGATCGCCTCCGCGGGCGGCGCCAACCACGACGGCACCCCGCACCAGCCCCTCGTCTACGAGGTTCGCGGAGTCAACGGCACGCTCACCGCGGGAGTCGGAACCACGTTCCGGCTCCAGGTGGACGCCGACACCAGTGTCGGTCTCGGTCAACAGGCGCGTGTCAGTTACGACTTCACCGGTGACGGCAGCTTCGACCGGACCGAGACCTACAACTACTTCGCCACCGACCCGGTCGCCGGGTGGGAGGAGTACACGCAGGCGCGCGGCCTCAAGGCGTCCACGGGCACACTGGGCACTCTCAAGGGCGGAACCGTACGTCTCGAAGTGTGGAGCGCCATCGGCAACGGCGCCGCAAAACTGCAGACGGGCACGGACAAGTCCGTGTTGGTGATCCCCTACAGCTGATCCGGCGAGAGCCATGCGGTGGGCAACGGCGCTGGTCCGTTGCCCACCGCACCGACTTGTCCGGACAGTGATCACTCGTCCTGCCCCGGGGACGCCTGGGCGGACTGGCTATTCATGCTCGGTCTGCCAAGGATGAGGCCGGCGCTCGTCGGCGGTGGCCGTCTCGGGCGCGCTGATGTGGGTCGTCGAGTGGCCGCCCGCCCAGCCCCTCCCCTCCCATGGTCACGGCCCGGGGCAGAGGCAGCAGGTCCCTTGAAGCGGCCGACCGGCCCTCGCCGGCCTGCGCCGTGGGTGGGCCCACGGTAGAGGCCCACCGCATTCCCCGCGGGTCAGCGCAGCCAGGGGTTGCGGCGACGAGCGACAACTTGGCCCAGAACTTGCCGACGCGAAGGGCGTCGCCGGTGGAGACGGCAGCCAGGGCGATCAGGACGACGGCGTAGATCAGGTGGGCGCCGCGCCTTGGCCCTCCTCGCTGAACGACATGCGGCGGAACCGGTGGCGACGACGCTCCGCCTCCTTCCTCCCAAGTCGGCATGGCAGTCCGACACCAGCGATGGGCTGTTGCAAGCTGCGTGGACGCTCACGGCGGACACCAGACCACCACCAGCAGCCAGCCCAGGCCGTCCACGAACTGTCCTTCGCGGCCCGCCGCCCTTCCCCGCCGTCGGTGTGCGGCTGAAAGCTTACAATTCTGAGCAAATCGCAGTTTAGACTATTTTAACCTTGCAGTTCCTGCAGGCGTGTGGCCAGAATCTTCGGATCCCGCGTCCGATCTGCCCGGAAGATTCGCAGCGATGAGCCGACGGCAGCTCTGGGAGGCCGCGGGCGAATCGCAAAGGCGCCAGGAGGAAGATCTCTCGATGACCCGGCCCGATGACCCGAGCACCGCGGCGGCCCGGATGTTCGACGAGGCCGGTGCCTTCGGCGAGCTGCTGGCCGGGATCGAGTGGGCGGCGACGCCGCTCGGACCCCCCGAGTCCTGGCCGGGGCCCCTGGTGGACACCCTGCGCCTGATGCTCACCTCGGAGCACGGGATGGCTCTGTACTGGGGCTCCGAATTCGCCACGTTGTACAACCTGGGCTCCTCACCCATTGTCGGCGCCAAGCATCCCTGGGCCCTCGGCAGGCCCTACAAGGACGTGTTCCCCGAGGTCTGGGCCCACCCCGTGAGCTCCCACTTCCACTATGTGACCGACACCCGCAAGTCCCTGCTGATCCCCGATGAGCCGCTCATCATGGAGCGCCACGGCTTTCCGGAACAGTGCTACTTCGACTCCTCCTTCCAGCCCGTGCTGCTGGACGACGGCACGTCCGGCGGCGTGCTGCAGATCATCACCGAGACCACCGGCCGGGTACTGGGCGAGCGCCGGCTGCGGCTGCTGAGCGAGACCGGTGCCCGCACCGCCGGGCTGCTCACCCCGGACGAGGTCGCCCGTGTCGTAGCGGAGGTGCTGGGCTCCTATCCCGAGGAGATCCCGTTCCTGAACCTGTACCTGGCCTCCGAGCCTGGCGTGCTGCATCCGGCGGCCTCCACCGGGCTCCAGCAGACGCCCGCGGCCGTCTCGTTGAACGCGGCCGACGGGTCGGAGGTCGCAGTCCGGCTGGCACAGGTTGTCACCGACGGTGCCCCTGCCACGCTCCCGGCCGCCGCGCTCACCGGCGGCAACACCGCCGGCCGGCACGCCGCGGCCTCCCGGCTCCCGGTCGAGGAGGCGGTGGCTCTGCCGCTGGACTGCGCGGGCCAGGTGAGGGGCGTCCTGGTTGTGGGCATCAACCCCTGCTTCCCGCCCGCAGGGACCTACCGGGACTTTTTGGAGGTGCTCGCCTCCTCCGTGGCCGGGGCGCTCACGGCCGCATTCGCCCACGACGAGCAGCGCCGGCGGGCGGAGGCACTGGCCGAGCTCGACCGGGCCAAAACCACCTTCTTCGCCAACGTCAGTCATGAACTGCGCACCCCGCTCACCCTGCTCCTGGGCCCGCTTCAGCAGGCCCTGGCCGACGAGGACCGGCCCGAGCGGCGCGAGCAGCTGGAGCTGGCCGAGCGCGGCGCCCTGCGTCTGCTGAAGCAGGTCAACACCCTCCTGGAGGTCGCCAGGGCCGATGCCGGGCAGATACGTCCGGCCCTCGAGCCGGTCGACCTCGCCGGTGCCACGGCCGAGCTGGCCGGGGTGTTCCGCTCCGCCTTCGAGGCGGCCGGGTTGACGCTGGAGGTGGACTGCCCGCCGCTGTCCAAGCCGGTGCCCCTGGACCGGGAGATGTGGGAGAAGATCATCCTCAACCTGCTCAGCAACGCCCTGAAGTTCACCTTCACCGGCGGCGCCCGAGTGCAGGTGGCCGCGGCCGACGACCGCGCCCGGTTGACCGTGGCCGATACCGGCACCGGCATCCCAGCGGACGAGCTGCCGCGCCTGTTCGAGCGCTTCTACCGGGTCCGCGGCGCCCGCTCCCGCTCCCACGAAGGCAGCGGCCTCGGCCTGGTGCTGGTGAAAGACCTGGTGGAAGCGCACGGCGGCACCGTCGGCGTGGACAGTCTGGTCGGCCAGGGCACCAACGTCACCGTGTTCCTCCCGTTCGCCGCCGCCCACCGGCCCCGCCCGGGCCCGCCCGCAGCCGGCGCCGGATCCCCCGGGGAAACCCTCAGCGAAGGCGGAGGCGGCCCGTCCGGCCGCGCCGCCGCCTATGTGGACGAGGCGCTGGGCTGGCTGGCGGCTGACCCCGTCCCCGCCGCGGCGGCCCCTGCGGCCAGCGCTCCACCCAGCAGCCCCGCGACCCGCGATACCCGCCACGGCCACGGCCCCGGCGCCGGCCCGCACGAAACCGACCGCCCCCGCCGGGCCCGCCTGCTTGTCGTCGACGACAACGCCGACATGCGCGCCTACCTCACGCAGCTCCTGGAGCCCGACTACGACGTACTACTCGCCGCCGACGGCCTGGCCGCCCTGGAGATGGCTCTCGCCCAGCCGGTGGAGCTGGTGCTCAGCGACGTGATGATGCCCCGCATGGACGGCTTCGAGCTGGTCCGGGCACTGCGCGCCGACCCGCGCACCGCCCGCCTGCCCATCGTCCTGCTCACCGCCCGCGCCGGCGAGGAGGAATCCGTACGGGGCCGGCAGGCCGGCGCCGACGACTACCTGGCCAAACCCTTCTCCGCGCGCCAGCTGCTGGCGCGTGTCCACACCGGGTTGGAACTGTCCCGGCTGCGTGAACAGGTCCTGACCGAAACCCGCAACCAGCTGGCCGTGCTGGGCTCCCTGGCCGACGCGGGCCTGCGGCTGTCCGCCACCCTCGACCCGGACCAGATACTTCAAACTGCCGGCCAGATCCTGCTGCCCGACTTCGCCGACCAGATCAGCATCCACCTCACCACCGCAAAACACGCCCCGGCACAGTCGCTCCCGGCATACATCGCCGGCACCCCCCTTCTTGCCCGCGAGGCCCTGGCCACCGCCGCCACCCACGCGATCAACGGCACCGCGCAGGCCTCAGCCGGCCCGCATCCGCCGCCCACATCCATGCTGGCCCTGCCGCTGCATGCCCACGACCAGACACTGGGGGCCCTGGTACTGGTCCGACAGACCGACTACTCCGCGGTCGAACACAAGTATCTGGAGAACCTCGCCCACCGCCTGGCCCTGGCCTACGACAATGCCGCCCGGTACCACAACGAGCGCCGCCTCGCCCTGACCCTGCAGCGCGCCCTGCTGCCCCACAGCCTGCCCCAGGTGCCCGGGATGCGTCTGGCCACCCACTACAGGGCCAGCAACCGCGGCGCCGAGGTCGGCGGCGACTGGTACGACGTGCTCGCACTCCCCGACGGTGCCGTAGGGCTGGCCATCGGCGACGTCATGGGCCACGACGTGGACGCCGCCATCGTGATGGGCCAACTCCGCTCCGCCCTGCACAGCCTCGCGATGGAGGGCGCCGGCCCGGCCCAGGTACTGGCCAGGCTGGACGCCTACATGCAGTCGCTCGCCGCCGAACGCTTCGCCACTTGCCTGTACGCGGTCTACGACCCACACCACCACCGCCTGCGCTACGCAGCCAGCGGGCACCTGCCGCCGCTGCTGATAGCCACCGACACCGCCTATCTGGAGCTGCCCCCGGCGCTGCCGCTGGGGCTGGGCAGCACCCCGGTCGACCGCGAGGTGGCGTTCCCGCCCGGCACCAGCTTGCTGCTGTACACCGACGGCCTGGTGGAAAACCGGGCGCTGTCCCTGGACGGCTGTCTGGAGGCCCTGCGCCAGACCTGCGACACACTGCCCGCCGCCGCCCGCACCGACCCCCAGCAGATCACCGAACGAGCCCTGGAACTGCTCAACACCCCCGACCGGGTCGACGACGACACCGCCCTGCTCGCCGCCACCGCCGAACCATCGTCTCCAACCCGCGGCCCCCAGGCCGACTGAAGCGTCATACGACCGACCGCTCAGTCAGGTTGCCCCCGATCCGGTGTTCCGGTCACTCGCTCGTAGGCCGAGGCGAGGTTGTCGGTGGTGCCGCGGAGAGCCGAGGCCCTGCGGCGCGGCGGAGTCGGTTGGCGATCGCCACTCCCAGACCCTCCTCCGCCGGCAAGGACGCGACGATGAGGTCGCACCCCTGCTGGTCGAGCTCACGCAGGAACCCGTACAGGCCGCGCGCGTAGGCCGCCATCGAACCGGGGACCGCCACGACGGCGTGCACCTTCATCGCAGCGTTGGCCAAGGAGGGGGGAAGGAACACGCCCACTTGATGCCCCAGCTCCTGCGCGAGCTCCGCTTCGGCGACGACCTTCTCGGGCTCGACGAGGACGACCCGCGCACGCGGCGCGTAGTGCGACGGATGCTGGCCCGGCACCCGAACGTGGCTATTCGCGTTGACCGCAAGCGGGCGCCCCAGCACCGCTTCGAGGTCCTCGCACGTCACCCCGCCGGGCCGAAGGACGTTCGGGATGTCGCCCGTGGCGTCGACGATGGTCGACTCGACGCCGACCTCGCAGGCGCCGCCGTCCAGCACGAAGTCGACGGCATCACCGAGCTCGGCCCGGACATGGTCCGCCGTGGTGGGGCTGACTGAGCCGAAACGGTTGGCGGACGGGGCAGCGACACCGCCGCCGAAGGCCGCCAGCAGCGCGAGTGCGACGGGATGGTCGGGCACCCGCACGGCCACCGTCTCCAGGCCACCAGTCGCCTCGAGGGGCACCCGGCTACCGCGCCGCAGGACCAGCGTGAGTGGCCCCGGCCAGAAGTGTTCGGCCAACAGCCGCGCCGCCGCGGGCACGTCCTCCACCCAATCGCCCAAGTGCTGCGCGCCGCCGATGTGAACGATCAGCGGGTGCGAGGGAGGGCGCCCCTTGACCTGGAAGACGCGCGCGACTGCGGCGGGGTCCTCGGCGTTGGCGCCCAGACCGTAGACGGTTTCGGTCGGGAGGGCCACCAGCCCTCCGCCGCGCAGCACATCGGCCGCCTTCTCGATGTCGCTGGTACTTGCCGTCACCCTTGCAATCCTCTCCCTGATGCTGTTCCCCACATCCCATGGTCTCGTCTGCGCATAACGACCGACCCAGGGCGATGGCACCGCCTGAGCAATGGCCGTGCTCATCACGTACGGCGTCACCGGGATCAACTTCACCACCGGCGGCACCTGTACCCGGTAGTCAATTTTGATTAGTGTGTGGATATGAATGAGAAGACCATCCCGATCCTGCCGTGCCGGACCATCCAGCCCGTTGTCGACTTCTACACCGCCCTCGGGTTCGAAGTGACCTTCCAGCAGAAGAGCCCCAACCCGTACGCCGTCGTACGGCGCGGCGGCATCGAGCTCCAGTTCTTCGGGATGAAGCAGTACGAGCCGACCGAGTCATTCAGCACCTGCTACGTCCAGACCGATGACGTTGACGGGCTGCATGCCGCGTTCCGGGCCGGGCTCAAGGCGGTGTACGGGAGGATCCCGACCCGTGGCCTGCCGCGCATCGGGCCGCTCAAAGACATGTCGTACGGCGTACGGCAGTTCCTCATGACCGATCCAGGCGGCAACTGCATCCGCATCGGGCAGCAGACGAGCGAGGACCCGCACCACCGGCCCGCCCCCAAGGAGACCTTCGCCCGCGCTCTGCACCACGCGTCTCTCTTCGCGGACTCGAAAGAGGATCCGGCGGGCGCCGCAAAGACCATCGACCGGGTGCTGCACCTTGAGGATGAGCAGCCCACACCCGTGCAGTTGCTTCGCCTCCTGGTCCTGCGAGCGGACGTCGCCGGGCGTCTCGGTGACGAAGAGACCGCGACGACGGCCCTCGCCAAGGCCGCCGCGGTCAACCTCTCCGCCGAGGAGCGGGAGACGGTCCATGACGACCTCGTGCGTCTCGCGGAGCTGCGGGCCTAGCCAACGGCGTGGGTGGCAGCGGCAACGGCCGAAGCGGCGACTGGTCGTTCATCGTGGAGCACGGGCCAGCGAAGGTTGCTCCCTGGACCCTGAGTTGGGGCAGGCGGCTGGGCCTTGGGATGCGTCTCGCCCTCAACCGGCGACCGCCGCCGCAGGCAGCTCCTGCTCGGTCCACACGTACTTGCCCTCGGTCTCGTACCGGGCGCCCCAGCGGTGCGAAAGAGCCGTCACCAAGTGGAGTCCCCGCCCGCCTTCGTCGGTCTCGGCCGCCCGGCGGACATGAGGTGTCGTCAGGCTGCCGTCCGACACTTCGCAGACGAGCAAGTCGCTGCGCAGGAGACGGAGCCGGATCGGGCCGCGTCCGTACCGCACCGCGTTGGTGACCAGCTCGCTCACGATCAGCTCCGTGGGCATGACGAGGTCGTCGAGGTGCCAGGCGGCCAGCTGCTCGCGAATCAGGGCGCGTGCCTGACCGGGTGCGAGGGGGTCCTCAGGAAGGGTCCAGCCGGCCATGTCGGAAGCCTTGAACGAGCGGGGACGGGCGACGAGCAGGGCCGCGTCGTCGGTCGTGTCGGACGGCGAGGAGAGCAGCGCGTCGGTGAGCCTGGTGCAGAGCCGGTCGAGAAGCGGATCAGGTACAGGGACGTCGTGGTCCGTCGCAGGGCCGGCGCCGGAACTCACCTGCGCCAGAGTCTCGTCGAGGGTGGCCTTCAGGAGGTCCATACCTTGGCCCATGGGGCGCGTGGCCGTCTCGGCGAGTCCGTCCGTGTAGAGGACGAGCAGGCTGCCGTCGGGAACATGGAGGCGAGTTGTCTCGAACGGCGGCTCGGCCACTCCCAGCGGGGAGTTCGGCTCCAGGTCGACGAAGTGTGCCGTGCCGGACGGGTCCACGAGCACGGGTGGCGGATGGCCGGCTGTCGTGATGGTGCAGACGGCATCCGTAGGGTCGTAGACCGCGTAGAGGCACGTCGCGTAGAGGTCCTCTCCGAGGTCGGCTACGAGGTCGTTGAGGTGCACCAGCAGGTCGTCCGGGGCCAGTTCGAGGTCGGCGAGCGTTCGCACCGCGGTTCTGAGGCGTCCCATGGTCGCGGCTTCCGTCAGACCGTGACCCATGACGTCGCCGATCACGAGGGCGACACGGCCGGACGAGAGGGGCAGTACGTCGTACCAGTCGCCGCCGACATCCATGGCCTCCCCCGCCGGCAGGTAGCGGGCCGCGGCGGTGAGGGCCGGCAGGGCGGGCAGATCGCGTGGCAGGAGCCCCCGTTGCAGCTCGGTGGCCCGATCTCGATCGGCGTCGTGCAGTCGGGCACGTTCCAGAGCCTGGGCGCCCGCGCCACCTCGTACTGGAACGTCCGCCTGCTCGACCGGATCTTCGACCTCTCCGAGATCCGCGTCCACTCGCGCCGTCCCGAGAGCCGCAAGGCCTTCGCCGAGCGACTTGAGCGGGAACTCGGCAAGCCCGTCGTCGTCACCGAGGACTGGAAGACCTGCGTGGAAGGCGCGGACATCGTGGTGGAGGCCTCCCGGCTGGAGCGCCCGGAGCCGCTGCTGAAGACCGAGTGGATCGCCCCCGGGTCCCTGGTCGTGCCCTACGGAACGAACAGCGCCGTCGAACTCTCCCTCACGGACGTCATGGACAAGATCGTCGTCGACGACTGGGGCCAGGCGCACGCCGGACCGTTCGGCGCGCTGCGTGCACACGTCGACAGCGGCAGACTCGACAAGACCAATCTGCATGCCGAGTTGGGCCAGATCGTCGCCGGCAGCAAGCCCGGCCGGGAGAGCGCCGACGAGAGAAACCTGTTCTGGCACCGCGGGCTTTCCCTCTCCGACATCGCGCTGGGCGCGGCCATGCTGAAGAAGGCCGAAGAGCGCGGCCTCGGCCAGAAGCTGCGGTTCTCATGACAGGGGTCGTCGTCGACGGACGGACCCTGTCCTACGACGATGTCGTCGCCGTCGCCCACCACGGAGCCGAGGTCGTCCTGGCGGACGAGGTGCTCCCCCGCCTCACCCGCGAGCGGGCCGTCGTCGACGACGTCGTCGACCGCCAGGTTCCGACGTACGGGCTGACGACGGGGCTGGGCACCCGCTCGTCGTACGCACTGCCCCGCGACCAACTGGAGGAGTTCAGCGTCCGCACCGTCCGGGGACGGGCCAACGCGGTCGGCGACCCGCTGCCGGTCCCTGTCGTACGTGCTGCCCTTCTCGCCCGCGTCAACGGCATCGCGGGCGGCGGCAGCGGGGTGCGACCGGAGATCCCAACGCTGCTCGTGGCCATGCTCAACGCGCGGGTGCATCCCGTGATCCCCGAGGTGGGATCGATCGGCGCCTCCGATCTGTGCCAGATGGCCCACGTCGGCCTGGTCGTCCTCGGTGAGGGCAGGGCCGAGTTCGCCGGCCAGGTGCTCGATGGCGGCACGGCGCTGCGGCAGGCCGGCCTCAACCCTGCCGGACTGGGCCCGAAGGACGGACATGTGTTGTGCAGCGCGAGCCCACTGGCAGCCGGGCAGGGGGCCCTGGCCCTGCACGAGGCAGCCGCTCTCCTCACCCTGGCCCAGGCGGTCACGGCTCTGACCTACGAGGGGTTCCGGGCGAACACGAGCCCGCTCGACGCCCGCGTACTGGGTCTGCGCCCCGCCCCCGGCCAGTCCCTCGCGGCGGGCGAGCTGCTCGCACTGCTCGACGGCGGTCAGTTGAGTGATCCCCGGCACGCGCGCCGGGTCCAGGACCCCATCAGCCTGCGCTGCGCGGCCCAGGTGCACGGCGCGCTGCACGCCGCCCTGGACTTCGCCGACGCCTCGCTCCGACCCGAGCTCAACGGCTGCGGCGACAATCCGGTGGTACTGCCCGACACCGGCGAGATCCTCTCCTCCGGCAACTTCCACACCCCGGCCCTGGCCCTCGCCTTCGACACCCTCGCACTGGCCCTGACGCAGACCGCCTCGCTCTCCGCCGAGCGCATGCGACGGCTGCTCGACCCCGCCGTCAGCGGACTGCCCGCGAACCTCTCGCCGTACGGCCCGGAGCGCTCGGGCTTCGCACCGCTGGCCAAGACGGCACAGGCACTCGTCGCCGAGATCCGCATGCTGTCGGTACCCGTGTGCACGGACCCCCGTCATGGCGCCGACGCCGTCGAGGACGACTCGACCAATGCGGCGCTCGGGGCACGGCGGCTGGCCACGATCCTCGTCCGGCTACGGCAACTGCTCGCCGTGGAGGCCGTCGTTGCCGCCCAGGCCGTGGACCTGGCCGCTCCGGCCACCCTGGGACGAGGACCTCGGCTGCTGCACCACGCGGTCCGGGAGATCGTGCCCCGCCTGGACGACGACCGGCCGTGCGGGGTGGACGTGGAGGAGGTGCACCGCGACGTGCTGGGTTCGGACGACGTCCGGAGCGCGCTGCGCACCGTGGTGCAACAAAGCGCTGCACGCCGCGCACTCTCCTCCGGTCTTCGCGACGTCGGTGTCCCACCCGAGTCCTGTACACATGACTGACAAGAAGCTGTCACACACGGACCGGAATGCGGGTTCGGCCGGGGCCCGTTGTGACTGGCATGACTGTTGGAGTAGTGCTCAACACGCCCGACGCACAGAACCAGGTCGACACCAGCGTGCAGTTGGCCCAGGAGGCCGCGGACGTGGGCCTGCGGTCGGCCTGGTTCGGCCAGACCTTCGGCGCGGACTCACCCCAGCTCGCGGCGATCGTCGGGCGTGCGGTGCCCGGACTGCAGGTGGGCACCTCCGCGATCCCCGTGTTCGGCCGCCACCCACTGATCGTCTCCAGCCAGGCCCAGACCGCCCAGGCGGCGACCCACGGCCGCTACCACCTCGGGCTGGCCCTGGGTACGAAACTGCTGACGGAGACCGGCTTCGGCCTGCCCTTCGAGCGTCCCATCGCGCGTCTGCGTGAATTCCTCACCGCACTACGGCAGCTGACACAGACCGGCACAGCCGACTTCCACGGCGAGCTGCTCACCGCCGCCACCCCGATTTCGGCGCGTGTACCTGGCGCCGAGAACGGCGTTCCCGTACTGGTCGCCGCCATGGGGCCGCAGGCGCTGCGGGTCAGTGGGGAGCTGGCGGACGGGATCCTGCCCTACCTGGCGGGACCGCGTGCCCTGGCGGAGCACATCGTCCCTGCCCTCACCGCCGCGGCCGAGGCTGCCGGCCGGCCCACGCCCAGGGTCGTGGCTCTGGTGCACGGCGTGGTCACGGACGACGTGGATGCGGTACGAGCGAGGGCCACTGAGAACCTCGCGTTCTACGAGCAGATCCCGTCCTACGCACGGGTCATCGAGCTCTCCGGTGGCCGACGGGCCGCCGACCTGGCCGTAATCGGCGACGAGAAGACGGTCGAAGCCGAGGTACGCCGCTACCGCGACGCGGGCGCCACCGAGGTCGTGTTCTCGGGAACCGAGATCGCGGGAGAAGCGGACCGCCGACGCACCTGGGCGCTCCTCGGCGAACTGGCCGACTGAGTACGCCCGTCGGGCCGCGGCCCGACACCTGTCCCGTACCCCGAGCGCGGCCAAATCTCGCGTGACGAAGGAGAACTCATGCCCACCGAGGCGACCACAACGGACCTCCACGCCTTCACCGAGGACTGGCTGGAGTGGCACCGCGCCCAAGAGGCCCGGCTCACCGACCCGCACGGATTCCTGGCGGTCACCGGTCTGCACTGGCTCGACGACCGGCCGCAGCGCTTCCCCGACGCACCCGGCGCGTGGCACACCGGCCCCGACGGGGTCGTCGTGAATCTCGACGACGGCGAGGAACTGGTCGTCGGCGGAACGCCGGTGCGGGGTGAACACCGCTTCGGTGTCCTTCCCGAGCGCGGTGGCGTCGACGCGGTCTGGGGAGACGCCGTCATCGAGGTCGCCAAACGTGGCGGCAACGACATCGTGCGCCCCCGGCACCCGGACGCGCCGCTGCTCACGGCCTTCACGGGCACTCCGGCCTACGACCCCGACCCGCGCTGGGCCGTGACGGGCCGGTACATCCCCTTCGACGAGCCGCGCCCGACCACCGTGGGCGCCGCGGTCGAGGGACTTGAGCACGTGTACGACGCGCCGGGCAGGGTCGAGTTCGAACTGGAGGGGCGCCGACTGTCCCTGACGGCCTTCCCCGGGCATGTGGCGGGCAGGCTGACGGTGCTGTTCACCGACGCGACCTCCGGGGTCACCACCTACGCCGCCAACCGGGCGCTGGCCATCGAGCCGCCCGGCGCCGACGGCACGGTCGTCCTCGACTTCAACCGTGCCACGAACCTGCCGTGCGCCTACACGGACCTGGCCACCTGCCCGCTGCCGCCGGCCGAGAACCGGCTGCCGGTGGCGATCGAGGCGGGTCAGAAGATCCCCCGCGAGCGCAGCGGATCCTGAGCCGGCCGGCTGGCCGACAGCCCAGGTCAATCCTCCCAACGCCCCAGTACGCATAGGTGCGGAAGGTTCACGGCAAGCGCCTCCTGCGTACTGCGGGCGATGACCACCACGGCCTCCTCGGTGGGGTCCGGGGTGAGCGCCTCACGCGGCTGACCGGCCTAGCGGGTGCGAGGGGACCGCTGCGTGGCGGCGGTGCATTCCGCGTCCTGGGCCGCCATGACCTCGTCACCATGCTCGAAAGCCCATGCTCCGATGGCGTCGATGGGGGCCAACAAGGTCCGTCCCAGAGCGGTGAGTTGGTACTCGACCCGCGGTGGCGCCCCAGGATGGGCGTGCCGTGCCACCAGGCCGTTGAACTGCAGGCGCCGCAACGTCTCGGTGAGGACCTTGGAGCTGATGCCCCCGATCCGCTCCCGCAGTTCGACGGGGCGCCTGGGGCCGTCGCGCAGCGCCCAGAGCACCACCGCGTTCCAGGTGTTGGCGAGCAGGTCGAAGGCGAGGCGGGCGCGGCAGTCGGCGAGGAAGGCATCGGTCGTCACTTACCAAATGGTGCCCGAGAGGCTCCCTAGCGTCGTGCTGAACGGTCGAAGCAGGCGGGGAGAGGAACGCGTGATGAGAATCGGTGTGCTGGGAACGGGGAACATGGCGGACGCGCTCGCCACCCACTGGGCGCGAGCCGGGCACGAGGTGACCATCGGTGCACGGGACGCGCACAAGGCGCAGCGACTGGCGACACGTATCGGAGGCAGCGCGGCGCCTGCCAGTCTGCGCGCGGCGGCGGAGTTCGGTGAGGTGGTGCTGGTCGCGCTGCCTTTCGGGGCAGGGGCGGTCGTCGTACGGGAGCTGCGGGCATCGTTGGACGACAGGGTCCTGCTCGACTGTTCCAATCCGGTCGGGCCGGGTTTCCGACTGCTGACGACAGGGGCCCCCTCGGCGGCGCAGCAGCTGGCCGCGGCGGCACCGGGAGCTCATGTGGTCAAGGCGTTCAATCTCTGTCACGAGGATGTGTGGCGCATGCGGCCACCCGTCTTCGAGGGGCGGCCACTGGCCGTTCCCGTCTGCGGGGACAACGAGGCAGCTCTCGCCCTTGTACGTGAGTTGGTGCGGGATGTGGGCTGCGAGCCCCTGGCCGGCGGCGGCCTCGAACAGGCGGGGCTCCTGGAGGCGACCGCAGCGCTGTTCATCGCCCTGTGGGTCGGCCAAGGAGCGGATGCTCAGGCGATCGCGCCGCCGCTGGCCTTTGCCGCTGGGCCGAGTGGCCAGTGAGCGGAAGCAGTTTTCAGCAGGCGGGCCGCTCGCGGAACCACGGAAGTGCATGTCCGGCATCACGGAAGCGGGCGATTCGCCTGTGGGTGCCAGGGGTCGGCGCAGCATGCAGACGAACGAACCTGCCCAGTGTGTACGGATGAACATGCTCAAGGGGGACGGCGTGTCACAGCAGGGGAAAGAGCCGTAGGACAACGCTTGACCGACCGGCCGACGGGCGCGACGGCCCCTCAGGAGGTTTCCGGATGCTTGTGCTCGGGCGCTCGCAGGTCGAGGCCCTCATCGATTTGGACGCGCTGATCGACGCCCTGGCCCCAGCCATGGCGGACCTCAGCTCGGGCAGCGCCTCGGCACCGGCCCGGATCGCGGCGCTCGTGCCCGAGCGGGAAGGCTTCCTGGCCGCCATGCCGGGCTATGTGCCATCGGCCGATGTGCTCATGGCCAAGCTGGTCTCCCTCTTCCCACGCAATGCCGGGACTCCCCTGCCGACCCATCAAGCGGCCATCCTCGTGTTCGACTCGGCCACCGGCGAACCTGCCGCGCTGTTGGACGGTACGGCCATCACCGCTGCACGGACCGCTGCCTGCTCGGCGCTGTCGGCGCGATTGCTGGCGCGCGAGGACGCGACGCTACTCGCGGTCCTGGGTACCGGAGTACAGGCCCGATCCCACGTCCGTGCGATGTGCCGGGTGCGCCCCATCCGCGAGGTTCGAATCGCCGGCCGAGTCCCGGCGAAAGCAGCTGATCTCGCCGCAGAGCTGTCATCCGAGCTGGACGTCGAGGTGCGGGCTGTGCCGACCTACATCGAGGCGCTCGACGGTGCCCACATCGCCGCGGCGACCACCCACGCCCTCGAACCCGTGGTCCGCCGTCCCTGGCTGGCTCCTGGAGTGCACGTCACCTCGGTGGGTTACAACCCGGCCGGCCGTGAAATCGACGACGACACGATCGCCGATGCGCTCGTGTGCGTCGAATCGCGACAAGCCGCGTTGGCTCCCTTCCCGGCCGGCAGCAACGACCTGCTGATGCCCATCCAGCACGGCGTCATCACGCCCGAGCACGTGCATACCGAGTTGGGCGAAATCATCTCCGGCCACAAACCAGGCCGCACCTCACCCAGCCAGATCACCCTGTACAAGTCGGTTGGGGTGGCCGTCCAGGATGCCGTCGCCGCCGCGTTGGTCGTCACCGCCGCCCGCAGGGAGTCGGTCGGCGAGTACGTCACACTGGCGTGATGCCGAGGTTCGGCCCGGTCATTCACCGGTGGGCGGCAACCGGGCGGCGGACTCGTGACACACCGCGTGGCGCAGGTGACCCGAGCGGTGCCCGGTGAACCGGAGTCGAGCCGGAGCCGGTCCGCGAACGCAGCCATGATCGAACATGTTTGCTGCCGGAGGATACGGCAACGCGATGTCCATGAGCCCATCGAATAATGACACCAGTCAAGACTCCGTATCCGCAAAGGAAGCGGCGGCCAAGGCTCGTCGCACCACGTCGCGGGCGACCGCTCCGGCATCGAAGGCGGCGGGCAAGGCTGCCGGCAAGACCGGTGACGCGGCGTCAGCCGCCGCGGGAACGGCAGAACGGACGGCCGCGGCGACCACCGCGGTCGCCCACACGGCAGCCCAGCGCGTCGAGGCCGGCCGCCAGGCCGTCGTCGCCGCCTCGGGGCAGGCCGTCGCCCTCGCCAAAACAACCTGGACCCTCATCGCCAACCGCAAGATCGTCGTCGCGGGCGCCGGCGCCGGACTGACCGCGCTGGGCGCGGCGTCGTACGCGGCGGGCCGGCGTGCGGGCCGACGCACACTGGGTCCGATCACCCGCATGACCGGTGGCCGGATCTGACACGCCCGGCACCCTGCCCGCACAGCGGGCAAGGCGCTGCCGCAGTAGGGCAGCGGCGACTTCGCACTACTGACTTCGGCGCTTCGAGGTGGTTGGCTGGTTCGTACCGTCCGATCGAGCCGAGAGCAGAGCCTCGTGCGGCTGCCGCACGAGGCTCTGGCGCGCATGACCGCCGTACGAGGTGCTGCGGCATGGTGAGAAGGTCCGCAGACCCCGGCGTCAGACCTTCCGGATCCGGTCGGCGATCTGCGGCCTCGCCTCGAACCCGGCCGCCTCGTACGTGGCGACGCCGCCGACGTTGGAGCTCGGCGTGCACACGCGCGCGCTCGACGAGCCCATCTCCCGCAGTGCGGCCGCCCCGGCGACGGTGATCGCCCGGCCATAGCCGCGGCCGCGGTGGTCCGTGTGGACGCCCATCGGCTCGACCAGTCCTGGTTTCCCCGGGCCGGCCGACCACACCGTCACCACCGCCGCGGGGTTGCCCTGGTCGTCGTAAGCACCCAGGCAGCGAGCGTCGGCGTAGAACGGTGCCGCGGACATCTTGTGCCGGTACTCGCGCGTGGGCTTCGTGGTGTTGAACGCGGACCGCAGGACGTCGGCGAAGTCCTGCGCCTGCTCCAGGCCGATCTCCTTGATCCGCACGCCGGGGTCCTCCACCGCTTCGGCGAGGTCGCGGAAGAGCGGCGTCCACGGCTCGTCGACGCCCCAGCCCTCCTTGGTCAGCAGGTCGTGGAGCAGCAGGCCCTGCGGCGCCTCGATGGACACCGCTCCTTTTGGCAGTACGCCGCGCTCGGGCAGCGAGAAGTCCTCGACGAGTCGCCGCGCCAAGTCCTCGTCATGGAAGGCGTCGGGAGCGACCGTCATCCGCACGAGCGTCGGCGTATCCAGCATCCCGACGGCGAGGATCCGCCCGTTCCGGCTCCAGGTCCGTACCGCCGCGGCCGTCTCGGCCGTTCCGAACCGGTAGTTCCAGCCGATGTCCCCGGGATGCAGCTGCATAGGCGTTTCGTCGTGCTGCCACTCCCGCAGCGCCGTACTGGCCTGGCGCACTCCGTCGGCCGTCGGCGTACTCAGCACAATTGTCATAGCCGGGATCAGACACCCCGTCTCGGTGGCGTGCAACCGATTAACTGACCAGGCGCTTCAAGGTGATGGCGGCGGGAGGTCGTCGCTCACCTTCACCTACGCTGTCCCGCCGACTGGCCGGCGTCACTGATTCGTGAGCATGCCTTCACGCAGACGGGCGAGGCTACGGGACAGCAGACGGGAGACGTGCATCTGCGAGACGCCCAGAAGCTCGCCGATCTGGGCCTGGGTGAGTTCCTCCACGAACCGCATGTGGATGATCTGCCGGTCCCGCTCGTCGAGTTCGGCGATCAGCGGGGCCAGGGCGTGGAAGTCCTCCACCAGCTCCAGAGCGGTGTCCTCCGTGCCGATGAAGTCCTGCAGTGCCGATTCACCGTCCTCGCTGCCGCCGATGGTGGCGTCCAGGGAGGAGGAGTTGTAGCCGTTCGCGGCGAGGCGGGCCTCTTGCACCTCTTCCTCGGAAAGGCTCATCAACTCCGCCAGCTCTGTCACCGTCGGAGTGCGCCCCAGACGACTGCTCAGCTCCTCCGTGGCGCGCGCGAGCTGGACGCGGGCTTCCTGCAACCGACGCGGGACATGGACGGCCCAGGTGGTGTCCCGGAAGAACCGCTTGATCTCACCCACGATGTAGGGGATGGCGAACGAGGTGAACTCGACCTCGCGGGACAGGTCGAACCGGTCAATCGCCTTGATCAGACCGATCATGCCAACCTGGACGATGTCCTCCATCTCCTCCGGCCCGCGACTGCGGAACCGGCCGGCCGCGAAGCGGACCAGGGACAGGTTCATCTCGATCAACGTGTTCCGCGCGTAGCTGTACTCCGGCGTGCCCTCCTCCAGCACCGCAAGCTGATCGAAGAACACCTTGGACAGCTCACGGGCATCCTTCGGCGCCACCTGAGAGGGATCGGCGACCTCCGGCAGCTCGCTGGTCTGCGTATGCGCTGCAGGCATGCTCGTTATCGCCATGATGTCCTCTCCCAGAACCGCGGCAGCCGCTGCCGCTTGGAACGGCTGATGACCAGCGCGTACCCCTTCGTTCCGTGCTCACACCCACAGCCACTGAAGCGCGGGGCCACCGCCGCACCCAGCGCGGCGTGGAGCAGCATGCAGACGCGCCGGCTCAAGCCGCAGATCACACGACGCGAACCCACCACGGGCTTCGGCTACATGAAGGTGAGAAGCTGCACTTTCCGGGCACACGGACCACGGACTTTGTTGGCCCGGAGGAGACAAATGGCGCAGGACATGAGAGCTGCGGGATGGGCGCGTTCGCTGCCGATGGGCAGTGGAGTGAAGACGGCCAGGGACTGGACGCGCGGTCATCTGGCGGCCCTCGGGTGGGAACGGACAGCACCCGATCTGGTGGACTCGGTCGTCCTGGCCGTGTCCGAGCTGGTCACCAACGCGCACATCCACGCCCACAGCACAGCCCAACTCATCCTCACCCGGGACGAGGAATGCTTGCACGTGACGGTGCATGACGCCTCGGCTCAGCTACCCGAACAGCGCCACGCCGACAGCGAAGCCCCCGGCGGACGTGGGCTGTTCCTGGTCGACGCCGTCGCCCATGACGTGGAAACACGCCGTTGCCCTCGCGGCAAGGACGTCACGGCCTGCTTTGAGCCGCCGCCCGCACCAGCCCCACCGGATGCGGGCAGCAAGGGGTGAGGGCCGGGATCGGAGTGGCGGAAGGTCGCTTCGCGAGATCCGGATGACGGCCCCAAGCCGCAACAACCTGGACGTCCCGGACCATCACCCGGGGCCTCCCGCGTCAATCCCTGCTTCACTCCGGAACAGCCGGCACCAGCAGTTGTGGTGAACGGTTCATGCCCAGTCGCTGCGCGAGAGAGACTGTTCTCAGACCGGCATGTGACTGGAGGTGACAGAAAATGGGCGGTTCGCCGGCGGCTGATGGAACGACATCGCTGCCCGCCCCGCTCGACGGTGAGCGGGCCCTGTCACCTCTGACCGGTGACAGCGGGTGGCGGGTGGCCGGTGAGATCACTCTGGCCACGTGCCGAGATTGGGAGCAGATGCTGGACGGACTCGTTCGGAGCGATGCGCCGGTGTGTCATCCGGAACTGTCCGCAGTGACCTTCGCCGATGTCGCAGGGGTCTCCGCCTTGGCGGTGACCGCCCATGGCCTCACGACAGGGCGACGTGTCGTCGTTGAGCGGCCACCTGCCTGTATGCGGCGGCTGGAGATGTTCTGGCCGAAGCTGCACGCGATCGAGGTGGTGTCATGTTGACCAGATCGGCTGCCACCGAACCGTTCGTGCACCCAGCGCTGTTCTACCGGGGCGAGCAGGAGTACCTCGAGGGAACCATCCCCTTCATCCGCGATGGACTCAAAGGCGGGGAGCCGGTGGCGGTCGCCGTGCCGGGCCCGAACTTGACCATGCTCAAGGAAGCTCTGGGCGCTGACGCAGTATCCGTACGCTTCATGGACATGGCCGAAGCCGGCCGCAACCCGGGGCGGATCATCCCGAACGTGCTCCGCGCCTTCGCCGACGCACACCCCGCCACGCGGGTCCGGATCATCGGGGAGCCGATCTGGCCCGGCCGCAGCAGCCTGGAGTACCCGGCCTGCGCCCAACACGAGGCACTCATCAACCCCGCCTTCCAAGGCCGGGAAGCGACCATCCTGTGTCCCTACGACGCCGACCGGCTCGAGGAACGCGTCCTCACCGACGCGTATGCCACCCACCCGCTGATCGTCTCCGGACCGTCCCAACTTCCGAGCCCGTCCTTTGCCCCCGGGCACATCGTGGAGCTGTACAACCAGCCGCTGGGGCCGGTGCCGACGTCGGTCCAATCGCGGGAGTTCGGTGCACAGGAGCTGTCGGCCACGCGGCACTTCGCCGTCGAGCGTGCAGCACAGCTCGGGCTACAGGGGGTGCGTCTGGAAGATCTGGCGCTGGCGGTGGCCGAGCTCACCACCAACAGCGTCGTGCACGGGGGCGGTTCCGGCATCGTGGGGGTGTGGGCGCAGGACGCTCAGGTGGTGTGCGAGGTCAGCGACCGCGGGTATCTGAGCGATCCGCTGGTCGGGCGCCGTCCACCCGCTCGTGACCAGCGAGGAGGCAGGGGCCTGCTGCTGGTGCATTGCGTCGCAGACCTCGTGCGTGTTCACACTGACGCCGACGGCACGGTCATCCGGTTCTACATCGACCGCTAGAGGACGTCCCCGGTGGCCGGTCGGACCGGGCCACCGCGACCAGGGTCCGCGCGGAGGGCAAACGACCACCACCGAAGGCACGCTCCTCAGCTTTCATAGCCGTGAACCCAACACCGCCGCCGGTCAGGAATCCGCCGCGCCAATGCGATGTGATCCCCGCCGTCGCCGTCACGTCGGTCGAGCCCCTCCGAACGTCAGTCCTTGCCGCGAACCCCGACGACCACGAGGAACGCGTCCGACTGCAGGTCCATCACGACGGTCGCGCCGGGCTCGCCCTCGTCCCGTAGCCGGGCCGCACATTCCTCCGCCGGCCACGATCCGCGCGGAGCTCCCGCTGGAAACCGCTCCAACACCTTCGCGTCCATGGCGTATCCACCTCCGTCGTCGCCGTAAGAAACGCGTCCTGTTCACCCGTTCCTCAACATCCGCCTGCCCGCGATTTGTCGGTGTACGCAAATGGCGGGGCCGTCTTGAAGCTCCTGACCAAGGCGTGGCTCGCGAGGGGGGAGTCGGGCCGCCGTCGTGGTCAGTCGGCCAACCCGCGACGGCGGCACCCTTGTGCGTTGGCCTCCGTAAGGCGACACCACACGGGCGCCGCGAGATCAGCACGGCGGCCGAGCCCGCCGCACCCGGACGGTCAGAAGGAATTCAGGCGTCCTTATTCGACCGGTCCACTTCACATGACAGTCGGCGCCTTGATTGCGTTCGCGCGTAAAGTTATGCGTTACCCCAGGTAACGCATCGAATTGGATTGAACCAATGACGGAACAATCGATTCCGCACGGAAAGAAGAAGCCCGTTCACCTTCCGATCGCAACCGGGATCCAACCTCCCGAAGCGGCGCGGAGAAGCCTGCCAACGACGCGACACCAATACTGACCTGCGAGTTCAGGAGAGCGATCCGACCTGGCCATCCGCACAGGGCCGACAAAGGGCCCATGTGAGACCTTCATGGAATACAGCAGAAATTCCGACACCTGGGCAATATTCTTAAACCAGGGGATCGACTTGCCGCGACCTCACGCTTAAAGTATCCGCTGGCACACGCAAGGGAGCCAACGCAATAGGCTTCCGGACATTGCTGCCACAGAAACAGCTTTCTTTCCGGTCGTCGAGCGTCCCCCCAATCCGTCAACGCCGCCGACGTTTGCACCCGTATTCTTGCCGGGCCCAGGAGCGAGCTCGATCAGCCGCGCGCCAGGACCGCCAGAGGACACAACGGAGCGATAAGTAGGATGCGGTTCCAGCTGTTAGGGCTCCTGAGCATCACCGACGGTGAGCACGCCGCCGTCCTGCAGCCGTCCAAGCCCACCAATCTCCTGGCCGCCCTGCTCATTCACTCCGGCGCGGTGGTCTCGACCGACTATCTGTTACGCGCCGTCTGGGACACCGAGCCCCCCGCCACGGCCAGGGCCGCCCTGCAGAGCTGCGTCCTGCGGCTGCGCAGGATCTTCGCGAAGTACGGCATAGCCAACGACACGATCGAGGCCGTACCGGGCGGCTACCGGATGCGGATGGACCGCGAGACCCTCGACCTCGTCCGCTTCCGCGGCCTGGTCCAGGCGGCCGACTCCGCCCGCGACGCCGAGACGGAGTCGTACGTACTGCGCGAGGCCCTCGCCCTGTGGCAGGGCCCCGTACTCGCGAACGTCTCCTCGCACATGCTGCACCGCGACGAGGCACCGCGGCTGGCGGAGGAACGGCTCAGGGCACTGGAGCGGCTGTGCGACATCGAACTGGCGCGCGGGCGATGTCGCGAGGTCCTGGCCGATGTGTGGGACGCGGCCCGACGCCATCCGGAGCGGGAACGGTTCGCTGAGCAGTTGATCGAGGCGCTGTACCGAACCGGCCGCCAGACAGAAGCCCTTGTGGAGATCCGGGCCGTCAAGGAGCGGCTGAAGGAGGAGTTCGGCATAGATCCGGGCGCGCCTCTCCAGCGGCTGGAGATGGCCATCCTCCGTGGCGAGGAGCTGGATATCGCCCCGGGCTCCAGGGTCCTCCCCGCGATCGATGCACGGGCGTCCTCTCTACCGGCCGCATTACCGGCCGGGGGCGCCATGGCCGATCTGCCGCCGAGTCGGGCGCCGGCCCAAACGCCCGCACAGGAACAGGCACCGGCTGTCGCGGCCCTTCCGCCTGCCGCCCCCACGGCTCACGACCGGGCACCCGACCCCGCGCACGACCCGACGTACGCCCGGGCCGCGGACACCACTCCCAGCCTCCCCGTCACCAGTCCCGTGACCACCCCCGCCTCCACCGTCACCACCACCCCCTCCCTCGCCCCCGTCCCCTGCTTCACCGGGCGCACCACCCAACTCGCTGCGATTCAACGCGCGTTGACCGCCGATCATCCGCAAACCGGCCTGGTGGTGATCTCCGGAGCCCCCGGCATCGGCAAGACCGCCCTCGCGCTGCAGGCGGCCCATCTGGTGCAGGACGCCTTTCCCGGCGGCTGCTTCACCCTGACCATGACCGACCCTGACGGCAGTGCGCTCAGTACGGCGGAGGCCCTGGGGCGGCTTCCCTCCCCGAGCCGCCCGGGGCGTCGGCTGCTCGTCCTCGACGACGTGTCGAGCGCCGGGCGGATACGGCCCCTGCTCCCCTCCCCCGCCGAAGGTGCCGCCGTCGTCACCAGCAGACGCGGGCTCGCGGGCCTGGTCGCCACGCACGGGGGCGTCGTGCATCGCCTCGATACGCTCGACGAGCAGGAGTCCTACGACCTCCTGGTCGCCACCTTGGGTGCCGAGCGGGTCGGCCAGGAACCGGACGCCGCGCGCGAACTCGCCCGCATCTGCGGGCACTTCCCCCTCAGCCTGCGGATCGCCGCCGCCCGTCTGCTTACCCGGCCCGGCCTCGGCATCGCCGACTGCGTGAGCTGGCTGGCCAAGGACCTGCCCGCCCGGCTCTCCCTCGCCGACGAGCCGCTGATGTCCGTACCCCAGGTCTTCGAAGCCGCCCTGCGGCGGCTCGATCCCGATCTGCGTGAGTCCTTCCTGCTGCTCGCCACGCAGTTCGAGCGCGGCGGGAACCCGGATTCGCCGCCGCCCGACGAGGTGCTCGAACAGCTCGCGGACGCCGGATTCGTCGAGGAGGGCCCGCCCAAGCCGTACCGCATCCACGAACTGCTCAGGATCTACGCGCGTCAGCTCGCCGCACCCGCCCGAACTCCCGGCTGACCCCTTCCCGTTACCCCGCACCACCCGGTGCCCCACCCCCCACCCCCTCCGACCAGAGGTGACATCCGCATGCTTTCCGCACGGTACGACGCCGTCGTCGCGACGCGCCCCCGGATCCGCCGTGACGTCCTGTTCACCGAGACCCCCGACGGTGTCCTCTTCCACAACGCCGACGGCGGCTTCCGGCTGACGGCCAAGTCGGCGTACCGGTTCGCCACGCTTCTCGTGCCCCACTTCAACGGCGAGCACACGGTCGCCGAGATCTGCGAAGGGTTCGGCGACCGGCAGCGCGCGATGGTCGGCGAGCTTGTCGGCACGCTGTACGAGCGAGGCTTCGCGCGTGACGCTCCGGCCGGACCCGCGGCGGACGCGTCCGCCGAGCCGGAGCCGTCCGCCGACGTGGCCCGCCGATTCGAGGCGCAGATCGCCTATGTCGACCACTACGCCGACGACGCGGCGCGGCGCTTCCAGCGGTTCCGGGACACGCGCGTGGCCGTCGTGGGCACCGACCTGGTGGCCCGCTGGTGTGCGCTGAGCCTGATCCGCAACGGCGTCGCGGCCGTCGGCGTACTGCCCGGCCTCGACCGGGAGGCGATCGCGGAGGAGGCGGCGGCCGCCGCTGCCGACGGCTGTCCGGTCGAGGTCCGTGACCTCGCGGACGGGCCGGTGACCTGGGACGGCCTCGACGGGTACGACGTCGTCGTCGTGACCGGCGGGCCGGACGCGCCGCGGGTGATTCTTCCGCTGCTGCGTGCCGGTGTGCCCGCGGGCCGCACACTCCTGCCGGCCTGGTCCTTCGGACGGCACGCGGTCGCGGGACCGGCCATGTCGGCTCAGACGACGGGGTGTTGGGCGTGTGCGGTGCTGCGTCTCGGCGCCAACGGAGCCTCCGCGCAAGCCGCCGACGTGTGGAGCGCGCTCGCGCTGGGCCTGCCGGCCAACACGCCGGTCCCCGGCGGTCCGCTGTCCGCGATGCTCGGCAACCTGCTCGGCTACGAGGTCTTCAAGTCGGCGACCGGCGCGCTGCCCGCCGAGACGGCCGGGCAGCTGATCGTGCAGGACACGGAGTCGCTCGATGTCACCTCGGAGCCCCTGCTCCCCCATCCCCGCTGCCCGTTCTGCGCCGACGACACACTCGTCGAGGTGCCCGAGGTGGATCTGGCGACCGGGGACACCGACGACGCTCTCGCGCTGCCCACCGTCGACACCGCACGCGACGCGGACGAGCTGGTGGCGGAGCTGAATCGCCGCTCGGTGCTGCTGCGGCCGCACGCCGGTGTCTTCCGCCGCTACGACGACGAGGACATCACCCAGACCCCGCTGAAGCTCAGCGTGGTCGAACTCGGCGTCGGGCACGGCCGCCCCCGGCGGATCGCCGCCGCCGACGTCCACCACGTGGCCGGCGCACGGCTGCGTGCCCTGCACCGCGCCGCCGAGACGTACGCCGAGCACGTCGTCCCGCACGCCCGCAGCACCGCCCCGGCACCCGCGGTGCGCCTCGCCCCGGCCGAGCTGGCCACAGCCACCGGCATCGGGGGCACGGAGGCGGACGTACGGGTGTGGGACGCGGCGGCCTCGCTGCTCACCAAGGAGCGGTTCCTGGTGCCGGGGGAGGCCGTGCGCCCGTTCGGGGCCAGCAACCCGGAGCGGCTCTTCGAGGCCACGAGCGCCGGGATGCGGGCCGGCGCGAGCGTGGCCGACGCCGCAGCGCAGGGCATGTTGTCGGCGTTCGCGTACGACGCGCTCCGGCGGACGGTCCGAGGTGCCGCCGTGCCCGGCGTGACCGTGCCCGCCGACGCCGATCCCGAACTCACCTTCCTGATGCGCTCCGCCGCCAACCTCGGCGTCGAGGCCGAGCTGCTCGACCTCGGTGAGCGGGAGCGGTCCGGCGTGTCGGTCGTCCTCGCCCGGGCCGGTGCCCTCTGGTCGGTCGGAGCCGAGCTGTCGTACCGGGCCGCGGCCGTGGCGGCGCTGCGTGAGCTGCTGGGTCAGGTGCAGCTGGAGCAGCAGGGGCCGGCCGACGACACGTCGTTCGGGGATCAGGTGCTCGACGATCTCGACCCGCGCGCCCTGACGGTGCTCGGCACTGTGACCGCCGACCACGACTCCGGTACATCCTGGGCAGACGTGCTGCGCCGGCTCGGCGAACAGGCCCGGGACGCACTCGTCGTACCGACCGGCTCGGCGGACCTCGAACGCGCCGGCATCCACGTCGTACGCGTGCTACTGACGTCGGAGGCCCGGCGTGTCGGTTGAGACGACGGCTCCCGCGGTCCGCGTGCCGAGTGCCGTCCGTCTCATCACCGACCTGCTGCGGGCGGCGCTCGACCGACAGGGGCACGGCCACATCGATGTGTCGGTGCGCGCGCTGGGGTTCGACGACGCCTTCGCCGAGGAGTACGGCGCGCACGAGCGGGGACCGGTGCCGGTGCACCTCTACGCGCGGCACGCGATCGTCGGACCCATGGGTGACTCGCCCTGTCCGCGGTGTCTGGGCCGGCGCTGGCAGGCGGTACGTTCCGTGCCCCTGCGCGACGCGCTGGAACTCGGCGGTCCCACGCACGAGTCGGGGGCGTGGCCCTACGCCGTCCCGTTCGCGGCCGACGCGCTCGCCGTGGTCGTGGCACAAGCGCATGCGGCCCCGGCCCGCGAGCCGTTCCCGGACGTACGGGTCCTGGATCTGCAGTCGTTGTCGGTGCGTGGCTATCCGCTGGTGCCGGACCCGCAGTGCCCGACGTGTTCCCGGCCGGTCGCCGACACGCCCGAGGGTGCCGTGGTCTCGCTCGGCTCCGCGCCCAAGCACGCGCCCGGGTCCTTCCGGCTGCGCCCGGTCGAGGCCTACGGCATCGACATCGCGGCCTTCGCAAACCCGCTGTGCGGCGCGCTCGGCCCGTCCCTCGTCCAGGACGTGTCGTCCACGTCGACGTCGGCGACCATCGGCTGCTTCTCGATGCGCTCCGGGGAGTACCTGCGGGAGACGTTCTGGGGCGGGCACGCGGCGTCCTACGATGCCAGCGCGCGGATCGGCGTTCTGGAAGGGCTGGAGCGGTACGCCGGCATGCGGGCGCGCGGCAAGCGGACCCAGGTGAGGGGGACACCGGCGGAGTTCGGCGCCGACGCCGTGGACCCGCGCGAAGTGGGCCTGTACTCCGAGGCCTTCCACCGCGACAACCCGCACGTCGTGCCCTTCTCCGCCGATCGGGAGATCCCCTGGGTATGGGGCTGGTCGCTGCGGGACCACGCGCCCCGGCTGGTGCCGGAGATCCTGACGTACTATCACGCGCCCGGTCTGGAGAACCGGTTCGTGCAGGAGAGCTCCAACGGCTGCGCCTCGGGCGGCTGTGCCGAAGAGGCCGTCTACTTCGGGCTGATGGAGGTCGTCGAGCGGGACGCATTCCTGCTCACCTGGTACGGGCGGCAGCCCCTGCCCGAGATCGACCCGGCGACCAGCAGCCGCCCCGCCACCCGGAACATGGTCGACCGGCTGGCCATGTACGGCTACCGGGCCCGCTTCTTCGACACTCGCGTCACGTTCCCGATCCCGGTCGTCACCGCCGTCGCCGAACGCGTCGACGGCGGTCCGGGCCGGATGTGCTTCGGAGCGGGTGCCGGTCTGGACCCGGAGTCCGCGCTGGACGCGGCCCTGTGCGAGATCGCCACCGACGCGGTGAACCTCCAGGGACGGACCGAGCGTGACGAGGCCCGACTGCGCGCCATGGCCGAAGACTTTTCACAGGTGACCGACCTGCACGACCATCCGCTCGTCTACGGCATCCCCGAGATGGGCGTGCACGCCGACTTCCTGCTGCGCGGCCGGACGGCCACGAAACAGCTCGCGGTCTCCGATCTGGCGTGGCCGGACGCGTCCGGAGCGCCCGTCTCGCCCGATCTGCGGGACGACCTGGAACGGTGTGTGTCCGCCGTGACCGGCGCCGGGTTCGATGTCGTGGTCGTGGACCAGACGCTGCCCGAACAACGACGGCTGGGACTGCACACGTTCAGCGTCCTCGTGCCCGGCCTGCTCCCGATCGACTTCGGCTGGTCGCGCCAGCGCGCTCTCGGTATGCCGCGGCTGCGTACGGCTCTGCGGGAGGCGGGGCTGCGCGACCGGGACCTGGAGGCCGCCGACCTCAATCCGGCTCCGCACCCCTTCCCCTGACGACCCGTATCTCCAATCCCCCACCGCCGCCACCCCCACAACCCTCCACGCCCCCACCCTCCACGCCCAGCAGAGGAGAGTCCCATGGGCTACGCCCATGAATACGCGACGGCGATCATGCACCGGGGCCGGATCCCCATGGAGCCGGCTGACTTCGTGCCCGACTGGGCGGACCGTCCGCGCAAGGCGAAGTACTACCCGGGCGCCGAGTCGTTCCCGCTGCCCGACGCGCCCTACCCGGCCGACGCCACGGTCACGGCCGGCTTACTCGCGGACGACATGCCGGACGCGGGGCGGTTCTCGCTGCCCCTGCTCTCCGGCATGCTGCTGGACTCCTATGGCCTGACCGGCCGCCGTCTCGGTGTCCAGGCCAACACCGACCTCGGTGCCCTCCCCCACTACACACAGGCCAACTGGTCCCGGGGCACCGCCTCGGGCGGCGGTCTCTACCCGGTGAGCATCTACTGGATCTCCGGCCCTTCGGGTCCGCTCACACCCGGCGTGCACTACTACTCACCGCCGCGCCACGCCATGCAGCGGCTGCTGGCCGGGGACGTGAGCGGGGAGGTGGCCGCGGCCCTCGGGTCGTACGGGGCGGCGACGGACCAGTTCTTGGTACTCGGCGTCAAGTACTGGCAGAACGCTTTCAAATACAACAGCTTCTCCTTCCACGCCGTGAGCATGGACGTGGGCGCGCTGCTCCAGACCTGGCGCGTCTGGGCGCGGGCCCGCGGGCTGCGGGTGGCCCCCGCGCTCTGGTTCGACGAGGCGGAGCTGGCCCGGCTGCTGGCGCTGGGAGAGGACGAGGAAGGGCTGTTCGCGGTCGTTCCGCTGCGGTGGGACGGTACGGAGGCGCACGGCACGTCGCCAGGGGCGCCGGGCGCCGCCGTCCGGCGGCGTGACCAGGAGCGGTCCCGGACCGTCCTCGAATTCGAGACCCTGCACCGGATCCACCGCGCCACCGCCGAGTACGCCACCGACCGGCCCGGGCCCGAGGCGCTCCGGCCCAGCGCGCCCGCCCCGCCGGCCACGACCCCCGACCCGGTCGCCCTTCCGCCCGCGGAGTTCCCGGACGTCAGCGTCCGTACGGCCCTGCGCTCCCGGCGCAGCAGCTTCGGCCGCTTCGACGCGACGGTCCCGGTGACGGCCACGCAGTTGGCCACCACGCTCGCGGCCTGCGCGGCGACGCAGCTCGGCAGCGACGCGGAACCTGCCGACACCCCGCGTCAGGCCCGGCTGTACACGTTCGTCAACCATGTCGACGGTGTCGCGCCGGGCGCCTACGCCTACGAACCCGACACGCACACCCTGCACTTGGTGGCGCCCGGCGCGCCGGGCTCGTTCCTGCAGCGCAACTACTTCCTGTCCAACTACAACCTCGAACAGGCCGGCGCCGTCATCGTGCCGACCGTGCGTACGACGGCGGTACTCGACGCGGTCGGCGACCGGGGCTACCGGCTGGTCAACGCCACCGTCGGGGCGATCGCGCAGAGCTTCTACACCGCGTCGGCGGCGCTCGGGCTGGGCGCCGGTGTGGCGCTCGGTTTCGACAACATCTCGTACATCGAGGAGCTGGGGCTCGCGGACTCCGGCGAGGCGCCGCTGCTGATCATGCTGCTCGGCAACGAACGTCCGTGTCCTGCCGACTTCCGCTCCGAGATCGTCTGACAGGGGGCCGCCATGACACCGAGAACCAGTTGGCAGCCCGGACATCGCTTCCTTCTGCGGGTCGCCGGGCTGCCCGTCGAGTCCGTCCGTGCCCTGCGCTGCCCCGACACCGTCCGCTGGGCCGACGAGGTGCTGGCCGCCGAGGAGGAGCTGCTGGAGCGGGGCCGGGAGCTGAGCGACGTACTGCACACGCTCGTCCCGGCCGCCGACCGGCTCTTCCCGGACGACGGCCGCCGCCGGCACCTGCTGGGGCTGCGCCGGGACATCTTCAACAACCGTCTGCCCAAGGGCGACCCGCCCGCGCTCGACCTCATCGAGGCCCTGGATCCGGACGTGGCCGAGCGGACCGGGCAGTGGCTGGAGGGAAGGCGGGCGCTCGACCTGCTGCACCGCCGGGGGGCCACGCTGCTCGACGGCGAACTCGCCGGGACACGGGGCGTGTTGCGGGCGCTGTTCGACGAGGACCGGCTGCGGCACGGGCTGTTGCTCGCGTCGCCGACGCTCGAAGGCCGACTGGACTCCTATGTGCGGCTTGGCGCGGGTGAACGGCCGGACAAGCGGCTGCGGAAGATCGAGCGTTCGGTGCTGTCCTACCTGTACCGGACGGCCTGCAAGACCAGCCCGTTCAGCACGTTCACGGGTGTCGCCCTCGGCACGTTCGGCGACGGCGACGACCCGTCGATTGCGCTGCGCGCCCAGTGGCGGGGGCGGGTGCGGCTGAACGTCGTGGTCCTTGCGCGGTTCGCGGAGCAGGTCCTCGGCTCTCCCGCGCTGCGCGCCGACCTGCCGGTGCGGCTCGCGTCCGGGTGGGGCAGCGACGATCAGCGGGTGCGGTACGTGCGGCGCTGGGTCACGACCGGCGACGACGACGCGGCGGTCACCTTCGACGCGGTCAAGGACAGGCTGTTCTTCCTGCGCCGCAGCGGCACGCTGGACCGGCTCATCGCCCTGCTGAGCGAACGGGATCTGCGCTACGGCGAGGTGGTTTCCTGGCTGTGCGCCGAGTACGACGCCGACGCCTCGCTGTGCGAGACGTATGTGTCGGCGCTGCTCCAGCTCGGCATGATCCGCGTCCCGTGCCTGGACACCGACGTGCACACCGCCGACCCGCTGCGCTCCTTCCAGGACGCGCTGCGGGCACTGGACCGGCCGTGGGCTCATGACCTCGCCGGAGAGCTGGACACCACGGCCAAGCTGATCGACGCGTACCCGCACGCGGACACGGCCGGACGGGCGAGGCTGCTGCGCCGGCTGCGCGCCGCTCTGGGCGGGGCTCAGAAGCTGCTGGGCGTCGAGGAACCGTCCCTGCCGCAGACCCTGCTCTACGAGGACGCCGACGCCGGAGACGATGTGGCCTGCGGTCTGGGCGCCTGGACCGGCACGGACGGCGGCGCGCTGCGCTCCGTGGAGCGGATCCTGCCGGCCTTCGACCTGACGCTGCCTCAGCGAGTGACGTTCAAGGGGTTCTTTTTGGCCCGCTACGGCAAGGGCGGCCGCTGCGACGACCTGCTCGGTCTCGTGCACGACTTCCACGAGGACTTCTTCGACCAGTACCTCTCCTTCACCGCCAAGCGGTCCCCGTTCGACGCGCGGGGCGACTACGTGCCTGAGGAGAACTGGCTCGGGCTGGCGGACATCAAGTCCCTGGACCGGGCCCGCCGCACGTTCATCGACCGGATGCGGGCGCTGTGGGCCGGGCACGCCGCGGAGACGGACGTCGTGCTGGACGACACGCACCTCGACGAGGTTGCGGCCGAACTGGAGGGCCTGCGGGCCCCGTTCACCCCGCAGAGCCACCACCTCCAGCTCACCACAGAGGGCGGTGAGCCGCTGACGGTGCTCAATCGCTCCTACGGCGGACTGTCGTTCCCGTTCAGCCGGTTCACGCACGTCTGGGACGAGCCTGCCGGCCCCGGCCTCTCCGAACCGCTCCGGGAGCACGCCACCCGGCTGACACCGCCCGGAGCCGTGCTCGCCGAACTGACCGGCGGATCGGTGACGACCAACCTCAACCTGCACGGACGCCTGACCGAGTACCAGATCGTCTGCCCCGGCGAATCGAGCAGCGTCCCCGAGGACCGCCGTATCCACCTGGAGGACCTCCGCCTCGAACACGACGAGGACGAGGACCGGCTGCTGCTGCGCTCCGAGCGACTCGGCCGTGAGGTGATCCCGGTGTACCTCGGCTACCTGGTGCCGCTCGCCCTCCCCGAGACCCCGCGCACACTGCTTCTTCTGTCGCCCACCTCGATGGCCCCGCTCGACGTCTGGGCCGGTGTCCCGCACGGCCCGGCGCACGAGGGCGTCACCCGCCGGCCCCGGGTGCGGCACGGCAACCTCGTGCTCGCCCGGCGCGGCTGGTCCACGACCGCCGCGGCGCTGCCCGGTCGGCCGGCCGGCACGCCGGACGACGAGGCGTTCCTGGCCTGGCGGCGCTGGCGCCGCGTTCACGGGCTGCCCGCCCGCGTCTTCGTCACCGTCTCCAGCGGCCCCCGGGGCGGGGCGGGCGCCAAGCCGCAGTACCTCGACTTCGACAGCCCGCTGTCCCTGGCCGCCTTCGAAGCGCTGGTCAAGTCGCCGGACGACCGGATCGAGCTGCGCGAGATGCTCCCGGCGGAGAACGGCCTGCACGTCGTCTCCGAACGCGGCAGCCACGTGGCCGAGCTGTCGGTCGAGACCTTCACCTCACTCAGCCGTTTCGAGGAGAGCCCCGCATGACCGACCTGACCCCCACCCCCGGCGCGTGGCAGGCCATGCACATCTTCTACGCCGCCAACCCGCAGCCCCTGCTGGTGAAGTGCGTGGGCCCGCTGATCCGGGACCTGACCGGCGACGGACTGCTCGCCGGGCACTTCTTCATCAACTACTGGCTGGAGGGCCCGCATGTGCGGCTCCGGCTGCGGCCGGCGAGCGAGGAGGCGACGGCCGAGGTGCGCCGCCGGGCCGCGGAAGCCGTCGACGCGTTCCTGCGCAGCCGTCCGGCGCTGTACGAGGTCGACTCGGGGTTCCTCAACGAGTTCTACAACACCCTCTTCGAGATCGAGTTCCCGGAGGGCGACCGCGGGGAGTTCATGGGCGAGGACGGCCGGATGCGGCTGCGCCCGAACAACTCACGTTCCTACGAGCCGTACGAGCCGGAGTACGGCAAATACGGCGGGCCGGCCGGAGTCGCGCTGGCGGAGTGGCACTTCGCGCACTCCAGCGATCTGGTCATCGATGCGCTGGGCTCGATGAACCTGCACCTGAGGACCGTACTGCTCGGCACGTCGGCCCAGTTGATGATGGTGATGGCGGGCTGCTTCCTGCCCGACGAGGACGACCTCGCCGACTATCTGGAGCGGTACTACGAGTTCTGGCACCGCGCGTTCCCGGGCACGGGGTTCATCGGTTCCACGGAGTACGACCGCAGCTACGCCGAGATGGCGCCCCGGCTGGGCCGCCGTTTCGACGAGATACGCCTGGCCGTCGCCGCGAGACGGCTCGACCGGCTGCCCGCGTTTCTGCGCGGCTGGGCGGCGCACTGCCTGGAGCTGCGGCAGAAGGCGGTCGCGCTGGCCGAGGCGGGCGAACTGGTCTTCCGGTCCTGGGACGGCACCCGCGACGAGCAGGTCAACGACCCGTCGCTCGCCCTGCCGCTGCTCCTCTCGCCGTACATGCACATGACCAACAACCGGCTGCATGTGACGATCCGCGACGAGGCGTATCTCTCCCACATCCTCGGCCGGGTGCTGCGCTCGGGCACGGGAGCCACGTCGGAGGCCCTCCAATGAGACCCGACGTCTTCACCCACCGGCCCCGGCTGCGGCCGGACATCCTGCTCAGCGCGCCCCTGCTGCGCGGTCCCGCCACCGTGCACCTGATCAAGGATCCGGCGGACGGCTCGTCGTTCGAGGTGGGACCGAAGGAGTACTTCCTGATCTCCCGGCTGGACGGGGACCGCAGCCTCGAGGAGATCGGCGCCGAGTACGCCTCCGCCTTCGGGCGACGCCTCGGCGAGGCCAACTGGCGGCAGCTTCTGGGCCTGTTGGGCACCAAGCGGCTCCTCGAAGGAGCGCCCGTCCGCGACGTCCCCGCTGCCCCGCCTTCCTCGCCTTCCTCGCCCTTCACCGGCAGCCTCTACAAGGGCAGCCTGCGACTGGTCGCCGACGCCGGGGCGACGACCGAGCGACTGCACCGGGCCCTGCGCCCGCTGCTACGCCCGCCGGTCCTGATAGCCCTGCTGACGCTCTGCCTGGCCATGGAGGCCGTCCTGGCCGCGGGTACCGGCCCGCTTGTCCGGGACACGGGGTGGCTGCTGCGGCAACCGGTGGCGCTGGTCGGCGTGTTCACCCTGCTGTGGCTGAGCACTACCTGTCACGAGCTGGCGCACGGCGTGGCCGCCCGGCACCACGGCGGCACGGTGAGCGAGATCGGCCTGCGCTGGCGGCTGCCCATGGCGATCATGTACTGCCGCGTCGACAACTACCGCTTCCTCGCGAGCCGTCGGCACCAGCTGGTCATCGGCGCGGCCGGGGCCTTCGCGAACCTGCTGTTCCTGCTGCCCTTCGCCGTCTGGTGGACGGCGCTCGAGCCCGGCGACCCGACGCGCCGGGTGCTTTCGGGACTCCTGCTGCTGGGCAGCGTTCAGGCACTGGTCAACCTGGTGCCACTCCCGCCCCTCGACGGATACACCATGATCGGTCACGCACTGGGTGTGTCCAACCTCGCCCCGGAGAGCGGGCGTTACCTGAGACTGCGCCTGCGCGACCGGCAGGCCGCGGCCACCTACCCGCGCCGGGCGCGGGCCCTGTACACGGCATACGGGATCGGCTCGTCCGTCCTGGTCTGTCTGATCGCGGCCGGCCTGGTCGCGGCCGCGTTTGTCCTGCTCGCCCCCTGACGGACCTGTTCCGAGGAGCTGTTCATGACGGAGACCGAAACCGTGCCGGCGGACCCCGGCAACCGCGCGGCGGACACCGCGATCCACGTCGAGGGGGTGAGCAAGCGCTACGGCAGCCGCCAGGCGCTGGACGGGGTGTCGCTGCGCATCGACCGCGGAGAGTTCTTCGGCCTGCTCGGGCCCAACGGCGCCGGCAAGACCACGCTGGTGGAGATCATGGAGGGCCTTCGCCAGGCCGACGCCGGCACGGTCGACGTGCTGGGCGGCGCACCCTGGCCCCGCAATGTCGCGCTGCTGCCCCGGCTCGGTGTGCAGACCCAGTCGTCCGCCTTCTTCGTACGGCAGACGGCGTACGAGCACCTGGCAACCGTGGCCGCCCTGTACCGCGCGGACACGGCGGCCGTCGAGCGCACGCTGGCCGCCGTCGGCCTGGTGGACCAGCGGGCCACCCGCGTGGAGAACCTCTCCGGCGGCCAGCGGCAACGGCTCGCCATCGCCTCCGCGCTCGTCCACGACCCGGAGCTGATCTTCCTCGACGAGCCCACCGCCGCCCTCGATCCGCAGGCCCGACGCGATCTGTGGGAGGTGCTGCGCGGACTGAAGGAAGCCGGCCGGACGATCGTGTACACGACGCATCACCTGGACGAGGCCGAAGCACTCTGCGACCGGGTGGCGATCCTCGTCGAGGGCCGGATCGCGGCACTGGACTCCCCGCGCGGACTCGTCGGCGCGGCGGGCGCACCGATCTCACTGCTGCTGCCGCCCGAGCGGATGACGGTGGCGGAGGCCGAGGCGGTCCCCGGCGTCGACCGCGCGGAAGTTCGCGGCGGCAGCCTCGTCCTGGAGACGAAGGTGTCCGGGAAGGTCATGTCGGCGCTGGACGCCCTCGGCGGCCTCGACGGCGTACAGACCCGGACCGCCACCCTGGAGGACGTCTACCTCCAGCTCACGTCGAACGCGAACACCGGCGACATCCCGCACGCGCAGAACACGGAGCATCAGGCATGAGCGCATACGGCGCACTTACGGCGTCCGGCTACCGGGCCCAGGTCCGCGACACGGCCACACTCTTTTTCACCTTCGCCTTCCCGCTGGTGTTCCTCCTGGTGTTCGGGCTGATCTTCAGCGGCCAGGAGGTGGAGGAGACCGGCAGGCCGTACATCTCCTACATCGCGCCCGGCGTCATGTCGTGGGGCGTGGCCAACGCGGCGGTGTTCGGCATCGCGTTCACGCTGATGCAGTGGCGGCGCGACGATCTGCTGCGGCTGATCCGGATGACCCCGACGAGCCTTCCGACGGTCCTGGCCTCGCGGTACGTGCTGGCCCTCGCCGTGGGAGGGGTCCAGGCGGTGCTGTTCATCGCGGTGGCGATGCTGCCGGGCTTCGGCCTGGAACTCGACGCCCGCTGGCCGCTGGCGCTGCCCGTGCTGGTGCTCGGCATCACGGCGTTCCTGTCGATCGGCGTGATCATCGGCTCGTACGCCGACACGCCGGAGGCGGTGGCCGCGATCGCCAACTTCATGATGGTGCCGATGGCCTTCCTGTCCGGCTCGTTCTTCCCCCTGGACCTGATGCCGTCGTGGCTGCAGACGATCTCCCGGGTGCTGCCGCTGCGCTACTTCAACGACGCCGTCTCCGCCGCGCTCACCGGCAACGGCAGCCTCGGCGACATCGGGATCGGGTGCGCCGCGCTCGTGGGCTTCACCGTGGTCTTCGCGGCGATCGGGCTCAAGACCTTCCGCTGGAGCAACCGCGCATGACACCCGTGCTGGAGGGCCTGCCGCTGGAGCAGGCACGGCTGCGGCTGCGGTCGGCGCTGGAGGAGCGGGACGGCTCACCGGCCTCGATCCATCGAACATGGACGTCACGGCCGCACGGCCCCGGGCCCGAGGTGGTGCCCCTCGGAACACGCGCCGTGCGGGACGACCCGTATGCCGACGTGCGGCCCGGCGCACGGGTGCATCTGACGTCCCGGCAGGTGCTGGTGGGCCCCTGGGGCGGCGACGCGGACGCGCGGGCGTGCGGCACCTGCCTCGCGATGCGCTGGCAGCGGCTGCGCTCACGCACCGAACGGGACGCGCTGGAGACGGGCTCGCCATGGAGCTTCGCCCCTGCCTGGCCGGAACTGCCGGACTTCGTCACCACCGCCGTGCGCGCGCTGTACGAGGCGGTCATCCCCGGAGACCCGGATCCGCCCGGCGAGACGGCATCCGAACGTGCCCTGCCGCAGGTGTCCTGCCTCGACCTCGCGACGCTGGGCGTACGGACCTTCCCGCTGTACGCCGACCCGCTGTGCCCGCACTGCGGCACCGGCGGCTCGGACACCCGGGAGTCGGCCGAACTCGCCCTGGTCAGCAGGCCGAAGCCGGCCGAGGACAGCTACCGGCTGCGACCGGCGTCCTCCTACCGACTCGCGCCGGCGGCGCTCGCCAACCCGGTCACCGGCCTGCTCGGCGCGGGCACCTGGCTCAACATCACCTCGCCCACCACGGCCCCCGTCGCGGGCAGTGTGTTCATGCGCGGGTACGCCGGTCTGACCGACGTGACCTGGAGCGGGCAGGCCAACGGCTTCTCCGCGAGCCGGAACCTGGCCTTCCTGGAGGGCCTGGAACGGTACGCGGGAACACACCGGCGGCGCGGCACACGGCTGCTGACGGCGTCGTACAACAGCCTCGGTGAGGACGCGCTCGACCCGGCCGACTGCGGCTCCTACGCGCCCGAGACCTACCGCGACGATCCGCTCGTGGACCCCTTCGACCCGGACCGGCCGATCCCGTGGGTCTGGGGGTACTCCCTGCGAGACGAACGTCCGCTCCTGGTGCCGGCCCGGCTCGTCCACTACAGCGCGGGGCTCGCGGCGGACAACTTCGTCTTCGAGTGCTCCAACGGCTGTGCGATCGGCAGCTGTCTGGAGGAGGCGGTGCTCGGCGGGCTGCTCGAACTGATCGAGCGGGACGCCTTCCTCCTCGCCTGGTACGGCGGCATCCGGCTCACGGAGATCGACCTGGACACGGTCACCGACCCCATCGTCCGCGCGATGATCGACCGCGCCGCTCTGCAGGGCTACGACGTGCACGCCTTCGACAACCGGATCGACCTCGCCGTACCCGTGGTGACGGGCCTGGCGGTCCGCCGGGACGGCGGCCCCGGCATCCACTCCTTCGGCGCCGGCGCTTCCCTCGACCCGGCATCGGCCTTGGAGGGTGCCCTCTCGGAGGTACTGACTTACATTCCGCACCTGCCGGGCCAGGTACGCGAACGGCGCACCGAACTGGAGGCCATGGCGGCCGACTTCACGAAGGTGCTGCACCTCAAGGACCACGCCCAGCTCTACGGGCTGCCCGAGACGGCGACCCACGTGACGCCGTACCACGAGCCCACGGCGGTCCGTCCGATGGCCGAGGTGTACGCGTCCTGGGAGTCGGACGCGCGGCCTCGCACCGGCGATCTGCTGGACGATGTGGCGCTGTGCCGCGACGAGTTGGTGCGAGCCGGCCTCGATGTCGTCGTGGTCGACCAGACCACTCCTGAGCAGGAACGCATCGGCCTGCGCACTGTCTGCGTCCTGGCGCCCGGTCTGCTGCCCATCGACTTCGGCTGGTCGCGCCAGCGGGCCCTGCGGATGCCGCGCCTGCGAACTGCCGCGCGCCGGGCCGGACTGCGGAAGGCCGATCTCGCGGAGCGGGAGATCCGGCGGGTGCCGCATCCCTTTCCGTAGAGGCAACACGCCGACGGCCGGGCGCCGCTCGCCGCTCCTCAAGGAGTGACGAGCTGCACCCGGCCGTCCGCCGTGTGCCGAATCCGTGGGATCAGGGATCAGGCGCTGCAGGAGGTGGTGCTGGTGGTGGAGGAGCAGGTCGAGGTGGAGGAGCAGCTGGTGGAACCGGCGAGCACGACCTCGCTGGCGTCCGAGTAGTCCGAGATCTCGAAGGTCTCCGACTCGAGCTCCAGGATCTCGTCGGCGAGGGCGGCGAGGGTCGACTTGTCAGCCATGATCACTCCTGACGTGGTCACACCACCGGGCTCCTCCCGGGGTGTTGGGCCCCCTCATTGGACCGGGCACCACTGACGCGACCAGCTGCGAAGCACTGACAGAGCGCTGACGGTCCGCGCCAGTACCGCGCCGGGAATCGGTCAGCGAAGTGACAGCGATCTGTCAGTGACCTGTCAGTGATCTGCCACTGTCCTGCCAGCGATGTGACGGCGGTTGGCTGCCGGTCCGCCGGATCATGCCCGCATGAGCTCCACCGCACCAGTCACCACCGGCCGACACGCGCCCGTCCTGGGGCAGTTGGACACCGTGCTGCGCCCCCTCGTCGCCTTCGCGATGGACCTGCACCAGCACCCGGAACTGTCCGGCGCGGAAACCCGGACGGCGGACTGTCTCGCGGACGCGCTCGAGGCGGAGGGGTACACCGTGACGCGCGGCATCGGCGGACACGGTGTGGTCGGCGCCCTCACGAACGGCGAGGGCCCGCGGGTGTACCTGCGCGCCGAACTCGACGCACTCCCGGTCCGGGAACGCACCGGGCTGCCGTACGCTGCTGACGGCCCCCACATGCACGCCTGCGGGCATGACCTGCACATCGCCGCGGCGCTCGGCACGGCGACGCTGCTGGCGCGTGCGCGTGCGCATTGGCGGGGCTCGGTGGTGGTCGTGGGCCAGCCGGCTGAGGAGACCCTGACGGGCGCGCGATCGATGCTGGCGGACGGTCTCTACGACCGCTTCGGCCGCCCCGACGCCGTCCTCGCGCAGCACACGGCACCGCTGCTGGGCGGAATGGTGGCCCACGGGCACGGGCAGCCGGTGCTGGCGGGCAGCGTCGGCCTCGACGTCATCCTGCACGGGCGTGGCGGTCACGCGGGGGCGCCGCAACTGACGGTGGACCCGGTCCTGACCGCCGCGGCGGTCGTGATGCGCTTGCAGGGCATCGTCGCCCGCGAGAGCGCGCCGGCCGAGCAGATGACGCTCACGGTCGGTTCGCTCCACGCCGGCACGCACAGCAACGTCGTACCGGAGAGCGCGGCGCTCGGCATCACCGTGCGGGCTCTCACCCCGGCTGCGCTGGATCGCGCCGTGGCGGCGGTCGAGCGGATCGTACGGGCCGAGGCCACCGCGTCCGGCTGTCCGCGCGAACCGGAGATCACCATGGTGTCCCGCTCACCGGTGACCCTGCCGGACGAGCAGCTCACCGCGGCGATCCGGGACGCCCACCGAGAGGCGCTGGGCGCCGAGCGGGTGGCCGCGTGGCCGCCGTCGATGGCGACGGAGGACTTCGGCCTGTACGGCGATGCCGGGCGGGAGATCCACGGGTGTCCGGGGGTGCCGCTCGGCTACTGGATGGTCGGTGTGGTGGGCCCGCGGCAGTGGGCCGCGACGGCGGGCGCGGGCGGCACGGCGGAGCGCTTCGCGGCCCTCCCGTCCAACCACTCCCCCGAGTTCGCCCCGCACCTGCCGCTTGCCCTGCCGTCGGCGACCACGGCGATGACTGTGGCGGCGCTGACGGCGATGACGGCGCTGGGTGCACACGGAAGGACGCCACCGCCCGCGGCGGTGTGAAGGTCCTTGCCGGGCCTGAAGCTGCGTGCGCCGAGAACCCTCAACGGGAGGCGCTGACCGAAGGCATGGACATCACCGACTCCGGCACGCGGTCGGGCCGCAGCAGTACCGTCTCCTCGAGGAGAAGGAGGGCGACGAGATCAAGTACCACGTTTCGAGGTCCAGAAGCGGGACGAGTGGGGCATCCCCAGCGAGCACCGCGCCACGGTGTCCAGCTGCGGGCGGAACGACGGAAGCGGGCGTGGCAACCCGCGAGGACGACGCGGGTCGCGGAGCCCTCCTGAAGAAGCTGGCCCTCTGGACCGGACTCGCCCTCTGCATCGCCTTCATCGCCTGGGTGGCCTGGGGATTCCTCGAGTTCGACCACGACATCGACAACCCCCGTGAGGGCGGCTTCTCCGGCTGGCAATGCGACGCCGGCCAGGACTGCGGTTCCTGAGGACACGCCTCCCTCGGTCCGTCGAACACAACCTCCGCAACGCCGGGCTACGACCCAACTCCTGGGGCAGCGACGGCAGTTGAGCAACCCTTCTACGTAGGATGATCCCACTTGCCTAGGTCAGTGTTTCGCAAAGCCAGGTACGGCGCGGGGAGCCCCGTACAAGACGATTGGGTAGCCAGTGATTCTGAAAACGTTCGGCTGGTCGTTCGCGGTCACCGCGCTCGGCCTGGTCGCGGCGGTGTTCTACGGGGGGTGGACCGGCTTCGGGATCGTGGCGATCCTGTCCATCCTCGAGATCTCGGTGTCCTTCGACAACGCCGTGGTCAACGCCGGGATCCTGAAGAAGATGAATGCCTTCTGGCAGAAGATCTTCCTCACCATCGGCATCCTGATCGCGGTCTTCGGCATGCGCCTGGTCTTCCCGGTCGTGATCGTCGCCATCAGCGCCAAGATCGGCCCGATCGAAGCGGTACGGCTCGCGCTCGACGACAAGGACAAGTACCAGCAGTTGGTGACCGACGCGCACCCGTCGATCGCCGCCTTCGGTGGCATGTTCCTGCTGATGATCTTCCTCGACTTCATCTTCGAGGACCGGGACATCAAGTGGCTCGGCTGGCTGGAGCGCCCGCTCGCCAAGCTCGGCAAGATCGACATGCTGTCCGTCTGCATCGCGCTCATCGTGCTGCTCGTCTCCGCGATGACCTTCGCCACCAACGCCCACCAGCACGGCGGCATCCACGCGGACAAGGCGGAGACCGTCCTGATCGCCGGCATCGCGGGCTTGATCACCTACCTGATCGTCGGCGGTCTCTCCGGCTACTTCGAGAACAAGCTCGAGGAAGAGGAGGAGCGCGAGCACGAGGCCGAGGAAGCGGCCAGGAGAAGCGGCAAGAAGGTCCCGGCGGTCGTGATGGCCGGAAAGGCCGCGTTCTTCATGTTCCTCTACCTGGAGGTCCTGGACGCGTCTTTCTCCTTCGACGGCGTCATCGCCGCCTTCGCGATCACCAACGACATCGTCCTGATGTCGCTCGGCCTCGGCATCGGCGCGATGTACGTGCGGTCGCTGACCGTGTACCTGGTCCGCCAGGGCACCCTCGACGACTACGTCTACCTGGAGCACGGCGCGCACTACGCGATCGGCGCCCTCGCCGTGATCCTGCTCGTCACCATCCGGTACGAGATCCACGAGGTCATCACGGGCCTCGTCGGCGTCGTCCTGATCGCCTGGTCCTTCTTCTCCTCGGTCCAGCGCAACCGCAGGCCGGCTGAATGAGCCCGGACGTTCTCAGTGGTCGAAGGCGGTCAAAGATCGCTTGATCCTGGCGCCGGTGGGTCCGGTGGGTCCGGTGGGGCTGTCCTTCATCTCCCGAGCATCGCGGAGGACGGCTTGGGGTGCGCCCGGCCCCAGCCAACCGCACCCGGAGCCACGCCAGTGGTTCCTCGGCCCGCCGGTATGCCGTCCATGACGTTCGGGGCCGGCTGAGCGCGTAGGCGTAGGAGGTTGTAGAGGTCGGGCTCAGTCCTGCCGCGTCCTTCCCCACCGACGAGGGCGACTTGCCCGCCGACGGGGACATTCCTGGTGTGGGAGGCCTGCCTGTCGACGGTGGCTCGACCGGTCCGTCGGGGGCGGCTTCTGGAGGGCCACGCCGTTCGACCTGCCCGACTCCGCCGAGCCGTTGACCGCGGTGACACAGAAGTCGTAGTTCCGGTTGCCAGGGAACAGGAAGGTGGTTACTCCGGTCAGTGGTGTCCGAGATGGACTCATCGGCCGTGAAGGACGCCGCCCGTGTAGTTGTTGCGCACCCGCGCGCGGTAGCCAGCCGCTTCCTTCGACCCCTTCCAGTTCCGGGCTCTCGGCCTCCGCCTTGTCGGCCGACAGGAGCGAGGCCGATGCGGTGCGGCGGTAGGCGCGTACGGCGGGGTGTGGTCAGGCTTCCTGCTGACACGAGCCTGCAGGCCCGGCCCCCGGGGACGCCCGGGCCGGCCCCTACGATGAGGCCATGAAGCGACATTCAGCAGGACACTGGCTCCAGGTTGTCGGCATCGGTCACGGGGCCATCGGCGCCGTGATCTACCGCGATGTGTTCGCCGACATGGTTCGCGGAAACCTTCTTGACTCCGTGCCCGACCGGGGCGATCGCGCCGCCGCCTTCTGGTTCATGGCCGCTGCGCCCGCCCTGTGGATGGGCGGCCGACTGCTCCGGTCCGCGGAGGAGCACAAGGACATCCCGGCCCAGCGCGCCGCGGGCGTCGTTCTGACCGCCGTCGGCGTGACGGGCACCGCAGTCATGCCAAAGAGCGGCTTCCCTACCCTGGTGGGGATCGGCGGCCTCCTGCTCCGCAGGTCGCTGCGCGGCTGAGCCGTTGTGTTTAAGGTCATCGTGCAGACCAGAGGAAGATGCCTGCGACGTGGAGTCCGGCCAGGTAGATGGTAGGTCTCGCGGTCGAAGGCCGGTGGCCTGCCGCCCCGGCTGCCGCGACGTAGCCGGTGGCTCCGCTGGTCGGCGGGGACGGGGATCACTGCGGGATTGCCGCGCTTGCGCAGGTGTTCGCGGATCGCGCGGGAGGAGTATGCCTTGTCGGCCAGAAGCAGGTCCGGCCTGGTGCGGGGCCGCCCTCGCCGGCGGGGAACGCGCAGGCGGGCCATGACGTCGGTGAAGGCAGGTGCGTCGCCGGCCTGGCCTGCGGTGAGCACGAACGCCAGAGGCCGGCAGCGGCCATCGGCCGCGAGGTGGACGCGGCTCGTCCACCAGCACCTCAGCTCGGTGCTCCAGGGAACGACGGCGCCACCGGAAGATCAAGTCCCGCGAGACGACGAACTCTTTGACCATGCGCCGTCTGCGGTCACGGTCAGCCCCAATGTCTCGCACGGAATCGGCCCTGCTCCACGTCCTCGACCCGCCCTAGGCTCATGAGTCGGTCCAGGTGCTGTACGGCCGTTCTGCGCTCGACCGGCCGCACGTGTGGACCTTCGACGTGGGGTCGGTAGACAAGGCGGTGTTCGACGATTTCCTCGATCGTGCGTGGCTCGCTGAGGAAGTCCAGGAGCGCCGCTTCGCGCTTCTCCACGACAGCGGCGAAGACGTCGAGCCGGTGGCGGAACTCCGCGGGGCCCTCGATCACGCCCTTCTGGTGGGAGGTGCCGTACCAGCGCGCGTCGATGTCACGGCAACGGCGCATGGAGGCCTCGTAGTCGGGGAGGTCGCTGCCGACGTCGCCGTAGTACGGGCCGAACGACGTCAGGTCGATGTCGGCGATGAACAGGAAGCCGTCCGGCTCGATCAGGAAGCCGCTGTGGCCTTCGGTGTGGCCGGGGAGGTGTACGACCGTCACCGTGCGCCCACCCAGATCGAACACCGTGCCGTCGTCGAATGCCTTCGCGTCGGCACGTCCCTGGACGTGGAACTGGTCGCGCATCGTCCGGTCGACCTCGTCCACGTCACCGGGCGGAAGGCCGTACCCGGCGACCAGCGTCGCGCGGGAGCGCAGCGCTTCGAGGTCGCCGCGATGGATGTGGACGGGTACGTCGTAGCTGCCGAGACCGGCGATGTGGTCCTCGTGCGCGTGGCTGACGAGGACCACGTCAGCCGGCGGCGCGGCCTCGACCAGCGACAGCGACGGGTCCACGACCAGCGATGCGGTGGTGCCGCGAACGAGGAGTGAGTTGCCGTACGGATAGGCGCCCTGTCGCGGGCCGACGAGCACGCTGACGCCGCCGTACTCGACCGCTGTGTATCCCGTGGCTGGCATGTCCGTGTCTTCACACCCTTCGATTCGGCATCCGGTCGTACGCCACCTGCCGCAGCGTCCTGCGCAAATGACGCCCTGCTCCATCATGGCCTTCGCCACCCTGAGGAACCCGGCCACGTTGACGCCGCGGACATAGTCGTCGGGGCTGCATCTCCAGCGCCGAGGTGGCCACGCCGCCCGCGTTGGCCGCCTTGCCTGGGCCGAAGAGGACCCCGGCCTCCCGGAACACCTGCACGGCCTCGCTTCCATGTCGGCACCGAGGACCTGGTCGCACCGCCCGGCGCTGCGCGTCGTACTGGCAGGAAGGCCGGGCGGTGGGCGCACCTGCGGCGAGTACCCCGTCGGCCACTTCGACGTCCACCAGGGCCCGTGGCAGCGGCGCGCGCTGGCCGGCCAGCTCGACTTCCTCACGCGCGCTCTCGGTCCGGCACCTCGGTAATCACGCCCGAGAAGTGACTTCCCCTTCGCAAGTGTTCTTCCCAAGAGTGTTTTCCCGCACTGCTTTTCCGAGCTGCCTTTCCCATCAAAGGGGATGAGATGAGCATGTACGACTACGTCATCGTCGGTGCCGGATCCGCGGGCTGTGTGCTCGCGGCACGGCTGTCGGAGGACCCCGGGGCGCGGGTGGCGTTGATCGAGGCGGGCGGCCCCGACGCCGCACAGGAGATCCATGTCCCGGCCGCCTTCCCGCAGTTGTTCAAGTCCGACGTCGACTGGGACCTCGACTCCGACCCGGAACCCGGGATCGGCGGGCGGCGGGCGTACCTGCCCCGGGGCAAGGTGTTCGGCGGCTCCAGCTCGATCAACGCCATGATCTACGTACGGGGCAACCGGACCGACTACGACGGCTGGGCCGCGGCCGGGGCGACCGGCTGGTCGTACGCCGATGTGCTGCCGTACTTCCGGCGCGCCGAGGACAACGAGCGCGGCGCGGACGAATTTCACGGCACGGGCGGCCCGTTGACGGTCAGCGAGGGCAGGTCCTCGCATCCGCTCTCGTCGGCGTTCGTGCGGGCCGCCGAGCAGGCCGGGCACAAGGCGAACGACGATTTCAACGGCGAGACGCAGTTCGGTGTCGGGCGCTATCAGCTCACCCAGCGCAACGGACTGCGCTGCAGCGCGGCGGTGGCCTATCTGCACCCGGCCCTCGAACGCCCCAACCTCACCGTGCTCTCCTCGGCCCGAGCTCACCGCGTGGTGGTGGAGGGCGGCCGGGCGACGGGCGTGGAGGTGGAGCGGGGCGGCACGGTCGAGGTGGTGCGCGCCGAGCGCGAGGTGATCCTTTCCGCGGGCGCCTACGAGACACCGAAGCTGCTGATGCTGTCCGGGATCGGCCCGGCCGCCGCCCTGTCCGCGTTCGGCATCGCCGTCGTACGCGATCTGCCGGTCGGGCAGGGCCTCCAGGACCACTACATGGCGCTGCTGAACTTCCGCACCGACGCCGAGTCGTTGATCGGCGCGGCCAGTGCGGACAACGCCGCGCTGTTGCAGAGCCAGGGACGCGGCCCGCTGACCTCGAACATCGGCGAGGCCGGGGGCTTCTTCCGCAGCCGGGACGAACTCGTCGCCCCCGACCTGCAGTTCCACGCCGCGCCGGTGCTGTTCCACCAGGAGGGGCTCGGCCCGGTCGCCGAGCACGGGTTCTCCTTCGGTCCGTGTGTGCTCGCCCCGACCAGCCGCGGCGCGGTGGCCCTGCGTTCACCGCGCCCGGACGTGGCGCCCCGGATCGTGCACAACTACCTGACGACGGCCGAGGACAGGGACGCGCTCGTCGCCGGCATCCGGATCGCCCTGGAGATCGCCGAGCAGCGGGCGGTGGCCGACCTCGTGACCGGGCCGTTCGACGTGCCGGCCACGGACTCCGACGCGGCGCTCCTGGCCTGGGCACAGCGGTCCGGGCAGACCCTGTACCACCCGACCTCGACCTGTGCCATCGGGTCGGTGGTCGACCCCGAACTGCGTGTGTACGACGTCGAGGGCCTGCGGATCGTCGACGCGTCCGTGTTCCCGGCGGTGCCGCGCGGGAACACCAACGCGCCCACGATCATGGCCGCGGAGAAGGCGGCCGACCTCGTCAAGGGAGCCGCGTGATGGCGACGTCCCTGCCCGCGACCGACCGGAGGTGAGCGCTCGACCGGGCCGTCGGTGACCTGGTCCGCGGCGAGACCGCCTGGGCCGCCTGCGGGCTGCGCCGACGGCGCGAGCTGCTGGAGCAAGGCGCACGCGGCGGGCAGCGACGACCGCGTCAGCGCGGCCCTCGCGTCGTACGCCGGAGCGGAACGCATCAGCGGCGGCCGGGTACTGCTCGAAAACCTCGACCCGGCCGCCCCCGGCCCGGCGCCGGCCTCCGAGTACTTCGCCCCGGTCCTCGCTGCCCTCGAACTCCCCGGTGACATACGGCAGTTCCTGGACGAGGCGGTCCGCATCGCGAACGAGCAGTTCACCGGCACGCCCGGTCTGAACCTGATCGCGCATCGCGGCACGATGGCCGCCGGGCCGTTCTGGGCCCGGCTCTCGACGAGGCGATCGCCGAACTCCGCTACGGCACGGTCGCGTTGAACGCGTGGACCGGCGTCGGCTATCTCACCGCGACCGCCACCTGGGGCGCCTTCCCGGGCCACACGCTCGACGACGTGCAGAGCGGCATCGGGGTGGATCGTCACCAACCGCACCGCGGCGAACACCGGACGGCTGCTCGCCGACTTCGCCGCCGCGCCCCGCTGGTCCGCGCTGCCGAGGATCTTCGCCTCCGTGCTGCGCGGCTGAAAACCGACACCCGGCCGCTAAGCTTCGGCTCGCCCGAAAAGGGAGAAACCATGACCATGACCGCAATCTAGAGGAGCCTGTCGGTGCATTCCTGGCTCTCCGAACGCCGTCGAGCGGGAGTGAGCAGCCTCGTCGCGGTCTGCGTGGCAGCGTTGTTCGGCCTCGTGCTCGTGTTCGACGACGGCACGGCGCCGTTCTCGGTGGTGGATGCGGGCGTGCTGGTGCTGCTCGCCTATCTCTTCACCTATCTCGTTGTCACGCTGCCCGCGTTCTCGACCGCTTCCGAGGAACGGATCCGCAGCTGGGCGGAGCGCAGCGCCCGGGGCACGGTGATGCAGCGCTACGTGCTGGGGACCGCGCCCGGGCCCGGGGTGTCGCTCTGCATCGCGGCGGCCGCGCTCGTGGTGGCCGTCGTGTGGCGCCCCGGGCACATCGGCTCGCAGTTTCCCGTCGAACCCCGGGTGGCGGCGGCGCTCACCCTCGTCGTCACCGCCTGGATCTGCGTGTGCGTGTCCTTCGCGGTCACCTTCCAGGCCGACAATCTGCTGGAGAACGAACGGGGCCTGGAGTTCCCCGGCGGCCAGTCCGCCGCCTGGGCCGATTACATCTATTTCGCCCTGTCGGTCATGACGACGTTCGGCACGACGGATGTCTCGGTGATCTCCCGCGAGATGCGACGAACGGTGGCGGCCAATTCGGCCATCGCGTTCGTCTTCAACACGGTGACGGTGGCCAGCCTGGTGGGCGCCCTCGACACCGGCTGACCGGGACGGACGATTGTAGTCCCGCTTGGTGACGTCCCAGAAACACCCTGCCCCTCTTGTGCCAGTCAGTCAGGAAGCAGTGCCACTCGGAATTTGACGTGCCTCAAGCCGTCGGAGCGGAGGAGAAGAACCGATCAATACGGCTCCAACTCCCCCGCTCCCAAACCAATGCCGTCAAGTCAGCACAGAAACCAGTCCCTTACGATCCGCTGAGCCCGGCGGCGTAGCTGATGCTCTTCAGCGGTTCGTCCCGACCATCGCCGGAACCGGCGTGGCGGTGGCGTCCAGGCTGCGCAGGATGTCCTCGACCCGCTGCTTGGCGTCGCCGAACAGCATCTGGCTGTTCTCTCGGAAGAACAGCGGATTCTGCACGCCCGCGTACCCGGGCGCCATGGAGCGTTTGAAGACCACGACCTGGGCCGCCTGCCACACGTGCAGGACCGGCATCCCGGCAATGGGACTGGCCGGGTCCTCGGCGGCGGCCGGGTTGACGGTGTCGTTGGCGCCGATGACCAGGACGACCGAGGTGGCGGCGAAGTCGTCGTTGATCTCGTCCATTTCCAGCACGATGTCGTACGGGACGTTGGCCTCGGCGAGCAGCACGTTCATGTGACCGGGCAGTCGGCCGGCGACGGGGTGGATGGCGAAGCGTACGTCGACGCCGCGCTCGCGCAGCTTGCGCGCCAACTCCGCGACGGGGTACTGGGCTTGGGCGACCGCCATCCCGTATCCCGGGGTGATGATCACCGAGGAAGCGTCCTGCAGGAGTTCGGCGGTTTCTTCCGCGCTGATCTCCTGGTGCTCCCCGTCCTCGCCACCGTCGCTCGCCACCACAGCGTCGCCCCCGAAGCCGCCCGCGATCACCGAGAGGAAGGAGCGGTTCATCGCCTTGCACATGATGTACGACAGGTAGGCGCCGGAGGAGCCGACCAGCGCACCGGTGACGATCAGCAGGTTGTTGGCGAGGAGGAAGCCGGAGGCGGCCGCGGCCCAGCCGGAGTAGCTGTTGAGCATCGAGACGACCACCGGCATGTCGCCGCCGCCGATGGAGGCGACCAGATGTGCGCCGAGGGCCAGCGCCACCACGGTGACCGCGATGAGCAGTCCCATGTGGGGGCGCGCGACGAACGCCACGGTGAGCACGGCGAACGCGGCGAGCGCGCCCAGGTTGAGGGCATGTCTGCCCCGAAGCATGAGCGGGCGGGACTTGATCCGCGCCGACAGCTTCAGGTAGGCGACGACGGAACCGGTGAACGTGACGGCGCCGATGAACACCCCGATGAACACCTCGGCGTGGTGGATGCGCAGCAGCGAGCCGGTGATCTCCTGCCCGGTGTGGCCCCCGGCATCGACGTCGAGGTAGCCGTTCCAGCCGACGAACGCGGCGGCGAGACCGACGAGGCTGTGCATGATGGCGATCAGTTCCGGCATGCCGGTCATCTCGACGACCCGGGCACGCCACAGTCCGATGCCTCCGCCGACGGCCGTGGCAACGGCGATCAGCACGAGACCGGTGGCGGTGATGCTCCGCGAGGCGAGACCGATGGTGGCGGCCAGGGCGATCACCATGCCCGCGATGCCCCAGACGACTCCCGAGCGGGAGGTCCGGTGCTGGGAGAGTCCGGCGAGGCTGAGGATGAACAGCAGCGCGGCGACGACGTATGCGGCCTCTGCGGCCGTGGCGGTGGTCATCCGTGATCAGCCTTTCGAGAACATGCCGAGCATGCGGCGGGTGACGGCGAATCCGCCGAAGACGTTGATGCTCGCCAGCAGGATCGCGGCGAAGGAGAGCACGGAGACCACGGTGTTTCCGTGCCCGATCTGCAGCAGGGCGCCGACCACGACGATCCCGGAGATCGCGTTGGTGACCGACATCAGCGGGGTGTGCAGTGCGTGGTGCACATGGCCGATGACGTAGAAGCCGATGACGATCGCCAGGACGAACACCGTGAAGTTGCCGATGAGTTGGGGCGGCGAGAATGCGGTCACCAGGAAGAGCGCGAGCGCTCCGGCACCGACGAGGACGTACCCCGACCGGGCGGAGCGGGTGGGCTTCGCCGCGGCGTCGGGGCCTGCGGCCGGTTCCGGGCCCTGCGCCGTTGTTGTGGGCGCTGCGGACACCTGCACGGGCGGCGGCGGCCAGGTCTTCTCGCCGTCGCGGACCACGGTCATCGAGCGCTGCACCACGTCGTCGAAGTCGAGGACGAGCCGGCCGTCCTTGCCAGGGGTCAGGAGTTTCATCAGGTTGGCGACGTTGGTGCCGTACAACTGCGACGCCTGGGCCGGAAGCCTGCCGGGCAGATCGGTGTAGCCGATGATCGTCACGTCGTTGTCGGTGACGACCGCTTTCCCGGCGACCGTTCCCTCGACGTTGCCGCCCTGTGCCGCTGCCATGTCGACGATCACGCTGCCGGGCTTCATCCGGGCGACATCCGCGGCGGTGATCAGCTTCGGGGCCGGCCTGCCCGGGATGAGCGCGGTGGTGATGACGACGTCGACGTCGGCGGCCTGCTCGGCGTACAGCTGTGCGGCGAGCCGGTTGTAGTCGTCCGAGGTGGCCTTGGCGTAGCCGTCGCCACCGGCCTCCTGTTCGGACCGGACGGCCAGGAACTCCCCGCCCAGCGAGCGCACCTGCTCGGCGACCTCGGGCCGGGGGTCGGTGGCGCGGACCACGGCGCCGAGGCTGCGCGCCGCGCCGATGGCCGCGAGCCCGGCCACTCCGGCGCCGGCCACCAGCACCTTGGCCGGCGGCACCTTGCCGGCGGCGGTCACCTGGCCGGTGAAGAAGCGGCCGAAGGCGTGTGCGGCCTCGACGACGGCCCGGTATCCGGCGATGTTCGCCATCGAGCTGAGGACGTCCAAGGACTGAGCGCGCGAGATGCGCGGGACGGCGTCCATGGCGAGCACGGTGATCGGCCGGCGGGCCAACTCCTCCACCAGTTCCGGGTGGAGGGCGGGTCCGATGAGCGCGATCAGGGTCGCTCCGTCACACAGTCGGCCGATCTCCTCGCTCGAGGGGCCGTTGACCTTCAGCACGATCTCGGCCGACCAGGGGTCGCCGAGACGGGCGCCCGCCTCCTCGTAGGCCGCATCCGAGAAGCGGGACAACTCTCCCGCTCCCGGTTCGACGACCACGTGGTATCCCAGCGCGACGAGTCGGGACACGGTGGCCGGCGTCGCCGCCACCCTGGTCTCCCCCGCAGTGCACTCGGCCGGTATCCCGACCCGTTGGGCTTCCAGTTCCGGTTCCCGTTCCGGTGGGGCCATCGTCTTCCTCTCTCGTCGTTGACGCCCTGGCGTCGGGCCTGTCCGTTCCGAGCCTCGTGCTTGTCCATCCTTCGGTGCCCGGATCTTTCGCGTGCGATCCTGTCGAAGGTTGTGCACACAGCCGCTCGTCGGGAAACCGAGGTTGATCCCCCGGTGCGACGGGATTGGTGACCATGCCCACCTCGACCTCGTGCCGAAGCGGCGGGCGGCGCCTGTGCCGTGGGTGAACGGCGCCGTGCCGCACCACCGTCGGACAAGACGCCGCCGGGCTCACTCGGCATGCCGTCACCAAGGCCATCGCTCACCTCGAAGGCGAACGCCGACACCACCGGCGGGCCTTCCAAACTCGTCGAGGACTGAGGTCACACTCGGGGGATGAGAGAACTCAAGGGTGTTGATGCCGGGACGCCGCATGCGCAGTTCCTGGCGACCGAGCACTGGGGTCTGCTGGCAACTCGTAGCATGACGTGGCAGGAGATCTTCAGCCGCACCGGGACGTATCTGACGGTGCTGTCGGCCGCGGTGGTGGCGCTCTCGCTGGTGGCCAACGCGGCCGGGTTCGGGTCCGAGTTCACGACGTTCGCGTTGCTGGTGCTGCCGGTCGTCCTGCTCGTCGGGTTCGGGACGTACTTCCGGCTGATCGAGGCGGACATCGAGGACACCTGGCTGATCATCGGCATGAACCGGCTGCGGCACGCGTACGTCGAGCTCGCACCGGAGCTCGAGCCGTACCTCATCGCGAGCCACCACGACGACCCGCCAGGGATCTGGACGACCTACAGCTTCCGCCGCCGGATCGGGGTGACGCACTGGCTGTCCGGCTCCCCTGTTGTCGTCGGCCTCATCAACTCCTTCGTCACCGCCGTTCTGGCCGCGGTGGTATGCGAGGCAGCCGGCGCCGGGGACGTCCTGCGGACCCTGGTCGCCTCCGCCACGGCCATCGTGTCCGCGGTCGTCCTCGGGTTCCTCGGCCTGCGCAAGGTGCACGAGGTATCCCGCAGCTATGAGCCGCGCTTCCCCAGTGACGAAGCACGACGGTCTGCGGATTGAGGCGGCCGGGGCCCTGGTCGCAGCAACGTGTGGATCCTTGGCGGCTGTGAGCCCGGCTGCGGATGGTCCTCGGGCGAGGCCAGGTCACCTGCGCGAGTGTTCGCCCCGGGCGTCACCGCCTGTCTTGGCCCCGTGCAGCGCATGCATGGCGCGCGCCGTTCCGGGCAGCGTGGTGGCCGCAGCCCGTTCCCGTGCCGCTTGCTCCGGGTGCCTGCGCTGCCAGTAGGGATTGTCGTGCGAGAGCTTGCTGGAGACGCGGCCGTACATGCCGAAGGTCGCGATGACCAGGCCCATGACGAAACTGAAGATCACGTTGGTCATGCCGAAGTCGAGGATGTTTGCGGCGCGGTCCAGCACGAAGATGTGGGCAAAGCCGCTCAGGACGAAGAGTGAGCCCACCGCCATGTTGAGCGTGGAGGCGAAGTTGCCGCCGATCGCCGCTCCGGCGAGCAGGGCGAGACCCACGACGGTGGAGAGGACGCTGAGGGCGACGTTGGTGGACATGCCCGCGATCGTGTCGCCCGCCGTGTCGAGGGGGCTCAAGGCGTCGGCGAAGCCGAGGGCGCCGAAGGCCAGCAGGATGAGCCCGCAGAGACCGGCACCGTAGCGGTAGACGGTCGCCAGGTGATGATCGACCGGGAGTTCATCTCGTAGCTTCATGCCCCCGTTTCGCGAGTTACGGCAGGTACGGATGCGGTTCCCGGGTCCGCGACGGGTGGCTATGGCGGTCGGGTGTCCGGGCCCTGACGCACGAGGACGAGTTCACGGTTCATCTCGGCCAGGAACCGGACGACGACCGTCAGTTCGGCGGCGGTGAAGCGGCCTCGCGCGGTCTCGGTGCTGTGGGCCAATGGGCGGAAGTAGTCCCTGGCCAGGCCTTTGGCCGCCTCCGCGTAGTGCAGATGGACCACGCGGCGGTCGTCGACGGCCCGGACCCGCTGGATGTGGCCGGCTCTTTCCAATCGGTCGATGCAGGCCGTGACGGCGCCGGACGTCAGGTTGAGCTGCTGGCGCAGTCGGCCGGGCGTCATAGGGCCGTCGTCGGGGTCCGCGTCCAGGACGGCGATCAGCGCCTGCACGTCGGTCAGGTGCAGCCCCTGGGACTGGGCGAACTCCTGCGCGATGCGGTTGAACTCGCCGTTCATCCGGCGCAGCAGGACGGCGAAGGACTGCAACCCTGTCGGGTCGTCCGCCGGAAGGGGTGGGGAGGGCATGCCGGGACCGCTCATGCATGCAGTATAAGATCACTCAATGATTGAGATACTTAATCGCTGACTTATTCGACTATTGCTTGGGATGCTGATGACAGCCGCACCGCGCTGGGCCCGGTGGCTCATACCCCTCGTTCTGTTGCTCGTCTGGCTGGGCATCGGCGGCACGCTCGGCCCCTACGCGGGCAAGCTGGGCGAGGTGGCCACCAACGACCAGGCCGCGTTCCTGCCGCAGAGTGCCGAGTCCACCAAGGTGCTCAAGGCCCGAGAGGCGTTCGATCAGTCCGAGACCCTGCCGGCGATCGTCGTCTGGACCGCGGACGGCGACCGCATCACCGCGGCGCAGCAGACCGCCGCCACCCGAGCCATGGGCGCGCTCGCCGGAGAGCCCGGTGTCGTGGGCCGCCCGTCGCCCGCTCTCCTCTCCGACGACCGCCGGGCGATCCAGGCCGTCGTCCAGCTGGAACCCGACCTGGGCGCGGATCTGCCCTTGGCCCTCGATGCGGTGCGCGAGGCAGCGCAGGGTGTCCCGGGTGCGGCGGCGCAGATCGCCGGTCCGGCTGCCAGCCAGGCCGATCTGTCGGACGCGTTCGCGGGCATCGACGGGCTGCTGCTGGGTGTGGCCCTCGGCGCCGTACTGCTGATCCTGCTGCTCGTCTACCGAAGCGTTCTGCTGCCGTTCCTGATCATCCTCGGCTCCGTCTTCGCGCTGGGACTTGCCTGTGCCGTGGTCTACGCGCTGGCCGAACGGGACGTCGTCCGGGTCGACGGGCAGGTCCAGGGCATCCTGTCGATCCTGGTGATCGGCGCCGCCACCGACTACGCCCTGTTGCTGGCCGCGCGCTTCCGCGAGGAACTCGCCGTGCACGGAGACCGGGCCGCGGCCGCGATGGCCGCGGTGCGCCGCTCATTCGGTGCGATCACGGCCAGCGCCGCCACGGTGGCGCTCGGTCTGCTGGCGCTTCTGGCCAGTGACCTGACGAACAACCGGGCCCTCGGGCCGGTCGGTGCCATCGGCATCGTGTGCGCCGTTCTCTCCACGCTCACGTTCCTGCCGGCGGTGCTGGCGCTGCTGGGCCGTACCGCGTACTGGCCGTCGCGGCCGAAGCCGACGGCCCAGTCCGCGCAGGGCAGCGGTGTGTGGCGCAGGGTTGCCGCAACGGTGGACGGCCGGCCGCGTCGGGTGTGGCTGATGACCGCGCTTGTGCTGGCCGTCTTCGCGGCCTTCTCGCCTTCCCTGTCCGCCAAGGGCGTACCTCTTGACGAGATCTTCGTGAACGACGCGCCCTCGGTCGCCGCTCAGGAGGAGCTCGGCGAGCACTTCCCCGGCGGGTCCGGCAACCCCGCTGTGATCATCACCGACGCCAACCGCACCGCCGAGGTGACGGCTGCCGCCGAGGACACCGAGGGCGTGGCGGCGGCCGGCGCGGTTTCCGCATCCGGACGGCCGGGGGCAGGCGAAACCCTCGTCGTCGACGGGCGTGTGCGGATCGACGCCACGCTGGAGGCCGCCGCGGACAGCGACACGGCGAAGGCGACGGTCGAGCGGCTGCGCGAGAACGTGCACGCGGTCTCCGGGGCCGGCGCGCTGGTCGGCGGATACACGGCGCAGCAGTACGACACACAGCAGACTTCAGCCCGGGACCGGACGGTCATCGTGCCGGTCGTGCTCGCCATCATCCTGCTGATCCTGATGCTGCTGTTGCGCTCCCTGCTCGTACCCGTCCTGCTGGTCGCGACCGTCGCGCTCAACTTCCTGGCGACGCTGGGGGTGTCGGCGCTCGTCTTCGAGCATCTCCTCGGGTTCAGCGGCACGGACGCGTCGGTTCCGTTGTACGGCTTCGTCTTTCTGGTGGCGCTCGGCGTCGACTACAACATCTTCCTGATGTCCCGGGTGCGGGAGGAGGCGCTCGTGCACGGCAGTCGGCAGGGAGTGCTGCGCGGGCTGACCACGACCGGCGGAGTGATCACCTCCGCGGGTGCGGTGCTCGCCGCGACCTTCGCGGCCCTGATGGTGATTCCCCTGGCGTTCCTGGTCCAGATCGCATTCATCGTCGCCTTCGGTGTTCTCCTGGACACCCTCGTGGTCCGCTCACTGCTGGTACCCGCCCTGGTGATCGACATCGGGCGCCGGGCGTGGTGGCCCAGCGACCTGGCCCGACACGGCCCCGGACCTGACGAGGCCCTGGCGAGGCACCCTGCGTAGGTGCGGCCGGCGTGCTGACACCCCGGCCCGCGTCTAGCGTGGGCCGGGTCGGCGCCGCCGCGGAGAGGAGTCGTTCCATGCCGGTCCCTCAGAGCCCGCTGCATGGTCGGACCGCCGTCGTGACCGGCGCCGCGCGCGGCCTCGGGGAAGCGATGGCCCAGGAGCTGAGCCGCCGGGGCGCGAGGGTGGCGCTGCTCGGCCGTGAGGAGCGGACCCTCGCCCAGGTGAGGGACGCACTTCCGGGCGTGTCCGAGTGCTGGGAGGTCGATGTCACCGACGAGCACGGGATGGCTCGCGCCGCTGGCGAGATCCGTGCGCGTTTCGGACCCACCTCAGTGGTGGTCGCCAACGCGGGGGTTGCCGAGGGCGGTCCATTCGCCGAGGCAGATCTCTCGACCTGGCGTCGGGTGGTCGAGGTGAACCTCATCGGCAGTGCCGTCACAGCGCGGACCTTCCTGGCGGACCTGCTGAAGACACGGGGCTACCTTCTCCAAGTCGCCTCACTCGCATCCATCGGGGCCTCGCCCATGATGAGCGCCTACTGCGCGTCGAAGGCAGGAGTCGAGTCGTTCGCCCACGCGCTGCAGGCGGAAGTCGCCCACCAGCACGTGGGCGTGGGAATCGCCTACATCAACTGGACGGACACGGACATGGTCCGCGACGCCGACGCGCACGCGGTGCTGCGGGAGTTGCGCGGCCACATGCCGCCGCCGGCACGCAAGGTGTATCCGGTTGCGTACGTGGCCGGACGGCTGGTCACCGCGGTCGAGCGCCGCCGACCGTCGGTCTACGTGCCCGGTTGGCTGCGCTGTACCCAGCTGGTGCGGGCGGCGATGCCGCCGGTTGTCACGAGGCTGTCGCGACGTGAACTGCCGCGCCTGGCCGCCCATGAGCCGTTCACGGCCACGGGGCTGCTCGGTGCCGGAGGGCACGCCGACCAAGCGGCGAGTGCCGATGCTTCGCCCGGTTGAACGCCCGGTCGGCAGCGTCGTGCATCCGTCGACGGCGCCGCGTGCGAAGTGGTCATGTGAGGCCGGCGGATCGGGCCGGCGTCCGTCCCGTTCGCAGGAGGCGCATGAAGGTGGCGATGGGTGTGGCGGACAAGACGGGCAGCGGACAACACCGCGGCGCCGAAGCTTGGTTGTGGCGCTTTAGTGCCGCCGCGCCGGGGCCGGGTCGAGGAGGAGTCGATGGTGGAGACATCCGGACAGCCGACCGTGAAGCCGCTGAACTGCCTGGTCACCGGGGCCTCCGGGTACATCGGCGGGCGTTTGGTCCCTGAACTGCTGCGGGCCGGCCACCGAGTCAGGTGTCTGGCCCGATCCCCCGGCAAGCTTCGCGACCATCCCTGGGCCGCGGACGTCGAGACGGTTCAGGGCGACGTCACGGACCAGGGTTCCGTAGCCTCCGCCATGCGCGGGATCGACGTCGCGTACTACCTGGTGCACGCTCTCGGGTCCGGTCGTGGTTTCGAGGACACCGACCGCACAGCGGCCCGCAACTTCGCCGAGCAAGCGCACGCCCTGGGGGTCCGGCGGATCGTGTACTTGGGCGGGCTCACCCCGAAGGACGTTCCCGAACGGTCTCTCTCCCCGCATCTGCGCTCGCGGGCCGAGGTGGGACGTATCTTCCTCGACGCTCCTGTGCCCGCCACCGTGCTGCGGGCGGCCGTCGTCATCGGCTCGGGCTCGGCGTCGTTCGAGATGCTGCGCTATCTGACCGAGCGGCTTCCGCTCATGGTCACTCCCAGCTGGGTTCACACCCGCACTCAGCCGATCGGCGTACGGGACGTGCTGCGGTACCTGGTCGCTTCGGCATCCATGCCGGACGACGTCGACCGGGCCTTCGACATCGGTGGGCCGGACGTCCTGACGTACCGCGAGATGATGCGCCGCTACGCCGTCGTCGCAGGGCTGCGACGGCGACTCATCGTGCCGGTGCCGGTGCTCACCCCGCGGCTGTCCAGTCACTGGGTCGGCCTGGTCACGCCGGTGCCCGCCTCGATCGCCAGGCCCCTGACGGAGTCGCTGCGTCATGAAGTCGTATGCAACGAGCACGACATCGACCGGTACGTGCCCGACCTTCCCGGCCGGCCACTGCCCTTCGACGAGGCGCTTGCGCTGGCCCTGCGCAGGGTGCGGGAGGCGCAAGTCGTCACGCGCTGGTCGTCCGCCGCCGTACCCGGGGCGCCCAGCGACCCGCTGCCCACCGACCCGGACTGGGCAGGCGGCAGCCTCTACCTGGACGAAAGGCAACTCACTCTCGACGCGTCCGGGGAATCACTGTGGAAGGTGATCGAGGGCATCGGCGGCGACAACGGCTGGTACTCCTTCCCCCTGGCCTGGGCGGTCCGGGGCTGGCTGGACCGGTTCGTCGGCGGGGTCGGCCTGCGCCGCGGACGACGCGACGCCGAACGCCTGCGGGTGGGCGACTCCCTGGACTTCTGGCGGGTCGAGGAGATCGAGCCGGGCCGGCTGCTGCGGCTGCGGGCGGAGATGCGGCTCCCGGGCCTGGCATGGCTGGAGATGTACGCGGCGACGGACGAGGAGGGCCGCACCCGCTACCGGCAGCGCGCCTTGTTCCACCCCCGCGGGCTGCTTGGCCACGCCTACTGGTGGTCCGTGTCGCCGTTCCACGCGATCGTCTTCGGGGGTATGGCCCGCAACATCACCCGAGCCGCAGCGAAGGGCATGAGCGCACGGCGGGCAACCTCTCACCCGGACCGCATCCGTACTGCGCGCCGCGACGGAAGAAGCGGGCAGTGACATTCGGCACCGGATCGCTTTCTCGGGAGAATCGCCATGACCGTCGCGGTCGTCTTGTTCACCTCGGACCTGCGTCTGCATGACCATCCACCGCTGCGCGCAGCCCTCGCGGCGGCCGATGAGGTGGTACCGCTGTTCGTCCGTGATCCGGGGGTGCACGCGGCCGGTTTCGACGTGCCCAACCGCAGCGCCTTCCTCGCCGACTGCCTGACCGACCTCGACGCCTCGCTGCGCCGACGCGGCGGCAGGCTCGTCGTGCGCAAGGGGCCGGTCGCTCAAGAGGTCTGCTCGGTCGCCGCGGAGTCTGAGGCGACCGAGGTGCACATGGCCGCAGGCGTCACCGGATACGCCCACCGGCGGGAGGAGCAGCTTCGGGACGGTCTGCGCGCACAGGGCGTGGCGCTGCGCGTGCACGACACGGTGGTCACGGCTGTAGCCCCGGGTGCTGTGACGCCGGCCGGCTCCGATCACTTCGCCGTGTTCACCCCGTACTTCCGCAAGTGGTCCCAGGAGCGGCTCAGGGACATCTGTCCGGCGCCGCGCGCCGTGCACGTCCCTGACGCAGTGCAGGGCGAGCCGCTGCCTTCCCGCGACGAGCTGTCCGGTGTCTCGCCGGGTCTGCCCACCGGAGGGGAGGCGGCGGGACGCGACCGGTTCAACCGGTGGGCCCGCAGGGATCTGTCCGAGTACGCGGACCGGCACGACGATCTGGCGGGCGACGCCACCTCCAGACTGTCGCCCTACCTGCACTTCGGTGCCCTCTCCCCCGTGGAACTCGTCCAGCGGGCCCGCGAACGCGGCGGGGCGGGGGCGGACGCGTTCGTACGGCAGCTGTGCTGGCGCGACTTCCACCATCAGGTTCTGGCAGCGCGCCCCGACGCCTCCGGGCGGGACTACCGGACCCGAAACGACGAATGGCGGACCGAGAAGGAGGCGGCCGAGGACATCGCCGCCTGGCGGGACGGCCGCACCGGCTACCCGATCGTCGACGCGGCCATGCGCCAGCTGCGCCACGAGGGCTGGATGCACAACCGGGGGCGTCTGCTGGTGGCGAGTTTCCTGACCAAGACTCTGTACGTGGACTGGCGGATCGGCGCCCGTCACTTCCTGGACCTGCTGGTGGACGGCGACGTCGTCAACAACCAGCTCAACTGGCAGTGGGTCGCCGGAACCGGCACCGACACCCGCCCCCACCGCGTCCTCAATCCGGTGGTTCAGGGCAAACGCTTCGATGCGGGGGGAGGCTACGTGCGTCGTTGGGTGCCGGAACTGCGGGACGTGGCGGACACCCATGTCCATGAGCCCTGGCGGATGCCTGAGGAGGAGCGGTCGCAGGTGGACTATCCGCAGCCGCTGATCGATCTCGGGGACGGACTGGCACGGTTCAAACGCGCGCGCGGCCGGGACTGACGGCGGGAGCGCCTCATGCACTGGCTTTTCGGCGATCAGCTCGGTCCGCACTTCCTGCGCCCCTCCGAGGACAGCGGCCTCGGCCGTGACTCGCCGCTGCTGATGATCGAGGCCCGGTCGGTGTTCCGGCGCCGGCGCTTCCACCGGGCCAAGGCCCACCTGGTCCTCTCCACCATGCGTCACCGGGCGGCCGAACTCGGCGACCGGGTCAAGTACGTCCGCTGCGACACCTACCGGGAAGGACTGGCCCGAGCTTCGGGCAACGACCCGCTGACCGTCCACCACCCGACCTCGCACGCCGCGGTGCGGCTGGTGCGCTCGGTGTCTCACGTCAGGATGGGGCCTGCGCGCGGATTCCTGGTGCCGATGGACGCCTTCGCCGGATGGGCGGACGCACAAGGCGGCAAGAGTCTGCGTCAGGAGAGCTTCTACCACTGGGTCCGGCGCGAACATGACCTGCTGATGGACGGCGACCAGCCTGCCGGAGGCCGGTGGAACCTCGATCACGACAACCGGCAGCCTCCGCCCCGCGACGCCACCGTCCTGCCGGTCGGCCGTCCCTACCGCCCCCGCGAAGACGACATCGACGACGAGGTCCGCCACGACCTCGACCGCTGGGAGAAGGACGGCGACGTGTCCTTCGTCGGCCGGGACGGGCCACGCCTCTTTCCCGCGACCCGCACCGAGGCCCGGGCAGCCCTGCGCCGGTTCGTGGAACACCGGCTCGGCACGTTCGGGCCGTTCGAGGACGCCATGCTCGCCGCCGACCCCGTCATGAGCCACAGCCTGCTGTCGTCCTCGCTCAACCTCGGCCTGCTCGATCCCGCCGAGTGCGTGGAGCAGGCGGAGTCGGCGTGGCGCGAAGGACGGGCTCCGCTGAACAGCGTGGAGGGCTTCGTCCGGCAGATCGCCGGCTGGCGGGAGTACGTGTGGCAGTTGTACTGGCACTTCGGCGAGAACTACCGGCACTCCAACACGCTGCACCACACCGCCCCGCTGCCCGGCTGGTGGAACGACCTGGACGCGGACGACGTACGCGCGCACTGCCTGCGCACGGTCCTGTCCCAGGTACGCGACACGGGCTGGACCCATCACATCCCGCGGCTGATGATCCTCGGCAGTTACGCCCTGCAGCGCGGCTGGGATCCGGCCGCGGTCACGGACTGGTTCCACCGGTGCTTCGTCGACGGCTACGACTGGGTGATGGTGCCCAACGTCGTCGGCATGTCCCAGTACGCCGACGGCGGGCGTATGACCACGAAGCCGTACACGTCCGGTGGTGCCTATGTGAACCGGATGAGCGACCTGTGCGGGCCGTGCGCCTACCGTCCCGGGGACCGTACGGGCGCACACGCCTGCCCCTACACCGCGGGCTACTGGGCCTTCCTCGACCGGCACCGTTCCCGGCTGGAGCACAACCACCGCATGGCCCAGCCCGTGCGCGGGCTGGACCGCCTGGCCGACCTCGACGAAATCCGGCGTCAGGAGCGGTCGCGCGGCGACACCCCGCCATAGGGGCGCACGGCCCGTGGGTGGTGGTCCCCGGGCACAGCCCCGTCCCGCAGAGCAGAAACCGGCGCATCCACATCCGTCACGACGGCAGAAGTACTGGCGTGCAGGTGACGGAGAGTGAAAGGGACCGCGCATGCTTGGACTGAGGCCGACGATGGCCGAACCGGCCGGACTCGTCGACTCCCCCGCGACGGCCCTCGACGCGACCAGAAGCGTCGAAGCACTCCTGGAGCAGGTCCTCGACGCGCGGCTGTGCCAGGCCCGCGAGGTGGACCCGGTGTTCGCCGGCGATGTGGCCGACCGGGTCGCCGGGCTGATTCGGCGGGGCGGGAAGCGGCTGCGTACCGCGTTCGTGTGGTGCGGATGGCGTGCCGTCGGTGGTGCGGGCGGCCCCACGGCCCTCTTGCGCACAGGGGCCGCCCTTGAGCTTCTGCAGGCGTGCGCCCTCATACACGACGACGTGATGGACGGATCGCCGCTGCGGCGCGGCGGCCCGGCGGTGCACGTCGAACTGGCGCGCCTGCACAGGGCCGCACGGACGACCGGATCCTCCGATGCGTTCGGGGCCTGCGCCGCCGTTCTCGCCGGCGATCTGGCGCTGACCTGGGCCGACGATCTGATGACGGAAACAGCCCTGCGCTCACCGCACGGTTCGCACCTGTACGACGAGTGGCGGGCCATGCGCGGCGAGATGGTCGCCGGGCAGTACCGCGACCTGTATGCCCAGGCAACGGGCTCGTCGGACGTGGACGAGGCGCTGACCGTCGCCACGCTCAAGAGCGCCCGGTACACGGTCGAGCGACCCCTGACCCTGGGCGCGTCACTGGCCGGCGCCGACCCGCGCGTCCTCGTCGCCCTGCGATCCGCCGGACGGTGTGCGGGGCTGGCCTTCCAACTCCGTGACGACCTGCTCGGTGCCTTCGGCGACCCGTCTCTGACCGGCAAACCGGTCGACGAAGACCTGCGGTCGCGCAAGCTCACCTACCTGCTCGCCGTCGCGGTCGAACTCGCGGACGCCTCCGGGGACGACGCGGCCGCCGAAGCGCTCGCCCCTGGCACGGCCCACCGTTCGCAGCTCGCAGTCGAGCGAATGCGTGCGGCACTGGAGCGGACCGGGGCCCGGGCCGTCACGGAGTCGAAGATCGTCGAGTTGGCGGCCATGAGTCTGCGGCACTTCGAGCAGACCGGCGCGGAAGCCTCCGTACGGCGGGAGTTCGCGTCGCTGCTCGAACGGGCGACGGGCGTCGCCCTGGACCGTACCGAGGAGCACGCGTGAGGACGGTAGCGGGACCGACCGACCATGTCGTGGTGGTGGGCGCCGGTCTGTCCGGCCTCGCCTGCGCCCTCCATCTGCTCGGCGCCGGCCGCCGGGTCACGCTCGTCGAGCGGGACGCCGGCCCGGGCGGCCGGGCCGGCCGGACGCGCCTCGGCGGCTATGAACTGGACACCGGACCCACGGTGTTGACCATGCCGCACCTGGCCGACGAGGCCTTCGCGGCGGTCGGCGACAGCCTTGCCCGCCGTGTCGAGCTGGTGGCGCTGCATCCGGCCTATCGGACGTGCTTCGCGGACGGGACCTCGCTGGACGTCCACACCGACGGCGCGGCGATGGAGGCGGAGGTGCGACGCTTCGCCGGACCCGCCGAGGCAGCCGGCTACCGCGACCTGCGGAACTGGCTGGAGCGGCTCTACCAGGCCCAGATGCGGCGCTTCATCGACAGCAACTTCGACTCGCCGCTCCAGCTCTTGAACGCCGACCTGGCACGGCTGGCGGCCCTCGGCGGCTTCGGCCGGCTCGACCGGCGCATCGGCCGCTTCCTGGCCGACGCCCGGCTGCGGCGGGTCTTCTCCTTTCAGGCCCTGTACGCCGGCGTCGCCCCCGCCCGAGCCCTCGCGGCCTACGCCGTGATCGCCTACATGGACACCGTGGCCGGTGTCTGGTTCCCCAAGGGCGGCATGCACGCGCTGCCCCGTGCGATGGCCGACGCGATCGCCGAAGCCGGAGGCGACCTGCGGTGGTCGGCCGAGGTCAGGACACTGGAACGGCCGGCAGGCCGGGTGCGTGCCGTGCGTCTGACCTCGGGTGAGCGGATTGCCTGCGACGCGGTGGTTCTGACCTGTGAACTGTCCACCGCCCACCAGCTGCTGGGGCGCGCTCCCCGGCGTCCCGTTGCGCTGCGTCACTCACCGTCCGCGGTGGTCCTGCACGCCGGGACCGACCGCACCTGGCCCGGCCTGGCCCACCACACGCTCTCCTTCGGCAGCGCCTGGGAAAGCACGTTCAGGGAACTGACCCGCTCGGGAACGCTGATGAGCGACCCTTCCCTGCTCATCACCCGCCCGACGACCCACGACCCCACCCTGGCACCGGCCGGCCGGCATCTGCACTACGTGCTCGCCCCGTGCCCGAACACCTCCGTGGGGCCCTCCGCCGCCGACTGGCGGGGCCTCGGCCCGCGCTACCGCGACAGTCTGGTCGCCGAGCTGGAGCGGCGCGGCATGGGCGGGTTCGCGGACAGCATCCAGGAGGAGCTGTTGGTGACTCCGCTGGACTGGGCGGCTCGGGGTCACGCGGCGGGCAGCCCCTTCTCGGTCTCCCACACCTTCGCCCAGACGGGCCCCTTCCGGCCGCGCAACCTGGTACGCGGCGTGGACAACGCCGTACTGGCCGGCTGCGGCACCACCCCCGGCGTCGGCGTGCCGACGGTACTCATCAGCGGCAAGCTCGCCGCCGCGCGCATCACCGGCGTCACCACCGGCCGCGCCACCCACGCCAGTCGCGCTGCCCGGCCGGCCCCGCCGGCCGTCGGCGCTCCATCCGCCCCGACCGCGGAAGGTTCCTGATGACACGTCGTGAACTGGACGCCGCCGGGATCACCGATCCCGCGCTGCGTGCCGCCTACACCCGGTGCCGGCAGCTCAACGCCCGTCACGGCCGCACCTACTTCCTGGCCACGCGCCTGCTGCCGGTGGAACGACGCTCCGCGGTGCACGCCTTGTACGGCTTCGCCCGCTGGGCGGACGACATCGTGGACGACCTCGACCGGGGCCGGACACCCGACGAACGCGACCGGATGCTGGGCCGCCTGGAGAGCGACCTCGAGCAGCAACTGCACAGCGGCGGTGCGGGCGAGCCCGTGGTCCGAGCCGTGGCCGACACGGCCGCACGCTACGACATCGCGCACAGCCTGTTCTCCGCGTTCTTTGCCTCGATGCGGGCCGACCTGACCGTCACGGACTACCAGACCTACGCCGACCTGCGCTCCTACATGCACGGATCAGCGGCAGCGATCGGACTGCAGATGCTGCCGGTACTCGGCACCGTCGTACCCCGTGAAGAGGCCGCACCCCACGCGGCGGCCCTGGGCGTCGCCTTCCAGCTCACCAACTTCCTGCGCGACGTCGGCGAGGACCTGGACCGGGGCCGTGTCTATCTGCCGGCCGACCTGCTCGCCGGCCACGGCGTGGACCGGCCGCTGCTGGAGTGGAGCCGCCGCACCGGCCGCCAGGACCGGCGAATCCGTGCCGCCCTCGTCGCCGTCGAGGTCATGACCCGCGGCGTGTACCGGGCGGCAGAACCCGGTATCGCCATGCTCGACCCGCGGGTGCGGCCCTGCATCCGCACCGCGTTCACCCTGTACGGCGGCATCCTCGACGCCATCGCCGAACAGGACTACGCCGTCCTGCACACCCGCGCGGTGGTGCCTCGCGGGCGCCGCGCCGCCACGGCCGCGTCCGGAGCCGCACGCGTCGTCGAGGCACGCTGGCGCGCCCGCGGCACGGGCCCGACCCTGACAGCGCGTAGGCCCGTACTTGAGCGGAAGGGGCAGGCAGGGTGACCGACCGATCCCACAAGCGTCGCTGGACGCCACCGCTGCGGCGCCGCACACCGGACTGGGCGACGCAGACCCCCACCTGGCAGGACGCGCGGCCGGGCGTTATCGCCGACGCGCTCAAGACCGCCTCGGCGCGTCCCTCCGGCAACTGGTTCGTCGTGGGCGCCTCCCGGGACGTCCGGGCCGGCGAGCGCCCGCACGGCACAACGGTGGGCGGTGTCGAGATCGTGCTGTGGCGCTCGGACACGGGTCTGGTGCACGCGGGTCCCGGCGCCTGCCCGCACCTCGGTGCACCCCTGCGCGACAGCCGCGTGGTGTGCGGCACGCTGGTGTGCCACTGGCATGGACTGGCCCTGGACGGCGCTGCGTTCGGCGGCTGGGAGCCCTACCCCGTACATGACGACGGAGTTCTCCTCTGGGTACGGCTCGACGAGATCGGCGGCGAAGAGCCGCTCGACATGCCGGTGGTGCCGGTGCGTCCCGCGACGGGCAACGGGGTGGACGCCGTGTTCACGGCCGTGGGGCGGTGCGAGCCGCAGGACGTGGTCGCCAACCGGCTCGACCCCTGGCACGGCTCGTGGTTCCACCCGTACTCCTTCGTCGACCTGACCGTCGCCCGCGCGCCACGAGGAGGGGGTGACGACGCGTTCGTCGTCGACGTCTCCTTCCGGGTGACGGGCGCTCTGGTGGTGCCGGTCCGCGCCGAGTTCACGGCACCAGAGCCGCGTACGGTCGTCATGCGCATCACCGAGGGCGAGGGTGCCACCTCCGTCGTGGAGACCCATGCCACGCCGTTGACCGGTGAGGGGGACGGGCAGCCGCGGACCGCCGTGGTCGAGGCGATCGTCGCCGCCTCGGACCGCAGGGGGTTCGCGCTCGCACGGGCCGCCGCCCCGGCCCTGCGCCCGCTCATGCGCCGCGCGGCCGGCCGGCTCTGGCGGGACGATTTGGCCTACGCCGAGCGGCGCTGGGCGCTGCGCAGCACGGGCCGATTCCCGGGCTGAGTCCTGGCGTCGTCGGCGGTGCGGGTTCAGCGCAGTGTTCGACGTGCTGCCAGCCCGCCGAGTGCGCGCAGCACCGGGGAGCGGCCGGCCCGGGGCACCGTCCACAGCACCTGTCCCCGTACGCCCCGGCGTGCGAGCAGCGCGTTGGCCGCCAGGAAGCCGGTGGTGGCCGCTCGTTCCATCAACGCCACGGGCAGATCGCAGCGGATCGCGTCACCGGCCAGCGTCAGCCAGGGATGCGGGGTGCGCACCTTGGGGCGCTGCTGATGGGAGGCGATGGGGAAGAACGGGCAGTCGGAGCGCCATTCGTGCCGGGCGTCGATGACGTGCGCCTCGCGGGTCTCCGGGTACACCGCGTGGAGTTGCTCCACGAGCCGCTCCTCCGCCCGGCCCCGCTGCGCATCGGCGACGGCGTAGGCGTAGGCGTGCAACTCCACCACCGCTCCCCCGCTTTGGGCGGCCCAGCGCGCGGCCTCGCCCTCGTAGCGGTTGAGGACGCTGACGTTGTCCAGGCCGCCGTAGCCGCTGGTGCCGAGGAATCCCGGTCGGTCGTCACGGACGGGCCGGTCGAGCCAGAGCCGGGAGACGAGGAACGGCGGGGCGCTGCGCAGGTTTGCGATGTCGTCGCGCCAGGGGGCGGTGCCCAGGGCGGGGGATGCGGCCACAACCTGCCGCAGCCCCGCGGTGTCGAGGGCGAGCACCACCGCGTCGTGAGCGGTGGCAGCGGCGCCAGTCCTCACCGTGGCTCCCCCGCCATCGCGCGGTTGGACGGCGTCGACGGCGGTGCCGGTGGAGACGATGGCCCCGAGGCGCAGGAGATACTCGGCCAGCGGCTCCCAGAGCGCTTGCGGGAAGGGCTCGTTCGGCACGTCGAAGAGCAGGCCCTCGGCCGAGCCGAGGAAGTAGATGTGGAACATCAGCAGCAGTTCAGCGGCGGACAGCTCGCGCGGGTCGGCGAAGAAGCTGCGCGAGAACACCTCGAACGCCAGGTGATGCGCGGCCTGCGGGAAGCGGACGCCTTCCAGGAACTCCGTCGCGCCGACGTGGTCGAAGCGGTCGTACACCTCGGGCACGCGCACGTCGAGCAGCGGCAGCGCCGCCCGGGCGTCCATGGCGGCGAGGTCACGCCACCCGAAGGTGGGGCTGAGCGCGACGAATCCGAGGGCGCTGAAGGGAGGTGTTCGCGGGACACGGGCGAAGCTGTCGGTCAGGCCGCCGCTGTGCCGCAGCGGGTAGTCGGGCAAGGAGGTGAGCCGCGCAAGGGCGGGATCGGTGCGCCTCAGCAGACCGCGCAGGTTGTAGTACTGACGGAAGAAGGCGTGGAAGCCGCGGCTCATGGTCACGACGGACCCGTCCGCAAGGCGGGTGCGGTAGCCGGCGAGCCGGCCGCCGAGGGACTCCTCCCGTTCGTAGAGGGTGACGCGGGCACCCCGTTCGGCCAGCAGGGTGGCCGCGGCGAAACCCGCGATGCCCCCGCCGATCACGGCGACAGACGGCTCGTCCCCGCGCTCGAACCGATCCCGCCCGGGTACGGGCATCAGTCGCTCGGCCTTGCGGTCCCGTCCCCTGCGGGCGGCGACGCGTGCCACGCCCGTCACCGCGCCGGCTCCGCGTACTCGGCACGGCCGTTGCGGGCCAGGAAGGTGTGCACGATGCCGGTCTGCCACCCGGCGACCCGAACGGCGCGCGCGTCCGTGAACCCGTTGCGGGTCAGCCGGTCGGTGAAGACGGGTGCGGTGTCGAAGCAGCGGACGCTGCGCCACAGGTGGCGGTACAAAGTGCCGTCCCCGGTGAGTGAGCCCGCCGGGAGGATCACCCCTCGGCAAACGGCACTCCACACGGCGCGGTCCACGCGCGAGCCGCTGAGGCTGTATTCGTGGACGGCCAGGCGTCCGCCCGGTCGCAGCAAGGTCCTGAGGGCCTGCAGGACCTTGTCGGGGTCGGAGACGTTGCGGAAGAGGTAGGCCGCGAAGACTGCGTCGAAGGGCCCTTCGCCGGCCGTCGCCACGTCCTCGGCCGTCAGGTGGCGGAAGCGCACGTTCGCGGGCCACGGCTTGGCCAGCGCGCGGTGCAGCATCCCGGACGAGGCGTCGACGGCGGTGACGCGTGCTCGGGGCGCGGCGCGCAGCAGGGCCCGGGTGGAGGCTCCGGTGCCGCAGCCGAGATCGAGTACGTGCAGTCCGTCACCGTCGTCGGACAGCCGAAGTCGGCGTGCGGAGCGCAGGAGTTCGGTGCGGTATCCGGGGTTGAGCGCCGTGAGGCGGTCGTAGGCATGGGACGCGTGGTCGAAAGCGCGTGCCAGGTCGTCGTCGCGCAGCAGTGTCATGAGGCGCTCTCCGCGGATCGTTGTGCGGGACGGAAATGGCGGGGCAGAAAGGGAAGTTCGACGGCGGTGCGCAGCATCGGGCCGATGGGGGTGCGCAGTCCGACGCCCCACTCCTCCCGCAGCGTGGTCGCCCCGTCCAGGAAACGCAGCAGCCGCTCCGCGGGGATCCGGGCGAACAGGCCCGTGAAGAAGTCAGGGCCGTCGATCCGCCCGGTGTCCAAGGCCCGCAGGAGTACGGCGTCCATGGCCAGCGCCCGTCGCCGGTGGGGTGGGGGCACGAGAGGGCGCCCGGCGTCCAGGGCGGCGGCGATGGCCCGGCTCTGGCGCTGCGCGGCGGCGAAGGTGTAGCCGGTGGCGGGTCGGGTCGCGCCGCCGGCCGTGCCGATACGGAAGACAGCGGAGCCGATCCGTCGCGGGAAGCGTGCGTCGGTCATGGGGATGGCGCCTTGCTCCGCCGCTTCCACCGTGAACGCACCCAGGCGGAGGACCTCTCGACAGTAGTGGCCGAGCGCGGCCTCGTACGCAGAGGTGGTCAGCGGGCCGCGAGAGAACTCGGTGTACTCGACGAGGGCCCGGTCGTGCTCGAGGGGCAACACATAGCCGAAGGCGAGGCCGTGACGTGGCTGCGGCACCCGGAAGTCCATGAGGTCGGCGACCGAGGCGTCGAACCGCTCCGCGGCCGTGCGCACGAACCAGCCACGGAAGTGTTGCACCAGGCAGGTGCGGGCCGGCGGCAGGACGTGCAGGGGGCGGGAGTCGAACACGTGGCGGGCGCGCAGCGTCAGCGTCCGGCCGTCGGATGCCACGCAGCTGACGGCCGCCCCGTCGGCGGTGTCCCGTACGGCGCCGGCTGTCGCACGCAGGACGCGCGCGCCGGGATGCGCGGCCAGCCTGGCGTGTACGAGCTGCTCGAACTGCGGCGATCGCAGCATGCGGTAGCGCTGCGGAGCCGGGTCGACGGTGAGTTCGCTGCCGTCCGTGCCGCGGACTCGCAGGCGGGACCAGGTGGCGCTGATCGCTTCTTCGTAGGCGCTCGGCCCTTCTTCCCAGAAGCACCAGGTGCGTTCAGGAGACCGTGACGGTCCGTCCGGCGGCTCCACCACGGTGACGGAGCGGGTGGTGGTCGCGGTCAGCTGGGCGGCGAGACAGAGGCCGGCTGCCCCGCCGCCCACGATGACCACGTCCGATCGCTGATCGGGAAGGGCAGGGTGCCCGTTCACCTGGCCCGCCGTTCGACGACGGGCGCTCCACCGGGAGCCGTGCGTACGAGTTCGGCGTCCGTCTCCATCGCGTCGACGACCACCTTGACGAGGTGGCCGGGGTCGCCTCCCGGGGGCAAGGGCGGCGCCGTTCCCGCCACGGGCCGGTCGGCGAAACCGGTGTCCAGATGGCCCGGCCGCACGTCCAGCACCTGCACGCCGGTGCCCCGCACCTCGCGTCGTGCAGCAGCGAGCCATGCGCTCAATGCCGCCTTCGAAGCGCTGTAGTCGGCCATCCGTGGCTGCGGACGCTCGGCCACCACTCCGGTGAAGGCTGCGATCACCGAGTGGGGCGGCAGGACTTGGAGCGCGGCACGGAAGAATGCGGCGGGGGCAAGGAAGTTGACGGCCATCAGATGCTCGGCGACCGCGTCGTCCACCTCGTGGGAGCTACCGAAGCCCACGGCCCCGAAGGCTGTCACTACGGCGTCGAGGCCTCCGAGTCCGGCAGCGACGGCGTGCACCGCACGCGTGCAGGACGACGGGTCGTACGCGTCGAATTCTGCCGTCGGCGCCCCTGGGTAGGCGCGAGCGGCCTGGGCCAGCCGGGTCGCGTCGCGTCCGGCGAGAGCCGGGTGGGCTCCCCGGGCGGCCAGTTCGGCCGTGAGGGCGCGGCCGAGGACGCCGGTGGCGCCGGCCACCAGCACGCGCGCGCCGTTGATGTTCACGCCTCGCTCCGGGCCTTGAGTGTCGTCGCGGCAGCCGGGTCCCGGACAGGGACCCTGACTTCTTCTACGCCCCGTCTTCCGTACGCCAACCGCTCCTGGATGCACGCAGACCGCACCTGCTCACCGCGGCCTCAACCTCGCTGTGATCCGGTGCGTCCCCACTCCGGCCCGCCCACAGAAGTGCACTTCACCTCGGCATGAGGGACTCCACCGCCGTCACGGCCTCCGCCAGCCCCGTCGGGCGCGGCAACAGACCGGGCGCGGTACGGCCGGCCCAGCCGGGCCCGAGAGTCAGAACCGCGGGCCTTCTGCGAGCACCGCGCATCCCCCACTCCATGGCGGAGACGTGGTGAGCCAGTGGCCAGCTGGCGGTCGTACGCGACTGCGCCCAGAGGCAGACTGCAGACGGTCCGGTCCTGCGCACCGCCGCCACCAGCGACTCGGCGGGCACGGCTCCGCCGAACATGCGCACCGGAACGCCACGCTCGGCGAGTGCGGCGGCAAGCACCTCCAGCGGCAGCGTGTGATTCTCCCCCGGCACACAGGCCAGCAACGTGACGGCGCCCGGCCGGTCGGCCACCTCGGGCGGTGCACTGCGCCTCAGGGCCCCAGAGACATGCCACGACAGGAAGTGTTCAACCTCGACGTATCGCTCGCCCGAACTCTCCCACTTGCGGCCGACCGCCTGCAGCGTCGGCATGATCACCTCTGTCCAGGCGGCGACGAGGCCGTGCTCCTCGATCGTGCCCGCCAGCAGCTGCTGCAGAGCGGTGGCGTCGAGGCGCAGCGCCGCACGGGCCACTCCCTTGCACTCCTGGCGCACGCTGCCCAGGCGTAGGCCGCTCCCGGCTCGGCTCTGCCCGCGGGCCGCCGGTCGGGGCGGCGGGGCGGCACGCCGCCGGACCTGGTCGCCCTTCGGAGGCTCTTCGTCACGCAGCGGCTTTGTGTCACCGAGCGGCTCTTCGTCACGCAGCGGCTTTTCGTCACGCGCCAGGCGCGCGGCTTCGGCGGGGGGAAGCCCGGTCGCCGTCAACGCGCACATGCGCTCCAACCGAGCCACATCCGCAGATCTCCAGCGGCGATGCCTGCCGCCTGTGTGGGCGTCGGGACCGAGGCCATAGCGGCGGTCCCACGAGCGGATCGTCGTGGGCGCCACCCCGAGCCGCCTGGCCACCTCGCCGGTCGTCAGTCCGGCCGCGCGCCCCGGGTCCGTGTCGTCGCTACTGCTCACACCCCGCAGTGTACGACGCACAAACGACGCATGTTGCTTGCGTCGTTTCTGCCTCCAAGACTGACAGACACGCGCCGGGCACCACGGCACGCACGGCTACCCATACGACTCGCTGGACGGCTTGCGGCATCCCCGGCACATGACGAACGGCAGGAGGAACCGGGTCATGAGGACGAAGACGCGATCAGCCACCTCCTCCGCGTCACCCATCGGCGCGCCGCCACGGGAAGAGACCCTTTACGAGGACGAACTCGCCCGCGGCCTGCAAGCCGCCGACGAAGACGCATTCGCCGCGATCTACCGCCGCTGGGGCTCTCTCGTCCACACCATGGCCAGCCGATCGCTGGGCGACTCCTATGAGGCCGAGGACGTCACCCAGCAGGTTTTCATCGGGGCGTGGCGCGGGCGGGCCGGATTCCAACCGGAGCGCGGCCCCCTGGGCGCCTGGCTCGTCGGCATCACCCGCCGCAAGATCGTCGACGCACTGGCGGCCAGGACGAGGCGCCTGACCCTCATCGACGCAACAGCCCACAAAGCCGGGACGCCGCTGCCCGACGGACGGTCACCGGACGACGTCGTGGACCGTGTCCTGCTGGTGGACGAACTGTCACGACTGCCCCAGACCCAACGACAGGTGTTGTGTCTGGCCTTCTACGACGACCTGACCCACGCCCAGATCGCCGAGCGGACCGGCATGCCCCTGGGCACCGTGAAAAGCCACGCCCGCCGCGGCCTGCACCGTCTGCACGGGGCGCTGGAACAAAGCCGCGGCGACGGACCGCACGCACAAGGCTGACGGACCGCACGCACAAGTCGGGCCGCCGAAACGGCTCCGCCCGCATCCGTCTCGGCCCCGGCGCAGGAACCACGGATGAGTCCTCACACTCGGCGGACCCACTCCCCGAAGGGATGATCCCCATGACCTCCCGGCTCCCCCTCGCCATCGCCGCCACGGCCGGTACCTGCGCCCTGGCGCTCGGCGTCACCGCGCCCGCCCTGGCGGCTGACGCCGCCGACACCGACGACAAGGCCATGGTGTCCGTCTTCCATGGCGTTCCCGGGTTGACGGTCGACGTCTACGCCAACGGCAACGAACTCCTCAGCGACTTCAAACCCGGCACCGTCACCGCCCCCCAGCCCCTCGACGCGGGCAGCTACAACATCCAGGTCTTCGAAGCCGGCAAGGGCCCCGACGGCACACCTGCCATCGAGAAGAAGATCGAGGTTCCCGCAGGAGCGAACGCCACGGTCGCCGCCCATCTCTCCGCCGACGGCCAGCCGCAGCTGACGGCTTTCGTCAACGACGTGTCGAACGTCCCCGCCGGCGAAGCACGGCTGACGGTACGTCACGTGGCCGCCGCACCCAGCGTGGACGTCCGGGCCGACGGACAACCGGTCTTCAAGGACCTCGCCAATCCCAAGGAGGCCACCGCCGACGTCGCCGCCGGCACGATCTCCGCCGATGTGGTGCTCGCCGGCACGGACACCGTCGCCATCGGCCCGGCCGACCTGAACCTCGACGAGGGCACCAGCAACGTCGTCTACGCCTGGGGCAGCGCCGACGACAAGAACCTGGCGCTGAAGACCCAGACGTTCTCCGGCATGGAATCGGCCCCCAACGCCGCCCACGCGGGCGGCAACGGCGCCGCCCTCGCCGTCAACTCCTCCAGCCAGTGGCTGGCCTGGGCTGCCGTCGGCGCAGTGTCGGTGACGGCGGCGGGCGTCTTTGCGGCCCGCCGAGTCGCCGGCCGGCGTGACTGACGCCGCTCGACGGCTGACCGGCCTGGCGGCGACAGCTACCGCGCTGACAGCAGTAATCGCCCTGCAGCCGTCACCGTCAGGTCCGGCCTCCCGTCCTGCCGACTTCGGACCGGACCCGCCCCCACCTGTTCAGGCAGCCGCATCGACGCGGCCTGTGGACGACCCGGATCGCCGGCCCGAACGCCCGCGTCACGACCCGCCGCCGCAACGAGTCCAAGTGCCCGGCGTCGGCATCGACGCGGCGGTTCGTCCGGTCGGCGTGGACGAACAAGGCGCCCTCTCCATACCCGGCGATCCCACGGTGACCGGGTGGTATCGCTTCGGCCCCGCCCCGGGAAGCGCCCACGGATCGGCTGTGCTGGTCGGGCACGTGGACAGCGACACCGGCGCCCTGGGCGAATTCGCAGCGCTCTACGAGGTACGGCCCGGCGACCGGGTCGAAGTGCAGCGCGTCGGCGCAGAGCCGACCACCTACCGTGTCGCGTCACGTTCGACGGTGCCCAAGGACGAGCTCCCGTCCTCCGTGTTCCGCCGGGCCGGCCCCCCGGTCCTCACCTTGATCACCTGCGCGCCACCGTTCAGCCCCGAGCTGGGCGGCTACCAGTCCAATCTCATCGTCACCGCCAAGCCTCCACAGCCCTGAGACGGCACAAAGCACTCTGTCGCTGCGTGCGGCCGGAATCGGCGACAAGACACAGCAAGGGAACCGGAGGGAAGGGAACGGTGGCACACCTCGAGCCCGCCCGCCTGGTGGAGTTGGCACTGGGACGCGCCACGCTCAGCGAGGACACCGATGCCCTGCGGCACGTCTCCACCTGTCGCCCCTGCCGGGAGCAACTCGAACGGATGACACGGGTGGTGGTCCTCGCGCGCAGCGTAGACGCGGCCGATCTGCCCATCGCGCCTCTGGGTCGGGTGTGGCAACGGATCACTCAAGAGCTGTCGCAGACCACCGAGCCGAGACGCCGGCCGCCCAGTGGGTGAGAAGGGCCCGGCCCACCGGAGGTCGCTCACGTCGCCGATGCCCGACGCGGCCGGAGTGGGGCAGCCACACTCTGACCGTTCCCGACGGGCCGGCGGCCGGCATTCCGAGGTCGTGACGTCGTCCGACGACCTCGTCGGTGGGCCGTGCACGAGGTGGTCAGACGGCCATGCCGTAGACGATGGTGAACACGGTGCCGAGCGAGCCGATGATGAATACGCCGGTCAGTCCGGCGACGATCAGGCCCTTGCCTTGCTCGGCGCTGAACGTGTCGCGCAGGGCGGTGGCACCGATCCGCTGCTTCGCAGCGCCCCAGATGGCGATTGCGAGACAGATCAGGATGGCGAGGGCCATGACCACCTGGATCATCGTCTTGGCCTCGGTACCGAGAGCCCCGAAGGGCCCCCAGTCGGGAGCGATGCCCCCGATGATCGTATTGATGTCGCCCTTGTCAGCGGCCAACTGCATGGTGTGCCCCTCCCGTTGGTGTCCCGGTCCTCGTCCTCGTCGCCAGCTCCGGGCCGGCGTAGTCCACCGTAGCGATCGGACGCGGCGACCTCGACAGGGTCCGGCACGGCGGCCGTGGGAGCGGGTGTGCCAGGTCGGCTCCATGGCCCTCTATCCTGGGTAGGACTCCGGCAGCGACCGGGCTCTCGCCTGGCTCGCGCACTTCCGCAGCGAAGTCGGATGCGTGGTCATCTACCGACGCCCGGCGAGAATCCGTCGCCGCCGGGCTCGCTCAGGCCCGGACCGATCCGGTGCCCACCTCAAGCCGCTGATCGGGGTACGGGCGGTTCGGCCTCCAATGAGGCCGAACCGCCCGTACCCTTCGTGGTGTCTACGGCGTCACATAGCGGGCGCCCAACACTGGAGGCAATACCCCGTGCTGATTGCTCAGCGTCCCTCGTTGACCGAAGAGGTCGTCGACGAATTCCGCTCCCGGTTCGTGATCGAGCCGCTGGAGCCGGGCTTCGGTTACACCCTCGGCAACTCGCTCCGCCGTACCCTTCTGTCCTCGATCCCGGGTGCGGCGGTCACGTCCATCCGCGTCGACGGCGTGCTGCACGAGTTCACCACCGTGCCGGGCGTCAAGGAGGACGTCACCGACCTGATCCTCAACATCAAGCAGCTGGTCGTCTCCTCGGAGCACGACGAGCCGGTCGTGATGTACCTGCGCAAGCAGGGTCCGGG
>NZ_JBVKBY010000017.1:0-92855 GCF_055656945.1 Streptomyces sp. NPDC111606
GACGAGACCGACCTGCCCACCGAACTCACCGCATAGCCTCAAAAACGAGATCGCCGAGTGGCCGTCGATACACCACTCCAGCGGACGTGACCCGCATACGGAGTAACTTCCCTTGAATGGAGAACACTTGGGTAGAACGGGATTTGCCAGTCCTTGAGGCGATTGTTCAGTGGCTGGATGAGTCGTTCGGCACGTCGCAACCTGAGCTGAGCGATCTCGCGGAGAAGACCGGCCTCGACGTGACCACGGTGGCCAGGGCTGTGGTCGCGCTGGAAGGCGATCACTTGATCTCGCTTCAGAGGATGGGCGGCGGCCCCGAAGGCTGGTACGTGAAGCAGGTCTCGGGCGAGGCACGTAGACGTGTGGGGCAGTGGCCGAGTGCCGAGCAGTTCGTTGACACCCTGGTGCAGCGGCTTGAGGCAGAAGCAGAGGAGGAGACGAACCCAGAGCGCCGGTCCCGGCTGAAGGAACTCGCCAGGTCAGCGAAGACCTCCGCGCGTGACATTTTCGTCGATGTCACGGCCGCGGTGATCTCCAAACAGATGGGGGGCGTGATCACGGGTGACCGACCCCGGGGTTCGACCATCCTGGAGCACGGCGTGCGCGCGGGCCTCCAGGGACCGTCCGGTGTACGGCCGGGCAGCGCTCCGTCCGGGCCCCAGCGTACGCCGGCGGTCAGCTGTCCGCCCTGCGGTAGGCGCGGCGTCCGGCCAGGGTCTCGGTGACCGTGGCGCCCTTCCAGTGGTGTGCGCGGCCGGAGGTGTCGTCCGGGGCGGGCCAGCGGCCGCGCGTGCCTCAGCTCTCACGGCTCGGACATGGGACTGCTTCGGTACTGGAGGAATTACCGGCCGAGGGCCCGGCGGGCGAAGCGCACCTCATGCTCAATGCGCTCGCGCAGCGATGCTGGGAGGCCAACCGGGTTGCCCTCTGCATCGGCCAAGTAGAAGCCCAGTAGCCCCCGCCACTCGGCCTGGTATCGGTGCCCCAGAGCTTCGGCGACCTTCCCGCCAAGGGCGTTGATTTCCTGGTTCGGATTGTCCGCATCAGAAGTGTCGTACAACAGTCGCAGTCCGGGGACGACAGGGAGAGCGGCAGTACCCATGGGACCCGCGTCACCGACGATGCGATCAAGGGCTGCCTGATAGGGAACGTGGCGCACGGTGTAGTTGCTGATCGTGATCATCTGAGTGTCGCTCATCGACGTAACCCCTCGGCCAGATAGGGGGTTTAGCCTAGGACCCCCTCGGTTCGCTGGCCGCCACAGGCGCATCCCGCACACGCGAGCGAACACTCACATGAGGCCAGGGCCAAGACTCACGCCAGTCGCCACCCGTGCAACCGGTCATCCTCGCCGACCTCCGCCGTCACCCGCTTCCCGGGCAGGTCGCCCTCCGACAGGCCGACCGCCACAGCGATCTCGGCGGCCGGGTAGCGCTCCGATCCCCCTGCTCCTCCGGCGGGACGTCGGCTACGACCTCGGCCTGGGACCGAACAGCAGCAGCACGCGGACAGTCACTCGGTCGCTCATCATGTCCCTCTCAGCTCGTTTCAGGCCGCCACTCGGGGCGGTAGTCAGGGTGGTCGGCGAACCGCAGGGCGCGGTACCGGACGGCCAGGCCGAGACCGACGGCGCGGCCATAGGCGAACTCCGGCTCTGCGTCCTCGGTATCCATGTCGGCGACGGCCTCGTACTCTGCGAGCAGGGCGCGGTCGGCTTCGATGTCTGCGAGGACGCGGGCCGGGTCCTGGCGCGAAGCGAACTCGGCTGCTGCAATCGTTCCGTATCCGTCGAAGACAGGTTCATCCGGCGCCGAGGTGATGCGTGCATCGAAGTCGTGATACGAGAGGCGTCTCCAGTCAGCCCGCCAGTGCGCGGACTTCGTGGCGTGTTCGGCTTGCCGCGCGGTGTTCGCGATGAAGTCGAGGTGGGCGCGCAGGAACGCCACCAGGTCGGCATTCACGACCGCTTCCCGGCTGAGGCGATGATGTCGATCAGTGCGTCTACCGCTGCCAGAGCAGATGGACCGCCACCGAACACGGCGCTCTCCCACTCGCCACGGAGGCCCCGCTGCTTCTCCGCCAACTCATGTGCGTGGAGCGGCAGGACTCCGTCAAGGACCGCGCGCATCGCGGTCTCCGGCGTCTGGTCGGCGTCAATATGCTGCTGGTAGATCGCCACGGCTCCGCTGATCAGGCTGGGGACTCTCGCGAAGAAGTGGTCGGACTCGGCCTTCTCCGTGACGCACTGGCACGGTGTCTGCTGCGCCTGTACTGCTACCGCGCGGGTGAGATGCAGGATCGGCTGTGCCGGGATACCCAATGCCTCGTTGCCGAGGCGCCCGCTCTGGAACAGGAGGCAGTCCTCGCCGGTGTGGTAGCGGCTGCTGCCGTCGGTCGTGATGTAGCCAGCGCTCATGGGGCCATCATCTCCAAGTTGAACAGGGGCGTCTGGGGATTGGGCCCGCGAGAAGCTACGACCGATGCTGGGCTTCGAGGAGAGTGTCTGCCATGGAGCGGATCACGGCGCGTGCGGCGGCGACTTCTGCTTCTCGGTGTCGTGCGCCGACGGTGGCGCGCAGGGCGGCGTGGCCCCGGCGCAGCTCGCGGAAGCAGTCATACGGTACCGCCGGTGCCTGGGCTCGTTGGCGGGGCGACTGCCGGCGCTGGCTGGAAAGAGGCGTTCAACGCAGATCGTTGCGCCCTGGCCACTGCCTGCATCTGGGCGGTGTCATTGCGACGGAGCACGAACAGCGTCGCCAGGGCGAGGACACTGGGCCCCGAGAGCATGGCTGCAAGCCACGGCTGGTCATTGCTGCCAACGATGACCGCACCGGTGAGCATGCCGACCGTGACGACGAATCCGGCGGCCAGCCCACAGAGGTAGAGCCGGTGAGCGCGCACTGCACTCGCTTCTTCGGCAGCGAGACGCATCCGTTCCATGCGAGCTTCGTGCTCCCGGCGGAGCTGTGGCTCAAGGGCTTTGAGGGCGAGATGAAGGTGGTCCGCAGGCAGCTTGGCCCACTCCATGGCGATTTCCAGACCGCTGGGCTCCTGTCCGGCTGTGCCAGCCCCGTGCGTCATCGCTCTGATCCCCCGCCCCCGCGCCAGATAAGTTCCAGTTCCGTCAGCCCGTCTGGTGGCGGGCCAAGCCTCCTGAAGAGGTCATCGAAGCCCTCAGCGATGTGGCGCACTGCCAGGCCCGCCTCGTCATCCTGGGCGATCTCCATGAGGTCAGGTGCCGCCCCACGCTCTTCGCCAAGGCTGGCCCCGACGGTGAGCCGCCCTTCGCCGGACTGCAACTTGTCGAAGACCCTCCGAACGCATCCCTGCACTGTGGCCACCGAGACGGACAAGGCGGCGGCAACCTCCCTGTCAGTCAAACCGGACGCCACCAGGCGCAGGACCTCTCTCTCCAGACGAGTCAGCCGGATGAGCGGCCTCGACATGGGCTGAGCGTCGGAGGTCCGATCGTCGAGGGTGTTGGCACCTGCACCGGGACCTAGCTCCTGCCCCCGCAACAGCGCCACAATTACTGGGATCCATGCCCCGGCTGCCCGCAGGAGCCTCCACACAGAAGTCGGCATCCCCCCGCCCTTCGCCTTCACGCCACTGTAGCGCCGCCAATCAGTGTCCGGCCCCCTCCGTGTCGAAAGCGCCGAACGTCTCCCGTACGACATCTGCGGTGGCGCGCACGGCGGCGCGGACGACGGCGACGTTGACGGCCTCGGTATCCGGCTGGCCCCGGGTGGCGCGCAACACAGCGAGGGCCTGGCACAGCGGCTCATCGAGCACGAGGACCAGGAGGTCACCGTCCAGCGCATCGTCCGACTCGGCGGCGGCCCATTACGGCGCGGGCTGGCGCTGCGCCGCCTCGATGGCGTCGACGTCGCGGCGGATCGTGTCCTTGCCGACACCGAGCCGAGCTGGATGGAGCGCTGGCTGATGCCCGGCTCCTGGCGCATCAGTTCCTCAACCATGGCGCGGCGCGCAGTGATCGTGAGTGGCGCGGGCATGTTCACTGGCTCGCTCCTTGTGGCTGGCGCCGCCCTGGGCCTCGTCGAGGATGAGCGCAGCGGCCTGCTTGGCGGACAGCGGCCTTTTGCGCTCGGACACCGTGCGCCGGATACGCGTGGCCTCGGCGGTGTAGCCGTGGTCGTGGAGCAGTTCGGCGGCGTGCTTGCCGTGCATACCGCGCCGCTCACGGGCGGCGTCGAGGGTGAGACGCACGGCGGGGTTCTCGTTGATGCGGGCCTCGTCGTACGCGACCTTGCGAGCCAGGTGGACGTTGTCGCGGCGGACACGCTTCCCGGCGTGGCTCGTGCACGGCTGGCCGGCGGGCGAGTCGCACGCGGGGCAAGCCACGGCGCGGGACGGCAGGTTTGGAGTGGTGCTCATCAGTTCTCCCTCGGGGTGCAGCGGGGTGCGCCAGGGCAGGGGCCGAAGCGTGAGGTGGCCGCGCGCCTGGGTCTCCGCGGCTTCCATGCGAAGGTCCTTCGCGGCCTCCTCGACGGCCCGGCCGCCGATGGCCTGCTGGTAGCGCAGGTGCACGTCCTCGGCGAGGATTCGGCGCAGGTGCCGGTCGACCTCCGCCGGGGTCGCGTCGAACCGGCCGGGCAGCGCCACCGCCGGGGCCGGCCCGCGCTGGGCTGCGCGCGCCACCCACGAGACGATGACGGCGAACGTCGACCAGTCAGAGGTCTGGGCGAGCCAGCGGGCGATCCGGTCGTCATACGCACCCAGCCCGATACCGGCCGCGCGGAACGCGTCCCGCAGGATGCCCTCCCGCTCGGTCGCGGACGGGAAGACCCCGGGCGTCGGGTTGTCGAGCGGCTCAGTCTCGATCGGCCCGACGGGGATGCCGGGCGGGCTGTCAGTTCTCATGATCCTTCCTTCTTTGCGCGGTAGTTGTCGCGCGCGTCGCAGGGCTGGGTGAGCTGGGCGAGCAGCAGGGGCAGCGTCTGGAGGTCGCCAACCTCGCGGGCGTACGCGATGGAGGCGGTGATCTGCTGCTTGTCGTCGTCGGTGACCCAGTGGGCGATGACGTGGTGGCAAGTGGTGTGGTCTCGCTCATGGCGGGCTCTTGGAGCCCGGCGGCGGGAAGCGAGTCGGGAGAGTCGCGTGTCCGGCCGCCGGACGATGGATGGAGCCGCAGCGGCGGATTCGAACCCGCGACCCAGGACTTATAAGATCCGCGCTCTGCCAACTGAGCTACGCTGCGTCGATCTTGAGTTGTGCGAGCCGCCGCCCCGGTGACGGGGCAGGTGGACGGGGCGGCGGCCCTGGGAGCGGCCAGGCTGGGGGGGAGTCAGCCCGGCCGCTGGTCTCGTCAGGCCTGCCGCAGGAGCAGCAGGCGCGGGTGGGCCTTGGACTTCATCTCGTCGTCGGCGCCTTCCAGCGAGGCCGTGGCGCGGGCAAGTTCCTCGGTCATGGTCTTGCCGGGGCGCCGGGGGCGACGTGGTCCAGGTAGCCGGTGATCGCGCGCTCGGCGGTGTACGCGGTGCGTCCGACCCGCTCCGCCTCGGTGCGGAAGCCCTCGTCGAGGGCGCCGAGCCGGACGGCGTGGTTGGTCTTGGTGCGGTCGGAGGCGTCGTCGAGCGGCCACAGGTCGCCGACCACGTCGTGGAAGTCGCGCAGGGCGATGTCCGTGCGGGCGAGCGCGGTCTCCTCGTCGGCGAACCGCTCGAAGTACTTCACCGACAGGCCGAGCGTGCGGCGGGCTTCCTTGATCTCGTCGGTGGCCCCGGCGGTGTGGCGGACGGCCCAGCGGGTTACGGCGTCGCGGACAGCGAAGCGTTCGGTGTTGGCGCAGACGGGCCGCCACGGGGTGACGACGCACTGGAACTGGCCGTTGCCGGAGTGGTCGTTCATCACGGCGACGTACGGGACGACGATGTCGTTGATGCCGTCGGCGTCCACCGCGACGGTCTCGGGGAGGCGGATGGCGATAAACACGCGCTTCCCGCCCCGGATCAGCCCGGCCGACTCCCACACGACGTCGTAGCGGCCCACGAGCTCCTGGAGGAACTCGAAGCCCTGCGTGTACTGCACTCGTAACCCTATTTAGGCCTAGTACTGCAACGGTGCTTGCCGTGACTGCTGGCCAGCTCAGTCGTTGATGTGGTCATGGGTGGGGACCAGGACGGCTTGCGCCGTGCTGCTGCATGGACCGGCTGCGCGCTCAGGCAGCGCCGACGCGAGCCAGTGGCTGCTGCTGCGCGACCGCACAGCGAAGCGCCTGTAACCGACGCACCAGCAGCAGCCACACGTCACAGATGTTTCTCGGAAGTTGCGCCTGCGCTTGTCCTCTGACGGTGTATCAATCGGGCAGGAGGGCCGGGCGACCCGGCCCTCCTGCCCGATTGATACGTCGGTGTCTCGTCATGGGCATCCCCGGGTTCCGGTGGTGCCCATGAGGGGACTCTTGTCGCCACCGGCCGGGCGCGACAACGACGCTGACCGCCCAAGCCCCCAGCAAGACACCAACGAGACCCGTCAATGCATCAGCCGGGACACGGATCGGCCTCCACCAAGACCCTTGACGGCCTCACACGAGTACGCCCGGTGCCGGCGCTGAACAGAGGCGTGGGAGCGGTCAGCCGGTTCGCCACCGCTACCTCGATCACCCGGCGGATGGGAGGTTCGCACGACAACGGTGCTGACGTTCTCGAGCGTCTCCCGGACGGGCGGACCATGGTCATCCAATGCAAACTGGCGTACGCCAGGTAACCGACAGGGCAGTGTCTCCAACAGCCCTGGGATCAGCTACCGTTGCCGTCCTACAGCCTCCAAGCCAGGTAGCGCAGGATCTTATCTCCCTGCTCGTGGCCGTCCAGAAGGGATCGCACCTGCTGATGGCAGCGCTCGGACTGCAAAAAGGTCGAGGCACCCGCTAGAGGGGCTTGCACACCTCACCGCCTGTGGTCAGGACATCGACACAGGTGCCTGGCTGCCCTCGGTGGTTTGCTCGGGAATCTGAACCACTGCTGGCTGCGGCCGAGAGGTCCCGAAGAATGCCTCGAAGACGAGTTCGAACTCGCAGATGGTCGATTCCTTGAACACCGGTAGCCCGCGGATGGCATCGGCCGTAGTGTGCAACCGACGATGATCGTTTACGCCTGGGTCGTGGTCTTCTGCTTGAGGCGTTCGTAGGGTGTCTGGCCGCCGAGGCCGGCGTGGGGGCGATGGTAGTTTGTAGTAGTCCTCCCACTCGCGCAGTTTGTCGTTGAAGACCTCGGCGTGCGGGGACGACCTCGATGAAGCCAACGCGCTGTTCAAGCGCCTGGTGGAACTGCGCAAGCGGCGCTCGGCGACCATCCGGGACGTGCTGGGCGTGAAGAACATGTGGCACGTCGGCCCCTCGCCGCATTGGCCGCTCACGGTCCTGATCATCGACGAGGCGCACACGTACTTCCGCGAGTACAAGGGCAGCGACGCCGAGACGAAACGTTTGGCAGCACTCACGGCGGAGAACGCCCGGCTGGTGGAGGACCTGGTCAAGAAGGGCCGCAGCGTCGGCATCCTGGTGATCCTGATCAGCCAGAAGACCACCGGCGACGCCATCCCCACCTTCATCCGCGACGTGTGCCCCATCGGGCTGTCCTTCGCGCAGAAGACCGTGGAAGCCGCGGTGGCCGCGCTCGGTGACGACATCCGCAACTGGCCCGACGCCAGCCCGGTCACCTTGCAGGACCCCGCCTACGTCGGCGTCGCGGTGATGGCGATGCAGGGCCGGCCCGGCTACACCCGCATCCGCACCGCCTACGTCTCCGACGCCGACGCGGCCCGCGTCGCCGAAGCCACCTCGCACCTGACCGCCGACCCGGACCTGTGCCTGGACGCCCTCCTGCGCTCGACCGGCCGGACGGCAACGCCCGCGCCCTCGCTCACCAAGTGATCCCGAAACGCCCACACCGGAAAGGAGGTTGAGGATATGACGGAGCAGCAGTTCACCCGGCGCACCGTGACCGTGGTCATGGCGGTCATCGCGGCCCTGGCCTTCGTCTTCTCCTTCGGCAACGTCTGGGCACTCGCCCTGCGGCTCGGCGTCCCCCACCCGATCGCCCCACTGATCGCCCCCATGGTCGACCTGTCCGTCGTCGGACTCCTGATCGCCCTGCGGTTCCTCGCCCTGCACGGCGTCCCCAAGACGGAGTTGAAGGCCGGTGCCCGACTGCTGCACCTGTGCGGCCTGCTCACCCTCGCCCTCAACACCGCCGAACCACTGCTGACCGGACGCTACGGACGGGCCTGCCTGGAGACCGTCGCCCCGCTCCTACTCCTCGGCTGCGGCCACGTCGGCCCCGCCTTCCTCGCTCAGTTCCACACCCTCACCCACCCCACCCCGCGCCTGGAGGCCACCGCCGCCACCCTTGCCGCAGAGCCGGTGCCCGACGTAGCACCGTCACCCGAATCGGCACTCCCGACGCCCGTCCCGGACTTCGTCGCCTCCCCCGCCGAAAAGCTGGAGCCCGCTCCGACTCCGACCGTCGCAGTCGCCAAGACGGCCCAGCCCATCTCCGGCCCGGTCCTGCCTATCGCCCTGCTGGACGCGGCCCGACGCATCGCGGACACCCACCGCGCCGAGCACGGAACATCGATCAGCGCCGCCCACCTGGGCACGCGCATGGGCCTCGCCCTGCCGGTGGCCGCCGCCGCACTCGCTCAGCTCTGAGCCCCGGCCCTCACCGGCCAAATCCCCCTCGCTGAACCCACGCCCGCCCACGGGCCCGGTTCGTCATGCCTCGAGCAGCACCACCGCGCCTTCCCGCTACGTGGTGCTCGGGGCCACCCACCCGAACTGAAGGGACACGCCCCGAATGGTCACCCTGGACCTGCGTCACGTGGCAAGCCCCGCCGTACGGGACCTGCTCCACCTGGTCAACCACCCCGACTTCGACCGCGCACAGCAGCAGATCGAACGCCTCGGCGGCTGCACCGAACCCATCCGCCTGACCGGCCACAGCACCACTGTCGACACCACGACCGGCGAGGTACTGCGTACTTACGTCTCTTCCGAGGAGCCCACGGGCAGTCTGCTCACCGCGTGCGGCAACCGCCGCGCTTCCCGTTGCCCGGCCTGCTCGCGCCTGTATGCCGCCGACACCTATCACCTCATCCGCGCTGGCCTGTCCGGCGGCAAGACCGTGCCTGACACCGTCCGCACCCACCCCAGGGTCTTCGCCACTCTCACCCCGCCGTCCTTCGGCCCCGTCCACAACCGCCTCACCACCCCCAACGGCGACATCCGGCCCTGCCGCTGCCGCAAGCTCCACGGCCCTACGGATGCTCTGATCGGGACGCCGCTGAACCCGGCGACGTACGACTACAAGGGCGCGGTTCTGTTCAACGCCCACGCCTCCGCGCTGTGGGCCCGCTTCACCACCTACCTGCGCCGCGAGATCGCCGCCGGGCTCGGCATGACCCAGAAAGCCGCCCACGCGGTCCTGCGGGTGTCCTTCGCCAAGGTCGCCGAGTACCAGCAGCGCGGCCTGGTCCACTTCCACGCCGTCATCCGACTCGACGGCCCGGACGGCAACAGCCAGCCCCCACCGCCGGACGCCACCGTCGCCGTACTCACCGACGCCGTCCGCGCCGCCGCCGCGCGAGTCCGCGTCACGGACGAGTCGGACGCGGTCGGGGAACGCGAACTCGGCTGGGGCGAACAGCTCGACGTACGCGAGATCACTGCCTTCGGCACCGACGCCGACTTCACCGACCAGGCCGTGGCCGCCTACGTGGCCAAGTACGCCACCGAGTCCGCCGATGCCTCCGGCGCCCTCGACCGCGCCCTGTTCTGCCGCCCCTGCCAGGGACGCGGCGCCACCCTCCTGCCCCATGGGACCCCACTGCCGTGCACCGCCTGCGGCGGCACCGGGCAGGCCCGGCCGCTGTCCCGGCTCGCCGTCGCCCGCCACGTGCGGCAGATGATCCGCACCCGCTGGGAGCTGGGCAGGCTGCCGGAGTTCGCCCACCTCAAGCTCCGGAAGTGGGCGCACATGCTCGGCTTCCGGGGCCACTTCTCCACCAAGTCCCGCAGCTACTCCACCACCCTGGGCGCGCTGCGCGACGTCCGCCCCCTGGCGCACCGAACAGGCCCGCGCCCACGCCGGCATGCCCAAACTCGACCCGGCCACCACTCTCGTCGTCGGCCATTGGGACTACCTGGGCTCGGGCTACAGCCCCATGTCTGGCACCGCACAGAACAGGAACGGCAGTTCGTGGCAGAGGGCGGCTGCTGATGACTACGTACCCGCCTACGGCGCTTCACTAAGAACCGGACCCGTCACAGGAGTTGCTGACAGTCGCCCAGGTCATGGCCCGCCTCCAGCTCGGCCGCTCCGCCGTCTACGACCTGCTCCGCTCCGGCCAGCTCGCCTCGATCGCCCTCGGCCGCGCCCGCCGCATCCCCACCCACGCCCTCACCGACTTCATCCGCACCCGCCTCGAACAGGAAGCCGCCTGATGACCACGCCCCGCGACGCCTCCGCCTCCCGCCGTGTCCGCGCCAACGGTGACGGGACCGTCTACCAGCGCAAGGACAGCCGCTGGGAAGCCGCCGGATACGTCCTCGCCCCCGGCAACACCCGCAAGCGCATCCGCGTCTACGGCACCACCAGGAAGGAGGCCCTGGCGAAGCTCACGGAGAAGATCGTCGCCAGCAACCGCGGCCTCCCCGTCCCCTCCGCGCAGGGCAGCGTAGCTGCGTACCTGACGTACTGGCTGGAGAACGTCGCCGCCCACCAGCTCCGCGAGAACACGCACACCCGCTACACCGCCGTCGCCCGGCTCTACCTCATCCCCGGCCTCGGACGGAAGAAGCTCGCCAAGCTCACCGCCAAGGACGTCCGCACCTGGCTCAACCAGCTCCGAACCACCTGCCAGTGCTACACCCGTGGCCTCGACGCTGCCCGCAACCAACCCCTCTGCTGCGCCGCCGGAAAGTGCTGCTCCAAGCGGCTCTCGCCCCTGACCCTCGCCTACGTGCACTCCGTCCTCAAGTCCGCCCTGGAGCACGCGGTGCGCGAGGAGGAGATCCCGCGTAACGTCGCCCGCAACGTCCGCACTGGCACACCTCGACCGCGGCGCTTCGAACCCCTCACCACCGACGAAGCCCTCCAGTTCCTCACCGCCAGTCGAGATCACCGGCTGCACGCGCTATTCGAACTCGCCCTGCACACCGGACTGCGCAAGGGTGAACTCCTCGGCCTCTATTAGGAAGACATCGACCTCACAAACGGCACCGCCGCCATCCGCCGCACCCTCCAACGCACAAACGCGGGCGGGCTCAAGACCCTGCCCACCAAGACGCGGGCCTCCGAACGCCACATCGCCCTCCCAGCCAGTTGCCTCCACTCTCTGAAGCTGCACCGCGAACATCAGCAGGCGGAGAGGGACAGAGCTAGCGCCGAATGGCAGGGAAGTGGACACGTTTTCACTACGCCACAGGGCAGGCCGACCAACCTCACCCGCACCTTCACCACGCTCCTCCGAAAGGCTGGCCTTCGCCGCATCCGCTTCCACGACCTCAGGCACTCGACCGCCACGCTGCTCCTAGAACAGGGCGTCGAACTCGTCGTGATCAAGGAACTCCTCGGCCATGCCCACATCGGCGTCACCGCCACCGTCTACGCCCACGTCCGACTGCGCCTCCAGCGCGACGCCATCGACCTCCTCGGCTACGCCCTCCGCAACCCCGAGGAGACCACTGGCCAGCCCGACGACGGCGACGACGACCTACCGCTCTGCGCGGTCCACGTCCGCTCACGTTGCCGTCAACTACTGCCGTCAGACCACGCTGAAGCCCCGCCAGGACGCACCTGGCGGGGCTTCAAATTTGCATGAGGGATGCCGAATCAGATCAGCCCGAGCTCGGGGACCCCACGTCGATGCCAGCCGACCGCTCATGCCCCCAAAGATCAGGCGACAATAGCGACGGCCCAACGACGGCATGAGCACCGCTGAGATAGAGAATCCATCTCAACTCGTCGCAGGCGAAGACCGGCTCTCCCAGGGAATCCACCCACACCTGGAGCAAATTCCCACCAAGCAGAGTCACATCCCACCATTTCCAACGCCTCTGCTTCGGCTCGAATGAGAACAGAAGATCCTGCGCCGTCCACTCCTCTTCTCCACGATGCAAGGAATACCGGAGGCGGGCGTCCCTGTGCACCTCAGAGAAATCACCACCTCTAGCCCATGCCGGAAGGACATATTCTGGAAGTTGATCCAGTTCAAAGTCTCCGTGCCGGGAAATTTCTACTCCGGCAGCGACGAGCCCTCGAACGCGACGGGCAAAGCATTCCGCTTCTTCCCATCGCCCAACTTCCACATGAAACACTGCCAGCGGACCAACTGGCGGCACCATAGGGCGAACCCACAGCCGACCAAGCTCTTCCTCGACGGTTCCCGTCATCTCTCCATCACCTGCGATCCGTTCCAGAGGCCGATCACAGCACTCTCCCCGATCCTGGAATTATCGCATCCAAGAGCCCGGGGAACATCTCCGATGGAAGCCCGTACAAATCTGGCCCCTTACCTGGATCATCAATCTGCGGACGCCCCGACGAGAAGATGTTCCACTGTCGCCGACTCATACCAGATGGACGACGCTGGTCGATTGCAGCTGAGCGAACCTGAGCCACATACGAACTCGGAACATCGAAAGCGACTATTTGACCACCCGAGCCGCGGAATTGCTCTGTGTGCGCAATGTTCCCGCTCATGTTCAGATGCAGCATTCCGTCACCATCGATCGAGACTCCCCCATCACCATCGACCGACAGGCGCTGACTATCTGGGTGATCCGTCTGCAATCGATATACCGTCGTGTTGCAGTTGTGAACGAGTACCGGAGTGGCCCCCGCCAGCACATAGTACGCGTGGATGCCCGTGACCGTTAGGTCGTGGGTGCGCTGCCGCTTGTCGAAGTGACGGTTGGCCGTGACCTCCGCCGTGGCGCCGGACGGGGTGCGCAGCTGCATGCCGGGCTTCAGGGCGCCGGCCTTGATCCATGCCTGCTGGGACTCGACCCAGAAGGGGTGGGTCGTCGTGGCGATCAGCGCCTGTTTCTTGCCCGAGGCGGCCTTCACCGTGAGGTTGGAGAAGTGCTTGTCGTCCTCGGTGACGATGGTGCCCGCGACTTCCCGGACCGTGGTATTGCGGGTTTTCGGGTCGGTTGTGACGACCTTGTCGCCGAGCTTGATCTTCTCGATCGGCTTGGTTGTGCCGTCGGCCAGCAGGACCTTCGTGCCTGGCAGGAAACTATGGCACTGCGATTCCTCGGTCTTTTTCTTTTTCTTGAGAGCCTCCGCCGCCTTCTTCCTGGCATCTGCCAGTTTGTCCGTCGCCTGGGCAAGGCCGGCTCTTGCCTTGCCGACGGCCTTGTTGGCGTTCCACAGGTCCTTGGCTCCGCCGATCAGGTCGCCGACCAGATTGGTGACCCGCTTGGCGAGCTGGATGCCCTTGGCCCAGTTCCAGGGCGCACCGTATTTGGCGAGGATCTTGCCTGCCAGGCCGCCGGCGAAGCTGCCGGCGATATTGAGCAGGGTCTCGCCGCAGGCTCCGACGTCCCCGGTGGAGATGCAGTCGAGGGCTGCGTCCACGCCCAGGATGTCCCGGGCGATCTTGACCAGTGCCTTGCCCGCGGATTTGATCCGCTGCTTGGCGGAAGACTGCTGGAACTGCGCGCCCGCCAGATTCGCGGCAGCAGCGCTGGCCTCGGACTGAGCGTCTTCGACGGGGTCCGGTGTATAGCCGACAACCTGGCCACCCTGGCACTCGACCCGTGGGTCCTCACAGGCCGCGTTCTTCAGGCCAGTGGGATCGGCGTTGGTGACCGGCGAGTTGGTCGCGTATGCGTAGCCGTTGACCTGCTGCGGTTGCGTGTAGTCGATGAGCGGGTCGACCGAGATGAACTTTCCGATCACCGGGTCGTACTCGCGCGCTCCCAGGTGTGTCAGTCCGGTCGAGGCGTCGATGGTGCCGCCGACGTAGCCCTTCTCACCCGGCCAGGTTCCGGTCTTCTCGCCGCGGGCTACGCCGTAGGGGTCGAAGCGGCGCTGGCTGATCGCGCCGGTGGTGGCGTCGATGGCCACCTCGCCGGTGCCGTGGTGATCCGAGGCGACATAGGACAGCTTGGCCGCGGTGCGGACAGCGACCGCCTGTCCGGCGAACTCGTAGTAGCGGGTGGCTTCCGTCTTGGTGCCGTCGGCCGACAACTTCAGTTCGGTGCCGGGCAGGTAGACGGTGGTACCGGTTGGGTCCTTGCGTACGAGCCGGTTGCCGGAGGCGTCGTAGAGGTAGCTGGTCTTGGAGCCGTTCGCCTCGGTGACCTCATTGACCTTGTTGGTGTCGGTCCACGCCAGTGACTGGGCGTTGCCTCCGATGGTGCGCTTGGTGGTGTTGCCTGCGTCGTCGTACTCGTACGTCGACTGTTTGTCTCCGGTCGGGGTCTGCTCGGTGACCTTGGTGAGCTGGTGCGGGCCGTCGCCCTGGGCTCCGGCGGTGCCGTACTCGTAGCTGCGGGTGATGTTCTTCGCAGAGTCGAGGCCGGTGTCGTGGAGCGTCTCCGCGGTGCGGTTGCCGATGGCGTCGGTCTCGTACGACTTCCAGTACGGGGCCGGGCCGCCGAGCGAGCTCGACCCGGGAGCCGCGTCACAGGCGGTCGGCCCTGTGCCGTTCACCGGGGTGGTGGAGCCACGGGTGCCCGTGCCGCCCGCCGTTGTCCCCGTTGCCGCCGGAGTCCAGGCGTCCGCCAGGCGCTGGCGACTGTCGTACGCGAAGCACTGCACGTCCGGCGAGGCCGCGTTGGCCGTGTCCGCGATGGACAGAACATTGCCCGCCTGGTCGTAGGAATACGTGGACTCCTTCGCCGGTGCGGTGGCGCCGTAGACGTCGACCACCGAGCGGGTCAGCCGGTCGGTGCCGTTCTCGTAGAAGAAGTTCTGCCAGACCTTCTTGCCGCTGCCCGAGTACAACTCCAGCTGCTGGAGCCGGCTGGCGCGCGAGTAGACGGTGTTCGTGACGTACGACGTGGAGCCCGTCATCGTCATGGGACGCTGGAGGTCGTCGTACGTGTAGGCCAGTGCCTCCGACGGCAGGCCGCCCATGGCGGGCAGGCCGGTGCTCCGCAGGGTGCCGTCACGGTTGTAGCCGGCGGTGAAGACGTAGGTCCCGGCCAGGGAGCCCTGCGACGCCGGGACCTGGTAGGCCGTCTTCAGGGGGCGATAGAACTCGTCCATCGACTGGATGGCGGTGGTGAAGAACTCCGTCGGCGAGACGTAGCTCACGTGACCATAGGCCTGGCCGAGCCAGCCCGCCTTGTCGTACTTCGTCTCCGACAGCTTCGTGCCGGTGGTGGGCTCGCCCTGCCAGGTCGTCGCCACGCGGCCGAGGCTGTCGTAGACCGTGGAGATCTTCTTGTTCCGGCCGTCGTACGCGGCGACCGGCCGGTCCAGCTCGTCGTACTCCGTGCGCGAGGTGCCCGCGTCCGGGTCGATCGACTTGATCTTGCGGCCCAGTTGGTCGTACTCGTGACGCCACACGTTGCCCTTGGCGTCGGTGACCGTCTCCAGCGAACCGCGGGTGGTGTACGTGTACTTCATCGCGTCGTACGGCACACCCGCGCCCGGGGACGCGCCCCGGTAGTGGCGGAGCTCCGAGACGTTGCCCTGGCCGTCAGTGATCGTCGTCGAGGGCACGCCGCCGGTCGGCGGGTTGACGTGGGTCAACTCGCCGTCGTAGGTGGTCGTCGTGCGCCACTGCTCGGCGCCGCTGACGGCGAAGATCTGTGCCGTGGTGCGGCCCAGGCCGTCGTACTCCAGCAGGCTCTGCTGGCCGACCTGGCTGTTGCTCACCAGCAGCAGTTCGTCGGAGGGGGCGCCGGCGGCGTTGTACGTCGAGTTGGTCTTCTTGATGCTGCCGGTGCCGTTGTAGAACGTGTCGGCGACCATGCGAGTGCCGCCCGAGCCCTCGGTCTGGATCTGCCGGGGCCGCAGCAGGCTGTCGTAGAGCTGGTACTCGGCGCCGTATGAGCCGTCGTTCTCGATCTTCTCGGTCTTGATCGAGGTGACCTTGTCCTTACGGACGTTGTAGGAGTACTTGATGCTCGGTGTCTGCGTCGACGCCCGGTCTGCGAGCCACACCGAGGTCAGGCGGCCCAGTGCGTCATAGGCGAGGTCCGTCCGTCTGCCGTTGGGGTCCGTCTGCCCCTTGGACATGCCCCAGGCAGGGGCGTAGTCGGTGGTGGTGGCGTGGTCGAGGGCGTTGTGGACGACCGTCTTCGTCAGCAGGCCGTTGGTCTCCGTGTACGCCGTCTTCGTCAGGTTCTGCTTGGCGTCCTTCTGGGTCAGCGGGCGGCCGTAGCTGTCGTACGTCGTGGTGCCGGTGACCTGGTACGACGCCGTGGTGCCGTTGTGGGACGTCAGGCGCTCGGTCTTCGATGCGTCACCCTTGGTCGGCGCCGCACCGTACGCACCACCGTCATAGGACGTGCGCTCGTCCGCCAGGACCTGCGTCTTGTAGTCCGGGGTGGCGGAGCACTTCACCGACACCGACTCGCTGCGGGACGGCAGCGACAGGATGTTCTGTGTCGTGCTGTCCGCGTACCAGGTCCGGGTGCAGGAGTCGTCCTTGGCAGTTGAGACGTCGCCCAGGTCGTCGACCTCGGTGACCCGGCCGCCCTTCGCTGTGTCATATGTCGTCGTGGACTTCGTCTCGCGCCAGGTCCCGTCGGACTTCAGCTCGAAGCCGCGGCCGGTCTGGGTGCGCACGATCGACGCGCGAGTGGTGCCCCAACTGCGGGTCTGGGTGGCGGTGTAGTGCCGGAACGGAGTCGCGATGGTCTTCGAGACCAGCTTGTCGCCGTCGTAGGTCGCCGCCTCCAGCTGGTGGCCGGTGAACTCCTCGTCGTCCGTGTACGTGGCGCCGGTGGAGTCCTTGACCGTCACCGCGCGCGTGCCGCCGGCCGGATCCGCGTCGCCGTTCATGCCCTGCATGAACGTGTAGTCGATGCGGGTGGTCTGCTTGTCGGCGGTGCCGCTGGTGACAGTGACCTTGCCGTAGCCCTGCCAGCCGCCCCAGGTGAGGTACTTGGCGTCGGTGATGCCGTCCGGCTTCGCCTTACGCCAGGCCGCGTCGCCCTGGTAGCTGTAGCGGGTGACCATGCCGTCGCTGCCGCCGGTGCGGTCCGTCTCGATGACCGACGACACGACGTACTTGTGGAACCAGTCCGTGATCGGATCGGTGTAGCCCGGTGGGGCCCACTTCACCGGGTAGCAGCGCTTGGTGGACTCGCCAGGCTTGGGCAGGGCGTCTTTGGTGCAGTTGGTCGCTGCGTAGGTGACGTCGAGCTGGGCGCCGGTCTCACTGAGGACCATCGACAGACGGAAACGGTGGAACGGCGCGATGTTGTCGCCGACCGCGTCGACACGGTTGGCGAGCTGCTCGCCGACGAGGTCGACGGAGGGCAGTTTCACCGCTGTACCGGCGCGGCCCTCGTGCTCGATATTCGACAGCCACAGCGTCTTGGAGTCGTCGCCGTTGTCGGTGAACAGGTGCGTCAGGGTCCAGGCGTCTACGTCCTGGTAGGTCGTGGCGTCCTTGCGCATCTGCGTGACGATCGACGTCAGGCGCTTGGTCGTCCAGAACGTCTGGACCGGTGAGGTGCACTTGGTGTCGACCTTGCACTCCTGGTCGACCGGGACGTCCGGCCAGTGGGCGGCGTTGGCCTTGGTGCGCTTGCTCACCGCGCAGTCGAAGTCGGCGGTGGGCAGGCAGCGCTCGGCGGTGTTGAAGTCGATCCGGGCGGGGGCTTTCGCCGCGTACACCTGACCGTCGCGCTGGCCGTAGTCGATCCGCTTGAGGTAGCCGCCGCGGTGGTACGCCGTGCCGTTGACGTCCGTCTTGCCGTTGAGCGCGTAGTAGTTGGTCTCGCGCTCGTAGAAGTAGGACATCACGTTGCCGTGTGTGTCCTTGACGTAGTCCAGGCTCCAGCGCCAGGCCTGCTTGCAGTGGGCGCTGGTGAAGGTGGTGTTGTAGCAGGGCTCACCGGAGTCGTCGCCGAAGACTGGGGCGGTGAAGACCGAGTTGGTCTCCTCGTTGCCCGTGGCCCAGCCTGGCAGGCGGTTCTGGCCGAAGTAGTACTCGGTGCCGTCCGAGGTGGTGATGCGCCAGTACTCGCCGTCGTTGTCGCCGTTGGTGGCGCCGGTCAGCTTCTCGACCTTGCTGGCGTCGTCGGAGGACAGGTGCCACTTGCCGGTGGTGTCGTCCTTGACCAGCTCGCCGGCCATCCCGTTGAGCATGACGGTTGCGTTGTCGAACGCCCAGCACTGCTCGCCGGAGTTGGTGTGACCGTCCTCGGAGCAGGGCTTGTAGCGGCGCTCGATGTAGCCGGGGTCGTAGGAGAAGCCCTCACCGATCCAGGAGCCCTGGTTGTTGGTGGCCGAGGTGCGGCCGTCCGCGGACTGGGAGGAGTAGCCGAGGCCCACGGTGGGGACCTGGCCGCCCGGGGTCGGGACGGAACGCAGTGGGTAGTTCCAGTTGAACGCGCCGGAGGAGGTGGCGACGTTCCAGCTGGCCGAGGGGGACAGGGCGGTCGCCTTGTAGGTGCCCTGCGCGCTGGACGGGCCCGCGGCCACCGCCAGCAGGGAGGCCGTGGTGCCTGCCATCGTGGAGACGCCCTCGGCCGGGGCCGGGGCGGCCGTCACGTCCGCGGAGACCGTACCGGCGCGTACGTCGTTGACCGTGGGCAGCACCTTGGGCTGCTGCCGGCAGTCCTTGCTGCCGGGCGCGGCATACGCGGCGCATGCGGGCAGCTGCACCAGGCGCAGCCGGGAGGCGTACGAACCGCCGAAGCCCTCGGCGAAGTCGGAGTAGTCGACACTCAGGCGGACCTTGGCGGCCTTGTCGCCGCCGTCGGCCCGCTCGACCCCGAGGAGGACACCGGCACCGAGCTTCGCGGCGCGGGCCGGATCGAGGACGTCGACCTGTACCTCGCTCGGTGCCGCCTTGGCAGCCTTTGCACTCTTGGGCTTGACCACCTTCAGCGGCAGGCCGCCCGCTTCCGCGGTGGCCCCCAGCTTCACCTCGGCGCCGCCCCGCTTGGGCCACACCGCCCTGTCGAGGCCCTTGACCGCGGCCTTGCGGGCCGGGTCCGAGGGCCGGGACTTGGACTTGGCGTCGCGCCCCTTGGCGGGATCGCCGTCGTCCTGGACGCCGGGGCGGCTGGTGCGGCCCCGGGCGTTCTCGTCGAGCGCCACTGCCTGGACGGTCGACGCGGACAGCGCGAGGGAAAGCCCCAGCACTGTCGCGACGACCGTCTGTCTCGGCATGCGGCGGCTCAGTGAGCGGCCACGAAACATGCGGTCGGATCCCCTTTCGGAGGAGAACGTCATTGATTGGAGGGGGAAAGCGGCATGGGACGGGTGTGCCGGGCCCCTGAGGACCCGGCACACCGCAGGAAGTGACGGCCTGTCACATGTCAGGCACGGCCGTCAGTTCGGCCATCTGCTGCACCGCGATACTGTCGGCGGCACCGCTGTAGACGCGGACCTCGTCCAGGGCGCCGGCGAAGTACTCGCTTGGCCCGCGCAGCGAACGGCCCACCTGCAGGCCGCCGGTGGCGGGCCACAGGGTGTCGTCCTTGCCGTAGGCGCCGGCCACGAGCTGGCCCTCGACATACAGCCGGATCGAATTGGCGAAGGCGTCATAGACGACCGCCAGGTGCTGACCGGAGCCGACGGTGTCGGGCCGTTCCTGATCGTCGGTGAAGGTGACGACCTCGGCGGTCGCCGAGTCCGACTTCGCCACCGCCAGCTCCCACTGCCCGGTGGCAGCCTGGTAACGGACCTGAACACGGTTGGCGTTGGCGCCCGGCAGGGACAGCACCGTCTGCGACTTGACCGGGTCCATCGACGTGAGCAGGGCGCGGGCAGAGATCGTGAAGCTGCCGCTGCCGGTCACCGGGGCGGTCGTGGTCGATGCATAGTCCCCGTCCCCGTCCAGCACCAGGTTGCCGTCGCCGACCAGGGCCGCGGTGCCGAACGGATCGTCCGGATCGGGGCGGTAGATGGAGGCGTTACCCGCGAGAGTCAGCGCCTGACCGCCGCCGGTCTCGGCGGAGGCCCCGCTGGCGGCAGCGTCGAGCTGCCAGTAGCCCTTACGCACCGGCTTGATCGTCATCAACTCGGCGACCTGAGCCCCAGGCAGAACCCGGTCGAACACACGGACCTCGGCAAGGTCGCCGACAAAGTGGTCGCGATAGCCGCTCTTGGCCGTCGCACGACCGATCTGCAGCGGACCGTACGACTTCCAGGTCGAGCGCCGGCCGGCCGAGGCCTTCAGGTCCTTGTTGATATAGAGCTGGAGCTGGGGGCCGCCGCTTCGCTGGGCGTCGTACACACCCGTCAGCAGCACCCACTGGTCCTTGACCACGGATATTCCGGAGGAGACTGCCTTCCACTCTCCGAGCGAGTCGACGTCGTTGACCGGGACGGCGAACTTCCAGGCCTGCGCCCCAGCGTCGTAGCCCAGGGTGAAGCCGGGCTCGCCGGTGCCGTCCTGGCTGATCACCGTCATGTTCCGGTCCAGGGCGGTGGGCCGCACCCAGGCGCTCACGCTGAAACTCTTGGAGGTGTCGAGCACCGTCTGGCTGGTGTCCAGCCAGGAGTCGGCGCTGCCGTCGAGGCGGGCCGCCTTGTCGATCTTGCCGCCGGGTCCGTCCACACCGAAGGTGACGGCCGGGCCGGCCGTGGCCGAGAACTCTCCGCTCTCGTCGTGCGCGTCGGTGTTGCCGGCATTGTCGGCGAGGTTCCACTGGGCGAGAACGGGCTTACCCTCGCTGACCAGGAAGTGATACGGGGTGCTGCTCGCGTGGTTGGCCTTGTCGACGGCGATCACCTCGAGCACGTGCCGTCCCGGCCGGGTCGGCATCCAGTCAACGGAGACCGAGCCGCCCGGCGTGGCCGGGGGGAGGTCCTTCAGCACGGCGCCGTCGAAGGAGTACCGGTACTTGACGACATCGGTGTCCGGGATGGTGTCGTTCGGGTTGGGCGAGAAGGTGAAGGTGCCGTAGGTTCCCACTCCGTCGTGGTACTCGGTGCCCGGCGGGTACTGCGGGGAGTTCACCAGCGGCTTGCCCGGCCAGCTCCCGTCGTAGGTGAACTCACAGCGCTGGGCGGTGTCGCCCTCCGAGCTCCAGGGTCCGTAAGAGTCATCGCCGTCAGTGGCCCGGGCGCTCCAGTAGATGACGGTGTTCTGCGGGATCGTCGACCTGACGGTGTGCTCGAACTTGGTGCCGGAAGTCGGCGACAGCCACTCCTTGGTCAGGTACGTGTAGGACTTGGCTGTGCCGTTTTCGGTCCACTCGACCTTGAACTGGACCTTGACCTTGTCGGTCTGGCCGTTGCCGTGGTCGGGGTCGCTGGCGATGGCCTGCAGCTTCGGCGGCTGGTCGACGTATGCGCGGGTCGAACCCCACCGGCACAGGCCACCGGGGTCGGTGTACATGTCCGACGTCTTGATCTGCCGCGGCAGGGTGTTGTACTTGATCGACAGGTACGCGTTGCCGCAGATCCGCTTCCACTCGGCGAACCTGGACTCGTCGGCGGCGCGCAGGCCCAGCGTCATCGCGTTCCAGCCGCCCGCGGCGGCCGTCTTGATCTCGGTGGTCAGCTCGCCGGTCTCACCACTCTCGAAGTGCAGGTTGGCCTGGCTGGAGCAGGAGGTCGGGGAGATCGCCTTGTCCACGGTCTGCAGGTGGTCCACCCAGTCGCCGGAGGTGTTGGACCAGTTGCTGGACGAGGTGAGCGAGTAGTCCTTGCCGCCGACCCGGTACAGCCGGATGGGCTCCGCGGTCGGCGTGGCGCTGTAGATGTGCTCCACACGAGCGGAGAAGGTCGCTCCGATGATCTGCTTCCCCTTGTAGTAGGAGAGCGGCATCGTGAACATCGTGCGGCGCACGCCGACGCCGTTGCAGGAGACCGGGTTGTAGTCGGTGGGGCACTTGCCCACGCCCGCGCTGCCCGAGTACTTCCAGTCCTGCTCGCTGGGCATCCCGGACATGATGCCGGTCCAGGACGTGCGCGAGGTGGTGCGCTGGATCGGGTCGATGACGACCGGGAAGACGGTGTCTTCGCCGTTGAGGAGCTTCTGGTCGGGGAGCAGGCTCATCTTGTCCTTGCCAACCTCGACGCCGAGCGGGGCGACTCGTCCGCCGCCGCCCGGGCCTTCGAGCGCGGGCTCGGGGGCTGTCTCAGCCTGCGGGCCAGGCGTCGCGCTTTCGTCCGCACCGGCCACGGCGGAACTCAGAGCCTTGGACACGGCCTTGGGGCCCTGCGTGCGGGCTGCGGCCTCGGTCACGGCGGCCGAGTCCCACATCGCGGGTTCGCCCGCCTGGAAGACGGTGCCGCCGACGGCGGCGTCCTCGGCCACGATGGCGCCGGCGGTGTCCTCGGCGACCTTCAGGCCCTGGGTGGTCAGGCCCAGGTCGATCCTGTCCAGCCGCGGGTCGGCCGCCGCCTCGGGCGACTTGACGACCAGCAGATGGCCGAAGCCGTCGGCCTCGGCCCGGACGGTGAGGTCCACGCCGGGCAGGGCGTCGACGTAGGTGGCGGTGTCGCCCTTGACCTGCGGGGGAGGCAGCTTGCCGTACGGCCAGGTCAGGGCGAACTCACGGCCTGCCCGCTGCATCGTGACGAACGGCTCGGATGCCTTCCCGGCGGAGAAGCTCAGGTCGACAGTGGCGGCCTTCGGCCCCCAACTGCCGTCAGCCCGCTCCACCAACGTCGCGTCGACGTCGACCCACTTGCCGTTGCGGACCGTGCGGACGGGCTCGGTGTACTCCCGGGCCGTGAAGGAGCCGTCAGGCTCGGCGAAGATCTCCCTGCGCTCGGTGCGCAGCCCGACGGCCTCGGTCTTCTTGCCGGTCTCCTGCGCGACCGCGAGGGCCTGCTGCTCAGTCTGCATCGGCTGGTCGGCGGCCACCGGCGTCTGATTCTGCGCCGGCCTGTCTCCCCCGCCCGGGAGGACCGCCACGCCGGCCACCACCGCGCCGGTGACGGCCGCCGCCACAGCGGCACGAAGCACGACGCCTCGGCGTATCGGTCTGTGTCTGTCTGCGGACACGGGTCTGCTCTCCAGTTGGTTCACGTCTGTCAGAAGGTCCGGTTCGCCGGAACGCCTGCTCCGGTCAGGCCGCGCCAGGCGCTTGACGGTTCGTCAGGTGGACCGGCGGCGCACAGGCAACGTCCCCGCGAGGGCTGCCGCCCTCATCGGGTCGCGCGTCAGCACGCCCGGCGGGCACGTGAGTGCCACGAGCGTGGTGACGTTGTCAGCGGGTGGTGGCGCCGAAGGCGACGCCGCCCGCCGGGATACCGCCCTCGCCGGGCCTCAAGGTCTGCGTCGGCGCACCGCCGGAGGCCACGTTCCAGGGGAAGCCGTAGACCGCGCGTCCTTCGGCCGGGCCGTAGGGCACCCCCACGTACAGCAGCGAGGAAGTGCCGCTCAGGGCAAGGCCGGTGAGCATGCGCGGTGCCGGTGCGGAAGGAACGCCGTACCCGGGGTCGATCGAGACGTCGGAGGCACCGGGCGCGCCGACCAGCGGGACGATGTGGACGCCGCCCTCGTCCGGGAACTCCTCGGTCGTTTCCTCGCCGGGCACGCCGATCGCGAGCCTGGTGGTCGTGGCCGTGGAGGTCGTGTTCGGGGAGGTGTTGGCGGCGGCGAGGCGCTTGCCGAAGAGGTCGCCGGCCTCACCCGCGCCGTCCACGTCCGCGGTGTTCTGACTGATCCAGGCGGTCTCGCTGAAGGTGCCACCGGCAGTGAGCCGGAAGACCTGGACGGCGCCCGCGTCGACGGTCGTCTTGCCGTCCTCGCCAGGCACACCGACCGCGAGCAGCGACTCGGTGGTGGAGGTGGCGCCGGAGGGCCGGTAGGGGACCATGGCGAGTGCGGTGCCGAACTGGTCGCCGACCTCCGCTTCCCCGTCGATCGTGTCCTGGTCCTGCCCGAGTCCGCCGAGCGGCTTCGGGTAGCCGGCGCTCAGCGTGTGGCTGAACCAGGCCACGCCGCCGGCGAAGGTCGCGGTGCCCAGTGCCTCGCCGGGTGTGCCGACCGCGAAGTGGGTCGGGGTCGCGGCGAGCGCGCCACCGAAGCGGTCGTCCTGCTCCGCAACGCCGGGGACCGTACCGCCGGTTTCGGTGTCCTGGTCCATGCCGACGACCGTCTGCGCGGTGCCGCTCACGTAGTAGAAGGAGCCGGCGTCCTCGACGGTGCCGATCGACTCGCCGGGGGCGCCGATCAGCAGGTACGGCGTGCCGCCGGAGGTCTTCCCGGCCGCGACTGCGTACCCGACCCAGTCGTCGGCCTCCGCGGTGCCGCCCAGCGGCTTGTCGCTGCCCTGGTAGATCTCCTTGACAGCCTTGCTGCCTGCGTTGAGCCCGCCCGTGGAGCCGTAGATCACCTGCACGCCTCCGGCGTCGGGCGCGGCACCGATGTCCTCGTACGGGGAACCGACCACCAGGTCGCTGCAGCCGTCGAGGTCGGCGTCGTAGACGGCCAGCGCGTGGCTGTACTGGTCGTCGGCCTCGGGCACGCCCGGTACGCCGTCTGTTGCCTGCGAGAGCGTGAGGGTGCCCTTGCCGCCGCCGTAGACGACATGCACCACCCCCGCCTTCTGCACGCCGTCGACACTCGCCTCAGGGTCGGCGATCGCCGTATCCCTGACGCCATCGCCGTTGAAGTCCGAATCGATACCCGACGGGCACGCGACGGCGGCTGTGGCGGGTGTACCGCCGACGGTGCCCTCCCATGTCAGCAGTGCCCCCGCCAGAACAGTGGCAGCACCAAGCCGCCAGCCTTTCCCCACCCTTGACACAGATACCTCGTACATAAAGAGAAGCTAAAAAGGTCAAGCGATCATCCCCTTACGCGAAGCGCACACGCAATACACGCCCCGTTACTCGTGGATATGACAAAGATCACAGCGATTGCACATATCACCCATAGGGCGCGCATAGGATCAGCCGGGCATCAACCGCCCCGAAGAGGCCTCCAAGGTATCTCCACTCGCCCGACCTGCGGCGTAGCGTCGCCCTGCCAGCAGATCCGACCTGGCTCGAAACCGGCCCTTCATCGGGTGGTCATTACGCGGGCACAGAGAGGTCATGGTATCTTCACATTCCTTTGTGGCACCTTCCCTCGCAATTGACGCCCAACGGCATTCGACCGGCCAATTAAAAAGCCATCCAGAATACGGGGCGCGCCCGTTATTTCTTGGAGAGCGTGACGATGGCTACCCCGGCCGTTTCCGTGATTGTCGCCGCATACAATGCGATGCCTTATCTGACGCGTTGCATTACATCCGTCGCCGAGCAGAGCATCGGGCAGGATGAGCTGGAGATCATCGTCGTCGACGACGGGTCAACCGACGAGACCGCCAGGGAGCTTCACCGCTTGGCGGACGTGTACCCAGGGTTGATCACCATTTTCGAGCAGCCGAACTCCGGCGGCCCCTCGGCGCCTCGTAACGCCGGACTCGACCACGCACGCGGACGCTTCGTGTTCTTCCTGGATGCCGATGACTACCTGGGCCCGGAAGCCCTCGACCGCATGGTGGCCATGGCCGAGAAGAACGGCACCGACGTCGTGCTGGGCAAGATGGTGGGCGTCGGCGGACGCGAGGCCCCCGCCTCGATGTTCCGGCGTGACCAGCCGAAGACCGACGTGTTCTCCTCCCGCGTCTACTGGACGCTCAACCCCATGAAGCTGTTCCGCCGGGAACTGCTGGAGCGTCACGCCCTGCGCTTCCCCGTGGACCTGTCCATCGGCGAGGACCAGCTGTTCGTGGGGCCCGCCTACCTCCACGCGGCGGGCATCTCCGTACTGGCCTCCTACGACTGCCTGTACTGGGTACATCGGGAGGACGAGGGCAACATCACCCTGCGGACTGGCGGAACCGAGCCCCGGCTGACCTTCCTGCCGCGCGTGGTCGACATGATCCTGGAGGGCGTGCCGCCCGGCCCCGGTCGCGACCACCTGGCGCACCGGCACCTCACCGTCGAGGTGCAGCAGTTCCTGGACCATCTGGTGCACGAGACCCGCCCCCAGCAGGAGAAGGCCCTCGCCCGCCTAGCCGAGACCATCGCCCCGCTGTGGCACGAGGGCCTCAACGACCGGCTCTCGGCGATGGCCCGGCTGCGGCTGCACCTCGTACGGCACCAGATGCTGGACGAACTCCTCGCACTCGTACGGTTCGAGAAGGAACTCGCCCGGAGCTCCGTGTCGACCCCGGTCATCATCGACCGCGGCCGCGCCCTCGCCCGCTACCCCTTCCTCCGCGACCCCGACCGCGCCATCCCCGACAACTGCTACGACGTCACGGCTCAACTCGGCGTACGCCACCGAATCGACCGTGCCGAACTGCACGGCACCACGCTGCACCTCGCCGGACACGGCTACCTCCACCGCGTCTCCACCGAGGACATCAGCACAGAACTCGTCCTGCGCGAACGCGACTCCAAGGAGGAGTTCCGGCTGCCGGTCACGCACACCGCGACGCCCCGACTCGGCGACGATGAGGACGAGGGGTACTACGCCTACGAGAAGGCCGGCTTCGAGGCCACCGTCGACATCACCACGGCCGCCGACGGCGGTCCGGTCCGGGACGGACTGTGGGACATCTCCCTCACCATCGGCGCACAGGGCATCACCCGGGAAGTCCGCATCGGCAGCAAGCGGGCCACCACCGTGTCCGCCAAAGCCGCCACACACGTCGTGCACACGACCGACGGGCCACGGGCCGCCACCCTCTACACCACCCACCCGCACGGCAACTTCACGCTCGACCTCGGCGAACAAAAGCACCCCGTACTGCCCCACGTCGGCCTGGACGACACCGTCCGATGGGCCGCCGACGCCCCCACCGAACTTGAGTTCACCGGACGCTGCACCCTCGCCGCCCACCCCGAGGGCGCTCTCGCGGTAGCCTTCCGCAACGACCGGGGAGACAGCACCTCCTTCGTCGCCTCGACCAACGGCGGCTCCTTCGTGGTACGTGTCCCCGTCGAGGGACTTCCCGCCGGCATCTGGCACGGCGAACTGCAGCTCGGCGACTGGGCACTGCCCCTCCCGACGATCCCCAGCAACCTCGCTGCCGCGAACTGGCGCCGTCGCGCCCTGCCCTGGTACGCAAAGCCCGCCGCCGACGGCGAGAACGGCTTCGCCCTCCACGTCGCCAGGACCGACCTCGTCAAGGCAATGACTCGACGCATCAGACCCTGACAGGGAACAGCGGCCGGTTGACCCACAGCTAAGTGATGATCCGGCCAACACGCCGTCCGCATCAGCATCATGCGACCTGTAACGGAACAATGCAGGTTCTGGCCCGATCCATCCGTTTGCGGAGCAGGCCCCGGGCAGCCCGTCAGTGATCACTGGCCGGGGCGACTGTGAGTTGTGCCCGCAGTGCCGGACAGGTGCAGAGGAAGACGGGCCTCCTGCTTCGGGCAGGCCTACGAGGACAGCCTTGCCTTCAGGGACTTGTGGTCGCTGGGAATGATCCTTAGCTGTCCGCTCGGGCGGCCGGCACTGGACCACCTAGTGCCGCGGTTGGGCCGGACGGGGGGCGGTAGCCGCGCTCGACTGCCGCAAGTAGTCGGGGAGTTCGCCGCCGACGATGCGCGGCGCGGGACCGGCGGTCCACGTCGCCGCGACCGGGATCAGTTGGTACGTGCCTGGCCGCATTTTCCGCAGGTGACCGGGAGGCCGCCGCCCGCACAGAGCAGGTCGTCAGCAGGACGGGAAGCGTGTCCTGACACGGGAGGCCACGGCGTCACCAGGATCCGCGCCTACCTTCTGCGATGCTTCAGCATCCCGCCTGGGCTGCTACGCCGACGCTCGGCTTATGCTCTCGACCCAATTGTTCGGGAGGGGCGGGATGTTTCGCAGTTCGCGTAGGGGCCGCGGGCCCATCGGGCTTGTTCGGCGAAGACTCTGGGCGGCGACGTCGGTGATGATCCTTGCTGTGTCGGCCGTGAGCGGATGCGCGTCGCAGGCATCCAGCCCCAAGCCTGCCGCCGTCCAAGCTCGCACACTCAGTCAAAAGGAACTGGAAGCCGCGAGACTGGCCGAGGGCGAAGCGAGCGGCTACGGAGTAGCGCCGGGCACCGAAACACCGGCGGACATGAAGACGGTGGTGACCACCACCACGCCGGAGACTTGTCTGCCCGCGATGAAGCTGCTCCTCCACGGCTGGGCGGAGGGCGCAGTGGGCTATACGCGGTTCCACCTGAGTGACCCCGAGAACAGCGTAGGGACCAAATCGGTGGCGCTGACCAGCTACCCCACCGGTCAGGCCAAGAAGGTGTTCGCCTCGGTTGAAAAGTCACTCTAAGTGCCCTGGTCAGCGGACTGGTCGACCCGTAGCAGGCTCAGCCCTCCCGGGATGACGTAGTCACCCGTCTCTGGGAACACCAGGCCTGTCCACTGCTCCCACTCGGCGATCGTGCCGGTCATGGTCTGCGACTGGGGAGCCGCCGCGAGAATTCGGGCGCCCAGACGCTGGTGGGTGCGGATCCAAGGATCGAGGGCCATGCCGTCCTCGCGGGTCCACCCCATGAACGCCTCGACCGACGCCAGCGGATAGCGTGCCTTCAACGTTGGGCGCACCGGCGCGATGACCCGTGGCCATCCGGCGCCCTCGGCGAGCCGACGCAGTGCGTTAAGCATCTCCCCGGCAAGGCCGCGTCCCTTGAGTGACGGCGTAACGATCGCCCCACAGATCACCAGAGTGTCGGGTTCGACGCCCTGCTCTCGGCCTTCGACGGCGCGGATGGTGGCCTGGGTGTAGCCGGTAGGGAGCGTTTCGGTCCGCCCGTCCCACCGGATCGGTATACCCCAGCCGGACGCGACCGGCAGCCCGCGCTCATCCACCAGCGTGAGATCGAGGTCGGAGAACCACTCCCGGATCCTGCCGATATACTGCTTGGCCAGCCGATCGGCTGTGATGAATCCGGGAAACCCTCACTGAAGAGCTCGCGCAACTGCTCATCAGGCCACGTACGTGCGTCTGTTCGCTCAGCGATCAATGTCACGGGCCCGTTTATAGCGCACCCTCCACAGGCCGAGCGAGGAAGTTCAGCCCCCCAGGGCTTCGGCAGATTCGCCTGACGATTCGTGATCATGTGAGTCCGAGGAGCGCGAGGGGCCGGCGGGGTTCGCAGGCGTTGCGGCGGAGAGCTGCAGCTATGTTCGTGGCTCCGGTCAGCCGCAGTGCCCCGACGGCGAGGTTGCGCCAGGTTGCCATCGCACGGGGTGCGTTGCCTGTTCGCAGTTGGGAGGCGTCCTTGGTAAAGGTGGTGTCCCGGATGTGGTGAAGGGCTTCCACCTTCCAGTGGTTACGCACGAGTGAGGAAAGTGGCGCGGGGGTAGCCTGCTCGGCGGTGAGGGTGGTGACGGCGTGGATGGTCTTCACAGTGGTCTTGCCGGTCTTGCGGTCGTCGGCGATCCATTCACCGACCGCCAGCAGCGATCTCGCCCCGGCCAGTACCGCGCACTCGGTGAGCGCGAGCACGACGACGAGAGCGTGTCGCACTCCGCGCGGATCGCGCGGGTCGGGCACCTCGGCCAGCCGCTCCGGCAGGCCCGGCACTTCTGCGGGTACAACCCGTGGATGATCGCGGAGTTGATCAAGGGCGGATGGGATCGGCGATGATGCGTCGGCAGGCACGGTCCTCCACTCGGATCAAGGGGCGTAGAGAACCCCATGATCGTGGGAGTCCGTGCCTGTCTCGTCCCTGGATGACCGTTGAACTGGCAGATCGTCACGGACCGGACGACCTGCAACTACGCCGAAGCCCTGCGTCTCGGGCGCCCAGGGACAAGACGAGGGGGCTGATCGGTTTGGGGTGTCCGTCGTACAGGCTGAGCTTGAGCTCCGTCCGGGTGGAGATGATCTGGGTCACCGCGGCGGCGGTCTTGCGGGGCGCAGCGGCGGGCCTGCTTATACCGCGCATCGCGTACCAGCTTTCTGTGGCCCCAGTCGAAGTCTGGCGAACTCAGTGGCCAGCAGGTCATCTCTTCGGCGGTGCTAGGAGCGGACGGCTGGACCGGGCCCGCTGACGCGACGGTTACTTCTACGGTCCTAGCACGCCTTCTCGCCGCTGTCTCGGCCGGTACTGGTCTCGGTGCGGGCCTTCACGCCGGGGTGCTTCGTGCGGGCAGCCAGTCCTGGCTCAGCCCGCGACTCAAACGGATTGCTACATCACGATGGCCGGCCCGCTCGGCGACATCGAGGATCCAGGATTCGTCGACGTGCACGATCACGCGGCAGCGCCGGGCTGGTGCTCGGCCTGCCTGTCGCCGCCGTCGCCCGCCACCACGGCGAACTTCTTGAGCACCCGGTCTACAACGGCCCCTACGCCCGCGCCGCCGCCCTCATCCACACCTTGGCCGCTGCCGCTGGCTGGAGCGCTCCAACCTCACCGTCGACTGCGCCGTCGCCGTCATGTACCCCGAGGCCAGTAACATCCCCGTCAATCCCGACTGCCAGCAGCTCACGGCACTCGCCCACGAGCTGAACAACCCGCGTTGCACGGCCGACCGCATCGCCGCCATCCTGCGTACCAGGAAGCCCTGAACTCCGACCGGACAACACAGGCTCCACAGCGAACCTCCGAAGGATTTACGGAGCCGACCACCAAGGCACGAAGGCCGGAGCCCGCAAGCTACCCGCGGGAGGCGGGCTCCGGGCAGTGAGAGGCCGAAGGCTGACCAGGGGTCCGCTGTGAAGTCGTCGGTGCGCTGAACTCTCCCCGTCAGACGGCTCACACATTCGCGGGCGGACAGCGATCCTCCGTGTGCAGCGGCGCGGCTAAGTCACTTTTGGAGCTCCCTGCGAGCCCTTCGACGAGCGTCCAGCATCACTCGAAGAGAGCCCATCATCGGCGGTGATACGGACCCGCGCAGCAACCGGGCTCCGTGCCCAAGCGCCGCATCAGCGGTCAACAGCTCGATCTCGACGACCGCCTCCAACAGCACCCCGTTGGGGTTCGCGGTCAGGGCCGGCAGTTCCTTGGCTGTGAGCAACGAGGCGCGGGCTACCTCGATCTGGCTTTCCAACAGCTCCCGTACGCCCGGTGATTTGCGCCCTCCTGTGAGGTCTTTCTCTGTCACCGAGAAGCGTTCCAGCGTCTCCACCGGAATGCCCAGCCGCCCTTCGGCCAGGTCCTCGGCGAGGTCGTTTACGAAGTCCAGTCGCTGGCTGCCGTCGATGAACATCCGGCACCCCGCCCGGAACTTCCCGTCGTCGTGCTCCGGGCCGAGCAGGGACGCGACCAGCATGAAGGCGGGCAGCGAGTAGGCGTCGACATAAGCCTGATAGTCGGCCTCCGTGGCAAAGCCCGTGAAGTCCAACTCGGCGGCAGCGGTGGAGAGGTACTCCTGCATCACCTCCCGGAGCCGGGGGAACGCGGCGGTGGTGTGCAGCAACGTGCGGATCAACGCATCGTCGCTCACCCCGCTGTCCAGCGCCTTGCGGATCGCCTGATCCCACGACTCCCACGCCGCAATTCGCTGCGGCTTCGCGCCGGTGTCCAGCAGATTGTCTCCGCGGTGCATCACCGCCGTTGCCACCACCACATGGGGCAAGGCCGCCTTCGGAAGTAGCAGACGGGCCGCGAGATATGAGGCACGCCGAAAACGCGCCACGGACTTCCGCTGGGCCCCGTAATCCCGCCGCAACTCCGCGTCTTGGATACCCGCAACGTCCAAGCTCTGACTCCACGCGCTCATATGCTGATCGTAGGGGAACGCTGCGGACGAGCGTGCCGCCCGGGGGGCCGCCGGGCCATCCGAAAATGCGTTTCGGCGCGCCACCCGCCCCTCGTAGGATCTCGGAGTGCCTGACCGGATAACGAAGATCGTGACGCGGCTGCCCCGCATGAAGAGTGTGGCGAAGGTCAGGGACGAAGCGGAGCAACGCCTCGCTGAGGGGGACGCGGCCTTTCTGGCGGACCTCGGGAAAGCGCTGGTGAAGCAGTACGGTTCCGCCGTCCCTCCGATGTGGCAGTACCGAAGCGTCTACGACCACATCCTGCGTCTACTGACAACTACGCCCGGAGTAGGCCACATCGAGCACGCGGTTCGTCTGGTGGCCTCAGTCACCTCCCTCGCTCCGAAGCAGGCACGCTATGCCGCATCCCTGCTCGCCTCCGGCCAGGACCCGGAGCAACTTGGGACCGCCTTCGCCGGCGGCTCTACGCGGGGGAGCGGGGCAGAGGAACTGCGGGCCTGCCTCCTCCAGGAACTCATTGTCAGAGGCGTACAGGTCAGCGCACTCCCTGACATCGCGAGGTGGGCAGACTCCTCACACTGGAACCATCACCCACTCCGCTGGCTGCCCTTGTCACGGTCCGAAGTGGCCAGGCCGCCGCTGCCGAGCTACTCCCTCAGCGGAAGCAGCTACGAACTGCCCTCTTCCGAAATGGACAGCCCCACGAACCTTTCCCCCAAGGACGTAAACGTCCCTGCCGTGGTGGAGACGACAGCGGATCAGGGGGTGTCGGCCCTGACCTCGGCTGTGGCCAACTGGGCAGCCGAATCCAACGGACGTTTCGAGGCCCGGACCTTCGACCTCGCGGGGGACCTAGGCGCTCCAGCGGTTGCCAGCCTGCTGCGGTTGCTGGACCTGGAGTGTCTGACGGGGCTGGGGGCAGGCAACGGCTTCACCGTATCGGCCCTTCGTCCTCAACGAGCTTGGCGGACTCTCTTCGCAGCAGCGTCCGCAGGCGGCGGGTACAACCACGGTGAATACGGCGCTTACGGGCGGCTGGCCACCTGGCGATCCCTCGGCGCAGCCTCCGGCTCCGCCGAGGGCGCGTCGTTCGACACGGTGGAGAACGACGTGAAGAACACCGACTGGTACGACTTCAGTGCCGACAGTGCCTGGTTCGAGCACGTAGCCTGGAACATAGGTCTGGTCGCGGTCTCCTCGCGTCGTCGTCGCCTGGCCGTGCTCGCCGCCACCGACACCGATTGAATTGCCGCCCCCTCCGGCTTGCACCGAGCCCCCTGGGCGCGAGGGGCCGGACCGACGTGGCCGCCAGCCAACGAAGCAGCGTGTTCCGTTCACAGTGATCCCTCCAGCAAGAAGATCCACGTGAAGGTCAGGCGTTGCGTCATCGTCGCCCGACGCCCTGCTGATAAGTAGGAAGGCCTGACGGCTGACGCGAGCGGTGCCCCGTTGTCGTTGCTGCGTGGAGCCCGGGGAGTGGCCTGAGGGGGCTGCTCCTCGGGCGCTGTCCTGGGACCGGCCACCCGCGCAGCACCAACCCTCGGTGGCGGCCACCACCGGCCGATGACGACCAGCGGCAGGTCGACGCCTCGGACGCCAGCCCAGGCTGAACAGTACGGACATGACGGGACCGCCCTCGCCGATGTACAGCCGGCCGGCGTTCAGCAGGGTCACGGTGAACAGGCCGACCAGGATCACGGCCAACGGGTACAGCAGGGTGCGGGCTTCCTCCCAGCGTCCGTCCGGCCGACGGCGAACAGGCCCGGCGCGGTGCCCAGCATTGCGGCGCCGATCAGGCCCGGATTCAGTGACTCGGGGGAGGACCAGGCGCCGAAGATATGGCCGGTGAGGCCTACGGCCGCCAGGAGTCCCCCGATGAGAAGGCCGGTCAGCGCAACCGCGATTGACAGCATGGCATCGGCTGCGGTCAGCGGGCGTCCACGTCCACCGGAGGCTGCCCGGGCGGGGGAGTCGGATGCCTGTTTCATGAGGGCTCCCGTTTGTGGGGCGGGGGTCAAGCGACAGGGGAGGAGATGCGGGACGACGGCGAAGCAGTAGGAGCGGCGCTCGCCCGCTTGCGCAGCTCGCGGGCGTACATCACCCGCAGGCTCACCACAGAGGTGGCCGCCGTGGCGAGGACGCCGCAGCCGATGGCGAGGCCGGCGGACAGCGCCGTGTGGTGGTCGAGACCGAGGGTGCGCTCGAAGACCGGGGTCGCGCCCACGGACAGCACCGGAGCCAGACACAGCGTCGTCAGGTGCAGCCGCCACTCCTCCCGGGCCCAGGTACGCCCCTGCCGACCCGCGCGCCGGGAGCTCACGGCCATCACGGCGTAGGCGACGGCATACGGCAGCAGGTAGGCGAGCAGCAGACGCCACTGGACCGCCCCGAAGTCCAGGTACGAGTACACGATCCAGGCCAACGCGGCGGCGCCGACCAGGTGGGCCGCGACCAGCACCGGAAACGGCGCCCACGACCCCGACACCCCGTCGACCGCCTTACGGCGGTCGAGTGTGCGTGAGGCGATGAGCGCCGAACGCGACCACCGACCCGGGATGCATGATCGCCACCTGGTTGATCGGTTTCCTTGAGCGCAGCCCCTGTCCTTCGGGGCGGGGTTGGCTCATCTTCGCAACGTAGCCGCGCAGCGGCGGAGTTCACTGCGTTGTCAGTGGTCTCCACTATGGTGATCACGTTGTTTCGACAGGGGGTGTTCACGTGCTTTCGGGCCGCAGGTACCGGCTCAGGCTCGCTGCCGAGCAGGCTGCCACGTGTGAGGAGTTTGGGAGCATCTGCCGGGCGGTGTGGAACACCGGACTCGATCAGCGCCGCCAGTACGGGCGGCGCGGGGCGTGGATGAACTACGTGCCCCAGGCCGCCGAGCTGGCCGTGGCCAAGCGGGAGCACCCGTGGTTGAAAGCGGCGCCCTCGCACGTGCTTCAGCAGACGTTGAAGGATCTGGACCGGGCGTGCCGGGAGCACGGTACGTTCAAGGTGAGGTGGCGGTCGAAGGCGCGTTGGGCGCCCTCGCTTGCGTTTCCCCGCCGGGAATCTCATCACCGTGGAACGTCTCGGCCGTAAGTGGGGTCGCGCGAAGCTGCCCAAGCTGGGAAGGGTCACCTTTCGGTGGTCACGCCCGCTCGGCGGTGAGGTACGGTCTGCGACCGTCAGCTGCAAGGGCGGCCACTGGTTCGTGTCGTTCCTGGTCAATGACCAGGCGACCACGCCCGAGCAGCACGCCATGCCGGACACGGTGGCCGGGATCGACCGGGGCGTGAAGGCGGCGGCCGTCACCTCCGACGGCGAGTTCTTCGACCGGCCCTTCATCACCGCCGGCGAAACGGCGCGTTGCTGGCGGCTTCAGCAGCAGCTCGCCCGCACGACCAAGGGCAGCGCCAACCGGGCCAAGGTCCGCGCCCACCTGAACAAGATCATGGGCCGGGTCGCCAGCCGTCGGGCGGACTTCTGCGCCGTCACGGCCGCGCACCTCACTGCGAAGAACGCCTTCGTTGTCCTGGAGGACCTCAAGACCCGCAGCATGACGGCCTGCGCGTCCGGCACGCTCGCCGAGCCCGGCAGCCGTGTGGCCCAGAAACGGGGCCTGAACCGGGCCATCCTCGACAAGGGATGGCACCGCCTCGAACTCGCCCTCATCAGTGCGGCCCGCTACACGGGCACGCGCGTGGTGAAGGTCAACCCCGCATACACGTCGCAGCGGTGCTCCGCCTGCGGCTTCGTCACCGAAGGAAACCGCGAGAGCCAAGCGGTCTTCGCGTGCAAAGCCGCAGGCTGCGGACACACCGCGCACGCCGACGTGAACGCAGCGATCAACATCAAACACGCGGCAGGACATGCCGTGTCAGCCTGTGGAGACCTCGGCAACAGCCGGTCCGTGAAGCAGGAACCCGTAAGCCGGGCGACCGGCCGAACCCCCGCATAAGGGAATCCCCCTCCTTCAGGAGGGGGAGGAAGTCAACCCGAGCACGAGGTACGAGGAGGTCGTCAACCCGTACGTCAGCCATGGAGGGACGGTATCGCCACAGGTGGCGGCCGTGGGCTGAGCCCCAACGCTCCGCCAAAGGCGGGGACCGGAACATCCTGGCGAGGGTGCCGTCGTTGAGCCGGGCATGAAGATCATCGCTACCGCCGCGCTCGCCGGCTCTGCTCTCCTCACCGCCGCCATCCCCGCCTCGGCGGATGACGGGCCCATCGACTTCGGCATCTTCCAAGGTGTCAACGACACGAAGGGCTCGAATTCCACGGACTCGACCGTGGCCTGGGGCCAGACGAACAGCGAGTCGAACGGGACCGTCCCGAAGCCGGCGCTGGGAATGCTGGTGAACGACCTGCTCTCACCCGGCCAGCAGTGACCGGCCACCCGAGCAGACGCCGGCCGAGGCCCTGACGCTGGTACTCGACCGTGATGGAGATCTTGTTGATACTTGCCGACGCGGCAGGCATCGCACACCACCCACACCGGCGTGCCGATGTCGTGTCCGGCCCCGTCGATCATCCGGGTGCGGCAAGGTGTTCGACCTGATGGCCGCCCTCAACGAGTCCGTCGCCAAGGCGAAAGCCTCCCGCGGCGAAGGCACCGCCGACGTGCACGAACTGTCCAAGAAGAAGGCTGCGGCCGAGAAGACATCGGCGAAGAAGCAGCCCGCCGAGAAGACGGCGGCGAAGAAGTCCACGAAGAAGGCGGCGGCGAAGAAGACGCCGGCGCGCCGGCCGCGGAGCGCCTAGCCGCCGTCCCATCCGCCCAGCTTCCGAAGCGGGTTGCCCGGGACGTGGTGGGCGCACCGGGTGCGCCCACCACCGGGCTCAGTGACGGGTCTCCCACCACAGGATCAGCAGGGTGACGGCGCCGCTGCCGAACTTGTACGCCGCGCCCTGCAGGAACTCAGCTGGGACGTTCCGTCCCTCTCGTCCGATCCATTTCCGCAGGTGACGGATGGTTGTGGCGCGTCGGCTGTCCCGGCGTGACGGGTGCCTTGGCGGTGGTTTGGCGTTACTCTCCTCCATACGGAGTTTCCTCTCGTCAATGGGCGTGCTGGAACATCGCGCAAGGAGCCCTCCCAACTCAGAGGCCTAGGAAACCTGTTGGGATCACGGGCTCCTTTTGCGTGTCGCCCTGATGGCTGTTCCGGAGCGTACTGCGGTGCTGTGCCGACTGTCTCTCGCGATGCTGTTGGTGGACCTCAGATCCTGGACTGGCGTCAGCCCAGGTCAGGCGACACGTGGATACGATCAGTCAGCGGCGGCTGAAGTCGTGCAGGAGGTCGGCGAGGCGCCGATCGGGACGCTGGACGATGATGCAGGAGCCAGACTTCGCGGTGGCGAGGCGGTCGACCTCCATCTCCAGTCCCCCGGTTGGGGCGCTGGCGCGGCTGGAGCCTGTCCTGCGGACGTACGTCGCGACAGCTTCCAGGGTGGCCAGGAAGGCGCTGTCGGGGGCGTCGGAGTCGAGGACGTCGTCGGTGACCTCGTGCAGCCAGTGCCGCGCCTCCTTGGTCTCTCCGATGGAGAGGTGGTGCAGGTGTAGGCAGTAGGCGGCGGCGCGGTGGCCGGCGCCGGCGGCGAACTGCCACCGGAACTGGGCGCTCTCGCGGTGGTCGGTGAGGTAGAGCAGGCAGGCGAAGACGAGGGCGCCGTCGACGTCCAGCTGATCCTCGGTCACCGCGTCGGGTTCCTGGGCGAGGCGGTCGACGTGGTCGGCGGCGTCGGGCTTGTTGAGGATCCAGCGGCACACCACGGACAGCCGCTGCCCGGCCTGGGCGGCGCGTGCCATGTCCGGGGCCGGTCGGGTCGCGGCGGCGGCGCCCTCGTGGGCGAGGCGGCGCAGCGCGGCGCCGACGTCGAAGCCGTCGTGCCGTGTGGTGGGGATGCGGGCGTCGGCCAGGAGCTCATCGATGGCGGTCACTGTCCCGCTCCTTTCCGGGTCTTGCTCAGGGCGGCAGGCAGGCCGAGCCGGATGCGCAGGCGTTCCTTGCCCTTGCGGCCGTGGTAGTCGACGGTGCGGGTGTCCAGGCCCATGTAGCGGGCGATCCGCTTGGTGGGGTAGCCGAGGAGATGGCGCAGGACGATTACCGTGAACTGGCGGGTGGGCAGCTCCAGAATCGCCTCGTACAGGCCGTTCGTGCTGCTGCTCATCTCCAGTTGGCTGCGGACCGCCTCGAGGTTCTTGGCTATGGGGCCGTTGATGAGGAACGCTGGCGGGCGCCCGTCTTCGTCCAGGCGGCGGGTGACACCGCGGTGCAGCACGGCGAGGGTCTGCTGTTCGAGGTCGCCCTGCTGCAGCAGTTCGTCCCAGCCACCGAGGATCTCCAGGAACACCTGGTGAACAACGTCTTCCGCGGCCCGGCGGCTGCCGAGATGGATCTCCGCAAAGTCATGGAAGAACTCCTGGTGCCCCAGATAGAAGGCCTCGAAGTCGAGGGGGAGATCGGGAGGATCCTGGACGGGCTGGCCGTGGCCGCCGTCCTGGGGCGATACGTCAAGGTCGACGTCGCCGTTGCCCATACGTTCCTCCAGGGGTACGAGCACCGCCCTCTTCGCTGAGGCACGTCCGGGTCGTACGCCGGTGGTGTCCGTGCGCGGGCCAACTCACCCACACAAAAGCCCAGTTGCTTCGGGCTCTCAGGCACCACCCTGTCGTTTTTCGGGGCCTGAAACTCATACGACCCTCGAAAATCGCGACTCTGCGATCTTCTCCATAAACGGAACGTAACTTCGGCATTGATTTGCCCGTTTCGAATTCAGCGCGTGAGCTGCAACAACGGCCGCAAGGATGAAAGTTCGCCCTTCAAGGACCGAACCGAGCGCTTCAGTTGGCGGCTTTCGTCAGATCTACCGCTCAGTGCCTGCTGCCGGGGCGCCTTCGGCGAGAAGGCGCTGAACATGCGCGGCCAGCAGAGCGGGCGCGACCGTGGGGGTGACAGGTAGCCACGGCCGCGGGCAACTACCAGAGCCAGCGGTCGAGGAACTCGGCCCAGATGAACCCGTTGTAGCCGTCGAAGGCAGGTGGATCGATCTTCTTGAGTTCGTCAGCGAGCATGCTGAGCTCAGCCAGAGCTTCGTCCTCGCGGTCATCAGGATCGCTGAGGATCTCGGACTCGCTGACGTGCAGGCCGTAGTGGTGAAGGGTCCGCAGCCACAGGTCGATGGAGGAGTTGGCGAACCATGCCTCGCCTTGCGGAAGGACGTAGTGGACCGTGCCTGTCCCGGGTTCGACGCCGAACGACCATTCCATGCCGGGCACGAGGTCGCTATGGCGGTTCTGGGTGAGGCCGTAGAGCGACCTGCCATCTGACGTCTGAGTGCCGGAACCGCCTCCACCTCGAACGATACGTACTCGATCAACTGATCGACGATGGGGATCCCGACATCAACCCCCCGCCCACCACCCGGTGCCCGCCCGCCTCGGTGGTGGCGGCCCCGGCAGAGCAGTAGTGGTGCGAGTACGAAAGGGATCGGTGAGTAGGCGGGCGCGGTCTACGCCTGAATGCCGCATCGAGCGCGGCGGGTTGGGGCATGCTGGGGGTGCGCTCACGCGCTCAACTTCGACGCAGGGGGCCGGTCGGTGTTACGTATTCACTTCACGGCCGAAGACCTCGCCCGGACCCGGGTGGCCGCAACGATCGGCGTCGCAGCCGAGGTCTACTACAGCCTGGAGCTGCTGAGGGAGAACCGGGAGCTTTCTCACTTCCGGTCGTGGCGGTCAGCGGTCGCGGGCCGGATGGGAGCCGACACGCGCCCCCTGACGTCCCTGGTTCCGGTGCGCGGTCCGGGGCTTGATCTGCTGGCACTGATGGGCGATGTGCCCTCTGTGGACCACGCCGTGGACAACTTGCTGCACGCGCCGGTATCCCGGCTGCGACGCGAGCTTGAGGGTCTCGACTTCCACCCCGGCCACCTGCCATGGGCCAGGCAGGTGTCTGAGGGCGACCGCGAGGCGCGACAGCAGCTCGCCGAGGCCGTGCGCGCCTGCCATCGGCTGACCGTGGAGCCTTACTGGCATCGAGGGCGGTCCGAACTGGTCGCGCTGTCCACCCGTTGCGCGAACCTGGTGCTGGAGGGGGGCATCGATCTGCTGCTGCGTTCGATCTGCGCACCACTGGTCCGCTGGCGTCCACCGGTGCTCGAAGCTCCCTACCCGCGCCGAGTTGAGGTGCGTCTCCAGGGCAGGGGGCTGATCATCACGCCCACGGTCTTCTCGAAACACTCGGTGAGCCTTCTGTGGGACCCGCTCGATCCCGCCCAGCCTCCCCGACTGACCGTGCCAGCTCTGCGCCGGTCGCTGACCGGCAGCGAACCTGCAGAAGCCGACGGCTCCGCCGTGGGGAATCTGGAGTCTTTGCTCGGCCGAACACGAGCCGCCGCCCTGCATGTGACAGCGGAAGGCTGCACGACGAGCGAACTGGCCCGCCGCCTCAACGTCACGGCTGCAGCGGCCAGTCAGCACGCGAGAGTGCTGCGGAACACGGACCTCATCACCACCAGCCGCCGAGGCGGGTCCGTACTGCACTTCATCACCCCCCTCGGGCTGGCCCTGCTGCGGACCGGCGCTCTGACGGAACCGTGAAACCCCTGGGAGTGCCGCCGCGCCAGATTGGCGGACGCCGCGCCGCCCTGGACGGCTGGCACCGGACAATGGTGGCCAGGTTCATGACGCGCCGGACGTCTCGCCCCCCTTTAAGCCATGACTTAAGAGGTAGGCCACAGGCGGTCTACCTGCCCAGGATGTGAAGCCGCAACAGTACCGACGCATGGTCTGACCGGCAGTCTGGTCTTCGGCACACCCCGACCGAGAGGCACCCATGAAACTGAAACAACTCGCCGCCACAGCAGGAGCAGCACTGCTGACCGCGCTGGTACTGCCGGCAGACGCCCACGCCGCCGCCATTGCCTGCGGAGGTGCCGTCTCGACCCAGAACATCGGCGCACAGGGCTGTATCTCCGCCGAACGGTTCAAGGAGGGCCGCGTCTTCATGCGGACCATCACCGCTCACGCCGTCATCACCAACTCCCGTGCCCACGCCTCCTACGTCGACTACGAAGCGTTCTTTCGGATCCGTGAAGGCGGCCACTGGGTCAAGCTCGGCAACGGCCGCACCATCGTCCAGCGCAGGTCCACGATCGGCCCAATTGAGCTCGGCAACACCGACCGCGTCTGCGGTCCCGTCAACGCCACCGCCGAAATCCGGGTGCATGTGAGGCCGGCCGGCGGGGCGTGGAGCAACTGGACCGGAGCCGTGACGAAGCAGTGCCAGACGTGAGCTAGGTACGACGACGCCCTCGCCTCCCGGAGTTGGAGGACGGGGGCGTCCGTATTTTTCGACTCCTGCGGCCTCGGGACGTCGGTTCAGCCGTTGGCGCTGAGAACTATCTGGTCAGGGCGTGAGCGTGCCGACCCGGTTCTCTGACTGCGGCGTTGGAACGCCTTGCCCACGGGGACCAGGCGGTCGCCGGATGACCGGGCCGCTGGTGCTGATCGAGCCGTACGCCCACCGGCTCGGCGGCCACCATCAACACGCCCATGGTCGCACTCGCCGGAACCGGCCCCCCCCCCGCATCCTCCGAGGACGCCGACGAGCAGTACGAGGGGTGCCTGTCGTTCTTCGACGTCCGCGGCATGGTTCCCCGCCCGCTGACGATCACGGTGGAGACCACCGCGCTCGACGGCAGCACGGTGACGAGGGTGTACGAACGCGGGCTCGCCCGGCTCGTGGCCCACGAGATCGACCACCTCGATGGACTGCTCTACCCCTCGGTCGCCTCGCTCTACCGGGCTCTCGCGGAAGCCGAGGCCACCGCGGCCGACGACGGCCTGCCGCTGCGGCCCAAGCCCGTACGCATCCGCCGGCCCGAAGATCCGCTCACCGCCGAGGAGATCGACCTGCCCGATCGGCTTCAGTCCCAGCCCCACCCGAACGCCGAGATGCGGTAGGGCGTCCTCACCTCGGCGGCCCAGGGAACAAGATCAAGTCCTTAGCGCTAATGGCTGTTCCGTTGGTCCCCAAGGCCGTATACGGGGCGGTGGGCATGGCCTCGGAGCTCGCCATCAAGTGGATGCGCAACGGTGCCCCTGCCGAGCTCCTCGTCGACGTCGGACGCCCCGTCACAGGCCCGGACTGGGGCCCTTCGAGCCCAGGTTAGAACAAGGTGGGCGCCTCGACGGCCGCCGTCGCGCTCGGCAGGTCCTCGGGTAGTTGGTCCTGCCAGGCCAGAGCGTCAGCCTTCGGAACGTGGGTCATCGAGCCGGGGCACAGCACCAAGGGGCGCGGCTCGCGCTTGTGGTCGTGGATGCTGACCATGCCCGTGCGCCGGGTGGGCACGCCAGCCACCTCGTCGTCACACACGGGGCACCGGACGCGCGGGTATCTCGCCATGCGACCAGTGTCGTATGGGGCACTGACACTGCGGTAGGCGGACAGTCGCCGGACTCGGGGACCGGGTTCACGACCACACCCCTCACCATGGCCGCGGTCTCACTTCTCGGCCCGCCCTCTTTCGGCCGCGGCCGCGCCCGTCAACCACGGTCCTCGTACTGCTCGACGAGCCATAGGTACTCCCGCCGCAGGAACTCCCAACCGGAGCGCGCTCGCACCGGCGGCAGGTAGTAGCAGGTGTCGCAGCAGGTCTTGACCCACGGCATTCCACCCCAGTCCTCGCCGACCAGACGACGCGCTTGCGGCCTGGGGACGGGCAGGTCTGGCATGTGACCGACGCTTGGCGGGTCGCCTGGTTGACTACCTGCCACACCGTGCGGCCCTGGCTAAAGGGCACGGTCTTCCAGTACAGGTCACCGAACTTCTCTTCCCAGTGCGGCGTGGGGTGGTCGGGCCAGACCTCGCGAAGCCTTTGCTCGGCGCGCTCAATGATCGGTGCCCAGCCCGCGCCGGAGGCGCTGAACATGTGGTGCGTGAGGGTGGGCCGGGTCTCGGCCCGGAGAGCTGCCGTGTACTTCTCGCCGGTGTCGGACTGTCGCTGACGGGCCCTCTGCGCAGCCGTCGACTGTTTCCTTGGCACCTGCTGCTCGCTCCTGGCGGTCCCCCACGCTCCCGCCGGATCGAGGTGCTGCCTGGGGAAGCGGGCCCCGGAGGACCTTGACCGGTCGATCACCTCGCGGCTTGGGCGCTGGTGTCGGCGGGCGGCGTACGCATCTTGCCGGGCGAGAGCATACCGCGATGCCTGCAGTGTGACGTCTTCCCGGAGGACCTCCGCACGGGGGCTGCCGTAGGCACGGTATTCCCGAGGTTGCCGCCAGGGGACATCTCCGCTGGCGGCAAGCTCGGCAGATCCGTTCATCTCTCCACATTATCCGGGGGTTTGGGGATGTCGGCGCCCGACCGTGAATGGGGGTGGCAGGCACATGCCCACGCCGTCCCCGATAGGGTCTTCTCGTTTTCGTTGACGCGGCGGCTCGTTCGCCCGCTCTACAGATGCAGATAGCTGAAAGGCGCACATGCGTATTCGTTCTCGTATAGCCGCTGCAACCGCCACCACCCTGGTCATCCTGGGCGGAGCCATCGCGACAGCCCCCACCGCCACCGCAGTTGGCGCCGACCACTGCGACAAGAACACGGCCAACCACTGGCGGCACGTCAGCGATCTCGCCGGGGCGGCCCTGCGCAACGGCCCTGGACAGGACTACGCGAAGAAGAAGACCCTGGACTTCGGAGTCAACTTCTACGTGTACTGCCAGGACACCAACAGGCACGGCAACGTCTGGTATTACGGGAAGGACTGGGTCGGAAAGTGGGGCTGGGTCTTCTCCGAGCGCACATCTAAGGGCCAGGGCTAGAAACGAGAGCGCCCCGGGGTAGGCAGTCAGTCGCCGTCCATCTCCCGCAACACGGGCCGAACGGCCTCGGTGTGCGGAAGCCTGGTTCACGACCATCCCTCGCCGCGGCGGCGGTCTCGCTTCTCGGTGCCCTTTCGATTGCGGCCGCGCGGCTGCGGTCGCCCGGGTCCGCCTTGGCGCGGGCCCGGCGCCGCTGGGCGCTGAGGCGCTCGACCTCGTCGCGGCGGGCGGCCGGGTCCTCGGCCGGCTGGGTGTACCGGTCCAGTCCCCACCGGTTGGCGAGCTCGGTCCGCTCGGCGTCTTGACGCTTCCTGCGGGCTTCGGCGCGGGCGGGATCCGGCAGGAAGCGCCGCAGGGCTCGGTGGGCCCCTCGGCTCGTCGGGAGTTGGACGGACCTGAGCCGTCCTGCGAAGGCATGCTCGACGGGTAGCGGCGAGGGCGATGTCCCTGTTAGCGCATAACTGTGACGCCGGAGAGACCCGGGCCAGGATCCGCACCCACTGGGCCGGTGGCTTCTGGACGGTGATTCAGTCAGCCCGTGGACCTGGGACCAGTGGCAGAACGTCACCCCCATGTGGTCCGACGATCCGCCGTTCTAACCCAGCATGTACGACCTCGTTGTTGCGGCCTGCTGAGGGGCCAGGGCCCGGTCGTCGCCACTGCTACCGCCGCCCACCGGTGTTCCCTGAGGCCGAAGTACGTGCCCGAACTGAGGGTTGGCCGCGACGCACTCGTGGCCGGCGACCGGGGTCCGGCCCTACCTGGACCCCGGTGACCATGTGGCACATCCCTCCGACCCCTTCCCGGTTATCGGATCAGGGAGCGCAACACGGGGACGCTGACGCCCCCGCCGGTCAGTCCGGCAAGGACGGCTCCGGCCAGTGGGCTGCCGCTGAGGAAGGTAAGACCTCCGCCCACGCAGCCGATGAACAGCGCTGCCAGAAGCACCACCGTGGTGTGCACCGTAGCCAACGCACCCGTGCTCCGCCGGACAGGCTTTAGGGGGTTCATGCCGTAGCGGCGCCGTAGGCGTCAACGGAGGTGGCAGGTGGCGGCTGCCCATCCTGAGGTGCCGTCCCGCGGAATGTGGGCCCGCGTGTGGTGGGTGGTTTCTGGCGCTACCTTCGTGACGGCCACACTGTGACGTCCCGCTTGGTGGCAACTCCATTTGAGTAACCGTACTCAGGCGTTCGGATGTCCGTTCGCTTCAGCATGGTGAACATGTTCAAGTGGGTTCTGGACCTTGGCCTGGGGGGCCTGTTGTTGGGGCTCGAAGTGGCGGCGCTGGTTGCCTTCTGGTTCGTCGAGGGCATGAAGAAGTGGGCTGCCAGCGGAGGGCTGGTTCCCGGTGCGACGAGCCGGTTCTTCCTGGTGCTGAGCGTGGGGTCGACTTCCTCGGCGCTGATCAGCTACAGCTTCTCTTGGGCCGATCTGCCGGTTGCCTGTGCCTCCCAGGCGGTTGTGGCTGCTCTTCTCGCATTGCTGCTGCTCCTGGGTGCAGGAACCGAAAGCGGCAAGCGGATCAGCCGACACCGATTGCGGCACCGCCTTCGCCGAGAACGTCTTCGCTGGCACGAATCCCAGCGCGAAGGCAGTGGACACGCATCGGCTCCGGTCCGCCGGTGCTGGTGGCGGCGGTGACATCTCGGCAGTCGACTTGACCCGGCCCTAAAGGACCGTGCTTGGAGGTAGTGCCCAACTGGCTGCTGGGTTGGCTCCTCCGTCCAGACACCCTTACGGGGTGGCAGGGACGCGTGACTCACGCCCCGCATTCCACACGCTCTCGCCGCGTTGGGCGATGTTGTGGGAAGCATTTCGGTCGGCGTGGGCAACGACCCCGCATCCCCGGCAGATGAAAAGCCCCTGGTCGACACGGTTGCGCTTGTCGACGTGGCCGCACTCGGCGCATGTCTGCGACGTGTACGCGGGATCAACGAAGACCAGGGGCACGCCTGCCCACCTGGCCTTGTAGACGATGAAGTCTCCGAGCTGGGCGAAGGCCCAGGAGTGGAGGGTGACCCGTTGGGGCTTGCGGAGCCGTACCCTCTGCCGGATTCCCTTGAGTTCTTCCAGGGAGATCCCGGCGGAGGTGCGTTCAGCCTCGGTCACGATCGTCTCTGCGATGATGTGGTTGGTGTTCTTGACGTGCCGCTGTTCGCGGCGGGAGCGCTCCTTCAACCGGCGCTTGGCGCTCTTGGTGCGCTTCTTCTGGAGTTTGGCCCGCAAGGCAAGCTGACGCTTGCGGTACCGGTTCAGGCCACGCCCGGCGGCCTGGTAGCCGGCGGACGTGACGGCGATGTTGGCGATACCGAGGTCGACGCCGATGAACGAGTCCGGCTCGTACTGGTCGGCCTCGGGGGATATCGCAGGTGGCGATCAGGTAGAAGGCGCCGTCACGCTCGATCAGGTCACTCTCGCCCTTGCGGTCCTGCTGGAGCACCTTGAGCGCGTCCGTCGAGCACGCGAACCGAACGCCCTTGACCCGTCCTGCGGTGGTCCAGATGGAGACCGTCTGCGTGTCGTACTGCCAGCTCAGACACCGATCGTCATATGGCTGCGCGGCATCGGGCCGGAACATGATCGGCTTGGACTCGACCTGCCGGCGGCGCTTGCTGGCCGCCTTGCCGTAATTCCCGGCTTTGAGGTTGGCGTGCAGCGCGGTGTACGCGTCACGCACTTTCTTGATCACGTGTTGAGCTGCCTGCGCACCCAGACCGCAGGCTCTGAGGTGCTGGTACGTGTGCTTGCGCAGTTCGTACTCACGCGGCACCTCGCTGGCGAACGCAACCTCGGACACCCAGGTCGCCAGATCGTTGACCGTGCGCAAGGTCGCCGACAGCGCGGCGGCCTGCTCGGCCTCCGGTAACAGCTTCACCTGCGTCACGATCTTCATTCAGATCAGCGTACGACGGTTGATCCATGTCGCCACGCTGGGAGCCAAACCCCGATATCCGCACCGGGGCGTAGCGTCGTCTGCACCCTGCACCCTGCACCCTGCACGCGCACTTGGTCTTCACCCCGAAGTACCGGCGCGGACCGTTCACCGACGACATCCTCCACCGCTGCGCAGAGATCATGCGTGATGTGTGTACCGGCTTCGGTGCGGAGCTGCCGGAATTCAACGGCGAACGCGATCACGTCCACCTCCTCGTGCACTATCCCCCGAAGGTCGCCATCTCCCTACTCGTCGGCAGCCTCAAGGGCGTCTCAGCCCGCAGACTCCGCCAGGAGTTCCCCGCCCACATCCGCAAGTACCTGTGGGGCGAACACTTCTGATCCCCGTCCTGCTTCGCGGCCTCATGCGGTGGCGCACCGCTCGCCGTGATGAAGGAGTACATCGCGAACCAGAAGCGTCCAGCCTGAGGCCAACAACGCAGACCCGCACTCCGGTGAGGGTCACCCCTATCGAGAGAAGCGATTCCTCCCAGACCTGAAGGCCCGGGGTTCCTCGCTAGATCCCGCTGAACCGGACCATGCGGCGAGTCGCTGACGGGCCGGCACACGACTTCATGGGGAAGCCCCGGCTGGACGGGGGAGACCAGCCGGGGCCGTGTGTGGTGTCGTGCGGAGGGCGGTCGCCTCTCGGCGGGAGGCTCCATGGGGCTTCAGCCGGACGATCGTCCCCATGGGCCATGGGTGAGGCCCGGGGACACTGTCCCCTCCGCAGCCACATATAGATGAACAGACTGCCGTGTTGGGTTGTTCCTTCCCCTGCCGGAGTTCCGCTGTGAGGTGGGGCACCCGGCCTCACAGCTGCGGGTCACTTGAGGAAGTCGGCGACGAGGGTGGCGAATTCGTCGGGACCGGCCAGTTTGATTCCGAGGTCTTCGGCCTTGGCCTGCTTGGATCCGGCGCCGTCTCCGGCGACGACGAGGGTGGTCTTCTTGGAGACGCTGGATGAGGAGCGGCCGCCGGCCCGTTCGATGAGCTCATTCATCTGGTTGCGGCTGAGCTTCTCCAGTACGCCTGTCATCGCGCCGGTCACGACCACGGTCATGTCGGCCAGCGGGCCTTCCGCAGCCTTCGTCTTCTCTGTGTTGCTGTCGGTTTCGTCGGCCGCGGGGGCGGGCGGGGTGGCGCCGGGTTCGGTCATGTTCACCCCGGTGGCGGCGAGTTTGTCGACGAGCGGGGCGAGTTCGGCGAGTTCGGCGACGATGGAGGGGGCTTTCTCGGTGCCGATGCCCTCGACCTGCTGCATCGCGTCGGCGTCGGCGGCACGGATGTTGTCCATCGTGGCGAAATACCGGGCGATCCGGCGGGACATGGAGCGGCCGGTTCCACGCAACCCGAGCGCGCACAGTACTCGCGACAGTGGCTGCTGCTTGGCCGCGGAGATGGCCGTGAGGAGGTTGTCGGTGCTGGTCTCGCCCATCCGCTCCAGGCCGAGCAACTGTTCGCGGGTGAGGGTGAACAGGTCGGCGAGGTCGGCGACGAGGTGGGCGTCGACGAGCTGGACGATGCGAGTGGTGCCGAGGCCCTCGATGTCGAGCTGGTCGCGGCCGGCCGCGTAGGACAGGGCGGCGACCAGGTGGCAGTTGCGGCCCATCGCGCAGCGCCAGCGCTGCTCGCTGGTGTCGATGGCGGCACCGCACCGTGGACACACCGTGGGGAAGGCGATGGGCTGTTCGTCGCCGGTGCGCAGGTGGGCGACGGGGGCTTCGATGCGGGGGATGACGTCGCCGGCCCGGTGGACCATGACGTGGTCGCCCAGGCGCAGGTCGCGGCGGGTGATGTCGGCCGGGTTGTGGAGGGTGGCGTAGGTGATGGTGGCGCCGTCGATCTCGACCGGTTCCAGGACGGCGCGTGGGGCGATGATGCCGGTGCGGCCGACGTTCCACTCCACCTCGAGCAGCCGTGTGATCTTCTCGACGGCGGGGAGTTTGTAGGCGATCGCCCAGCGCGGGGCGCGTGTCCCGGATCCGGCGGTCTGCTGGTCGGCGGCAAGATCTGCCTTGATGACGACGCCGTCGATCCCGAAGGGCAACCCGGGTCGCAGGGCGGCGATCTCCTGCACCCGGGCCAGCACGTCCTCGACGCTGTCGGCGGTGATGCCGGGCACCGCGGTGGTGGCGGTGGTGTTCACCCCGTACGCGGCGGCCTGCGCCATCAGGTCGCTGTGTGCGTTCTCGCCCAGCCGCGCGGCGAGTGTCGTGTCGGTGTCGGGCAGGGGCAGCAGGCCGTAGCCGAAGAATGTCATCGGCACGGTGTAGGCGCGCTCCTTGGCGCGCAGGGTGCCCGCCGCGGCGCCGCGGGGGTTGGCGAACGGCTGCCCGCCGTGCGCGGTGCGAATCTCGTTGGCGTGCTCGAACTGGGCGGTTGTCATCAGGACCTCGCCCCGCACCTCGACCGTGACCGGCTCGGCGAGTTCTTGTGGGAGGCCTTCGATAGTTCCGATCGCGTGCGAGACGTCCTCCCCGGCCGTCCCGTCGCCGCGGGTGATCAGCTGTCTCAGGCGGCCGCGGGAGTAACGGGCGGCGATCGCCAGGCCGTCCAGCTTCGGCTCGACACTGAACCTTTCCACCTCGTGTCCGATCCTGCGGGCCAGCGAGGCGGTCCAGGCGGTGAACTCCTCCGGCGAGAACACGTTGTCCAGGCTCAGCATGGCGACCGTGTGCGGGACGTCGCCTTCCGTGGCGCCGCCGGCGACCTTCCCCGTTGGTGAGTCGGGCAGCACCTGGTCGGGATGGTCGGCCTCCCACGCGGCGATGCCCCGGACCAACCGGTCGTAGGAGTCATCGTCCAGCATCGACGTACCGTCCGCGTAGTAAGCGGCCGACGCCTTCACCGCATCCTCGACAGCCTGAGCGTAGGCGGCGGTATCCACGATCACTGCACCTGGTGTTGTCATGCCCGCTATCCTGCCTGCCACCACTGACAATGCCCCTGGCCAGCGTGGATCTCACGGTGTCAGGGCAGGCATGGAGGCCGGGCCAGGCCACTACTGCAGTGCGCGGACCGCGGCCGAGAACACCGGGGGCATCCGGGACGCTGCAGGGACGATGAGACGGGCGGCGCCAGGACGACGGCTTGCGGCCAGGAGGGCGCCGGTCAGTAGCCGGTGGCGCCGGGTCAGCCGGGTCCAGGCGCGCTCGTATGCTGCCGGTTGTCCGGCGGCCAGGCAGCGGATGGCGGCCCCGGAAGTTGCCAGTGCGAGGGCGATGCCTTCGCCGGTGAGGGCGTCGAGGTAGCCCGCGGCGTCGCCGACGAGCAGGACACGGCCGGCGGTTCTGTGCCGTACGCGCTGTCGCAGTGGTCCGGCGCCGCGTACCGCCGTTGCGGCCGGGCCGCGCAGTGCCGCGGTGAGGGTCGGGAAGGCGGCCAGGTGTTCGTCGTATCCGCGGCGGCTGCGGCTGAGGATCGCGACGCCCACCAGGTCGTGGCCGATCGGTGTCACGTAGGCCTCGCCATGCCGGGACCAGTGGACCTCCACGTAGTCCGTCCACGGTTCGACGCGGTAGTGGCGGCGCAGTCCGTAGCGGCCGTGCGGGAGGGCCGGCAGTTCCAGGCCCAGGCCGCGGCGCACCGGGGAGTGCAGTCCGTCGGCGGCGATCAGCCAACGGGCCGTGGTGCCCGCGGCGGTGACCGTGTCCGCGCTCTGGCGCACCTCGCCGACCTTGCCCGGCAGTATCCGTACGCCGAGGTCGAGCGCGCGCTGGTGCAGGGCGGAGTGCAGCGTCGTGCGGCGGATCCCCAGCCCACTGTGGCCGCGGAAGGACGCTTCGGCGCGGGTGGTGCCGTCCACGTAGCGGATGCCGCGCAGTTCGCGGCCGGTGACCTCGATGCCCAGTGCTCGCAGCGCGGCGACTCCGCCGGGCATGACCCCTTCTCCGCAGGCCTTGTCCACAGGCGTGGTCCGGGGTTCGATGACGGCGGCCTCCAGTCCGGCGAGCGCGGCGTGGATGGCGGCAGCCAGCCCGGCGGGTCCGCCGCCGGCCACCAGTACGTCGATCATGCCGACGCGGGCGCGGTCGCGGTGGTCAGTGCCTGGTTCTCGCAGCGGACGCGCACGGTGAGCAGGGCGGCGTTGAGTGCCGTGAAGGCGGCCGCGGTGGTCCAGGCGGTGTGGACGAGGGGCAGGGCCACGCCCTCGGCGACGACGGCCACGTAGTTCGGATGCCGCAGCCACCGCCACCGGTAGGGACCGCCTGTCACCAGCGGTAGACCGGGTACGACGATCACCCGGGTGTTCCATCGGGGGCCCAGGGTGTGGATGCACCACCATCGCAGTGCCTGGGCGCCCGCGAGCACGGCCAGCACGGGCCAGGCCAGGGGGGGTACGAAGGGCCGGTCGGCCAGCCACACTTCGGTCGGGCAGGCGATCAGCAGGCCGGTGTGGAGGGCGACCATGGCCGGGTAGTGGCCCTGCCCAGTCTCGGTCGCGCCGCGGGCGGTGGTCCACCGTTCGTTGCGGCGGGCGACGACGAGTTCGGCGACACGCTCGGCGGCGACGGCGGCCACCAGCAGTCCGTACCAGATCATGTGTGCCTCGCGTCCTTCCTGTCCTTCGTGTCCTACGAGGTTCGAACTACCAGCGCAGCAGGACGAGTTCGCAGGCGAAGCCGGGCCCCATCGCCAGCAGCAGACCCGGCGTGCCGGGCGGAGGGCGGCGTTGGGCCAGGGTGTCGCGCAGTACGTGGAGCACCGACGACGAGGACAGGTTGCCCACGTCGGCCAGGTGACGCCAGGTCACATCGAGTGCCTCCTCGGGCAGGTCGAGGGCCTCGGTGACGGCCTGAAGGACCTTGGGGCCGCCGGGGTGGCACACCCAGGCGGTCACGTCCTTCGGCTTGATCCCGTGGTCGCTGAGGAACCCCTCGACGTCATCGGCGAGGTAACGGCGTACCACATCAGGGACCTTCGGGTCGAGGATGACCTGGAAGCCGCTGTTCTTGATGTCCCAGCCCATGACGCGCCCGGTGTCCGGATACAGGTGGCTGCGGGAGTCCACGATCGTCGGGCCGGCGGTCTCTTCCGGGCGGCGCGGGCGTTTCCCACCGCACGCGACGACCGCGGCGGCGCCGTCGCCGAACAAGCCGGTGGCGACGAGGTTGGCCATGGAGGCGTCGTTGCGCTGGAAGGTGAGCGAGCACAGTTCGACCGAGAGCAGCACCGCCACGTGGCCGGGACGGCCCAGCAGGTAGTCGTGCATACGGGCCAGGCCGGCGGCGCCGCCGGCACAGCCCAGGCCGAACAGGGGGAGCCGCTTGACGTCCGGCCGCAGTCCGAGGCGGCCGGCCAGCCGTGCGTCGATCGAGGGGGTGGCGATGCCGGTGACCGAGGTGAAGATCAGCAGGTCCACGTCGGCGGCGGTCAGGCCGGCCATGTGCAGCGCGCCTCGGACGGCCTTGGCGCCCAGGTCGGTGGCGGCGGCGATGAAGACGTCGTTGGAGGTGCCGAATCCGTCCAGTTCCCCGTATCGCTCGAGCGGCAGCGTCATGTGACGCGACCTGACTTTCGTGCTCCGGTGCAGCCGGTCCAGGACTCGGCGGTCGCTGCCCTCCGGCAGACAGGTACGGGCCACCATGTCGGTGATCTCGGACTGGGGGCGACGGTGCGGTGCGAGGGCACCGTGAACGGCGGCGATCCGCGTCATGTGGTTCCCGTCCGGTTACCGACTGGGGTGAGTTGCTTCCCACGTGTTCCCCGGACCGGGCCTTCAGCACCATGGATCGCCCGTCCGGCCGTTCGCCACGGGGCGCGTGCTCGAGCCGGGTGGGGTCGGGGCGCCTACGATCGGCCGGGTGGGCACTCCCGAGCAATCGACGGTCTGCGGCCCGGCCGCGAGTTGGGCCGGCCGGGTGGGCGGCCTGGCCGGATCGTGCCACCCCGGGCCTGTCGCGGCGGTCACCGCCTTGATGGCCGCCCTCGCCGTCACCGCCGGCCAGGGCGCCGCGCGTTGTGTCCTGACCGCCGCCGCGGTGCTGACCGGGCAGTTGTCCGTCGGCTGGTGCAACGACGCGTTCGACGCGCGCCGGGACATCGCCGCCGGCCGTCGGGGCAAACCCGTTGTCGACGGCACGGTCGGCGTGACGGAGGTGTGGGTGGCCGCGTATGTCGCGCTGGGGCTGTGCGTGCCGCTGTCGTTCGCCTGTGGGCTGTCGGCAGGCGCCGTTCACCTGACCGGGGTGGCGGCGGCGTGGGCGTACGACCTGCGGCTCAAGGCAACAGCGTGGTCCTGGGCGCCGTACGCGGTGGGCTTTGCCGCGCTCCCGGCGTTCGTGGCACTGGGGTTGCCGGGGCAGCCATGGCCGGCCTGGTGGGTCGTCACCGCCGGGGCGCTGCTGGGAGTCGGCGCGCATCTGGGCGATGTGCTGCCGGACATCCGCGGGGATCTGGCGACGGGCGTACGGGGCTGGCCGCACCGGCTGGGCCCGGACAGCGCGCGGCTGCTGCTGCCGGTGCCGCTGGTGGCCGCGTCCGCGGTGCTGGCGCTGGGGCCCGCAGGACCACCCGGCAGATGGGGAATTGCGGCGTTCGCGGTGGCCGGCCTGGTCGCGGTGGCGGGGACGGTGCTGGGACGCCGGTGGGAGCGAGCGGCGTTCGCGGCAGCGGTCGCCGTGGCGGTGGTGGACGTGGCGTTGCTGCTGCTGCGCGGCACCGGGATCGCCTGACCACGCCGCCTCAGCTCAGGGTATCGCTCCGCGCTCTTGAACCTCGCGAGCGATGACGAAGGCCAGGGCCGAACAGTGACGAGGGCAAGGACCGCCGCCCGGCGCGGGGGAGAGGCCACTCACTTTCCGATCACTTCCCGTACGACGATCGCTAGGCCTCTGAACAAGATCCACGCAAGGCAACGCCCGGCGGATCACATGGCCGTGATGGCACCAAGTCAGTTCTCGCGGACCGGACTGCGCCCGCTTGTGCGGCGCTTCTGCCCCTCGGGCCTGGGCAGAACCGCCAGTGCGGTGTCTGCAATGGTCCGCAGGGTCTCCGGGGCCAGGCCGGCTTTGCCTACCGCCTCGATACCGCGGACCACCGTCAGGAGCAGTGCCGCCAACCGCTCCGGATCCGCGGCGCTGTCGATGTCGCCGTGGCGCTGGGCGGCGCTGATCTCCGTCCGCAGCAGGGTCAGTAGTGCCGTCATGGTCTCGGCCGACCGTGCGGCGACCGTCGGATCGTGCTGGGCCAGTTCCGCCGCGCCCTTGGCCAACAGGCACCCGCGGCGCTCGGTGTCGGAGGCGGTGTTCTCCGCCATCAGGTGCACGTATCCCGACAGCCGGGCCCAGGCCTCTGCGTCCGGGCCGCCTGCCAGCCGCCCTTCGGCCACCTCGACGACTGCGGTGCACCAGTCGCCGAACACACGGTGGAACAGCTTGCCCTTGTCGCCGAATGCGCCGTACAGGCTGCCCTTGCCCAGGCCGGTCGCCTGGGCGATGTCGTCCATCCGGGTTCCTGCATAGCCGGTCGCCCAGAACTGTTCCCGGGCCCGCTCCAGGACTTGGCGTTCGTCGAATGCGCGTGGTCTCGGCATGGTCTCAGCCTATCCATTCTTGACTCGATCGTCCATTACTGCCTACGTTATGGACGATCGATTCCACAACTGAAGGAGTTCGACATGCCAGGCGTGCTGCAGGAGAAGGTGGCCGTGATCACCGGAGGGACCAGCGGGATCGGGCTGGCCATCGCCCACCGCTTCGTCCGGGAAGGCGCACGGGTCTTCGTGACCGGCCGGGACATCGACCGCCTCGAAGCGGCAGTCAAGGAGTTGGGCCCCGCGGCCACCGGCGTACGATCCGACGTCTCGGTCCTGGCCGACCTGGACGCGCTCTACGCGCAAGTCCGCGAGGAGGCCGGACGCATCGACGTGCTGGTGGCCAATGCGGGAATCGTCGCGGACGCCGCGCTCGGCGCCCACACCGAGGCGAACGTCGACCTGACGCTCGCCGTCAACGTCAAGGGCCCACTGTTCACTGTTCAGAAGGCGCTTCCGCTGCTGGCGGAGAACGCCTCCATCCTGGTCGTCGGCTCGAGCAACAGCGTGCGGCCCAATGAGCACCTAGAGGTCTACAGCGCCTCGAAGGCGGCGGTGAGCAACCTCGTGCACAACTGGGCCCGGCAGTCGCGGGAGCGCCGATTCCGGGTCAACGTGCTCAGCCCGGGACCCACGCGGACCCCTGGCCTGCTGGGCGCCGCGGGGCCGGACGTCGACCAGTTCGCCGAGGCCGTCGTGCCACTGGGCCGGCTGGCCGACGCCGAGGAAATCGCCGAGGCCGCCCTCTTCCTGGCTTCGGAGGCCTCGTCGTTCGTCACCGGCGCCGAACTCTTCGCCGACGGCGGCTACACCCGGGCCTGAACCACGGCCGGTGGTGCGCATCCGGTTCCCTCGAAGCCATGGGGGCCAACGTTCACTGGATGCTCGGCGGACACGACCCGCACGGTGGCCCGATGAGCGGCTCGCGGGGGCGGACGTATCCTGCGCCGGGTTCGGCAATGGTCGGTGGGCGGCGCAGCGATGGCACGCCTTTCCCGTCAGAGTGCGTCGACCGCGCTCACCTTCCACCGCTCCGTCGTGCGGGACATCGTCATCCGCACCCGGTTCAGGTCCACCCGGGACCCCGATACCTGCGTGCTCTCGGTGACCTGGTTGACGAAGAGCAGGACCACGACTTCGTCCGAGGAGGCCGAGGCGACGGAGGCTGCCGGGGTTCCGCCGGAAGGAGGGGCGGCGATCGTCGCCTTCACCACGCCTCGGTACTTCTTCGCCGTCGGGCCCACCACGGCCTCCGTCGTCTTCCCGTACTCCCTGCTGAAGTCCCCGGTGAGGTGGGTGCGGGCCCTCGCGAAGTCGCGATCCAGGTGGCGGTAGTCGTACGACAGGACGATCGGTGCCGCCTTGCGTGCGGCCTCGACCGCCTCGGTGCGGGCAGTCTGTGTGCGCTCTCCCTCCCGGTACTGCCACCCAAGTACGGCGACCGCCACCAAACCCGCCACGAGCAGGGCACCGAGCAGCGCTGTGAGCAGCCTTCGGGGGCCGGGTTGGCCGGGCTTTTCCGGCGTCTCGGCCTCCTCGAACGCCTCCGGTGACGGCTCCGGCGGGTCTTGCCAGCCGTCTTTCGGGGCCTCGACGAGCACGGTGCGGCTCGCGAGCGGGCGATCGGACCGGTCCCCGCCCCCACTGTCGATGGCCGCCACTGAGTCGGCGTTGTAGCGGCCGCGTTCCGCGCGCTTGGCTGCCGCGCGGGCTGCCGCCGTCATCGTGCGCCCGGTCGTGATGCCGGGGGCGCGACCGGTGGTCGTCTTCGGCATGGTCGTACTCCTCGTTGCTTGTCAGCCGACGAACTCGACGTCGGACGTCAGCCAGCGGCCGTCCCGGTGGACCAGGTTCAGTTGCAGGCGATACGTGCGCGACTCTCCCTGGGGCGCGGCCGTGTTGGTCACCTTGCTGTCGGCGACGACCAGGACGCGGGCAGAGTCCTCGTCGGAGCGGACGATGCCTGCCTCCAGAATCTGGCCCTCGGATACCGACTTGTTCGCCGCGACGAGTCGTGTCAGCTGCTCCGTCTGCGCGGCGAACTGCTTCTTGAAGTCGCCGGTCGCGCCTGCCAGTACGTTCGCGCTGTCACGGTCGTAGCGCCGGTAGTCGAGGGAAGTGAAGTTCAGCGCTGACTGGCGGGCCGCGACCAGGATGTCCTGGCGGACCTGGTTCGCTTCGCGCTGGGCGTAGACGCCGAGGGCCAGCCAAGTCGTGAGTGCGGTGGTCAGGACCGCCGAGGCGACGAGTCCCGCCGTCAGTGAAATGGAGCTGCGCAAGTTCTTCATGCCATGGGGCCAACGAGTAGCCATTGCCACGACTCCTTTCCGAACACGGCCTGCTGGCCGCCCTTCGAGCCGATCTCGACGGCCCTTCCGTCCGGGCCGGCGGTGGTGCCGGTCTCCGGGTCGTACGGGGTCACGTAGGGCGCGTTCTGTGCGCCTCGTACCGATGACTCGCTGCCCTGCGGGAGCGTGCAGCGGGCGTGGGTGTTCGCCCCGCGCGTGCTGGTGTCGGCGGGGTCGCGGCGGGCCGTGCCGTAGCCCTGCGTGCAGGCCGGCGGGTCGTCGGCGTTCACCACCAGGCCGAAGTGGGTGGTGCCGTCGCCGGGGATGACCGTGTAGCTGCCCGCCACCATCACCGGGAAGGTGACCAGGGCCTGCTCCACGCCGGGCAGACGCGCCATCGTCACCTGGCCGCCGCTGATCAGGTTCGCCAGCAGGATCGAGAGCCTCGGCGACACCGACTTCAGCAGCGAGTTCACCTCCTGTGCCGCCGGCCTCGCGTTGCCGATCAGCCTGCGCAGGTCCCCGTCGCTCGCCTTCAACTGCCCCGTGAGCGTGGCCAGATCGCTTGCGAACGACTTGATGGACGAGCCCTGGTCAGCCTGTGTCTTCAGTACCTTCCGTGAGTCCTCGATGAGGGCGATCGTTTCCGGCAGCGCCTCCGACGCCGACTCCACCAGCTCGTTGCCCGAGTCCACCAGACGGCTGAGATTCGGGCCCGTTCCCGCGAACGCCTCGCCCAACTCGTCGACCGTGACCTGCAGATCCCCCTTGCCCACCGAGTTCACCAGGCGGTCCAGACTGAGGATCAGGTCCGTCGTCGGCAGGGGCACGCGTGTTCTCTCGCGCGGGATCGTGCTGCCGTCGAGCAGATAGGGTCCGTGGGAGTTGCGAGGTTGCAGGTCGACGTACTGCTCGCCCACCGCCGAGCGGTTCGCCACCACGGCGAGTGTGTTCGCCGGGATGCGCGGTGCCCCGTCCTCGATGTCCAGGCCAACCGACACGCCGTCGGTGCCCGTCAGGTGCAGCACGCCCACCCTGCCCACCGGCACCCCGCGATACGTCACCTCGGCGCCGGGGAAAATGCCCCCGGATTCGGTGAAGTCCGCCTGGACCGTGTAGCCGCGGTCCAGTACCTCGTCCACCAGCCCCGTGTACTCGGCGCCGACGTACGACACGCCTACGGCGGTGATGGTGGTGAAGGCCAGAAGCTGGGCCTTGACCGTACGTGTGATCACGGCTGGACTCCCTTCAGCATCAGCTCGGCCAGTGCGAGGTCGATCCCCTTCGGCCAGTCGCTTCCGGTGCCGTAACTGCCGTAATCGCTGTAGCTGCTGGTGCACACCGGTGGGCACAGCGGGTCGCCATTGCCGTCGGAAGGTGCCGAGGGCGACGACGGCACGTTCGGTGTGCTCGGGAGCGCGGTGGGTGTCGGCACGGTCGGCAGGCTCGGGAGATCCGGTACGTCCGGGAGGTCCGGGGTCTTCGGGAGCTCGGGCCCCTGGGGCTCCCCGTCGCCACCCCGACTGCCGCCCGGCTTCTCCGTCAAGTTGCCGTAGATCCCGGCCAGATCGAGGTCAGCCGTGATGTGGAGGTTGACGTAGTCGCCCTTGATGGCGTCCACCGCGTTGCGGGGGAAGGGATAAGTGGTCAGCAGCTCCAAGGCGTTGGGCAGGTCGCTGCCGGCCTTGTTGAGCTGTTGCAGGATCGGGCGCAGCCGCTTCAGATTCGCGACGGTGTCGTCGTGCGAGGCGTTGACCACCCTGGTGCCTGTCCTGCCGAGCTTCGACAACGCCGTGAGCATCCGCGTCAGGTCGCGCCGCTGGTCGGCCAGGACCTTCAGGGCCGGCGGCATCGCGTCCACGGCGTCGGCGATGGTCTTCTTCTCCTTGCCGAGGCGCTTGGCGAGTCGGTCGACGGCCTTCAGCGCCCGGACGATGTCGCCCTTCTGCTTGTCCAGGCCGCCCAGAAACGTGTTCAGTTCCTTCAGTAGCGACCTGACCCGGTTCTCCCGTCCCTCCAGCGCCTTGTTCAGCTCCACGGTGATCGTCTTGAGCTGCGCCACTCCACCACCGTTGAGCAGCGCGGACAGGGCGGACAGCACCTCCTCGATCTCCGGATTGCGGCCGCTGCGGGACAACGGGATCGCGTCGCCGTCGCCGAGGCGTCCGACCGGTGTGGTGTCCGTCGGCCTGGACAGCGCCACGTACTTCTCGCCGAGCACGCTGGTCTGGCGTAGCTCCGCGATCGCGTTGGCGGGCAGCTCGACCGAGTCGCCGACCCGGAGGCGTACGCGCGCGTGCCAGCCGTCCAGCTCCACCTTCTCCACCGCGCCCACGGTGACGTTGTTGACCTTCACCGCCGACTGCGGCACCAGGTCGAGGACGTCACGGAACTCGACGGTGACGTGATACGCGTTGCCGTCCGAGGCCGCTCCGCCGGGCAGCTGCACGTCGTGCCAACCGTTGAACTCGCAGCCGGAGAGGAGCAGCGAACCGACGGCCGCCCAGGCCGCCGTCCCGCCCCGGCGCAGCACGCTCACGCGCAGAACGCTCATGCGCCGGCCCCCAGGATTCCGCCGAGGGTGCGGTCGACCGTGCCGGTGACCGCCGGGCCGTCCTGCGGCAACTCCGGCAGGGAGTCGAAGAGCCTCTCCAACTCCTTACAGCCCGGGTTCTTTCCGCCCTCGTCCCCGGTCGTCCTGAGCAGCGAGCACAGTAGCGAAGCGGGATCCTGCGCCTGATCGGCGTTGTTGCGGGTGTCGAGGGTGCCGGCCGACGGGTTGTAGGCGTTGTTGAGGTTCGACATGCCGGTCGGGGCCACCTCCAACAGCTCCTGCAGCGCGGCCCGTTGGGTGACGAGCACCTTTGTCACCTTGCTCAGCCCCTCCACGTTCTCGGTCAGCGACTTCTTGTTCCTCCTCACGAAGCCGGACACGTCGCCCAGCGCCGTCCCGAGGTTCTTCAGTGCCGCCGCCAAGTCCTTGCGCTCGCCCGCCAGTTGCTCGGCGACTCTCGCGAGGCTGCCGTTGAACGACCGCACGCTCTTGTCGTCGGCCGCCAGCGCCGCCGTGAAGACCTGGAGGTTCCGGATCGTGCCGAACAGGTCCGTGCGGCCGTTGGAGAGGGTCGTCACTGCCTTCGAGAGGTCCTCGACCGTCTGGTTGAGGTTCTTGCCCTGGCCGTCGAGGTTGTCCGCGCTCACTCCGAGCAGCCGGGACAGGGACCCGTCCTTGTTGGCGCCCTCGGGGCCGAGCGCCTCGGCCGTGGTGTGCAGGCTGTCGAAGATACGGTCCAGCTCGACCGGTACGGCCGTGCGCGACTCGGGGATCTCGCCCCCGTCCCGCAGCACCGGACCGCCCCGGTACACCGGTAGCAGCTGCACATAACGGTCGCTGACCACCGAGGAGTTGATGATCGCCGCCTGCGCTTCGGCCGGGATCTTGCGGTCCGCCTCGTACTCCAGCTCCACCCGCACCCTGCCGCCCTCCGGCGTGATCTCCTTGACCTCGCCGATCCGTACGCCCAGGACACGGACGTCCGAACCGGGGTAGATGCCGACCGTGCGCGGGAAGTACGCCGTGACGCGGACCGGCTCGGGGCGTGGCCACAGGACGTACGTAAGCGCGGCGACGAGGGACAGCGCGGTGAGCAGGGCCAGTCGCTTTCTCAGCCTGACAGGGATGTTCACTGCCCCCCTCCCGTCCGCGGCACCACCGGAGCCGCGACCAGGTTCTGGACGTATGAGTCGAACCAGCGGCCGTTGCCGAGGGTGTTGGTGAAGAGCCGCACGTAGGGCGCAAGGAGCTTGATGCTCCGGTCCAGACTGGATTGGTTCCGTTCGAGCATCGTCACCACGCGGTTCAGGCCCTTGAGCGCGGGCCCGATCTCCTTGTCGTTGTCCTGGACCAGGCCGGAGAGCTGGATGCCGAGCGCGGCTGAGCTCTTCAGCAGTCGGTGGATCGCCTCGCGTCGCTTGCTGATCTCTTTGAACAGCTTGTCGCCGTCCTTGACCAGGGTGGTGAAGTCGTCGGATCGGTCGGCCAGTACGCCCGTGACGCCTTTGGCGTGGCCGAGCAGCTCGCGCAGCGCCTTGTCGCGGGAGGCCACCGTCCGGGAGATCTGCGACAGGCCCTTGAGAGATGCCCGCACCTCGGCGGGGGAGTCCTCGAAGGTCGTCGAGATGGTGTCCAGGGCCTTGGCCACGCGGTCGGTGTCGACCTTCTCCGATGTCGTGGTGAGGTCGCTGAATGCCTGTACGACGTCGTATGCGGGGACCGTGCGTTTCAGCGGTATCTCGCTGCCGGGTGCCAACTGGCCCCTGCCCTTGGGGTGCAGTGCGAGGTACTTCGCGCCAAGGATCGTCTTGACCCGGATCGACGCGCCGGTCTCCGTCCCGAAGCCCGGTTCGCCCTTGATCTTGAAGGTGATCTTGACGTGGCCGCCATCCAGGTCGACCTCCTCGACCTTGCCGACCTTGACCCCGGCGACCCGCACCTCGTCACCGGGCTTGAGCCCGCCCGCCTCCGCGAAGGCCGCGCTGTACGTCTCGCCGGCGCCGATCACCGGCAGGCGGTCGGCGTTGAACGCGGCCACGGCCAGCAGGGCGAGGGCGGTGAGGCCGACGGCGCCGATGACGACGGGGTTGCGGTCGCGGAAGGGGATGAGGCGTGGTCGACGGATCCGCAGCTTCGGCAGCTTGGGCGGCTCGACGCGCACCTTGAACAGCGGCTGTGGACGCGGCCTGCGGTGCGGCAGGAGCCGTATTTTCGGCAAACGTATCCTCGGCAGCCGTGGTGGCTCCACGCGTACCTTGAACAGCGGCTCGGGACCTTGCTTGCGGCTCATGCCCCGCACCTCGCCCTCGCCACATGCAGATCAGGCGTGAGTACCTGCTGTGACGTCGACTTCGTCTTCGGCAGTACGATCCGCCCGTCGAAGTCGCACAGGTAGAAGTTGAACCACGAGCCGTAGGACGCCGTCCCCGTCAGCTCATTGAGCTTGTTCGGCAGCCGCTTCAGGACGCCCTCCACGGTCTTCTCGTTGTCGTTCAGCGTTCCGGTGAGCTCGGTCAGCTCGGCGATGTCGTCCTTCAGCGGTGGACGCGCGTCCTTCAGCAGTCCCGAGGTGGCCTCGGTCAGATCGCCGATGCCCACCAGCGACTCCCCGATGGGCTTGCGGTCGGCGGACAGGCCCGAGATGACCCGGCGCAGCTGCTTGAGGAGGCCGGAGAAACGGGTTCCGCGTTTGTCGAGCGTCTTCAGCACGGTGTTGAGGTTGTCGATCACCGAGCCGATCAGCTGATCGCGGCCGGCCAGCGTCGAGGTGAGCGACGCCGTGTGGACGAGCAGGCTGTTGACGGTGCCGCCCTCGCCCTGGAGGGTCTTGATGATCTCGGTGGCGAGCTGGTTGACGTCCTTCGGGCTGAGCGCGGCGAACAGGGGCTTGAAGCCGTTGAGCAGCGCGTTGAGGTCCAACGCCGGTTGCGTGCGCGCCAGTGGGATCGTCGCGCCGGGCCGCAGCAGCCGGGTGCCGTCGCCCGTGCCCTCGGTCAGCGCGACATACCGTTGCCCGACCAGGTTGCGGTACCGGATGACCGCGCCCGTGCTGGTCAGCAGCGGGCCGTCCTGGCCGACCGTGAAGGTGACCTCGGCCAGCGTCCGGTCCTTGATCCGGATGCCCTCGACCTCGCCGACCCGTACTCCGGCGACGCGGATGTCGTCGCCCTCCTCCAGGCCGGTGACGTCGCTGAACACCGCGCGATAGCGATGCTCGGGGGTGAAGGAGATGTTCACGATGGTGGCGGCGAGGAGGGCCGTGGTCAGGATGGTCACCAGCGCGAAAACGCTGAACTTGATGAGGGGAGCAGCGGTCTGCCGCGCGCCTGCGGTCCTCATGCCACACTCACCGCCGTCCCGCGCGCCAGCGGCCCGAACAGCAGTGTCGCGACCGGCGGCACCTCGTCTGCGGGCACCCCCAGTGCGGGCGCGACGAGTGAGCCGACGGTCTGCTGCTCGGCTCGCGTGGCGGACACACCGAGCGGGCCGTCCGAGGAGGAACCCTCGGACTTCGAACCGTCGTTGAGGTGGGCCCCGGGAGCCGGCACCGGCGGACTCGGCAGATCACGGCAGTGGGGCCCCGACCGCTCGCCGTACCGCGGCTCCTCGCCCGGTTCATAGGCACCCTGCGGCCGCACGGCCTCCAGCGTGATGTGCATCTTGCCTCCCCGGAACGCCTCCTCCGAGGCCTTCTCCTGCCGGACCAGACCGGCCAGCAGACACGGGTACTCGGGGGAGTAGCGGGCGAACAGCTCAAGCGTCGGGCGGGAGACCCGGCCGAGGGTGATGAGCCGGTCGCCGTTCGCGTCGAGGAAGTCCTCCGCCGTGCCCGCGACGGTCGCTGTCGTCCTCAACGCCGCTGCCAGCCGGTCCTTCTGCTCGACGATCGTGCGGCTGGTGGTGACCGTGTTGCGCAGGATCTCCATCAGGTCGGGCGCCGCGTCGCCGTATATCTCGGCGACCTCGGCGAAGCGGGCGATGTCCTCGGTGAGGGAGGGCAGGTGGGGGTTGAGGCGGCGCAGGTAGGCCTCCAGGCGCGTGAGGTTGTCGCCGATCCGGTCGCCGCGGCCTTCGAGGGCCGTTGCGAACGCGGAGAGGGTGGCGTTGAGCTTGCCGGGCTCGACGGTTCGCAGCAGGGGCAGCAGGTCGTTCATGAGCTGCTGCACCTCGATGCCGGCACGGGTGCGGTCCTGGGCAATGACGTCGCCGGCACGGATGGGACGGGCGGACGAACCGGCGGGCGGCACCAGGTCGACGTACTTCTCGCCGAAAAGCGTCTTGGGCAGCAGGCGCGCGTGTACGTCGGAGGGAATGTACGCGACATGCTCCGGCTTGAGCGCGATGTCGAGCGTCGCCTTCGTCCCGTCCGCTCGCACCTCGCGCACCTCGCCGACCAGCAGCCCGCGCAGCTTGACGTCGGCCCGCGGATCGAGCTGGTTGCCCAGACTGTCGGCCTCCAGCGTGATCCGCACCGCCGGCGTGAACACCTGCCGGTAGACCGCGACCGACAGCCCCAGCAGCAATGCGAGTACGGCGATGAAGACGACGCCGTACAACCGCAGTCTCAGCACCCTCATCCGGCGGCTCACCCCGCAATCCGTACGGTCGTGCTGGCGCCCCATATCGCGAGCGACAGGAAGAAGTCGAGGACGTTGATCGCCACGATCGAGGTCCGCACCGCACGGCCCACTGCCACGCCGACGCCCGCCGGGCCACCGCTGGCGTAGTAGCCGTAGAAGCAGTGGACGAGGATGATCAGGACGGCGAAGACGAGCACTTTGCCGAAGGACCACAACACGTCGACCGGTGGCAGGTACTGCTGGAAGTAGTGGTCGTAGGTGCCGGCCGACTGGCCGTAGTAGACCGTTGTGATGGTGCGGGCGGCGACGTAGGAGGACAGCAGGCCGATCACGTACAGCGGGATCACCGCGACGAATCCGGCGATCATCCTCGTCGTCACCAGGAACGGCAGCGAGGGCACGCCCATCACTTCGAGCGCGTCGGTCTCCTCGCTGATCCGCATCGCACCCAGCTGGGCCGTGAACCCGGCGCCGACGGTCGCGGACAGGGCGAGTCCGGCCACCAGCGGGGCGATCTCGCGGGTGTTGAAGTACGCCGAGAGGAACGCGACGAAGTTGGAGGTGCCGAGCTGGTTGAGGGCCGCGTAGCCCTGGAGGCCGACTTCGGTGCCGGTGAAGAAGGACAGGAAGGCGATCACGCCGACCGTGCCGCCCACCACCGCCAGCGCGCCCCGGCCGAAGCTCACCTCGGCCAGGAGCCGGAGGATCTCCTTCTTGTAGCGGCGCAGGGTGCGTCCGGTCCATGCCAACGAGCGGCCGTAGAAGGTGAGTTGGGTGCCCAGCGCTTCCAGAGAGCGCAGAGGGCGGTCGAGAAGTCTCATCGGCTAACCCCTCTGCGGAACGACCTGGAAGTACACCGCGGTCATCACGAAGTTGGTCACGAACAGCAACATGAAGGTGATCACCACCGACTGGTTCACCGCGTCGCCCACACCCTTCGGTCCGCCTTTCGCGGTCAGTCCCTTGTACGAGGCGACGATCGCGGCGATTGCGCCGAAGACGAGTGCCTTGATCTCGGCCGCCCACAGGTCGGAGAGCTGGGCGAGAGTGGTGAAGGAAGCGAGGTAGGCGCCCGGAGTGCCGTTCTGCAGGACGACGTTGAAGAAGTAGCCGCCTGCCACGCCGACCACCGACACAAGGCCGTTGAGCAGGACCGCGACCAGCATCGATGCCAGCACCCGCGGCACGACCAGCCGGTGGATGGGATCGATGCCCAGCACCTGCATCGCGTCGATCTCGTCGCGGATCTTCCGCGCCCCGAGGTCCGCGCAGATCGCCGTGCCGCCGGCGCCCGCGATCAGCAGCGCGGTGACGATCGGCGAGGCCTCGCGCAGCACGGCCAGCACGGAGGCGGCGCCCGAGAAGGACTGGGCACCGAGCTGTCGCGTGAGGCTGCCGATCTGCAGCGCGATGACCGCGCCGAAGGGGATGGAGACCAGGGCCGTCGGAAGGATCGTCACACTCGCGATGAACCATGCCTGCTGGATGAACTCCCTTGCCTGGAAGGGCCGCCGCGGAATCGTCCGGGCGACGTCCAGCGCCATCGCGAACAGGCTCCCCGAGTGCCGCAGCGCTCCGATCGGTGAAAAGCTCATGCGCCGACCACCGTCTTCTGGTGCAGCGCGGCCTCACGTCGGGCGATCGCTTCCCAGCGGGGAGACCGGGGGACACCCGGTCCCGGCAGCAGGCGGGGGGTCGGAGTCCGGCTGCCGGGAGACTCTGTGCCCTTGGCGTCGTCGCCGAGGGCGGCCAGCTCCTGCTCGACCTGTGCGGCGTCCTTCTCCTCCGCCATGCCGATGGGGCCCTGCATGCGGCCGTTCAAGAACTGCCGCACAACGGGCTCGTTGCTGGTCAGCAGTTCCTCGCGCGGCCCGAACGTCACCAGCTCGCGGCGGAACAGCAGCCCGATGTTGTCCGGCACCTGGCGGGCGGAGGAGATGTCGTGCGTGACGATCAGGAAGGTCGCGTCGATCTGGGCGTTCAGGTCGACGATGAGCTGGTTGAGGTAGGCGACGCGGACCGGGTCGAGGCCCGAGTCGGGTTCGTCGAAAAGAATGATCTCCGGGTCGAGCACCAGAGCCCGGGCCAGTCCCGCCCGCTTCCGCATCCCGCCGGAGATCTCGCCGGGCAGCTTTCCCTCGGCACCGATCAGCCCGACCATGTCCATCTTGTCCAGCACGATGCGCCGGACCTCGCTCTCGGACTTACGCGTGTGCTCGCGCAGCGGGAAGGCGATGTTGTCGTACAGGTTCATCGAGCCGAACAGCGCGCCGTCCTGGAACAGCACGCCGAAGAGCTTCCGCACCTCGTACAGATCGTGCTCGCGGAGCTTGGTGATGTCCCGGCCCTGGATCGTGATCGATCCTCGCTCCGGCTTCAGCAGTCCGACGAGCGTCTTCAGGAACACCGACTTGCCCGTACCCGACGGGCCGAGCATGACCGAGACCTCCCCGGCGGGCAGCGTCAGTGAGACGTCCTGCCAGATGACCTGGCGACCGAAGGACTTGGTCAGCCCTTCCACACAGATCTCGACACCCATCCGGTCCACCCTTCAGCCCATGGAGCAGCTCTGACATCTGCTCTACGGGGAGGGGCGGGGCGTCCGTCGCTCGGGTGGTGGATTTTTTTCGAGCGGGATTCGGGGCGGGGGGGGGGTGGGTCTACGACTGTTTGATCGGAGTTACGGCTGCGGGGGCGCCGTGGGGAGCGGCAGCGACTCGGACGGCACGGCGGGGGGCTCGACCGGCAGACCTGGGGTCTCGGGCAGTTCCGGCACCTCGGGCCGTCCCGGTACCTCGGGCACGCGTGGCACCTCCGGCGCGGACAGCACTGGCAGCGGGGACATCGAGACCTTCGGCACCGCCACTTCCGGCAGCGACGGCACAGACAGCGGCCGGAACGATTCTCCCGACGGCGACCCGGTCGCCTTCGGTTCGGCTGCCGAGGCCGTGGTCCGGTTCCCCTGAGGAGCCCTGTCCCCAGCGCTGCTGTCCGGCCGCAAGTCCTCCACACCCGGCGAAGCAACAATGGGCCGCGGAGCAGTACCGCCCTCGCCTCCGCCCCCGTCGAGCGTGTACGGCAGTACGAACCCCGCCACCGCCAGCGTCGCCGCCGTGGAAGCAACCGCCACGGCCTGCACCTTGCCGCTGCCCCGCGGCCGCCCGATCAGGAACAGCGCGCACCCGAGCGTCGCGGCCAGCGACTGACGCAGCGTCCGCCGCGCCCGGGCCAGCAGCGACTCGACGGTCCGGTAGTTCAGCCCCATCCGGGCGGCGACCTGGCCGACGTCGAGATCCTCCGACTTCAGCCGCAGCGCCTCGGCCTGCCGAGCGGGCAGCTCACCGCTGCGGACCGCCAGCCACTTCGCCTCGGCCCGGTCGCACACCGCCTCCTCGACGGGCACCGGGCCGGGGGAGGTGAGGGTCGGGCTGGTGTGCACCTGGGCCTCACGGTTCACCTGCCGGTAGCGGTCGACGCACAGCCGCATCGTCACCGTTGTCAGCCACGCCGCGAGCCGCTCGTCGTCCAGGTCGGGGCGCTCGGCGGCGCGCAGCATCGCCTCGTGCACCGCGTCCTCGGCGTCCTCCGCACTCATCGACCTGCGCCGGGCCACCTTGAGCAACTGCTCGCGGTGGCTCCACATGCGCTGCCAACGGTCGGCGGCGGCGTGCATAGCCGCAGGTGTCCCTGCGGCTATGTCCGCAGGCGTCTCTGTCCCCATGAGGGCCCCTTCGCTCTCACTCACCGGTCTCGTGCCGTCCGGCGGGGGGCGACATTACCGCCGAGTATCCGCGGTGTGGAGGGGGCGGCTGTCATCGAGTCCGCGCTGTTACTGGTCAGAGGGGCTTCACCGGCCAGGCGAGCCGGTCGACCCTGTTACGGGCGGTGATGGCCCTGCCCGATCCTGCCTGACCGTTCCGAGGGTGCTGGGAGTCGGTGACTTCGCCACCCAGCGGCCACACCGAGGCGCTGCACCTGCGAGACCGGCCAGCCTGTCGACCTGCTGCCCGGCCGCGACGCTGCAACCCTGGCCAGGTGGCTGCGTGACCATCCCGGACCCTAGATCGTCTGCCGTGACCGGGCCGGTTCTTACGCAGACGGCGCCCGCACCGGCGCCCCGAACGCGATCCAGGTCGCCGACCGCTTCCACCTCTGGCAGAACCTCGGCACCGCCGTCGAACGCAGCGTGCGCCGGCACAGCAACTGCCTCAAGACAGCAGCCAGCAGGGCTGACGGCCTGCCGAACGATGCCGTCACCGACCATGCTGATGCCGAGAAGAGATGTCGCCGATCGAGGCGCGTATCCGCGACCGGCACGCAACCGTCCATAGTCTGCTGGCCCAGGGGCACGGCATCCGTGAGATCGCCCGGGAACTGCCCATGGGCGGCAACACCGTCCGCCGCACCGCTCGTGCCTCCGCCACCGAAAAGCTCCTGAGCGGACGACACCAGCCCCGGCCCAGTCAGATCTACCCCTACAAGCCCCACTTGGACAAACGCTGGGCCGAAGGCTTCACCAACGCGCTCCACCTCCACGCGGAGCTCCAGGACCTGGGCTACGGCGGCAGCTACCAGACGATTGGCGACTACCTGCGCCCGAGGCGCCGCCACATCCGCGTCGTCGCCCCCCGCACCACCTGGCGTCAGGCAGATCACTGGCTGCATGATGCGCCACCCCAACCATCTGGGCGACGAAGAACGTCGGCAGTTCACGACCGTCCTCGCCCAGTGCCCAGAACTCACCGCCCTCCATGGGCACGTCCGCGCATTCGCCGAGATCCTCACAACACGCTCTGGCCAACACATCAAAGCCTGGATCGCCGCAGCCCGCGCCGAGGATCTGCCCGGACTGCACACATTCGCCACCGCCTTGGAGAAGGACTGAGACGCCGTCGTCCAGGGCCTGACCACCTGCTGGAACTCCGGTCCGGTGGGAGGACGGGCCAACCACATGAAGATGATCAAACGGCAGATGTTCGGACGAGTGAAACTTCCCCTCCTCCGGAAGCGAGTCCTGCCACCGCAGCTCTAGCACCACCGCCACCAGGCATGACCGGCCTTGATAGAACGGCTTCATGAGTTCAAACGACGACCAGATCACGCAGGCCGAGCGCCAATTCGGAGTCCGCTTTCCCGAGGACTACCGACACTTCCTGGCCACGGAAGGGAGTATGGCCCGGTTCGTTCCTCCTGTCGACGACTTCCTGATGATCAACGCTATTTCGAAACTCATCGAAGTCAACGAGGCTGGCGACTTCCAGGAACGCTTCCCGGGGAGCGTCGTCATCGGCGGGGACGGAAGCCGCGAAATGCTCACCTATGACTTTCGGCAGGAACCCCCGACTCTGGTCCTGCTCGACGTCTCCGCTCAGGACTGGTCGTCCGCCATCCACCAGGCAACCTCGTTCTCTTCCCTGCTTGAGCATTTCCCCGAAACCGGATGGAAATGGGACGACTCTGAGCCCTCGCTCTCCTGACATGCGTCCTCACGGATTTCTTGCCTGATCCCGAAACTCGTGAACAAATCCATCTTGGCGAGCCCAATCGCCAGGTAGCTGCAGATGAACTACGAGACCTGGCTTTGGCGAGGCCATCGGCGTCGGCACCAGTTCATGGCCGTGCAGCCATGGCCACCGGCAGGTAGTGCCTGCTGCATCGTCGATCCGAACTGCCACAAGTCGTCGCAACCGACGAGCTGGCCGGCCGACGGCAAGAGAGGGGCTTCGAAGGCGGCGTCTAGTTGTCGGGTTTGATCTTCGAAGAGAGGAAGAACAGCCCTGCCGCCGCGGCGATGAGACCTCCGGCCAGTTCCTCGTAGCCCTGAAAGCAGGAGATGGGGATGCCGATGACGCAGGCTGTTCCCACCAGGTCGATGACGCGTCCGATAAGTCGCCGGAATCTGCTCGGCGGGGGAGGGTGATGAGGATTCCCCGGGTTTCCCCAGTAGGGGAAGGGGCCCGGCCTGGGTTTCCAGTCCTCGTCCAGGAGCCGGATGAACTCCGGGTGATGGCGGGCATGGCCCAGGCGGCGGGGTGCCAGGCGCCGCCCAGGCAGCCAACCCTGCCTGATGGCGACCCAGGTGAGTCCCGGCAGGCAGGCCACGGCCGCCCAGATCGCCGCGACCGTCCGCTCTTTGGCCGAAGCCTCCAGAATGCAGAGGAGTTGGTCCAGCCGGCCGCTGGCGGCGTAGGCGATTAACGCGGCTATGGAGAGCACCGCCGCGGTCTGCTCGATCTGATGACCGGTGTGGCAGCGGGCACAGCGCGGCACTTGCACGACTTCCTGTCGCCACTTGGTGCGCAGGACAACGATCCATGGGGTCATGGTGGTGGCGGCGCCCTGGTGCAGCCCCAGGACGCGGTCGTGCCACGACGCCGGTGTGGCATTCCCGCAGAACCAGCACTCCCGCACCACGAGTTTCCTCTCCCTACGACCGGTCCTGCTGGTTCCTTCCGGCGGGCTGCATGTGCCGGACGGCGGCCTGCAGCGCATCGATCACAACTGCAGCCACGACCAGCGCCGGGGATCCTGGCACGTCGTCAGAAGACATGACGAGGATGGTACCGACGACGGCCTGGGACCGGGCCACCATCATGAACGCCCGCTGGCTGCGACCAGGAGACTGTTGCCTTCGATCCGAACTGCCACAAGTACTGGCCACCATCGAGCTGGTCGTCCTACGGCTCCCGCAGCCCGTCCCCGGAGCTGACCGCAACAGCACAGATGTAGCGGGGTGCGCAGGAGCCGGCCGTATGCCGCACCGATCCCTCGGGAACGAAACGCGGAGGCTGACACCTCGCCACCCAGAGGCACATCCTCACGCGAAGTTCAGGATTGCAACCTGCGCGTCTTCTGAGGGTAGTTGAGACGGACTCAACACCCCCGGAGACGGTCGCCGCGACAAGGACGTACCACTAGGCCGTTGCCAATTCCACCAGCTCCTGCAGCCGGATCTTGCCAACTGCTACCACCAGCGATGCCGGTCGCTCTCGATCCGCCTGTGCCCGAGGGGCTGCACCGCGCGGGCATTGCCCCGGGGGAAGACCTTGCGGTAGTGGTTCAGCGCGGCGGCGGAAGCCTGTACGGGGTGGGTCAGCACCGACCAGCGGACACCCGGGAGGTAGGGGCAGACGGTGGTGGACCCGAGATAGCGGTAGGACTCGGTGCACGTCGGCAGTAGCGCGTCGAGCTCCACTCCGGGAACGTCCCAGAGGTCTGCGCCTCGGCGCGCCGAGCTGAGCAGCCGGTCCAAGGGGCCGTTCGGCTCCCCAGGATGGACGAAGACGCCGACCACCGCATACTCGCTGCCGCTCTCCCCGGACACGGTTCCGTCCTCGACGGACCGTACGTACTTCATGTGCTGCTCCATCGGCAACGCGACACCGCCGACGGTGTGCTCGGAAGGCGTGTGCCAGTGCACGTCCGCCAGGATGTACACGTCAGCGCCGATGGTTAGCCGGCACTCCTGTCCCGGCGGCGGCTCGGCCTTCACCGCTCCCTCGTCATCCCGGACGCAGTCGGCAGGTGCGCCATCGGCGCTCTGCCCACCGCTGGTTGGGCCGCTGCCGTGCCGATGACGCCGCGGATCGTCGAAGTGCAGACGCATGGTGAGCGTTGCCGGGTGGTGGAACCGCAGCGGCGTTAGGACCGAAACGTCGGTAGCCTGCGGGCGAATGTCGACTGGGCTCTGTGACAGCGACGGCGCCGGAGTGCCGGATGCGGATGGAACGGGCGCGGTGAGGGACATGAGCGAACACCTTCGTGTCGGCAGGCGGACGGCCGGGCACATGATCACTGCATAGCTCCCCTGCCTGCCGCTCTGAACACCAAAGGTCACCTGGAGTACTGACTTCGGACGGCACGGCCTTGACGAACACGTGAGGACCGGCGACGGCTGAAAGACCTTTGCCCAGACCGGCGAAATCTTGAGGCACCAGGGTGTTACTTCTGGGACGGCTGAGAGCTGATGAGCGGCTGTATGCCGCCGCGCCACGGATCGGGACGGGGGTGAATGAGACGGAGCCAGCCTTCCTCACCACGTCAGCTCAGCGTTGACAGGTCGTAGTACAACATCGCGCCCCGGCATCCACTGATGCCGGGGCGCGATGGTTGGTCTGCAGGTCTGGCTACCACCAGTCCGTGCACTGCACCGCCTGGCCGCCCCCGCCGCCGCAGGCGCGGAACCGGTAGTTCGGGCTGTTGTCCGTCACTTTCGCGGCGCTGGTCAGCGGATGGCCGTCGCGGCCTGCCTTAAAGGGTCCGCACTGGACGTGGACATCCCTGCCGTTCAGCGTCCAGTCCATCCAGATCTCGTCTCCTGCACGCGGGACCGCGAGCGCGGCGAATCCGTGGATCTGACCGTCGATCCTGGCAGCTCGCAGACTGATGCGCCCAACGAGCCCTTGCGGGTCGGAGGGGCGCAGCATTTTGTCCGCCGGGCCAGCAGGGACACCAACCAGACTGTCGGAGATGTCGCGGAAGCCGTTGGCTCCACGCTCACAATCAGACCGGGCCGCCAGTGCCGTACCTGGCATAGCTACGGTAACTCCGCCTGCCAGCAGTACGCCGGCGACGGCAGTGCTGGCTACTTTGGCAATTGCACGTCTGGTCATGACGATGCCTTCCCCTTGGGCGACGAACAGCGAGTACAGCTCAAGCTGTGGGCACCGCGTGCCGAACCCCGGCGGCGCCGCTGTTAGGCAACCATGGGGGACAGGACCACGGTCCTGACACTTGTCAGGGTGTGCTGAAGCGGGGGGGGTGAATGCCCTTCAGACTTGATGAGATGGTGCCCCTCGTCGTGGTGTTACGGATCAACTGGCGGTCAAGTCGGTGGTGTTCGGTCACGCCGGGGCGCCTGCGGGGAGTTCACGGGAGAGCTCGTCCATGCTGCCTTCGGGGAAGTAGCGGCGGGGAAGGCGATCCATTCGTCGTGGAGCCCGCAGAGCAGGGCGGTGACCAGCCACAGCAGGGCGTCGTCGTTGGGGAAGACCTGGACGACGTCGGTCCTGCGCTTGATCTCCCGGCTGATCCGCTCCAGCCGGTTTGTCGACTGGATCTTCTTCCATTGCCTTGGCGGGAAGTCCGCGAACGCGGTCAGGTCCTCCTTCGCGTCCAGCAGCGTGACCCTGACCTTGGGGCACTGAGTACCGAGCATGTGGGCGACGGTGTCCAGTTGGGTGCGCTCGAGCTCCGCGATGGGCTGGAAGAGCGCGGTAGCCCGGAGCGGTACTCACCCGTGGTGGCACGGCAGGCGGCATTGGTCACCGGACCGGCGCTAGGAACAGGGGGTACCGGATCACTCCGTCCCTGCGTGCACGGCTGTCAATCGAGTCGATCAACATGCGCCGCGAGCCGTCACACTCCTGGCACCCATGAGGGCACCTGGCATCGGCTGCCCCGTGGCGCGTGGCGACCTGCCATGATTGCGACAGGTGTGCGAATTGATGTCGAAGGGGACGCCGTGGCTGTCTATGAACTCAAGAACCGCCTGGTCGTCGGCATCGCCTCCAGTGCACTGTTCGACCTGGAAGAGGCGGATGCCGTCTTCCGTAATCAGGCGGAGGAGGCATACCGCGTCTACCAGGAGGAACACCTGGACGACACGCTGGACAAAGGCGTCGCCTTCCCGTTCATCCGCAGGCTCCTGTCCCTGAACGACCTCTCACCCGACGACCCTCTCGTCGAAGTCATCATCCTGTCCCGCAACGATCCCGACACCGGGCTGAGGGTCATGCGATCCATCCAGTCCCACGGCCTGCCGATCAGCCGGGCCATCTTCATGCAGGGGCGCTCGCCCTACCGCTTCATGCCCGCCCTGAACATGTCCCTGTTCCTGTCCGCGAACGAGACCGACGTCCGCGAGGCCGTCACGCTTGGGCTGCCCGCCGGCCGCGTCCTCGGCCCTGCCACGGCCGACCAGGACGATGACCAGGACCTGCGGATCGCCTTCGACTTCGACGGAGTTCTCGCCGACGACGCCTCGGAACAGATCTACCAGGCCGACGGCATCAAGGGCTTTCACTCTCACGAGACGACGAACGCCGCCACCCCGCACGACCCGGGACCACTACGGGACTTCCTCGCCGGGATCAACCGGCTCCAGCAGCGCGAAGAAGAAGAGCGGGCACAAGACGCCGACTACAAGATTCGCGTCCACGTCTCCCTCGTCACCGCCCGCAACGCACCCGCCCACGAACGCCCGGTGCGCAGCCTGAAGAACTGGGGCGTGACCGTCAACGACGCCTTCTTCCTCGGCGGCATAGACAAGAGCAAGATCATGGAGGTCCTCAGGCCCCACATCTTCTTCGACGACCAGGTCAGCCACCTGACAGGCACAGCCCGCAGCACCCCCAGCGTGCACGTCCCCTTCGGGAAGATAAACGAACCCGACCGCCCCGCACCTGAGCAAGCGCAGCAATGAGCCTCGGGCAGGACAAACACCGACGCCGACCCGACGCCGACGCCGGCCCGTCTGCGACGACGTAACCGCCCTTTCCCGCAGGGGCCGTTGGCCGAGCCGACCCGGATCCTGTTGCCCCCGACTGCTGCGGGGCTCTATGTGCTGCAGTAGACGGTGAAGGTGCCTTGGGTATTGCCGTGACATAGGAGTGCGCGCCGGAGAGAGGGTGCTGCTGCCTGCTGCTGCCAGCAGCGGCGTACGGTCCGGGCTGGGCGATCACGGTATTGAGGCGCGGGTCCAGGTTGGCCTGCGATCGAGGATCGGCAGCATTGCATTCATGCCGTACTCGAAGGCCCTTCTGTGAGCAAGAACCCGTTCAAGCGCGGCGGACTGCTCCACTGCATTTCCTCGCTTGTAGAGGAAGGCAGCGGAGCGCCCCACGGTGCGGTCGGCGCACTCCGCAGCAACTACCGCCAGCGAGGCGCAGCCTTACAGCAAGCAGGGCTGCGGCAGCAGTGATTCATTCAGGGCTCAGCCCAACACAGGCCTCACAGCCACCGTAATGATCACGAGCTACCAACGGTAGAGCGCTTGCAGCCACACCCGGCACCCCTGAGCGGGTCAACGACACGAAGGGCCGACCACGTTCCGCGAACAACGTAGTAGCGTCAGTTGGCCAGTTGAGAATGCATTGCGCGGCCTACACCGTCCGCCCAATCGGCCTTGCTGTCAGCGCTCTGTGTCATGATGCGGACGCGTCCCGGGGGAGTGGGCCGCGGTCACTGATTGCCAGGGGGTTTGAGGATGGGCGCGGGTACGGAGCCGGACGGCTCGTCCAGATCCGACGAGGAGTGGGAGCGGTTTCTGCGCGAGTCGGCGGCTGGTGCCGCCGACTCGCCCAAGGAGCCGTCTGCGCGTGCCCGCGCCGTGGCGAAGCGACTGCGCGCGGAGCCCGACCGCGGCTCGGAGGGCTGGCGCACCTACACCCCCGCGCGGCCCAAGCGACGCACGGGCTGGTACGTGGTCGGACTGCTGGTCTCGCTGGTGCTGCTGGTGGTGGCGCTTGCGCCGGGGCGGATAGTGGGCCTGTTCGCCGGCGACGACCCTGACTCCCCGCCACTGGCGGGCGATACCGCCCGACCGGGCCAGCCGGAGGAGGCGGCCCAACGCCCCACTATGGACGAGCCGTTCCGGGGTTCGCCGGCGGCGAGTTGGGCGAGCGGAGCGGCGGGGATCACTGTGCCGAAGGCCGGGGCGGTCGGCTGGATGAGCGCGGCCGAGGTCGAGCGGGCCCTCGACCGCAGCCGGGACTTCCTCGTCGCGTCCGGACTGGACGACGGGGTGTTGCGGGGCGAGCGCCCGGAGAAGGCGATTGCACTGATCAACCCGCACCAGAAGGACGTCCAAGACCTTCTGAAAACCGCTTTCCGAGCTCCGAGCGAGAAGAATGACCCCCTCCTCCTGTTCAGTCGCTTCCAGCCTTCCCGCACCCACCTGGTCGGCGACGTCGTGAAGACCCGGGGTCTGCTCACCTACCGGGAGGGCGAGCGGGGCGCGCTCCAGGTGACGGCCGACGTCACCTTCGTCTACCCGGTCACCCGCGCGGACGCGGGCGGCGAGGACGAGATTGTGCGCACGATCGTCCGGCGCGAGCTGGTCCTGAGCTGGGACGACCCTGACAAGGTGATCACCGAGCCGGACACGTTCTCGATCGTCTCGTACAAATACGACATGACCAACGGCGGTTGCGGTGCCCCCACGGGCTACCTCACCCCGCCCTTCGGTGCGGACCACCGGTCGGACGGGAATGGCACGGAGGTCGACCCGTACGACCGCAGCACGCCGGTCGGGCGGGGCGAAACCTCTGGAGACGGGTGCAGGAGGGCGACGCGGTCCTAGCGGGCGCTACTCGATGGCGGCCACACCAACCCCGAGGACGACGTACATTCAGCCGCCGATTCGCTCCAAACGCGGCGCCAGGCCGGTGGGCCGAGCACCGCGTGCCGCCAGATGGCGTTTGCACGAGCGCCGGCCAGCAGACGACGCCGATCACAACATCGGCGCGCCGAGTCGGCCACGTTTTGTGCGGAGCACCAATTCTGACTGTCCGCGACCTGGCGGCGGCCGCCGAGGAAGCCGCCTGGATCCTGGCCTGCCTGCTCCAGCTGGCCGAGGCTCACGCCGGCGCACAGTCTTGGCGGCGGTACGAGGCAGGCCCCGCGGGACGGCCGCCGCCTACTGCCTCTACCTCCACCACCGCGCCCTGCTCCGCTCGGTGATGGAGGAGGACCCACGGCCCGGCCCATTGAAGATCGCCTGGGTGGGGCCGCTAGTGCCCTGACCGGGACGGTCACCGGGGCGGTCACCGGGGCGGTGGCGTCGCCTCGATAGTCTGCACGGCGTGATCAACTTACACGCGGGTTCCGACGATGCTGCAGTCGCGATGGCCGGAGCGCGAGCTGGCGCGGATGTGGTCCGCAATATGTACGGCCAGCAGCTCAACCGCATCGACAAGGGTGCCGGGGACTTTGCCACTGCGGCCGATGTGGAGGCCGAGAAGGCGATCCTCGGCGTTATCCGTGCCGCACGGCCCGATGACGCGGTGCTCGGCGAGGAAGGCGGGCAACAGGGCGCCGCCGGTGCTGTGCGCCAGTGGTTGGTGGATCCTCTGTGCGGCACGCTGAATTACGCCGTGGGCAACATGCTGGTGGCCGTGAACGTGGCGCTGCGCGATGGGCCGGCCGCGGTGGCGGACCCGTTCAGCGGCGAGGTTTTCTTCACCGATGGGGAGAGTGCCTGGGTGCGGCGTGACGGGGCCGGCTACGCACTGCTGACGCCCTCGCATGTTACGCGGTTGGTGGACGTCAACCTGGATCCGCCGTTCCCGAGTGCGCCCGGATTCCGGGGCGTGGATCTGCTGGCTCACCCTGAATTCGTCGAGGGTTTCCGGCCTCGGGTCGTGTCTACGACGCTGGCGCTGGCCTGGGTCGCTGCCGGCAAGCGTGCCGCGTATGTCACCGATGGCGGCGACCTTTCCGGGAGCGTGCACTTCGCGGCCGGTATCGCTTTGTGCCGGGCTGCTGGCTGCGTTGTGACCGGGATCGACGGTGCCCCGATTGGTGAGGCCGGTCGTGGGCTTGTGGTCGCCGCCGACGACGAGACCCACGGGCGGCTGATGTCGATGATGCGCGGCTGAAGCTAGTGCTGTGACGCATGAGTTTCGTCGGGGTGGGTCAGGCTGTGACGCGGAGGGCCTACCACCCCAGCGGATGCCTTTCTCGCTGCGGATCGGGGCACGTTCACGGTGTTGAGCTGCGAGGGCGTCTGGGTGGCGGGCGTTGGCGTTGCGTCAGTGCAGGTAGGCGTGGAGGGCCTGCTTCTGGGCGGTTTGGTTGCGGTGGTTGGAGTTGGCGACGGTGAACTGCCGCAGTGGTCCGAAGCGGACCTCGATCGGGTTGGCCCAAGATGCGTAGGTCGGGGTGAAGCTGTAGGCCCACGCTTCGGTGACGCCGGGGTTGGCGTCGACGATCTGTGAGAGCACGTGGATGCCGCCGGTGTTGTCGGAGACGTCGGCGGCGGTAACCCAGATGGCGAGTAGAAGGCCGAGGGTGTCGACGCCGACCTGACGCTTGCGGCCTGCGACCTTCTTGCCGGCGTCGATACCTTGGCCGGCTGTGGGCACGTTGGCGGAGGTCTTGACGCTCTGGGCGTCCAAGACGCAGACGCTCGGTTCGGCGTTACGGCCTTAAGAACTCCTAACAGAAAGGGACTTCGTCCGATCCGGGTGCGAGGGGGTCAGGCGAGCACGAAGGAAGATCACTACTCTGCATGAGTGCTTTCCTACGACGAGTTGACTTCACCTGAGCGTGAGCTGTGGGACGCGTTCTCCGAGGGGCGCCGGGTGGACCTGCGTACGGGTACTCCAGAGGAGGACAGGGTCGCCGACGGCGGACGGTGGGGGCCCGAACGGACCGTGCGGGCGGCTGTGGTCGCCGCGCTGTTGCTGGGCGCGAACACCGGGCAACCGGGTGCGGTAGCGCGCCTGAGGCTCACTGGGGCACGGATCTCCGGACACCTGGACCTGGCCGGCGCACAGATCGCCCATGCCCTCTGGCTGGAGGCATGCTGGTTCGAGGAGGCGGTGAATCTCCTCGGCGCGTCGACGCAGGCCCTCGTGTTCACGGACAGCCGGATACCCGGCATCGAGGCCGATTCGGCCCGCATCGAGGGCAACTTCTCGCTGCGGCACTCCGTGGTGGAGGGCGGCGCCCCCACACCCTTCAACCGCTTGAGCACCGCCCTGTCACTCACCGACGCCCGGGTGAACGGCGGACTGCTGCTCAACGGGGCCAAGTTGATCGCACCGGACGGGTGGGCCCTGTCGGCCGGTGGCCTGGCCATGGAAGGGGGCGTCTTCTGCCGAAACGGGTTCGTCGCATACGGGGAAGTCCGGCTGATGGGGGCAAAGTTGCCGGGCACGCTGGTCATGCAGGGCGCCCGACTGCAAGGACCCGGCCCACGCGGCGTGGCCCTCACCCTCGACAACGCCATAGCCTCGTCGCTCAAGTTCTCCGAGGGATTCACCGCGAACGGCACGGTACGGCTGCGCGGGACCCAAGTCACGGACAACGTGACCTTCGACGGAGCCGTCCTGAACCCGCCCACCGGCGACGGAAACGCCCCGGCCCTGATCGCCATGCACCTGCAAGCCGTCGACCTCGATCTGACTCTGGCCCGACCACCGTCCGGCACCGTCGACCTGCGGGGTGCCCAGGTGTCGTACCTTCACGAGAACGAGCACAGCTGGCCGGAGAGGGTGGAGCTGGACGGCTTCGTCTACGGCTCCATCAAGACGGCGGACACTAACGACGAGCGCCGCGAGGCCGTGGCCCGACGTATGGCATGGATACGCAGCAGCCCGGGCTACAACCCACAACCGTACGAGCAGTTGGCAGCCTGGTACCGCAAGGCCGGGCACGACGACGACGCCCGCCGCGTCCTCCTCGCCAAGCAACGCCACCGGCGCCGCGCACTGTCCCCGGCAGCCCGTGCATGGGGCCACCTCCTTGACGTGACCGTCGGTTACGGCTACCGGCCCTGGCTGGCCAGCGTTTGGCTCCTCGCACTGATCCTGCTGGGCACGCTGTCCTTCCATACGGACTCTCCCGAGCCGGTCAAACAAGGCGAAGGTGCCCCGTTCCAGCCCCTCGTCTACACACTCGACCTCTTGATCCCCATCGGGGGTCTAGGTCAGCGCACGGCCTGGTATTGGTCGAGCAACAGCCTCCAGTGGCTGGCCTACCTGTTGATCGCCTTCGGCTGGGTGCTGACAACCGCCCTCATCGCGGGTGTCACCCGCACCCTGCAGAAGAACTAGCGGGCAGAGCTGACCTTCGGCGTCGCCAACAGATGAGTGCGCATCCAGGGATGAGGAAGGCTTCGTGACGTCGTCGCGTATCTTCCAGCGGATCCGAAGGCGGCGGAACCAGTGCAGTGGGCGAACTCGCGCTCCGCTACCCAGCGTTGGGTGCCCGTTTGCAGGAGCCGTGCTTGGTGCCACTGCGAGCGATCACCGGCTTCACGCCGAGATCCCAGACCAGTCGGCGGTACTTGTCGTGGTCGTAGCCGCGGTCGGCCAGCACCACGTGCGGGCGGCGCCGGGGGCCGGCCGCGCTTCCCCCGCACCGACGGCACGGCTTGGATCGTCGAAGTACCGGTACGGAGCGGCTGGTGTCACCCCGACGCGACAGCCGAACTCGGCGAGGTCAACGCTTCCACACCCTGCCGGGTGATGACCTCCCGGGCCGCCGTGCGGACGTCCCTCGATATCTGCCGGCGCAGCCGTTCGCGGTGCGTGGGAGCAGGCATCGGACCGCTTGTCTTCGCTCGGGCCCTCACCCAGCACGACAGACACGTTGACGGTCCTGACGTCGCCACCACCGGTGGTGTATTGCCTGCCACCGCCATGCGCCGCGTTGCTCTGCCCCGGTCCTGCGGTCGCCGTTTTCGGGGCTCTCGGTCTCTGCCTCGCCGTTCACCGGGGGATCCAGCTGCCCCGGCCGACGTTGAGGAATCCGCTCAGGATGATGTACTGCGTCCCGCCGTCGCGGGCGATGTTGTGCTGTACGCAATTTCGGGACGGGGGCGTGTGCTCGGCCTCACGTTCCGCTTTGGGGCGTCCGCGATGTCCGTGCCTGCCCCGCCGAGTCGGCCAGACTCGCAGCGCTCCGGCTCCACTCGCCCCCAGCGACCGCAACCTCTGTCCGCAGCGTCGTGTGACAGTGGTGATCTACGCCGCCGCACCGGCAGGCATGCCGCTGCATCGCATCGGCATCGCAGAAGGCCTGCCGCAGCCGCGTCAAGAGCAGCTCGAACTCACGTGCAACCCTTACGCCCCTCCAGACGTCTCCTGATCGCTGACCACCCAGTGAAGCAGGGGACAACTCCTGGCAAACGCGGGCGGACAGGCACCCAACGACCGCGGATGACCGCCGGGCATCCCCGCATGTATCAGGAGACCCCGCATGCGTACGCACCACCCTCAGCGCCTCGCCTTCGCGACGGCGACCACCGCCGCGCTGGCGGGCGATCTGGCGGGCGATCTACTCACCGATCTGAACCGGGACGGCAAGGCCGATCTGCTGGCGGCCGCGAACGGCGAGAACGGCTTCGACGGCCTCGTCAGCGCCCTGAAGGCTCGGTCCCGGGCCGTACGACGTCCGGCGTGACGTCGTACGGCCCGGGACCGCATCGGCGTCTCCACCGGCAACGACCCCCGACTCGGCATGATCACGGCCGACTACATTCAAGGAGCTCCCCTCCCCATGCACAGACGCATCACGGCGGCCCATGTGGCCGCCCTCCTCACCGGGGGCCTCACCCCGCTTGCCCTGAGCGCGCCCGCGTCCGCAGCGGTGGCCAAGCACTACGACGACTTCAACGGTGACGGATACCGGGACCTGGCGTACGGCCATTACTACAGTGGCATGTCCGGCGACGACGGCTGGGAGGGCGGCGCCGTCAACGTCGTCTACGGCAAGGCCGGCGGCCTCGACACCTCCCGCACCCAGGTCGTCCACCAGGACAGCCCGGGCATCCCCGGTTCCGGCGAAGAAGACGACATGTTCGGCGAGTCGATCAGCAGCGCCGACCTCAACAAGGACGGCTACGCGGACCTGATCGTCGGCAACTCGATGGAGACGGTAGGCAGCACGCAGTACCGCGGCTCCGTCACCATCGTCTGGGGCTCCCGATCCGGCCTGTCCGGCGGGACCAACGTGACCCCGAAGTCCGGCGCCGGCAGCTACTTCGGCCGCGACCTCGCCACCGGCGATTTCAACGGCGATGGCTCGCCTGACCTCGCGGTCATCGGCGGCCAGGAGGCCTGGCTCTACCGCGGCCCGTTCACCAAGTCGGGTACCTCCGGCAGCGTCAGTAAGATCGACAAAGAGGGCCAGGGCTGGTACTCGTACGGATTCGCCGCCGGCAAGGTCAACGGCGACGGCAAGACCGACCTGGTGGTGCTCGGCGAGCAGTTCATCGACAACAAGCCGGTCCCGCGGATCTGGTTCCTCAAGGGCGCCTCGGGCGGCCTGACTTCGGGCGCCTCCAAGTCGTACATCAGCGCTCCGTGGACGGCGGCGATCGGCGACTTCAACAAGGACGGCTACGGCGACATCGCCGTCGGCCTGCCCGACAACAATGACGGCAAAGGCATCATCAGCGTCTGGCGCGGCACGTCCTCCGGCCCGAGCGGCTCGATGACGTACAACCAGGCCAGCTCCGGCATCTCCGGCAGCCCCGAAGCGAACGACAACTTCGGCTACTCCGTCTCGGCCGGCGACACCAACGGCGACGGCTACGCGGACCTGGTGGTCGGGGTGCCGCACGAGGATGTGAACGGCCTGGAGGACCAGGGCGGCGTCCACGTGTTGCGGGGCGGTTCCGGCGGCCTGAGCGGTGCGCGGTCCTCGTGGATCCCGCAGACGGTTCAGGGTGCGGCCGACTCGCATGAGTCCTTCGGCTACGCCCTGCGCCTGCGCGACGTGACCGGCGACGGCAAGGCGGACTTGGGCATCGGCGCGGCGGACATCGCCGTGCTGCTGCGTGGCTCGAGCGGGGGGCCGACGGCTACTGGGCTGACCGAGCTGCCACTGATGGGCGGGTCGTTCAGCGACTGAGGTGACGTATGAGGGCGGCGAGCCCGGCGGCGGTGTTGATGATCATGGTGCCGGGCTCGTCGCTTCTCACGGAGCAGCAAAAGCCTCACGATTGGCGAGTTCGACGCCGTCGGATGCGTCTCGCTGCCGGAGTAGCAGGAGTTCCGCCAGAGGGTGTCCTGCGTCATGTCGGACCTCCACAGCGCCTTCCGCCACATCGCCGGCCCCGCCGTCCTGAAGCTCCGCGTTTCGGGCCTTTCCTTCCGCCTCGGAACCTGGCTTCCCCGGCGGAGACCCTGCGGAAATCGGACGACGAAGAGAGCGGCCACGGTCTACGGCTCATCCACGCGTGCGCCGACGACGGGTGCTGGTTCCAGGCCAATGGCCGTACCCGCCGCCAGCAGCCTCCGTCACCCCTTCCCGTCTCTCGTTCGACATACAACCATCCGCGAACACCAGAGGTCTCCTGCATCGCGATCACCCCGCTAAGTCCAGGAGAACACCGGGCTAACGGGCAGTCATCCATATTTGGCAGGAGAACCACATGCGCAAGAACCTCCGTACAGCCGTGGCGACCGCAGCCGTTGGCGCACTCACCGGCGGTCTGCTCGTCGCTGTCGCCGGCCCCGCGGCCGCCGTCTCCGGCCTGGAGGGCGACTTCAACGGCGACGGGCACCAGGACGTGGCGGTCTCCGCCCCGCGCGCCTCGGTGGGCGTCCATGCGGAGGCCGGTTCCGTGACGGTCCTGTACGGCTCCCCGGCCGGCGCGGGCGCCGCCAAGGTCCAGACGCTCTCCCAGAACAGCACGGGAGTACCGGGCGGCGCCGAGGCGAGCGACGGCTTCGGTTCGCACACCACGGCCGGTGACTTCAACGGCGACGGCTACGCCGACCTGGCCGTGGGCGTGCCCGGCGAGGACGTCGGCTCTGACACCAACGGCGGCACCGCGGTCATCCTGTGGGGCGGCTCCGCCGGTCTGTCGGGCGGCACCACGGTCTCCGCCCCCGCCGGCAGCAGCCATGACTCCTTCGGCGCCCCGCTCGCCGCCGGCGACTACGACGGCGACGGCCGTGACGACCTCGCCATCGGCTCGGACCAGAACACGATCGACATCTACCGCGGCGGCTTCACCAAGTCCGGTTCCACCGGCGGCCACTACAAGGTCACCACGCCCGTCCTGAAGGTGCAGGGCAACGACATCTTCAACCTCACGCCGGGCGACGTGAACAACGACGGGCGTACCGACCTGCTCGTCGACGGCTACGAGGGCGAGACGAGCGGCGACTACTACTTCAACGCCAACTACTACCTGCCCGGCTCCACCGGCGGTGTGACCACCTCCGGAGCCCGGAAGCTGCCGGCCGGGCTCATCTCCGACATCGGCGACGTCGACAACGACGGCTACGGCGACATCGTCATCGGCAACCACTGGGACGCCTCCTCGGACAGCCCGGGGACCGCCAAGGGCGGTGCCATCCAGCTCGTCTGGGGCACCTCGACCGGTCCGACCGGCGGCCCGGGGACCTTGGAGCAGAACAGCGACGGTGTTCCCGGTACCGGCGAAACGGGTGACGCCTTCGGCTGGGAGCTCTCCCTCGGTGACATCAACGGCGACGGCTACGACGACCTTGCCATCGGCTCGCCGGGCGAGGACCTCAACGGCATCGCCGACGCCGGCATGGTCTCCGTCCTCTACGGCTCGACGTCCGGTTTCCAGGGCGCCGCCGCCCAGTCCCTGGCCCAGGACACGCCCGGCGTGCCCGGAGGCAACGAAAAGAACGACGGCTTCGGCGGCGAACTGCTGCTCACCGACGCAACCGGCGACGGTAAAGCGGACCTGACGGTCGGCTTGCCGGGGGAGAACAACAGCGACGGCTACGTTGTGGCCTTCGCCTCCGACGGCTCGAAGATCAACACATCCGGCCGAGGCATCGGCCTGACCGCCGCCAAGGTCCCCACGTCCGGCACCCCGCGGTTCGGCATCCAGATGGCGGACTGATCCGACTCCTTGGCCCCACGCGTCGAAGAACCGGCGGGGGGATGGTGAGCAAGCCGTACGGGTCCCGTCCGTGAAGCCGTCGAGCAGGGTGATCGAAGAGCCAGGCGTGGCTGGCCCGGCAGCGGCCGCCGACGAGCAGACCACTCCACTCATGCACTCTGGCCTGCCCGAACGCAGCCTTGTGCAAGACGCTTTAGCCTCGGTTTATCGTGAGAGCCCACTAGCGGTGTCGGTGCGGACTGAGACTATCCCGGCAGCGAACCGGTCCTCGACCCAACCGAGCGCAATCGATTAGCACAGACGCCGTTCGCTGGGGATGCCCGAATTGAGCCGTGTCTCGGTTTCCGAGCGCCGTCGCAGGGCAGTTCCCGGGCGGTTCTTTCCTCGGTATCTGCCGACACCTGCGGTTGAATCGCGAGGCGCGGGAGGTCTGGTGGTGGTAGTGGGACGGCGGAAGCACTACGGCCCGTGTTGGCGACGTGCATAAAGACGGCTTGCTTTGTGCGCTATTCAGGTCCGCTTAATGCCAGGTGGTGATGCGACAATCAGCCGTATCGCAGATTGGGGGACGTATGGCGACGCCGAGCAGGGGAAGCCCCGCGACACAGCGACTGCGGCTTCGGACGCGGTTGCGGCAATTGCGGACGGCCGCCGATCTGACACAGCGACAGGTCGCGGAGCGCATGGAGTGGTCCCCGAGCAAGCTGTTGCGTATTGAAGCAGGCGAAGTCGGAATCTCCGTCAACGACCTTCGCCCTCTGCTGGCTCTCTTCGGGGTGGGAGACGACGCCACCGTGGAGGAGCTACTGAACCTGGCTCGGGGGAGCCGGAAGATGCCCTTCACCGAGTATCGGGACATCTACGACAAGGACTTCCTCGGCTTTCTCGCGATGGAGTCCTCGGCTTTCGTGACCCGCAGCTTCCAACCCCTGGTCATGCCCGGGCTGCTCCAGACGGAGGAGTACGCGATGGCCATCATCCGCGCCTACACCCCGACGCGCTTCTCCGAACAACAGCGGCAGCGCATGCTCGAGGCGCGCATGCTGCGTCAGGAAGCGCTGGAACGGGATGAGGCGGAGGCGTACTTCATCCTCGACGAGTCAGTGATCCGCCGGCAGGTCGGCGGTCCGGGGGTCATGAAGGGGCAGTTGCGCAGGCTCGCCGAACTGGCGGCCCATCCTCGTCGCAACATCATGATCTTTCCGTTCAGTCGTGGCGCGCACGCCGCATCGCAGGGTCCCTTCACCCTCTTTGAGTTCGTGGAAGAGGAGATGCCGCCGTTCGTATATCTCGAGAACCTTCGAGGCACGGCCACCGTGAGCACGGAGACGGAGAGCTTCGTCGCCTACCTGGAGCTGTTCTGGGGCCTGGAGGAGAGGGCGATCAAGGGCGTGCAGATCCCGCGGATCCTGCTGCAGATAGCCGAACACCTGGAGACGCAACCTCACGACTTCCACATCGATCCGCGGAACGGGGACTGAGTCCCGGCGCTGCCGATCCAGAGATCTCGATCAACCCGCCCGGCCCTTGCTGAGCGCGACAGGAAGCGGCTGTGCAGCGCGCCCCTCATGGCTGGCTGGCGGGGGCGCAAAGAAGCACGGTGGGGCGCACGGAGTCACTTGCCGTAAACATGGCTGTGGCTCCGCACAGGCGAAGCCACAGTGGGGCGAGCCCGCTGCAACGGGATGCGCCCCGTGCTGATCGCCCGGGCCACCGGACACCAGCATATGGAGAACGGTTGCGTATCCAGGCCGAGTTCGCAATCGCCGCTGGTAAAACGACGCAGAACTGCCCGGATCCAATCGCTCTTACCAAGGTGTGCTCGCCGGGGCGTCCGGATAAACCATCAATCTGCTAGCTAGCGTCTGGCCGGATCGCAAACCGTGTGGCGTCGATCTGATGTGTGGAGATCTCAACCACTGGGCAAAACACGGGACTTCGACGGCGAGGGACCAATGAGTGATCACGTAGAGCCGAGGGAATCGCCACCTCAGGAAGGGCCGTTCGTCTGCAAGCGAACGGCATCAAGCACCGTTTCAAGTCCCGGGCCATCTGGAGTACACCATGTCGGAAGACGTCGAACGCGCTGTGGCGGAAGAGCCGAAGCGAAGCATCCCCGTTCTGCCGCGCGCTAATGCCGTGGTCGCCGTGATCGTGGCGGTCGCCTCACTGGCTGCGGCCATCTTCACGCTGATTCTGGTACCCGACGACGCCGGCAAGGCGGCCGCCGGAGCCATTGCCACTGCAGGGCTCGCGCTCGCCGGTCGACTGGGGACACCCGGTCACTGAACACAATGCGCCGCGCCCGTATCTGTTGGTCCAACAGGTAGGGCGCGGCGTCTTGCAGAGGCGTCTCAGAGGGAGGTCATCCGCTCGTGGGGGTGCTGTGCGCGACGTCGGTCGAGGCAGTGAAGCGGCTCCATGCGGCGGCACCGAAGGCAAGGCGACCCGCGGCGATGTCTTTGGAGTCGCGCACCATGACGCCGAGCGAAGTACGCGCGACCTCCACGCACTGATTGCCGGCGGCGTCGCTGAACGACGACCTCCGCCACGACCACGAGCCGTTCATTACGCGCCCATCCCTTGGGACCCGCAGCAAGGCGGGCATGTGCTTATGTCGGTAAAGGGCGGCTTGTCACCCTTTGAGGCGTAGCTTACATGGACGCCAGGCCGCGCTGACACGCGGCCACGGCCGCCGAAGCGCGTGTAGCTCCGGTGGCTGGCACGCGCCTCACCGGCGCGCCACTGTAGCGGGAGGCGCAGGGCCCTCGCGGGGTCATTGACGGAAGCGTCGCCGATTAGGCTGTGTGTCGAAAGTGGATCTCGAGCGATAAATGATCTGGGTTCATGGGGCGGGGTCTTCTGCCGGACGAGCCGTGGACGGAACGCCTAGTACTGACTTGGCGCAAATGACCATCAGTCGGCCGGTACAAACCAGCCAACCACCTCGAAGCGCCGAAGTCAGTAGTACTTGCGTGGGCAGAGATCGTACGTAGGGAGAGGCACGGCCTGGACGGCCGATCCCCGTTGTGTCAGCTTCCGCCCACCAGAGCGTTGCGCCAAGCAGTGCGAAGCCCTTCAAGCTCAGAACGAGGGAAGGGACGTCCCCACTGCTCCTGGTAGCCAGCCGCACCCAGGTCATGCTCTACCTGATCGAAGGCACGTATGACAGCACGGCACAGTGTGTTGATCGGCTGACGACTGGACCACACGACGGTCCCTGAGTCGTCAGGATCTCGGCTGCTCCCGGCACGCACGAGACGAATAGCGACGTCTGACGCGTCGCGCTGGAAGAACCAGCGATAGACCGTCGGCTCACCTTGGAACTCGACGCGCGCCTCCGTTTCCGCCAGCACGAGGCTGGCGATGCCACGGAGGAAGTCCTCGGGTGCATCAGTGACGTACGACGCGAAGACCTCGGCCTCTCCCTGGTGGTCGGCCACCTTGCAGAAGGCCCAGCCATGATGGCTCAGCGTCCAAGTGACCTTCACCGAGCCCATCGCTCCTCCCACAACAGGGTGTTATCTCGTCCTCGCGCAAGAAGAAGTTTCTCGGTCGTACTGTGCCTGGTACTGCGCGACTGTATCCCCGAACTGCCTGCCTCCGAGCTCCTCAAGGCGGCCGTCACGGCGGTCCACGACGATGGGCCCTGTTCCCACCCACATGTGACGATCGTCCCCCGACTGCACGTACTTGGAGCTCTGGTAGCGGAACTCCCAGCCGAAGCGGGGCTCTTGAGTCTTGATGAGCACGGCGCTATTGCTCGGCTCCTCAGTCTTCAGCCGGCCAGGTACGCCACGACGATGCCTCTGGCTTGCTCGCCTGTGATCACGGCGTGAGTCTACGGGGAGAAGGCCCAGGGGCCGAGGTAAGCCCTTCGTCCCGAACTTTCGGCTGGGAGGCTATTGCAGTCTGACGGGCTGGTCAGTCGGCCGCTGAGGCCGGTGGGCTGTCAGCTCCTGGCTCGCCGCCGGGCTGCCTCCCAGGCCTGCTCCTGCCAGAACAGGACCAGAAAGAGCGCCAGGACATGGTCGTCGGACAGCCGGTCGCTGTCGTCATGAAGCCGCACGCGAATGGGGCGAGAGCCGAGTCGGTCGTAGAAGACTTCGAGCGGGCCGATGCCGCGAACGCGGCTGCCGGCTGTGTCATGCCGCAGCTCATAAGGTCCGATGCGCAGCAGGCGGGCGCCGAATCTGGTGCATTCGCAGTTCCACTGGCCGACTGTGCGCGGCATGGTGGACCACTTGCTGTAGGTGATTTCGATGCCGTCCACGGCTCGTAAGGTTGTGCTGAGCCGCTTGTACTCAAGTGGCCATGGACCCAGGGCGCGCGGGGTGCTGTCCAGCCACTCCCGTCGCCCGTAGGAGATCTCCACGTCGCCGATGCTCCGCAGCAGCCCCTTGCTGTACGTCAGCTCGATGTCCATGCTGGGCCCCTTCTAGGCGCTGCGGGGCCGGCGCCCGGCGGTCTTCTTCGCAGTGCCCTTCTTCGCGGCCGTCTTCTTGGCGGGCTGTTTCTTCGCTGGTGTCTTCTTGGTCGTGGCCTTCTTCTTCGGCAGCTCGTGTACCTCGGCGGTGCCTTCGCCGCGGGAGGCTTTCGCCTTGGCCACGGACTCATTGAGGGCGGCCATCAGGTCAAACACCTTGCCGCCCGTGTCCTCATCCTTCGGCGCCTGAGGTAGGGGCTTGTCCTCGCGTTTGGCTTCGATGATCTCCGCGAGCGCGTCGGTGTAGGTGTCCTGGAACTCCGGGCCTTCGAGGTCGTCGCGGGTCATGTTGTCCATGAGGGCCAGCGCCCCGTCGATCTCCTCGTCGGTCAGTTCCACGGGGGGTGGCAGCAGCTCGGCAGGGTTGCGGATCTCGTCCGGCCAGCGCATCGCGTGCAGCACGATCGCATCGCCGCGCACGCGCAGCAGGCCGAGGCGCTCGCGCCCCGACCAGGCGTACTTGGCGACGGCCACTCGTGACGAGCGCTCCAGGGCCTGCTTCAGCAGCTTGTACGGCTTGGCCGCGACATCGCCCTTGGGCTGGAGGTAGTAGCCGTCCGCGATCCGGATCGGGTCGATGGACTCCAGCGGCACGAAGGCCTGGATCTCGATCGCCTTCGCGGTCGGCAGCGGCAGGTTGCTCAAGTCATCGTCGGTGACGGCGACGACCTGGTCGCGGGCGTACTCGTAGCCCTTGCCGATCTCCGACTGGCTGACCTCGCGGTCCTCCAGCTCGCACACCTTGTGCACCCGGACTCGGCCCATGTCCTCCAGGTGGTACTGGTGGAACTGGATGGAGTGGTTCTCGGTGGCGCTGACCACGTTGATCGGCACCGTGACCAGGCCGAAGCTGATCGCGCCGGACCAGATGGTTCGAGGCATGACTGACCTCCGCGACGACCCCGAGCACCACCAGACTACGAAGGTCACGGCAGCCACGCATTCGCGGGCCTGGAAATGGGCGCTTCACCGAGGGCCGACTGGTCAGTGAGCCATCACCATCCGACCTGCTGCTCGCCCAGGACCTCGCTGCCGATGTGCGCGGCGAGTTTCCGGGCCCGCGGCAGGTCGCCCCACTTGGTCACGTGGACGAAGACAGTGTGATGCTCAGTCCACCCGGCCAACTGGGCCCTATCTCCGTGGAACACAAGCTGGACGCCGTCGTATTTGGCTACGCCATATTGATCCGCCTCCGCGTCGTCCGGCCACAAGCCGTGCCACTCGATGGCGGCCATGCCCCGGCGAACAGCTGCCACGAAGCGTGCCTCCACGTTCCGCGCCGGGACTTCCTCCAGGATGGCCAGCGGCAAGTGCGGCTGCAGTGCGGCGTCGTCCATCGTCGTCACGTCGAGGTCGAACCAGATGTCCTCGCCCATCGGGCCGGTACGCGCATCCGCGTAGTCGAAGTCCGCTTCCGGCAAGACCTGTGCCATGCGCCGCACGTCCGCGACCGTCAGAAGCTCAGCAAAGAGCCAGACGTCGTCTTCGCGCTCCGCCAGAAGGGCGCACAGGCGCTTGGCTCGGGTATATGCCGCCAACGCGTCGGTGGCATGGAAAACGGGGTAAGCCCTGGAGTTGCCCATGGGCGAACCGTCACACGCCCTGGCCGGCCTCCACCACTGCATTTTCAGGTGATCGCTACAGACCATCGAGTAGCTGTCAGGTCTGTGGATGACGTGGCGCGTGTTCAGCCCACGGGTTTCGGGGTGTCCGACGTGCAGGGCCGTGCGGGTGAGCCCCGGCAGGTGGCGCCGGGGCTCAATCGGAGTGGTGTATCAGCGGTCCATCAGTGCGAAAACGCCCCACCCGAGGTATTCGCGCTGGTACCTGGCGTACTGGACGGGTCCCGCAGCGAGTTCCGTACGCATCTCGTCGGCGAGCTCGTCGTCGGGGTTGGCATCCAGCCAGCGGCGGATGTTCAGCCACTGGGCCGCGACGTACCGGTCCCAGCTGTCCCGGTCGGCGAGGACCATTTCGACGACATCACAGTCCATGGCACCGAATTGTTCGAGCAGCTCCGGCAGCGGGAGCAGGTCGTCCTTGCGGGCCATGTGACAGCCCTCGACGGTGGCCTGGTCCTCAGCCTCGCGGCGCCAGTACGGTTCGCCGATCAGCATCATGCCGCCGGGAGAGAGACTGCGCCGCAGGAGTTCGACGGTGCCCGCCACGCCGGAGCCGATCCAGGTGGCGCCGATGCATGCGGCGATGCCGACCGGCTCGTCGGCGACGTGGCCCGACGCGTCTCCGTGAACGAAACCGACCCGGTCGGCTACGCCCAGTTCCATGGCCCGGGCGTGGGCGGCGTCGATGAAGATGGTGCTGATGTCCACCCCGGTGCCGGTCACACCGTGGTCGTGTGCCCAGGTGCACAGCATCTCGCCCTTGCCGCAGGCGAGGTCGAGCACGCGGGTGCCCGGCGACGGGCTGATTGCCTGCCCCAGGATGGCCAGCTTCTCGCTGGTCAACGGGTTGCAGATGCGATGACTGCTCTCGCGGATGGTGAAGCTACGTGGCAGATCCACTATGGGGATTCCTTCGGTCCAAAAAGGTCAGGACGGCTTGGGAAGGCGGCCGACGGAAGTTGGCCGCGATTACCTGAACCGTCATCAAATGCACCTCTTCGGACGCGTGAAGGCTGGGACCGGTCGACGGTATGGCCGCTGACATCGTCGTGTCCATCGCATTTCACGAGCGGCGGCGTGACGGATCTCGATAACGACCCGGCGCAGCACGCCAAGGCCATTGCGCAGACGTCCGCGACACCGTGGCCCGAGTCGCGTGCAAGTCCTCCCGCTGTCAACGGCGCGACACCGTCAACGAACTCTTCGCGTCCCTTCAGGGCCGGCTGATCAACACAGCCACCAGGCCATCATGAACGGCCCCAGCTACCGCCCGAACAAGCACCCCAGAAACCGTACTGACAAACCCTCAGCCAAATCAGCCGGATCAGTCCCACCAGTTGAACATCAGCTCGCCGACCGTGCTGGGACGCCAGTAACGCACCTGTTCCAGCTCTACTTCGGCGAGCTCGCTGGTGTCAGCCGAGGCCAGCGGCATGCCCAGTTCTCCGACATCCAGCAGCCGGAAACCGCCCAGCTCAAATGCGTCCGCCCACGTCGGCGGGGATATGAAGTCCGCCAGAGGCCCGCCAGCCTGCGGAGGACTCGCCACGAAGGCAACGACCGGAAGTAGCTCGTGGCACAAGACGGTCGACCGAATGCCTGGGGCGGTGATCAGAACCGTATGGAAACTCGGCGTGACTCCGGCCAGAGTCACATCGCCGATCGTGGCCCGAATCGACCGGGCCACCGCATGGCACGCGGTTTTGAAGGCCCCGACGTCCACCTGCGGCAACGGGTCATCGCCCTGCCCCCAGAACCCGGTGGCTCCTCGCGCGACACGGATCAACGCACGACTCAACTCTCATTCCGTCTGTCAGGTCTGACAAGGATGCCACGCGACCGGGCTGAGTGATCACGCACCGACTCAGCCACGCTCGGGCGTCCTTTTCGGGGCCCGTCTCAGTCACGAGGGTGGGGAATTACGTGAACTTAGCCTTGGGGCGCATGCGATCGCCCACATCCGTCGGCTGCCACAACCACCGGTTGCCGCCGAGGGCCGATCCCGGCCGTGCAATCTCACGAGCCGTCCATAGGCAGCCGGCCGCCGTCAGCGGCAGCGTTCAGTAGCCGACTCAGAATCGTCTTCTCCGCCAAGAGGCGCGCACGGCAGCTTGGTCTGTCGTTCTCTCGGTGGCGTACTGCGTCACGACGTCCGCCATCGTGGGCCGGAGACACAACCGGTCTTCCAAGCCGGCGACGTCCTTGTCCATCGGCGAGGGGAACGTCGCACCATCCCCGAAGTCCTTGGTGTTGACGCTGACGAAGTACACGGTTTCATACGGATTCCTCTTCCAGATTCCGACCGCGGCGACGGCTTGTTCGACCAGTTCACCGACCGGTACAACGCCTCGCTGGCCGAGCAGGAGGCTGGCATCTGCGCCTTCTATGTGCTCGTCGCCGAGGACGGGTCGGTACTCGGCAGGTTCAACCTGTACGACTTGGAGGACACCACTGCCAGACTCGGCCACCGGGTCGCGGAGCGGCTCGCCGGCCGCGGCGTGGCGACCGCGATCGTCCGGGAGCTGTGCCGGGTGGTGACAGCTGCATGAACCGCCTCAAGGACTGGCGCAGCCTGGCAAACTGCTACGAGAAGACCGCCACCGTCTTCTAACTGATCGTTTCAGAATGAGGTTCGGAGACGTCTCAAGCAGATGATGCTGCATGCGAGTTGGAGCAGGCCGAGGTGGAGGTCGGCGCGTATCTCG
>NZ_JBVKBY010000018.1:0-89004 GCF_055656945.1 Streptomyces sp. NPDC111606
AGCCGGTGGCCGTTCAGCTATGCGGGCATCATCCCAACGCCGGAGCAAACCCCCGGATCAGGTCGAACCCATACACCATCTCCCTGGACGCAACCGGCCTTCCGGCCTTCCCAGCCTTCGGGAGCAGTGAGTGCCAGCACGCCACCATCCGGTGAGCTTGCTGCCGTGTACTCACCCTCCGACACGTCGATCGCCGCAAGGTAGTTCGTGGCATGCATGAAGGATTCGACTTGCCATGCGCCGTTCAAGGATGGCGAGTGCGGAGAACGCCACCCGAGAGGGGTTGGTTGTCACACCTGCGGCTGCACGGGTAGTTCCACCTCGCACGGGACCACCCACGGCTCAAGGCCATCCCGACGGCAGGTGAGGATGAGGCGCACGGGCTTGCCCAGCCACCTGGCTCCCCACCGTCCCTCCGCTGCGCTGCCCCGCCACCAGGGCGGTGGGTCCGTGCGCGTCAGCGTAAACGTCTTGCCCTTGCCCACGGCCAGGGCGAACGGGGCGGCCATCTTCCCAGCGTCATCCTTACCGTTCGCTGAACGCAGGAACTTGTACGGCCCCCACAGCTGCGCGGCCAGCTGCTCGGGATCCACTCGCCGATCGCCGACCAAGGGGGCGTTGTAGTCGAGGTCGTTGCTCTGTGCAATCTCGACGCGGATCTCATCAAGGCGGCCCAGGGGGAGTGGACCGGTCAGATGCACGACCAAGCGGCGGAGATCGTCAGCGAACGGCGGCTCAATGGAGACCCTGAACTGCGGGGTCAGTTCGGCGTGCCAGCGTTCGCGCTCGATGCGTGCGACCGCATCGGCGGTGGCATTGGCCCGACGTGCGGCCAGCCACGCGCCGCCCGTGGCGATGGCGCTGAAGACAGCCGTCGTCCCGCCAATGATCGAAGCCCAGGGCGTTCCCATGACGCGGGAGCGTAGCGGGCATGGGAAGCAGCTAGGCCTAGGAGTTGGTCGTCGGCCTTCGTCAGTCACGTCTCAGACGCCGAGCCTCCAGTTGTCCGCGTACTCGTCTGAGTGGCCCTGGCACGATTTCCGTGAGGCTGGGGTGTGCCACCGCGCGCCGGTGACGCTCCGTCACGGGTAGCGGCGTCGGAGCAGGGCCATGAGGATGACGCGTTGACGGAGCAGCGGCACTCCCGCGCGGCCGGCCGTGATCCGTTTCTGGAGCTTCAGGTCGGTGATGCGGCCCTCGTTGACTCCGGAGTTGAACGGGGTGGTGATGCCCTGGACGACTGCGGGTTGGTCTTCGCGGATGGCGTTGGCGAGGCTGGCCAGGGCGGGGATGCGGGAGGTCGTGAGTTGCTCGAGCCAGTGCGTCAGCATGGTGGCATCGTGGGAGTCGAGCATGGCGGCGAACTGACGTACCAGGTCGTGGGTTTGGGCCAGTTCCGGGCAGTGCTCGAGTAGTCGTCTGAGCGTCTCGGTGGCGTGCAGGCCACGTCGGGATGGTGCGGTGGTGATCCAGCGAGCGACCTGCCGGGGCGAGGGCGGTCGCTCGCGCGGTGTGTTGATTGGCAGGCCCCGACGCAGCGGGGCGATGGCCATTTTGACGCGCTGGTAGTGGCCCCGGCAGCCCTTGGCGACGATCTCCTGGTGCAGCACCGTCGCGGTGTGTTCGCCTTCCTCCCACCGCTGGCGCAGGAGAAGTCGTCCACGCCCAGCACCCGCGGAGTCGCTGCCGACGGCAGCTGCATGCGCATCAAGTGGAACAGCACACTCGTCCGCGAAAGCGGCGCCTTCAAGATGTGCAGGAGCCGGGCACCGCCGCGGCCGGCGAGCAGTACCCCGGCCATCTCCACCAGGTGCTGCAGCAGCGGACTGCGCCGCTGGTAGCGGACCGTCAGCCCTTCCACCTGCTCGGCGAACGTCCGCCGACCACAGCTCGGGCTGTCGCAGAACAACCGCCGCACCGACAGCCCGATCACGACCGGGCGGCCGCCGACAGCGACATCAACCAGCGTGCGGCCATAGCGGCTGTGTGTCCGCGCGGAGCCGCGACCGCAGTCCGGACACGCCACCGCCAACTCCCGGGTACGGGCAGCGATACGGACCACGCCGCCCGCCGACCACACCCGTTCCACCCGCACCACATCCAGATGCGGCGCCACAGTTCGTACGAGGTCATCACACTCGCCGACACTGCCGCTACCCGTGACGGAGCGTCACCGGCGCACGGTGGCACACCCCAGCCTCACGGAAATCTTGCCAGGGCCACGTTCACGTGTACGCCGACATGAGCATCCCAGTGGCGCTTCCGGCAGTCTTCCTCCTCCCACTTGCATGCCGCGGGCAAGGCGAACAGCGAGACGAAGTCCGGCTGGGGCGCCTCAGGCACAGCCGCGTTCGCACCGGGATTGCGCGGGGAAGCGGCGCAGGGACTGGTGGCCTGCCGATGCCGCCGGGCGGCTCGGAAGTTAATACGGACGGGTTCGGTCCGCCAGCCGGCGACCTCGTCTCCCCGTGCGGGCAGCAGCAGGTGCCCTTCCCGTGCACCGGTCAGCCACAGTCCACGCTGAGCACGTGGTGGAAGACGCGCAGCAGCACGTCGGTGAGCCGTGGCTTGACGCGCCGGTCGTACTGGCATTGCGCGCACAGCCAGGCCCTGGCGACGAACGGAGGGCGGCCTGGGCAAGGGCCTGAACAAGGCGGCGACAACGAGGTCCTGGGGCAGTGGGACTTGGTTTCTCCCCCGAGGCCCGAAGTGGCAGGGCGTACAGCGGCGTCGCGCATCGCCGAGCGTGGCATTGAAGGGCTGACCCGCTACGCCAACCCCGTCACCGTCACCGCGGCAGCCGTTGCCATGAACGGCCTCACACACAGCGTGCGCCATATGGCACCCCAGGCTCACCGGGTCAGGGGTGCTTGCCGCTTCGGGCGGCGACCTCCATTTCCAGCCATCGAAGGAATGAGGCCTCACGTGGCTTCCGGGTCACACGGGTTCTCCGTATGCTCCTGCGCCGGACGGATGGTTACTTGTGGGTAAGAGGGGGGAACGGATGGCTGTTTCGGGCAGTTCACGACGCACGTTCATGGCTGCAACCGCCGCTGCCGGCGGTGCCGCCGCGCTGGGTACGGCCCGTACGGCGACGGCCGTGGCACGCACCTCCGCACCACGCACGCCGGGGTCGGTCGCCGTGCTCGGCGGTGGGGTGGCTGGTCTGACCGCCGCGCACGAACTCGCCGAACGCGGCTTCCGTGTGACGGTCTACGAGCGCCGGGCGCTGGGCGGCAAGGCCCGCAGCATGGGCGTGCCGGGCAGCGCGCGCGGCGGGCGGCGGGAGTTGCCCGCCGAGCACGGCTTCCGCTTCATCCCCGGCATCTACCACAACCTGCCCGACACGATGCGGCGCATCCCGTTCCCGGGTAACCCCAACGGTGTCTGGGACAACCTCGTCGCCCCTTCCGAGATGTCCTTCGCCCGCACCGGCCGTGAGGACCTGCGGCTTCCCCTGCCCTGGCCCGGCCATCAGCCGCCCGACCTCACTCTCGACGATGTGCGCCGCGCGCTGACCGCCGTCATGGAGACCGTGCGCGGGATACCTCCGCACCAGACGGCGTACTTCGTGAACCGCGTCCTGGTCTTCCTCACCAGCTGCGACGAGCGGCGCAACGAGGTCTGGGAGGCAACGCCATGGTGGGACTACATCAGGGCCGAGCGCATGAGCCACGACTACCAGCGCATCCTGGCCGTCGGGGTCACCCGCAACATCGTCGCCACCAAGGCGGAGGAGGCTAGTACGCGCACGGTCGCCAGCCTGCTGGAGGCGTTCGTCTTCAACGCGCTGGGGCGCGGCGCGGACGGCCCGCTCGACCGTATCCTCAACGCACCCACGAACGAGGCGTGGATCGACCCGTGGGTTGCCCATCTGACATCGCTCGGTGTCGAGTTCGAGATAGGCAGGACCGTACGGGAGGTGCTGTACGACGGGGACAGGGTCACCGGAGCACGGATCACGGACCCGAACGGCCAGGCGCGGACCGTGACCGCTGACCACTACGTGTGTGCGATGCCCGTCGAGCACGCCCGCCGCACCTGGGGCGCGGACCTGCGGGCCGCCGATACCCAGCTCGCGCGCTGCGACAAGCTGGAGACGGACTGGATGACCGGCATCCAGTTCTATCTGACCGAGTCGGCGCCGCTGCTCGACGGGCACCTCAACTGCGTGGACTCGCCCTGGTCGCTGACGGCCATTCAGCAGGCCGGGCACTGGCCGGGCCGCAACTTCCCCGCCGACTACGGCGACGGCGCCGCCGTCGACTGCATCTCCGTCGACATCTCCGAGTGGGACAAGCCCGGCATCCTGTACGGCAGGACGGCCAAGCAGTGCACCCGGGAAGAGGTCGCCAAGGAGGTGTGGGCGCAGCTGAAGGCGGCGCTGAACGACACGGGGAAGGTGGTGCTGAGGGACAGCGCGCTGCACTCGTGGTTCCTCGATCCGGGCGTCGACGGCATCGGGACGCCGCATCCGGTCAACGAGGACGAGCTACTGATCCACCCCGCGGGCACCTTCCATAACCGGCCCACGGCGGCGACGAGGATCCCGAACCTCTTCCTCGCGGGTGACTACGTGTCCGTCGACATCGATCTGGCGACCATGGAAGGCGCCAACGCGTCCGCGCGGGCGGCGGTCAACGCACTGCTGGACAGGGCGGGTTCGGACGCACCGAGCTGCACGATCACGCCGTTGTACCGGGCCCCGGAGTTCGAGGCCCTCAAACGCCACGACCGGACCCGCTACCGCTGGGGCCTGCCGAACGCGTTGGACCTGGGCTAGCGAGACCTCGAGTTTGGCATGAAGGGGTCGTTTCAGACGGGGCATCAGATTGGCTGAGAGCTAACGCCCTCCTGACCTGCGACGATTGCGAAAGCTTCTTCCGTGCCGTAGCACCCATTGATCTATACCTTCAAACTCGCTGCTGCGAAGGCCACCGCTTGCAGCGGGGCGCATGACTGAAGGGAAAGGCGATGCGCATGCGCTCGCGGGTCTTGGCAGTCGGGATCGGTATGGCGTTCGTGGCCGGGGGTCTACCGCCGGCACTCGCCGCACCGAATCCGTCGCCAACCCCCCACCTCACCCCGGCCCCGCAGTAGTACGCCTCCGAGGGCAAGCAGGGCGGAAGCCACACTCACTTTGATCACCGGTGACGTCGTGAAAGCCACCGTGCAGCCCGATGGCCGCCTGGGCCGCACATGCTGGCTCCTGCGGAGCGCCTTCGGGTCCGGCAACGGTTCGCGGCCTGGACACAGAGGTGACGCGATCGATCGACCGTGACGCTCGTTTGGCGCTCCAACTGTCTCGGAGCCCGCCTTCGGGGCGAGAGAATGGGTCTGACCTGAATTCTTCCTATCGGTCCGCCTTATGACGTCTTTGCGATGAGGGGCGGCTGAGAGGCTTGGCTCTGCGGCCCTGTCGCCGGACAGCCGGTGCGGCTGTCCGGCGACGCCTCCGACCCGATTGGTCCCAGAAGGCTCTCACGCGTCGTTGATCAGGGGCAGTTGAGGGCTGTGTCGCCGGTGTCGCGGTTGCAGGTGTCGAAGCCGAGGCCGCCGTCGAGGCTGTCGTTGGCGATCACGTTGTCCACGGCGTTGAGGGTGTCGTTGCCCTCGCCGCCGTTGTGCGTGTCGTTGCCCCTGCCCCCGGTGAGGGTGTCGTTGCCCTGGTCACCCCCGAGGGTGTCGTTGCCGTCGTCGCCATTGAGGGTGTCGTTGCCGGCATTGCCGTTGATGGTGTCGTTGCCGGCCAGCCCGGAGATCGTGTCGTTGCCGGGGCCGCCGTTGATGGTGTCGTTGCCTGGCGTCGCCCGCAGTCCGGTGGCAGCCGGGTCGTCGCCGACGAGCCGGTCCGCCCGGGGCCCGCCGTTGAGGCGGTCGTCACCCGCACCGCCGATCACCGTTCCCACGGCCTCCAGGTTCGGGGAGATGGTGACACTGTCATCGGCGTCGTTGGCGTTGACCCGTATCGACGTGACCGGCAGCGGACACTCTGCCGTGTGCGTCCCCGTCGACTGACACGGGGCGACCGCGGCCACGGTGTCCCCGGCGTCCGTCACTACCACAACGGTGCCCTGACGCCGGATGGTTATGTCGTTCGCCACTCCCTGGTCAGCCGTGACGACCAGGGTGTCACCCACCTCCTGCACGACGGTGGTGCCTGCCAGGCTGCCGCTGGGGGCGGCACCGGGCGCGGCGGAGGCGGCGGTCAGCGGAGCGCAGGTGAGTGCGCCGATCGCCACCACCGTGGTGGCGATGCTTCGTGTTCTCATCGGTGCCCGCCTTTCGTGTTGTCTCGCCGTGTACGGGTGCTTGCGTGCTGCTCGCTCATGCCGATCAGGGGCATCCGCTGACGTTGTCGCCCAAGTCGGCGCGGCAGTCGTCCACGTCGGCGCCGCCTTCGACGTAGTCGTTGCCGCTGACGTTGTCCACGGCGTCGATGGAGTCCCGGCCGCTGCCACCCTCGGCGTAGTCGTTGCCGGCACCGGCGACGATCCGCTCGTTGCCGCCGCCGCCGTAGATCACGTCGTTGCCGGCACCGCCGTCCACGATGTCCGAGCCGCCGCGTCCCTCGATGGAGTCATTGCCGGAGCCACCGAAGATCCTGTCCGCCTCGGCTCCCCCCGTCAGCGTGTCGTTGCCTGCGCCGCCGGAGAGGAAGTCGGAACCCTCGTCGCCTTCGAGGGTGTCGTTCGCGGACCCGCCGTAGAGGCTGTCAGTGCCGGCACCGCCGATGAGGGTGACGCCGAGGGCCGCCAGCGACGAGGTGACGTTGTCGTCCTGGTCGCCGGCGTTGACCACGACTTCGGTGGTGTCGGCGGCCCTGCAGGCGACTTCGGTCGTGCTGATGGCGTAGCAGTCGCCGGACGGTGCGACCGTGTCTCCGGTGTCTCTGATTCTGATGCTGCTGCCTGACTGCCAGACACTGATCGTGTTGCCCCGTCCGACTCCGGCGGTGACCGTGATGGTGGTGCCGGTCTTATTCACCAGCGTCGTGGCGAGAGTGTGTGGCGTCGGTGCGTCGGCCGCGCGGACCACGCCCGCGAGGCACAGAGTGAACCCGCACACCGTGGCCAGAAGTGTCACGGTGTGATGACGCTTTCTCTTCATGACCTGCTCCTGACGATAGGGCGCTGAATTTCGATCTCGCAGCCGTGCGCATTTCCCTTTGCTTCGGTCACCTTGCTTCGATCGCCGGGCCAATCGGAGGAGGCAGGTATCAACGGCTCCGGCGCGTGGTCTGCCGACCGCAGCCGGGACCCAACAGCCGGCCATCGCGGAGTGCGAGGGAAAGCGATGAAAATGGTGTGGCCGCAAGCGCTGAACGTGCGGCTGCGGCCCATCCCGGCGCGACACCCGGATGTCCTTGCCGCTTTCACCCGTCCTCAGTCCTCGAAGGCCCCTCCCATCGCGCCATGGCCGACGCCTGCTCGACCGGTGATCGGCCCTGGCGCCTGAGCACCCAGAGCATGCCGGGATGCGGAGCCGTGCTGAAGCCGAATTAGCGCCATTGCCGAATACACGGTCTCTGCGCGTGGATCGTCGCCCTGACCGGGGATCGATGAACTGCGCGCATACTTGTGCTTGATTTTCATCAGCCCGGCTACGTTAATTCGACATTCATCCGTACCGAATTCAATTAGTCATGGGGTGAGTTGATTCGGCCCGCACGGTTGATCTGCAAGGGCTCGTGAACAGGGCTTTCCGCCGGCATGTTCAAGCGGCTTCGGGCTCTGCGCAGGCGGTCCTGGGTATCCCGGTCTGTTTCGGTGTGAACGGTGGACGTCAAGGGGCGTCCACTGGTGGCCGGGCCGCCACTGCGCCAGAGCACTTCGGGTGCGTACATGAGCCTCCTGGCGCGGCTCTGGCTGGTTCGTAACCTTCAAGGAGACGGAAGCCCCGGCCTGCTCCCATCGCATACGCACCCTTGTCCCGGCTCGCGGGTTCCCTTTACGTTGATGCGGGGCATGCCGACCAGTTGGTATGCCTGAGCCGGAGGCTGTCGTGGCGGACAACGCGCGCGTGGAGGAGTCCTTGGCCGACGTACGGGCCCGCCAGCAGCGCGTATGGCCGACCTCGATGCCGAGGGAGGCGGTGTACCCGCTCGGGCAGCGGCCGCTCACGGACCACCTGGGGCACTGGGCCCGGCGTCATCCCGACCGCGTCGCGATCACCTTCTACGGCGAGCAGATCACGTACGCGGCGCTGGGGGAACCTGACGGCGCGGCTGTGCGGCTGGCTGCAGCGCAGCGGTGTACGCCACGGAGACCGCGTCGGGGTGTTCCTGCCCAACTGCCCGCAGTTCGTCGTCGCCATGCCCGGCATCCTGCGCGCAGGAGCCGTGCACGTCCCGGTGAACCCGATGTTCCGGGCGTACGAGCTGCGGCACGAGCTGGCCGACGCGGGGTGGAGATCCTGATCACCCTCGACACCCTGCGGCAGCTGGTCGAGGCGGTGCGGTCCGGCACAGCCGTACGGAGCGTGCTCGTCACCGGCCTGGCCGACATGCTCCCGTCCGATCCGGTGTTGCCGCTGCCGTCCGGTCTGGCGGGTGCCGGCTCGGCCGGCAGTGCGTGGGCGCAGGCCGTCGGCGGCGCCCGCGGGCAGGACGAGCCGGCCGACCTGGACGCGCTCGCCGCCCTCAACTACACCGGAGGGACCACCGGCCTGCCCAAGGGGTGCGAACACTCCCAGCGGCACATGCTCTACACCGCGGCGACGGCGGCGGCCGCCGGCGGCATGGACCTCTCCGGCGACAACCCCGACGTGCTGCTGATCTACGTGCCGGTCTTCTGGATCGCTGGCGAGGACTTCGGCATCCTGCTGCCGCTGCTCACCGGCAGCGGCATCGTGCTGCTCACCCGGTGGGACCCCGAGGCCGTGCTGCAGGCGATCGAGCGGTACCACGTGACGCTCATGCTGGGCACGGTCGACAACTACGCCGAGCTGATGGAGCATCCCGGCCTGCCCGGCACCGACCTGTCCAGTCTGGCGCAGCCGCGGGCCATGTCGTTCGTGCGCAAGCTGACGCCGGAGATCCGGGCCCGGTGGAGCTCCCTGGTCGGCGAGCACAGCGTGCTGCAGGAGGCGGCGTACGGCATGACCGAGACGCACACCGCGGACTCCTTCACCACCGGGTTCCAGCACGGGGACCACGACCTGCTGACCGAGCCGGTCTTCTGCGGACTGCCCGTGCCGGGCACCGAGTTCATGGTGGCCGACGGGGAGAGTGCCGAGCCGCTGCCGCTGGGTGAGCGTGGCGAGATCCTCGTACGCTCTCCCTCCCTGCTCACCGGATACTGGCGGCAGCCGGAGGCCACCGCCCGGGTCCTGCGCGACGGCTGGCTGCACACCGGCGACATCGGCATGATCGACGAGGACGGGTGCCTGCACTACCTGGGCCGCACCAAGGAGATGATCAAGGTCTCGGGTATGAGCGTCTTCCCGTCCGCGCTGGAGGCGCTGCTGGCCCGGCACCCGGATGTGCTCACCGCCCCGGTGCCACGCTTGACGCCGAGGGCGTGCGAGCGTGGGCGCGGGCGAACATGGCGCCGTACAAGGTGCCCGTGGTGAGGTGCGTCGACGACCTGCCCATGACCACCACCGGCAAGGTGAAGAAGGACGAGCTGCTGGAGCGGGTCGCGCGCATCGCCGTGTCTCCGGCCGCTGCCGATGCTGACGAAAAGGACCGGTGACGATGGAGCTTGCCAAGCTGCTGGTCGCCAACCGCGGCGAGATCGCGGTCCGGGTGATCCGCGCCGCCCGCGAGCTGGACCTGCTGACGGTGGCCCTGCGCTCCCGCGACGAGGCGGACGCGCTGCACACCCGCATGGCGGACGAGGTCGTGGTGCTCGACGGCGATGGCCCGGGGGCCTTCCTGGACGCGGCGGCCCTGGTCGGCGCGGCGGTGCGCGCGGGCTGCGACGCGGTCCACCCCGGCTACGGACTGCTGGCCGAGAACGCCGACTTCGCACAGCGGTGCACCGACGCCGGACTCACCTGGGTCGGGCCGCGCCCCGAGGTGCTGCGAACGCTCGGCGACAAGACCGCGGCCCGTGAACTCGCCGTGCGCCTCGACGTGCCGGTGCTGCCGGCGACGTACGGCGACACCGGCATCGAGGAGGCGCGTGCGTTCATGGCCGGCCTCGGCGACGGTGCCGCGGTGATGGTCAAGGCGGTCGCCGGCGGCGGCGGGCGCGGCATGCGGGCGGTGTACGAGGCAGGGCAGTTGGAGGAGGCCGTCCGGCGCTGCCGTTCGGAGGCCTCGCACGCCTTCGGAGACGGCGCGGTCTACGTCGAGCAATTGCTGCGGCGCGCCCGCCATGTCGAGGTTCAGGTGCTCGGCGACGGCACGGGCGCCGTCGTCGGCTACGGCGACCGCGACTGCAGCCTGCAGCGGCACCGGCAGAAGATCGTGGAGATCGCACCGGCGCCCGGCCTCGACGAGGCGGTGCGGGCCGGGCTGCACGATGCGGCGCTGCGCATGGCCCGGGAGGTCGCCTATGCCGGTCTCGGCACGTTCGAGTTCCTCGTTGACACCGGCGACGGCTCCGTCTCCCGCGGCTTCTACTTCCTCGAGGCCAACCCGCGCATTCAGGTCGAACACACCGTCACCGAGGAGGTCACCGGCATCGACCTGGTCAAGGCCCAGCTGCGGGTGGCCGCCGGCGCGAGCCTCGACCGCGTCGGGGCGGGGCAGGCTCCCGTTCCCCGCGGCTGCGCGGTGCAGGTGCGGGTCAACGCCGAGACGGTCCGCTCCGACGGGACGGTGCTGCCCTCCGCCGGCACGCTGGACGTCTTCTGGCCGCCGGCCGGGCCGGGTGTGCGCGTTGACACCGCCGCGTTTCCCGGCGGCCGGGTCAGCCCGCGCTTCGACTCACTGCTGGCCAAGCTCGTCGCCCACGACGGCTCCGGCAGCCTGCCTGACACGCTCGCCCGCGCCCGCCGAGCCCTGGCGGAGCTGAGGGTCGAGGGAGTCGCCACCAACACCGAGGTGCTGCGACGGCTGTTGGAGGCACCCGAGGTCGTCGCCGGGCGGCTGCACACGGCGCTCGTAGACGAACTCCTGCCCGCACTGGTCCGGCAGGAGACAGACGGGAAGAAGGACGCCGAGGTTGCAGACGCTTTGGGGCCGCAGGGCACGCTCACCGTCACCGCCCCCATGACGGCCACCGTCGTTGACGTCGCCGTCGCCGAAGGGGAGCGCATACGGGCTGGAAGCACCCTGGTGGTCCTGGAGTCCATGAAGATGGAGCACCTGCTCCAGGCTCCGGGAGACGGCCTCGTCGTCGCCGTACGGGCTGAGCCCGGTGGACTGGCCGAGCACGGTCAGCCCTTGGTGGTGATGGAGGCCACCGGCGCGGCGGACGGTGAGCCGCGCCCCGTGGAGCTGCCGGATCCGGACGCCCCACGTGCCGATCTGGAGGAGGTGCGGGCGCGCAAGCGGTTCGGCGACGACGCCGAGCGCCCCGAGATGGTCGCCCGGCGGCACGCCGAGGGTCGGCGCACCGCCCGTGAGAACATCGCCGACCTGTGTGACCCGGGCAGTTTCGTCGAGTACGGCGGCCTGGCCATCGCCGCCCAGCGCAGCCGCCGTTCCCTGGACGACCTCATCCGCCGCACGCCCGCCGACGGCGTGGTCGGCGGGGTGGGCACGGTGGGGGCCGACCGGTTCGGACCCCGGTCCGCCCGCGTGGTGGCGATGTCGTACGACTACAGCGTGATGGCCGGCACCCAGGGCATGACGGGCCACCGCAAGAAGGACCGGCTCTTCGCGTTGGCCGAACAGGCGCATCTGCCCGTCGTCCTGTTCGCCGAAGGGGGCGGCGGCCGGCCGGGCGATGTGGACGGCACCGTGGTCTCCGGCCTGGACTGCATGGCCTTCGCACTGTTCGCGTCCCTGAACGGGAAGGTGCCGCTGGTCGGCATCGGGTCGGGACGCTGCTTCGCCGGCAACGCCGCGCTGCTCGGCTGCTGCGACGTCATCATCGCCACGCCCGAGGCCACCATCGGCATGGGCGGCCCGGCGATGATCGAGGGCGGGGGACTGGGCAGCTTCGCCCCGGAGGACATCGGGCCGGTCGAGGTCCAGCGGGCGAACGGCGTCGTCGACCTCGAGGCCGAGGACGACGCGGATGCCATCCGACTGGCGCGCATGTATCTGTCGTACTTCCAGGGCGCGGTGACGGAATGGGAGTGCCCCGACCAGCGCCGACTGCGCCACCTCATTCCCGAGAACCGGCGGCGGGCGTACGACGTGCGTGCGGTCGTCGCCACCCTCGCCGACGCGGACTCCGTCCTGGAGCTGCGACGGCATTTCGGACGCGGCGTCGTCACCGCTCTGGCCCGGGTGGAGGGCCGCCCGTGCGGCATCCTGGCCAACGACCCTCGGCATCTGGGCGGCGCCATCGACTCCGACGCGGCGGACAAGGCGAGCCGCTTCCTGCAGCTGTGCGACGCGTTCGGGCTGCCGGTGGTCTCCCTGTGCGACACACCCGGGTTCATGGTCGGCCCCGAGGCGGAGAGGACCGCGACCGTCCGGCATGTCAGCCGCATGTTCGTACATGCCGCGGCGCTCACGGTGCCCTTCGGGGTGATCGTGCTGCGCAAGGGTTACGGGCTGGGCGCCCAGGCCATGGCCGGCGGCGGCTTCCGCATCCCCCGGTTCACGGTGGCGTGGCCCACGGGCGAGTTCGGGCCGATGGGCATCGAGGGTGCGGTGCGGCTGGGCTACCGCCGGGAGCTAGCGGCCATCGAGGACGTGGACGAGCGCGAGCGGGAGTTCGCCCGCAGGGTCGCGGCCGCCTACGAGCACGGTAAGGCCCTCAACGTCGCATCGGTCTTCGAGATCGACGACGTCATCGACCCGGCCGAGTCCCGACGCTGGATCAGCACGCTGCTGCATGACCCCGAGCCCGGGCGGCGCGGCTCGCGCCGCTGTGTCGACACCTGGTGAAGGCCTGCTGACGCCCGGCACACGGCCCGTTCCTCCGTGGTCGCCGTGTGTCTCCGGGCCGGCCGTGCGCGGCGATGCCGGGCACCGCCACCCACGCGGCGGGCCGGGTATGGAGGGCGTGGCCCGGACACCGGTGACCCGGCCGCGGAGGGTCTCGTCGGAGTACGCCAGGAAGCGGGCGTCCTGCGGACTGAGCGAAGTGTCAGAAGCTGAAGCAGAGGCCGTGCTCCGGGCAGAAGGTGACGTAAACAGGGTTGTAGCCGGGGTTCACGGCCAGGCGACTCGGGTCGGGACCGGTGTTGCGGTAAGAAATCGGATCGGGCGTGGCGGCGAAGGTCACAGTCGTTCCGAACGGGAAGCTCGCGGAGCATGTGCCGGTCTGGTCCGGTCGCGGTTCCTCGCTCTCGTACGGCTCAAGAACGCCACCACGTGACAGTTGATCCCTTCCGGCCGGCTGGTGACGGTTCCGCCGCCCCAGCTGTCGCTGACCCATGCATACGCCTGACCCTGCTGGGTCTGGGCTTCGACCGGGGCGGCGGGGCCGAGCACGCCCACGGCGGCGAGCGCGGTTGCGACGAGGCCCGCACGCCAGGCGGTGCCGCTCCGCGCCGGCGCCGGGTTGTCTCGACGGGGTCGGTCGTCGAGGGGGTTCGGGTTGTTGCTCATCGAGGGGTTCTGGGTTCGATCCCAGCACATCAAGATGCAGCCGGCTCTTGGCGGCCTTCCCCTCGGTGACGTGACGTGATCAGTGTGTTACCAGGCGCCGGAATCTCCCGGCCGGCGGGGGTTGCAGCGAGTGCGTCACGGGCGTTCCCTGGAAGTGTCCAGAGGGGGGAGTAAAGGCGCCTGGGGCTACGACACGGACCGAAGGCTCCGCCTCGTTACCTGTTCTCCCGGCCAGGGCCTCGATCAGGGCGGCCCGTCGTCGTCACCCGGCGCTCGACGCGGAGGTGATCCAGGTGAAAGCAGTTGTCTACGAAGAGCCCTTCAGCGTCGCCGTCAGGGACGTCGACGATCCGCAGATCCAGCACCCGAACGACGTGCTGGTACGGGTCACATCCACCGCCATCTGCGGATCCGACCTGCACATGTACGAGGGCCGCACGGCGGCCGAGTCGGGCATCGTCTTCGGACACGAGAACATGGGCATCGTCGAGGAAGCCGGCGCGGGTGTGACCTCGCTGTCCAAGGGTGACCGCGTCGTCATGCCGTTCAACGTCGCCTGCGGATTCTGCAAGAACTGCCTTGCCGGGAAGACCGGCTTCTGCCTGACGGTCAATCCGGGCTTCGCCGGTGGAGCCTATGGCTACGTGGCCATGGGGCCGTACACGGGCGGGCAGGCAGAGCTGCTACGGGTGCCCTTCGCCGATTTCAACTGCCTGAAGCTGCCGACGAACAACTTCGAGACCGATTTCGTGTTGCTCGCCGACATCTTCCCGACCGGCTACCACGGATGCGAGCTCGCCCAGGTGTCTCCCGGCGAGAGCGTGGCCGTCTTCGGTGCCGGTCCGGTCGGGCTGATGGCCGCGTACTCCGCGCTGTTGCGCGGTGCGTCGAAGGTGTTCTCCGTGGACCGGGTGCCCGAGCGGCTCGCCAAGGCCGAGGAGATCGGAGCCATACCGATCGACTTCACCAAGGGCGACCCGGCCGCGCAGATCAAGGAACAGACCGGCGGCGAGGGAACCGACAAGGGCGTCGACGCCGTCGGCTACCAGGCCCAGGCGCACGACGCGAGCCACGAGGAACCCGCCGTCGTCCTCAACACGCTCGTCGAGACGGTACGGCCGACCGGTCTGCTGGGCATACCGGGCCTGTACGTGCCGTCCGACCCGGGCGGACCCGACGAGAACGCCAAGCACGGTCAACTGTTGGTCTCCATCGGCAGGATGTTCGAGAAGGGCCAGCGGATGGGCACCGGTCAGTGCAACGTCAAGCAGTACAACCGCCAGCTGCGTGACCTCATCATCGCGGGGCGCGCCAAGCCCAGCTTCGTGGTCTCCCACGAACTGCCGCTGGAGGAGGCGCCGAGCGCGTACAAGAAGTTCGACCAGCGGATCGAGGGCTACACCAAGGTCGTCCTGCATCCCGGCCACGCGCTCGCGGCGTAAGAGGCCGGACGGGACGCCCCACCGTCCGTCCAGGGCGGCGGGTCGGCTGCTGGAAGCCGAGCCCAGCAGCCGACCCGCCGTGAGCGGCCTTGGCAGAAGAGGCAGTCATGACTGAGCAACCGATCGACCCGACGGGCACGCACGCGTCGCCGGGCGGCTCTGCGTCCGCATCGGATCCGACATCGTCCGGCCCCAAGAAGTCCAGCGTCGGAATGCACGGCATCACCGAATCCGCGCGGTATTCCATGGCCGAAATGGGGCCGAAGCGGAGTCTGCAGACGCTCCTGGCGATGAACCAGGCCGACGGTTTCGACTGTCCGAGCTGCGCATGGGGCGACCCCGATCCCGACCACCGGAAGAGCGCGGAGTTCTGCGAGAACGGCGCGAAGGCCGTCGCCTGGGAGGCCACGCGCAAACGCGTCGACACGGCGTTCTTCGCCCAGTACCCCGTCGCCACCCTGCGGGAGCGGGACGGCCACTGGCTGGAGTCGCAGGGCCGGCTGGCCCGGCCGGTGCATCTCGCCCCCGGCGCGACGCACTACGAGCCCATCTCGTGGGAGGACGCGCTCGCGCTCACCGCCGACCGCCTGCGCGGCCTCGCCGATCCGAACCGTGCCGTCTTCTACACCAGCGGCCGTACGAGCAACGAGGCAGCCTTCCTCTACCAGCTGCTGGCGCGCAGACTCGGCACGAACAACCTGCCGGACTGCTCGAACATGTGCCACGAGTCGAGTGGCGCGGCCCTGACGGAGACCATCGGTGTGGGAAAGGGCCTCATCACCTACTCCGACATCACCGATCACGCAGACTTGATCATCGTCGTGGGCCAGAACCCCGGCACCTGCCACCCCCGTATGCTCACCGCGCTCGAACAGGCCAAGCGGCGCGGCGCCCGTATCATCGCCGTCAACCCGCTCCCCGAGGCCGGCTTCGGCCGCTTCCGCAACCCGCAGACCGCACGCGGCCTGATGGGTTCGGGTACGCAGCTCACCGACCGCTGGCTCCCGGTCCGTGTCAACGGCGACCTGGCCCTGTTCGCGGGCCTGAACCGTGCGCTGATCGACCGGGAGGACGCCCGGCCGGGCTCCGTCCTGGACCACGACTTCATCGACCGGTACTGCGACGGCTACGAGGCGGCGGCAGCGGCATGGCGTGCCCTGGACCGGTCGCGGATCGAGACGACGGCCGGTCTGTCCCGCCGCCTGATCGAGGACGTCGCGGCCGACGTGCTCGCCGCGGACAGCGTCGTCGTCTGCTGGGCGATGGGGCTCACCCAGCACCGCAACGCGGTGGCCACCATCCGAGAGATCGTCAACTTCCTTCTGCTGCGCGGAAACATCGGACGCCCCGGTGCCGGGCCCGCCCCGATCCGCGGGCACAGCAACGTCCAGGGCGACCGCACCATGGGCATCTGGGAGAAGATGCCCGACACGTTCCTGGACAAGCTGAGCGACGAGTTCGGCTTCGAACCGCCCCGGGCCCCCGGTCTGGACACCGTCGACTCGATCAAGGCCATGCGTGACGGCAAGGTCGACGTGTTCCTCGGCCTCGGCGGCAATTTCGCCTCGGCTACGCCCGACACGGAGGTCACCGAGGCCGCACTGGCCAACTGCCCCCTCACCGTCCATGTCGCGACCAAACTCAACCGGACCCATCTGTGCCACGGCACCGAGGCACTGGTCCTGCCCTGTCTCGGCCGCACCGAACGCGATCTGCAGGCTTCCGGCGAGCAGTTCGTCACCGTCGAGGACACGATGGCAATGGTGCACGCGTCGCGCGGACGGCTCCTTCCCGGATCACCGCACCTGCGCAGCGAGGTCGCGATCGTCGCCGACCTCGCGCACGCGCTCTTCGGCGCCGACCTCGGCTGGCGCGAGATGCGTGACGACTACGCTGTGATCCGCCGCCACATCGAGCACGTCGTCCCCGGATTCCACGCCTTCGAGCAGCGCCTGCGGCAGCCCGGCGGCTTTATGCTCCCTCGGGCACCGCGCGACTCTCGCACCTTCCCCACACCGGCCGGCAAGGCGCGCTTCACCGTCAACCCACCGACCGCGACCGAGGTCCCGCCGGGACACCTGCTGCTGACGACGGTACGGTCGCACGACCAGTTCAACACCACCGTCTACGGCCTCGACGACCGCTACCGCGGCATCAAGGGCGGACGGCGTGTCGTCCTCCTCAACCGGGACGACCTCCGCGACCTCCACCTGCGCGAAGGCGATCTGGTGGATCTGGTCAGCGTCAACCCTGATGGTGAACGCCGCGCCCCCGGCTTCCGCGCCGTCCGCTATCCGACGCCACGGGGCTGCGCCGCCGCCTACTACCCGGAGACGAACGTGCTGGTCGCACTGGACTCCACGGCCGAGACCAGCAACACTCCCGCGACCAAATCCATCGTGATCCGCATCGAACCTTCCAACGGCTGAGCAGGCATTCGGTGCGACAGATCAGCAGATCAGCGGGCCTTGGAACGCATCTCCCGGGGGCTTACCCCGAAGCGCCGACGGAAGGCCGTGCTCATCGCGCTCGCCGAGGAGAAGCCCGAGGCGTACGTCAGGTCCGTGATCGTCATGTGCGCGCAGTCGGCGCGCAGGAGTCGCTCGCGGACCAGCCGCAGGCGCTCGTCGCGGATCAGGTCGCGAGGCGTGGTGCCCACCTGTTGGAGCGCGAGCTGAATCTGGCGCAGGGACCAGCCGAGGGCACGGGCCATGGAAGCGCCGGACAGGCCGGGGTCGGCCGCGTGCTCGCGCACATGGCGGCGGACCACCGCCTCCACCTCGGTCAGCTGCCCCAGGACGTCGGGACGGTCGTCCCCGCAGGTGAGCATGCACAGCAGCTCGACGACGCGGTCGCAGACAGCGTCGAACTGCGGGGTGGTGAGATGGCCACGCTCGTCGTTCAGGCCGCGCACCATGGAGTGCACCACGCGGCCCAGCCCCTTGGTCAGGTCGAGCCCGGTGGCCAGCGGCGCCTTCCGGTTCAGCGGGCCGTCGATCTCCTGGGCCGGGATCGACATGATGACACCGCGCAGGGACGCGCCGTGCGCGATCTCGAAGGGCGCACCGAGTGTGATCAGGCTGCCCGTGCCCGGCGTCAGCCGCACCTCCTGGTCCTCCTGTCGCAGCAGCAGTTCGCCCGCGAGCGGGAAGAGGAGCCGGTAGTCGGGGTCGGGCATCTGACGGATCAGGCCCGGTGTGCGGGCGTACTCGATCTGGTCGCTGTACCAGGTGACGACCTGGTAGCTGTCGCTGCCCTGCCGGATCATCTCGCCGCGGAAGCCCTCGGCGCGGGCGTACCTGTAGTCCATCCTGGTCTGGTACGCCGCGACGCGCTCACTCCACAGATCGGTCTGCTCGCGGGTTCCGACCTCGGCGGTCCTCGTCGTCTCCACGACGTAGCTTCCCGTGGGCAACGCATCCCCTTTGCTGCGACGTCTCCCGACGGCCTCGGGAGCAGCCCCGAACGCCCCTGTGTTCGAGGACTGTTGTTCGGCGCAGCCTAGGGACCAGCAATCGGTTTCCGGAACTCGTATCGGCCTCATCGGCCTACGCCCGTGCCGAACCGCTCGCGATCTGCGGGTCTCACGAACGGGCGTGCGTCCAGCGGCAACTTCCTTGCGCGCACGGACAAGTCCGGATGCGGACGCGCCACTACCGTCGTGCGCTGCCCGTCGACCCGCCACCCGCTGTGAGGACTTGATGACGGAACAGATACCGGAGGCGGTGTTCTGGTGCCTGGCCGTGTGCCTGTTCGCTGTCGCCGTGCTGCTGGTGCGCGAACGTGGCATCACCGCACGGCAGCGCAGACGGAACGCCGAACTGGGGGACGGCCTTCGGGCACGGGACGAGGAACTGCGGCACCTCGTCTCGGCCAGGCTGCCGGCCCTGGAGGACGCGACCCACCAGCAGGACCCGGCCGTCGGTCTGCTCGACACCCGGCTCGCCGACACGGAGTTCGCGAAGTGTCTCGACGGTGTTGTGGAGCGATTCGCCGGTGCGGTCGAGCACGCCCGGTCGAGCGCCGACCAGTCGGCGAAGGCCGCCTTGAAGGCGTCGATGCGCTCCCTGCAGGCCTTGGCCAACGAACAACAGGTGTCCATCTCCGAGATGCAGGACCGGCACGACAACCCCGGCGTGCTGAGCGACCTGCTCGAAATCGACCACGCCAACGCCCAGTTCGGCCGCCGTGCCCAGGTCATCGCCGTGCTGTGCGGCTCGTGGCCGGGCCGCCAGCGTGCCACCTCCGCGCTCGTGGAGGTCGTACGCGGCGCCACCTCCCGTATCCGCGACTACCGGCGCATCCGTATCAACGGCGAGGTCGACATCGCCGTGCGGAGCCGGGCCGTCGAACCGGTGGTACTGGCGGTCGCCGAACTGCTCGACAACGCGGCGCGTCACTCGCAGCCGGGCACGACCGTCGAGGTCACCGTCCAGACGGTGCACAACGGCGCTTGCGTGGTGATCGACGACGCCGGGGTCGGCATGGACGGCCAGGCGGCCGCACACGCCGCCGAACTGCTCGCCCGCACACACAACGTGGACATCGTCCGGCTCGGTGACCCGCCCCGCTTCGGCTTCGCCGTCATCGGGGCGCTCACCGAGCGCTACGGGTTCAACGTCTCCGTGGACACGCTCTCCCCGTACGGCGGTGTACGCGCGGTGGTGTTCCTGCCGGCCGCCCTGCTCACGCACCTGGACCCCGTCGACCAGGCGCCCGTGCCGCCCGCCGAACCGCCCGCGCATACCCCTGCCCCTGCCCCTGCGCATACGCACTCGACCGACACGGCCCCCGCTGCAGATCCGGCCGCCGCCCCCACCCTCGATCCCCATGCCGCCCCCACCCCCGAACCCGCGGAGGCGACGACGCCGGGCGGCCTGCCCAAGCGGCGTCGCCGCAGCCCACGCCAACCGGCCCCGCAGCCTGCACCGGCCGAAGAGGTCGGCGGCCGCTCGGCGGAGGAGAACGCCCGGCGCATGGGCGCCTTCGCACGCGGCACCCGCTCCGGCAGGGACGCCCGGGACACGCTCCACGACGACGAAGGGAAAAGCCACGAATGACCGGGCCCATCAACAACACTTTGGGCTGGATGCTGGACGAGGTGCTGAAGGTGCCGCAGGCGCGTCACGCGATCCTGCTCTCCGCCGACGGCATGCTCCGCGCCTTCTCCAAGGACATCGACCGCGACGACGCCGAACGGCTGGCCGCGGGACTGTCCGGCGTCCAGTCGATCAGCCGCAGCACGGCCGAGTTCTGCGGCTCCGCGCACACCCCGTGGCGGCAGACCATGATCGAGTTCGCGCACGGTTACGTCTTCCTGGTCGCCGCCGGCGAGGGCGCCTACCTAGCCGTCTCCACCGGCGAGGACGTCGACATGGAGGCCGTCACCTACCGCATGCACAAACTCGTCGACCGGCTCGGCAAGGAGCTGACCAGCCCCGCCCGGCAGGACACCGGCAGCCCGGCATGACACCCCGGCGCCGCTCCGCAGACAGGCTGGTGCGTTCGTACGTCGTCACGGACGGCCGCGCCCACCCGACCCGCAACACCCTGGACCTGGTCACGCTGCTGATCGCCACCGGCGATCTGCCGTTGACCGGACTCAACCCGGAAAAGCGCAGGCTCATGGAGCTGTGCCGGCCCGGAGCCCTGTCGGTCGCCGAGGTGGCCGGCCACCTGTCGCTGCCGGTCGGCGTGGCCAAAGTGCTGATCGCCGATCTCATGGACACCGGCCACATCGTCACCCGCGCACCGATCCCCGCCGCCCGGCCGACCGACGCCAGAATCCTCCAGGAGGTGCTCGATGGACTCCGCGCCCGCCTCTGACGACGTCTACCTGCGGCCCAGCGTGCAGACGGCGGTCAAGCTGCTGATCGTGGGCCACTTCGCGGTCGGCAAGACCACCTTCGTCGGCACGCTCTCCGAGATCCGGCCCCTGTGCACCGAGGAGGTCATGACCGAGGCCGGCGCTCTCGTCGACGACCTGGCCGGCATGCGGGACAAGACGACCACCACGGTCGCCCTCGACTTCGGCCGGCTCACCCTCAACGACCGCCTGGTGCTCTATCTCTTCGGCACCCCGGGCCAGCAGCGCTTCACCCGGCTGTGGCAGGACATGACCCGGGGCGCGCTCGGCGCGCTCGTCCTCGCCGACAGCCGCCGCCTCAGCCAGTCGTTCGAGGTCATGGGCGTGCTGGAGGAGCACGGACTGCCGTACGCGGTCGCCCTGAACCAGTTCCACGACGCCCCCGCGTACGAGCTCGACGAGGTGCGCGAGGCCCTCGACCTGCTGCCCGAAACCCCCCTCGTCCGGTGCGACGCCCGCGACCGGGTCTCGGCCACGCGGGCCCTCATCCGTCTCGTCGAGTACCTCCTCACCCTCCCCCACTCTCGGCTTCGCTCGAGCGGGGGGACCCCCATCGGCCCCCTGGAGCACGCGTGACCTCCGTACCGCCCAATCCGCCGCCGGGCTGCCCGGCGCACCCTGCGTACGAGTCCCTGCACGGGCCCGAGTTCGCCGCCGACCCGGCAGCCGTCTACCGGCGGCTGCGCGACGTCGGCCCGATCGCGCCGGTCGAACTGGCGCCCGGCGTGCGGGCCTCGCTCGTCGTCGGATACGACGCCGCCCTGCACGTGCTGCGCAGCACCGAGACGTTCTCCAAGGACGCCCGCCGCTGGAAGGACCTCGCGGACGGCACCGTAGGCCCGGACAGCCCGGTCGTGCCGATGATGATGTACCGGCCGAACGCGCTGTGGGCCGACGGCGCGGAACACCGCAGGCTACGCGGCGCGATCACCGACAGCGTGGCCCGGGTGGCCCCTGCCACCCTGCGCTCTTACGTCGAGGCGAGCGCGGACACGCTCATCGACCGCATCGCCCCGGCCGGGCAGGCCGATCTGCTCGGCGAGTACGCCCAGGTGCTTCCCCTGCTGGTGTTCAACCGCCTGTTCGGCTGCCCGGCCGACTACGGAGAGCGGCTGGTCCAGGGGATGTCCGGGATCTTCGACGGTGTGGACGCCGAGCGGGCGAACGAACTGCTCGCGACGACCCTGCTGGACCTCGTCACACTGAAGCGCCGGCGGCCCGGGCCGGATGTGACGTCCTGGCTCATGGCCCACCCCGCCCAGCTCACGGACGAGGAGATGGTGCACACCCTTGTCCTGCTCATGGGCGCGGGTACCGAGCCCCAGCAGAACCTGATCGCCAACGCCCTGCGGCTGCTGCTGTCCGACGACCGGTTCGCGGGCAGCCTCTCGGGCGGCAGTCTGCCGGTGGACGACGCCCTCGACGAGGTGCTGTGGACCGACCCGCCCATGGCCAACTACGCCGTGCACTACCCGATCCATGACGTCGTCCACGAAGGGGTGCTGCTGCGGGCGGGGCATCCGCTCGTGGTCAGTCTCGCCGCGGCGAACACCGACCCGTCCCTGACGGCGGATCAGCGTGCGGGCAACCGCGCCCACCTGGCGTGGAGCGCGGGCCCGCACAACTGCCCGGCGCAGGGTCCGGCCCGGCTGATCGCGGCGGTCGCGGTGGAAAAGCTGCTGGACCGGCTTCCGGACGTCGAACTCGCCGTACCTGTAGACGAATTGGCCTGGCGGCCGGGTCCCTTCCACCGTGCGCTGGCCGCGCTGCCGGTGACCTTCCCGCCGGCTGCCGTCACCCCGTCCGCCCCCTCCACCGTCGGCGACGAGTCGCCCGTGCGGCGCAGCGCGCCGACACCCGGGCCGGCCGCGGGGCCTGAGGCCGGTCGCGTGCGACGAGGATGGGGTGCCCGGCTGCTGGCGTGGTGGCGTGGCGAGTGATCAGGACAGGAGTACCGGAAGGGACTGGTGGCCGTTGGAGATGAACGAGTCGACCGGCTCCAACTCCTTCTGGGAAACGGCGAGTCGGAGTCCGGGGAAGCGGTCGAAGAGCGCCTGGAGCGCGACACGGGCCTCCAGCCGGCCCAGTGGGGCGCCCAGGCAGAAGTGCACGCCGTGGCCGAAGGCGAGGTGCTCCTTGTCGGCGCGGGGGACGTCGAAGCGGTCGGCGTCCTCGCCGTACTTCCCGGGGTGCCGTCCGGCGGCCGCGTAAGCGGCGAGGATGGCCTCACCCTTGCCGATCACCACCTCGTCCGGCCCGCCGAACTCGCTCATCACAAGGTCCTCGACGGCATACCGCAGCGGCAGGCTGGCGACGGGCGCCTCCACGCGCAGTGCCTCCTCGACGACGTCCTCCCAGGAGACGCGGCCGGAGCGGACGTGGGCGAGCTGGTCCGGATGGGTCAGCAGGAGGTGAATGGCGTTGTCGATCAGGTTGACCGTGGTCTCGTGGCCGGCGCTGACCATGAGCACCAGGGTGTCGAGCAGCTCCTGCTCGCTCAGTCCGGTGTCGCCGTCGTCGCGGGCCGCGATGAGCGCCGAGGTCAGGTCGTCGCCCGGCGACCGCCGCTTGAGAGCGACGAGTTCGCCCATCGCCGCGTAGAACCGCGTATAGATGTCGGTGACTTCCTCCGGGGTGGCGGAGGTGTGGAAGACGCCGTCCACGACGGCCCGTAGCTCCGCACCCTGTTCCTCGGGCAGGCCGAAGAGTTCGCTGATCACCTGGATCGGCAGCGGATAGCAGAACTCCTCGCGCAGATCGACGACTTGGCCGTGTCGTCCGGCCGCCTCGACCCGCTCCAGCAGGGCAGTGGCGATCTCCTCGACACGGGGTCGGAGCGCCATGCTGCGGCGTGCGGTGAACGCCTTGGAGACCAGGGCGCGCAGCCGCTTGTGCTCGCTTCCGTAGGCGGTGAACATGTTCTGCACCGCGACCCAGGTGAACAGCGGCCATTCCGGGGAGATCTCGCCGTTGATCCACCGGGGCCAGTGCCGGCGCGGGTCCTTGGAGACGCGTGGGTCGGTCAGCAGGCGCTTGAGGAGGTCGGGACTGCTGACGGCCCAGGCCCGCACACCGTCGGGCAGTTCGACGAGGGTCACCGGTCCGTGCTCGCGTATCCGGGCGGCCTCGCCGTGGATGTCGCGGCCGGTCGGGTCGATCACTAAGGGGCGGGGGTGTCCCACGGAAGCCTCCTGCGCTCGCGCATCAATACGGCTTGTAAAGCTACTTGAACGTAGCGTGCGCGGGTGAGCGTCGTGCCCGAACGCTGCGCGCGGGGACAACTTCCCTGCGCGCGGACGTAAGTCGGCGGTTCGTCTTCGCCTTACGGTGCGAGGTGTCGGATCGGAGAGCCGGTGAGTGCGATGACTGTCGACGAGGCCCCGTGGTGGGTGCACCCGGGCAGTGTCGAGGTGCGGCTCGTGGCTGCGGGTGGCTGGTGGGACGCCGTACGCGTACCGCTCGACCTCGGGATCGACGCACTGCGCGACCTCGGAGACGAGACGGGAGCCGTGATCGGGGACGGCTTCGGCGGACGCCTGTACTGGCTGATTCCTCCTGGCTCCGCCGCCGACTCGGAGCTCCCGCAGGTCCGTGTCCTGGGCCGGGGCTGCCACGTGGCGATCCCCCCGCTCCACCGCGTCACGCGGCCCGGTCTGTACTGGCGGGTCTCCCCGTCGCGCGACCACGAGTGGACGAACACATCCCGCCTGCACTCCGCCCTGCGCACGGCCCTCCTCCGGGCGAAGTCCCCCACCCTCTGATCACCCGCCCCGGGCGAACCTGAGCCCGGCCGGGGTGGGATCCGCGGGGTGTCATGCGGGCGAAGTCAGCGAGCCCGAGCCGGGCTCAGCAAGTGATGCCGCGCACATACTGCCTGGTGGCGTGCCTGTTGCGTGTTAACTTCCGGCCGTGACTTCCCCGGCTCTGGATTGCTTCGCACCCGGTACCGGAGCAGCCGGGTGGGGCCCGGCGGCCGGCCCCGAATCCACCGACACCCGTGATCCGCTGGATCTGCTCGACCTCTTCGGTGACCCTTTCGTCCGCGATCCCTACCCCTGGCTGGACCTCCTGCGGTCCGAGTCTCCCGTCCACCACGACCCTGCTACCGGGCTGTGGCTGGTCAGCCGCCATCAGGACGTACGCCGGGTCCTGCTCGACCCGGAGCGGTTCCACCCGGACAACGCCCAGCACGCTGTCACCCCGCTGCCCGTCGCCGTGCTGCGGGTCCTGGCTCGCGTCGGCTTCACGCTCCCGCCCGCCCTGGCGAACAACGGCACCCTGAGTCACTCCGGACTGCGCCGCGTGGTCACACGGTTCTTCAACGCACAGCGTGTCGCGGCGGCCGTGCCGGTGATCGAGCGCATCGCCGACGAACTGCTCGACGGGGTACGGTCCCAACTCGACTCCACTGACGGCTGCGACCTGTTCACTTCATTCGCGCAGGTCCTTCCGTGCCGGGTCCTGATGGAGGTCCTCGGCATCCAGGGCGTCGAACCGGCCACTCTGATCCGCTGGAGTGACGCCTCGCTGGAGCTGTTCTGGGGCAGGGCTCCACTCGAACGGCAACGGGAACTGGCAGAGCTCGTCGCGGAATTCCATCAGTGGCTCACCGTGACCGTGCGCGGCGGCACGGTCCCTTCCGGCTCGTTCATCGAGGCACTCGCCCGCCATCGCCTGCCCGACGGCCATCCACTGGACGCCGAGACCGCGGTCGCCGCTTGCCTCTTCGTCTTCATCGCCGGCCAGTCCACCACCGGGCAACTCATCGCCACCGTGCTGCGCCGGGCACTGGACGAGCCCGGCAGGTGGCCGCGCGTGGCCGGGGCAGCGGGCCCGGCCGAGGCCTGGGTGGAAGAGGTCCTGCGACGTGAGCCGCCGGTGACCACCTGGCGCCGGGTGACCCCGCAGGCGACCCGACTGGGCGGAGTCGGACTGCCGGCCGGTGCGCAGTTGCTGCTGATGCTCATGGGCAGCGGATCCGACCCGGAGGTCTTCCCAAAACCGGAAAAAATGTGCCCGAACCGGGAGAACATCCGCCACCACCTGGCATTCGGCGCCGGTCGCCACCGCTGCCCGGGTGCGTCCTTGGCGCGCACGGAGGCGGCGGTGGCCCTGCGGGCAGCAGCACGCAGACTTCCGGACATCCGGCCGGTCGCCGGGACGGGCGAGCCACCCATGCTCGGCCTGCTGTCGTTCAGAGCACCGTCGAAGGTGGCAGTGGAACGGGCATAGGCGGCATGGCAGCGACGACCTTTCGGCGTTCCTCAGCCCGGGACAAGGGCCCGGTCAGTCGAGCTTGAGAAGGTCGACTTCGAGGACGGCGCGGCCGAAGGGGCCGGCGAGTTCGGCGAGACGTTCACAGTCGGCGTCACCCAGGGCGGCGTAGGCGGGGAGGGCCAGGCGGTCGGTGCGGTCCTCGATGTGCCGACGTAGGTGTACGCCTTCCGGGCTGAGGGAGTCGCCGTCGAGGAGGCCTCGCGTGCGTAGGCGCTCCTGCGTGTTGACCCACTCCTCCTCGGGCCATGCGCGGCTGGCCTTGAGGAAGTCGACGGGAACCTCACCGGTGGCGGCGTGCAGAATCAGGGCTTCCAGGGCCCCCATGCCCTCGCTCAGCAGGCAGGCGACATGGCCGTCCCCACGGAACTCCCGGAGCAGTGTCTGAGCGTGCCACAGCTGCAGCACCGGATCCTCCGGCCAGGGCAGCGCGGCGTGGCGCGGCGAACAGCGGGCGGCCCTGCGCGTGTTCGCGGGCCGCTTCGGCGGCCCGGCGGGTCAGTGCCACGACCTCGTCGAGGGCGGGCAGTTCGTGGATTCCCGCGCGCCGCAGGGCTTCGCCCGCCGCTGCGTACCGCGCGTCCAGCATCTGCTGGGGCCGCGTCCCAGGCCCCGTCGAGCGCCTGCCGTACGAGAGCGGGGTTGAAGTTGTAGAAGGTCGCGATGACCAGCTCGGCGGATGCCCGGCCGAACGGTGCGCTGCGGGGGGTGAAGTAGCCGGCGCGTCCGCTCAGTCCGAGGTCCGTGTACCGTCGCCTTCCTTCGGGGACGAAGTAGATCATTGCGTGGACGGGTTCGAGTCCGCGCCAGGCCGCACGCACTGTCTTCACGGTCACCTCTTCGGAGAGTCGGGGGACGGGGTGTGCGCTGCGGTTCCGTACCGGCCGTGCGCTCGCAGGTGCTCGAGCAGCAGGCGGTTCAGGGTTTCGGGCGCTTCCTCATCGGCCGTACCGACGCGGAGGCCCAACGACGGGCCGCCCCGCTGTATGTGAAGAGCGCGCTGCCGCCGGAGGATCCGGTGGTCGGATCCCCGGCCCAGCTCGTGGAGCGGCTCGGCGAGTTCTCCGCGATCGGCGCGAGCCGTATCCATCTGCGACTGATCGACTTCAATGACCTCGACCACCTGGAACTTATCGCCGGTGAGGCGCTCCCGCAGCTGTAGAGCGTGGAGACCGCCGCACGCCGTGGGCCGGAAGAGGCCGACGTCAGCTACGTCTTGGCCTCCTCCGCTGTGTGCCCGCGACACCGCACGCGCTGTGCGAGGTGACGCTCGGGCGTAGACGATCACCAGCAGTCCGGCGACGAGATCCGGAGTCGGCAGTGAGTCGTCGTTGAGCAGGCCCCGTGCATCGTCCGGGTGTGTCAACTTAACGGCTGATCTTGGTTGTTGAGTGGTCAGTTGTTGCTCGGGGTGAGGCGGCCCTCGAAGGCGATCTGGAACGCGTTCAGGGGTGCCTTCCAGCGCATGGTCCACCTCTTGCGGCTTTTGCCGGTCGGGTCCAGGCTCATCAGCGCCATGTAGGTGCATTTGAGGGCGGCGGCCTCATTCGTGGAGACCGGCAGGACCGGCTCCTCGGCCATGCCGATCACGACCAAGGGGAACATCCCGCAGAGCTGGCCGTCCGGGGCGCGTTACACCCGGGGCGGGAACATGCCGGGGACGAAGACGTTCGCCCAGCTGAAGGCGATGCGGACGTTCAAGGAAACGGTGACCGCGAAGCCGGGGCAGGGGAGCAGCGGTTCCACGGACCTGCTCTTCGCGGTCTATGAGCCCGCCGTCAGCTACACGCCGCCTGCGCCGTGGGCGCTGAGCGGGTCCATGGGCGGCAAGCTGTTCATGCTCGCGCCGCGGTGGGACGCGGCCAAGTACCTGGCCAACTCCACCGGCGGCGGCAACCCGGACCGGAAAGGCGCGGCGACGTTCAGCTACGTGCCGACGATGACGTACAGCGCGAAGCCGGGCGCCGAGGAACGCGCGGCGGCGCAGCACCTCAAGACGGCGTTCACGAAGCCGGAGGACACCAAGCCGTACATGTCGGCGAAGAAGGTGCCCGGCCAGACGGTCAAGGAGCCGCTGCACCGCACGGTGAGCAAGGACCGCAGGGACGACAACCGCAAGGCAGCGGTCAAGCAGTGCAAGCGGTACTGGGGCGCTGGCTACACGCAAGGCGGTGCCCTCGAGTGCGACGAGTACCCGTTCGCCACCACCTATGAGGGGGCGGCCGAGTTCGACCACAACCCCGATGCACGGAAGTTCAACTTCTCCGTCAAGCCGATCCCCAAGGACGACAACGGCGCCGGAGGCAACATCCTGCTCAGCTTCTACGCCAAGAACCGGATCATCGACGGCCTGGAGGACGGCTTCATCGTGAAGATCGTCTCCTGACACGACGCGCCGTGGGGCGGCCCGCACGGGCCGCCCCACGCCGCATTCAGGGCTTGGCGGGCCAGAACTGCACGAGATACGTCTCCACGCCGTCGCCCGTGCCCTCGTCCTCCGACAGCGCCGCAGCCGCGGCCCGGCCGGAGCAGCTCACGCGCACCCGCCACGAGCCCCCCGACCCCGCGAGTGTGATGACATCGTCGGCCCGTCCCAGGCTCATGGACCACACGGCCACCTCGCCGCTGGTCGACTCGAAATCGGCCTCGGCCTGCTCATCCCACTGTGCGGCGCCCTGAGCGGGTGGCGGCCCGTCCCACACCTCGACCGCGACCGAGGCCGTGTGGGTGTGGCCGGCACTGTAGATGTCAAGGCGCCCCGGGAAGGCATTCAGGAACACGCCTTGCTCGAAATCGTCCGGGAACGGAACCGGCAGGTCACCGTCATCGGACTCCTGCAAGCCGAACGCGTGATAGGCCACGTCGGCATTCACCTGTTGCTTCCGGACAAGTCTGGCCACAGCAGCCCCCTCGATGTCACCGACGACCGGTCATCGCCTTGATCGTAAGCAGACGTGAGATCCGATGCTCTGCTCGGCAGGGTTGTGTACGCGTTTTCGGCGCCGGATTCCTCTACTTGGTGACAGTGCATCGAGGTCGGGGAGGCCAACGCCGTGACAGAGCAGTGGAGTTGGGTGATAGTGGGCACTGGGGCGGCTGCTGTGGGCGCTGCCGTCCGGGCCTGCGGTTACCTGTTCAGAGAGCGGGTGCGTGCCCGGGCGATGGCCCGCGTCGCGCGGGAACTGTCTGTCCGCGGGGGGAGGGCCGAGGTGAGCGACCAGGACGGCACCGCGTGGAGCGTCCGCCTGGACGCGCGGGAACCTCAATGACGGCGCCGCCCGAGGAGGAGTTCGATGCCCTGTTCCGCCAGTGGTACCGCCCCCTTCTGGCGCAGGCGATCTTCGTCTCCGGAGGGCGCCGCACCCTGGCCGATGATGCGGTGCAGGAGGCTTTCCTGCAGTGCTGGCAGCGCTGGAACGCCCCGCACCTGGAACCGGTGAGGACCTGGCCGGCCTGGCTGCGCACCACCGTGGTGCGCGAGGTGCTGCGGCTGCAGAAGGAAGCCGGCTCGGTCGGCTTCGACACAGAGCATCATGACCGGGCCGCGGCGGAGCTGGATCTGGCGTCCTTGATGGATGCCCGGGGCGCCTACCGCACTGTGCTGGAGCGCATTGTGTCTCTGAGTGACAAACAGCGTGAAGTGATGGGCCGCTGTGCGATTGCTGGGCAGCCGTTGGGGGATGCCGCGAAAGAGATGCGTATCCAGGTGGCGACGGCGCGTGTGCATCTGCACCGGGCGCGCCAGGCGCTGGAAGATGTGCGAAGCCAGCTGCAGGAGCTGGGCGTGATCGACACGGGCGAGGGGAGGCAGTGATGACCGGCCGCCACGACGAGGACAAAGTTGCCGCACTGCCTGCAGAAGCGGTGCGCCGCGGGCGGGAGGCAGTGATGGCCGACCACCACGACGAGGACGACATCGCCGCCCTGCGCGACACCCTGACGGCCAGTGAAGGACCGATCGGATCGCTCGTGGCCACGGCCCAGGACGTCGAGTCCGCGCTGGCCAGAGTCAAGCGGCGGACCAAGACACAGCCCGCCCACCAGCCTGCGCGCCGCACTCCGCCCGCCGCCGACCGCAGCGACGCGCGAGCGATGTTCCTCGAACTGCGCGCCTTGCAAGGTGGGAGCGTGGAGTATGCGGAGCTGCGCAACCGGCTGGTCCGTATGCACCTGCCGCTCGTCGAGCATCTCGCACGCCGCTTCCGCAACCGCGGTGAGCCGCTGGACGACCTGACCCAGGTCGCCACCATCGGTCTGATCAAGTCGGTCGACCGCTTCGACCCCGAGCGCGGCGTCGAGTTCTCCACCTACGTGACCCCGACGGTCGTCGGTGAGATCAAGCGCCACTTCCGCGACAAGGGCTGGGCGGTCCGCGTCCCCAGGCGCCTGCAGGAGCTGCGTCTGGCGCTCACCACGGCCACCGCCGAGCTCTCCCAGGAGCAGGGCCGGCCGCCCACTGTCCACGAACTGGCTAAGAAGCTGGCGATCTCGGAGGAGGAGGTCCTGGAGGGCCTGGAGTCCGCGAACGCGTACTCCACGCTGTCCCTGGACGTCCCCGACACCGACGACGAGTCCCCGGCGGTCGCGGACACCCTGGGAGTAGAGGAGGAGGCACTCGAGGGAGTCGAGTACCGCGAGTCCCTCAAGCCCCTGCTGGAAGATCTGCCGCCGCGCGAGAAGCGCATCCTGTTGCTGCGCTTCTTCGGCAACATGACCCAGTCGCAGATCGCGCAGGAGGTCGGCATCTCCCAGATGCACGTCTCCCGGCTCCTGGCCCGCACACTGGCCCAGCTCCGCGAGAGGCTCCTCACGGAGGAGTGAACTGCCCTACACAGAAGGGTCCGTGCCCGCGGTCGCCGCTCCCGGGCGGCGTTTGGGGACGCGCTGCCGGGCGGTGAACGGCCGCGGGTGGCGCGAGGCGCTCTGGCAGGCTGCTGGGTTACGGGTCCGCCACGGCGCGCTGCTCAGGGGACACGGCGATGATCGTGCAAGGTCACCCCGGTACATGGTTGGCGGCCGCGTGTGCGGGGAGCCCTGAGCACAGCACGTCCGTGTTGATGCCGGCCAGGGGACCTTTTGGGTCTGAGACGAAGACGGCGTCCGTTCCCCGGGCCGGCCGACTGCTGCCGGCGGAACATGTGGATGACCGGGCTCCCGATGTAGCCGATCGGGATCCTGTCGGGCAGGGACGGGTCGGCGACATCACCGTCGCCTCAAGGCACCATGCATGCTCGATGCAGCTGAACGGCGCGGCTGACGGCGGCGCGAACGCTTACGAGACCGAATGCGGGCACTGTCGCTGCTCGATCTTGCACCCCACTGGCTCGTCACCCGCGCCTCGCGGTGGCTGACGGGGTTTCGTGGCGCTGTACGTCGTAGGCGGGACAGTCCTGGGGTGGCGAGTGGCATAGAGGTGCTGGTAGGCCTCACCGCTCCCGGCCAGATCCGCCACGCGGTCTACGCCTACGTACTGTGCCTGGCCGGTTGGTTGGTCGTTCCTGCCTTCATCGGGGGCGCTGCCGGATACCTCCTCAGCCAGCAGATCGGGGCCCGCCGCCGGCTCACGATGCGGAACCGGACCAGATGAGCAATCCGGCTCCGCCTGCTCTCGCCTTCTCAAGCGGGCTGCCGTGCTGAGGTGTTCCGACGCGGCGGACCGGGATATGCCGGTCAGAGGCGGCTGCTACAAGGCCGAGTCTGGACCGACATCCCGGGGGCGGCAGCGATCCGAGGAAGGCTCCAAGGGAACGGGACGGCTCTACAGGACCGTCGTGCTGTTGATGTGCTGGGTGTCCACCCGCGTTCAGTGCTGGTACGGCCGGCAACTAGATGTCGTTTGCCGCTGAGTTGACGGGCCTTTCGTTCGAGATCACCGTGGCAACCGCTGCCTCAGCCGAGCCGGGAGAGCCTCAAGGGATCTACTCCGATGTCGGCTGCGGACGCCATGTGCCGTCGAGGGGAATGTCAGCGGCTGCCGCGATCCGGTTGCGTGATTCGAGCAGCCCGGTCCTCAGCGCTGCCAAGTCGACGTTCACCAGGACGCCGTTTCGCTTGACGACACGGCCGGCGACGAGGACGGTGTCGACCAGGCCGGGGTGGGCGGCGGAGACGATGGTGGCGGCCGGGTCGGTGACGGGGAAGACGGTCAGGTCGTCGGTGCGCAGGAGGATGATGTCGGCGTCCTTGCCGGGTGTGAGGCTGCCGGTTCGGGCGTTGAGTCCGCACGAGGCGGCGGCGTCGACGGTGACGAACTGCAGCAGGTCGCGGGAGCGCAGGCCGCCGTCCAGGCCGCGCTGGGCGGCGAAGGCGGCACGCATCGTGGCGAACATGTCGCCGGCGACCGAGGGGACGACGTCGACGGAGAGCGTCGGGCGCAGGCCTGCGGCCAGGGCCCGGCCGGTCATCGGCGCTCCGAAGCCCATCTTCAGCTCGACGTCGGGGCTGATCGAGATGGAACTGCCCGCGTCGGCGAGCATGCGCAGTTCGTTGTCGCTGATGCCGTTGGCGTGCACGAACGTGGTCGTGTCCCGCAGGAGGCCGTGCTGGTGGAGATCGGCGACCGGGCGCTGGGTGCCGTCGGAGGCGATGTGCAGGCTGGTGCGCAGCCCGAGTTCGTCCGCCAGCATTAGCTCGCGGGTGAGGAGGTCCATGCCGGTGTCGTCGGCCCCGCGCAGCCCGAACGCCATGGTGACCAGGCCGTCGTCACCCAGGCCGGTGCGGACGCGGCGGATGGCCGCGTCGACGGGAGTGGGGGCGGCCCAGCCGGCGCCGAGGCAGAAGATCGACCGCCCAGGAGCGTCGCGCAGCGCGGCAATGGCGGCGTCCTCGTGCTCGGGGCCTTGGGCGACGTGGTACCAGTCCAGCATGGTCGTGATTCCGGAGTGCAGGGCCTCCAGGCGGCCGAGCAGGGTGGCGGCGTAGACGTCCTCGGGCGTGTAGTGGGGTTTGACCGTGCCGTGCATGGCCGCCGCCCACTCGGCGAACGTCCAGTCCGCTCCGATACCGCGGAACGCGGTCTGCCAGTTGTGGCGGTGGTTGTCGACGAAGCCGGGCATGACGATCCGGTCGGTCGCGTCGATCACGTCGGCGTCCGGCGCGTCGATCCGTTCGGCGACCTCGACGATCACGCCGTCGTCGATGAGCACGTCACCGCGGTCGATGTCGCCGACGGCCGGGTCCATGCTGACCACGGTGCCGCTGGTGAGCAGGGTCTTCATTGGGTGAACTCCTTCACGGACGCTTTCGGATAGTTCAAGATCATGTTGGGGTGGTCTCGGCGGGTCCGCTCGAGGCCGCGCAGATCAGGTGCGGGCTTTCTGCCGCAGGTAGCCGATGAGAGAGAGGGCAAGTGCCAGGCCGCCGGTGAAGTACAGCTGCACGCGGGTGTCGGGTTGGCGGGCCATGAGGGCCAGGATCGCCAGCACTCCCGCAAGTGCCACCCACGTCAGGGCGGGGAAGGCCCACATCTTCACGACCAGCTTCTCGGGCGCCTCGCGCTCCAGCCGGCGGCGCATCCGCAGCTGGGCGGCGGCGATGAAGCCCCACACCACCAGCACGGCCGCGCCGACCATGTTCAGCAGCCAGGTGAAAACCGTCTCCGGCCACCAGTAGCTCAGCAGTACCGCGATGAAGCCGAAGGCGGAGGAGGCGATCACCGCGTGTCGCGGCACTCCGCCGGAGACCTTGTCGAGGGCTTTCGGGCCCTGTCCGCGGGCGGTGAGCGAGTAGGCCATGCGGGAGGAGCCGTAGATGTTGGCGTTCATCGCGGACAGCAGAGCCACCAGCACGATCACGTTCATGATCTGGCCGGCGGCAGGGATGTCGAGGTGGTCGAGGACCGCCACGTACGGGCCGCTGGTGGTGACGGCGGGGTCGCTCCACGGGATCAGGGTGACGATGACCAGCATGGATCCGATGTAGAAGACGGCGATCCGCCACATCGCGGTGCGCACGGCCATGGCGACTCCGCGGACCGGGTGTTCGGACTCGGCGGCGGCGATGGTGACCGTCTCCAGGCCGCCGTAGGCGAAGACCGAGGTGAGCAGCCCGACGACCAGGCCGTTCGTGCCGTGCGGCAGGAAGCCACCCTCGCCGGCGAGGTTCGCCGTGCCCGGGGCATCGGTGCCCGGCAACAGACCGAGGATGGCGAGAGCGCCGAGCACGAGGAAGAGGGAGATCGCGGCGACCTTCAGTGCCGCGAACCAGAACTCGAATTCACCGAAGTTGCCCACTGCCGCGAGGTTCGTGCCGCAGAACGCGGCCATGAACAGCAGGACCCACACCCAGGACGAGGTCTGCGGGAACCAGCCGGTCATGATGGACGCGGCGCCGATCGCCTCGGCGGCGACACCCACGCACAGCAGTGCCCAGAACATCCAGCCGGCGGTGAAGCCCGCCCACGGCCCAATCGCCCGCTCGGCATGCACCGAGAACGAGCCGAAGGCCGGGTTCGCTGCCGACATCTCGCCGAGCATGCGCATCACCAGCATGACGAGCACGCCAGACAGTGCGTAGGCGACGACGATCGACGGTCCGGCGGCCGCGATACCGGCGCCGGAGCCGACGAACAGGCCCGCGCCGATGACACCACCGAGGGCGATCATCGACAGGTGACGCTGCTTGAGCCCCCGAGAGAGCGGGGTGCCGCTGCGGGGCGAATCGTCGGTGGTTGCGTGAGCGGGTGTGAGGTCGGCGAGGCGATGCTTTGGCGGGTTGGGCATGGAGGTGCACCTCTTCATTGAGCTGCTGGGCGCAGGGGCCTGTGGTGTCGAGAACCGCGCCGGTCACCTGTGCACACCCATGGAAGGCGTCGCCGCACTGTGTGACCGCGCTCTCCGGGTGGTTCAGGCGCTTGCCGTCGTGGTGTGTACGGCGTCGGCGGCGGCGAGCGCGTCGGCAACCAGGTCGGCGGTGTCCTCGGTGCCCGCGGCCAGCCGGACCAGGCCCGGCGGAACCGACTCGGCGATCTGTTCCTCGCTGAGCATCCCGCGCCACATGGACGCCGGGTGCACGGCCAGGGATTCCACGCCGCCCAGGCTGGCCGAGCGGCGGGAGTAGCGCAGTTTGCCGAGGAACGCGTCGGCCATCTTGAAGCCGCCGGTGAACTCGATGCCGAGCACCCCGCCGAAGCCGCTCATCTGATCGGCGGCCAGCTTGTGCTGAGGGTGGGAGGGCAGGCCGGGATAGTGCACCTTGGCCACGGCCGGATGCTCCTGCAGCGCCTCCGCGAGGGCCAGGCCGTTGGCGTTGTGCCGTGGCACGCGCAGCGGCAGGGTGCGCATGCCGCGCAGCAGCAGCCAGGCGTCGATGGGGCCGAGGGTGGCGCCGGTGAGCAGGCCCACGTCCCAGATCCGGTCCAGGAGTTCGGCGGGTCCGGCGATCACTCCGGCGGAGACGTCGGAGTGGCCGTTGAGGTACTTGGTCGCGCTGTGCCAGACCAGGTCGATGCCGAGGTCCGCCGGCCGCTGGTTCAGCGGGGTGGCGAACGTGTTGTCCGCCATGGTCAGCACGCCGTGGGCGCGGGCCAGGTCTGCGACGGCACGCAGGTCGGTGAGCTGCAGCAGCGGGTTGCTCGGCGACTCCACCAGGATCAGACGGGTGTTGGGGGTCAGAGCCTTCGCGAATGCCTCAGGGTCGGTCTGGTCGACCTGGGTGGTGGATACGCCGAGGCGCGGGAGCAGGTTCATGAGGACCGAGCCGGTGCCGCCGTAGGTGGACTTCTGCCCGATGACGTGGTCGCCAGCGGTGACCAGGGCCAGCACGGCGGTGGTGAGCGCGGCCATCCCGGAGGCGGTGACCATGGCGGCCTCGGTGCCCTCCAGCTCGGCGACGACGGCTGCGACCTGGGCGTGGTTGGGGTTGCCGAAGCGGGTGTAGAAGTCCTTGCCGCGCGGTTCGACGGCGCCGCGTGCGAACGTCTCGCCGTCCTCGGCCCAGAATGTCGCCGTCTGGTAGATGGGCGGTGCCACGGCGCGGGTGGGGTGGATCTCGCGATCGGCGTGGACGGTGATGGTGCTGTTGCCCGGCATGGCTGCCCTCCGTGGACGGTTGGGGGTAACGCCATGAAGCGTGGGCGAGAGCCGCCCAGAATTGAACCGATCGCAGCAATTTTGGCAGCAAATTGCGCTCACTAAGGGCGCACGATTGTGGTACATGGCAGGCGAGCGCAATAATCTGCCACCATGGATGAGGTGGATCGGTCGATTCTGGCTGTGCTCGAAGAGAACGGTCGGATCAGCAACAACGAGCTGGCCGCCCGGGTCGGGCTGTCACCGTCACCGTGTCTGCGGCGGGTGCGTCAGCTGGAGGAGGCCGGGGTTATCCGCGGTTACCGGGCGCTGATCGATCCCGCCGCGGTCGGCCGCAGCCTGCGCGTGTTCGCCGGGGTCCGGCTGATGCGGCACACCCGCGCGGACGTGGTCGCGTTCGAGCGCGGGATCACCCAGTTGCCCGAGGTGGTCGCCTGCCACCACATCACCGGCAACTTCGACTACCTGCTCCAGGTCGAGGTCGCCGACCTGCCGGCCTACGAGGACTTCCACGCCAACCAGCTGGCCGCCCTGCCCGGCGTGGCCACGGTGACCAGCTACGTCACCATGAAGACGCTCTCCGCCGACCCCACATGACGGTCGTGGCCTTGCTGGTCACAGCGTGATGGTGCCGTGGATACAGATGGCGGCGGCGCCGCTGACCCAGACCGTGCCGTCCGTATCGGCGGTGACCTCGATCCTCGCGGCCCGCCCCACCTTCGCGCCCTGGGAGACCCGGTAGGCGGAGGGGGCGGCGCCGGTGGAGGTGAGCCACTGCCCGACGGCGGCGTTCATGCTGCCGCACGCGGGGTCTTCGGGCACACCGGCGCCCGGGGCGAACGTACGTATCTCGAAGGCGTACTCGGATCCCTCGGGCCAGGCGCCGATCGCGCCGACCATCGCGTCCGGGATCAGGGTCAGATCGGGTTCGAGGGCGAGGACCTGCTCGGCGGTGGCCAGCTGGAGCACGGCCCAGCCGGGCCCGTTGTCGACCCACTGATGAGCCACGACCTGCTCCCGCGTGATGCCGAACGCGGCCACGATCTGCTTGAGATAGTCGTCGTCGAGTTCGCCGGCACGAATGCGGGGCGGGGCGGCGAAGGACAAGGTGTCTTCGCCGCGGCGCACGGTGACCAGGCCGGCGGCGCACTCCTGCACGAGGTGCTCGGCGTGCTGAGGGGTGCCGCCGCAGTCCAGCCACGCGCGGGCGGAGCCGAGGGTGGGGTGCCCGGCGAACGGCAGCTCGCCTCCGGGGGTGAAGATCCGCAGCCGGTAGTCCGCCTCGGGGACGGTGGGCGGCAGGACGAACGTGGTCTCGGACAGATTCGTCCAGCGCGCCAGCTGCTGCATCTGTTCATCGCTCAGGTCCGTCCCGTCCAGGACGACCGCGACCGGATTGCCGGAGTAGGGGCTCGTGGAGAACACGTCGACCTGCACGAACGAACGGGTACGCGGCATGGTCATCGACACCTTTCAGCAGCGGCCGCCAAGAGGTCCATCTGAACGGCCGCTTGCGACACCAGGACAGAGCCAGTTACTCCTGAGTGGACTGATTACCGCGTGCCGTTCGGGGTGACCAGGAGGCCGCCGACGAAGGTGTGCGTGGGGATGAGGTCGCGCAGGGCGTCGCCGGGGCAGTGGGCGGGGTCCTGGTCCCAGACGGTGAGGTCGGCGAGGCGGCCAGGGGTGAGGGTGCCGCGAAGGTGTTCCTCGCCGGTCAGGCGGGCGGCGCCCGCGGTGTGCAGGGTGAGGGCTTCGTCGTAGGTGATGGCGTGCTCGGGGCCCTTGATCCCGATGACGGTCTGTCGGGTGGTCATGCCCCAGATGGAGCGCATCGCGCCGAACTGGCCGACGGGGAAGTCGGATCCGGCGCTGACCTCGGCGCCCAGGTCGATCCAGCCGCGCGCGGGGAACAGCCGGGCGACGCGTTCGGGGCCCCAGAAGCCCTCCTCGACCTCGGCGGTGTCGTGCAGCAGCGGCTGCTGGATGGTGACCGGGATGCCCAACGCGACGGCACGTGCCTGCTGTTCGGGACCGGCCAGGCCGCCGTGCTCCATCACCAGCGTGTCGGCGGGCAGACCGGGGTTGCGTGCAAGGACGCGCTCGTATACGTCCAGGAGGGTGCGCACCGCGCGGTCGCCGTAGGCGTGGGTGCCGACCCGCCAGCCGCGTCGGACCACGGCCTCGACGACCTCGACGAGCGCGTCCGGCTCCCAGATCAGCATCCCGGAGAAGGCGTGGTCGCAGGCGTACGGCTCCTCGGTGGCCCCGGCCTCCAGGCCGCCGTCGAGGCCGAACTTCACCCCCCACACCGACAGCCACGGGTCGGAGTTGCCACGCCACTCCTCCATGACGTCGAGCAGGTCCTCCACCTGCGCGGGACTGGTCAGTCCGAGGGCCGAGATCAGCGCTCGCACCCGGGTGCTGAGCGCCCCCGCCTCGCGGGCGGCCAGCAGCACCGCGTAGTCCTCGGGGGTGACCGCGCAGTCGCGTACGGTCCCGATGCCCGTGGCGGCGTAGTCGCGTGTGGCCAGGCGTAGTCCGTCGATGCGCTCGGCCCGGTCCGGGGCCGGGACCAGGTGCTCCACCAGGTGGAGCGCGTTGTCGATCAGCCTGCCGTCGAGCCTGCCGTCGGCGCCGCGGCCGATGGTGCCGCCCGGTGGCACGGGGGTGTCCTCGGTGATGCCCGCCAGACGCAGCGCATAGTGGTTGACGACGTCGTTGTGGCCGCCGCGCTTGACGAGGACCGGGTGCCGGTCGGTGGCCTGGTCGAGTTCGGCCGCGGTGGGCATGCGGCGCTCGGCCAGATTGAGTTCCTGCCAGTTGGTGGTGGTGCGGATCCACTCGCCCTCGCGGGTGACGGCGGCCCGCTGCCGGATCAGGTCGAGGAACTCGGGGATGTTGCGGGCCTGGTGCACGGGGACGTCGTGGGCGCCGAGCGCCGCGAAGATCAGGTGGGTGTGGGTATCGTCGAAGGCGGGCAGCACGGTGGCACCGGGCAGGTCATGGACCTGCGTATCCGCGCTCACCAGGTGGTCGAGGCTGTGCGGGTCGGCGGACACGGCGGCGATGCGGTCGCCGCGCACGGCCACTGCCCGCTGCACCGCCTGACCGGGCACCAGGGTGTGCACCGCGCCGGCGCGGATCAGCAGGTCGGCTCCATGATCAGTCATCGTCTTCTCCCTCATCTCGAAGGTGCCGGATCCCGGACGAGCTGTCCGGCGACGAGACCGTTGTAGGCGGAGTGCGCGGATTCACCGCCAAGCTGAAGGCTGCTGAGCGGAAAGTACGCCACTGTCCGGGCCTATCATGCGGATCATGCGACAGGTGCTCGATGAATCCGATCGGCGGATCGCGGCCGCCCTGGTCGCCTCGCCGCGTGCCTCCTGGCGTGAGGTGGCTCGCTGTCTGGGGCTGTCCGAGCGCACCGTCGTACGCCGTGTCGCCCTGCTCTACGCCGACGGCACCCTGCGCGCGACCGTCGTCCGCAACCCGGCCCGCTTCCCGGACCTGATCCCCATCGCCCTGCGCATCCGCTGCCGCCCCAACAAGATCCGTCAGGTCGCCCAGGCGCTGGCCCGACGCACCGACACTGTCTGGGTCGACATCCTCGGCGGCGGCGACGAGATCTCGACGATCTTCTTCCTGGAAGGAGCGGAGGCCCGCAACAACCTGCTGCTGCGCGACCTGCCCGCCACCGACGCCGTCGGCACCTGGACCGCCCACACCCTGCTACGAGTCTTCCCCACCGCCTTCCGCTGGACCGCTGGCCTCCTCTCACCCGCAGAACTGGCCGAACTCGCCCCCGACCTCGCGCCACCGACGACGTCGGCACCGCCGTACGCGCCTCTCGACGTCGACACCGCGCTGATCGCCGGGCTGACTGAGGACGGCCGGGCCACCTACACGGACCTGGCCCGCCGCGCCGGCACCACCGCGCTCACCGCCCGCCGACGGCTCGAAGCGCTCATGAAGAGCCAGGTACTGCGCCTGGCCACCGAGCTCGATCTCGCACTGCTCGGCGCCAAGACCGAGGCATTGCTGTGGATCTCGGTACGGCCGGGTGCGCTGCAGGAGACCGCGAAGGCCCTGAGCGCCCATCCGCACGTCCGGTTCTGCGCCGCCACCACCGGGCCCGCCAACCTGGTCGTCGCGGTCGCCGCCACAAACCTCGACGCCCTGTACACCTTCCTCACCGACGCCGTCGGCCCTGCGGAAGCAGTCACCGCCATCGACACCACCCCGCTGCTGGCAACCGTCAAACGCACGGGCCTGACCCGACACTGACGAAGGGAATGTCGTCCGAGGAAGTCTGCCAGCTTGGTCAGACTCCAGGTGGAGAACGGCAGGCCGTGCTCGGCAGGCTTGGACTTCGCGATCTTCTTGATCTCGCGGCGCTCGGACAGCGTGAAGGTCTTCGGCCGCCCACCCTTGTACTTCGGATACAGGGAGTCGAAGCCGTCGGCGTTGAAGTTGTGGATCACATCCCGGACCCGGTCGGCGCTGGTGAAAGTGACATCGGCGATCTTCGTCACCGCCACGCCCTGCGCGGACGGCAGTACCATCTGCGCCCGACGCCAGGTCACCACTGACCCGGTACCTCTGCGGATGATTCGCAGCAGCCGCCGTCCCTCGTCGCCGTCGATCTCCCGCACCCGCAGACGCTCCGCCATCCGAGCCCTCGTGTCCGTCAACTGTGACTGGTGTCGATGACGCGGAAGCGGTTGCCCTCGGGATCGGCGAGCACGACGAAGTCGGCATCGTCCGGATAAGAGTCCCAGTCGACGCGTTCAGCGCCCAGGGAAATCAGTCGCGCCACTTCGGCTTCTTGATCAGCGGCGTCGCCGGCATAGAGGTCGAGGTGGATCCTCGGGTGTTCCTGCACGGGCGTCGTGCTGAGGTCGAGCGCAAGTGCGGCACCCAAGCCGTCGGCTGGCACCAGCACCGCCCAGTCGTCCTTCATCTCACCATCGCGAGGGACGTAGCCAAGTGCCTGACTCCAGAACTCCGCGGCCCGCCGCACATCAGCGGCCCCCATCACGATGGTTCCGATGCTCAGCATCCGCCGGTTCTGGCAGACACCGACAGACCCGCGGCGCGAGCCACGTCACCAACTACGAGGCCAACGTTGCCTGATGCGGCACTAGCTCTGCGGACGGCGCATACTCCAGAGTCGGCCGCACGAGCCGCGATCTCCGCCCAGCGAAGGCACGTTCACTCAGGGGCGCCCCACAGCCTGCTGAAAAAGGGAGGCCGGGTGAGGTCACGTCCGGCCTGCCCTGACGGCACTCCCTAGTGACGACTTCTACTGAACGGCGAACGGAGCGCAGGGCGATGCCGGAGTATGCGATCGCGGCAGGGATCACGGCAGTGGGGTACCTGGCGGTCGTGCTACGCACCTGGATCCACACAAGGGGGCTGGTTCAACTGGAGAAGGCCCGCGGATCCTTTCGCCGAGATGTGGTGCGTGAACTTCCTCAGGGCAGCCGCTTCATCGACCAGGCAGACCATCTGACCATTGAAGTGGGCCAGCAAACCGGACACCGAGGAGACCGGCGTGGTCTGGGGAAATAACTGGGCAGCCCGCGCGGCATGCCGCAGTGCCGATCACCCGTTAGGGATGTTCGCCCACGAGACAGCACGAGCCAGACACACGACTATCTGCGCAGACTGTGTAGTGCGAACCGCATGTCTTGCCGACGCTCTGGACAATGAGGTCGAGTACGGCGTCTGGGGAGGCTTGACCCCGCAGGAGCGCCGCGCTCTCGTGCGAAGACGCCCGGGCGTCACCTCCTGGCGCCACCTTCTTGAGGGCACGACAGACGCCGGGGACACAGGGGCGCTGGAACAGCAGCGACGCCTGCCATGGCTGCAACCGCAGGAGGAAGCAGCTTTCACCGACGTCTTCCGGGCCCGGTTCGTGCCCCTCGTGGCTTTCCTGATCAAGGCAGGCGGGTCACGGCACGATGCAGAGGACGCCGTGCAGGCCGCGTGTGTTGAACTGGCGAAAACCTGGCATCGTGTCGACCATCCAGGACCGTGGCTGCGCACCACAGCCTTCCGGATGTGGCTGAAGTCCGTGCACCACATCCGTCCCGACGAGCTGACCGACCAGGTCCCGGAACGTGCGGCAGACGATCACAGCGATGACGTGGCCGAGAAGATAGCCGTGGTGCAGCTTCTTCGACGTCTTCCGCTCCTGCAGCGTACGGTGATGGCGTTCGAAATCGACGGGTGCACGCCGTCCGAGACAGCCCAAGCGCTCGGTGTGCCGGCCGTCAACGTACGCCAGAACCTGCGGCGGGCACGTGCGAACCTGCAGCGTTTGCTGACCGAAGGCGTGGGAGGTGTGGAGTGAAGCCCAACCGGCCCCGCGATTCCCGCCTTCAAGGACGTCTGCAGGAAGGGTCAGCCGAGCTGAACGCCGCCCTGGCGCGATCCACTGACCTTGAGGAGAAGCTGTCGGCTGCACTGGAAGCCGCTGCACCGGACGCGCAGGACCAGGCCGCGGTCGAGGCCATGTTGCGAACCGGCGAAGCAGAGCTCCGCCGCACGCTCGCAGGCTTGACCGACGTCGAGCAGAAGTTGACGGACACGCTGCACAACGCAGACCAGGACGCGACATCCCCGCGGGTCGGCCAAGGCGTTGAGGCAAGGCCCGGCGTCGAGTTGGCTTCGGCCATCGCCGACGCGCGCAGGAAAGCACTGCGCGACGGAGACTCGCACATCGACACGGCCCATCTGCTGCACGCCCTGCTGGAGATCGCTCCCGACGTGCGCGCAGTCTTCGACGACCCCGCGCAGCTCGCACGGTTGCTTGGGCACCTCGTGCAGCGCAGCATCGGCTACGGCTTGCGCTGGCAGAACACGGCCGAAGACGTAGCCAATGCCCCCACAGTCGCCGAAACCGCGGGCTTGTCGCCCGCAGCAGCAAGCGCAATGAACGACGCCTGCGAACGCGCCGGCCGACGGGGCGAAGAATGGGCGCGCGGTCTCGATCTGCTCGTCGCGATCTTCGAGGTTCCTGGTGCGCGAGCAGTGGAGATCCTGCAGCGCGCAGGTGTTGATGTGGGCGCGCTGTCGTCGCGGACCGAGAGCACCAAGCAACCTGCGGCAAACAACGAGGCAGAGTTCGTAGTGGCGGCACTGGCCGCGGGCGTTTCGGCCAGGCTCACGGACAGCTCGACCAGCGCGTTGGCAGACGCACACGCCAATCTGCGTGAGGCCATTCGACGACACCTCGCCGCCCACGGCCAGAGCGGCGAGCGGATCTTGGAGGCGAGCGAGACCGCGTCCGCAGGATGGCAGACACGTCTGCGTGATCTGCTGTCAGCTTCCCGGACCGAGGCGGCGACAGACCTCCTGGCCGCCGCACAGTTCCTGCTCCGGCAGCTGGACCAGAGCAGCGGGCACGCAGGGACACACCTGGAGTTCCGGCAGACCAGAGATGCGATGGCCAGCGACCGTCACACCCTGCCCAACACGTTCAAGTGAGAACCCAGCCACACCACACGAACCCTCGCCACCCGCCACCAACTGCTGAAAGTTCGACCGGCCCACGTGCACTCAGGAACCGCCCACCGGGCTCGAAGAGTCAAGATTCCGCTCGAATTTAGGGCGAGCAGCATGCACGTCCCCGGACGGTCCTGGATAGTACGGATCACCGGCCACAGCGACCGTTCCGCCACAGTCACCTGCACCACCACGGCCTGCCGGATGCCGGCCCGCTCCAAGAACCTCAGCGCTCTGCGTGCGTTCGCCGCCCAGCACGCCGCCGCCCACGCCAAAGCCGCTACCGTCCGCCCCTACGCCTGCTGCCACTGCGGCGCCCAGAGCTGCGCCGCCCACCCCGACAGCAAGACACACTGCGCAGGTTCCATCCTGCTCGTCCTGCGCCACGATCTCACCGTGGGCCGGGTATGGAGTGTGGAAGAGGTCTGCGAGACCTGCGCCTCCCAGACAGTGAATGTCACCATCCTCGCCCGCGCCGCCCGGCCCACTCACGCCGCACCCGAGCGCCCCATCCAGCCCGCCGTCCAAGAGGCACAGGCCGCCCGTCCGGCCGTCCCGGGCGGGTTCTCCTCAACCACCGCTGCCCCGTCAGACGATGCGGCCGCACCCGTACGCCGCCAGCGTCCCAGAAGGCGACACACCCCGCGGAGCCGCCCGAGACGTCAGGAACGCTGAGCACGGTACCCCGGCCCTGTTCAAACCAGCCGCCAGGCAGAAGGGCCCCTGGCGCAAACAGGAAGCAAGCCGAGCCCGGGACCCTGCGGGAGCGTGCACGGCCGTGGCGGGATCGCACGTGTCCGTATGGCGCTGCGAGTGGGGCTTCAGCGAAGCCATACGTCCCTGTCCGTTCTCAAACGGTTCGAGCCGGCTGCTGTAGCGACACGAGGAGTCGTCAACTGCTGCTTCAAGACTGCAGGTTGGGCTGAATGCCAGCGTGTAGTGTCCCGTTGCGTGCTGGCCGAACGACGACACCAACTCATCTTGCAAGCCCTGCGCTCGGGCGGCGCAGCGTCCGTGGCTGACCTCGCCGAGCAGCTTCATGCCAGCGCGGCGACCATCCGTCGCGACCTCCTCAAACTGGAGGGAGACGGGTTGCTTACCCGGGTGCATGGCGGAGCGGTCGTCGAGGAGGACCAGCCGCCCTTCGACGAGGCCGCCGCGGTTCAGGTAACAGAGAAGGACGCGATTGCCGCGCAGGCGGCCACCATGATCGAGGACGGCCAGTCGGTCATTCTCGACAGCGGAACGACAGTGCACCGGCTGGCGCTTCAGCTGCGTGGGCGCCGACTCACAGTGATCACCAACAACCTTGCGGTCTACGACGAACTCATCGACGGCGAGAACATCGACGTGATGCTGCTCGGGGGCGTGGTCATCCGCGAGTCACGCATGTTGGACGGCTTCATGGCCGAGGACAACCTCCGCCAAGTCCATGCAGACTGGCTGTTCATGGGGGCCTGCGGCCTTCCCCGGAGGCCAGGTCATGGACACCACCGTGGCAGAGGTGCCCGCCAGGCGCGCCATGATTGCCGCCAGCGACAATGTGGTCCTTCTGGCCGACAAGAGCAAGATCCCGGGAACCGGCATGGTGAAGATCTGCGATCCGGAGGACCTGGATGCGCTCATCACCAACGCATCGGAAGACAACGCGACCTGTACAGCCCTGCGTGAGGTCGGCGTGAGGGTGATACCGACGGCTCTGGGCACAGTTGGGGGCTAACTCAGCAGCTCGTGCTGGCACATGGATGTGGCCCTGCGTTCCCATCGGATTCGCAGACGTCGGAAGCCGTGCAGCCATGCAAAGCTCCCTTCGATCGCCCAACGGTAAGTGCCGTGCCGGGTCCCGCGGCGAGCGATCGCGGGCACGATGCCACGGTCTCGGACCTGACCCCGCTAGACATCGCCGGCAGATGTCGAAGCCGCCCGTAGGGCGAGAAGTCGCCGTGGCGGGTCCGCCCGGGGTGGCGGGGCGGTCACCTGCGCGCGATTCCCGTTCACGGTCGGCTTTCCTGCCGGGCTCGCTTGTCACCCTCGCGGTAGAGGACGAGGTGTTCGTGGTAGAGCACTCCGTCGCGGATGTCGCCGGTGGCGGTGAAGCCGGTGTCGTCGACGTAGTCGAGGTGGTTGCCGGTGACGGTGTAGCTGCCGGTGTAGGCGCTCTGTCGGTTGCCGCGGGCTTCGTCGTAGCGGCCGTTCGGCAGCAGTTCCTGGCGGATGAATCCGTCTGCGGTCACCCACATCCCGACATACGGGTGAGGGGCGGGGGAAGAGTTGTTCGTGGTCATGTCTCCACGGTCCAATTTTCGGAGTGGGGCAGCCAGGCCGCACTCCACCCAGGTGAGGCAGTCCTGGGAGTCAGACACCTACCTGCCGCGCGGGGCCGTTTCCGATGGAGCGGCGTGCTGCCGCTCCCGCAGGAGCACGCTTGGCCGGTTGGCGGGGCAGGGTCTCTTCACCGGTGAGCGGCGCGGGCCTCCTCGGCCCGGGCCAGGCCTGTCGGCTGGGCGACCAGGTGATCGTTCACAGCTTTGGCCGGGGTCGCAGCTGACGATTTCATCATCGGTGGGGCTGCCCCTGCAAGAGGGCAGCCCCTTTTTGAGACCGGCGCAGACTCGGTAGAGCTTGAGGTCGCAGTCTCGCGAGCGGCCGGTCGTTCAGCGGGGCAGGATGCGCATTACTGCCTCGTGTTCGCCGCTGAGTCGCAGGCCTTGCTGTACTGCGGCGCTCAGATCGAGGTCGCCGAGCAGGGTGGCGGCCAGCAGGTGCGGCGGTCCGGTCAGGGACGCGGTGGGGTGGTCGACCCGGCCGGCGTGGGTGTGCACCGAGCCGTCCTTGACTTCGATGACCAGGTCTTCGTTGCCGTCGGCGTGCAGTTGCAGGGCGATTGCCGGCTGGTCGGGGCGGTGGTCGGTCAGTGCCCGGGCGGGCATGTCCAGCCAGTGGGTGCGGAAGGTGTCGCTGCCGGCCGGCTCACGCAACAGCGGAATTCCCCATCGGCTCAGTTCCTGCAGCACCGGCTCCAGCGCGCGGCCACGCTCGGTGAGGGAGAACAGGGTGGTGGCCACCGGCGGCGGGGCGGCCTCGCGGTGGATCAGGCCGGCTTCCTCGAGTTCGCGGAGCCGGTCGACCAGCAGGTTGCTGGCGATCCCGGGCAGCCCGTTGCGCAGGTCGGTGTGCCGGCAAGGACCCAGGGCGAGCAGTTCGCGGATGATCAGCAGGGTCCATCGGTCGCCGATGGTGTCCAGTGCTTTCGCGATGCCGCAGTACTGCCCGTAGGTGCGCATGCCACCACCCTACATCGTGGTGTTGAGATTCAAAACTCTCTTGTTGACTTTCTCAACAACGCCGGTCTAGCGTCGCTGCCCATGACCCCCACCCTTTCCGTGCGTCGGCTGGCCTGGGCCGGCGTCGAGATCCGTCTCGGCGATACCCGCCTGCTGATCGACCCGCTCGAGAACGTCGCTCCGCTGGCGCCGGTGATGGGGCCGCCGCACCGGCCGGTCGACCCGGTCGATACCCCGCCCGGCACCCACGCCCTCATCACCCACCTGCACCCCGACCACTACGACCACGACCTGATCGCCCGGATCGCGGCCACCGGCACGATCGGCTGCCACACCCCGAGCGCGGCCGGGCTGCGCGAGGCGGGCATCACCCCCGTTGCCCAGGACCTGGGCCAGTCACGGCGCATCGGAAAGCTGACCGTCACCCCGGTGACCTCGCTGGACTGGCGCGGCAACGACTGTGACCAGGTCGCCTGGGTCGTCGAAGGCACCGGTCGGCGGGTCATCCACTGTGGCGACACCCAGTGGCACGGCAGCTGGTGGCAGATCGCCCGCGACCACGGCCCGTTCGACGTCGCGTTCGTCCCGGTCAACGGCGTCATCGCCCACTTCGAGGGCTACGCGGCCAACGTCCCGGCGACCATGACCCCCGAGCAGGGCGTCGAGGCCGCCGTCGCACTCGGCGCCGACACCGTCTGCGCCATGCACTACGGCCTGTTCCACAACCCGCCGTTCTACACCGAACAACCCGACATCGAGCAGCGCTTCCAGCACGCCGCCGACGAGCGGGGCATCACCGCGGCCATCATCGCCGACGGCCAGCCCGTCCTCTGACTATCAGAAACAAGGAACAACACATGAAAATCGTCCTGTTCGGTGCCAGCGGCAACATCGGTCGGCCCACCACCGAGGAACTACTGCGGCGCGGCCACACCGTCACCGCGGTCACCCGAGCCGGCCACGTCGACGGCCTCGAGCACAAGGCCCTGACCGTGACCACCGGTGACGTCACCGACCCCGCGGCGGTCGCCGGCCTCGCCGCCTCCCACGACGCCGTGCTCTCGGCCGTCGGCCCCCGGATCGGCCAGGAAAGCGACCGCGCCACGATCGTCGGTGCCGCCCGTGCGCTGATCGACGGACTTCGCCGAGCCGGCGTCACCCGCCTGGTCACCATCGGCGGTGCCGGTAGTCTGCGCACGCCGACCGGCGCCCGGGTCATGGACGACCCGGACTTCCCCGCGCTGTGGAAGGCCAACGCCGAGGCCCAGTCCGAAGCGCTCGACCTCTACCGCGGCGTGCACGACCTCGACTGGACGTACGTGTCGCCCGCCGCGGTCATCGGAGCGGGCGAGCGGACCGGGGCCTACCGCAGCGCCGGGGACACCCTGCTCACCGACGACGACGGCAACAGCCGCATCTCGTACGCCGACTACGCGATCGCCTTGGCCGACACGATCGAGAGCGGCACCGCGATCCGCCGCCGCATCACCGTGGCGTACTGAGCCATGAGCAACGACGCCGCCGGCCGGCAAACCCGATTCATCGTCCTGCTCGCAGCGCTCGTGGCCCTGGGACCCCTGTCCATCGACGGCTACCTGCCCGGACTGCCGGACCTCGCCGGCGACCTGCGCGCCAGCGCCGCGGCCACCCAGCTCACCATCACCGCCTGCCTGGCCGGGCTGGCCATCGGGCAGCTCATCGCCGGGCCGCTGAGTGACACCTACGGCCGGCGGCGTCCGTTGCTGGCCGGCCTCGCCCTCTACACGATCGCCAGCGCGCTCTGCGCGGTGGCGCCCGACGTCCGGACCTTCGTCGGCCTACGCCTGGTCCAGGGCATCGGCGGGGCGTTCGGCATCGTCATCGCCAACGCCATGGTCCGCGACCGCACCTCCGGAACCCGCACCGCACGTCTCTTCTCCGCACTGACCTTGATCACCGGCCTGGCGCCGGTGTTCGCGCCGGTCCTCGGCGGCCAGCTACTGCGCGTCACGGCCTGGCCGGGGATCTTCGTGAGCCTGGCCGTACTCGGCGCCGTGATGCTGGCGGCCTCCGCCGCAGGACTGCCGGAGACCCGGTCCTCCGCGTCACGCCAGCCGCTGCTGGCTGTCGTCGGGCAGCTGCTCAGCGACCGGGTCTTCACCGGGTACGTCCTGGCCAACGGCCTGGTCTTCGCGGCGATGTTCGCCTACATCTCCGGCTCGCCGTTCGTCCTGCAGGAAATCCACGGCCTGTCACCGCAGCAGTACAGCGCCGTGTTCGCCGTCAACGCCGCCGGACTCATTGCGGCCGCCCAGATCAGCGGCCGGCTGGTGGCCCGGGCCGGCGCCCGCGTGCTGGTGCTCGCCGGTCTGCTGGGCGCGACAGCCGGTGGCACCACGGTCCTGGGCGCGGTGCTGACACGGGCACCCCTGCCCGCGCTCCTGATCGGCCTGTTCGTCCTGGTCTCCAGCGTGGGCCTCGTCATGCCGAACGCCGCGGCCCAGGCCCTGGCCGACCACGGCGGACACGCCGGGTCGGCCGCCGCTCTGCTCGGCTTCAGCCAGTTCATGATCGGCGGGGCACTTGCTCCGCTGGCCGGCGCGGGTGGCGCCACCGACGCCTTGCCGATGGGAATCATCGTCGCCGTGCTGCCGGCGCTCGCTCTGCTCACACTCGGCGTCCTCACCCGGTCGATGCCCGGTGAGCGCACTCGCAGGCCGGCTCGCCAAGGACCTGCCGGGCACCGGCGACCGCGCCGGCACATCGATCGCAGACGAGCCGGCAACCAGTGAGCCGTTTCATCCTTCGTAACGCGGTGACTCGACGTGGTGCAGGACGAGGATGGCCTGCACGATTGCGGTGACTCGGCGCGGGCAGCAGCGCAGCTCGACCAGGATTCTCCAGGTTTTGAGGGTAGCGATGGCCCGTTCGCCGCGAGCGCGGATCTTCGCGTGGGCGCGGTTGACGGCCTTCTGCCGCCGGGACAGCTTGGGCCTGAAGCGACGTCGTTTGAACGGCGTGCGGACGCTTCCGCGGGCGCCTTGGTACCCCTTGTCGGCGAAGGTCATCACCTTCTCGCTGGTCAGCGCGTCGATGATGCCGTGGGCCCGGGCGGCGTGCGCCGAGCCGGGTAGTGCCGGTGACGCCCAGACGAGCCCGCCGGCGGCGTCCGCGATGACCTGCACGTTCACGCCGTGCCGTTTGTGTTTGCCGGAGTAGTACGGCTTCTGGTCGGCGACCCGGTCGATCGAGATCAGCGTGCCGTCCAGGATCGCGTACGCCAGCTGCCGGATGCGCCGCATGGCGGTGTCCAGGCCGTCGGCGGCTGCGCTGAGTAGGGAGATGGCTTCCTGAACGTAGCGCCAGGCGGTGGCGACGCCGATCTGGAAGCCGGCCGCGAGGCGGGTGTAGGTGTCACCGTTGCGCAGGTGGGCCAGGGCGAGCAGGGCTTGGCGACCGGGCTCGAGGCGCCGCCAGCGGGACCGGCGCTGCTGGCGGTGGCCGCGGATGCGGTCGGCGAGGTGGTTCAGGGTCCGGCTGGACAACGGAATCGTGGCGGGGTAGGACAGCATGGCGAGGCTCCCGATCGGGGCTTCGAGTCTTGGTCGACAGCTGTCCTATCTGGAGCCTCGCACCCCTCGATCATCGGGTCCGCCACATCACCCTGAGCTGCAACATCAGCTTGGAAAAGGCTCAATGATCTCTGCGAAGCTTTGTTGTCCGAGGCCGAAGGGGGGGCATGGGGATTGAGCTGGAACTGCACTCGGGGCGACCCACGCGAAAGGGTTCATCCCGGGACACCTTGCTGCGGGGCTCTTACGGGCACGGTGAGGCGTTGGCGAGTGTGCTGAGCACCCTCGACCGGCACGGCTCGGGCAAGCTCGGCTGGGTGGATCCGTACGGCGACACGCTGTTCAACGAACAGGAAGCTCAAGTCGCCCGCCAGGAAGTCACCGCCCTGACACAGGGGTGTACTGACGACCAGCAGAAAGCAGCTCTGCTCGACCTTGCCGAGCTTCTTGAAGCGTGTGCGGCGACGCCGGGCAGCTACTTGTGGTTCATGGGTGACTAGCCATACCTGATCATTGATCTTGTGGTTGGCCGGGGTGAATTGACGGATGCGGCGTGGGAGCGGATAGGCCCACTGCTGCCGCGTGGCGATGGTCGTGGCCGGCCGTGGCGGGATCACCGCCAGGTGGTGAACGGCGTGCTCTGGCGGTTGCGGACCGGGGCACCCTGGCGTGATCTGCCCGAGCGCTATGGTCCCTGGCAGACCGTCCACGAACGCTTCGCCCGCTGGGAGACGGACGGAACCTGGGCAAGGCTGCTGGAGTACGTGCAGGTCAAAGACGATGCGGTGGGCACGGTGGAGTGGACCGTGTCGGTGGACTCCACTACATCTCACGAGGTGTCCACGAGGTGGTACCCCTGGCATCCGGCCTTGGCCGTCGTGCCCTACGCGGGCATCACGCCATGGATGCGGGAGAGAGTGAAGACGCGTTCCGCTTCGCGCAGGTGGCACCAGGCGTCGAGGTAGGGCGGGTCGAGTTCCAGGTCGCTGAGGGTGCGTACGGTCCGGTTGCCCGAGGTAGCGATGTACTCAACCGTGATCGCCGCACCGGTGTCGATGGCATGGGCGACCTGGCGGACATCGCTGTACGACAGGTGCTTCGCGTATCCGGCGACGATCTCCTCGGTGTCCGTCGCGAAAGGCACCCCGCTGCCGAACGGGTCGGGTTCCGGTGCCGTCAACGGGGCCTTGAGCAGCCGGTCGGCCAGGACGTCCATCCCGGTGCCGGCGGGCATGTCCGAGGCGCGGGTCGCGGTGGTCCGGGGGCCGCGCTGCCCGACGTTCCTTCGCGGGGGTGGGACGGCAGAGGCGGCCCTGTGCGGCAGGTGCTTTTCGATGCGTACCGTTCCCCCGGCGGTCTCGGCGACCGGGGCGTAGCCCGCAGAGCGGAGCGCGGCGAGAGTCGTCGCGGGTGGGCTGCCGCTGACCAGGACCGTCGGGGCAAGCTGCCGCAGGGCGAGCTTGGACAGTGCGCGGTGGGCGGCGAGTTCGGCCAGGAGCCCGGGTTCGTCGCCGTGGATGACACAGGCCGCGGGGGCGATGCGCACCCGTCCGTGACCTCGTGCGGTGTCGGCGATGAGATAGGTCAGCGGCTGTGGCAGGGCCGTGGCGGAGCCGGCTGCCAGGTCGGCTGTGATGTGGTCCGGAGTGCGGCCGGCGTCCAGGGCCCGGCGGATACTGCCGGCACTGAAGCGCCATACCGACGCCGTGCCACTGGTCTCCCGGTCGGCCGTCGAATCCAGCAGCGCTGCGAGCCGCGCGGACGGGGTGCCGGTGACGACGGCGGTGAGGTCGGCGCCGATCCGGGCCGTCGTGGCCGCGAGGGGCAGCAGCTGCCGGGCCGTGATGTCGAGCTCTTCGTCGGCGTGGGCCGCCAGGTGGGCGCCGAGCTGGGACAGCGCGCCCCGTGCCAGCACGCCCAGCAGTTCGCCTTCGTGGATCAGGGTGCTGAACGGTGCCGTGTCCGGGGGCGAGGCGTCGTCGGCGAGCGGACGGTGCCAGGCCACGAGCGGCCCCAGTTCTGAAGCGACCTTCACCCCCTGTCCTGCTGGGAGCCCCGCTGCCGCGGTGAGCAACCCGTGGCGGGCCTGTAGACAGCCGCCGCAGTCACGCGCACCGGCGAGCGCAGGAAGCGCCTTGTTGTCCTCGTCGCGTGCCCGGGTGGGGGTGAGCGGCAGGTCCCGCCATGCCCGGAGCAGTACGGCGAGTTGTTCCGCGGGCTCCTGCTCGGCCCAGGCGTCGTACGCCTCAGTGGGAGGTACGCGATCGCTGTCGCGGGCCAGCAGTCCGGCGGCGTACGCGGTCTCCAGGGCGAGGCGTACGACGGCGTCGTCCGCTTGGGCGGCCTTGCCGAGCCGGGCCAGCTCACGCGCGCCGATCCCACCCGACTTCAGCCGGGTCGGTGGAGCGGTCGCGCACGCCGAAAGGACGGAGGCGGCATGGGCTGCGAACGCGGTGGCGGCCACCGCGCTCTCCCGCTCGACCTCCGAGGCGGTGATGGGCACCAACTGTGGGACGGGCGGTAGAGGTTCGAACGGAGCGTGCCAATCGGGGCCCCGCAGAGCCAGGGCCACCTCGACCGGCATCCGGACGGGCCCATACCGGTGACTGTCATGGAGCAGGAGCCCGCGGTCGAGCGCCCACCGGGCGCCTGGTTGGAGGTCGCGGTCAGGAGCCCCGAGCACGACGAACAGTGACTGACGCGGCGCGGATCTGGCGCTCTGCTCTAGCAACTTCCGTGCGGCCGCCGGTGCCCCCGCCACCAGCGCGGCGACCCGTTCCGGGTCACTGTGATGCTCCACCAGAGCCGCGAGTCGCTGCGGCTTGGTGCCAGGTGGCTTAATACCCAGGACCGCCAGCATGCCGCGCAGTTCCTCCGAGGTGGTGCCGGCCAGCAGCTCTCCCAGCGGGGCGTCAAGTCCCAGGGGCGTGCCCCACGCCTGCCGCAAGGGCGTGGGCATGCGAAGTGCCGCGTTGCCGTCCTGCCACACGAGCGCCCGATCCGACAGCGCCTCCAGGGTCGCATCCAGCACGTGTACCGCCGCAGGGGATGTCGAGCCGAGCAACTCCGCCAGGCTGTCCCGGGTCGCTCGTGCTCCCAGGGCTGCCAGCGCCTCGGCGGCCTGCAAGCACGGCAGCGTGAGCTGCGGTAGGACAAGTGCCACGGAGCCCGGACGTTGGAGACGGTCTGCCAGTTCCCCCACCGAGCGTGGTTCCGGAGAAGAGCTTGCGTCCTTTCGCATGGTGAGTACGCGTGCTAGGCGGGAACCGTCGAGTTCGCTCAGCCAAGTTGCAAGCGTCGATCGGGACTTCACGGGGTGCACCTCGACAGACAGGGAACGTCACAGGCGGGCCGAAGTCGCTTCGGCGCCAAGGTCAAGGATGGCTCAGTTCCATGATCCGCGGATGCCGTACGAAGACAGACTCTGGGGCATCTTCCCGCCCCGGGCCCAGCCCGACGAGACAACGGCAGTAGAAGATCTGGCTACCCGCTCCCCGAAATGTCCTTGATGGGCGCATGTAAATGCACCCAAAAGTGCAACCAGTGCGCGGCGAAGAGCCGAGCCGCGATTGCGGCTCGGCTCTTCGTTTCGCCTGTTCAGGCGAGGTGCGGACGATACGAGATTCGAACTCGTGAGGGGTTGCCCCCAACACGCTTTCCAACTGTGGTGGTGGGGCCGTGGGGTGCGTTCAGGGGCGGTCGGCTGCGGGAACGGCTCCGGGGCTCGGCTGAACGACCGTGAACGGGGCCGAATGAGACGGAAACTGAGACGGCGGGCTTGTACCCCCGCATGCTCGTGGCCTGTGCACCATGGGGCCGGCCTGCGCCTCGTCAGTCGGTGTGCCGCGGGCCCTATCCGGACGAACGGCCGCGTCCTAGAGTCCTGGGGTGGATTGGGCTGCCCCTGTGAGTGCGCTGATCGGTGGTGGCATCGCCGTCGCCTCAGGCTGGGCCGTTGAGCGCGGCCGATGGAAGCGTGAAGGTCGACGGCATGAGCGAGACATACGCACCACCCTCTATGCGGACTACCTTGCTGCTGTGCTGGCCGCTCGTGAACAGATGTGGCATGCGAGCCACTGGAGTGAATTACCTCAAGCCGAGCGCATCGCGATGGCGAGAGATGCCCTTAGAGACTTCCAGGTCTACCCCATTCGCCACCGCATCTCGCTGGTGGCACCTCCGGAAATAGGGGAGTCGGCTTATCAAATCATCAAGCGATTGATCGACTATCGGGATGCCGTCGTTGAGGGGGCGGCCGATGGGGACACCGAGTTCGAGCGCGTACGGGTGGCCTTCAACGAGACGCGCAAGGAGCTCAGCGACAGAATGCGAGCAGACCTCAACTCTCTGAGGTAGATCCCCGTTCGTAGGCCCTGAGCTTGGGAGCTAAGGGCATCTGGGGCCTGCTCCGGGGCTGACCTGCGGCGGAGTGGTGCTGGCGCCTGGCGGGCTATCGACTGGTTCCCCGGTGTTCCCCTGCGTCCGTCGTCGGCTGGTGTGAACGCCGGACAGGGTCGCTGACGTACGCCCCTGGCCGGCGTCGTTGATGTCAGCCGTGGATGTCGTCCTTGGCGCCGCTGACCCCCGCGGGTGCTGGGCCAGTCCTGCTCGCGAGCCATTCAGTCCAGGAAGTAGGACCAAAACGGGATCGTGGCGTACTGGTGGTCTTCCGGTGTGGGCACCGGGCGACCGAACTCGTGGTGGAAGTAGTCGACCAGATCGGTACCGTAGTAAATGATGTCCGTCTGGTGCATCGACAGCACGGGCGTGCCCGTACGGTTCGGATCCGCCAGCAGACACCGATGCGAGTAGATCGGCACCATCACCGGGACCTTGGCCAAGTAGGTGCGAGCCGCCTCCAAGGCGTCCTGAGCGCCCGTCGGCCGCGGATCCCACTCCGGATGCCAGAAGGCATTGTGTTCCACGTCGAAGAGCACACCGTCGATCGGCCAAGCCAGCCGCTCCGCCAGCTCCTCCGCGTCGCCGTCCCGCCAGTCGGGCCAGCTGCGGCCGCCCGACGGCAGTCCTGCGCCCAGCAGCGTCCGGTGCTCTGGAGCGAAGCGGAACCCCCAGCGCTCCTCGACCTGGTCGAGTTCGCGCTCACTCATGCCTCGCTTGATCTCGACTCGGGAAGGGAGCATGGCGAGCAACGCCTGGGCGTCCTCTGAGGTCAGCGGATTCTCGGGGCTGATCGCAGTCATACGCGGAACGGTAGGACACCTGGGGACGCCCAAGCAGCGGGATTTCGCAGTGCCCTCAGCTTGGGAAGCGACGGCGCTTGGGCAGCCCTATGCCGTCTGACCTGTACCGATCCTTTGAATCGCTGCTGGAGTGGGGGCGCGACGGCGCCGTTGCTGACCGTGGTTGTCCGCTCTTGAGGGCACGCTATGGGCACGACGCTCCACGATGGGCGGGTGCCGCGCTGAAGTGGCCCGCGTTCCACATGAGGTCTGTCCGCGCCGAGGCCAGCCGTGCGGAGCCGTTGCGTGCGCGCATGGCCGGCTGGCCTCTTCTGCGTACGGGTCCGCTCAGCGGCTCAGGCGCAGTCGCCAGCTTCCGGACGCGCGGGTGGTTCTCCAACGCCCAGCGCACGGTCTTCGGCGGGCGTCCGAGCAGGTTTGTAGATGCGCCGTACGCCCTTCAGGGCGGTGGTCACGTCGGCGATGGTGAGCAGATCACCGACGAAGACCTCGGCGCCGGCCTGGCGGAGTGAGTGCGCTCGTTCGTCGTCCTGCCGTACGAACGCGCGCACCGCGTGCCCTTGTTCGAGCAGCATGTCGACCATCGTCCGGCTCACGCCCCCGATTTCGCCGGCGGCACCGGTGATCAGGATGGGATTGCGCTCTGGCATCAAGGTGTCCTCTGTCTGGTTGGGGTGGTTCAGCTGTTCAGAAGGCCCAGGGGGTGGACTTCTCCGCGTGAGCCTGTGCGTCAGCCGGCCAGGCGGTTGATCTTGCGGATTTGCTTGTCGAAGGCCCGGGCGGGAACGAGACGGCGCAGTGTGCTCACGCGTCCGGCCATGGGGCCGGCGGTGTAGCGCAGCTTCGGCCTGGGGTCGGTCGCCGCGGCGACGATCGCCTTGGCGACGACGGCGGGGGCGTCGCCGTTGTTGACTGCCTCCGCCAGCACGCGGTCGACGGTCTGGCGCTGCTTCGCGTAGGCGTGCAGGGGTGTGTCCGGCTTCGCGCTGTTGGCCTCGAATCCGGTCCTGGTGTAGGTGGGTTGGACGAGAAGTGCCCGGATGCCGTGCTCACGGACCTCGTGGTCCAGGGACTCGGTGTAGCCCTCGATCGCATGCTTGGAGGCGGCGTAGGCGGCCATGTATGGCTGGGGGATGAACCCGAGTACGGACGAGATGTTGATGACGCGTCCGCTTCGCTGCGCGCGCATGTGCGGCAGGACCTCGTTCACCATGCGCATGACGCCAAAGACGTTGGTGTCGAAGACGGCCTGGGCTTGCTCGACGGAGGTTTCCTCCGCCGCACCCGTCGAGCCGACGCCGGCGTTGTTGACCAGGACGTCGATCCGCCCGAACCGCTCGCTGACCTCCTGGACCGCGGCGGCCACCGAGGCGTTGCCGGCGACGTCGAGGTCGAGGAACGTCACGCCGTCGAGCGGGGTGACGCGTGAGGTGTCACGGCTTGTGCCGACCACGTTGAAACCCGCTGCGGACAGCGCGAGCGCGGTTTCCTTCCCGATGCCGGATGACGCGCCCGTCACGAGTGCCACCGGCTGATCTGTCGTCATCATGACTCCCGCGCTCCTTGAAAAACCGATCGGTTTCCCTCACCGTTCACTGTAAACCGATCGGTTTCCGCGTGCAACCTCAAGCAGGGAGAAATAACGGCATGGGCAGGGTCAGTGCGCAGCAGAGGCGTGAGGTCGTCATCCGCGCGGCGATCGCCGAGTTCGCGATCGCCGGTTACCACGGCACCTCCACAGCGGCGATCGCCAAGCGGGTCGGCGTCACGCAGCCGTATCTCTTCCGGCTCTTCCCGGACAAGAAGGCGATCTTCGTCGCCGCTTTGACGCGGAGTACGGAAGACATCCGCCTGGCTTTCGAGGGGGCGGCCGGCGGGGTGGAGGGCAGCGAGCGGGCTCTTCAGGCAATGACGAACGCGTACGCGCAGCTGATCTCGACGCGTCCCGAAACGCTCTTGACGCAGATGCAGGGTTACGCCGCCGTGGCGGCCGCCGAGGCGCAGGGCGATGACCTGATCGGTGAGTTCGTGCGGGCCGGCTGGATGCGGATCTGGGAGACCGTGCACCTGTCGCTGGGTGCCGATGCCGACCGGACCGCACGCTTCTTCGCCTGCGGCATGCTCGGCAACGCCCTTGCGGCTATCGGGCTTCCCGTGAACGCCGGCCGATAGGGAAGCGTTCTGGAGGAGCGATGCGTCAGCGCCTGCCTGCCGCGTCGAGCAGGGTGACCACCGTGGATGCAATGAGCCCCGTCAGTTCGACCGCTCTGATGCCCGCCCGTTCGCTGGCAACATCGAAGACCAGGCTGAGCTGACGGGCCGGCAGGTCGGGATCGCTCGCCCCCCAGGTAGGGGCAGGCGTGGAACTCGGGCGCGCGTGACTGTGATTCCTCCTGTGCGAAGACATGCAGGACCCGCTCCCGGGGTGAACGGTCATCGTCCGCCGCGGGCAGGGGTGTCGCCACCGTAGGCAGAAGTCCGCTGCTCCAGACTCGCCGCGAGCAGTTCGTTCTTGCTCTCGAAAGGGAGTTGCTCGGCCGCCGGGGGTGGCTGCGACTCGCCGAGGGCATCGCTTGTCGAGGCTGCTCGTCACGCGATGCGTCAGCGCATGTCCGCCGCATCGAGCAGGGCGGCCACGGTGGGGGTGGTGAGCCCGGCCTGCGTGTCGGCTTTGATTCCCGCACGGGCGCTGGCGCCGTCGAAGACCAGGGTCAGCTGACGGGCCAGCAGGTCCGGGTCGCTCGCCCCGCCCTGTTCGGCCTCGGCGCGGAAGAAAGCTGTCAGGTTCTCCTTGACCCGATGGGCCACCCGGCTCGCGGGGTGGCTCGGGTCCTTGAGCTCGATCTGCACGACGAGGTACCGGCAGCCCTGGAAGTCGGGTGCACCCGCCTGTGCCTCCGCCCGTTCGAAGACGTGCAGTATCCGCTCGCGGGGTGGACGGCTGTCGTCCGCCGCGGGAAGGAGTGCCGTCACATAGGCGGAGGCGCGTTCCTCCAGGCTCGCCGCGAGCAGTTCGCCTTTGCTCTCGAACAGCTTTTACATGGAGCGCTTGGACACCCCCGCCGCCTTGCACAGCGCGTCGACGCCGATGTTGACGCCGTCTCGGTAGGTGAGCGTGGCCGCTGCCTCCAGCAGTCGCTCTCGGGAGCTTGGCATTGCTTCGGTGTTCATAGTGCGAGGTTAACTCGATTCCTACCCGTTAGAAACCGATCGGTTTACGGGGTGGATGCCGCGAGGGAGCGGTAGAAGCCGGGCGGCGCCTTGATGGGGGTGGCACCCCCGATGGCCGGCGTGTCCACCGGCCTCGGGGATGCAGCCCACATCGTTCGTGCCCTCTACCGGCGATGATCGGAGTGCAGGGCATTTCTCGCCACGGTGGATTCAGGCTCAGTGGGCGATCACAGGCTCGCCCTCCGACGGCGCCAGAGCTGAATTCGGCATCAGGAACGCTGTGAGCGCCGCGCCGACCACGAAGATCCCGGCGCCCCACGCCAGGGTGGCCGTGTAGCTCTCGACCCCGGCCTGGGCCACGGTCAGTGCGCCCGGCTTGTGCGAGGACAGGTAGTCGGTCGCGGCTGATGAGGCGACGGTGGTCAGCAGTGCCGTGCTGATCGAGCCGCCCACCTGCTGGCTGGTGTTGATCAGTGCCGAGGCGACGCCCGCGTCCTCGTGGTGCACGCCTGCGGTCGCGCCCTGGAACGCGGTGGTCATCACCCCACCGGTGCCGAGACCCAGCAGGATCATGCCCGGCATGATGTCGGCGACGTAGGCGCTGTTCCAGGGATGTCTACTTCACGGCTGCGGCACCCAGCGCCGGCGCGTACCGCCTGTTCCTGGATTTCCAGCACGAGGGCGAGGTGCGCACGGCAGCGTTCACGGTGCACGCGGGCGGAGCGGCCGGCGAGGTCGTGAAAACGCCGCAGTCAAGGAAGCCCGCCGAGGAGGAGGCCGGGCACACGCACTGAGCCCGGCCCTTCATGGGGTTTCGGTGCGGACCGACCGCGGATGGTTGCCGTCGTCATGCCGATGGCGCATGGGCGTGAAGGGCCGCCTCCCAAGGGCGCCTGCACACTCGCCGCAGCAAACAAGCCATTCATCTGATGAGTTCAACCGGTGTTGCAGGACGGCCGGTCGAGGGCTGCCGGCGACCCGCTACGATCACGGCATGGTTACGGCTTGGTCGCCTTGGCGCATCGGCGGGCCCCGCACTGACGCGGGTCCGTTGCTGCGCGTGCTGGCCTTGGCCGTCCTCCTGTTCGGCGTCCTCATCACGCATGGCGGGCACATGGAGAGCGCCGGCGGACACCTGTCCACCAGCGCAACCGCCCCTGCGGCGCTGACGGCCGAGGGCCTCCTTCATACGGCCGGCGGATCTGCGCCGCGCTTCGCTGCCGGAACCGACGGGCACCGTGGCGGCCATGCGTCGTCACATCCCGGCGAGCAGTGTCTGTCCGGCCAGCCGCAGCAGGGTTCTGGCCTTGTTGCTCCCTGCGTTGCGGCCTGGGCTCGCGCGTCAATCAGTGCTGATGACCGGCCCCTGCGTGTGTCTGCCACAAGTCGGCCCATCGCGGGGGCGTCACCGGCAGGTCTGAGAGCAGCCTCCGTGGTGCAGCAGGTCTAGGAGTACGCGGTTCTTCGTCCGGCCTGCCGGGTGTCACCGGTTCGGCCGGTACCGCGCGACGAGTGCCGTAGCCCATGCTCATGATGGGTCGTCACGTTTCGTCGATGCCGTCCTGCCCCTACCCATGCCTGCGTCTCGCTCTGTCCCGGAATCCGGCGGCGAGCCGGCAGCGCGGAGGACTTGTGCCGACTCATTCCCGTACGCCTGCACAGGCGACTTGCACCCCATGCGGCTCATCTCGGTGGCGCCGGTTCGTCTCGGCGACCCGTACCGCCCTCGTGATGGCGCTCATGATGTGCGCCATCGTCCACGGAGCGACCGAGCAGACGCACGCGGCGGTGCCCCTGCCTGCCTCTGCGTCGGCCATGACCGCAGGCGGGGACCCGCACGGCCCGCACGAGGCTGAGGACTGTGCGGCGGACGCGATCGTCCGTAACGTGTCCTCGGCGGCCGAGGATCTTCCCCTCGGCGCTACGGCCTTGGTCGTGCTCGTCACCCTGTCCGCGGTGGCCGGAGGACCGCTCGTACGGCGTGAACCCCGTAGATGTCGTAGCGCCCGCACCGGCCGAGTGGCGATCGCCCGTACGTCTCGCTGGCGTATCTAGACCACTCGCTCGCAGCCGACGATCTCGTCGGCTGCCGCGCATCCATGGCCTGCACGCGGACCCCCCCCCGCGGTCCGCCGTGTCGCCCTGGGCGCGAGATGAACCCGCACCGTGCATTTCATCGAGCGAGAGTGAAAACACAGACATGCAGTCATTGACCAAGGCCGCGGTCACCTCCGGCCAGGCCGCCTTGTCCGGGCTGGTGGGCAATACCCCGCTGCTGCGGGTGTCGGAGCCGCTCGCCCCGGCCGGACGTGGATTCTGGGCGAAGCTTGAGGGCTTCAACCCCGGCGGTATCAAGGACCGTCCGGGTCTGCACATGGTGGAGCGGGCCCGAGCCCGTGGCGACCTACGGCCCGGCGGACGGATCATCGAGTCCACCAGCGGGACACTGGGCCTGGGGCTGGCGCTGGCCGGGATGGTGTACGGCCATCCGGTCACTCTGGTCACCGATCCGGGCATGGAGTTGTCCATGACCCGGCTGCTGACCGCGTACGGCGCCCAGGTCAACGTGGTCTCCGAGCCGCATCCGACAGGCGGCTGGCAGCAGGCCCGCCGTGAGCGCGTGCAGGCGCTGCTGACGCAGCACCCCGACTCCTGGTGCCCGGACCAGTACAACAACCCGGACAACGTCGCCGCCTACACCCCGCTGGCCCTTGAACTCGCCTCCGAGATGGGCCACATCGACGTGCTGGTGTGCAGTGTCGGCACCGGAGGCCACTCGGCCGGCGTCTCCCGAGTCCTGCGCCAGCTCTACCCGGAGCTGACCGTTGTGGGCGTGGACACGATCGGCTCGACAATCTTCGGCCAGCCCGCCCGGCCCCGTCTGATGCGCGGCCTCGGCTCCAGCATCTACCCACGCAACGTCGCCTACGAGAACTTCTCCGAGGTGCACTGGGTCGCCGCGGCCGATGCGGTGTGGACCTGCCGTCAACTGGCGGTCTCGCACTACGCCACCGGCGGCTGGAGCGTCGGCGCGGTCGCGTTGGTGGCCGGCTGGCTGGCCCGGACGATGCCGGCCGACGCACGGATCGTCGCGATCTTCCCCGATGGCCCGCAGCGATACCTGGGGACGGTCTACGACGACGACTACTGCGCCGCACACGGCCTCCTGGCCTCTGCGCCGGCGCCCGAACCGGAACTGATCGGGCGCCTGGACGAGAAGGAGGTCACCTGCTGGACCCGGTGCACCACCGTGATCGACCCACTCAACCTGCAAGGCGCGCAACAGGATACAGCCGAGGATGGGTCGGCCTTCGGCGCCGGATTTCCGGAGGAGGGCCGGTGAAGGGGCTGCTCGCCCAGGTCCGTTCGTACGAACGCAGCGTCCAGCTGTTGATGGTGAACCAGTTCACCATCAACCTCGGCTTCTACATGCTGATGCCCTACCTGGCCGCTCACCTCTCCGGCACCCTCGGTCTGGCCGGCTGGATCGTCGGACTCGTCCTCGGCATAAGGAACTTCAGCCAGCAGGGCATGTTCCTGGTCGGCGGCACGCTCGCCGACCGGCTCGGCTACAAGCCGATGATCGTCGCCGGATGCGTGCTGCGCACCCTCGGCTTCGCGACACTCGGCCTGGTGGACTCGCTGCCCGCACTGCTCGCCGCCTCCGCCGCCACCGGGCTGGCCGGAGCGCTGTTCAACCCGGCCGTGCGGGCCTACCTCGCAGCCGACGCAGGGGAACGCAGGGTCGAGGCGTTCGCCCTGTTCAACGTGTTCTACCAGGCAGGCATCCTGCTCGGCCCGCTGGTTGGCATGGTGCTGACAGGGGTGGACTTCCGCATCACCTGCCTGGTGGCCGCGGGGATCTTTGCCCTGCTGAGCGTCGTACAGATCCGCGCGCTGCCCGCCCGGCGGGTGCAGGACACCGGCCAACAGCAGAGTCACGACGGTCAGGGAGTGCTCGCCCAGTGGCGCGGAATCCTCGCCAACCGGCCGTTCCTGCTCTTCTCCCTCGCCATGATCGGTTCGTACGTCCTGTCGTTCCAGGTCTATCTGGCGCTGCCGCTGGAGGTGCGCAGGCTCGGCGGCGACGGGGAGTTCGGCACGGCGGCGGTCGCGGTGCTCTTCGCCGTCTCTGGACTGAGCACGATCCTCGGTCAGACGCGGGTGACGGCATGGTGCAAGGCGCGCTACGCACCCGGGCAGGCACTCGTGCGCGGGCTGACGGCGATGGGCTTGGCCTTCGTACCGCTGCTGCTGGCAACGGCCCTACCCGTACCGCAGTCCCGGATCGGGCTGTGGCTGCTTGCGGCGGTTCCACCGACCCTCGCCGCGCTCCTGCTCGCCGTGGGCACGATGATCGCCTACCCCTTCGAGATGGACACCATCGTCCGTCTCTCCGGTGACCGACTCGTCGCCACGCACTACGGGCTCTACAACACCATCTGCGGCATCGGTATCACCGTCGGGAACCTGGGCACGGGCGCCGCGCTCGACGCCGCCCGGTCAGCCGGGATGCCAGCGCTGCCGTGGATCACGCTGTGCGCGCTCGGCCTGGCCTGCGCGGCCGCCCTGTACGGCCTGCACCGCACCGGCCGACTGGCGGCACCGGCTGCCGCGCCGCTGCACGCCACCGCCTGACTCACCAGCCCTCCGAGCCAGGGGCGGGGCATCGTGCCCCGCCCCTGTTGGGCTCTGCTACTCGTCTCGAGGGCCGTAGTGGGTCAAAAACATGTCGACGCCCCCGGTGATGAGACGGTCCGTCAGGTCCTCGTCGATCTGCGCGCCGTGGGAGGTGAACACCATGTGGGGGAAGACGAGCAGGCCGTAGAACTGGATGATCGCCACCTGAAGGTCGGGGATCTCCAGTCGGCCTTGCTCGGCGAGGGCGGTCAGGGCGCCGGCAACGGCGGGATGGTGGCTCTCCGTGCCGCGGTTCCGCCAGGCCTCGCCCAGTTCGGGGAAGCGGTGGACTTCGGCGGCGACGAGGCTGTGCAGCGCGATGATCTCGTCGTTGGTGCGCACGGCGTGGACCCACGTGCGCGCCGCGTCGACGAGGGCGGAACGCAGGTCCTCAGCCTCGAGCAGGCTTTCCAGAGCGGCCGACGACTCCCCGGCGAGCGGTTCGTCGAGCGCGTCCGTGATGACTGCCGTGAAGAGGGCTTCCTTGCTGCCGAAGTGGTTGTAGACGGTCACCTTCGACACGCCCGCCCCGGCGGCGATGGTGTCCATCCCCACGCCGAAGCCGTCCCGCAGGAACAGTTCGCGCGCGGCCCGCACGATGGCCCGCCGCTTGAGCTCCGCGCGGGGACCGCTCGGTGCCTGTTTCACGCTGTCCACGCCCATAACCACGACTGTAGCACCCATCTGAACTGTACGGTTGAGTTCATGTAAACTGAACAGTATGGTTCAGTTGAGCCCACGTCGTTTCTCCGACGCCGCCCGCAGCGCGGACTCAACCGGAATCACGCACCAGAAGGACGCGTCATGACGCACCCCACAGCCGAAGCACCGCACACGGCCGAACACCACCATCACTCGCCCGTCGACCCGCGCCGCTGGGCCGCCCTCGCCCTGATCTGCCTCGCGCAGTTCATGCTGGTCCTCGACGTCACCGTCGTGAACGTCGCCCTGCCCGACATGGCGGCCGACCTCAACCTCGGCCGCCAGTCGCTGACCTGGGTGGTCACCGCCTACACCCTCTGCTTCGGCGGACTGATGCTGCTCGGCGGCCGGCTTGCCGATGCCCTCGGCGCCCGCCGCACCCTGCTCGCCGGACTCGCGCTCTTCACCACCGCCTCGCTGGTCACGGGGCTGGCGCAGAACGCGACCATGCTGCTCGGCGGCCGGATCGGCCAGGGTGTCGGCGCGGCCCTGCTGTCACCGGCCGCGCTGTCTCTGGTCACCACGACCTTCCACGGCGCCGAACGCAACAAGGCGCTCGGTGTCTGGTCGGCCATCGGCGGCGCCGGTGCCGCGGCCGGTGTACTACTGGGAGGCGTTCTGAGCGACGGGCCCGGCTGGCAGTGGGTGTTCTACGTCAACGTGCCCGTCGGGCTGCTCCTGCTGGTTGCCTTGCCCGCCCTCGTCCCGGCCCGGGCTCCGCAGCCCGCACGCCTCGACGTCCCCGGCGCACTGCTCGTCACCACGGGCACCGCAGCCTTGATCTACGGCTTGGTCGAGGCGGGCGACGCCGGGTGGGCGGACGCCTCGATCTTGCTGCCGCTGGCCGGTGCGGTGGTCGCCTACGCGGCATTCGCGGCGGTGGAACGTGCCTCCCGGGCGCCGTTGATGGACCTGCGGATGTTCACCCGGCGGCCGGTGCTCGCGGGAGCGTTCCTGATGCTTGTCGCCACGGCCCTGCTGATCTCGTTCTTCTTTCTCGTGTCGGTCTATCTCCAGCACATCCGCGGGTTCAGTCCGCTGCGGACGGGCCTGCTGTTCCTGCCCGTGGCGGTGGCCACCGGTATCGGCGCCCACCTGGGCTCTCGGCTCGTCGGCCGGATCGGCAGCCGCCCGACGGCCGTCGCCGGTATGGCCGTCGCGGCGGCCGGAACCATCCCGCTGACCCGGCTGTCGGAGAGCGGCAGCGTGTACGCCGGACTCCTGCCGGGCTTCGTGACCGCCTCCCTGGGCCTGGGCGCCATATTCGTCACCGCTGCCACGACGGCGCTGGCCATGGTGGAGCACCGTGAGGCGGGACTCGCCTCCGGAGTCGTCAACACCTTCCACGAGGTGGGCGGTTCGATCGGCGTCGCTGTCGTCTCCACGATCGCGGCCACAGGCTTCGAGCGAGGATCGGCCGGTGGCTTCACCGATGCGTTCACGGTGTGTGCCGTGACGGCCGCTGTCGGCGCGATCGTGGCCCTGGTCCTCGTACCGCGCGGAAAACCGCAGTCGACAGGCGGACCGCACGTGCACTGACCAGGGCTGTTCGCTGCCGGACCGGCTCCAGTTGGTCCTCCGTGCGCCACGAGCCGTCACCCTCCGTAAGACGGCTCCTGGCGCACGGCACCTCGACTCAGTGGGCGTGCCCGTCCTCGGTGCCGGGGCTGTACAGGTAGCGGATCAGCCCGATTGTCTCGCTACCGCGCTCATGGATGCTGGGGATCACGCCGGGGCGCCGCCATCACGGTGGGCGAGCAGGGCGTCGGCAGCGTCCTCCATGCGGCGGGCGGCGTTGCTGACGGCTTCTGCCACCGCGTCCAGGTGGGGTGCGTCGGCGCCGGAGTTGAGGGCCTTGGCGACCTGGTTGAACAGGCCGTGGACACGGCCCCGGTGGCGGCGGGCGGCGAACAACTCGTTGATGACTTGCCCGTTCGGTGGCGATCTCGGCGGCGGTGCGGGTCAGGTCACGGGCGGCCTTGTCGACGGTGTGGGCGAGGAAGGCAGCGTTTGACATCTCGCAGTGGGCGGCTGCGTCGGTGAAACGCTGGAACTCGACGTCGTTCATTCGGCAGCTGGGCTGGTGTGGACGCAGCTTCTCCTGACGCGGACGCTGACGCCTGCGCGACAGGGACTCGGCCTGCTGATTCCCTCCCGGCTGCGGTCCGCCCTCGGCCGCTGCCTGACGGTCCGGCGCCCCCTGGCGCAGGCTTGTTCCCGCCACCCCTGGGGCGGGAACTCCGGGAGCATTGCTCCCGGGACAACTTGCTGGCGCTGAGGTGGGGGTGTTGATCTCCTTCTGGGCGTCGTTGAGTTCGTGGTGCGAGTCGTGCATCGCGCGGTCTTCCTTGGGGCTTGGGTGTAGGGGCGGTCTCATTGGGGGTGGTCGGCGGGCCAGGTCCGTAGGTCGGCCTTGACGCTGCGGACGACTTCTCCGGCGGTGTCGCTGGCGACGCTGTAGCCGGCCTCGCGTACGGCGCTTTCCAGCAGGTCACGGGAGAGACGTCCGGTGTCGCGGTGGAGGCGATGGGCGTACTCGGTGAGGAGGTCTCGTGTCGCCCGCGGCTTGTGGCCCGAGCGCTTCGACTCCTCCCGCGCTGCATTGCCCGGATCGACGTCCGGCGGTTCCTCGCCCGGTTTCGGTTCCGGGCTGGTGGCGGTGCGGGCGGGCTGGTACGGGCGGTTTTCGGGCTGAGGGCGGGCTGGCCGGTGGGCGGCGTTATCGCCCGCGACCTTTGAAGTCGGGCTGCCCGGGATTTCTGCCCGATTTGCCGTGTTGGCCCGCAGGCGTGCCCGTCCCGGCAGGGATGCTGTCAGCACCGCGGCGATCATCGGCCACCGAATGGGGTGGGCGTCGCCGATGTGCGGCTTCTGGGTGTCGGGAGGTAGGTGTTGGCCGTGAGTACGACTCTGGCGTGGTGGTCGCGGCTGGTCGCCCACCCCGCACGCGCCATCGTCCTGGCATTCGCGCTCGTCATCGCCCTGGGCGCGACTTTGCTGACCCTGCCCGTCTCCGCCGAGGACGGCGACTCCACCAGCCTGCTGACTGCCCTGTTCACCTCCACGGGAGCGATCAGTGGTGGCCTGTCCATCGTCGGCACCGGCAGCCACTGGAGCACCTTCGGCGAGGTCGTGGTCCTGGTCCTGATCCAGGCCGGCGGGTTCGGCATCATGACGCTCGCCTCGCTGCTGGGGCTGCTCGTCAGCCGCCGGCTCCGGTTGCGGACGCAGCTCACCACGCAGGCCGAGACCCGCAGTCTCGGGGTCAGTGACATCCGCCGGGTCGTCCTGGGAATCGCCCGTATCACGCTGGTCATTGAGCTCGCCGTGGCCGCGGTCCTGTCCCTGCGCTTCCGGTTCGGCTATGGGCAAGCAGCCGGGGAAGCCGTCTACTACGGCGTCTTCCACGCGATCTCCGCCTTCAACAACGCGGGATTCGGGCTGCGCGACGACAACCTCGTCGGCTACGCGGGCGATCCCTGGATCGTCCTGCCGATCGCCGCGGCCTGCATCCTGGGCGCCCTCGGCTTTCCCGTACTCCTTGAGCTGTGGCGGGGTGGCCGAGCGGGCGCGGGCGGCGGACCGGGACGCCGCTGGTCCCTGCACACCCGGCTCACCCTGGCCACCTCCGCGGTCCTTCTCGCCGTCGGCACGGTGATGACCTGCGCACTGGAGTGGAGCAATCCGGTGACGCTGGGACCCATGGAGTGGGGGGACAAGCTGCTCAACGGGTTCTTCAACGCCGCCAGCGCGCGCACCGCGGGCTTCAACACCGTCGACACCGGCGCCATGGAACCGGCCACCCTGCTGGGTACCTGTGTGCTGATGTTCATCGGCGGCGGCAGCGCAGGCACGACGGGCGGTATCAAGGTGACCACGTTCGCGGTGCTCGGGGCGGCGATCCTGGCCGAGGTGCGCGGGCGAACCGCCGTGGACTTCATGGGCCGCCGGATTCCCGAGGCGGTGCTGCGCCAGGCCCTGACCGTGGCACTCCTGGGCGTGGCACTCGTCATGGCGGGCACGCTGGTCCTGCTCACCGTCACCGAGGAACGGGCCGAGGCGGTCCTGTTCGAGGCCGTTTCCGCCTTCGGGACGGTCGGGTTGACCACCGGCATCACCGGTGATCTACCCGCAGCGGGCCAACTGACCGTCATCATCCTGATGTTCGCCGGACGCCTCGGCCCGATCACCCTCGCCTCCGCGCTCGCCCTTCGCGAACGCGACCGCCGGTACACACTCCCCGAGGAGCGACCCGTCATTGGCTGACTACCTCAAGACCCTGCGCCGACGCCGCCGCCGAGTCCTCGCCGAGGACAGACGCCCGGTCACCGACTCCAAAGTCGCCGTGCTCGGGCTCGGCCGCTTCGGCCACTCCCTGGCGCTGGAGTTGATGCGGCGCGGGTGGGACGTGCTCGGCGTCGACTCCGACCCCGCCATCGTTCAGAAGGTCGGCGACGAGCTCACCTACGCCGCCGCTGCCGATTGCACCGACCTCCAGGCGCTGGAGCAACTCGGCATCCGGCAGTTCTCCCGCGCGGTGGTCGGCATCGGCACCGACCTGGAGGCCAGCATCCTGACCACGTCCAACCTGGTCGACGCGGGCGTACCGAACATCTGGGCCCGGGGCACCAGTCGCCAGCACGGCCAGATCCTCGAACGCGTCGGCGCCCACCACGTCGTCCTGCCCGAGCACGAGATGGGCGAGCGCGTGGCCCACCTGGTCACCGGCCGCATGCTGGACTTCATCGAGTTCGACAGCGACTACGCCCTGATCAAGACCCTCGCCCCGACGGTCGTCGGCGGCGTCCCGCTCGGCGAGAGCCGGGTGCGCAGCAAGTACGGCGTGACCGTCGTCGGCATCAAGCGCCCCGGCGCCGACTTCACCCACGCGACCGCCGAAACGGTCGTCCACCCCGGCGACGTCATCATCGTCACCGGCAGGACCCGGGCCGTGGAGACGTTCGCGGAACTGGAGCCGGCCGCTCCGGACAGTTGACCGAGGCCATGTCCAAGTGGCCGTCCGTCTTACGCAATCTTGACGCCCGCTGCCGCCGAACACGGGAACCATCCGCCCCACACCACCATTGGATTCTGGTGTGGCGTCAACTCAGCCCGCTGGCCCGTCGGTTGGCTGGCGCTCCCAGCACATGGTGATCTGCGGCGACGACGGCCTCGCGCACCGGCTCGCCGTGGAACTGGACGCCGTGTGCGGCGAGACCGTCACCGTCGTGCTGCCCTCCCGCCGCGACGAACACGGCGCCGGGATCGCCGCTCTGCACCGCGACCCGCACTCGCCGATCGAGCTGCTGGTGTCGGCGCACCCGGACGAACAGACCCTGCTCGCCGCCGGTGTGGACCAGGCTTCGGCGCTCGCCCTCACCTACGGCGGCGACCAGGTGAACATGGCCGCGGCCCTGCTGGCGCGCGGCCTCAACCCCTCCGTACGCCTGGTCATCCGCATGTTCCACCGCGAGCGCGGCCGCCACCTGGAGCGCCTCCTCGACCGCGCGGCCGCCGAAGCCACGGCCCACAGCGACGACGATCCGGCGCTGGACATGTCCACCACGGTGCTGTCGGACGCGGACACGGCCGTGCCCGAGCTGGCGGCAGCGGCGGCGGTCGGCCACGGTCACACCCTCCAGGCCGACGGCAAGGTGTTCCGCGGTGTCGTACGGCCCGCGGGGGCGCCCTCCCGACCGACGGATCTGGCCACCCTGGCCATACTCTCGGGCGCGCACCAGGACGACCCGGCCAGCGAGGACAGCCCTGAGACGCCGGGCGAGGAGGGCACCCAGCTGCTGCCGGACACCCCTACCGCCTACCACCGGCAGTTCACGCACGGCCGGCTGATGCTCGAAGAGGTCACCCGGCATCACGCCCCCGAGCCGTCGACCCGCGAACGGCGCCGACTGCGCAGATGGCTGGGCACCTGGCTCGCACACCTGCCGTGGAAGGTGTTCCTGGCCCGGGAGGTCATCGCGGTCTTCGGCGCACTGGCCGCGATCGTGCTCGCCCTCGCTCTCCCCACGGCGCTGTTCGCGGACGAGCACCCCTGGTGGAAGAACGTCTACCTGCCGCTCCTGGACATCTTCACCATGGGCAATCCGGCGACCGAGGAGTCACCGGCCCGCCGGGTGCTCCAACTGCTCGCCGGCTTCGTCGGCCTGGCCGTCCTCCCGCTGGTCGTCGCCGCCACCATGAACGCCACCGAAGCCTTCCGCACTGCCTCCGCCGGCCACCCGCCCGCCGACGACCTCACCGACCACATCGTCCTGGTCGGCCTCGGCAAGATCGGCACCCGTGCGCTCGCCCAACTGCACGCCACCGACCACCGGGTGGTCGCCGTCGAACGCGACCGGCACGCACGTGGCGTCGCCCTCGCCCGCGAACTCGGCGTACCCCTGCTGCTGGACGACGCCGGAGCACCGGACGTCCTCGACCGGACCCGCATCCGGCACAGCAGATCGCTGCTCGTCCTCACCCACGACGACGGCGAGAACCTCGACATCGTGATGGCCGCCCGCGAGACCAACCCGGCGGTGCGGGTGGTGATGCGGCTGTACGACGACGACTTCGCCGCCACCGTCCAGCGCACCCTGCGCGCCTCCTATCCCGACGCGCTCACCCGCAGCCGCAGCGTCTCGGCGCTTGCCGCGCCGTCCTTCGCCGCCGCGATGATGGGCCGCCACGTGGTGGGCGTCATGCCTGTCGAACGCGGTTCACTGCTCTTCACCGTCGTGGACGTGGCCGGGCACCCCGAGCTCGAAGGGCGCTACGTCCACGAGGCGTTCCGGAAGAACGAGTGGCGTGTGCTGGCGGTCGGTTTCGCCGGTGAACGCCAGGAGCCCGGCGCGACGGACACGCTCGCCGGGCTACGGCTCGACCGCGAGGGCGAGCGGCCGGACTTCGACTGGCGTCCCGCGCACGGCCGCGTCCTGCGGGCCGGCGACCGCGTCGTGCTGGCCACGACCCGGCGCGGTCTGGACATCCTGATGACCGGCATACAGCCGCACCCGACCCGCAGACGGCGGGACACGGGAGGCCGCTAGGAGTTGTCTTCAAATGTCACGCCCACATGAGGAGCGAGGCGAGGGTGACAGCTGCTTGGTAGGACTTGGTGGTCTTGTCGTAGCGGGTCGCGATGCCGCGCCACTGCTTGAGGCGGTTGAAGCACCGTTCCACGACGTTGCGCTGCTTGTTGAGCTGCTTGTCGAAGACTGGTGGACGCCCGCCTCGGCTGCCGTGTCTGAGCCGGTTGCGGATCTGGTCGGCCCGCTCGGGGATGGTGTGGCTGATGCCGCGGCGTTGCAGCCAGGTCCGTATCGGGCGGGAGCTGTAGCCCTTGTCGCCCAGCACGTGGGTGGGCCGCACCCGGGGACGGCCGGGGCCCATGCGAGGCACCCGGATTGCTCCCATCACGGTGGTGAACTGGGTGCAGTCGTTGGTGTTGCCGCCGGTGAGCACGAAGGCGAGCGGACGCCCGAAGGCATCGCAGGCCAGGTGAATCTTGCTGGTCAGGCCGCCCCGGGAGCGTCCGAGCGCGGGGCTGCGGCGCCCCCTTTTCGGGCCCCGGCGGCATGCTGGTGGGCGCGTACGACGGTGGAGTCGACCGACACCAGCCAGTCGACCTCTCCCGCCGCGTCCGCCCGGGCCTGGGCGGCCTGGAGCATCCGCTCGAAGGTGCCGTCCAGGGCCCACCGGCGAAAGCGGGTGTGCAGCGTGTGCCAGGGACCGTACCGCTCAGGCACGTCCCGCCAGGCCGTGCCCGTCCGGAACTTCCACACGATCCCGTTGAGCACGGTTCGATCGTCCAACCGCTTCCGCCCACGCAAGGACTCGGGCAACAGCGGACGGAGGAACTCCCACTCCTCATCCGACAGTTCATGGCGACGTATCACCCGACCATGATCCACTGCTCAAGATCAATTGAAGACACGACCTAGGCGTCGCCGGCACAGGTCGCATCGGTGTCCTGGGCTGCGTCGCCGTGCTCCGGGCCGGTAGGGCCGGTGTCCAGCTCGACGCAGCAGACGCTGGACGCCGTGTTGGCGCGCGCTCTGAACAGGCTCCCGAAGGGCTGCTGTCCCACACTGGGATCATCAAGGCGGCGGGTTGGCGCGTGATCGATTTCTGGGAGTCGACCGACGCATGGCGTGCGTCCTTCGCAGCGCTTCAGGCGGTGGTGAACGAGCAGGGATATCCCGAGCCAGCCGCGCCGCCATAGTTCACGGACCTGCCCAATCACTACGAGCGGGGGCGGCAGAGAGACGGCATCGTCCGCCGTGCCGCATCGGCTGCTCCAGGCCGGGCTGCTCGTACCAGAGGACCGCAGTCAGAGCCACCGGACCGCCCGTGCAGCCCGGGTCACGACTGTTGCGTAGCCGACGCCGAGGACTATGGAGGCGAGCAGGGCGGTGAGTGGGAAGTCCTCCTGGAGGTAGGGGTAGACCTGGTAGTGCGTCAGGTAGATGTAGAGGGAGCTGCTCGCCAGGACGCCGGCGAGCGCGCTGAGCGGGCCGATGCTGGGCAGGGTCGGCACCCAGATCAGCAGCACCAGCCCGGCGATCACGAGGACGGTGCGCAGGGGCTGGTCCTGGAACAGACCGGGCACGGTGAACAGCAGGACGGCCGTGAGCAGGGCCCGTTGCCGCACGGTGGCTGCCCGTGCGGCAGCCCATCCGAGCGCGAACAGCCAGAAGACCACCGAGGGGCTCAGTTGAGGGCGGGCGGATGCCAGGCCCAGCAGGTCGTAGCGGCCGACCAGTCCGACGGCCATGAGCACCAGTGGCACGCCGAACGCGTACCGCCGTTCCAGCCGGTCCAGCAGCGGTACGGCCATGAGGGCGGCGAGGACGACCAAGTAGTAGACGAGAGCCTCCACGAACCAGTAGGCCCAGTCGAAGCGATCGTTCCCCTGGGAGAGCAGGGTGTTGAGCAGCAGGGCGTTGGCCGGGTCGTAGAAGTCGGTCAGGACCACGGCGCCGGTGATCCACACCATGCTCGGTACGGCGATGCGGGCGATGCTGCGCCATACGTGTCGTACGCGCTCGCGGCGTGCGGCGTCGGTCAGTTGGAAGCGGGCGAAGTTATAGCCCGCGATGCCGATGAGGATGTGGGCGAAGCCCTTGATGTCGAAGACCTGGACGTGTGAGCCGACGATGAGGACGATCCCGACCGCGCGCAGGGCGATGCCGGTCTCCAGGGTGCGGCGCGTCCGCCAGGACCGTGGGGTGGTCCAGGACCACAGCGCCTTGCGGAGCCTAGGCGCCGGCCGGGCCCGCCGTGTCTCCAGGCTGTCCTGTCCCGCCGGCCTCTCTGCCACGGGCGCCGCCAGGGCGCGCAGTTCGCGGATGGTCCTCGTGTGCCAGTCGGTGGGCAGGTGGCCCAGTGCCTCCTCAAGGCGCAGGGACATCTCGACGTAGCACAGGGAGTCGCCGCCCAGGCTGACGAAGCTGCTGTCCTCGGTGGTGTCGGTGCGGTCGAGGATCTCCGCAAAGAGGTTGCGGAGATCCTCACCGGTGCCGGGCGCCTCGTCTTGCTCTGGGCGCGTCAGGTGTCGTACGGCTTTGTAGTCGGGCTTTCCCGTGGCAAGGCGGGGGAGTTCGGAGAGGACTCGAACCCGTATCGCACGGGCCGGCAGCCCGCACCGTTCCGCGACCAGCCGCCGGATCCGTGCCTCTTCGCCGACGCCGCCGAGCGCGGCCACCGCGAGCGCCTCCCCGTCGCCCGCGCAGTACGCGACGACTCCGTGCTCCTCAAGCAGGGTCTCCACTTGCTGCGGGTCGATCCGCAGTCCGAGGATTTTCGCGAAACGGCTGCGGCGGCCCACGATCTCGCACAGCCCGTCGGATGCGCGCCGGGCGAGATCCCCGGTGTGTAGTTCCTGCACGGTCCGGCCCAGAGCGAGGTCGGCCGGGCTCTCGGCGTAGCCGAGCATCACGTTCGGCCCCGAGTAGACCAGTTCGCCGATGTCCGGGCCGTGGCCGTCCACCGGTTGCAGCCGGAAGGAGCCGCCCGGTATCGGCACGCCGATGGCCTCGGGGCGTTCGGCCGCGAGATGCGGCGGGAGGTAGGCCATGCGGGCCGTGGCCTCGGTCTGACCGTACATCACGAACAGCTCCCAGCCGCGGGTGCGCCCCAACTCGGCGTAACGGGCGACGCGTTCGGGCGCCAGCCGGCCCCCGGCCTGGGTGACGCGGCGCAGGTGCGGGAGCCGCATGTGTTCGAAGCCGACCCGGTGGAGCAGGTCGAAGGTGTACGGCACCCCGGCGAGCGAGGTGCCGTGTGCGGCGCGGAACTCCTCCCAGAAGGCGGCGTCGGACACTGACCGCTCGGTGAGGATCAGGCCGGCGCCGCGCAGCAGGTGGCTGTGGATGACGGACAGGCCGTAGCAGTAGTGCATGGGCAGCGTGGTGGCCGCGCGGTCGGTGTCGTCGATGCCGAGATAGGCGGCGATGGACTCGGCGTTGGCCTGGAGGTTCTCGTGGGAGAGCCGTACCAGCTTGGGTGAGCCGGTCGAGCCGGAGGTGCTCAGCAGCAGGGCGAGGTCCGGGTGGAGGGTGTGGGCGCTCTCGGGGTGCCGTTCGTCGAGAGCCCATGTCCCGTCGGCGTGCGGGCGGGCCACGACGTCGGGGGCGTACGCCTCGGTCAGTGAGTGGATCGTACTCTCGCTGTCGCCGGGGACCAGCAGGACGGGGTGACCGGCCGACAGGGCGGCCAAGTATGCGACAAGAGCGTCAGTACGGTTGGCGCCGGCCAGCAGCACCAGCCGCCGTACGGGCCCGAGGCGCTCGGCGGTGGCGGCCACCCGGTCGGCCAGTTCCCGGTACGACAGGTCTCCGTCCGGCGTGCTGAGCGCGAGGCGCTCGCCGTGGGCCGCGAGTTCGCGCGCGAACGGAACGGTTTTCGGCCATGGTGCGGGTGGTGTGTGGGGGGCGGCAGGTGCCGGAAGGGATCCGGAGAGGTGGACCACGGGGCGCCCTTTCCGCGGCAATGTCCGCTGTTAGCACAGAACCCTTGACGATTAGGTAAGCTTTACCTTATTCATAGCATGGTCAAAAACAAGCCACAGCAAGTCCACAGGATCGCTTCGCCCCTTGCTTCGAAGGCGAGCCCCGTAGGAAGGCACACACCATGCGACGCCCCTCGGTTCGCCGGATCACCGCGCTGCTCACGGCAGGTCTGTTGCTCCCCGCCCTCGCGGCGTGCGGCGCCGACGACAAGGACAGCGGGGGCGAGGGCGGCGACTCCGGCCTCGTCATCTACTCCGGCCGCAACGAGAAGCTGGTCAAGCCGATCCTCGACAAGTTGGAGAAGGCCGTCGGCACCAAGGTCGAAGTGCGCTACGGCGAAAGCGCGGAACTGGCCGCGCAGATCCTGGAGGAGGGCGACGGCACCAAGGCCGGGCTGTTCTTCTCCCAGGACGCCGGCGCGCTGGGCGCCCTGTCCAGGGAGGGCATGCTCCAGGAGCTGCCGTCGGCCACGCTCGACAAGGTAGACAAGGCGTACCGCGGTTCGGGCGGCGACTGGGTCGGTCTGTCCGGGCGCGTCCGCGTGATCGCCTACAACCCCGACGAGGTCACCGAGGACAAGGTCCCGGACAGCGTCTTCGACGTCGTGAAGCCGGAGTGGAAGGGCAAGGTCGGCTTCGCGCCGACCAATGCCTCCTTCCAGGCTTTCGTGACCGGCATGCGCGTCCTGAAGGGCGACGACGTCACCCGCAAGTGGCTGGAGGACCTCAAGGCGAACGGCGCCAAGACGTACACCAACAACCTCGCCACCCTGGACGCCGTCGAGGCCGGAGAGGTCGAACTCGGCCTGGTCAACCACTACTACTGGTACGAGCGGGTCGCCGAGAAGGGCGAGGACAAGGTCAACTCCAAGCTGCACTTCCTGCCCGGCCAGGACCCCGGCGCGCTGATCAACGTCGCCGGCGCCGGCATCCTCAAGGACAGCGGACAGAGCGCGACCGCCCAGAAGGCGGTGGACTATCTGCTGTCGAAGGAGGCGCAGACCTACTTCGCGGACACGACGAAGGAGTACCCGCTGGCCGCGGGCGTCACCAGCAAGGTGGAGGACCTGCCCGCGTTCGACTCGCTCAAGTCCCCCGACATCGACCTCGGCAAGCTCGAGTCCCTCCAGGAGACGCTGGCCATGCTCCAGGACGTCGGACTGGTCTGACCCACCGTGCCCACACCGCCGACCACTTCGCGCCCGACCGGAGCCCCCGCCCCGGCCGGGCGCCAGGGCGTACCCGCCCGCGCGGTGCCGCGTTCACTCAGGGCGCCGGGCAGCACCAGGCCGCCCCTGGTCCTGCTCGTCCCCGCCTGCGTCGCGGCCCTCTTCGCCCTGCTGCCCCTCGGCTACCTTGCCGTCCGCGCCCTGGAACGCGGCCCGGCCTTCGCCTGGGACGTCGTCGCCGACGAGCGCACGCTCGACCTGCTCGGCCGCAGCCTCGGCCTGACCGCCGTGGTCGTGGGGGCGTGTCTGGTGCTGGGTGTCTCGCTGGCCTGGCTGACCGTGCGCACCGCGCTGCCCGGGGCCCGCGCCTGGTCGGTGCTGGCCACGCTGCCGCTGGCCGTGCCGAGTTATGTGGCCGCGTTCGCCTGGCTGTCGGCCGAGCCGGACCTCGCCGGGTTCGGGGGCGCCGCACTCGCCCTGACCCTGGTCAGCTTCCCGTACGTCCATCTGCCCGTCGCCGCCGCCCTGCGGGGCATCGACCCGGCGCAGGAGGAGGCGGCCCGCTCCCTCGGACACGGCCCGCTGCGGACCTTCGTCCGCGTCACCCTCCCACAGCTGCGACCGGCGGCCGCGGGCGGTGCACTGCTCGTCGCGCTCTATGTGCTCTCCGACTTCGGCGCGGTCTCACTGATGCGCTACGACACCTTCACCCGGGCCATCCACACCTCCTACCGGGCCTCCTTCGACCGCACCCCGGCCGCCGCGCTCAGCGTCGTCCTGGTCGTCATGACGATCGCGCTCGTCGCCGCCGAAGCCCGCACCCGAGGCCGGGCCGGGCACGCCAGGACCGGAACGGGCGCCGCCCGCCCGGCCGTTCCGGTCGCCCTCGGCCGGTGGCGGCTGCCCGCCCTGCTGTGGTGCGGGGCGGTGACGGCCGTCGCCGTCGCCTTCCCGCTGGGCACCCTCGGCTACTGGCTGACCGCCGGCAGCTCGGCCACCTGGGACCTGGGCACGCTCGCGGACACTGCCTGGGCCACCTTCGCGGTCGCGGCGGCGGGCGCGGGCCTCACCACGGCCCTCGCACTGCCGGTCGGCGTGATCGCCGCCCGGCACAAGGGCCGCGGCGCACGACTGCTGGAGCAGGCGGCGTACGCCGGCCACGCGCTGCCCGGCATCACGGTCGCCCTCGCGCTGGTCTTCTTCGCCGTGCGCTACGCCTACCCGCTGTACCAGCAACTCCCGCTGCTGGTCTGCGCCTACGCGGTCCTCTTTCTGCCCGTCGCGGTCGCCGCCACCCGCGCCGCCGTGCTCCAGGCACCACCCGTCCTGGAAGACGTGGCCCGCTCACTCGGGCGCAGGCCCTGGCAGGTGCTGCGCGAGGTCACCGTGCCGTTGGCCGCCCCCGGCGTGGCCGCCGGCGCCGCGCTCACCTTCGTGGTCTGCATGAAGGAATTGCCCGCCACCCTCCTCCTGCGCCCCACCGGCATGGACACCCTCGCCACCCGACTGTGGACCGAGACCGGCGCCGGATCCTTCGCGGCCGCCGCCCCGTACGCCGCCGTGCTGATTCTGCTGGCCGCCGTCCCCTCCTACCTCCTAGGCAGGCACCGGACATGAACGACACGAACGCACTTCACGTCGAAGGGCTCACCAAGTCCTACGGAGTCGGAGAGCCGGTCCTGCGTGGTCTCGAACTCACCGTCCCCGCTGGCGCGTTGGCGGCGGTCCTCGGTCCCTCCGGCTGCGGTAAGACCACCATGCTGCGAGTAGTCGCCGGGTTCCTGCACGCCGACGCGGGCACCGTCCGGCTCGGCGACCGGCTTCTGAGCGGGCCCGGCGTCCACCTCCCGCCGGAGCGGCGCCGTATCGGCATCGTGCCCCAGGAAGGCGCCCTCTTCCCGCACTTGAGCGTGGCACGCAACGTTGCCTTCGGGCTGACCGGCGTCGACCGGGCCGAACGGCGGCGCACCACCGAGGAGATGCTCGAACTCGTCGGCCTCGCCGGCTACGGCGACCGCATGCCGCACGAGCTGTCCGGCGGCCAGCAACAGCGCATCGCCCTGGCCCGCGCCCTCGCCCCACGCCCCGGGCTCGTGCTCCTCGACGAGCCGTTCAACGCCCTCGACAGCGCGCTGCGGGCGGGAGTGCGAGCGGACGTACGGTCCGCGCTGCGGGCGACCGGCGCCACGGCGGTCCTCGTCACCCACGACCAGCAGGAGGCCCTGTCCACCGCCGACCTGGTCGCCGTCGTACGAGACGGCCGGGTCGCCCAATGCGCCACTCCACAGGACCTCTACGGCCACCCCGCCGACCCCTGGATCGCCGACTTCGTCGGCGACGCCGTGCTACTCCCCGGCACTGTTGAAGGAGACCGCACTGCCCTTACCGCCTTGGGTCCCGTACCCCTCGCCACCCCACCCAACGGTCGGCACGTTGGAACGGTCCTGCTCCGCCCGGAACAGCTCCGCCTCACCGCCGCGGACTCCGAGGGCTCGGTCAGAGGCACGGTCACCGACGTCTGCTATTACGGCCACGACGCCATGGTCACCGTGGACGTCGAAGGCCACGACATCCCTGTCGGCATCCGCGTCGCGGGCCCGCTCCCTGTCCGCCCAGGGGAGGAGACGGGCATCCGCGTCGAGGGCGAGGCGGGCCTTCATCCGTAGCAGCGGTCCTCCGTTTTCGCCTACCGCGAGGTCGGCGAGCTACGGGTACCTGACCCGCAGGTCGATGGTCTTGATGCCCGGGGCGAGGTGGAAGTACTGCCCGTAGAGATCCAGGTTCGCTCAACCCCTCCGCACTCCGCGGCGATCAGACCACCCACGGCTGCAGATAGCGTGCGAGGAGGTCGTCCAGGCTCACCATGCCCGTGATGCCGCCGGTGTCGTCGTGTACGACCGCCAACGAAGCTCGGTTGCGGCGGAGGAGGTCGATCGCGTCGGCGACGGTGGTGGTCGCCGTCAGCCCGGGCACCGGACGCGCCAGGTCGCGGGCGCTGGTGTTGCGTCTCCGGGCGCGGGCGACCAGGGCGTCGCGGGCGTGGACGGAGCCGATGACGGCATCGCCGTCCCGGACGAGCAGGCGGGTGCGGTTACTTTCGGAGGCGATACGCAGGATGTCGTCGATGCTCGCCGCGCCGTCCACCGAGGTGATCTCCGCAGTCGGCACCTGGAAGCCACCGACCGGGGTCTCGGACTCGGTCAGCGAGCGGGTGATCAGGTCCGAGTCGGTCTCGCTGATCAGGCCCAATCGCTCGGACTCCTCCACGAGATGCGTGAGTTGCTCGCGGTTGTGGACCGAGGTCAGCTCGTCGCGCGGGGTGACCCGGCACAGTCGCACGAGGGCGTTGCTCATCTTGTTGAGGAGCGAGATCAGCGGTCGTACCGCCTTGACCACCGCCCGGAAGAGCGGGGCTGGTGGTGGCCGTCGCCGACATCGCCGCGACGGCGGCCGGGCTGCTGCTGGACCGTTCCTGGACCGGCGTCGGCAGTGTCCCGGTGCTCGGCCCGCAGGACCTGTCGTGAGGGAGGCTCCTGGCCCTGGTGGGATCCGGAGAACATGACATGACTGACTTTCATGAGACGGGCAGTGCGGGTGCCTAAACTGAGTTCGGCCCTTTAGGGTGACGATCGTGGGGTGAGGGAGACGCCCGTGGGGCGGCGTTCACTCCGGCTCGACCCGGACGAGGTGTGCGCCAGTTCGATTCCCCTTGAGGGCAGGTCTATCGCCGCCCTTGCCCGCGAACACGGGGTCAGCCGGGGCGCCATCCGCACGGCCGTCGCCGACCTCATGCCGCCGACCTCATGCCCGAGCACACCGCCGGCCACGAGGACGCCCCGGCCCCGGAACTGCCGGTCACTCTCGACATGCCGGGCAAGGTCGCCGAGTTCCTTCGCGCGGTCGAGCTGAAGCCCGCCGAGCGGGCCGCTCGACCAGGGCGTGACCGTACGGCGCGGCCAAGGGCTACACACACTGCGCGTGAGCGCCGCGTCCTCGGTCCACCGCCAACTCCTCGCCCGTTGCCAGCCCCCCGACGGTGCCCCGGGCGCCCCGGCGATCTCGGCACAGCGCAAGGCCCGCCGCGAGTACGAAAACCGCGTCAACGCCCTCGGGACCCCCCTGACGGCTACTTTGCGGCGGGTGTGTCAGCCAGGACACCGGGGCACAAACGGTACGCCCCCGCCGCCCGACCACTGACGTGCTCAAGATCAACATCTGGCGGCTTCTGGGCTCACCTCGGCGACACCCCCGCCCCATCCGCGACGAAATCGAACGCCGCGTGCGTGGCCTTCTCGACGACCTCGGTGTCCGCGTACGGCACTGACCGTCCCGCGCTAGTAGCGGAGTCAGGCCACCCGCTGACGGCCGACGAGGGAGAGCCAGTTGGTGGACGGAGGCAAGGTGTGGTGAGGCATCCGAGTACGCGGAGCCAATGCGTCAGCGGCCCAGCCTTCGGCGGCCTCCAGCGCGGCAGGGGAGGTCTGCTCGTAGGCGATGGCTACCCACACCCGGTGGAAGACGGCACTCATCCACGGCTCGACCAGGTGCTTCCTGATCCGCCCAGTCACCCCCTGGTCACCAGCCGCCATACCGAGCCAGACGATGCGGCCCTGGACACGGTCGGCGCCCCGACCTGGGCGGGCAGGGCGCTCGATCTCGGGGCGCAGCTTCTGCACGTACTGCACGAGGGTGGGCTGCTGGGCGGGAGGGTGGGCAGGGGCGGTGCTGCGGTCACTGCGCTTGTTGGCGACGCGCTCGGCAAGGTTGGTGCTCACGCTGCGGCAGGCTCCTTGGGCACAACGAGGCGTCGGGAATGGTGGGCCCGGTACTCGTCGGGGCCACGCCGTCGGCTCTCCTGCTCGGCGGCGAGGCGCTTTGTATCGAGCGCTTCGACGCGGTGCGTGTGGATGGCGGCGAGCTCGGGGTGCGCGACGGCGAACCGTTTCGTCGACAGCGGGCCGTTCTGCTTCCACGTGAACGCGACGGCGCCCTGCGTCTTGACGATCTCGGCCTCGCCGGCAATCGCCTTCAACCGGTTGCCGACCTTGCGTAGTTCGTCGGTCGTGCGTCGCTCTCCGCCCTTCTGCGCATCATTGGTTCATGGGGGCTCTGGTGGGGATTGCACTGCTCGGCGTGCCCGTGTAGGCAGGCAGTTGGGATGGCCACATCGGCCGCGCGGGCTACGCCAGCATGGCGGTGAAGCGCCGGGCGAAGAGGTAGGCGTCGCCGGGCCAGCGGGCGGAAAGGTAGTTGCCGTCCTGGACGACGAAGGCCGGGGTGTCGTCCGAGGCCGTACCGCGTCGGCGCATCTCCACTGGCCCGCGCTCGAAGCGATCGGGGTCGTCGAGCGCGGCGACCACCTCGTCCTGGACGTACGCCGGATAGGTCCGGTAATAGCGTCCGCGCCGCCATGCAGTGAGGTAATAGGCGCTGCGCTCCATGTACTTGGGCAGACACGTCGTGCGTCGGCCGGCGATGACGCTGCGGCCGGTCTCCGGGTCGATGGTGCGGGCGAGCACGAGGACGCCGTGGCAGATGGCGCCGACCGGTCGGCCTGTTGCCCAGAATCGGGCGACTTTCGCCTGCAGGACGCGGGAGCCGAGGTACTGCCGCATACCAGGCGCGTGCCCGCCGGGCAGGAGCAGGCCGTCGTACTCCTCCGGTTCCACAGCGTCCCAGGCGAGCGGAGCCCGGAAGCCGGCCTCGCCGGTCAGTTCACGGTAGAACTCCTTCGGCTCCGGCTCCGCGCCGAGCTGCCCGAAGACCACACCGCTCAGCAGCAGTGGGTCCGCCTGCGGCGAGGAGCCGCCGTACTCCGTTGCAAACACCACGTCGTGCCCGGCGCCACGCAACATCCGCCAGGGGACCGCCACCTCGGTGACGTCGAAGTCTCGGTCGGGCAGCGGGAGAAGAATACGCATGCCGGGTGCTTATCACACCGCGGGCCCATCTCCGAGGCCCATGGCCGTGAACCCAGCTGATGAGCAGGTCGTAGTGCAGTGCGTACCTCTGGAAAGCAAACGGGAGATCTGCATGCCGAATCACCTTGACGTCCTCGTGGTCGGAGCCGGTATCGCCGGCCTAGCGACCGCCGTCGCCCTGGAGCGCGAGGGCATGTCCGTCGACGTCATCGAGCGTTCCTCCGAGAGCCGCAGCGGTGGGGCCGGGCTCTTCCTGCCTGGGAACAGCGTCCGCGCGCTGACCGCACTGGGGGTGGGCAAGCATCTCAGCGAATTGGGAGCGTCCGTGCCTGGCCAGCGGCTGATGGACCGGCGGGGCAGGGTGCTGGCCGATATTGATATGGCCGAACTGTGGAGGGGAACCGCCGGCTGTGTCGGTATCACCCGAGGCGACCTCCATGCCGCCCTGCAGGAGGTGGTGCCGGTGCCCGTCCGCCACGGGGTCGCCGTGGACTCGTTCAGGTATTCCGACGACGGTATGCACGACGACGGTGTGCACGTGGACTTCAGCGACGGCGGGAGCGGCCGGTATGACGTGGTCGTAGGAGCGGACGGCATACGGTCGGGCCTGCGGGAGTCGGTCGATCCGGCGGCCGGGACCCGCTACCTCGGGCAGGTCTGCTGGCGTTTCCTCGCCGACGCCCCCGACATCGACCGGTGGACCGTGTGGCTGGGCCCGGGGACGGCCTTTCTGGCCTACCCGGTTGGCGGGGGCCGGGTGTGCTGCTACGCCGACGTGACGGCGCCCGCCTCCGAGCACCCGCCCAAGGCTTCCAAAGACCTCTTCCGGCATTTCGCCGGCTATGACCGGCGTGTACGGGACCTGCTGGCCACACCCGCCGCTCAAAACGCGTACGTCTCACCGGTGGCGGAGGTCATTTGCCAGACGTGGGCGCGAGGACGCGTCGTGCTCGTCGGGGACGCGGCCCACGCCAGTTCGCCCAACATGGCCCAGGGCGTCGCCATGGCGGTGGAGGACGCCCAGGTTCTCGCCGAGGTGCTGGCCGAGGGCGGCAACACCGAGGGCCTTCTCCGGCAGTTCGTCCAGCGCAGGCTCCCCCGTACCCGGTGGGTGCAGCGGCAGACCCACCGGCGGGACCGGACCAGGTCCATGCCCACCGCCCTGCGCAACATGGCGTTCCGCTACGGCGCCAACGCCTTGTACGAGCGCGGATACGCCCCGCTGCGCGACCTGCCCTGACGGCAACCGGCAGCCCCGTACACCAGGTTGATGCAGGTCGGGAGACGGCGGGCGGGGGACGGAGTGGTGGCCCAAGGCATTGCGCTCGGTCGGCACCGCCCACGCACGCTACCGGGCCGCGAATACCACCGCGATCGCTGCCAGTGGTGGGCCGCCGCGAGGGTGGCACGTCGATCGGCAGGAACAGGGGTACAGGGGGCGGGAGAACCCGGAGCGACAGCGGGTCGTAGTGGACAGAGAGGCCGATCAGGTGCCGCCCCCCTGGCTGATCAGGTCCTCTCGTCGCTTCCCGTCTCACCGTGCGACTGCTCTTCACCGCCCACCACATGCCCACAAGGCCCACCGCGACCCGGGACCGGGAGTCCCGGTCGGCGATGTCGGGCACACGCTCGTGTGTACGGCCGGTATGTCCGGCGGCTTCCCGCTCTCAGAGGAAGCGGGAACTTCCTCGGCCATCAGGAGACGTACGCCGCGGTTCGCGGCCGTGGCCTCCAGGGTGATGCGTCCCAGGAAGGACGCTCGAGGATGATCTCGATCGCCCTTCTCGCCAGTGACCCGGTCACTGGGGAGGGAGCCGCCTCCTGCCTGCAGAGACAGCGGGGAATGACGCTGCTGCCTCAGAAGGAGCACGAGCGGGCGGACGTGGTTCTGATGCTGACGATGGACGTCGTCGCCGAGGAGACGATGCTCCTGATGGAGGCGGTCGCCGCGCGCTCGGTCAAACCGGGTATGGGAATTGTGCTGGTCACCGGAAGCATCGCCGAATGCCAGGTGGTGAGAGCCGTGCAGTTCGGCCTGCGCAGCGTGATCTGGCGACAGGATGCCGGTTTCGACAGCATCGCCAAGACCGTGCCAAGCGTGGCCGACGGATGCGGCGTCCTGCCCGCTTCGGTCCAGGGCTGGCTGATCGACCACATCGGGGCGGTCCGAGCTGGCGTTGACAATCATCGCATCCCTCCACCAGTATTCCACTACTTGATTAGTGGAATGGTGGTGATGATCTTGGAGTTCCGTATCGACAGGCGCAGCGGGGTCCCCGCCTTCCAGCAGATCGTCCAGCAGACCAAGCAGGCCCTTCGGCTGAACATCCTGGTGCCGGGAGACCGCCTGCCGACCGCCAAGGAAGTCTCCGAGACATGCGCGGTCAACCCGAACACCACGCTCAAGGCATACCGGGAGCTGGAACGCGAGGGCCTGGTCGAACCACGGCCGGGCCTCGGCACCTTCGTCACCCGGACGCTGGCTCGCCCCCAGGCAGGCACGGATTCCCCGCTGTATGACGAGCTGCTGGCGTGGATGGCACGGGCGCGCGAGGCGGGCCTGGAACGGGAGGACGTGGCCGCACTGGTCACGTCGGCCACGGAGCAGCAGTACGACGGAATGATGACTGAGGCAAGGAGCGTAAATGAGTAACGGTACGTACGCCGATCCGCCGGCGCTGGAGGCGGTCGCACTGGGCAAGCGGTACCGGCGGGGTTGGGCTCTGCGGGACTGCTCGTTCCGGCTGCCGGCCGGGCGGATCTGCGGGCTGGTCGGGCCCAACGGGGCCGGCAAGACCACTCTGTTGGGGATCGCCACGAACGTGCTGGAGCCGACGGAGGGCACGCTGAGCGTGTTCGGCGCGGCCCCGGGGTCGGCGGAAGCCGGCCTGCGCACCGCATTTCTCGCCCAGGAGAAGCCCCTGTTCCGGCGCTTCACGGTCGCGGAAAACCTGCGCCTGGGACGGGAGTTGAACGCGGGCTGGGACCAGAGCGCCGCCGAGGCCATCGTCCGCGCGGGCAACGTCCCCCTGAACGCCAAGGTCGGCACCCTCTCCGGCGGCCAGCGCACCCGCGTCGCCTTCGCCCTCGCCTTCGGTAAGCGCCCCGACCTGCTGCTGCTCGACGAGCCGATGTCCGACCTCGACCCGGTCGTGCGCCACGAACTCATGGGTACGCTCATGGCCGAGGCCGCCGAGCGCGGCACCACCGTGCTGATGTCCACGCATGCACTGGCCGAACTGGAGAACGTATGCGACTACCTCGTCGCGGTCACGGAGGGCGGTTTGTGTCTCGCCGGTGACGTGGACGAACTGCTGTACGCCCACACCCGGGTCACCGGCGCCCGCGACGGCGAGGGCCTGCCGGCGGGTCTCGAGAACCACACCGTCATCGAATTCCGCACCAGCGGGCGGCAGTTCGTCGCGCTCATACGTCCCGACGGACCGGTCGTCGGGCCCTGGGACACCGACAGCCCGAACATGGAAGAACTCTTGCTTGCGTATCTGCGCTCATCCGGGGCGCCACCCTTGATCACCCCCACCGCCGAGGTCCGGACCGGCCCGCGGGCGGTGGCAGCATGAGCACTCTCACCGGCACCCCGACCACCACCACGGCCGACCGAACCCGGCGCCCCCGGCTGAGCGGCATGACCTGGCTCGTCTGGCGCCAGCACCGGGCCACCTACTGGATCCTGCTGGGCGCCGCCGTACTCCTGGCGGCGTGGATCACGTACCAGCACACACAGATGATGGACTTCCTGCACGCCAACGGCTGGCCCGGCAAGGACATCAACAGCATTGGCCCGAAGTTCGATCCGTACGCCCAGGCGTTCCAGCGGGTCTCCTACGTCCTGGGCATGATCCCCGTCGTGTTCGGTGTCTTCGTTGGCGCCCCGCTACTGGCGGGCGACCTGGAACACGGGACCGCCAAGCTCGTCGCCACCCAGTCCGGAGGCCGCTCCCGCTGGCTGGCCACCAAGCTCGGTGTGACCGCGCTGGTCGTCGTGGTGACCACGGCGGCGCTGTCCATCACCTTCAGCCGGTGGTGGAACCCGGTGAAGGCCCAGAACACGGTCGCCTTCTGGGCCGAGGGCAGCGCCTTCGACAACACGGGCCCCGTAACTGCCGCGCTCAGCCTCTTCACCGTGGTCGGTGGCGTGGCGATCGGCCTCGTGCTCCGCCGCACCCTCGCGGCCATGGTGGTCACCTTCGGATTCGCCGTCCTCGTCCAGCTCGTCTGGGGCTACTTCCGGCTGAGCCTCGGCGACGTGGTCACCGTCACCACCGACAAGGGCGTCGTCGCGGAGAACTCGTTCCCCGAACTGCCCGAGGGCGCCTACCAGATCGACAGCTTCTACATCACTGGCAGCGGCGACCTCCTCGGCTGGAGCACTTGCCGTTCGGAGAGCACCGAGCAGGCGCAGGAGCTCTGCCTGAAGCAGGCCGACGTTGTCGGCTGGTCGGTGGACTATCTCCCGATCTCCCAGATGACCGGCATGCAGTGGCTGGGTGCGTCGATCCTGCTGGCCTTGACGGCCGCCGTGACGGTGTTCCTGTTCGCCTGGGGACGCAAGCGCCTCGTGTGACGGCCGACCAGGTCAGGTCAGGCTTGTCCTTGTCGCACCTCACTGCCGGACACGAAACGGGGCAGACTGGGACGACGGCGCACTGCCCGCGGCTTACCAGTCCAGCCGCAGTTCACTATCGCCGCTGGGCAGAGGCCTGCCCTGAGGTGCACTCGGCTGATGCCCTGTCAGGTGCCTGGAGTTTCGTGGCCTCAAGTGCGGCGCTCTTCAGTGACAAGATCACGGCCATCATCGAGGGCGAAATTCCAGGCTGACGAGCCGAGACACGTCCAGCAGTGCTGCAACGGCCGGGACGTCGCGGTGCCACGCCTGAGAGAGGGCCGTGTTTGCCCTCTGCTGAGGGTCCCCCGCTGGGTAATGGGCGTCATGCTCGAGCCACCTGCGTCCCGTCGGCCACCGGGCGTGGCACCTGGGCTCTCAAGCCCACTCGATGTCCGGTAGTCCGCCCCGCGCGCCAGGATCCCCTGAGGTGGACACGCCAGGCCAGCGTGTTGCGGAATCTCTTCAACCGCATGCTCGGACAGCTCTACCACTGCCTGCAGCACACCGGGCGGCGAAGCTCGCCCGGCCCATGCCTACCTGGGCGCCGAGCGCGGAGACGGTCCATGGACGGCCGGCCTGCTGGTGCATCAGCAGCAGCACTCGGCTGATGCGCGGGTCGTTGAGGGCCCCCAGCCAGCCCGGCAGCGACGCCTGGTCCGGTGCGTCCGCCGCGATGACGGCTCGCAGCGCCTGGATGAAGAGGATCTCGGTGAGCCGGTCCGACATCACGGAGGTGCCCGCGCGCACGGCGCTCACCTCGTCGAGGAACACCCCGAGCAGCGGCTGGATGGCCTGTGCGTGGGGCGTTGCGGCGCGGATGTGGACCAGGGGCGGCAGGCCGCCGAGCAGCAGTGCGACGGTGGTGTCCAGGAAGTCGACGCTGCCGCCGACGATGAGTGTCCGCTCCTGGGCTTCGGATTCGAGGTTGTGCCCGAGCCGCACAATGCGGCTGTCGGCCGCCCGGTAGAGGTCCTCGGCACTGCGGTACGGCGTTCCTCGGTCACTGGCGACAGTGAAGGACTCCCGCGCAGCAACGGGGAAGCAGTCGCCCGCCCGAAGGCGTACCGGCTCGGCGTTGTCCACGCCGAGCCAGCAGCCTCCGTCGAGTACGGCACCGATCTTGATGTGTTCGTGGAGTTCGAAGCGGAGTGCCCAACTGCCCCGTGCCTCGAGCCCGGACAGTGATCCGGCCCTGATGTGCAACGAGGCGAGGACATCGGACAGCGGGTCAGCCGATAGTGTCATGCCGCGCAAGGTAGCGGAGTGCTCGACCAGGTCGGGCGTCCGGGCCGCCAGCCCTCGCTGCATACATGTCGTAATCCTGTAGAGGTCGAGAAGGGTCGGTCGGGTTGGTTACTTGTTGGAGCCGAGCTCGATCGGGACGCCGACGAGGGAGCCGTACTCGGTCCAGGAGCCGTCGTAGTTCTTGACGTTCTCCACGCCGAGCAGCTCGTGCAGGACGAACCAGGTCAGCGCGGAGCGCTCACCGATGCGGCAGTAGGCGATGGTGTCCTTCGCCAGGTCGACCTGCTCGTCGGCGTAGAGCTCCTTGAGCTCGTCGTCAGACTTGAAGGTGCCGTCGTCGTTGGCGTTCTTCGACCACGGGATGTTGCGGGCGGACGGGACGTGGCCCGGACGCTGGGACTGCTCCTGCGGCAGGTGGGCCGGGGCGAGCAGCTTGCCCGAGAACTCGTCGGGCGAGCGGACGTCGACCAGGTTCTGCGAGCCGATGGCCGCGACGACGTCGTCGCGGAAGGCGCGGATGGCGGTGTTCTGCGGCTTGGCCTGGTAGGCGGTCTCGGCGCGCTCCGGGACCTCCTCGACCAGCTCACGGGCGTCCAGCTCCCATTTCTTGCGGCCGCCGTCGAGGAGCTTGACGTTGTCGTGGCCGTAGAGCTTGAAGTACCAGTAGGCGTACGACGCGAACCAGTTGTTGTTGCCGCC
>NZ_JBVKBY010000019.1:0-87655 GCF_055656945.1 Streptomyces sp. NPDC111606
GGCACCCCCTGCACCTACACCGGCGTAAAGCCTGTTGAGGCCGCATTGGTGGATGCCGGACTGCTCAAGAAGCCGCTCCTGGACGGCCACTTCGGCTCCGCCACCGTCAACGCGTACGCCGCCTGGCAGCGCTCCAAGGCCGGCGGCAACTACCGAGGCAAGGCCGCCGACGGCATCCCCGGCCGCGCTTCCCTCGAACGACTCGGCGACAAGTACGGCTTCGACGTCGTCGCCTGACCACCCCTCACCACCCATTCATTAAGGAGATATCCGTGGACACGCAAATCCGGAGAGGGCGCCCTGAGGCTTACTCAGGGCGCCTGCCGGATGGGCATATTCGGCAGAATGCCATGGAAATCGTCGGTAGAATTGCCGACATGAAAACGTGTGACGTATGCGGCTCTCCTTTCGCCCCCAACACTGCTTGGCAGAAGCGTTGTTCGAAGAAGTGCAACTCCATCGTCAGCAATGCTAGGAAGCGCGACAATTCCGGGGTCAAGATGTGTCGGACCTGTCGCCGGAACCTGCCAATCGGGAACTACCTTCCCGCGCATCGTTCCTGCACGGAGTGCGAGACGCTCCACGACGCCAACCGCAAGCGGTGCAAGTTGTGTCAGGAGGTCAAGGACCTCTCTTCCTTTCACAGACGGCCCAACCGGGAGCATTCCTATGAATCTCGGTGCAAGGATTGCCGATCCGGAGATGCGAAGAAGAGGAACGCCAAACCTGAGATTCGCGCGCGCTATCAGGACCTTCGATACCAGCGCTTGTACGGAATCAAGCTGTCCGAAGTCGAAGACATGAAGACACAGCAGCGTGGCCTATGCGCCATATGCGGTGTCAAGCCGGACGAGTCTCTGTACGTGGACCACGATCACTCGACAGGGCAGGTGCGGGAACTTCTGTGCATGCACTGCAATTCCCTACTTGGTCACAGCTTCGACAACATCGAGGTCCTCAAGAAGGCCATCGAGTACGTAGAAAGGCATAGATCATGCTCCGAATAATCGGGCGAGAGCCCGTCTACATCCTGGGCTTCGTCGCTGTGGCCCTCAAGCTGGCCTCGGCCTACGGCCTGGACGTGTCGGCGGAGCAGCAGGCCGTCATCATGGCCGTCCTGTCCGGCGTCGTCGCCCTGGTCGAAGCGATCGTGTTGCGCACTGGCGCCGCGGCGGCCGCCATCATCAACCTGGCCCAGGCCTGCCTGGCGCTGTTCCTGGGCTTCGGACTGGACATGACCGCCGAGCAGCAGGCCCTGTGGATGCTCGTCGTTGAAGGTGCCGTCGCCGTGTTCCTGCGCCGCGAGGTCACCGCCCCGGTGCAGGCGCTGCGGATCGAGAAGTCCAGCCCGCTCGAGAAGACCCCGACCGCGGTCTGATGCACGCCGGCATCACACCCTCCGTCACCGCGCAGCGGACTGCGACCGCTGCGGAGTCCTGAACTTAGGAGCCGCCATGAGCGACGAGCCGACCAACGGTGAGCTGGCTCGTCGCCTCGACGCCGGGTTCGACGACCTGAAAGAGGACATGCGCGCCATCACGGCCCGCCTGGACACCAAGGTCGACGCAAGCCTGCTGGCACTCCAGCAGCAGGCACAAGACGACCGGCATCAAGCGCTTGAGACTCGCGTGAACTCCATTGAGGGAGATCGAGCCCGCGAGGCAGAGCGGCGTCAACAGGAACAGCGCGAAATGGAAACGCGGCGGGCAGGCGACAAACGGCTCGTCCTGACCGCTCTCGTAGTCCCCCTATTGCTCCTGCTGCTGCAGGTGTACCTGGCCAGTAAGGGGTCGAACTGACGTGAGGGAAAGCCCGGCAGCATCCCGCAGACGCAGAAGGCGATCCGATGCCGTCTGGGTCTGCGGGGCCACGCTGCTTCTGCTGGTACTTGGTTGGATCGTCGTGACGATGCGGGACCTTTCCGAATCTCTGCACAACGCACAGCGGGCGCGGGACGCCTTAGCGCAGCAGGTGCGGGATCTCGGTGGCACACCGGTCACCGGACCGCGGGGCGAGCCCGGACAGGACGCCACCGGATCCCCCGGCGAGCAAGGCCAGCCAGGGGAGCAGGGCAAGCCGGGCAGTACCGGTTCTCCCGGGCCGGCCGGTTCTCCTGGCCCCACCGGCCCTGCAGGCGTTCCGGGGGTCCCTGGTTCGCCGGGACCGACCGGCCCCGCTGGTGTACCGGGCCAGCCTGGTGAGCCCGGAGCTCCCGGCCAGAACGGAACCAACGGCCAGGACGGGCAGGACGGCGCTGACGGCCAGGACGGCGAGGACGGGCAGACCTGCCCGGACGGCTACACCCTCCAGCCCGACCCGAACGACGGCGACAACCTCGTATGCCGCCGCCAAGGCGCCACCACCACCCCCAGCCCAAGTGGCAGCCCTCCAGCATCCGCATCGCCCTCCCCATCGGACACCGGGCTCCTCGCCAGCCTGCTGCGCTTGCCCGGCACCTGAACCCCCGCTTTGTGAAAGGAGACCGCTGTGGCCGCACCCGTATCACTCAGACGCTCCCGCCATGACAGCACCCCTGTCATCGCCGTCGTGGTGGTCCTTGTGCTGATCCTCGCCAGCCTCCTGGTGTGGCAGTCCCTCCAAGCCCAGGAGCGGCTGACCACCCTGCGCTCCGGGCAGACCACCGGATCCGCGCAGCGCACCGACACCCAGCAGCTCACGTGCGCCCTGTGGGCCGTTCTGCGGGATGACTCCACCCGCGACGTACCCGCCGACGTCCGCACCGCCGCGGACAAGATCTGCGCCAACGTGCCCACCCCCACCCCGTCCGAAAGCCCGTAACCGGGTCGTAGCGAGAAGAGAGCAGCAGCGATGACCACGGTGACCGGAAAGCTGATCGGCGCGGCCAATGCGCAGCGCGTGGAGATGAAGGCCACGTTGGTCGACGTCACCGGCAAAGACGCGGTCGGCTACGTCGCCAGCGTGCCCGGCGAACTCGTACGCCCGGTCCCCATCACCGCCGAGTCGGACGGGGACTGGACGGTCACGCTGACCGCGAACTCGCTGATCGAGTCGGATGCCGGGGACACCCTGTGGGCGATCCAGGAAGGCCGGGCGAAGGACGGCACCCCGAACACCACCTACGTCGTCGTCCCCGCAACCGGCGGCCCGTACTGGGCAGGAGAGATCCGCGCCGACCTGTCCGACACGATCACCGGCGGCGGCACTGTCGTCTACCTGCCCGGCCCGCAGGGCGACACCGGCCCCACCGGACCGGCTGGCGCAACGGGACCGGCAGGACCCAAGGGTGACACCGGAGACACCGGCCCCCAAGGCCCCGCCGGCGTGCAGGGAGAGCAGGGGGAGACCGGACCGCAGGGCCCCGAAGGCCCGCAGCCCGAACTCGGCGCCGCCGGGGCAGGAGCGGACATTGCGCTGCGCTCCACCGACGCCTCCACGACCAACGCGCGCACCCCGACCGCGCACGCCGCCTCCCACGCCTCCATCGGCTCCGACCCGATCACCCCCGCCGCGATCGGCGCCGAACCCTCCGGCACCGCCGCCACGCTCATAGCCGGGCACACGGCGGCCGTCGACCCGCACGGCGACCGGGCCGCCGCCACCAGCGCCCTCACCACGCACGCCGGAGACACCACCAGCGTCCACGGGATCGCGGACACGGCCGTCCTCGAGACGACCAGCGGCGCGCAGGACAAGGCCGACGCCGCCGAAGCAGCAGCCACCACCACCGCGGCCGCCGACGCCACCAGCAAGGTGACCGCGCACACTGGTGCTGCTGACCCGCACGGCGACCGGTCCTGGGCCGACAGCAAGTTCGCCACCAGCACCGCCCTCGGCGTCACCAACGAAGCGGTCACCGACCTCGACGGGTTCGTCCAGGACTGCCTCACCCGCGTCTCCGCAATCGAGAACGGCACCGCGTTCCTCGCCGCACTCAACGTCGCCGGGAACGCGCAGGTCGCCAACGGCAACCTCACCGTCACCGACTTCGTGAAGGGCTACCGCTTCCGCGTCGACGGCGACGGCCTGGACCTCGAAGCCACCGGTAAAGACCTGATCCTCTCCGTGTGGTCGGGCACAGGCTTCAACGGGACCCAGCACAGCTTCGACCGGTATGCCTTCGACGCGGACGCTGCCCAGCACGCCGGCCGCCGCGAGTACGTGACGGGCCTGTACGGGGGCGCTGTCCACACTATCGACCCCACCACCGGCGTTGCCGCGCTCGGCGCCCGCAACAGCCTCGCCAACATCCGTCTCACCGGCCGCCGCGCCACCGCAGGCCCGCCCACCACCGGCACCTGGGACACCGGCGACACCGTCCAGGACTCGGCAGGCACCTGGTGGCTGTGCACCGCCAGTGGAACGCCCGGCACGTGGATAACGCCGGCCGCGCCCGGCAACGAGTGGACGCCCGCCGACCAAGGCCTGGCCGGATGGAGCTTCGACCCAGCCTCCTGCACCACCACCGGCACCACCCTCGCGGCCGGCTTCATCTACCTGGTCCAGATCATCCTGCGGGCGCCCGCCACCCTGACGAAGGTCAACGCGGTGATCGGTACGGCCGGCTCTGGGCTGACTTCGGGTCAGTGCCTGGCGGGCCTGTACGACACGGCCGGGAACCGGGTCGGGATCACCGCCGACATGTCGACCACGTGGAACAGTGCCGGGAACAAGGCGATGACCCTGACCGCCCCGTACGACGCCCCGGCGGGAAAGCTGTACGCGGCGTTCCTGCACAACGGGACCACCTCGGCGACGTTCGCCTGCGGGAGCACGCTCGGCGCCAACTTCACCCCGGGCAACGCCAACCTGGCCGCCGGGGCGTACCGGTTCTGCCGGTCGGCGGCCGGGCAGACGTCGCTACCATCGACGATCACCCTGTCCGGGTACACACCCGACGCAAACAACGTGTGGGCGGCCACCAGCTGACGCCGGCGGTTCCCGCTCCGGCGGTGTCGTCCGCTCGTACGTACGATGGCGGCATGCTTCCCACGGACAGACCCAAGCCGCCCGCACCGACCTGCGCACCCGCCCTGGTGGGCCCGTGCGTCAGCTGCCACGAACCCACCCACCGGTACGGCAACGGCGGCAGCCCCCTCTGCGCCGTGTGCCGGGTCCCTGTGGAAGCCGCTCAGCAGAAGCGCTGACCCCCTGTTGTCAGCCCTCGGGCGTAGCGTTGGGGCAGTTCCGGACTGCCGTGGGCCGCAGGGGCTCGCACGCGCCAGGTAGTCCCTGCGGGGAGGAGGCCCTATGGCCAAGTTCAAGTTCAACGACCGGGCGATCAAGAAGGCAGTCAGCCAGGGCGTTGGGAAGATGGCGGACGACCTGACCCGGGCCCTGAACGGGCTCACGGCCCACTACGAGGGCAGGTCACTGGAAGAGATCAAGCCGGAGATCCAGCGAGTGTGGGCCAAACACTCGGGCGGTGGCAGCATCACCGACCCGGAGCTGACCCAGTTCGCTGAGCAGATCCAGGCGGGCGGCCGGGTCCAGGTCCGCATGAAGTAGCGTGCATGACGGTGCCCCGGCTGCTTACCTCAGCCGGGGCACCGTCACGTCCGCACTGCTACACCGTGACGGCCAAGGCATCTCGGCCTGTATCCGTCAGGTACAACAGGCGCTGCATGCTGGGCAGTAGATCGTCGTCATACACGGCCCAGCCATTGTGGACGACCTGGTCCACCGTACTGGCGTTGAGGGTCTGCCCGTCGTAGGCGACGACCACCCAGGAGCCTCGTTCCAGTCGGTATGCGCCACCGGTGAGTAGATGTAGTAGCACGGTGGCCTGTGGGCGAGTTGGCATCAGAGCGGGCATGATCGGTGTCCTTACTTCTTGATAGCTCGGGCTCGTGTGGCCGCGATGCGCTCGGCCTCCTGGCGGTCCATCAGCTGCTTGGTGTGGTCGTCGGCGGGCTCCAGCGACACGCCCACCGTGGCCCCAGTTACCTCGGACAGGTGCCACTGGACCTCCGTGACGTCCCATGTCCCTTCGTCGGCGTCGTCGTTGTCCAGCACCCAGACCAACTGCTCGCCGGTTCGCGGCAGGGCGGGCAGCACGCAGAGTCGTTCCGTGTGCGGGAAGTACAGGGTGACCTCCACGCCGCCGCCGGGCTTCACCGCGTCGGCGGGCCCGACGACGGCCACGGCGCGACCGTGCCGTGTCAGTCGGACGATCTGGCCGGTGTCGCGGACGTGGTCGGCGATCTCGCCGAGTTTGGCGCGGGCGGCCTCGATGCCGTAGGCGTTCTCCATGAAGCAACCTTAAGGACTGTAAGGATATGATCGCAAGGTGTTCGCCGACCGAACCGCGCTGAGTGGCCCGCGTTCTGATGCGGGATAAGCTCACATGCCATGCAGCAGCGGGGAACGGTCGCAGGCTGCGACGCCAGACTGTCGGTATGAACTCTCTTCCCCAGGCCGCATCGAAGGTGCAGGCTGCCGAGTATGTTCTCGTTGTCCACCAGCGCGCCACCATAGAGGCCTGCCTGTGCGGCTGGTCCGAGCTGGGCAAGTCCTTCGCCGGGCATCAGGCCGTCATGCTCCGTGAAGCCGGACTGTTGCCCGACGAGCCGGAGGCGGCACGTAAGCAGGGCAACGACGCCTCTGGCTCCGGATAATGTTCCATCGTTAGAGCGTTCGCGGATCAAGGCAGGGGAGCACCCACACCCATGGACGAACACGACCTCAAGGTGGTCGATGCCGAACTCGTCGACGACAACCTCCCCGCCATCCGACAACCCGAACGTCTCGTGCCCGGGTCCGCCGACGACCCCGACGCCTGGCTTCCTCCCGAAGCACAGGAAGACGTCAAAGCCGGCATCGCCGACGCCACCCGCACCGCCTACGAAGGCCACTTCAAGGAATTCGCGAAGTGGTGTGCAACAGAAGGCCGCAGGTACCTCCCGGCAGCGGGCGACAGCGTCTCCGCCTACATCTCCCACCTGACCCGCACCCCGCGACAGAGGACCGGCCGCCCGTACGGGCCCAACACTCTGGACGGCATCATCGCCGCCATCCGAACCGTGCACCGCGACCGCAAGCAGCCCGTGCCGGAGACCAAGGGCGCCCGCCAGGTCGTAGCTGGTTACCGCAAGCGGCTGTCCGAGGCGAAGGATCCGGCCGCCCGGCCGAACCGGGTTGCCCCGGCCAAGCGCGAACTGCTGCGTCGGGCCGTCAGCGAACTGGACCGAACCACGCTGGCCGGGAAGCGGGATGCCGCGCTCCTGCTGCTCGGGCACGCCTGCGCCACCCGCGGCGGCGAACTGGTGCTGTGCGACATCGAGAGCGTCACCCCGGACCCACAAGGACGCGGCTTCCTCGTCAACGTCTACCGGAGGAAGCTGAAGAAGTGGCAGGACGTCGACGTGTTCTACGACGAGGACGAGCACCTGTGTGCGGTGCGCGCCACCTACGCCCTGATCCGCGCACTCGCCGACGAAGGCCACACCGAGGGACCGCTGTTCCTCCGGATGGATCGGTGGGGCTATCTGGCGCCCCCGATGCAGCGGGACGGCAAGCCAATCGGCGACCCGAGCGGCCGCATGACGCTGGAGGCCGCCTCGGACATTGTGCAGCGGGCCATGGAGCGGGCCGGCCAGCCCGGCCGGTGGCGCTCGCACTCCCTGCGCCGCGGCTTCGTCAACTCCGCCCGGGAGGCGGGCGCAGACATCGTCGACATCGGCCGACACGGCGGCTGGGCCGACGGCTCCAAGGCCCTGCTCGGCTACATCGAAGAGGCCGACGCCTTCAGCAGCAGAAACCCACTGGCCCAGATCAATGAGGCAGAACGCAAGAGACGGGGGAACACATGACCACCACCAGCGCGACCGCAGCGACAGGAACCGTTTACGCCCTGATCGACCCGCGCGACGGCTCCACCCGCTACATCGGGCAGACCACCCGCCCGCTGCCCGTACGCCTGGCGGGCCATCTCACCTCCCCCGCTCCGAACGTCGCAGCGTGGATCACCGAGTTGCGGGCCGCCGGCGTGAAACCCGACATCGCACCGGTACACCGGGACGTCCCAGTCAGCATCCTCCTGCGTCTCGAGCGCGAGGAGATCACCCGCCGACTCCTCGAGGGGGAACGCCTCCTCAACGGCACGGCGACAGCCGACGCCCGCAAGGTCCTAGCGCAGGCCAAGCAGAAGAAGGCCGCAGCCCGCGTCCGCGCCGCCTGGCAAGACGCCGCCCACCGGACCAGGGATAGCCTGGGCGGTCCGCTGCCGCCTGGGAACATACCGGCCGCTCCGTTCCCCGACAGCGTCTGGCAGTACATGCCCGGCCTCTGGCAGGCGCAGGCCACGGTAGAGGAGGCGCAGGCCAGCAGCACCAAGCCCTTCGATGACGACCTGTGGCGGCTGAAGCAGAAGGTCATGGACTCCGACAAGCGGCTGTCAGCCAAGCTGTGGGACAGCATGCAGGCTGGCTGGTCGTCCGTATGCGGCCGCGATGACAGGTTGGCCAAACGCCTCGAGGCCGCAGTCGGTGGGACGGTCAGCATCTCGTGCGCATCCCTTCAGGATGCGACCCGACTGGTGACGTTGGGCCCGTGGTGCCTGATCGCGGTTGCCCCATGGGCAGCCCTGGCCCAACGCGCCGAACTGCCTCTGTTCATCGACGACTTCGCCGCGTGGGTCACCGACCGGCCCGAAGTGGAGGAGGCATTGCGCTTCATCGACCGGCACCGCCCGGGCTTGCTGGAGCAGCTCGCCGACGGGGAGCACTACAACGACCGGCTGAACCCTTCGGTCCACCTCGTGGCCGCAGCCGCAGCCCACACCCCGTTCGACCTGGCACCCGAGCTGACCGCCACCGTGACCCGCGCCCTGCGGGAGATGGCCCGCAACCAGATGCTCACTCCGCAGATGGCCGACCTGCTCGCCCAACTGGACCGGACAGCACTGGACGACGTATTCGGCGAGGACCTGGCCGCCTCGGCCGACGCCTCACTCTCCCTGCCACCGGGGACCGCCGCAGACGTCATCCGTCACCTCCTGGCGACCTCGCACGGAAACTACGGGGTCCTGGACCGCGTCCTCGCCCGAGCGGCAGGCAAGCTACCCAGCAAGCCATACCCGAACTACGACACCTGGGCCGGTCCAGGTGTGGTCGTCACGCAGGCCGTTGTTGAGACCCTCTACGCGGCGGGCCTGGTGTCGGGCCCCGGCGTGCCGGAACCTGCCGAGGCGGAAGCAGCGGCGCGCGCCCTCTGGGCCTGCGACCTCGAGAGCATCGGCCAGCACGACCTCAGCTAGCCGCACGGGGCTCGCCCGCCGGTGGCGGTGTCTAAGATGTCCTGATTTCCTGGCCGGTTAGTCGTCCTTCGGGCGCTCTCGCTTCCCGGTGTGGGCGAGCGCGTCCGCGGTGACCGGCGGCCGGCGCTGCGCCAGAACGGCGCGCAGGGCGGCGATCTCCTGTACGAGCATGTTGGGGTAGCGGGAGACGATCGGCTTGCCGCCCTGGCCGATGATGAGCGCATGCACGCCGTCCGCGGGGGTGATGCGGGCGGGCAGGTACTCGCGCAGGGCTTCGGAGGCGAGCAGGCCCAGGGTGTGCTTGGGGCCGACGTTCTCGTGGTCGTCGGGGGTGCGCACGTCGAACGTGCCGTCGGGCTGCTCGTACAGGTGCCGCATGTCGAGGCGGACGACCTCGCCGGGGCGCAGGCCCTCCAGCAGCAGGTAGGCGATGAGCCGGTCACGGAGGTAGTGGCGGCGCTGCTCGGGCCCCCAGCCGCCCACCGCGGACAGGAACGCATCCCGCTCCTCTTGGGACAGCTTGCGGGGCTCGCCCGGGTCGCGGTCCACGCCGGAGCGCAGGTCCAGCAGGTTCGGCACGCCCTTGACCAGGCCGCGGGCGTGTGCGGCGACGTAGAACTGGGTGACGGAGGTGATGCGCCCGTCGTGGGAGCCGCACACCTCGGGGGCCGTCTGCACGAGGTAGGCGAGGGCGTCGGGGCCGTCGAAGGGCCGGCCGTCCAGGTGCGGCTTGAGGTAGTCGTCCTCGGACCACTTCGCGACGTGGCGGATGTCGGCGTGGTAGGGGTGCACGCCGTTCTTCTCGCACCAGTCCAGCCAGGAGGTCACCTCGGGCCGGTAGCGGCCGTGGATGGTGTAGGGGCGCAGGGTCCCGGAGGCGAACCAGTCTTCGAGGAGGGCGCGGGGGTCCATGACCCCTCATTGTGCCCGCCCCACACCAGAGATCAAGTTTCTACCTACCCTCGGACCCTACCCCCACTAGGGGAGGTCGCGGGCGCGAGGCCTGCGCTGGACCACCCGTTGTACCGACACGGTCGGCTGGGTGGTCGTGGCCGAGGGTAGGTAAAAGTGCAGATGAGGGTGCTAAGGCGGGCTCTTCCGGGCCCCTCTCGAGGTCGTGAGAGAACGCTATGACGGAAACCGGGGTTTGTCTGAGCCGCCATCCCCCTGGCGCGTCAGGGGCAGCCGATCGCGATGTGCGGCCACTGGCTCGGCGCGGCCTGGCCGACGGTGTGGGCCGCGAACGCGGCGGCATCCCGGTACCAGCGGGCCCGGCACACGTACGCCTGGGCGCCCTCGGCGCGCAGCACCTTCAGGTAGTACAGGCCCGGACCGTCGATGCCCCGGGCGTAGTCCCGGATCGCCGTGCGGGCCTGATCCCGGGTGGCGTCCGGCAGGATCAGGTCGGCGCTGCCCGTGCCGTTGTCCTGGAACCGGTTGGCCACCGTGTACGTGCGGTCGCTGGAGCAGCCGGCCACCGCGAGGGCAAGGGCCGCCGTGATGACGGCCGTAGTGCGGGCGTTCATGGTCCCCCGTTCACAGGCCCGGTATCGGGTCCTGGTCGATGTCGAAGCGTGCGCTGGCGTGCCGGGGCTCGGGATCGCATTCGGGTCCGAGTTGGCGCTGCCGCGAGATTTTGTCCGTCAGTTCCCGCCCGCAGCCGATCCCGCGGCACCACACCCGCCGGCGCTGGCCGGGTACGGGCCCGGTCAACGTCTCCTGCTGCTCAGATGCCATGAGTCCAGTGTGTTCCGTGGAAGGGCTGGTGCGTACAGAGAACCGGATCTACAATCGCCGTACGCAATCGGTGTCTCAGGCCGTCAACCCTCGTGGGTGGGCGGCCTTCGTCGTTCAGGCTGTCGCTTCCCACAGGGTCCGCGGGATGTGGTCCACTCCGCGCGATTGGCGGGGCCGACTCGGTACGTCCCAGCCCGGTCGTGCGGGGCGCTCCGCGATGACGCGCCAGCCGGATGCCCGGAGGCTGGCGCCGCTCTCTCCGGTTTGCGTGTACGTGATGAGTCGCGTGTAGCCGAGGGCCTTGGCCGCCCGCCATGCAGATGCGTAGAGCATGGAGTTGGCGTTCGCGGTGCCGTCCGTGGCGGTGCGGGTGACCTCAAGGGTGCGTCCGTCGTCGTACATGCGGGCCACGGGCCGGCCGACGATAGCGACGCCGTGTAGGACACCGTCGTCGTCGGCTACGCCTATGGAGAACTTGCAGCCCACAGGCGGCCGGTGGTGGCGGTGCCACATGGCCACGTAGGCGGACGCGTCGCGGAACCGGACGGGCACCAGGTGCAGGGAGGTGGTGGTCATGTTCGGCTGGTCTCGGCTTCATGCGCGTCGCGCTGACGGTCCCCGCCGAATCGGTCGTGGGATTCACGGAGGATGTCGATGAGCCGTTTCGTGGCTTCGAAGGCGTCGGGCGGGTAGGCGTCGAAGTCGTCAAGGAGGTCGGCGATCTCGTTCTCGTCGATCTCAATGTGGATGCGTCGCTCGCCGTGGCGGTGGTTGGTGTAGATGCGGTCCATGCGGCCTCCTACGCGGCAAGAGAGTGGGCGGCCTGCTCGAACAGCCGGGCCGCGGTCAGGTCCTTCGGTCGGTACACCGACAGGCGGGCGGCGAACGCGGCGCGGTCGTAGAGCTTCGTGGTGACCACCTTCCGGGTACGGCCCTTCAGTTTGATCTGAGTGTGACCGGTTGCGGTGGGGGTGGTTCCCCGGGAGAAGGCTCCGGCGTAGCGCTTGGCCGTCTGGTCGTCGATGCCGGCGGATACGAGGTGGGTGCGTGCGGTTTGGGGTGCACCGGTGGCGACGGCCTTCACCGCGTGGCGGGTGGCGCGCTGGCTGCGGGTCCGGGTGCGGATGGTGCGGCGGGCCTGGCGGCTGCTGGCCTTCATCGTGGTGTCCCCCTCGTGTGGTGCGGTGGTTCCACCATAGACGGTGCACCATTGCAATGCAATGGGAACGGGGGTAGTGTTGTGGTTGTCGGGGAGTCACCCCGGCCGCCATACCACCATGGCGTTGCAATGACAGATAGGAGACACTGGCGTGCGACATGCCCCCACGCGCCCGCCCGGCCGGTCTCGGAACGGGCGGCGCCCGCCGAGAGGACCCCGCCTCGTGCCGCTGCAGCCGAGTGACCAGGACCGTGTTGCCCACCTTGAGAAGGCTGCCCAGCATCTGCGGAAGTCGGGTGCGCCGGAGGAGTTGGCCGGCGCGGTGGAGTTCGTGCTGACGGATGAGGGTGCGAGGTTCGTGAACCGGTTGCGCTGGAAGGCGCAGGGGGATGCGAATCCGAACCTGCCGATCGAGATGCCGGAGGGTCTGCGGGATGCGATCAAGGCGTCGGCTTCGGCGGCGGGTGCGAACCTGTCGGCGGAGGCGGATCACGCGTTGACGGAGTTCATTGCCGGGCGGTTCACGCCGGCGCAGCCGGTGAAGGCGGCGCGGGGTACGGCCGGGGTGAAGCGCAACCTGAACGTGCGTCCGAAGGCGTCGCTGCGTACTCAGGCCGATGAGCTCGGCAAGGAGTTGCTGTCGCAGGGTGAGCTGGACTGGGCGCCGCGGGCTTCGCATGTGATCACGTCGTGGTTCACGGACCGGCTCGAGGAGAACTTCAAGGACCCGGTCCGCCGGGCGTAGGGCTTTTCGGGGAGCGGGCTGGCCTGTGACGTGACCGGGCCGGTTTCGCCTCCTCATCACCACTGAACAACCTCACAGGAGACCTCATGGCGCAAGCCACCGAGGCCCCCGCCGGAACGATGGCGGAGGGCCCCACCTCGCACACCCAAAATCAGGCCGGCCGACTGACCGCCCCGCAGCTTCGCCTGCTGCACCGGGGTGTGGACCCGAAGCGGGTCGGTAAGGACGACAAGGGCCACGCCCACATGGAGGCCTGGGACATCACGCGGTATCTGCTGCGGGTGTTCGGGTTCGGCGGGTACGACACGGAGAACCGTGAACTGGCCATGGTTCGCGAGATCGAGATCCCGGGGCAGGGCCAGAATGCCCGTTCCCGGTGGACGGTCGTGTACCGGGCGCAGGTTCGTCTGATCGTGAAGGATGTGGCCGGCCGGGAGATCGGGCACTGGGACGGCGAGGCTGTGGGCGACTCGTACAACCAGCCGAAGATCGGTGACGCCCACGACATGGCGATGAAGACTGCGGCGTCGCAGGCGTTGAAGCGGGCCGCGAAGAATCTGGGTGACCAGTTCGGTCTGTCGCTGTACAACAACGGGTCCCCGGCGCCGGTGGTGGGCTTCAGTGCTGCGCACCCGCCTGTGGAGTGGGAGAAGGTAGCCGAGCCGCTGCCGGAGCCGGAAGACCCGCCGGTGCAGCCGGAACAGGGCTCGACGGAGGAACCGGCTGGTTCGGTTGCCGTGGACCCGGAGTCGTTCCAGCCGCACCCGGACGGGCAGGACTTCGCGAATCAGGCGGCTTTGGCCACGTCCCGGGAAGCCGTGCAGAACGTTGGATCGTTGGTTGAGGGCCAGGGCCTTCTGAACGCGGGTGTGCTCGCGCCTGACTCCGGTCAGCCGGATGTTCTGAGCGCCTACCTGGAGCGCCGGGGAGCCGAGTTGGCGTCGGGTGGCGAGTCCGAGTTCGAGGGCTTCATGCGCCGGGTCCGCAACGGGTGGAAGAGCATCCCGGCCACCCGGATGGCATTGGAAGAGGCCCGCCAGAAGGCCATCAACGATGAGGTCCCGTTCGACGGTGGCCAGCTGCCGGTACAGGAAGTCCTGGAGATCCGCCTGAAGGCGTTGAAGGAGAAGGCCACCCAGGGCGACGGAGAGCGGAGCGCCGCCTGATGGCCGCGACCGAGCGGGAAAAGGAGATCCGCGCCCATGCTCACCGGCTGGCTGCCGCGGGTGTCCGGGACGCCCTGAACATGTGGGACCTGGACACCTACTACTCCGACCAGGCGGACCAGGACGCACTGGAGATGGAACTCGTGCGTATCGCTCAGAGGCTGGAGAAGCAGGGGGGTACTGCCTGATGGCCGCGTTCACCGGGTGGTCCGCCCGGCAGAAGGGCATCGTCCTGGACGGCTGTGCGGGACCGGGTGGATGGTCGGAGGGGATCCGACGCTGGCTCGGTCTGCATGACGTCGGCTTGGAATGGGACCAGAGCGCGTGTGAGACGCGTGCGGCTTCCGGGCACGCCACGGTCCGGGTGGATGTCTCCTGCTTCGTCCTGGGTCCGCTGGTGGGCCGGGTGTGGGGGCTGCTGTTCTCGCCGCCGTGCACGAAGTTCTCGGCCGCCGGTAAGGGCTTCGGTCATCTGGTGATGGACCTGCTGGCGGACGGGATACGGGCGATGCTGCGCGGCGAGGACCGGCGCGTGGTGCTTCGGGAGGAGATCTATCCGGTCGCGTTGGCGGAGCAGGAGCGGGCCAACGCGGAGCGGGCCGAGGAGCGGCGGTGGTCGCGGGCTCGGGTGGAGGCGGCGGCGCGTGATGACGCGTTCGTCACGGTGCTGATGCTGGAGCCGGCCCGCTATCTGCACGCGCTGATGGGCGCCGTGGATCCGGAGGTGCCGTTCGAGTGGGCGGCGTTCGAGCAGGTGCCGGGTGTGCTGCCGTTGTGGGAGGTGTACGCGTCCGAGCTTCGCGGGCTGGGTTGGTCGGTGTGGACGGGGGTGCTGAACGCCGCCGACTTCGGTGTTCCGCAGACGCGCCGGCGGGCGATCCTGATGGCGTCTCGGGTGCGGAAGGTGATGCCTCCGGAGGCCACGCACTACGACCCCAAGGGTGGGGCGATGCTGTGGGGCGAGGAGTGGGTGTCCATGGCTGACGCCTTGGGACTGGACGGTCGGGAGACCGTGAACACTCGTGGGGAGCGGAAGTCGCCGGGTGGAAATGAGTTCTCGGTGGACGGCCCGTCGAACGCGCTGACGGGCAAGGCCAGGTCGTGGACGCTGCACACCAATCGGAACCAGCAACCCGACGGAAGCAGGCAGACGATCGACCCGCACTCCGCACCCGCACCCGCACTGACCAGTAAGTCCGGTGGGCAGTGGGCGTTGATCAGTAACACGCAGGCCAACGCGGCGGTGCGGACGATGGATCAGCCGTCCAGCACGTTGTTCTTCGGGCATCGCGGGAACGCTGTGAACTGGACCGACGGAGAGCAGAAGCGTCCGTTGGAGGAATGGGAGGGCTCGGTCCTCCAGTCGTTCCCGGCGGACTATCCGTGGCAGGGGACGAAGACGAAGCGGTTCGAGCAACTGGGGAACGCCGTTCCTTGCCTGTTGGCCGCGCACGTGGTGTCCGCCACGACCGGCGTGCCGTTTCTGCAAGAGGCCCTGACCCGGGCCGCCTGAACCATCGGGCCCGCTGTCTGCGGGCCTGCCAAGTCCCCTCCCTGGGGCGTTGCATCACTTCATCCACTACGGCCGGAGGGCCGAATCGAGGTTCGTCATGTCTGCTGCTGGTTCGGAGGCGCTGGTTTCTGCGCTGGAGATCGTCGTCGTGCTGGTCGTGGTCGCTGCCGGTACGTGGTGGCTGATCCGCCGGGAGCGCAAGTACGCGACGTCGTACACGCGGCGGCCGGCTGCGGTGGAGCGCCCGTCTGATGAGCTCGCGCTGGATGCGGCCGAGAGGCGAGAGCAGGGCCAGCTGCGTACGCAGGCCGAGTGGAGGACCTGGCAGCCGAACACGGTGGCGGAGGCCTCGGAGGCTGCCGGCTTGCTGGCGGTGGAGAACGCGGCGCGGATCAACGTGCTGCACCACCCCTGATCTGTCCCTTTCCTTCCCCTGCTGTTGGAGGTGATCGCCGCTATGGCGGTTCGAACCGTCACGGCCGCCGCGGTGTTTGCCACCGCGGCGGTTGCCGTTTTGGTGGTGCTGCGCCGGGATCGGCGGCAGCGCCTGGAGGTGACTGCGCAGCGGCTGATGGCCGGCTGTGAGCACCGCGACAACGAGGCCCTGCGTATCCAGTTGGAGGCGTTTCGGGCCCGGATGGACCTCGCTATGGCTGAGCGGGCTGTGGTCGCAGAGGCCGACCGGGCTCTGGACGAAGCGCTCGTCTCCTACTCGATGAACCCGCACAACCCGGAAGGGGGTCCGGCAGCATGACCGGTATCAACGACCCGCGCGCTGCGCACCGTGAGCTGACTGAGCACCGGTTCTACAAGTACCGGGGTTGTGCGCCTGACCCGGATGAGCCGATGACTGTGATCGGGGATCCGTCGCTGACGTTGGATGCGTGGGACGGCCTGGACCTGGATGGGGGGGAGGATCAGAAGGAGCGTCGTGCCAGGGAGGCGGCGGCGAAGGCGGTGTGTGCCGGGTGCCCGGTGCTGGAGTTGTGTTGCGCGCATGCGAACACGGTGACGGCGGAGGGGAAGCTGGCGGAGCCGATGGGGATTCGCGGGGGCCGTACGGCGTTGGAGCGGCATCGTGCGTTCATCGCGACGCGGCACGAGGTGGTGCAGCCGGCGCCGGTGAGCCAGATGCAGACGGAGCAGAAGCTGGCAGTGCTGCGGGCGATGGCGGCGCACGCGGATCCGGAGCGGGTTGCGCGGGCTGCGGGGGTGGATGTGCGGACGGCGAACTGGCAGAGGGCTCGGCTGGTGACGCAGTTGAATCTGGAGAAGTCGGTGTCGCGGTGCGGGCTGCTGGCGGCGGCAGTGCGGGCGGGTTTGCTGGAGGCGTCACTGGTGGTGCCGGATCCGGAGCCTGCGGTGCAGTTGTCGTTCGATGACGTTTCGGACGCGACGGTGCACACGCTGCGCCCGGCGGCCGGGGTGTTGGGGGCGGCGGCGTGAGCGCGGAGGCGGTGGAGGCGGCCACGGAGGCCGGGGGCCAGGTGCTGCGTACGGACGCGGTGCTGGCGGGCCGGGCGGCGTCGGCGGGGATGCACTTGGCGGGCCTGATCGCGAACGGGCAGTTGGCGACGGTGGGTTCGCCGGACAAGCTGCCGCAGGATCTGGAGCCCGATGTGGATCCGGAGGTGGTGCAGCGGATCTGGAACCGGGCGTTGGCGGTGGGGCTGCATGCGGGCCGTAGGTCGGCGTCGCCTGCCTTGTACCGGGATGAGATGGACCGGATGTCGGCGGCTCTGGTGGAGGCCGGGTATCGGGCGATGGGTCGTGCGGTGGCGCGGTCGCGGGCGTTGGTGGCGCCGGAGTTGACGCATCCCGGTGACGGTGAGGTGGGCCGGTCGCGGTGATGGTCGCCGCCCGGAGGACGCGCCCTCGGAGCGGCGACCGGGCCAGGCCGAAAACCTTCCACAGTGCCGGATCCCTGGCCGCGTCCACCGTCCACCAGCTTTCCCACCGCCACGCCGAGTCCGTGGCTCGGTTCCCTCGAAGGGATGACCATGCCTGATCACAGTCGGTTCGACAGGGACCCGGAGGCGCTCGCGTGGGCGCGGGCGAAGGTGCAGGAGGAGGTTGATCGATGCCGGGATGCTTCCGAGCGGGCGCCGCATGTCCTGCGTAGCCAGGCGGAGGTGTGGCGGAGGATGGCCGATCGGATGGAGCGCTTTCTTGTGGGTGGGGAGGGCTGCTTGATCGCTGCGTTCGATGAACGCCTGCCGGGTTTGGCGGGCGTGGGTCCGGGCGGGATCGTCCAACTCCCGTGTGACCGGTAGTACTAAACGACACAAGGGGAAGGACCTGGGACAGTGGCGGCGTCAACGGGTAGGCTGAGCACAGCGCCAGACGACTACTCAGATGGAGTCGATGGCCACAAGACAATAGGAACGGCCCCGCAGTTCTCCGGTTGCGTCAACAACCGGTACGGGGCCGGGCCGACACCACACCGCTTGCGACGATATGAAGGTGCCGACATGGCTCAGAGTACCCGGGGCTTCCCCGGATCAGACAGTAGGACCCGAACCTCCGCCGTGAAGATCACACCGGCGTGGAGCGTTTCGGCCACTGTCCCCACTACACCCCCCGTCGCATGACCGCCGCAGGCGAGGACGTCCTCGCCTGGACGGAGAACGCCATCTCTCTGCGCGAGGCCGCTGCAACGGCCGCCGCAGTGCCGTACGGGGGTAACTGGGTTCAGGGGCTTCCCGAGCAGCACAAGGACCCTGAGATGCACTACGGCTGGGACGCCGACATGGTGTACCTGTCTCAGGACGACCCGTACGTGGCGTACCAGTGCCTGAGCGACGAGATCGCTGCGCTCACCGTGCTGCACGACCCCGAGTCGGTCCTGCGCCGCTGCGCCCGTGACCGGAAGTTGCTGGAGCTGCACGGCAGCCGGGGACATACGTGCCCCGCTTACGACTACGACGGGGACTTGGACGAGCACGCCCGGTTCTACAACCACGAGGTGTGCCCCGTCGTTGAACACCTTGCCGAAGGCTACGGCTGGACGGCAGGGCAGACCCCACCCATTGAGGGAGATCAGGTGACTTAGCGATTCTCCGGCGGGAGGTCCTGGGCCCCTTGGCGGGGGCTTCTCCTCTACCGCCTGGCCGCTGGTGTTGGCGCACCGTGCGCGGCCTACTTCCACGGCTCCGAGTTGGCGCTCAGAGCTAAGGCTCCGGTTTCCCGGAGCGACCTTCAGGTTCCTCACGAACCCAGACCACCCGAATCGGGGGCCCTTTGTGCCTCCACAAGAAGACGGGATCCATAGTGCAGTACGCACCGCCAACTTGTCAGCTTCCCGCTCCCCGTACGAGCGATTCGCGGCTTATCTCCCCCCGCACGGGCGACCACGACACGCACACCCCCACCCCTGAAACCGAACACCCGTGCGACTACAGTGCAGGCCAGGCCGGTCGTGGCGGCAGCCTCCTGGTGACCGCAGCTAGCCAATGGCTGCACGCCACGACCGGCCGCATCGCCACCTGCGCCCACTCCTGGATGACCGCAGTCCACTGGATCGCCGGCTCCGGCCTCTACACCCCGCTGCGCGCCCACGGCCCCAAGTGGGGTCCCACCACCATCGCCATCGCGCAGGAGATCGCCGCACTCAAGGAGTGCAGGCCCGGCATCGACTACCTCGCCCGCAAGTTGAAGGTCGCCGAACGCACCGTGCAGTACCACCTCGGCATGCTCCGGGAGGCCGGCCTGCTCGTGTACCGCAGCAAGGGCACCCGCATCTCCGGTGTCGGCGGCCGGGCGTCCGTCTTCGAGCGCATCATCCCCATCGCCTTCGACGAGGCCCTCGGGATCCGCACGGTCGGCGAGGGTGCAACGCGCCGCCCCGTCGGCGCCGCCCCCGAGTCCCGGACCCTGCTGGGGAAGCTCGCGAAGAAGGCCGCCCGGAAGGCACGCCGCCGGCCCCGCCGCAAGTCTTCTTCGGCCGAACGGCTTTGCACCCCAATGCAGGGTGGTACCTCAACGTCTCCTTCTACCGCTCTCACTCACCTTCCCTCTGAGGCAAAGCTCGCAAGCGGGGAGGGGGAGTCCACCACCGGGAAGGGATCGAAGCGCGGGCCGCGGAAGCTGAACAAGGTCGGCCGCCGCTACCAGCTCGCTGCGCAGTTGATCGCCTCAGTGCCGTGGATGCACCACGCCAACCGGGCCCGCATCGCCTGGATCATCCGGCACGTAGCCGACGCCGGCTGGACGGCCCTCGAGGTCCAGGCCGCCGCCGAACGGCTCCCCGTCCCCGCCCGCGGTGCTGTACGCCCGTCCGGGCTGCTGGCCTCCCGGCTCGCCTCCTGCCACCTGCTCTACGACACGAAGGCCCGCCGCCGGGTGCTGGTGGAGGACTGGCAGGACTCCTGCCGCGCCGAACAGGACCGCCACACCGACACCCACCCCGACACCTTCCAGGGCCCGCAGAGCGCGGCCGCCCGCCGGGCTGTGGACCAGGCGTTCGCCGCGATCCGTGACCGACTCGCCGGCGAGATGACCGCCGTGGACATCCCCGTCGCCACCGCAGCGTTTGCGCTGGAGGACCTGACCCGCGACGAGATCATCGCCGCCCGCGTCGACGCCATGCAGGACCCCGACGTGATCCTGTCCGCGCTGGAGACGCTCGGCGAACGCGACACCCGCCGCCTCTACACCAACCGCCTCGTCGACCAGACCCTCGCCCTCGAGGCCATCAACGCCCGCCGCAACACCTACGCCCCCGCCTTCTGAGGAGAGCCCGCATGCCGAAGAACCGAAGCACCCGCAGCCAAAAGATCGCCCGCCAGAACAAGGCCCGCAACAGCCGGAGTCTGCCCCCGGTGCCCCGCATTGTCACCAGTCCGGCCCAGGCTCAGGCCGCCCTCGAATCGGTATTTACGGCTCAGGCCTTCCCCATGACCGCCCCCGACGGGCAGACCCGGCAGGTGCCCCTCCAGTACATCGCCGACTGGCTCGAGGGCGACTACGCCTCGAAGGGCGAACCGCCCCTGGAGCCTGGGGAGCTCTACGAGATCCTCACCCATGACGTGATCTTCGGGCGCCTCCGAGTCCGCACGGATGGTCTGTGGGAGAGCGGTCAGCCCTACTTCACGGACGGAGTCGACGCATGACCGACACCCAGCCCGCCGGAATCGACATGGCCCGCGCCGCCCTCGCAGCCGCCCGCGCCGCCGCCAAGAACCGGCCCGCCGAACCCAAGCGGAAGACCCGCCGCAGCGCCAGCTCCTCGATCCGCCGGGCAGGCGACCCCATGGGCCTCGGAACCGCCATCGGCAAGATGATGACCGAACGCGGCTGGGAACCACCCGAGCAGGGCGGCAGCATCATCGACCAGTGGCCCACCATCGCGCCCGAGCTCGCCGACAAGGTGGCAGCGGTCCGATACGAGCACGACACCGGCATCCTGCACCTGCGGCCCGCCTCACCCGCGTACGCCACCCAGCTGCGGCTGTACCAAGCCCAGGTACTGACCAAGGTTCAGCAGTCCCCCTCCGGCAGCTCCGTCCGCGCCCTGAAAATCCTCGCAGTCGGCGGCCGCCCTGAGCCCGTCCAGCAGGCACCCGAACAGCCAGCCGCCGTCACTCCCCACCCAACAGCCGCCCCCGCCCCCACACCAGAGGGCTACCGGCAGGCCCGCACCCTGCTTATCGAGCACAAGCTTCGACCCGACTCCGCGAACCCCTACGAAGAGGAAGCCAGGCAACGGCAGATCGCCGCACTCCGCGCCAATCGCCTGCCCGACTCCGAGGACCGGGAAGCGATGCGGGCTGAAGCTGAGGCGTCCGCCGAACCCGCACCAGGGAGCATGGAAGCCTCCGAGCGTGCGGCACTCGCCTTCAAGCGGCGCGAGCAGGCACAGGGAGCACAGCGCCGCATATCCGGGGCCGCATGAACAGCCCCAGCCTCGCCCTCATCGGGCTCACCGGACCCCGCCGGTGGGCCGACGTCCAACTGCTCGAGGACACCCTGCTGTACGTGTGGCACGACGCCCTCCAGGTCGGCTACGACGGCATCGAGCTAATGCACGGCTGCGCAGAAGGCGCCGACACCATGGGCGGGGACTGGGCCAACCGCAACGGGATCCTGGTCCGTGAGCGGGCCGCCGACTGGGAAGCCCCCTGCGGCACCGGATGCCGGCCCGGACACCGACCCCAAAGGCGGGGCGGGCAGGAGTACTGCCCGCAGGCCGGCCACCGCCGCAATCAGCAGATGGTCGACGAACGGCCCGTCCTGTTCGTGGCCGCCACCATGCGCTGCACGGCGCCGAAGTGCGAGGGCAAGCCACCGCACGACTCCCACGGCGCGACCGACTGCGCTCGCCGCGCCCGCAAGGCAGGGATCCCCGTGCACGAGGTGCGCGCCTGAGCCGGGGGAACACCGCGCCAGAACTGCCGCATGGTGTAGGCGATCACCCAGCACGATCGGAGCGTCCATGCCTCAAGCCGCCACCGCCACCCAGCCCACCATGTGCCTCCTCCACGGCGACTTCCACGTCATGGGCCAGGACTGCTGGGCCACCACCGTCGACTGGCAGTTCTCCCACACCCACCTCGAGGGCCAGGACGCCCGCGACGCCTACCTGACCGCGGTGGAACGGCAGATGCTCGACAACCTGATGGAGGCCCGCCCGTGACCGTCGCCATGCCCGCGCCGTCCCGGCCGCTCCCGCAGGTCGCCTACGACCCGGCCGACCTGTTCCGCGAGCCCGTCTACACCGACGGGCAGCCGTACGCGGACGACGACCTCGAGGACGACGGGGACTGAATTATCACGCCGTGATAATCACGAGCTGCCCCGGACCATGATCGACAATTATCACGGCGTGATAATCGGGGCCCGACCGACAGGGTGAACCTGTGTCAGAACCGGCGAACCGGGTGCCACTCCCACCACAGAGGTCAGTAAGGTGACGTCATGGCCTCTCCATATCCCGACGGAGACCGGGAAAAGGTGGCGTCCAAGCTGCCCTCGGGACTCCAGCAGCAACTCAAGGTTCGCGCCGCCGAACTCACCCTGGACATCCAGGAAGCCGTCGAAGCGGCCATCACCGCCTGGCGGACCAGCGAACGACCCGGCTTCGAAGTCGACACCGCCGGCGCCAAGTCGTTCTCCACCTGGCTCCCCCCGGGCCTGTACGAAGACTTCAAGACCACCTGCACCGAACGCGGAGTCTCCTACACCCAAGGCCTCGCCCGATCCGTACAGGACTGGCTCGACACCAACCCCTCACCCCAGCACGCCGACCGCACCGCCGACCCCGAACGCAAGGTCGTCGGCAACCAGAAGGGCGGCGTCGGCAAGACCGCCATCTCCGCCGGCATCGGCCAGGCCTACGCCGAAGCGGGCAAGCGGGTCCTCATCGTCGACTTCGACCCGCAGGGCCACCTCAGCGAGCAGCTCGGCGTCGACCAGATCGAACCCGACCACGACAGCCTGGTCTCCCACATGTGCGGGGACGGCCAGGGAGACCTGCGCGACCTGGTCGTGGTGATAGACGATCTGCGGTTCGAGAAGCGCCTGCACGTCCTGCCCGCCTGCTTCGACGGGTTCCTCCTCGACGCGAAGATCGCCGTGGTGGCGACGCAGAAGCGCGGCTTCCAGAAGGAAGCGGCCCTCGAGATGGCGCTGCGCCCCCTGGAGGCCGACTACGACGTCATCATCATCGACTGCCCGCCCAGCCTCGGTATCGCCATGGACGCCGCCCTCTACTACGGGCGCCGGCGCCGTGACGAACCCAAGGGCCGCTCCGGCGTCATCGTCCCCGTCCTCGCTGAGGACTCCTCCCTGACCGCGTACAGCATGCTGGATCAGCAGATCGCCGACCTGTGCGACGACCTGTCCCTGGACATCGACCACCTCGGGCTCGTCGTCAACCAGTACGACTCCCGCCGCGGATACGTCGCCACCTCCACCCTCGACAGCTGGAAGTCCGTCGGCGACCCCCGCGTCCTGGCCGTCATCGGCGACCTGAAGGAGCAGCGCGAGGCGGTACGCAAGAAGATGCCGCTGCTGTCCTACGCCCCGCACAGCGACCAGGCGGAGGCCATGCGGCAGGTCGCGAAGGGAGCAAGCAGGTGAGCAAGGCCGACACCCTGGGCCCCGCCCCCTCCTTCAGCGCGGTCCGCAGCGCCCGCCGTAACGCCATCAGCAAGATAGGGGGCCAGGACTCCACCGAGGCGCTCACCGAACTGCCGGTCACGCAGATCAGCGAGAACCCCGACAACCCCCGCAACCACCTGCGTAACCTCGACGAGACCGTGGAGTCCGTCCGCGAACACGGCGTCATCCTGCCCATCGTCGTGGGCACCGTGGACGCCTACCTCCACAGCCGGCCCGACCGCGCCGGCGACCTCGACGACGGCACCCAGTACGTCGTCATCGACGGCCACCGCCGCCTCGAGGCATCCCGCCGCGTCGGACTCGCCATGATCCCCGTCCGCGTCGACAACGCCCGCCTGGCCACCGACGAGACGCTCCTCGAGGCCGCGTTCATCGCGAACTACCACCGCGACGACATGACCGACCTCGAGGAAGCCCACGCCCTCAAGCAGCTGGTCGACTACTACGGCTCCCAGACGAAGGCGTCCAAGAGGCTCGGGATCGCGCAGGGCACCCTGTCCAGCAAGCTGTCCCTGCTGAAGCTCACCCCGGAGCTGCAGAAGGACCTGGCGACCGGGGCACGGAAGGTGGAGCACGTCCGCAACCTCGGCAAGCTGTCCCCCGGCGAGCAGCTGGCCAAGGCCGACGAGCGGGCCGAAGTGGCACGCCGCAAGCCCGAACCTGACCCGCCGGTTGAAGAGCGGTCATCAGGGCCGGCGAATTATCACGGCGTGATAATCGCGGAGCCGAAGGCGCAGGAGGCGGATCAGCCCCCCGAGCCGATCCGGGGCGTGGCGGCCACCCCGCGAGCCCAAACCGCCGCCGGGGAAGGCATCCCCGAGCCACGCACCACCCAGGCGGAACGGACCCCGTCGCCCGAGCAGCCCGCCGAGGTGGCGAAGAAGGAGCCGGCTGGTGCGCCGCGCGTCATGCAGTACGACGACCCCAGCTTCGTCTCCATGCACCTGGAGACGAAGATGACCGGCGCTCACTTCGCGGACACGACCCAGCTGATGGCCACCAAGTGCTGGGACAAGGCGGGCACGGACGCATCGCTGGGGATCCTGTCCCGAATGCTGGAGGCCGCCAAGGCGCACGACCCGGAATCCTTGCACCGGATTCTGCGAGAGCACCTGGCCTCCGATGCAGACGATGCAGCCCACCAGTGACGCCCACGAACAATGGCCCCGCCCGATCGCTTTCACCGGCGCCGGGCGGGGCCATTGTTCGTGGCCGGTCAGAAAGAGTTGACTAAACGTCTAATACGCGCAGGGTTGTGCCGGTTCGGCGTCGCCTGATCGTGTGAGACTGCTGTGAAACCCCTCGCCACAAGCGCATATGCAGCATCAGATAGAAACCGCCTGCCCCCCACGTGATGGGTGGCCGGCCGCCAGACCGAGGCCTCCGGCTCCTGTGTGGCTCCGGGTTTGTGGTGAACCCGGCGCAGCCCACCAGAGGCCCGGCCCCGGTCCAGGCGGCCGGCCCCACACCATCCCGCCCCCGGAAAGACCACGGGCCGGATTGGGATCCTTCCTACCCCGTACAGAGAAGCGCGGGTAGACTCGCGTCATCTGACGGGACTGCCCACCGAAAGACCTGTGAGGGCTGGGAGGGACCGCACCCGAGCGGCCCGTCTGCTGTCGGCGGCACTGGTCCACACCCGCCAAGTCGTGCAATTTCACGCGCAATCTCATACCGCCAGTACCAGGGGTAACTGAATGCGCCACCTCTGTAGGCATTCCGGTCACGGGGGCGTTAAAACACCCACCGTCGATACCCAGTCACACCTTTAGCTGTCACAGTTGGACCCTTGGCGTGGACTGGCAGCCGCGCCCAGGGGGCCCGTCACTACGCCGACCGTGGCGGGTTGCACGAGGACCTTCCCGAACTGCCGGAGCGGAGACATGCACATGTCCGCGACAGACCCGGCCATCCCCCAGCACCATGATGTGAACAGTGTTGCGTGTGGGGCCGTAATCGATATCACCAAGCGCCGCCGTGGGGGCGCGGCAGCCGAGGCGAGGGGACGGTGGACTGCGATGAGCACGCCGCCCCCGTCAGACCCGAACCGAACCGACCGCGAAGGCGTGGCCGATTTCGTGGAGGCCTGGTTCAACCAGGTGCAGCGCTCGCTCACGAACGAGGAAACGGCCGCGGTGTTCCTGCGATCCGCGGAGTTCTTCGAGCACATCCTGCGCGGCGCGGTCGCCCAGCAGCTCATCACCGAGCAGCAGCGGGTGCAGCTGACGGACCTCCTGGAGGCCGCCCGGGACGCGCCGGGCATCATCGCCGGCTGACCACAGGACTACACCTGTCCGCATATGCCGGGGAATGTTGTCACTCATTCGAGTGAACCCGTACCGGAACCTACACACAGTGTTGATCGTTTCTCACGAACCGTTCAACACCGGCCACTCGCGTGCCATCATTGGGCGTCCGGAACACCCGGAATGACACATCCGGTTGCCCCGGCGCGCGCCCCGCACCTGCGTACGGACGACCCGCGCCCCGGCGGCCGCCAGGGGATCGGGGATGCCTCATGCAGCAGCGGGACGACTCCACGGACACGGACACCGCGGCAAGCCGCCTCAGCCAGCTCGACACCTTCTTCCGCGAGCATCCCGTGACCGGGCCCGAAGGACGCTCCTACACCGCGTTCCAGGCCCGCACCCCCGTCGCCGCCTCCCCCCTGCCCTACAACGCCGCGGTCGTCGACCACATCGACGCCGCGGTCGCCGAGGTCGTCGACCACACCCGCACCGTCAACCCGGATGCAGCCCCGCTTCAGGGCCACGTCGCCGGCGTGTACGGATGGGCATGGGAGAACACCGAGGGCGCCGCCGAGATGCACCGGCAGCGGCTGGAAACCATCGAGTACCGGCACCGCCTCGAGCACGCCATCCGCGCCGGCGACACCTCCGTCGTGCGCCCGCACCGCTGCCCCGCCTGCCACACCCTCGGCCTGATGTGGCCCCAAGGCGTCACCGACCCCAAGGGGAAGGCGCTGTGCGTGAACCGGCACTGCGCCAACGCCAACGGCGGCACCAGCCACCGGTGGACGCTGGCCCAGCTCGCATACGAACACGTGGCCTTCGAAAAAACTCTCCGGGAGTGTGCAACCTGAGCCCGGGTACCCGAGTCGTACTCTTCAGCACCCACAACTGAACACACTTTCACCACATGTGGAGAACGCACCCTCCACATCCCGTATCGGCCGCCGGAGCTGCGAACGATGGCCGCCGTCATGGGAGCACGCATGGCCATCGCCACCCTCAGCCCCGAGCCCGCCCCGGCCCCGATCCCCGACCCCGTCACGTTCGAAGAAGCCGCACTCATCTTCCGGCAGACCGGTAAGCCGGAGTTCACGCAGTGCAGCCTGAAGAACCTGACGAACAAGCTGTACCGGTGGGCCAGAGAAGACGGGCTGCGCCTGGAGCGCCTCGGCCGCAAGGACCGCGTCTCCTACAGCGACCTCCTCGTCGCGCACGCCACCCGGTACCCGGCACCCCGCCGGTGACCGGCACCGCACTGGCGGACCACCCCTGCTGAGCCCCGAACCCGGATCACGGTTCGGGGCTCTTCTCATCCCCGCCACACCACACCATTGCAATGCAATGGGGCATGGGTTACTGTGGACACACCAAGACGGCAACACGCCCTATAGCCAGGGCTGTTGACCCCGTTCTGCCATCCCAGGAGCACCCGTGGCCGTGATCACGCATGCCTTCGCACGCCTCGAAGCCGACTACAACGGCCTCCTGGCCACGACCCAGGACGCATTCGACGAGCTCATGGAAGAAGCCGACGAAGCCGGCACCAGCCACCACTTCTTCGACGTCATGGCCCGCATCGCCCGCCTGATCCGCATGCCGCTCCCGGCCAGCGGAGACATCCGGCGCTGCGCCTGCTCCTGCGTCTGCGGCTGCATCTTCGACGCCGAAGACCCCGACGCCCACGTCATCGAGGAGTCCAAGGGCTTCAACCTCGGTCGCGTCCAGTGCCCCACCTGCGCCGACCGGCACCAAGAGACGGCCTGACCCACCACACCCCTCCCGGGCCGTACACGACACCGCCTCTGTGCGGCCCGGGAGTTCAACCCAGGGGAGACCCGATGCACGACACCGCCCAGCACCTGGAAGAGATGGCCGGCTTCATCGCCGCCTACGGACTCCACACCGGCGAACAGTTCGCCACCTACCCGCACGGCGGCGTCCTGCAGCTCGACATCTGCGCCCTCGCCTACTTCATCTCCGAAGGCGCCACCCTCCCCGACGCCTTCTTCGACGACGAAGGCACGTCCCGCAACCTCATCGAGGCCAGCGAGCCCGCCATGGCTTGCATCCGCGCCATCTCCGCCTCCATCGGCAACTACGAGGTCCCCGACAGCGCCGGACAGCCCGACCTGATCGAGCACGTGTCGCAGTGGACGTTCACCACGCCGATCGGCGAGCAGCAGCCGCCCTCCACGTCCGAGGTCATCGGCTGCATCCTCCGCGCCGCCAAGCACGCCACCACCCAGACCCCCGCCGCCTGAAAGGGCCCCCACGCCATGACCATCCAGACCATCACCCCGGCCGTCAGCCCCTTCGCCCGCGACCCCTTCTACGCCATGGGCGTCGCCGACGCCTACGACGAACACCGCGCCGGCGAGAACGTCCACGACCTCAAGCGGCGCTCCGAGGAAATGCTCGACGCCGACGCCGGCCACTCCGTGCCCGCCGACCTGTACGTCGTCGGCTACGCCACCACCGTCATCGGCCTGATGAACAGCCACATCGCGCAGACCAACGCCGAAGCCGAGGTCGCCCAGACCTGGCTGGCCCGCAAGCAGGGCCGTGAGACCAGCTCGCTCCACACCCGCAACCGCAACGCCCGGAAGGGGCACCGCTCATGAACGACCGCAAGGGCCTCGCGCTCGGTTCCGCCACCGTCGTCGTCGTCGCTACCGGGGTGTTCGTCACCACAGTCAGCGACGCGCATGGGGCCACCGGGCCCGTCACCTCCGGCAACGGCTGGAAGCTCCGGTCCTCCGTCACCCACATCGACACCGCCCCGTGGCAGATCACGTTCCACGACACGACCAGCCGCACCAAGCTCACCACCTACCTGCGCAACAACGCCGCCGAACTCACCACCCACCTCGGCGTCAAGATCAGTGTGACCACCCGGATCGTGGCCGCCTCCACCAGCAAGTGCCTGCCCAGCCACACCATCAGCTACCGGTGGATGTCCAAGCCCGACCCGAACCGGCCCAACGCATCCTTCACCACCCCTTGCTCAGTCGGCAGCAAGCCCTACAGCGCCTCCGTGTTCATCAACAGCGACTACTGGGCAGCCGGCCGCAACTTCCACGAAGCCGTCCGCCAGAACACCATCTGGCACGAGAGCGCGCACGCCGTCGGCCTCACACACCCGGCCACCTGCCCCACAGACCGGTACGGCCGCAAGCCCCTGATGTGCGACGTCAACACCTGGCGAACCACCAGCACCCGCCGCTACGCATCCGCCGACATCACCGGCCTCAAGCAGCTGGTCAAGAACCGCGCCTACTACCCCCTCACGAACGTCCTCCCGTGACCTGGCCGGACGGCATCGCCCTCGTCGTCCTCACCTGCTTCGCACTCCTCATCACCCACCACCAGCACAAGCACCGGAGCACCACCGAACAGCACACCGATCCGCAGGACGGAGAACGGCCATGACCACACGGCAACGCACCGCGAAGAAGACAGCCGACACCACACCCGCACCCCGCGCCCGCAAGACAGCCACCGCAAAGCGCACCGCCGGTGCCGCCCCCGCCCGGCCGGCCCGCAAGCGCACCCAGCGCAAGGACAACCCCGACGCGCCCAAGCTGTCCCTCGTCAAGGTACGGAAGCTGTCCCTGGTCAAGCCCCGCAAACAGCTCCCCACCCGCGACCGGGAATTCGTCACCAACCCGCAGATCTACGCCACCCACGCCGCCCGCCAAGCCGGCCTGCCCATCCACCGCATCCGCGACTGGACCGACCACGCCGACGGCACCGCCACCCGCACCCTCAACGACGGCACCCTCCACTACACCCACCACACCCGCACGCTGACCTGGCAGGCCACCTGCCGCATGGGCGCCACCCACTCCTACGTCCTGGACAGCCCCGCCACCGCAACCGCCGCCCGCATACAGGCCGCCACCTGCGAACAACTCCACGCCGACCTGACCAGGATCAAGCCCCTCACCCGCCGTGAACTCACCGGCCTCGAACTCCGCAAGACCCCCACCTGGGCCCACCCCGGCGACCCCGCCATCACCGAAACCATCCCCATCCCCCTGAACGACCGACGCGACCGAGCCCTCGGCGACCAACTCACCGCCTCCGAGCTCGGCGTCACCGACACCCAGCCCCTCTCCTGCGACGAGATCGGCGCCCACATCGCCGCACAACTCGCCGCCGACACCGAACAGACCAAGGAGCACCCCCAGTCGTGACCGAGCAACCGCCCGCCTGGTACCTCAAGGTCACCAATCGCGCCCAGGACGAAGCCCCCAACGCACCCGAAGCCACCGTCCGGGCCACCGAGTACGCCGTCAACTGCGTACCCGAGGACGACATCAACTCCCACGGCTTCCAGATCCGCGTCCAGTACCGCGGCAACGACCGCTACGCCGTCATCCGCGGCGGCGACATGTGCCTCGGCTCCGACGGCACCTGGGACTACGGAGTCAAGGAGTACGACCGCGGCGACGACTGGCTCAACGCCCACCGCTTCGACCTCGACACCGCGCTGACGCTCGCCAAGGAGCAGGCCCCGCTCGTCACCGTCAACGGACACACCGTTGCCGACGCCATCCGCATGCAGCAGCGAAGGGCAGAACGCGATGGCTGAGCACGCGCCCGGCTACGTGGCCGCCCTCGCCGCCGCCCTCCACCAGGCCAACGTCGACGCCCTCGTCGCCGCCGAGAACGGCGACAACCAGCTCGGAGCCGCCATCACCAAACACCCCGGCCTCCGCGCCTGGAACGGCGACCTCCTCCGCATCGGCCACCTCCCCAAAACCCCCTTCGCCGTCGAATGCAACCTCCTCCTCCCCAACGGCAAATACGTCGACCTCGCACACCACGAACACGTCCACATCGACCCCGCCATCCACCAGTGGGTGTTCTGCGCAGCCGACGCCGACGGAGCCGTCCCCATCACCATCTCCGTCACCCAGACCCGCATCGACGACGACCAGGAGCCCACCGAGTGACCATGACCGCCCCCGACCCGAGCACCGACGTCTGGGAACAAGCCGTCGCCATCGTCGTCCACGGCGACCCAGCCGGCCAAGGACGCGTCTCCTTCATGGGCAAAGGCCGCGGGGCCGTCCACAGCAACGCCAAACAACTCAAGCCCTGGCGCAAAGCCATCATCCTCGCCGCCCGCGACGCCACCGGCGCCCACGGATACACCGACTGGAACGGCATCTGCCTCACCTGCCGGATAGCCAAGAAGGAACACGGCCTCTACGCCAACATCCCCACCCGAGCAGACATCACCGTCACCGTCCCCAAACCGCCGTCCGCCCCCAAACGGCGCCGCACCTGGCCCATCACCCGCTACAGCACCGACATCGACCACCACGCCCGCGCCGTCCTGGACTCCCTCTCCGAGTCCGGCGTCATCAAAGACGACTCCCAGATCGTCGACCTCGCCATCCGCAAGGTCTACCCCGGAGAACACCCCGAAGCCCTCACCCAGCCTGGCGCCATCATCCGCCTCTACACCCTTCCCGGAGCCAACCGATGAGCACCACGAGCACCACCACCCGCCGCCCTCCGAAGCCCGCCGCGCCCAACCAGGCCAACTGGCGGTCCTTCGCCTCCTGCCGGGACGAGGACCCCGAGCTGTTCTTCCCCATCGGTAACTCCGGCCCGGCCATGGTCCAGACGGCTGAAGCCAAGCGCGTGTGCTGGCGGTGCCCGGTTATGCAGCTGTGCGGGCAGTGGGCGCTGCAGACCCGGCAGAAGACCGGTGTGTGGGGCGGCATGTCCGAGCACGATAGGGACCTGCTGCATCGGCGTAAGGGGCGGCGAACGTATCGGCCGGGCCAGATGCGGGCCAGCGACCACGTTCTCACCTACCAACTGACGGAGTTCCTGGCGCTGCAGAGGAAGGGGCTGCCGCCGCTTCAGATCGCGCGGGCTTTGAGGACGAACGTGCAGACGGTGAACAGCGTGATGCGGAAGCTGGAGCAGCAGGCTGCGAAGGAGGTGGCGGCGGCATGACCCAGCGTCCTGCTAACAGTCGGGTCAAGCACGGGGACCCCGGCTGCGCGAACTACGGATGCAGGCGTGAGGAGTGCCTGAAGGCCCGCGCGGACAAGCGGAAGCGGAACAGGTACCTGCTGGAGACGGGGCGCCCGGGACACGTGCCGTCCAGGCGAGCTGGCGCGCACCTTCGGAAGTTCCGGGCCGCCGGGTACCAGGACAAGGAGATCATGTCTTTGGTTGGTGTTGGGCGTACGACCTATTACCGGGTCATGCGCGATGAGCCGATCACGCGCAGGTCGGAGATAAAGATTCTGGCCGCTTCGGTGCCGCCCGCCATCGGGACCATCAGGACGACGTGTGTGGTGGACGCGACGGGCATGCACCGCAGGCTCCAGGCTCTGATCTGGCTGGGATGGCCTCAGCGTGAACTCGAGAGCCGTCTCGGTGTCTTTACCTGGTGGGTTGATCGAACCTTGCGCCACCAGGTCGGGGTCAGGCTCGCTTTGGCCGATCAGGTCACGCGCCTGTACGACGCCCTGTGGTCGGTTCGGCCGGAGACTGAGGGCGTGGACGCTGACGCTGCCGAGGCTGCCCGGCAGTACGCCCGCAGCCAGTTCTGGGTGGGTCCGCTGGCGTGGGACGACGACACCATTGATGACCCGCAGGCGCACCCACTGACTGACTCAACTGAGCCGACGGGGACGGAGGGCGCGAACGTTGCGGACCGCTGGCTCATGGGTGAGTCCGTAGTCCTCAGCCTTGAAGACCGGCGCGAGGTCCTCCAGTACCTGTTCGAGTGGACCAACGACAGTCCGGAAGAGATCGCCGCCCGCCTCGAGATGAGCGTCGACGCGGTGTGGCAGACATGGTCCCGCATCAAGAAGAAGGCCCGCCTGGAGGGCCGGCGTGAGCCGTGGCGGCGCGTGTACGTGCCGCGTGAACGAGAGCTGAAGCAGAACGAGATGGAGGAAGCAGCATGAGCCTGCCGACATTGAGCGGGACCGCACGGTTGATCGACGCGCCGGAGATTCGGTTCTCGGCGCAGGGGACGGCTGTGGCCAAGGTGCGCCTGGCGTTCAACGCCCGGCGGAAGGACGACCAGGGCAATTGGGTCGACGGTGACTCCTTCTTCATTGACGGGAAGGTGTTCGGGCAGCACGCCCAGAACCTCGCCGACTCCCTGGACAAGGGGATGGAGGTGGTGGTGTCGGGGCGGCTGAAGACCGAGAAGTGGGAGACGCGGGACGGGGAGAAGCGGTCCGGGCCGGCGCTGCTCATCGACTCGATAGGCCCGTCGCTTCGGTACGCCACGGCCAGCGTGCAGAAGGCGCAGGGGGGTTCGGGTACGGGGAAGCAGGATGCGTACAGCGCTGCCCGTCAGGCGTCGTCGCAGCAGGGTCGTGAGGATCCGTGGGCGTCGGATGTGCCGGGGACGGCGGCTGCAGGGGCGTGGGATTCCGAGCCTCCGTTCTGACGGGGGGTGTTGGGCGTAGGGGTCTGGCTTTCGGGTTGGGCCCCTTTGGCGTGTCTGGGGTGCCGACTCCGTGCAGACCATTGCAATGCAATGGCGAATGGGTTAGTCTGGAACCATCGCACCAACCACCCACCGGGGGAACCCATGCAGACCCTGCGCCTCGTCGACAGCGATGGTTACACCGTCCCCGGCAGCGTCCAGACCAACGTCCCTGACGGCAACGTGGCCAAGGTCCGCGACCACCTCCTCAACGACGTAGCCCCCGCCTACGCGGCGCAGTGGGCCGACTTCGGGCACGACGCCCGCCTCTACCGCGTCGTCACCGACTGTCCGACCACGACAGACTCTGACGGCGCGTGCGCGTCAAAGGACACCACCATGAAGATCGGGCCACGTACCGGCGAAATGCGGAGCCACGTCCAGCACTTCTGGACGCGTGAGATCAACGGGATCAAGTTCCATTTCGTTCACGTCAAGGTTTCCCGCCTTGGGCAGCCGTACATGGCGGTCTCGCGGATGGACACCGGTGAGTTGGTGCGCTGCTCCTGCCCTCGGGATGACTGCCCAGTCGCCTGACCCGCGGTCCCCTCGCCCCCTTTGGGGACCGTTCCGGCCGCGCACCCTGAGCGCGGCACCCGCCGCCCCATCCCGCACCCCCCTTGCGGGGTGGGGCGGCTGCACACCCACACCCACGGCCGAGAGGAGGCCACATGGCCAACCTGCACCTGGTCCCCGTCACCTTCCGAGACGCCTGCCGCTTCGTCGCCATGTGGCACCGGCACCATCAGCCCCCCGTGGGATGCAAGTTCTGCTCTGGTGTTGCCGACGAGGACGGAGTCCTACGGGGGGTGGTCATCGTCGGCCGCCCCGTCGCCCGCCACTTCGACAACGGTCACACGCTCGAGGTCACCCGGTCCGCCACCGACGGAACGGCCAACGCCAACTCCATGCTGTACGGCGCCGCATGCCGCGCCGCGTACGCCCTCGGGTACACCCGGCTCATCACGTACACGCAGGCCGGAGAAGACGGCGCGAGCCTGCGTGCGGCCGGCTGGCGAGTCATCGCCCAACGTCCCGCCAGACCGGGATGGAGTGTTCCGAGCCGACCCCGTGACTCGCACGGTGTGGATCACATACCCCGAACGCTGTGGGAGGCCGCGTCGTGATGGCCGCGTTCCTGCTGTACCCGCTGGCTGTGTGGCAGTTCACCGGCCGCGCCCTGACCCGCCTCACCACCGCCCTCAACGCAAGGACACCCGCATGACCACACCCGCCCTGCACCCCGACGCCGTGAAAGCCAAGTTCGACCTGCTGAAGCGGTGGCGTGACACCGAGACAGGACGACGGGAGTCCCTCGGCGCGTGGTCGGTGACCCGCCTGGAGGACGGCACGCTGATGGTGTCCGCCCGCGTGTCCGGCCCAAACCCGGCGTCCGCGTTCACCCAGTTCGTGGACCGGCAGGCCATGTACCTCGCGAACCGGATGGACGCGGACCCGTCGTCCACGGATCGGCTGCCCGCCATGGACGTGTCGGATCCGGCGCGGACGGCTGCGGTGTGGCGTACCGGGGACGTGTGGGTGGAGGTGTGGCACCCCGCCGAGGAGACCGGCACGCCCGAGGCGCCGCAGCGCTCCCCACAGCAGTCTCCGGCGGCACAGGCCAGCCCCACGCCGGCGTCTATGCCTGCCCGCCGCCCGCTCCTGGCAGGCCCTGGCGGACGCCTTCGCTTCACCCGCCGCAACAAGACTCCGAAGGAGACCCCCGCAGCATGACGCTCATCCCGATCGACCCCATCCAGATCACCGCCGGCACCATCACCCACATCGAGATCCTCGACCCCGACCGGCCCCACACGGAACCGGATGAGCGCGGCTGCCCGCACTGCGGGCAGGACGCCTACGACTCCGGCTGTGAGGCGCCCGGCTGCAACGGCTATGGCTGCCCGGACTGCGGTGAGGGCTGCGACCTGGACTTCCTGGACGGCGACGAATCCCAGTGCGCCCAGGCGATCGCCGAGGCCGAAGAAGACGACTGCGAGGACGACGACTGATGAGGAGGTACCACCGGATGACCGCAACCCCCGAGACCCAGGACGACATCCAGGTCGCTGAGACCCCGGAGCAACTGCTGCATGACCTGGGCGAGCTCCACACCCGCACGCTCGTGTCCCCGCTCCCTCAGCATCCGGCGGCGATGGGCTGGCAGGCCGTCGCCGGCTCGATGGCGGCTGGCTTCGCCCGAGCCCTGCACGCCCTCAACCAGGTTGCCCCGGAGAAGGCCGCGGAGGTCACCGTGTGGTTCCAGGGCCCGTTCGAGGAAGGCCCGGACCCGGAGGAGCACACCGACTGGCTGGAGCGGCACGTGGCGCAGGGCCCGGAGCTGCTGGAGCAGTGGGTGGAGACGGGCCGCCGCTTGGCCCGCGAGTCGAAGACGAACACCGAAGCCTGGGAGAAGGAGAACCGGAAGGCATGAGCATCCAGGAAGCCGACGCGAAGGCGCACGAGAACAACCACGTCACCATGACGCTGGTGGACGGCACGACGGTGAAGGGCTACGTCTCCGGTGTCGGGTACCAGGGGCTGCGGCTGATGGTGAAGGGCCGCGAGACGGAGTGGCGATTCAGCGCCATCAAGTCGATCAGGGGCCGCAAGTGACCGCGCCGGTTCAGGTGGGCCCGTCCTCTCAGGGCGGGCCCGCGCCGTTGGCGGCCTGGCCGGACTGGGACGACGTCCTCGCCGACATCGGCGACCGCATCCGCGCCGAACGCCGGGCCCGCGGATGGACCCAAACCGAGCTCGCCCGGCGCTCCCAGGTCGTCCTGTCCACGGTGGCCCGCCTGGAACGCGGGGAGTCTTCACTGCTGATCACGTTCGCGTTGGCGTGCAAGGCGATGGGGCTGGACATGGGCTATCTGCTGTCTGCGGACTGGCAGATACCGGTAAAGCGTCCGACGTTGTCGCCGAAGCAGGCCCGGGTGTTGGCGGCGGTCGCGGATGGCCGGCCTCTGACGGAAGCGGCCGATGTTCTGGGGATCGCGCGGCTTGTGGTGGCGAAGTGTCTGTCGGAGACGTACCAGCGCCTTGATGTGACGCATGTTCCGAGGGGGATGCGGCGTGCGGCCGCTGTCCGTGTGGCGCGTGAGCACGACCTGATACCCCCGCCGAATCGGACATCTTAGACATCGCCACCGGCCGGTAAGACCGATCAAAGCCCCGGAGGGCCCATGCGTCGCATCCCACCCCTGCTCGCTGAATGCATCCTCGTCGGCGCGATAGCCCTCGCCACCGCCTCCACCTGGATGCTCCTCGCCGACACCCGCACCCTGAGCGTGAGAGCTGTCGTCCTGTGCGCCTTGATCTCCCTCTCGCTCACGTTCGCCGCGGAGGCTGTGGTCAAGCGGCTCCGTCGTGGCCGGCCCCGCCGCGCACACGCCCGACCCACCGAAGCCAGGAAGGAAGCCTGATGGTCACCAACACCCTGATCGCCGCTTTCGGCTGCGTAGTTGTCGGGTTCAGCCTGCTGTTCCTGTCCGGGCGCATCACGGCGCGCAGGTACGCAGGCTGGATGACCATCGCGTACGTCTCGGCAGGACTGTTGTCCGCTGTGAACGGCTGGACCAGCACGCTCTACATGACCGCTGGCGGGGCGGCCTTGTTCGGCTGGCTGTGGTGGAACAGCGGTGGCGGCGACGGGACGCGGCGCCAGCTGAAGACGTGGGCACGTAGCTTCCGCGGTGTCCGCCGCACCGCACCACAGGGGGCGTGATGACCATTCGTACTCCGTGCCCGGACTGCAAGCAGAAGGTCGCGATGAGCCCTCGAGGACTCCTAGCCCGCCACGGAAGCCCGCCCTGCAAACGGTCGGGTAGGTCGGTGGGCCGTATATGGCCGACCCGGCACCACGGCCGCCGTGTCCGCACCATCCCCGGACCCGACACCTGGAACCCCGACACCCTCAAAGGAGCAGCATGAGCGATCAGCCAGCGACCGAAGCGACCGAGTTGGATACGTCGCGCCGCTACCTGGTACCCGTGGCGCGCCTGCAACTTCCTGACGAACCCGACCTGGTGCACCTGTCGCTGTACGAGTGGCTGCCGAAGTTCCAGGAGTGGGCAACCGGCTGGGCGCTGTGCGGTACTTCCGCGGAGCAGGGGGCGTTGCCGGCGGGGACGGTGGTGACGTGCCTGGACTGCGAGCGGTACAGGCCGAAGTACCAGGCGACGTTGGATGCCCAGCACAAGGCCGCTGACGAGCGTGCCCGACGTCAGCTGGAGCAGCGCCAGGCGCAGGCGGAGGCCGGGGACACGGTGGAGAACGGGGCCTGGCACACGGTGTGGCTGGAGTCCGGGAAGTGGCGGTGGACGACGTCGAAGATGACGATGGAGCAGCGGGAGTACGCCGCTGACTGCGTGGCTGCCTACTCCCGGCATTTGGCTACCTGGGATGTGGAGCCGGACTGGGCTGAGCCGGAGGACCTGCGCTGGTGGAGGGCTGACCGGTGACCGCGGGTCAGTCTCCGCTGGAGTGGACGGCACGGGAGGGTAGGGCGGCCAGGAAGGGCGTACGGCGCCGTGTCCTGGCCTGGGCGGGGCTGAACCCGGCAGCACGCCGTGCGGACGCCCTGACGGCCCGTGTAGCGCACGGGGCTGTGGGAGAGCAGATGACCGCGGAGCTGCTGGACCGATTACCGGCCGGCTGGCGGGTGTCGTACGGCAGGAAGCTGCCGCCGTACCCGAACGACTACGACGCCCTGGCCATCCCGCCGACCGGGGATGCGGTGCTCGCCGTGGACACGAAGAACTGGCACAAGGGCTGGGAGACGACGCTGCGCGCCGGGCGGGTGTTCTGCGGGCTGGAGGACCGTCAGGAGCAGGTGGAGAAGACAGCGAAGGCGGCGGCCCGCCTGCAGCGGGCGCTGGCCGTGCCCGGGGTTCGGGTGTGGCCGCTGCTCGTCGTCCACGGGTCCCGGATCGTGCAGCTTCCGCCGGGCCCGCAGGGCCGGCTCGAGGCCCGCGCGGAAGCGTGGGACGGGGTGGTGCATGTGCTGGGCCCGGACTGGCTGGTTCCGACGCTGATGGCGAGCGTGAAGGGTGTGCCGGATCCGGGGCGTGTGGCGTGGTTGGAGGGACGGTTGAACGCGGTCCTTCCCGGGTGAGGTGAGGGCGGCGTAGCGTGGGTGCGTCGCCTGGGGGGCACCTTTGCGGCCTGCTGGTCTTCGGACTGGCAGGCCGCTTCTTTGCGTTCCGGGCCCGGACACGCGTGTGCCCCGAGCTGGACGGGGGAGACCAGTCGGGGCACTGCGAAGGCACCAGTGTGGCACGGGGCGCTGACATCGGTCCCCGGGAACGCGCGAGGCCCGTCCCCACCGTCCGGGACGGGCCGATTCGCTACAAGGAGCCTGCCAGACCGCACTGACAACGGGTCAGCGTGGCGTCCAGGGGTGGTCCTCCCGTGACCGGCCGAGGTGGGCGTTGCAGTCACCACACAGACTCTCCGTGCCAGGTCGTTGGCTGAACTGGGTAACGTCGATGACGTCCTGGTGCTCGCAGTGGTTCTCGAGGACGTGCCACACGAACCGGTCGTCGGCCGTGATGGCGGTGCCGTGGTGTCGTCCGAGGAGGGCCGGGATCGGCTGACCGGTGCCGACAACCTGGAAGCTGCGCCGCATGTGCTTCTGGTTGTCCTGGCGGGCGTAGTACCAGATGTCGACGTGTCCGGGCCGGCGTACGGCTGCGTGGAGGATGTCGCGGGTGAGGTCGATGCCGTGTGGCCGGTCGTCGATGGGCAGTTCAGCGCGGTGGATGACGTCATGCAGGGGCATGGGTTCACGGTCCCGCGGTTCGCGGCGGGTGTTCCCCCCGGACATGAGGGAGGCCCGGCAGGGCGCTGGGGGCGCGCCTGCCGGGCCGGCATTGGGGGGTGGGGTGGTCAGCCCCAAGTGGTGTCCTTGAAGGGGACCGTGGTGGGGGCGGGGGCGCCCCAGGTGGTGTCGCCGTCGGGCTTGTCGGCCGTGTCGTCGGTGGTGGTTACGGCGGTGGTGATGGCGGCGAGGGCCAGGGCGAGTGTGGCGGTCAGGCGGAGCAGGCGGTCTTTCACGGTGGTGTCCCCCTCTTCGGTTGTGACAACTGGTGGCGTAAAAAAGTATCGGGGCGTCTGACCCGTTCCCGTGAGTTCCCTTCCGCTGCGAATTCCCTTGCCCCGTCGGCGTGTTCCTGGCAGTTAGACGCGTGGGGGTGTGGGGAGGAAGGGTTCTACGGGCGTCGGGGGACGCCCCACGGCTACGTTGCCGTAGCCTGATTGCGTTCTCAACTGTTGTCGGATGCGTATTTACGCATTGCATCAACGCGCAGGGTGGCGCCCTGTTTTGGACTTCGCGGGGGGCTTTGGCCATGACTTCAGGTATTGATCACAGAGAGTTTCCTAGTTCGAATACCGCGCGCGTGTTTGGCCTGATCGTGACCGGCCAGCCCGTCCCGGAAGAGGATGCGGATTCCGTCGCCGCACTCGTGGCGCTCGGGTGCGTGACGTGGGGCGGGGAGGACGGAAACCGACCGATCGCCCTGAACCCCGAGACCGCACTGCGCAGGCGTCAGGAACAGCTCGTGTCCGAGGCCATCGCCGGCCTCGAGCAGCTGAGGTCCCTGCCAGATGCTGCGGTGCAGTTGTACGGGCAGTACCAGCGCGCCCAGCTGAAGGCCGGCGGCAACGCCGAGTACATCGCCGACCCTGCGGTCGTGAACGCCCGTCTGGACGATGTCGTGGGCGGCGCGGAGCGGGAGATCCTGGCCGCGCAGCCGTCCGGGCCCCGCTCGCGCATGCAGCTGGCCCGGTCGTTGGAACGGGACACGGCCGCCCTGCAGCGTGGCGTGGTGAAGAAGACCCTGTACCAGGCGACCGTGCGCGAGCATCCGGTGACGGCCGAGTACGCGCGGACCATGTCGCAGCGCCCGCAGGGCCGGGCCGCGGAGTTCAGGACGCTGGTCGGCGCGTTCGAGCGGGTCATCATCGTCGACCGCGAGACCGCGTTCATCACCAACCACCTCGTCGAAGGCGGCCACGAACACGCCGCCTGGCAGATCACCGACCAGGCGGTCATCGCGTACATGGTTGCCGAGTACGACGACAAGTGGCTGCGCGCGAACCCGTGGCACGGGGAACTGCGCGGGCGCGGGCTGACGGTCGACACGGTGTCCGGGCCGGACGGGGTACGGACGACGCAGCGCCAGCGGGAGATCATGCGGGACCTCGTTGAGGGGCGGCCGCAGAAGGTGACCGCGACCCGGCTGGGGATTTCGGTGCGGACTGTGTCGAACGAGATCAATGAGCTGAAGGCCCGGTTCGATGCGGTGTCGCCGGAGCAGCTGGCGTTCAAGTGGGCTTGGTCCCCGGACCGGCTCGTGGATGACAGCGTGCCCGACGCGGACACGGCCGGGGCTACGGAGTCGGCGGCGTAGCGCCCCTCAGCATTCGGGGCCCGGATCGTCAGGCTGCTGGTCTTGCCGGTCCATCCACTGGGGCCGCATCACCTCGGTGGCTGTGTAGTCGCCGTTGTCGGTGCGCTGGCCGACGATGATGCGCACGTCGTTGGTGTTCTCCCCTTGGGCGCGCAGTTCCTCGAGGATGCGCTGCTTGAAGCCGTCGAGCTTGTGTGCCTGGTCGACGATGCGGTCGACGTGGGCGGTGTAGTCGTCTTCGGTGGGTTCGCTCATGATCGGTCCTCCTGAGTTTCGGTCGGGTGCTGTCTCACAGCTTCGTCCAGTCTGGTCGTGAGGTCGATGGTCTGCTGGCCCTCGAGCGGGGCCGGGGCGGGCTGGTCTAAGCGGGCCCGTACAGCGTCCAGGCGGGCGGTCTCGGACTGCATCAGGCTCTCTCCTGGTGGTTGACTGGCACCCATGAATGATCTTCCGCCGGATCCGGAGCGTCTCCGCGTGATCCTGCGGTGGCTCGAGGACCAGATCGCCGAAACCGACACGATCGGCATTTACCTGAGGGTGCAACGGGAGGCCGTACAGCGGGCGCTGGGGGACGTGGAGGACGGTGAACCACTCCTGCCTCAGGTCGGCTCTGCGAAGGCTGCCAGCGGCCCGTCAGAGCCCGCGGTACCGGTGCCCGCGGCGAGCCCGCGCCGTCCGGGGAAACCGTTCCGGCTCGAGCGTATGCGCACCGCCGACGGACCCGTCCCCACCGGCGTGCACACCGCCGACTGCCACATGGCCGGAGACCTCGCGCACGCCGTGAACACGGTCGAAGCCAGACTCGCCATCACCGACTCCGGACTCCCCGCCTGCCAGTTCTGCCGGCCCGACCTCGAGCTTGGCCTGGACGGCGACTGACGGGGCATCACGCGTCGTGGAAGTCCGCGCCGCCGATGACGAGTCGAAGCCGGGCACGCTGCGGTACCGGATCCTGGCCTGGTATGGGCCAGTGGTCGGCCACGACGCCGTACGTCGTTGGCGGTTCCCAGCGGCGGTCGTGCTTCCACACGGCAGCCTCCTTGTACAAGCGTGCCCACGCCTGCTCCTGCCCGTCCGACAGAAGATACGAGGTGACGAGTCCGCCAGCGTTCGGAATCGGCTCCGGCCCGGGGTGAGCCAGACGCTGTGTACGGAGGTCACGACCCCAGGACTCGTGACGGCGGCAGTACCAGACTGCGGTCCGCCACCCGGTGTCCTGGTCGACGGTGTAGTCGTGGCCGACTGCATGCTGCCCGCACAGGCCAGCCCGCCGGATCATGGGGGCGGCGCACGTCCGCTGTTCCCACCCGTCGCGCTCATCCTCGTAGCGGGGACGGTCCGCATACAGCAGGTCAGCGAGACGGGACTGCTTGCGGGGGCCGGGACCGTACTCGCCGAGAATCTTTGAGGCGCGCTCCCTCCAGCTGATGAGGCTTCCGTCTGCGTCGAACCGGTCGGGGTCACGTACGGCGAGCCAGGCGAAAAGGAGGATCAGTTCGCGGGCTTCGGGTGTCATGCGCTGGTCCTGGTAGACCCGGGCCACGAGGGCGTCGTAGCCGTCGCCTCCGCTCCCGCCGCCCTTCCTCTTCCGTTTCCGTACGGGCGCCGCCTGGACGTGCGCCAGGTGCAGGGCTGCTCCCACGTCAGGCCTCCTCCTTGAGGCGCTGCTCGGCCTCGTACTCGTACTGTTCGGCCTTCTCCCGAGCCATGTCGGCGGTCTCTCGGCGTCCTTCCAGGTACCAGTACTCGCCCTTCAGGGCCTCGCCGCCGGGAGGAAGCCTGTCGACGTAGGCCGCGAAGGCGCGGAGGACCTGGGCGGCGTGACGGTCCAGGGCAGCCTGGAACGCGGAGGGTTCGACGATGCCGCCGAGTCCAGTGGCCAGGCTGAAGGCCATGCTCTCGAGGTCGGCACGGCCGTCGCAGCCGCATCGGATGCCGCCGCCATGGTTGGGCGGATCAGGTTCGACGGGGATCGGATTGCGGCATCCGTCGGGGAACCCAAGGCAAGGCTGCGGGTCCGCTGGCTTCTGGTCGGTCACGGCGCCTGCCTTTCGCGTTGGGTGGGCCAGCCGGGGGCGGAGTGCATGCGTGCGGCGTCGATGTCGATGAGGCCGAGTTCGAGGAGGTGGAGGAGGGCTTCGCGGACGGAGTTGTCGACGATGTCGGCGAGGGTGCGCTGTTGGGCGTAGGCGCCGTCGGGTCCGAGGGCCCAGCCGGTGGCGGCGTTTCCGGCGATGCGGTTGAGGCGGTGGAAGTCGCTGCCTTCGCTGGTGTCGACGTCGATGCGGGGCCACGGGTCGAAGGTTCGGGCGGGCAGCGGGGGCTTGTCGGTCACGCGTTGGCCCTCTCCTGGTCGGGGCAGTTGATGGTGCGGCAGCCGTCGTGCAGGTAGCAGCCATGCACGCACCGGGGCCGGTTGTAGGACGGGGCCTCGTTCCGGCGTGGGGCACGGCGCACGGGGACGGTGGGGCGTTTGTGCCAGCCCGACGGCTCGTCCTCGATGTCCGGGTCCCATTCGGCGACGGCTTCCTGGACGGCGGACGGGTCGCGGGGGTAGCACCAGCCGTGGTCGTAGCCGAGGCTGTCGGGGTCGTTCTTGGGGACGGCGATGAGGCGGATGTTGAATCCCTGCCACAGCCACAGGTAGCGGTGGGTGTCGTCGGCGGCGAGTTCGTAGCCTTCCCAGTGCTGGTCCAGGATGGGCTCGGGGTGGTGTGTGACGGTCATGTGGCCGGCTCCTTTCCCTCGAGGTCGGCGGGTGTGCAGGTGGGGTGCCGGTGGGCAGCGGTACCGATGGCGTGCGGGTAGTCGTAGGCGCCCAGTACCGGCTTCCACGTCTCTCCGTGGGTGCGGCACGCCTTGCAGCGCCACCGTTCGCCGCCGTCGACCTGCTCCAGGTCGAACCGGGCGTAGAAGGCGTCCAGCTCGGCTTTGCGTTCCTGGTAGATGGTGGTGCGCCGCTTGTAAGCCGTGTAGACGTTCCCTTGGTGGCGGGGGTCGTCGATCGTCTGGTTCCAGCCGGGCTGGTAGTCGGGGTGGGTGCGCCATAGGCGGGCGAGCCCGCACATGGTGGTGCAGGGGACGCCGGCGGTTGCGGTGCAGGTGACGCAGGCGGCGTGGGAGCGGCCTCGGGCGTCGATCCAGATGTTGTGCTGGTCGGCGATGAGGTAGAGGGTGTCGACGCGGTTCAGCTCCGCGTCCCGGGCCTCGCTGGCGGGCATTTGCTCGGCGGTGGTCTGGGCTTCTGCGAGGCGGGCGTACACGAAGTCCTCGCAGCGGAACTCCCACCGCCAAGCCGGATCGTCCGGGCCGGTCATCTGCGCTTCTCCGTCCGATTGTGGGCGTCTTGGTGGATCCAGTCGACTGTCATGAGGTAGGTGATGGCTGTGATGAAGGCGGCGAGGGCGAGGCCGGCGTACGGGTTGGGTATGTCGACCGGCGTCACGAGGCGTCTTCCGCCTGCCGCTTGGCCAACCAGTCAGGGTCGATCTTCACGGCTGGGCTTCGGGGCGGTGGCGGGTCGTTGCGGTGCTTCCAGGCGTACCAGCCCTTGACGGGGTGGGCGATGAGCCAGCCGATGTTCTCGGCGGACAACACGGTCCATGTGGCGGCGTATCGCCAGCCGGTGGGGCGTTTGCTGACGGACTGCCATGCTGCCCAGTCGGATACGCGGTGGCCAAGCCGTGCCCGGCCGAGCGCGTACCCCACGGCGAGGAGCGCGGCGTACAGGAGCCAGGTCACGAGGTGGCCCCGTCCTGCTCGTCGAAGCAGCCGCATCGGGTACCACCGCCGTGGTGCGGTGGCGCTGGGGGCACCGCGATCGGGTTGGGGCAGGTGTCGGGGAAGCCGTCGCAGTACGGCTCGATGACGTCCTGCGTGTCGGTGTCGGCTGCTTCCTCTAGCTCGTTGGGCTGCACGTCGAAGGCGATGACTACGCCGCCGATGGCACGCGGGTCCTGGAAGTTGATCTCTTCGCGGATCTCGTTGAAGAGCTGGAGGCGCGTGGTGCCCGGTACAGGGGTGAGCTGGCCTTGGTAGGAGTTGAAGAAGAACCCCGAGGCGTTGGGTGTCTGGATGGTCATGAACCAGAAGACCTGAGCGGACGTCTTCATGGGCACGGTCTCCCGGGCGATAGGGGGCGTGGGTGTTCAGCCTGCTCCCGTTTCGGGGCGGCGTTCCCCCGGCTTGGCGGCGGGGGCGGTTGGAGGGTCCCAGACTAACTCAAACACCATGGCATTGCAATGGTGTGAGGTGAGGGGGGTCCCGCACCCCGCCGTGTCCCAACCGGGCCCGCATCGTTGACGGTTACGCGTCCGTGCACACGGGCCCGGCCGGCCGGAGGTCAACCCCGGCCGGGCCCGCACCCCTACCGGCCGCCATCGCACGCGAAGACGCCCCCGGATGCGAATCCGGGGGCGTAGCCAGCACTTCCCCTCGCCAATGGCTTGGGTCCAGGGGGCGCTTATTGCAATGGGCCCCCGAAGGGGCACTCCCAGTCTGCCAGCGACCGAAGCGACCCTTCCCCCGGCTACAAGGCGTCGTCCTCGTCGTCTTCCCACATGCCGCCCATGTGGGAGAGCGGGCCCGTCGCCCGGCGCATCGCCGCGTGAGCCTCACCGATCCGGCCCCGCGCCTCCTGCAGGGCGTTGATGACGGTGAACACCTCGCCGGTGATGTCGTTTCGGGACACCTCGGCCTGGGGCCGGTCGTCCAGGCGGATCGCGTCGTTGTCCTGCAACTCGACCAGGCCGGCTTCCATCTGCTGCAAGGCTTGCGGGAGCCGCTCGAGGAGGGTGGTGATCGCATTCGCGGTGTCGGACACGTCTCCTGGGTAGGGGAACGCTTTGGTGTCCAGGGTGCGGTGGTTGAGGGCGCGGGCTTCTTCGGCGCACGCGGAGGCGATCTCGGACGGCTTCCGCTTCAAGTTCATGCAGGCTCCAGGGGCTTGTCGGGGCCCGGCCCAGTCTTCCAGGAACGCCCCCGTAACGGGCATCCTCGACTGACCGGGCACGGGGAAGGGGATTGCGTGGACGCGCTGTTCATCTGCGGCTGGTGCGGCACCGAGTGTGTGGTCTGGCTTGAGCCCGTCGCTTCGTGGTGGACCCAGAAGTATCGCGCGCCGGACACCTTCTGGTGCTGGTGGTGCTCGGGGGAAAGCACCAGCCCGCCCCCACCCTGGACCGAGGCCTAGCCAGTCATCACACGGCCCGGCACGGCGTCATGCCGCCCTTCCCGAAGCCTCTTTCTTCTGGCGGCACGAGTAGTGCTCCGGAAACCCTTCCGGCCCCGTCATGCTGGCCGGCGCGCCACAGCCGAAACGGCACAGCGGGATCGGCCGCCCCAACGCGTCGACAGCAACCTGGCCAGGCTCCGCCTCTTCGGCGGTGCGGGTCTCGAGGACCATCGTGCGGCCCCCGCGCCGCTCCCTCGGCTCGGATCGGACCTCCGAGGCCGGGCGGTCCTCGACGCACCGATCCTTCCGCTCGCCCTGCCGGATCGACGGCCCGCGCGCCTCCTCGTCGTCTACGGCACGCCCGTTAGCCTCCTGGTACTTCTGCCAGTGGTCCGCGGGGAGCCAGCCGTGCTGATCGTCGTGCCGGAACGGGATCCGCTCGCCGGCCGCCGCCTCCACGATGAACTGGGTGAGGGTCAGCTCGCCCGTCCCCTCGAACGTCCTCGACTGGTGGATGGGGACCAGGATGCGGTGCCACTCTCCGCAGTACCCGCTGTCTGTGGGGTTGTTCGGGTCGTACGGCTTGTACGGGCAGCGCGTGATCGCGCCGCGCGGAGAGCACTGCCCCTCTTCGATGACGAAGTTGCCGTCCCGGACCGGGATCGGGTTCCTTTGCACGCGTATGACGGAGGCTGGCAGGTTCGGTGTGCGCACGTACGGAACCGTTCCGACGCCCGGATGGTTGGGATCAGCGAAATCCCACACGGACCGAATCCCGCCGCGGCGCCGCGCCCCTTCCCGTGAACGCATTCCTCGAGCGGTCACCTCACTGAGCTGAGGCTCGTAACCCAGGACGATGCTGTTGGCGCCCATGATGCGAACGTCGAGGCGGGCGTGCCCGTCCGCGGCCGGCGACTCGATGTCCGCCCGGAACCCGTGGTCCTCGGAGTCCTTCGCGACGCGCTCCTTGCGGGCGAGGTGCTCGTCGGACTCGTGACTGATGGGCTTCTCGCCCGGCTTCCGGTAGTGGGAGGCGAACAGCTCGCTGTCACGGTAGAGGAGGTACATGGGGACGCGCCGGTTGCGGAGGTCTCGGCAGTCGGGGCAGATCAGGCCGCGGCGTTCGACGGGGACCTTGCCGCGCATGTTGAGAAGCACGTCCAGGAGGCCCTCACCTTGCGGGATGCCGAGGTCTGACCGGCTTAGGTCGAGGTTCTGACCTGCGTGTTCGTAGTAGACAGGATTACGAAAGAGTTCTTCGTCGCTGTCGGGCTCAAGGTCGTCGTCCACCGGTACCCCCAGCAGCCGCAACGAGTAGGACTTACAACGCTACGGGGTGGGTCTGACAATGGCGCCTGAACTGCGCATCAAACAGGCTGGCGACCGCGAAGGCGCCCCCGGGCGTGACCCAGGGGCGCCGAGCGGTCACGGCAGTTGCGGCTTGCAGACTTTGCAGGCGCGGTAGTAGCGGCCTCCCTGCGGACCAATGTTGGCCTCGGACCAGCGCAACAGACCGTCCCAGTCCACAGGCTCACCCTGGTACTCGCTCGTTCCTTCCTCATGGGCGAACCCCTTCAGGCGCCTGCGCAACTCCGCCTCATCGGCAGGCTGGCCGGCCCATCGCAACGGAGAGGCGTGGGTGCAACCTGTGAGGTGGGCCGTGCGCCCCATGATGGTGTACGGGTAGTTGTCCGGGTCTCGGGCCTTGTCGATGCGCGTCTGGGCTTCGGCGGCAGCTCTACGGAAAGCGTCCTCCGCCGCCTTACAGGTGTCGCAGTCTCCGAAACACCGGGCGTACGTCTGGGCCTGCGGATCGCCGTGGTACGGGTCGTGATCGGCGTCCATCGCTTCTGCGTACTCAACGATCGCCGCACGGACACTCGCAGCATCTGCCTTTCCCGCGGCGATGAGGTCCAGAAGTTCGATTACGGCAGGCACCTCGATGCTGCTGCCCCAGCCGTCCGTCCAGCGCCGCTCCCGCGGGAAGTCGATTCCCCAGGTCCAGTGGACGTCGGGCAGTTGGTGCCCGTCCACCTCAAGACCCGCTCGTTCGCTTACAGGCACGCCTGCTCCTTTTCCTCTCGATAGTGCGGGGACAGGGGGTGCCCCGGCTATCGGGCCGGGGCACCAGGTTGTCAGAACGGGGGAGGGCCAGCGGAGGCAAATGCATCCTCCGGTGCCTCGTGTGCAGCGGCCGCCTGTTGCTCCCGGTAGATCTGTGCCGCGCGGTCGGCCCGGTTGCGGCACTTCTGGCAGAGCTCGTCCTCCCAGTCTTCGGGAAGGCGCAGTGCGCAGGTGTCTTCTGCGCACTCGCGGCGAACCCGCGGGGTGTGAAGCACCATGCTGCGCTGTGAGGGAAGCTGAGACGCAGCGGCATTCCCAGCTCCAGCCGCAGGCGTGCTTGCCCCTTCTGCTGCCTTCTTAGCCTCACCGCGGCTGGCCTGCCGGTCGGCGTCTTCCTGCGCCTCGCGGCGTTTCCGGTCGCGGTCGGCCTTCTTGTCCTCCTTGCGCATCTCGCAGTTCTGGCAGCCAGCACCAAGGGCGAAGTCGTGCCGGTCCTCGCACCACAGGTTCGAGCACTCGGCGGTGTCCTTGAGCATCTCCACCAGCGGGCCAAACGGCTTGCGCTTCTTCCCGTTCACCTCGGGCGTCAGATCCCCGGCGTAGAACTGCGACGCCCAGTAGCCGTTCCAGCGGGGCAGCAGCCGGTGCTGCACCAGCTGCTGAGGGGTGCGCTCTCGAGGCAGCCCAGCGGCGAGAGCGTCCACCATGCCCTGGCAGATGTTCTGCGGGATCACAGTGCCGAGACCTTCGCGGAGATCGGCCGGCAGCAGGGGCAGGATCTCGTCCCTGGCTTTCCGCTGCTGGTCGTTCAGCTTCACCGAGCCCTTGGGCGTGGTGGCGCGGTCGGCGTTCTGAGAGGAGGGGGAGGAGCTGTCTTTGCCGGACGCGGCGGAGCCGCTCTCGCTCACGCGCTCACTACTACCGGTAGATGGCCTACGGCATCCACCCGGGCTACGCCCGTCAGGGCCATCGCTCTTCTTGGGGACAGTTGTTGGTGAACCTTCTTTGGGAGCGGCGTCTGCGCTGGTCGTGGGCGAATCCGTTCCAGCATCCTGGAAAGGTGTTCCAGAATCCTGGAATGCCGTTCCAGAATCCTGGAACGGATCTTCATCCTGCTCGCTGCCCTGGTCAGCGCCTTGCGAGTCTGTTCCAGAATCCTGGAACGCGACATCCTGGGGCACGACAGACACCATCGCCACGGTCCGGCCGTTGTCGTCGACCACCGTGGTGGTCACGTGCATCGGCGGCAGCGGCGGGTTCTCACGCCAGTCAGGCCGGTAGTGGTTCAGCTTGTCCCACACGTTCCTCCACCCCGTGTACGGCACCGGGGGAAGGTCCCGGACCAGGAAGCCCCGCAGGATCCCGCAGACGGCCTTCTCCTTGCCCTTCATCTGGCCGGCGCCGGCGTCCTGCTTGGTGTCGAGGGGCACCATCAGGTCAAGGTCCTTGAGGAGCGTGAGGATCTGGTACATCAGCGAGACGCTGACTGGCTTGCCGGTGTCCCGACTGAGCAGGAAGCACATGTGGTCGATGGTCATGCGGCGCAGGCCCTGGCCGGGCAGGTGCTTCTTCTTCTCGCCGATCATCGACCGGACGATCAGGTACATCCGCATGGCGGGATCGGTCAGCCCCGGCATCAGCAGCAGTCGGTCACGGACCTGCGTGTAGGTCCAGTAGTCCGTGATGTCGCCTACGAACGCGTACTCCTCGGCTGGAGTCATTTCACTCACCGCTCTGCCTCCGCCGTGTGGAGGATCATGCGGGGGCTACTTGCGGTACAGCGGAGAGGTGACGGTAGGCTCATTGCGAGAACCTCTTTCGAGAGGTGGGACTCGAAGATCCAGCGGCCTGTACCGCTGGTACTGCTTGGTCGGCCTGGCGTGGGGTAGCTGCGAACTCCCCTGCTGGGCCGTCTTGCGTTTCCGGGGCCGTGGCTGCGATCACGACCGGTAGAAGCGCGACCTCAGGACGTCTTGCGGCCCATGCCTCCGCGGCGGGGCCCGTCCTTGAACATTGCGATGAACGCCCCGGTCTCCATGGTTCGGGCGTTGCCGACCATGACGTAGGGGATCTGGTCCGGCCGGTCGCCGAATCTCCACCAGTCCGGGTTCTTGCGGGCGTGGTACCTGAGGCCGTCCGCGGTGATGTCGTCGACCAGGTCCAGCTCGATGAGCAGGGGTGCGCCGGTCTTGAACGTGACGAACGGTGGGAGGTCATCGCTCATCGGCTCTCACCGACGGCGGAAACTTCGAAGTCACACGAGAATGTGGCTAGGCTGCACATGCACAGGTCCAATCCATTAGTTGGTGATCTGTTGCGCGGACCGCGCTATGTCTTCGCAGGACAGCGGCCCATCCAGGGAGGTCGGGGGGTTGTGGTGACCCGCCGGCCTCCCGCCTTCTACGGCAGTACTCGCATGTCGTTCCTTCCGTTTCGTGTCTAACCGGCGTGACCGGCGTTCGGTTGCCGGTCGGTCCGGCCGGGGATCAGGGAAGCGGCGGCCGCGCGCGCGTTCACGTACGGCCCGTGACTGGCCTCCAGCGTTCCGTCCGCCCGATACGCCTGGGCGTACCAGTCGTGCAGAGCCGACGGGCTGGTGGTGTGGGTCTCACCGATCGGCTTGTGCTGGTAGGTCACGAGCATCGGTCCCAGCTGGTCCTCGGTGAGCGAGGCGTACGCCAGGCCCTCCTTCCGGCACAGCGCTTCCACCAGCTCCTGGCGGTCCACCTCAGCTGACGCCGCAGCGACCCGGGCGCGGGCCTCGGCCAGGGCTTCCTGGCTGTACTCCGTCATGCAGAACTCCCTTCCGCTAGCGGCAGGTTCGTGTACACGAACTCAATCCTGTCCGCTGGCGCGGTGACACGGAGCAGTTCAAGAGCCTGACCGTCAGCACCCCGGGTGATGCGCTCCACTGTCAGCAGTGGAACGCCGGTTCCCGTGCGCATCAGGTCCGCCTCTTCCTTGGTCGGCATGCGGCCCCGGATCGTCTCGTCCACTGCAGCCGGCCGCAGCCCCGCAGCGATGAGCGCTCCGTAGATCCCACCCCGAACCTTCGTGGGTGAGCTCAGGCCGGCCTGTAGGGCGACGCCTGCTGGATACCAAGCCTGCTGGACTTGCAGGACCTCATCGCCGACGCACGCGTGCCTCAGCCGGTAGGTGACATCAGATCCTGGCTCGACGCCGAGCAGCTCCGCGTCCGCCTGGCTGACTGGACGGGGCTCGACCGTGACGGTCTTCATCTCACCGTCCAAGCCCTGCTGGGCGCACGCGGTCTCCCACGGGCCCGCCAGTCCGCCTGGCTTCATGACGCTGTCATACCTGCTGAACGAGACCCTGATCCGCCTGCTGTCGCGCACGGTCGTCTTGCGGCGTCCGCGCCCGGGATTCAGCAGACCGTCATCGGCCAGCAGCTTGATCGCGTGTCGGACTGTCGTCCGGGATACGTCGTACTCCCGCATCATCGCTTCGATGCTCGGCACTTCGCTCCCTGGAGCGTACGTGCCGTCCGCGATCAGCTGACGGACCGACTCCGCCACCTCTTGGTACTTCTCCAAGGCTCAACCTCCTTTCTCTCTCGTGTCCCTCCACACCTTATCTAGTGTCGTGACGGTTGACAATCGTCACGACCTTTGACATGGTCGTTGTGTCGGGAACACCGACGGCCCTGAAAAACCAAACGGCCCAGGTGGTAGCACCCACCCGGACCGTCCGGGGCCCCGGAGGACCCGACAGCTCGCTACCCGCCTAACAGGAGCGACTGCCATGCAAAACGGTATCCGACAGACGACCATTCGTCGCGACACCCCCCAGACATCCGGATCTTTCCGGCCCTCCAACCCCATCCCGATGCCGGGCCGGCTTCCGGTTTCGCGTCGGGTTCGTTCGCTGCCTGGCCGCGGCATCCACATCGAGACGCCGCTGGACCAGGTCGACACGGACACGATGGTTGCCGCGACGGGCACGATCACTTCGGTCCGGTACCTCGACAACAAGGTTCTCGGCCGCACGATGATCGTGCTCACATCCGAGGACGGGAACAGCGCGCATGTGCTGTTCGACGCGGACTCCGCGTACTACGCCGAGCCGGTGCTTCGTAAGGGCACCCGGATCGAGCTGCACGGTCTCGTGACCCGCCACATCCCCGGCCAGCCGGTCGGGCTGGAGGGCCTCGGCGTGCGGGTGGTGAACGTCTGATGGCCGCGGTCGCCGCTCAGGGCCGCACCGTGCTCGAGACGTTCCCCGCTGGTGCCCCGCGCGGCAGCTGGCCGGCGGAGGAGTTCGCCGCTCACCGCCGCTCCGCCGGGCAACCCGCCGAGGTCGTCATGGACCTCCGCACCGACTCCTTCCTCGTCATCGTGAAGGCGGGTGCGTGATGGACCGCGAACTGACGCCGCAAGAGGCTGCCCTGTTCGACCTCCTCACCGAGATCGTGTCTCTGTCCGACGACACGGAGAACGCCGGCCGGATCATGCTCCTCGGACCGGACGGGAAGTTCGTCGGCGACGCGGTCCTGTCCTCCCGGGACATCCAGATCGCCACGAAGGCCCTCGCAGCAGCCCGCGCGTTCACCGACGCCACCCAGGGCCTCGCCTTCCCGACCGACGCCGACCTCGACCCCGTCCTCGAGCAGGACTTCGAAGAGCACTGCGTCGGCCTGGACCCCGAGTTCCTCATGGACCTCGCCGCCCAGGACCCGAACAGTGCGGTCGCCGCATTCGACGAGATCACCACCCCGATCGAGGGCGGCGAGTGATGGCCGGCCCGCTGCACACCGAGGGCAACGCCGTCCCCAGCGTGGACGACACCGAACTCGGCGGCATCCTCCAAGACCTCGCCGGCTTCCACCCCGGCATCGACCTCATCCGCGACGGCATCCGCCTCATCGCCCACGACCGCCTCACCCTCGACCAAACCCAAACCCTGTGCGCCGCCCTCGCCGGCTCCGAAGACGTCGACGTACTCACCGCGATCGGCCTCCTCACCGCACGCATCAGCCACCCCGACACCAACCCCGCCCTCCGCACCCTCGACCTCGAACGCCAGAAGGAAGCCGCCCTACACGGCGAACGCCTCGTCTTCGACCTCACCGACCCCGACCTGCACCAGCACGCATCCGAAGCCGCCGCCGCCATCGACGGCAACTAACCCCGAAAGGACACCGCATGAACCAGCTCGCCCACCTCGCCGCCTGGATCTGCTTCTTCTGCCAGAAGCCCAGCACCGGCGACGGCCGCTGCACCAACCCGCAGTGCGGCATCTGACCCCCTAACCCCGGGCCCCTGGCCCGGCCGGGGACCGCAGCCACCGACCACTCCCCCCGGCGGCTGCGGTCCCCCGCCAGACCAGAACCACCCCACCCCGACCCGACCAGCAGGAAGGAACGACCGTGAACAAGGCCCGCATCAAGCACAACGTCATCACCACGGCCGCCAACATCACCTACTACGGCGGCACCCTCGGCTCCGGCCTCGCCTTCTACAACCTCCTCGACAACCACAACGGCCTCTCCATCGCCGTCCTCATCGTCTTCGTCCTCACCGTTGAAGGCATCCTGCGCACCCTCCTCGACGAGCTCCTCAACGTCGCCCCGGCCAGCCAGGACAGCAACGCCACTGCGGCCACGGGCACGGCGAAGACCGAGGAGGCCACGCGATGACCGGAGCCGAGTTCCGCGAAGGCCACGGAGAGCCCTCCACCTGGGACGACGGCGAGTACGAGGCCTACTTCGCCTGGACCGCCGACGAAACCGACCAGACCACCGCCGACTACACGCCCGCCGCCTGACCGGAAGGACATCGATCCCCGTGAACATCACCCCGGCCGGCCCGCAGCCGCCCACCAGCCCCGTCCTCGGGGCCTGGCAGCCCCTGCACCACGCCGGGGCCACCCCCCACACCCCGAGCACTGCACCCAACCCGATGTACGACAAGCTCATCTGTGGGCGCACCCTGTCGGACTGGGCGATCCGTATCGTCCTCGTCCTGGTCATGACCGCCGCCCTCGCGGTCGGTACCTGGTCCATCTACACCCTGCTCACCGAGCAGCTCCACGCCCCCAAGGCCATCGCGATTCTGGGCTGTGGCATGTTCGACATCGCCGCCCTGTTCTTCGCGCTGCTGTCCCAGAAGTACGCCGTCACCACCGACAGCGGCCTGGCCCCTCGCCTAGCCATGCTCACCATGATCTGCACCAGCGCGTGGGTGAACTGGCAGCACGGCCAGCTCGAGCAGTGGGGTGTCGTCGGCTCCGTCATCCTCGCCGCGGCCCCCGTCATCGCTGAACTCGCCTTCGAGATGTTCCACCGCTACGCCCACCGCGAGACCCTTCGCCAGCTCGGTCGCGTCGCCCAGACCCTCCCCGTCATCGGCAAGTGGGCGTGGCTGTTCCACCCCATCCGGTCCCGCAAGACGATCGACGCGCACATCAAGGCCGGCCTCACCGAGCACGAGGCCGTTGCCAAGCGCCGCGAGGAAGTCTCCGGTCTCCGCGCCCGTCTGACGGTCAGTCTCCCGATCGCCACCCCGGAGGTCTCGCTGCCCGGTCCCGACCCGATGACGGTCTCCCTCGAGCGCGTGGAGACCAACGCCCTGGAGACCGCCCGGAGCGAGACCAGGTCTCCCGAGACCGGCGAGACCCCGGTCTCCCGCCGTACGGAGACCACCAAGACCGAGACCGTCGTACGGCCGGGAGACCGGTCTCCCGAGACCAGCACGGAGACCGAGACCGGCGAGACCGAGACCGGTCTCCAGGTCTCCCGTCGTGGTCTCGGCCGAGAGACCAGCCAGGTCACCGCCATAGGAGACCGCGAGACCGAGATCCGACAGCTGCTGTCTCTCATGCAGTCTCGCGGCGGCCACATGCAGGTCTCCCTGAACGACGCCATCGAGACCACCGGCCGCCCCAAGGCGACTGCAGCGAAGCGACTGAAGAACGCGCGAGACCTGTACCTCGCCGAGACCGCCTGAGACCGAGACCAGCGAGACCGAGACCGAGACCGGGAGACCAGAGACCAATGGACATGAACCAGTTCTTCGACCCGGACGGGCTGCGGAACATCACCGGAGCCTGGCGGGACCAGCACCTCGAAGACGACCGCCAGTACGGGCAGATCGCCGACGTCGTCCAGTCCCGCCTCGCCCAGCAGAACATCGCAGGTGACGGCCGGTTCACCGCGAACCGGCGGGCCCGGAAGGTCGCCAAGCACATCCGCAAGATGCAGAAGGCGTCCCGCAAGGCGGCCGCGGCCGCGGAAGGCCTGTACGGCTGCTTCGTCAACGAGGTTGTGGAGCTCCCGGCCCGCCGGGCTGCTGAGCTGGAACGTAAGGAGTCCCGCCGGCAGCGCCTCGGGATCGCCGCGTCCACCGCGGAAGCCGCGGTCGCGAAGTCTCTGGACAAGTCAGCGGCCGTCTTCAACGGGGCGACCCCGGTGGGAAGTCCGCAGGTCACAGCCGTCCCGCAGCAGGCCCCGCAGTACGTGTCCCCGGTCCCGCAGCACTGGCCCGGGCAGGCGGCCGGGCAGGCGCAGCCGATCCCGTCGATCGGTGACCTGTTCAACCAGGAGGCGATGTGAGCGCCGCCCAGAAGGCTGCCGAGAAGCGGCTCGCGAACCAGGCCAAGCACTACAACGCCCGCCAGGCAGAAGCCGTCCAGAAGGGCCCCATGCATCTGGTCGCGTTGTGGTTCGACGCCTCCCGGATGGTCGCGAAGAACGCCCTCGAGGACGGCGACCCAACTGTGGCGAACGCTCTCGCTTCCCACCTCCACGACTTCTTCCAACGCTACACACGGTGACCGATCGTCATCATCATCACCCCCGGGAAAGGGGTGATGACCGGCCCAACGTGCGCGCGCGACGCGCGCGCGTGAGGATCCCGGATCCGACTACAGCCTGTCAACCCCGGAAGGAGGGGTCATGAGCGACAACACCACCGGAAACGACGGCTCCAACCCCGGCGCACGCATCCTCGACTTCCCCCGGATCGGGTTCGCGCTGACCCCCACCACGACCATGCCCGACGCCCCCGCCACCGCCCCCGCGCCGCCTATGCCGGCCGCCCCGACGTACGCTCCGCCCGCCGTCCCTACGGGCCGCCCCAGCCCCCTCGACGCCCTCACCGCCCTGCCCGACCCCGGCATCACCCAACCCGTCATCCCCACCACCCCCAACCCCACGCCGGGCCATGTGCCCGCCACCTTCCAGTCCGAGCCCGCACCCGACATGGTCGGCCCCCGCCTCGGCGCACTCTCCCTCGCCGCATGCCTCGCCGTCGCCGTCGCGGCCCTCCGCGGCACCCACACCGTCATGTCCACCTGGTGGGAGAACCGGCAGGCCCGCACCGCGGAGACCGAACCGCTGCGCGAGGCCCGCCTCAAGCACCAGCTGGCAATGCAGCAGATCGCCGACAAGGGCCTGCAGCAGCGCGCCAAGACCAACAACCGGGTGCCCTCGAGCAGCGAGTTCGGCCGCAAGACCCTCGGAAACCGCGGCAGCAAGAACGGCGGATCGTCGTCCGGATCCGGCTCCACCGGCCTCGGCGGACGCAACCGGTCCGGAAAGTCCAACACCGGCACCGGCGGGCTCGGAACAGGCCGCGGACCGAAGAAGAACAACACCAACCGCGGCCCCGGACGCGGCAACGGCTCTGGACTCGCCCCCAAGAGCCCGGCCGGCGGTGGAGGAGCACGCAAGCAAACCCCCAACACCCCCAAGACTCCGAGGAAGCCGAAGGCGCCGAAGAGCCCGCACCGCACCACCCAGGGCGCCGGGGGAGGCCTGCTGAAGAAGGCCCGCACCAACACCCCCGACAAGGCTGGCAAGTCCCGCAACAGCAGCGACAAGGGAAAGGGGAGCGGCGGCAAGGGCGGCAGCACGCTCACCGACGCCCTGAAGAACAACACCCACAAGGCAGCCCAGCAGCGCCTGAAGCGGCGCCGCAAGAACGGCGGCGACAAGCCCGCCCTGTGGCCCGCCGACAACCGCACCACCCGCAAGAACCCCAAGACCCGTAAGGCCCGCAAGGACGCCCTCGACAAGGACAACCGCAGCCCCCGCAGCACCAAGGCCACCGACCCGAAGCGCGTCAGGAAGGACGGACCCGACATGAAGCTGGGCCCCACCGCCTGGCGCGACCTCCGCAAGGCCGCCGGACGCCGCTGGAAGCGCCGCCAGAAGCGCGACGGGCGCACCGTCCCGCCCCTGTGGAAGGACACGACAGCCAAGACCCGGAAGGCCAAGGACACCTCAGCGACCAGCCCCAAGGCGAACGCGAAGGCGAACGGCGACACCAAGACCGGCGGCAAGCAGGCCGGGGCGAACGGCACCAAGAGGACCAGCAGCCGTAGCCAGTGGTGGGAACGAGCCCGGGACTACGCCCGCAAGCACGGCACGAAGGGCGACTTCTTCGGCGCCACCACGAACACCGGCGGGCAACCCGGGGCCGGACCCACCACAGCGGGAACCACCGACAACACCGACCCGAGCGCGGCGTCCGGCAGCCACAGGCAGCGATCCACCCCATTCCAGAACGCCAGCCAGGCATCCGGCCACACCGCCTGGACCGTCACCAGTGAGCACGTACCCGGCAGCAACGCCAAACGCTGGGAACCCTCCCCGATCACCACCAGCCCGGCCGCCCTCCCGCGCACCGGAACGCCCGCCCTCGACGCAGCCCCCACCCCCCACACCGCCCGTCCCGGCACCAGCCGCCCCAAGGAGCCCATCGCCATGCCCCCCGCACCCGCACGGCGCGAAGACCCCCGCATCACCAAAGCCAAGAAGCAAGCAGCCCGCACCGCCGGCGCCGTCGTCGCAGCAGCCCGCCACATGGACGCCCAGCACGAAACAGAGATCAGCCTCGACGACGCCCTCGACCAGTACCAGCAGTTCGCCGCCGACGGATTCACCACCCACGACCAGTGCGTCAAGCTCGCCCACCGCGCCACGAAGCTCCGTGACGTCCTCGCCGAGTTCGCCGACGACCTCGCCGTCAACCACAACCTGATCGGCATCCTGTTCACCGGCGCCATGGCCCGCATGTCCGAGTCCATGGACCTCGTGGCCCGCATGGCCGAGGAAATGCAGGTGTCCTCCCTTGAGGCCGCGGAGATGGCCGAGGCCGCCGACAACGACCTCAACGACGCCTACCGCCCGTACACGCAGGCCACCGCCGACGCCGGCCTCACCGTCCCGTCCGCGCCGATCCACAACCAGGCCTGAGAAGGAAGCAGACCATGCCCGACACCCAGGCCATCGAGCCCAGCAGCGTCCAGACCGGCGCCGAAGCCGCCACCAGCAGCAACGCCCCCGTCCCCGCCCACAGCAACCCGCCCGAGCGGATGAGCTGGGGCGGCGCCATCAGCGGCATCCTCAACTTCGTCTCCCTGTCCCTGCGCATCCTCGCCCTCGCCGCAGCAGCCGCCCTCCTACGCGAGCAGCTGCACCTGCTGAAGGCCCGCATGGAGCACGACGCCGCCCGCGCCCGGCGCCTCGCCGAACACCTCGCCCAGGCCGGCGTCGACCCCCACTTCCAGGCCCAGACCCTCGAGGTCGCCGCCGCGTTTGACCGGGTCGCCGCCGCCACCGGCGAACTCGTCCGCGCCGCCGACGACATGGAAGCCAACGCCAACGGTGTCCGCGACGCCCACCAGACCGAGTACGGCGGCATCTACGAAGTCGCCCAAGCCTCCCCGTACGCCCAGCCCAAGCCCAGCTTCAACAAAGTCCGCTAACCCACCAACCGCTGAAGGAGGACACCCCGATGGCCGTCACCGACACGACGCCCCACACCGCCGTCACCGACGGCCTCCGCCTCATCCCCGCCCGATCCATCCGCCGCCGCGCCCGCCTCGAACGCCTCACCTATGGCGCCGCCACCCTCGGCATCACCCTCGTCCCCCAGCAGGCAGACCTGTGGCCCGCCCACCTCGGCGCCGCAGGCCTCGCCGCAGGCACCTTCTACTGGCTGTACGGACGCTGGGACACCATCCACGGCTGGACCGGCTTCCTCAAGGCCTGCCAAAAGGCCGTACCCGCCCTCACCGGCGCCGGCGTCTACCTCACCAACCGGTGCACCCCCGGCACCGCCTGGTGGGAGTACGCCATCCCCTTTGCATGGGGCGGCCTCATGGCCGCCACCGTCCCGCTCACCAGCTCCGCCGGCCTCATCCCCGAACAAGCCCCCGACACCCCCGGCCTCGAGACCGCCGCACCCGCGGCGGCCGCGATCGAGCAGGCCCCGCCCGCCACCTACGGCGAACACCGCACCCGACAATGGGCCGACGCCCGCGCCACCGGAACCACCCTCCTCACCGGCGTCACCCAATACCAGGAAGGCGCCCCCGACTTCTGGGGCTACGTCCTCGCCGAAGCCGGGGACACCGTCCCCGACCTCAACCCCACCACCCTCGCCGGGATCTTCGACCTGCCCATCGGCACCGTCACCCTCCAACTCATCGACGGATCCGGCCCCGGCCGCAAACTCCTCCAGGCCCGCCCCACCCTCGACCAGGCCGCCCAAGCCGGCCAGCACCCCATCGAGCGCCTCTTCAACGAGAAACTCGCCCGCCCCAACGGCGGCGCCACCGGCATGCACCTCGCCGAGTACCGCACCGACGACAACCGCATCGCCCTGCGCGTCACCGCCCCCGACGACCAGATGATTCAGCTCAACCAGAAGCAGATCGCCCGCTCCGTCGACTACAAAGACCTCTCCCTGGTCATGGTGGAAACCGACGGACTCGGCGACGGCCTCATCTCCATCTACAAGAACCACCCGCTGCTCAACGTCCGCGAAGCCACCATCGAAGACTTGCGCATGGCCCCGGACGGCACCTTCGCCCTCGGCCAGCAGCCCGACGGCCGCATCGGCCGCGTCCCCCTCTACGACCCCCAGATGGGCGCCATCACCGACCTGTACGTCGGCGCACCCGGCGCCGGGAAGTCCGTCACCCTGCTCCACGTCATCGCCGCCGAACGCATCTCCGGCATCGTCTCCATCGTCGCCGACGCCCAGGACGGCATGTCCCTCCCCGAAGTCGACGGACGCGTCTACCACTTCGGCAAGGGCGTCGCCGCGACCGCCGCGACCCTCGCCGCCGCCAACGACCTCGGCAAATACCGGGAGAAGATCAGCGCCGAGAACCGCTGGGGATCCTTCGAGATCGGCAACCCCTGGCCTCTCGTCAACGTCACCCTCGACGAACTCAACCGCATCCTGTCCGCCGACGCCGTCGTCCCCCGCCCCTTCCGTAAATGGGTCACCGGCCTCGTCGGCGACACCCAGTCCACCGGCCGCAAACTTGGCCTCGGTATCCGCTTCGCCGCCCAGTCCATCCACCTCGCCGACCTCGGCGACAAGGACCGCATCCGCGCCAACGCCAAGAACGGCACCGTCTGGCTCGGCCGCACCAACTCCAGCACCACCCAGCACATGGCCCGCGACGGCGTCCTCCCGCCCGGCATCGAAATCGCCCCCATCCCCCGCTACTTCGGCACCGGCGGCGGCAACGCCATCGACGCAGCCTTCCACGGCAAGGAAGCCAAACACGGCCCCATCACCGCCGGCATGGCCAACGTCATCAACGGCGGCAGCCTCTTCACCAACCGCACCTGGTTCGCCCGCAAGGAGAACAAGACCTACCCGCACCTCATCGCCCTCATGGAATCCGCACCCACCCCGGGCCTCACCCCCGAAGAGCACGCCGTATTCCAGCAGGCCTACGAGCGCTGGCTGGCCTTCGCCGAATCCCTCCTCGCCGGAGAGGACGACGAACAGACCATCGACTCAGTCCAGCAGGTCACCGACCGCCAAGCCGCACTCCTCGCCGACGACGAAGACGACCAGCCGTCCGCCGGAAGCATCAAGGACCGCATCCTCGACGTCCTCGCCGACGGCCCCATGGCCCTCAAAGACGTCCGCCGCAAAATGCTCGACGTCGCCCCCGGCAGCGTCAACAACGCCATGGCCGAACTCCACAACAACGGCACCGTCACCGCCATCAGTCGCGGCACCTACCAGCTCACCCAGTAACCCACCACACCAAGGAGACCCAGACCCGTGACCCGCCTGCCCGACCACCAGCAGCCCCACGCCCCCCAGGCCGGGCAGCCCACCATCAACCCCGACGCCCTCGCCTTTCTCAACGACGTCGAAGACGCCCTCGCAGAAGCCCGACGCCCGGCCAAGACCATCCCGACGTCCTTCCGCGACCACAGCCCGGTCCCCGCCATCGGCACCGCCCCACCCGTAACCCAGCCCGGACGGCCCGGCATGAGCGAGAAGGCAGTCGACGACACCGCCCGCATGATCGGTGCCAGTGTCGTCATCGCCGCCACTGGAGGTGCCGCCACCGGCGTCCTGTGGGCCTCCGGCCACGCCGATCCCGAAGTCGTCGCCTGGGTATGCGCCGCTCCCATAGGAATTGCCGTGCCCATCCTCGCCCTCAGCGCACTCATCAAGCGCATCAAGCAGACCGTCGAAGCAGCCCCGCCCGTCCACAACCACCACTACAACGGCAACGTCTACCAAGACCACCGGAGCGTTCACGCCGAGAACAAGGGCGTATGGGTCCGCAACACCAACGAGCTGCCCAAGTAGCCCCAGGGGGAACGCGGCTCAGACAAACCCTCCAACATGCGCCACCATCAAAAGCGCACGGCCCGGCGCGTTGAGAGCCAGAAGCGTCCCCGCGCCGCTGGAACAAACCGGGCCGTGCCCCCGACCCTCCCGGCTCCCGCCCCCTTCGCTCAGCGGGACCGGGCCCACGGTGCCCCTGACCGCCACCCCCCGGCGGCAGGGGCACCGCCACACTCAACGCCAGTACTCATCCGTGTACACGGCACCACCCGGCTCATCCTCACACCCCTCATTCCGATCCGGCGTCCCATGCATCACCACCAGCGAATACCCCTGCGGCAGCGAACACCCCTTGTCATCCCACTGCCCCGCCAACGCCGTCCACCCAATCAACACCAACAGCACAGCCACGATCTTCTGACGGCGCGAGGGTCTCCACCCACGCTTCACCTCATCGCTCATGCCGCGCAGCATGCCCGCCAACCCCAGCCCGGGGGAACACAACGCCCAAAATCGGCGATCATCCGATACAGGCGCGGGGCCCGACAATCACACACACGAGCGGGAGCCCCCACCGCCATGGCATGGTCGAAACTGAAGCTGGACGAAGTCACCGTCCGCCGCACCAAACTGCTGGAGCTGCGCCGCAAGGGCGTCCGCTACGACGACGAACGCGTCGAAGCCCTCGGCTACAGCAGCCCCAACGCCGCACGCCGCGACCTGACCCGCGCCCTCGAAGCACACCGCGAGGCCGAAAAGGCAGAGGTCAGCGCCTACCGGCAGCAGGAAAACGAACGCCTCGACGAACTCCTCGAAGCCGCCTGGCCGCGCGCCACCCAGCCCTCACCAGTCTTCGACAAAGAAGGCAACGTCATCAGCGAGGAACTGGACATGCGCGCCGTCGACACCGTCCTACGCCTCATGGACCGGCGAGCCAAACTGAACGGCCTCGACATGCCCACCAAGGCCGAAGTCACCGGCGCTGGCGGCGGGCCCCTGCAGATGAGCCAGGCCACCACCGCCGAACTCGAAGCGCTCATCGGCCTCGGACCCGCCACGACACCGGACGAAGAGCCCGGCGACGGCCAGGAAGCCAGTGACGAAGGACAGTGACCTGCTGCTGGTCTACCGGACGCTCCCCGACGAGCAGCGCCTCGCGATAGTCCGGCAGGCCACAGCAGAACTCCGAGCCCAGCTGCTACCCATCGAGCGGCAGATGGCCATGGACCGCTCGCCCGGATCCATGGCAGCCGTCCTGACCAACGGCAAGGAGATGCAGGCCCGGCACCTGGACCTGGTCGACCACGCCTTCCAGCGCATTGCCGCGGGGGAGCGGGTCAAGGTGATGCTGACGATGCCTCCTCGTCACGGGAAGAGCCGGCGCGCCTCACGCTGGGCTCCGGTCTGGTACCTGCGTAAGAACCCCGACCACCGGCTGATGCTGGCCTCCTACAGCGCCACCCTGGCTGACGACCACGGGCGCTGGATCCGCGACACCATCACCGGCTACGCCGACGTCCTCGGCATATCCCTGAACCCCGCCTCGCACGCCGCCAACCGCTTCGACATCGCTGGCCACGAGGGCGGAATGGTCACCGCGGGCGTCGGTGGAGGACTCACAGGAAAAGGAGCGAACTGTTTCCCCGACGAGACCCTGGTGACCACGGAAATCGGTAGAATTGCCATATCGAAACTCGTGGCCATGACCGACAAGCCGCGCGTCCTTTCCTTCAACCACGCGACCGGCCAAACCGAATGGCGTCGCATTCTGGCAACGAGGACAACTACCGCAGATGGACTCATCGAAGTCACCAGCACTCGTGGGAATCGAGTACGGACTACCGGAGATCACCCCGTCTATGTCCCTGGATCCGGTTACCGGCCGGCCGCGTCTCTACGGCCAGGGGACCGGCTTGGTACGTACCGTGTCCCGGACCAACCGGAACTGCATCCTGTGCGGCAAGGACAAGGGACGCAACGGCCGCGGGCCCTCGTGCCAGACGTGCTACAACCAGGCCCGCTCCGTGAAGATCCTGCTGCGCTGCCTGTGGTGCGGCGACGAATTCAAAAAGCCCCGGTACGAGTACAACAAGGCACTGCGGCGAGGCCACTTCTCCTTCTACTGCTGCAAGCCGCACTCGCAGGCGCATCACGCGATAAAGAACGCCCGACGGTGCGAACACTGCGACAAACCCATGCCGAAGAAGGCGGCGAACAGGTTCTGCGGGCGCGAATGCATCACGGCCTCCCGGAACCATCCGGAGAAGGCCTGCACGATGTGCGGCCTGTTCTTCCGACCCATCAGCAGCCGAACCGTGTACTGCTCACGCCCGTGCGCGGACAAAGCGCACTCCATACGCATGATCGGCACCGGGAACTCTCACTACAAGGACGGCACCAGCTACAGCAAGTGGTTCAAGGAGACCCGTCCGCTGATCTTCGAGCGGGACAAGGACGCCTGCGTGGTCTGCTCGACACCCTTCAAGCCGATCAACTACATGCGCAACGGGGCACCCGCCCAAAAGTCCAACCTGATCGTTCACCACCTCGACGAGAACCCGGCGAACAACCGGGTGGAGAACCTGCTGCTCCTCTGCGCCAGCTGCCACCTCGTCCACCACAAGTCCGCGGTGACGCCGTATCCCTGGTTCGCCGAGTACACGCGCCAAGCGTCCGAGTCCATGACCTCCAAGTGGACGGAAACAGCAACTTCTTTGCTGACGGCGTACTCGTCCACAACTGCCTGATCGTCGACGACCCCTTCAAAGGATCCGACGACGCCGAGTCCCAGACCCAACGCGACCGGGTCTGGGACTGGTGGCAGTCCGTCGCCCTCACCCGGCTCGAGCCCAACGGCTCCCTTGTGGTCATCAACACCCGCTGGAACCCAGACGACCTCTCCGGCCGTCTCCTGCAAACCGAGGGCGACGAATGGACGGTCCTCGACCTCCCAGCCATCGCCATGGCCGATGACGACCCCCTCGGACGCCCGGCGGGCGAGGCTCTCTGGGCCGAGCGGTACAACACTGACGACCTCCAGCGCATCCGCAAGGGCGTGGGAGAACGCGTCTGGTGGGCCCTCTACCAGCAGCAGCCGCGACCGCTCGAGGGCGGCGTCTGGCAGTGGTCCTGGATCACCGCCAACCGAATCACCCCCATGGCCTTCCGAGGAGTCGAACTCTCCCGCACCCTGGTCGCCGTCGACACGGCCGGCGGCAAGGGAGACAACCACGATGAGACCGGCATAGTCGGCGCTGGCCGCAACACGGCCGGGCAGATGTACGTCCTGGCCGACCGCTCCGCCAACATGGGCGCCGACACCTGGGGACACGAAGCCTGCCGCCTCGCCATCGAACTCAACGCGGACGCGTTCGTCGTAGAGGACAACTTCGGAGGCGACCAAGCCGCCCAGATCCTCCGCCAGGCCTGGGCCGACCTGTCCCGGTCAGGCGAAACCAACGGACTGCTGATGCCATCCATCATCGAGGTCCACGCGAAGCGGGGAAAGCAGCTCCGCGCCGAACCGATCGCTCAGTTGTACGCCCAGAACCAGGTCCACCACGTCGGCGAGTTCCCCGCCCTCGAGCGTCAGATGGTCACCTGGCTGCCCGGCATGGACTCCCCAGACCGCATGGACGCCGCCGTCCACGCGTTGACGGAGCTCGCCGACCCCGCCCAGGAAGGTCTCGGCACCCAGCACTACACCGATCAGCGCCTGCGAGGACGCCGATAGCAGGGGGAACCCACCGGCCCCACGCCCGTACTCTGTTGATCAGGCGCGGGGCCTGTAAGCAGCGAGGGAGTAGCTGTGGGCCTCTTCTCCGGCCTCAAGGCGGTCATCATCGACCGCTGGTCGTGGCTGAACTACAAGCCGCTCTACTCCGACAACCTCGGCATGCCGAACAGGCGGGCGTTCCCCGAAGCCCACGCCACCTGGGTACCCGCCGCCGACGAACGCCGCCTAGCCGCCTACAAGATGCTCACCGCCTACGACAACAACCAGGTCGGCGAACTCACCGCGTTCCAGGACGGCGACGAAGCCAGGATGCGCCGAGAGTTCGGCGACCCGTCCATGTTCGTCGACACCATCACCAGCCACGTGTTGGGTGAAGAGCAGACCATCACCGTCCCCGGCGCGGAGAACGCCGGCGGCGACCAGACCAGCCCCGAGGCCGAAACCGCCGAACGCGTCCAGACGCTCCTGCGCGAGTGGGCCGACGAAGAACTCCTGCCCATGCGGCTCCTGCAGACCGAACGCAAAGCCGTCTCCCTCGGCGACGGCGTCTACCTGCTCCACTGGGACGGCGACAAGCAGCGCGTCCGCATCAAGACGTTCGACCCCGGCTTCTACTTCCCCGTCATCGACGAAGACTCCGACGGCTCCGACTTCCCCGACCGGATCCACTTCGCGTGGGAACTCCCCGAGGACAAGGCCCGCCGCCTCCCGGCACGGCTGCGCCGCATCACCTACCACCTGGACTGGATCCGCCCGCAGACCGCGAACGGCGTCGACCAGACGGGCCGGCCGGTGCGTGCCACCGTCATGTCCGAGCAGACCGACGACCAGGCCTCCCAGCCCGTCCTCGGCCAAGGCGACACCCTTAACCCGGCCGGGGCCATCACCCGTCTGTACCCGTGGTCCGAGCAGCCCTCCTACAAGACCGTGTACCTGACCGACGCAATCTGGGAGCTGGGCGACCTCAAGGGCCCCGTCGATATCGACCGCCTTCCCATGGACAGGGCGCAGTTCGCCACCAACGGGCAAGGCGAGGTCCTCGACCACCTGGACACCTACCAGGACTTCATCTCCGTCATCCACGTCCCCAACACCGTTCCCGAACCCGGCGAACACTGGGGCCAGTCGTCCCTGGCCAAGGTCCTCCAGGTCTTCGACGAACTCTCCTCCTCCGACACCGACTCCTCCCGGGCCTCCGCCACCACCGGTGCGCCCATCCTCGCCATCTCCGGCAAGTCCATCAGCGCCCAACAGACGTACACCGCAGGCCCCGGCATGGTCTTCACCCTCGGAGAGGGCGGATCCATCACCTCAGTGGAGACCAGCGGCAACCTCGCCGAGCTCCGCAACCACCGCAAGGACCTCCGCGAGATCGCAGCGAGCAGCTCCCGCATCCCCGCCGTCGCGCTCGGCACCGGCGACCCCGCCCAGTTCACGTCCGGCTACCAGCTCGAACTGGCCCTGGGCCCGCTGGACTCCCTCATCTCCGGTATGCGGCTCGCCCGCGACCACCCCGACCGGCTCCTGCCGAAGTTCGTCCAGCGCCTGTTCAAGGCCGGCCAGCATCCCGACTGGATGAGCCTGCCTGTCCTCCCCGCGAAGCTCACCCGCGGCGCCTACACGCCCACCGACAAGGCCGCCGTCCTCGAGGAAGTCGCCTCCGCCCGCCAGGCAAAGCTGATCAGCCTGGAGACTGCGATCCGGCGCCTGCAGGAGATCGGCTGGCCCATCGACGACGCCGAGGAAGAAATCAAGCGGATCGACGCCCGCTCCTTCGAGGACGCCCGCAACCTCGCGGACGCCCTCGGAAACCCCGACGAAGTCGCCTCCTTCCTCGGCCGGCAGGCCCCCGACGAGCCCGACCCGCCGGCCGTCGTCCTGCCCGCCGCCGGTGAGGAGAACGTGCTGCCCGACGGCAGCACCGCACCTGCAGCGGACGGGGCGCAGGGGAGCGGGGGGAACACCGGATGACATCTGTGCTCCACTTGGATCTAGGCGCGGGGCCTGGAACGGAACGTCTGGGAGGACTGTCCCCAATGCGTCGCCCCGCGCAGCACCACCTTCGGCCCGGCCTGGCCGCCGCCCACGGCCACAGCCCGCTGTTCACCGACCCGTACGCGTTCGCCGTCCTCGCCAACACCGACGGCGGAGCAGGCGGCGCAGCAGGCGGTCAGCCCGCCCCGCAGAACCCGCCCGCCCCGACGCCGTCCCCCGCGGACATGGCCGCGCGCGCCGGACAGCAGCCTCCCGCCACCGCGCCCGCTGGTGACGGGGAGCCCGAAGTCTCCTTCACCCAACGCCGCCTCAACGTCCTCATGAAGAACGAGAAGGACGAAGGCCGCCGCGCCGCCTACCGGTCCATCGCCGAAGCCGCCGGCCTCGACCCCGACACGTTCGACCCCGAGAAGTTCAGCGAGGTGTTCAAGCAGGCCGAACAGGCCCGCCAGCAGGCCCTGACCGATGAGCAGCGCCGCACCGAGGAAGTCGCCCGCAAGGAGCAGGCCATCCAGGCGGAGCGGACCAAGCTCGAGGAGAGCCAGGCCGAACTCGCCGAGCAGCGCCGCGCCCTCGTACGCGAGCAGGCCCTCATCCGGCTCGGTGCCGTTGACGTAGCCGACGACAAGGGTGCTGTCACCGCACCGAACCTCCAGGACGCGCTCGCCATGCTCGAGCGGGACCTGCGTGCCACGCCGGACGCCGACCAGGCCGCCGTCACCGCTGCCGCCGAAGCGCTCAAGCAGCGCCGGCCCGAGCTGTTCGGTGTCGCTGCCGCCCCGCAGACCCTTCCCCCGGCACCGTCCGGTGGCCCCGCCGGCGGCAATGCGCCACGGCAGCCCGCCAGCACCAAGGACGCCGTCCGCGAAGCCGCCCGCAAGCGGGCCATCGAGCGAGGACTGCGCAGCCCAGACGCCGCCTGACCCCCTAGCGCCGCCCCGGCGGCCGATGACCAAGGGACCACGCCCTGACCCCCGTGGACGGCACCACACCAGGTGCCCTCACCACACATTCCCGCGCATAGCGTGAAAGGGGCACGGCGTGGACATCCAGCCGTACACCAGCACCGAGACGCTCGCCGTCGGCCGCCCGTGGCTCATGAGCATGCTCGGCATCGAAGCAAACCAGTCCGTCACCCTCGACCTGTCCAAGTTCAGCGAGACCCTCCACTGGACCGCGCCGACCGCCTACCAGACCGACCGCAAGCTCAAGTCCGGTATCCCGCTGGGCAAGCTGACCGCATCCGGCCTGTACGCGCCGTACAACGCGGTCTCCAACGAGGTCCAGACCCTCACCGTGACCGGCGCGCCGACCGGCGGCACCTTCACGATCACGTGGAACGGGCAGACCACCGCCGCGATCGCCTACAACGCCACCGCCGCCGTCGTCCAGGCAGCCCTCGAGGCCCTCTCCAACATCGCACCCGGCGACGTCGTCGTCACCGGCGCAGCCGGCGGCCCCTGGACGCTCACCTGGGGCGGCACCCAGCTCGGCGAGAACGTCGCCGCGCCGACCACCACCGAATCGTTCACCGGCGGCACCACCCCGGACATCACCATCGCCACCACCACCGCAGGCGGAGCCGCCGCCACCGCGGACGGAGCCGATGTCTTCGCCGGGTTCCTGTTCACCGAGGTCGCCTACGCGCCCACCGCAACCAAGTGCGCCGCGCCGCTCATGGTCCACGGCCAGATCGACGTGGCCAAGCTGCCCGTCGCGTTCGACCCCACCGACGTGCCGGCCGGCTCCAACTCCCAGTTCGTCTACAAGGTCTGATCAGGAGACACCACCATGCCGAACGACATGCTGGAGCTCCTGCTCCGCGACATCAGCCCCACCGAGATCAACGCGTTCGCCCGGGAGATCCAGACCCCCGCGGACTACGCCCTCACGCTCAGCGTGATGCCCGAGCGCACCATCAACTCCGTCAAGTGGGAACACCGCGGCACCCGCCGCCGGGTCGCCGCCGCGTCCTACCGCGCGTGGGACGCCCAGACGAAGGTCGCCACGCGTGAGATCACGCAGTTTGCGACCTCCGGCAAGCTCCTGCCGCTCGGGCAGAAGTACATCGTCGGCGAGTTCGAGACCATCCTCGAGAACCTCGACCGCGGCCTGGACTCCCGCGACCTCGTCGACGCCGTCTACGACGACGTCGCAGCGCACGTCCTGTCCATCAAGAAGCGCCTCGAGCTGGCCGTCGCCGACCTCCTCATCGACGGGAAGTTTTCCCTCGTTGGCGAGAACGGCCTCACCCTCGAGGCCGACTACGCGGTGCCGTCGGCGAACATGCCGACCGCGCCCACGGCCTGGACCACCACGACCGCCGACATCCTCGGAGACGAGATGCGGTGGATGGAGGTCCTGCGGTCCTCCGGAGCACCCGACCCCGCTCGCGCGCTCACGTCGTACAAGACGGCCGCGCTGATGATGGGCAACGACTCCTACCGCGCCGCCTACTACGGCTCGGTGAACTCGGCATCGACGATCCCCACCGCGGTCCTCGCGCCCAACGAGGTCAACGTGGTGAGGGCCCGCTACAACCTCCCCCCGATCACCACCTACGACGTGAAGATCGAGATGGACACCGGCTCGGACGTCCGCGCGCTGCCGGAGAACATGTTCTTCCTGCTGCCGCCCAACCCGCAGCAGTGGGCAGAGACCCAGTACGGCCTCACCGCCGACGGGCTGATCCTCTCCCAGGGCGGCAACCCGTCCATCGAGCGGGAAGAGGCCCCCGGCATCGTCGTCACCCGCGGCTACCAGGACGACCCGCCGCAGGTGTGGACGAAGGCCTCCGCGGCCGCGATGCCGGTCATGTACGTCCCGGACATCCACATCGCCGCGACGGTGTGGTGACCCATGGCCGCCCAACTCGCAGCCACGGTCTACGTACAGGACCCGGAGACTCATCAGACGGTCGAACTGGCCCCGGGCACCAGCCCGGAGCCGCGCCTGGCCGCCCTGGTGACGAACCCGGCCGCCTGGGTCGACGGGAAGCTCCCCCGCCTCCCCAAGACCCAGGACAACACCGACCACGGCCCTACCGGCGACGGCCCGGACGGCGCCTCTGGCGCCGCCTCGGAACCCTCCGACGCCGGTAACGAGGTGAAGGCCGCCCCGGCGGCCAAGAAGACCGCCGCGAAGAAGACCGCGGCGACCGGCCGGTCTCGGGGCCGGGACGCCGCTGGCGAGGGCGACAGCGGCGAATAGCAGGGTGCGGGCCCCCCACGTGGTGGGGGCGCCAACCGGGCGGGCCCGCACCCTCGCAATCCCTTCCCCACCGCCCCCACTGAGAGGACGCCGGCCATGGCCCTGACCGACAGCGTGAAAGCCTGGCTTCTCGCCCAGCTCGGCACCACCACACCCGTCGCCGACCTGGAAGCCCGCCACACCCGCCTCGGCACCGCACGCGCCGTAGCCCTCGAAGTCCTCTACGAACGCAAGGCAGCCCTTCTCCAGCAGCCCGCCAGCGTCAACGTGTCCAGTGTCGTCTCCGTCGCCTTCACCGAGAACATCAAAGCCCTCGAGCGGCAGATCGCCCTCCTCGAGCAGGGGGAGCCGCCCGCACCCGACGACCCCGCCGGCACCGGATCCGACACCACCTACATCGGCGTGGCCCGCCTGGTGGAACGGCCCAGGCGATGACCACCCCCGTACGGCGCCGCGGCCGCACCCTGCGACAGCGCCTCCTCGGCTTCATCACCGACGCCGTCGACCGGCTCCGCAACGCCTGGTTCATCCTCACCACCGCACAAACCCGGCTCCTCAACGCCCTCGCAGGCATCCGCCCAGGCCGAACCTCCGGCAGCGGAGCCAAACTGCGTGCCGCCATCGCAGCGTTCAACACCTCCCTCGCCGCATTCGCGCGCGCCGCCGGCGCCTGGGCCGAACGCTGGGCCGCAACCGACCTCCCCCTCATCTACCGCGAAGGCGCCTGGACCCTCCTCGACAACGCCGACCGCCGCCAAGCCACCTTCACCTGGACGGCACGCCACCAAGCCGCCATCACCGCCCTGTCCGCCCAGTACTACGGCGACCTCACCAACCGCATCCAGGAAGCCCTGCGCCGCGCCCGCGCGTTCCTGCGCGCCGCACAGGACGCCTCCCGGGACGCCGACCGCGGCCGGTTCGACATCGCGGAACTCCAACGCGAACACCCCCTCGACACCGTCGTGTACGCCAACCAGGCCCAACATCCCGTCGACTCCTGGGCCCGAGCCGCCATCACCTGGCAGGCCGTCACCACCGCCAACACCGCCGCCGCCCGTACCTCGATGGACGAACTCGGCATCAGCTACGTCGAGATCCGCGACGGCGCCGACTGCGGATGGACCAGCCACAACGACCCCGACCGCGCCCACCGCACCCTGCGCACCGTCCAGGACGCCCTCGCCCACCCCACGGCACATCCGCACTGCCAGCGCGAGCTGCTGCCCCGTCTCGACCTGATCGGCCGCGACAACATCCTCTCCGGAGCGCCCCTGTGAAGCCCCCCGACGCCCAGTCCATTCACATCGGGCACAGCCTCCCCGACTGGCCACGCCTGAAGCGCATCCAGGAGTGGCTCAAGGCCAACGGAATCGACCCACGCCTAGTCGCCGTCAACCGGCCGGTGTACGTACTGCCCGTACAGAGCGGAACCATCCAAGGCGGCGTCCCCTGGCTGATCGACGTCATCGTCTTCCACGAGTACTACGAGCACCCCGACGGCCACCGGGAACGAAACTTCATCACCGATGAAGCAGTGATGTTCCAGCGCACCGTCCCGCTCTCAGTCCCCTTCCCGGCCGACCCCACGGCCGCCGCTGAGGAGCCTTCCGAACAAGTAGGTGACGCGTGACCGACACCCCTGCTGAGCCGCAGGCCCATGGCGTCCGTATCGACGCCCAGCCCGGCCACGCCACCATCGCCCTCAACGGCCACACCATCGACCCGGGCGTCGTCACCGGATACGTCCTCGAGCACTCCATCGCCGAAACGCTGCCGCTGTTGGTCCTGCACACCCGGCACCCCGACAACGTCGCCTTCGACGGACTCGCCCGGGTCGCTGTCGGCGTCCCCACCAGCCCCGGTGATCTGGTCGCACGGTTCCTCGCCGAGGTCGACCCCGTCCTCCTCGACCAGGAAGCGCTGAACCGGTCCGACTACGGCGGCGGTGAAGGCGCGACCGCCCGCGCCATGCTCGCCACCCTCACCGACTGGGCATCCGGCAGAAGGGACGGCGGCTGATGGCCGGCCTCGACCTGTCCTCGATCGCCTCGTTCGTGGAGGGTCTGATCCTCCTGGACACCATCCGCTTCACCAGCCCTGCGTCCGGCCAGCCCGTGTTCAACCCCGACACCGGCCTGTACACGTACCCGGAGGGCGACCTCATCTACGAGGGCATCGGCGCCGTCCAGGTGTCCGGCACGTCCGACGGCGTGACCGCGTTCCCGTCGGCGAACATGCCCTGGCCGGGAGAGACCCGCTCCCGCTTCAAGGCCATCACCCCCCTGTCGGCTCCGATCGCTGCCAGGGACACCGTCGTCACCGTCGTCACCGTCCACGAGGGCGGCGACATCACCCTCCTCAGCCGCCAGTGGCGCGCCCTGGACCCGTCCGTCGGCGGCACGCTGGGCGTCGTCCGGATCACCGGCCTGGACCAGGTCGCGCAGAACGGGCAGGAGGCGGGCTGATGGACCTGGACGAACTGGCGCCTCGCCTGGAACGCGTCGCTGGCCGGGTCGGACCGGAGACCAACCGGACGGTGCAGCAGCAGGGCCGTCTGCTGCGCGCGCTCATCATGGAGAACGCGTCCGGACGTCCCGGCCCGAACGTCATCAGCGGCGACTACCGGGGCTCATGGAAGCGGGAGCCGTTCGCTGTTGCTGACGGCGGAGGGGCAGACGTCGGCACCCGGGAGCCGCAGGGACGCCGGCTGGAGTTCGGGTTCATGGAGAGGCACGACTCTCTCGGCCGGTTCTACCGGCAGCCGCCGTTCCCGCATGTGGAGCCGGCCGTGAACGAGCTGTCCCCCGAGTATGAGCAGGCCTTCCGCCAGGCCCTGGACCGGATCTTCGGGAGCTGACGTGATCCAGCGACTTCCAGTCACCGACGGCTTCCAAACGCTGCTGGCAACCCTCACCGGCAGGCCGGTAGGGCGGCGCACCGTGCCCCTGGACGACACCGGAAAGCCCGTACCCCCGCCCTACACGATCCTCGACCCGCTGGACCGCCTCGACGACGACGGCACCCTGGCCGACAACGGAAAGGCCATCGTGGTTGGCTACCAGGCCACCTTCGTGTCCGGGCCGGCCCCCGGGGATCCGGACAGCCGGGGCGGCGACGAACAGGCGCAGTGGCTGGCCGACCGCGGCTGGAAAGTCGTGGAACGCCCAGCGGACGGAAGCCCCGGCTACCTGCATCCGCTCAACGCCGGTGCGAGCGTGGACTGCTGGAAGCGGGAGGCGAGGGAAGCGGGGGGAACGCCTGATCCGAACAGTGGCATCATCACCAGTGTGATCAGGTACCGGCTGTACCTGGAGAAGACCGCCTGACACGGCGGCAAGGATGAACCGCACCGCGGCGGGACCCCACGCGGACGCCACCCAGTTGAGGTGGCCGCCACACCGACACGTGTAGCAGGGGCCCCCAAGATCGGCCCCTATCTGCGAGGGGCCAACACTCATGGCTAGGTTCAACCGCAAGGGCCTGACGAAGATCTACTGGGTTCCGACGATCGCTTCGACGTCGCTGATCCCGACCGCCGCCGAAATCACCGCCGGCACCAACTACACGGGCATGATCTCCGCGATCGACGGCTGGTCGCTGGAGAACTCCCCGATCGAAACCCCGGACATGGCGTCCACGTTCGTGTCGAAGATCGGCGGCGACGACTCCGCGGCCGACTCCAGCCTCACCTTCTACGAGGACAGCACGGCCGACGACATCGAGACCGACCTGGCCAAGGGCACGTCCGGCTTCATCGTCATCTTCTCCAAGGGCAACGCGGCCGCCGCCAAGGGGATGGATGTCTTCCCCGTCACCGTCGTCTCCAACTCGAAGGCGTACACGACGGACAACGAGGCCGCGAAGGTCACCGTCCAGTTCACGATCACCGCGAGGCCGGCTTTCAACGGCACCGTCCCGTCGTCCTGACCCGGCGACTGACACACCCCACCAGCCCCCGGCCGGGCCCGGCGTTACTCGGGAAGGGCGCCGCGCGCCCGGCCGGGCCTTCCCGATGGAGACCCGATGACTAGCACCACCGCCAACGGATGGGGCGCCCTGAAGAAGCGCCTGGACAGCATCAAGCTGCCCACCGCGTCCTTCACCATCTGCGAGGACCCGGACATCCGGAAGACCCTGCACCAGGCAAGGGCCGAAGACGAGCAGGCCCGCGCCCGTCTCACCGCCCTCAAGGACGACCCCGACGCCGACGTCAAACAGATGGTGCAGGCCCAAGCCGCCCAGGCCTCCGAGGGCTTGGACAAGGCGCAGAAGGCCTACGACAAGGCGTCCGTCACGCTCCGCTTCACCGCACTGGAACGCAAGCAGCTCGAGCAGCTCCAGAAGGACCACCCGCCGACCGAGGACGACGAAGCCAACGGCAGCGAATGGTCCGAGGAGACCTTCCCGCCGGCCCTGATCTCCGCGGCATCCCTCGACGGGATGCCCCTCGAGGACGCCCAGCAGTTCCTCAACACCTGGTCCAACGCCGACGCCAAGGCGCTGTGGCGGGCCGCCTGGAACGTCCAGCACCAGCAGCGCACCGACCTGGGAAAAGGCTGATCGACGATGCCGTATTCCGTGCCGAGATGGAGCTCTGCCACCAGTGGGGCATGCCCCACAGCAGGTTCCGCGGGCACGGCGACGGCACCTGGACCGACCTCGACCGGCGTAAAGCCCTCGCCTATGCCGCCTACGTCAAGCAGGTCTGCCCCGGCTGCGGCACCCGCGCCGAGGAATGGGACGAAAATACGGGCGGTGACGAGTTCGCCTACACCGCCGTCACCCACCGCTGCCTCGGCTGCCAGACCATCGCCGACCGGCAAAAGGAAGTCCCCGATGGGCCGGAAGGACACGGAGTGAAGGTCGCCCTCATCCCGGCCAGCGTCCACGCCGCCCTCGAGCTCCAGAAAGCCCACAGCCACTAGCCCAGGAAGGAGCCCGCCGATGTCCGAATGGAATTTGAGTGTCCGGCTGACCGGTCAGGGCTCCGGCCTGGCGCGCACCCTGCGGGACATCGCAACGGACGCACGATCCGCGTCCAACGAAGTCAACTCCCTGCGCCGCAACCTGGCGCTGCTGCGCACGGAGGCCAGCAACAACGTCAGCATCCGCCTGGACGTTGACGGCGATCACCTGCGCAGCGATGTGACTGCCGCGCTCACCGCCGCCGGATCCGGGCAGGGCATCGGCGTCCGCCTCGACATCGACGCCGGTCACCTCCGCGACGACATCACGACAGCGCTCACGGCCGCCGGCGGGCAAGCCGTACAGGTCCGCCTGGATGTGGACGCGGACCACCTCCGTGACGACGTTCAGGCCGCACTCACCGCGGCCGGGGCCGGTCAGAACCTGACCGTCTCCCTCAACGTCGACGGCACCACCGGCCTGGCCGCCCTGCGGGAAGAAGCCCGCCAGACCGCACATTCCCTGAACGTCCTCCAGAGAGCCACCAGAGAAGCCGAGAACCAGCTTGAGGAACTGGAAGCCCGGTCCCTGACCACGGCCACCGCGCTGCGCCGCATGAACACGGCCACCGGCCGCGCCAGCACCCGCCTCGGCACCCTGTCCACCAACACCCGCACGCTCCGCAGCGACCTGGACGACCTGGACGGCTCCCTGAACACCGTCGCGGGCAGCCTCAGCGGCCTGCACGGCAGCTTCGGCAGCCTCGGCGGCGGAGGCGGCGGCAGGTCATCCTCCGGCATCCTCCAAAGCCTCCTGCTGCTCGCTCCGGCCGCCGTCCCCCTCATCGCCGGCCTGTCCACCAGCCTCGCCCCGCTCCCCGGAGTATTCGGCGCCGCCGCTATCGGTGCGACCGCGTTCGGGGTGGCCCTGGCCGGACAGGTGGGCCGCCTGGGCGAGGTCGCCGACGCGGAGAAGAAGTACCAGGACGCCGTACGCGAACACGGACGGTCCTCCGCCGAGGCCATCAAGGCGCAGATCAAGTACCAGCAGATGCTGGCCGAACTCCCGCCGGAAGCGCAGAAGGCCGCGATCGCCCTGTCGCAGCTGAAGACCAACTTCTCCGACTGGTCGGACGACATGTCCGCCTTCACGATGACGCCGCTCACCAACGGCATCACCGTCCTGGACCAGCTGATTCCCCGTCTCACCCCGCACGTGGAGTCGATGTCCAGCCAGTTGGACCGGCTGGTCACCGTGGCGGGCGGCGCGATCTCCACGCCCGGCTTCGACGCGATGGCAGACAAGTTTGCCGACTTCAGCGACCGGCAGCTCGATGAGATGACCGACGGGGTCATGCACTTCCTGCGGCTGCTGTCCGAGGGCGGAGCGTTCCAGAGCGGCCCCATCGCCGCGTTCATGGACTACGCCAGCACCAACGGGCCGGCAGCACGCGAAGCCCTGTCCGCGATCTCTGACGCCGTCGTCACGCTGCTGCAGGCCTCCGCCGAGGCAGGTCCGGGCCTGCTCACCATCGTCACCGCCGCTGCCCAGCTGGTCGCCGCGCTGCCGCCGGAACTGGTCGGCATCATCATCCAGGTTGCTGCCGGCCTCAAGCTCGTGTCGCTGGCCGGGGCGGGCGCGGCAGCGATCGCTGGCGGTATCGCCGCCCTCGGCGCGCGGATCGCCGCCTTGCAGGCCGCATCAGCCGCCGCCGGCGGAGGCCTGGCCGGCCTGTCCGCGGCGTTCGCGACCCTCGGCACCGCCGCGAAGGCCACACTGATCGCCTCCGGTATCGGCATCCTCCTCATCGCCCTGTCCCAGCTGTCCGACATGGGCAAGAAGGCGCCCCCGGACGTCGACAAGCTGACCACGTCACTGCGCACCCTGGGCGACACCGGCAAGGTGTCCGGGGAAGCGGCCCGCTCCTTCGGCAAGGACCTGTCCGGGCTCGCGGACAGTCTCCAGAAGGTCACCGACCCCAAGGGCCTGGACCAGGTCCAGCAGTCCATCGTGTCCTTCTTCGGCACCGACAGCACGCCGATCAAGGACGCGAAGGAGAACATCGACGCGGTCGACAAGGCTCTTGCGAACCTGGTGAAGAACGGGCAGGCCGACCTTGCCGCGGACGCCCTCGACACCATCATCAGCAAGATGCGCGGGCAGGGCTTCTCCGCGAAGGAAGTCCGCGCCCAACTCGACGACTACAAGTCGGCGCTCGCCGACCAGAAGTTCGAGCAGGAACTGGCCGCGCAGAGCATGGGCCTCTTCGGGCAGGCCGCCCAGGACACCTCCGCGAAGCTCGACGCGCAGAAGGCGTCAGCGGACGGCCTGCGGCAGGCCATCGTCGCCCTCAACGACGTCAACCGGGCCGCCGGATCCGCCATGTCGGCGTTCGAGCAGTCCATCGACGACACCGCCGCCGCCATCAAGGACCATGCCGGAGCGCTGAAGATGCGCGACGGCGAACTGGACCGGGGCAGCCAGAAAGCCCGCGACGCCGACAAGCTGCTAACCGACCTCGCCACGAACACGGACGCCGCCGCCACTGCCGCACGTGAGCAGGGCAAGTCATGGGAGTACGTCAACGGCATCTTCACCCGCGGCCGGAAGGCCTTTGTCGACGCCGCCGACAGCATGGGCCTGACCAGGGAGCAGGCTGAAGCGCTCGCGAACTCCTACCTGAAGATCCCGGACAACAAGACCATGTCCGTGGAGATGCAGACCGATGACGCCGTCGCAGGACTCGACGCGGTCATTGAGGCCATCAAGAGGACCCCGGACGCCAAGTCCGTCACGGTCACCGCGCTCACGGCCGAAGCGCAGACACTGCTGGAGCAGCTCGGCTTCAAGGTGGTGAAGCTGAAGGACGGCCGGTTCTCCGTAACCGCTGACACCGCATCCGCCCAGACAAGGCTCGGCGAGGTTCAGGCCCTTCGTGATGGCGTCAAGGACAAGACGATCACGATCGGGGCGGCCACCGAACAGACCATCGCCGACCTGTCCATGGTGAAGTCGGAGATCGCTTCCACCAAGGGCAAGACCATCACGATGCGGGCGCCCACCGCGGAAGCCCGGCAGCAGCTCGAAGCGCTCGGATTCAAGATCAGGGACACCAAGGGCAAGAACGTCGTCATCACCGCCCCAACCGGGACGGCGCGCGCAAACGTCGACGCTCTGGCCGCGTCCATCGCAGGCCTGCGCAACAAGTCGGTCACCATCACCACCAACCGGGTCACCAAGTTCACCACGCAGGGCACGTCAAGCAAGGTGGCCCCGGCCCACCGGGACTGGGCGGACGGCGGTGTCGTCGACTACTACGCCGACGGCGGGATCCAGCGCGGCGGCGTACGCCACTTCGCCCGCGGCGCGGAGAACCACGTGGCGCAGATCGCCCCCGCGGGGTCGTGGCGGGTGTGGGGTGAGCCGGAGACCGGCGGGGAGAGCTACGTACCCCTTCACCCGTCGAAACGACTCCGCTCTCGAGCCATCACGGAGGAGACCGTCAGGCGGCTCGGCGGTGACCCTTCGATGATCCAGTGGAACGCCGACGGCAACGTCACCGACTGGCGCTACGACCCCACCACCGGCTCCCTGTACTCCTCCTCCGACGCCGGATCCGCCGGACATAAAACCAAGAAGGTGAAGGTCAAGGGCGGCAAGACGAAGGAAGTCGAGTACTTCGACCTGGGCGCCGTCGAACGGAAGATCAAGTCGGCGGCGAAGGCCACCACGGCCTGGAACCGGGACCTCGAGAAGGTCGCCGAAATCGCCGGCGGAGACGTCGCCGAAGCGCTCGCCGCGATGGGCAAGGACGGCGTCGCCCTCACGAAGAAGATGGCGAACGGCTCCAAGAAGTACATCGCCGAAATGTCGATGGCGTTGCGCAACCTGTCCAAGACCGCGCGGGCGTCGCTCACCGACTACAAGGTGCAGCTCACCCACGCCACCCTGAACAACGAGCTGTTCGCCGAGAACCTGGCCAAGCTGGCATCCCGCGGCTACGGAGACCTTGCCGGCCAGCTGGCCGCGCAGAACGACAAGGCGGCGCAGGAGCTCGCCGCGGCCGCCGTGAGGGATTCCAAGAAGGCATCGGCGGCGAACACGGCAGCGAAGAAGGCGAACAACGCGCTCACCTCGGAGCAGGTCGAACAGCTGGTGCAGATCATTGCCGCGATCAAGACCAGCAAGACCGGCATCCACGATGTCGCCGCGACCACCGGCCTCGGCGAGGACGAGATCATCGCGGTGGCGAACAGGGCCAAGGGGCAGATCAGTTCGTCCCTGGGGTCCCGCTCGGTGCGGTTCCTGTCCGACCTGAGCAAGGCCAACAAGGGCGCCGCGTACGCCGACGGCGGTATCCGCGCCGGCATGTACGCCACCCAGGGCGGCATCATCCGCTTCGCCGAGCCGTCCACTGGCGGGGAGGCGTACCTGCCGCTCGGTGCTTCCAAGCGCCGTACCGCGATGCCGGTCCTGGCCGACGTCGCGCACCGCTTCGGGGTGGGTCTGACCGATGCCCAGTCCTCCCGGATCGTCATCATCCGCGAGCAGGGGCCGCTGGTCGGCGCCTCCCACTTCCACATCGGGGACCGGCGCTCCGACCGTGACCTGGCCCGCCAGGTCGAAGCACGCCAGTCCTACCAGCTGCGCCGCCTCGCGCGCGGCGGGGCGTTCGCCGCCAGCGGAGGGGGAAGCCGATGAGTACGCCCGTGGAACTGGAGGACGGCCAGCACGAACTTGCCGGTGTCCTCATCGGCACCGGAACCCCCGTCGTCCTGGCTGGTATCGAAGGCCTTGGGCGGGCGTCGCAGCGCACCGCGGATGTCGAGCCGCCCGGCGAGGACGGGCTGTGGCTGGGCGCCGACTACTACACCGGACGCACCCTGCGCATCCCGGCCGGCATCAAAACGCCCGGGAACCAGGGCGCCGCCCTCGACGTCCTCGCCGAACTCGAGGAAGCCACCAGCAGCGACGCGGTACGCCTGGCCGGCGGGGCCACCCTGGACCTGCGGTTGAAGTTCCCGGGCCGGCCCGCCCGCGTGGTCCGCGGCCGTATCCGGCAGATGGAAGCGGACCTGACCACCGCCAAGCACGGCTGGATCCCCCTGGACATCGAGTTCACCGCCGCCGACCACCTGTTCTACGCCGACACCGCGGAAACCGCGTCGATCCCGTTGGGCGGGCTCACCGAAGGCGGCATGTCCTTTCCGCTGATGTTCCCCTTCACGATCGCCGACACCGCCGGCGCCGTCGGACGGCCGGGGTTCCTCACCGTCCAGGGGACGACCGGGACATGGCCGCTGCTGCGGATCAACGGGCCGTGCGCCAACCCGACCGTCAAGCACGTCGCGACCGGCCGCACCCTCACCGTCCAGGCGTCGCTCGCCGCAGGGGAGTGGATCGAGATCGACACCCGGCCCGGTCGGCGCACCGTGCTGCGTAACAACGGCGGCGGCGCCCCCCTCGCCCCGACCTCACGCATCGACACCTTCCAGCTCGCCCCCGGCGTCAACGAAATCCACTGGACCGCGACCGACCCCACCCTGACCAGCACCCTGGCCGTCACCTGGTGGCCGGCCTACAAGGCCCTCTAGGAGAGCGCTGTGGCCCTGCACCCGGTACCCATTGCCACCAAGGACGCGGAGCACTCCGCACAGCAGTTCCGCATGATGATCAAAGACCTGGCGCGGGACAACCAGGGCGTCACCACCGGCCTCGACATGAAGGTGACCGCGCTGTCCACGCCCGGCGCCGGCGTTCAGGTCGGCGACGGGTCCGCCGTCATCGCCGGGAAAGTGTCCACCGTCCAGGGCTACTACAACGCCTACAACATCGGCTCCGACACCGTGTCGATCGGCGCGACCGGCGGCGTGGGCCGCTCCGACATGCTGGTCCTGCGCGTCGAAGACCCCGAGTACGAGGGCACCCGCGACCCGGCCGAAGACCCCATCGTGTTCTTCGAAGTCGTCCCGAACGTGAGCTCCTCGGCGACCACGGTGCCGTCCGGGTACTCGGCGATCCCGCTGGCCCGCATCGACATCCCCGCCTCCACAGCGACCATCACCAACGCGATGATCACCGACCTGCGGAAGATTGCGAACCCCCGCCGCGAACGCACGCTCTACCAGCACTTCTTCGCCGGATCCCTCACCCAGATCAGCGGCACCTCCGGCACCTGGCAGAACTTCCCCTCCGCCGTCACCTGGTCCATCCCCATCCCCGCCTGGGCCGGCAAGGTCAAAGTCGTCATGACGGCGGCCGGGATCCGTCTCGATGACGGATTCGTGTTCGGCGGCTACACCTTCCAGCTCGGCACCAAGGAAGCCGCCCAGTCCGTCAACATCGACGACAACCAGGGAACCGGCGTACGCCGCCAGACCTTCATCACCGCCGACACCCTGTCCCTGACCGACACCCTCGGCGCCGCGATGCGTGGCACCACACAGACCCTGCGGCCGCGGATGCGGTGCACCGCCGGGAACGCCGGGAAGATCGGCGCGGACACGGCCACCACGTTCATCGCGGACGTCGAGTTCGAGGAAGCCGCTCTGTGACACGGTGGCGGTACTGGACTCAGCACGCCCTGACCGGCGCGCAGCTGCACCCTGCGCTGCCTCTGTCGGACGTGGAGTTCGGCAGCGAACTCAACGGCCCCGGAAGCCTCTCCGGCACCCTGAAGCCGAAGTTCGTCACCGCCAACGCCGCCCAGCTCCTGCCGCACCTCGCGCTCATCTACGCCGAAGCCGACGGCATGCTCCGCTGGGGCGGACTCATCTGGGACATCACCGCCGAGGACGACGAGTACCGCATCGAAGCCGCCGGCTGGTCCTCCTACCTGACCAAACGGCACGACAGCCACGGCGAACTCGGCGGCCGCGGACCGTACGTCAACCAAGACCCGTGCATCATCATCCGCGACCTGTGGGCCTACGCGCAGGAACAGCCCGACGGCAACCTCGGCGTCACCGTGGATGCCACCACCTCCAGCGCCAAAGCCGGCACCCCCGCCGAACCCTGGCACTCCTACTGGTACGAAACCCCCAGCCTGGGCGACCACCTCGACGACCTGGTCAGCGAAGACGGATCGCCGGAGTACACCAACGCCTGCAACTACCAGGCCAACGGCACCGTCCGTAAACGTCTCGTGCTCGGCTACCCGCGTCTCGGGGCGCGCCGTACCGACATCTCCTTCCGCACCGGCGTGAACATCATCGACGCGCCGCCGGTGAACTACTCCGGCGACGACTTCGCCACCACGGTCATCGCCACCGGATCCGGCGAAGGCACCGCGATGCGCCGCGCCGAAGACACCGTCCGCGACGGAGGCCTGCGCATGGAATCCGTGCTCGCCCTGCCCACCGTCAACGGCAACGACATCCTCGGACGCCGAGCCGCCGCCGAACGCAAACGCCTCCAGATCATGGGCGAGGTCACCTCCATCACCGTCCGCGACCACCCCAACGCCCCCCTCGGGTCCTGGCAGATCGGCGACGACGTCCACGTTGCCGTGCACAACCAGTGGACCTCCTGGACCGGCTGGGCGCGGATCATCGCCGACGCCTACCAGCCCGGCGAACAAGACGACCAGGCCGTCCTCACGCTCCGCCGCGCCGACGCCTTCCACTACGGCTCCCCGGAGAACATCTGATGCCCAGGAACATCGCTACCGAGATTGCCGCACTCAAGCGGGACATGTCCCAGGTGAAGAAGGGGCAGCGCTACGCGCACGGCGGCAGCATCGAAAACTCGGCCCTCGAGGTGAAGGACGACAGCGGAAGCCTGCGCGCGATCCTCGGCCAGCAGGCGGACGGCACGACCGCCGTCAACGTCGTCAACGGGCCGCCCCCGCCGCAGCCGTCCGCACCCATCGTCGCCAGTGTGCTGGGCGGCGTGACCGTGTCCTGGAACGGATCCTTCGCCGACGGATCCACCCTGCCCCTGGACTGGGCCCGCGTGGAGGTCCACGCCTCGATCGTGTCCTCCTACGACCCGATCCCCGCCACGCTGCAGGGCACCATCGAAACCGCCCAAGGCGCCACCGTCGTCGTGCCCTGCGACACCGACGTGTACGTGCGCCTCCTGGCCCGCACCACCTCCGGCACCGCCTCCACGCCGTCGACCATCGTCGGCCCGTTCGGGCCCGCCCCCGTCGTCGCCGACGACATCGTGGACGGCATCGTCACCACGCTGAAGCTCGCCGACGACGCCGTCACCCAGGCCAAGGTCGCGACCGGCGCGATCGGCTCCACCGAGATCAGCGACAACGCAGTCACCACCCCGAAAATCGTGGCCGGTGCGGTGCAAACAGCCCAACTGGACGCCGAAGCAGTGAACGCATCAAAGATCGCAGCGGGGGCGGTCACCACGGCGAAACTGGACGCCCTCGCCGTCACCGCCGACAAGGTCGCGGCGAACGCCATCACCGTCGGGAAGATAGCCGCCGGCGCGGTCGACGCCACCGCGATCGCCGCCGACGCCATCACCGGCAAGACCATCACCGGCGGCACCATCACCGGCACCGTCGTCCAGACCGCGACCAGCGGGCAGCGCATCACCCTGAACGAAACCGGAACCCACCGGATCCTCGTCTACAACAGCTCCGGCACCATCGTGGGAGAGCTGTCCGCGCTCGGCATGGGACTGGTCGGGAGCGGCGGCGCCGTGATGGTCATGGATCCGAACGCGCTGTATCCGACGCTGCGGATGACGAACGCGGCGGGCACCAGCGAGGCCGTTGTCAACGTCTTCGACGGCGTCGCCGGGGCGGCCGCACTGGGACTGAACTCGGGCGCGTTCGCCGCGTCTGGCTTCGACTGGAAGTGGCGGACCATGTTCGGCAACGACTTCTGGGTCGCTGAACGAGTCCGCGACGATGACGGCGATGTCTACGTGGGTGGGCGGATGTTCCTCGCCAACGATCACGCCACGGTCGGCTACGGCGACGCAACTGACGCTACCACCGACACCAACCTGTACCTGTACTCCGGCTACGGGCAGCTCAACAAGGGACGCCTGGAAGTCGTTGCGCCCGCGTCCGGTAGCGCGGCCCTGTACGTCAGCGCGGACAGCGGCCACACCGGCTACCTGGTACGTATCCAGTACGCCGGGGCGGACCGGCTCACCCTCGATAAGGACGGCAACTTCAACGTCGCCGGGATCGGGCAGCGCCTGGCGAAGCGGCGCAACACGGATGCCACCCGGACCAGCACCAACACCGTCTCCACGGACACCCAGCTCACGTTCACCGTCGACGCCAACAGCACATACGACCTGGACGGGTTCCTCAAGTACGGCGGACCCGGAGACTTCCAGATGGGCTGGACAGCCCCGTCGGGAACGCTGGGGGAGTGGCAGGGCCTCGGCAACGGCACCACCGTCGTGTCCGGCACCGGCGGCAACGCCACCCAGCAGGACGTCGTGTCCACGTGGGGCTACACCGTGCGCACCGAGACCACCGACATCGGAAGCACCCGCACCTACGGCGGCATCAGCACGAACGTGTACGGCGTCCAGGTCAAGGGCACCATCCGCGTCGGCGGCACCGGCGGCACCTTCGCCCTCCAGTGGGCGCAGGGCACCTCCAACGCCACCTCCACCACCCTCTACACCGACTCCCACCTGCGACTCGAGAAAGTGAGCTGACCATGGCAGCCGACTTCCCCTACAACGTCATCTACGGCAACGGTCAGGAGGACCCGATCCGCGTCTCCGTGAACGTGCAGTCCGAGTACGCGCAGATCGATGAGACCGCCCTCGCGCACCACATCGAGCAGTGGCTGCAGGACAACGTCGACTACGTCACCTCGACCAACAGCGAACGCCGTGAGCACGTCTACCCCGTCACCCCGCTGCCGCCCGCCGGCGGCTGACTGCCCCGCAGGCCGGGGGAACACCCTGCCCTGCACGCCGTAGCCTGATCACGGGTGACCCTCCGCCCGTTCGCTCCGCCCCCGAGGGACGACCACCACGGTGGTCCGCCGTTCATCATCAGCCTGGGCGCGGGGAGTTCCAGGAGTCAGGGCGAGTGCCCGACCTCGAGATCAGACAGTACGACGTGTCCGGCCCGTTCGGCCGGCATCTCGTGCTGGACCCGCGCAGCCTGGCATACCGGCGGCGCTACACCGGCGACCCCATCCGCCCCGCCGAATGGGCACCCAAGACACCGGTACTGGACCAGCAGAGCCTGATCTCCCAGGGCATCCGCACCAGCCAACTCTTCGAGGGCGTCGACGACGTAGATGCGCTCGGGTCCTGCTGCGGGAACGCCGCCACCGCCCTCATCTCCGTCCTCCACACCGCAGACGAACTCGCCCACGCAGGCCTGGACGTCACCGACGCGGCTGCCGCCGAAGCATGGGCGATCGGCCTGTACTCGGACGCCACCCACCGCGACCAGTGGAACCAGCACTCCTTCCCCTTCTCCGACTGCGGATCCTCCGGCCTCGGCGTCGCCAAGGCGCTGCGTACACGCGGCCTGATCGACCAGTACGGGCACGCCACTACCGCGGAAGAGCTTGGCCAGCTCCTGCAGGCCGGGCCGGTCCTGATGGGGCTCAGCTGGTATTCAGCCTTCAGTGAGCCGGGACCGTACGGGTTCATCGACGCCGACCCCACCTGGGCCACCTCACCCGTCGACGGCGGCCACGAGGTGTGCATCACCGCCCTCGAGGACGTCACCACCAACCTCGACGGCACCCTGGCCGACTCCACCGTCCTGCGCTTCGCCAACAGCTGGTCGACCGGCTGGGGTGAGCAGGGTGCTGGCCGGATGGCCGTCCGTACCTACCGCGCCCTCCGTCACGAGGTGGACCTCGTGCAACCACGATTGGACACCGTGCGATGACCCGCGCCAAGACTGACAACGACCCCACCGAGCCCGAACAGACCACCCCCGCACCGTCCACGGAGGCCGCCGTGGACAGCCCGGCAGCCGTAGAGGACACGACGGCCCGGTACGAGCCCTACCCGGGCGTCACGTTCTTCCACGGCGGCCGCCACTCCGACATCGTCACCGCGATGGCCCGCCGCCTCGAGGCCGAAGGACACGCAGACGGCCGCTACCTCGGACCGGACTGGACGAACGCCCACAGGGATGCGTTCGCACGGTTCCAGCAGACGCTGCGCCCCAAGGGATCCGGCGACGTGTCCGGAATCCCCGACGAAACCGCGTGGGAACGGCTCCACGTCCCGCGCGTCACCCCCCTTCCCCGGGAGTCCTGACCATGACCACCACGCCCCCAACCCCGTCCCGGTTCGCTGACCTGCTGCGCGCCGAAGGCGCCACCGTCATCGAAGTCGGATCGTGGGAGACCCACAACCGCAACAGCAAGGGCCCCTGGGGCCCCGTCCACGGTGTCGTCATCCACCACACCGTCACCAAGGGCACCGCGAACACGGTCAAGATATGCCAGAACGGATACTCCGGCCTGCCCGGCCCGCTGTGCCACGGCGTCATCGCCAAGGACGGGCGTGTGCACCTGGTCGGCTACGGCCGCGCCAACCACGCCGGCCTCGGCGATCCCGACGTCCTGCGCGCTGTCATCAACGAGTCCGCCCTGCCTGCCGACAACGAGGCCAAAGTGGACGGCAACCGGCACTTCTACGGCTTCGAGTGCGAAAACATGGGCGACGGTAAGGACCCGTGGCCCGCCGCCCAGTTGGAGGCGATCGAGCGGGTATCCGCTGCTCTCTGCCGCCACCACGGCTGGTCCGAGCGCAGCGTGATCGGGCACCTGGAGTGGCAGCCCGGAAAGGTCGACCCCCGCGGCTTCACCATGAGCTCCATGCGGGCCCGGGTCCGCGACCGCCTCGCCGGCACCCCCACCAAGCCCACCCCGCCCCCGTCCACCGGCGGCGGCACCTACACGGTCAAGCCCGGCGACACCCTGGGCGGCATCGCCAAGGCCCACGGCGTCACCGCGGACGCCCTGTTCGCGGCGAACAAGGACCGCCTCAAGGACCCGAACAAGATCCACCCGGGCCAGGAACTCGTCGTCCCCAAGCCCAAGCCGCTGCCCGAGCCGAAGAGGCCCACGGTCGACCTGTCCAAGCTGCAGGACGCCGCCCGCACCAACCCGGACATGAAGGGCACCCCCTGCACCTACACCGGCGTAAAGCCTGTTGAGGCCGCATTGGTGGATGCCGGACTGCTCAAGAAGCCGCTCCTGGACGGCCACTTCGG
>NZ_JBVKBY010000020.1:0-73687 GCF_055656945.1 Streptomyces sp. NPDC111606
GCCGGCCGACGCATCGGCAACAAGGCACGAGCGGCCGGTTGGTCTGTGAGTCAGACCGGCCGGAAGAGCGCTTGCAGATCCTCGCAGTTGGTCTGCGGCCGGTGGGCGCGGGTGAGCTTGCCGGCCGCACCGAGGTCGGCCAGCGCCTGCTGCCAGGCGAAGCTCTTGCGGTAGGGCCAGGCGTTGTCGGTCAGGACCCGCTCGACGCGGCCGATGCCGTGTGCGGTGAAGAAGGCCGCGGCCCGGCGCAGGAAGGCGGCGCAGGTGGCGGCCTTCTCGTCCGGGTGGATTTCGCTGTAGGCGAGGCGGCTGTGGTCGTCGACGGCGGAGTGGATGTAGTCGAAGCCCATGCTGCTGCGGCGGGCTCGGCCGGCCTGGCGGCCCAGGACCTTGTGGCCGCTGCCGTCGGGGATCCGGCCGAGTTTCTTGACGTCCACGTGGACCAGTTCGCCGGGCCGGTCACGCTCGTAGCGGCGGATGACCTCTCCGGTGGGCCGGTCCAGGAAGGCCAGACGGTTCAGGCCGTGCCGGGTGAGGATGCGGTGCACGGTCGAGGCGGGCAGGCCCAGGATCGGTCCCAGGCGTGCCGGCCCGAGCTTGCGGGTTTGCCGCAGTCGGCAGGCGCGGGCTTCGGCTGCGGCACTGGTTCGGTGTGGTGTCGTGCGTGGACGGCTGGAGCGGTCGAAGAGCCCGCTTTCGCGCTCGGAGTGCCAGCGTCGGATCCACTTGTGGGCCGTGGGGCGGGAGATGCCCATCTCCGCGGCGACGTGCGCGACGGGACGGCCCGAGCGAACACGGTCGATCAGCAGTCGCCTGCCATGAACAGTCAGCCGGGCATTACGGTGGGACACGAAGGCCTCCGTGTGTGGTGAAGATTCGACACCTCCACCACACACGGAGGCCTTCGCCATGATCAAGCCAGGCCAGCGCTAACAACGCTCGTGATCAATACAACTAGCAGCTACCTGCGGCGGCCCTCTGGTTCACCTTGTACGCCGTCAGAAGGTCGTTGCCCCCGGCGGGCGTACCGATGATGGTCCGGAACTGGCTTCAAGATCACCCTCTGCCTCTTTGGGCTTCCCTCGGCGATCTCGCGTAACGGTCAGCGGCCACATGGCGTCGGCGCGGTGTCACCCCGCCGCGGGGCGGGGCCGTACCGACGTACAGGGGAGGGTGACGGCCGCCTCACCACGGTTCGTGGAACTCGATGCCGAAGTGCCGGCGGAGTCCAGCGCGTTGGTCGGCCGTGGTCAGGACCATGATGTCGTCCGTGGTGCCGGGCGGCTTCTTGGGGCCGTTGTCGACACAGCGGAAGGAGCGGGGGTCGTCGTCGGGGCTGAGCGCTTCGATGGCGGCCTGGGCCGCGCCCATGTCGAGGTAGTCGTTCGACTCCTGCTCTATGTAGAAGGAGAGCTCCTCGCCGTTGCGGTCGAAGTACAGCGTCCCGCGACCGTCCTCCTCCTGGTACACCTCGTACTCCCCGTCCTTGTCGTCCTTGTCGTCCTCGTCGTCGTCCTTGTCGAAGACGAAGCGATAGTTCGTGACGGTGACCTTCCCTCCGGTGAGTGCCGCGGCCCTGTCCAGGAGCCACGCGTAGTACTCGTCGGCGTAGTCGACATCATCGGCGTGGATACTGACGGCCACGCCGAACTCCTCGAGGGTGTCGGCGATGTCATGGGGATCGTCCAGTGTGTCGTGCGCGTAGTCCCTGAAGTCGTGCAGGACGCCACGGGCCTTCTCCTGAGTGATCATGCCGAGGTCGACGAGGACTTCGGCCATCCGTGTGTAGGTGACCCGTCCGGGCTTCACCTCGTATCGGGGCCTGAGATCGGGATCGGCCTTCAACTGCCGTGCCTCTTCGTCCAGTTCCTGAAGCTGCCGAGGCGTGAGGGGCGGCGGAAGGTGCTCCGGGGCGACGAGCGGCCACAGGACCTCGGGCCAGGGCTCGGCGGCGTCTCCTGGGCCAGGCGACGCGGGGTCAGCGCGCCCGGGCCCCTCGAGGGCACAGGGAAAACGGTCCACCACTTCACGCAGGCTCGCGCCCGCGAGAACGTCACGCACCATGTCGGCAGGGTGCTCGGTGTGGCCGTCGTAACGGAACGGCTGGGCGACGAACGCGGAGTCCGTCCAGTAGGAGTCCTTGCCATACCACGTCCCGGGCGGCGCCTTGGGGTTGGACGTGCGGTACTGCCAGCTGGCGCTCTTGTGGCGGACAACGTACTCACCGATATACCAGGCGGTCATGGTCCAGAAGTCCCGGCCCGCGACCTTGTCGTACTTCGCGACCGTCCCGAGGCGTTGGCGCAGCAGCTTCTCCAGGGCGTCGAGCGAGTCGGCCTGAAAGTTCCAGCGCTCGACGCCCCCGCCGGCCGTGTCCGCCCACCAGGTGCGGTAGTGGTAGAGGCACGCGTCCGGCCACCGTCGCCACCCGTCGTCGTACGCGTCCAGTTCATGGCGTCGCACCCACGGCGTACGGACGCGCTCCGGCGTCCACCCGGGGTGCGCCGCCGCGTGGTCCACGACCGCCCTGCGCAGGCGCAGCGCGACGGTGGTGAAGATGTTCCGTGTCTTCTCGTAGACCGCCTGGCCGACGAGCAGCATCGGAACGATGGGCTCCAGACCGAGCGCAGGATCCGGCTGTACGGCGGGCACCCCCCCGGCCCCCGCACACTCCTCCCACACCCAGCGCCCGCCGCCCGCCCTGAGGAGCACCTCCCCGAAGTAGCCCGCCAGGGACTCCATGACCATGGCGGCCTCGTCCGTGCCGTCACCGGCCCCGTACCGGATGCCGAGGTCGCGCTCCAGGACCTGCAGCGAGTCGATCGAGAAATCGTGCTCCCAGCCCCCGGCGGTGAACCGGTCGCACAGCTTGTCCATCAGCTCGTGCAGGTACTCGATCCATACGTACAGAGAATGGGCGGGCGTGCCCTCAGGTTCGTCCCTGCCGGCGTAATAGGTGCCCAGGGCTGGGTAGTTGGCGTCCATGTGACCCGAAGGTAGGGCATGGCACTGACATCGACAGCGGGGATATCGCCGAGGTAAGCCCCGAAGCCGCCAGAAGTAGATCTTGGAGCGTCAGCGCTTCCGGCAGGCGGCAGGGCCTCCTCTCGGCGACGTGCCGCGCAAATGCAACGCCCCCCGGCCGCCGAATACCGCAGAACCCACCGAGCTAGAGACGGGACGAGTTCCAAAAACACTTCGAGCTACGCAAGGTCGAACCCGGCACCTGCGGACGCCCCTACGCCACCACCTGCGCAGCACCACAGGGCATCGGAGAATGATCGGCATGGCAGCCACACCCACCGCTCCCCTCCTGGTTGCCGCAGCAGCCCGCGAGGCACTTCGGCCCCCGGTCTCCAGCAGCGCGGAAGGTCACGAACCTGGATCGACGACCACGGATGGTGGCTGAGCATCGTCGAGTTCCAGCCCGGCCGCAACGACGGCAGCTATCTGAACGTCGGCGTGATGTGGTTGTGGCAGGACAGAGATCATCTGGCATTCGACCTCGGCGGCCGCGAGCCCGGATTCGAGCGGTTCGTGAACCCCACCCAGTTCCCCCTCGACGCGCAAACCCTCGCGCGACGAGCCGCCGACCTGGCACTGGAAAACCGGGCCACGTTCATTGACCTGCCGTCCACCACCAACTTCCTGACCTCGCACAAACCTCGCCCCGGCCACTTCTGGGACAACTACCACGCCGGGATTGCCGCCGGACTGACCGGTGATACCTCCACCGCGCGGCGACGCCTGGACCAGGTCCTGGCCGAGGATGCCGTCGCGCCTTGGATGGCCCACGCTCAGAAGTCCGCCCGGCAACTGCACGCCCTGGCAGAGGATCCCGAAGCCTTCCGGGACTGGGCGACGAAAGCCATCAACTCCTGCAGGCAGCAGCTCAAGCTCCAAACGCGGCAGGAGACAGCGGCCAGCGGCAGCTACTGGAGCTGACTCGCGCCCCGAAACTGCCATGCGCTGTGAGAATCACACCGATGGCGTCCCAGACGAGGTGCCGCACCACAGGTCAGAGCGCACACACTCGCCATGATCCATGAGACATTCGATCCCTTCGAATCCGGTCCCGGCCTCATGGCTCTCCGGCCTCGACCCAAGTCTCACGCAGACCTGACACCTCGCAGGTCAGGGCGCATCCAGATGACGTGCTCGATGAGACAGGACAGGCGGGCTCGTCTCAGGATCAATGAAGTCAGAAGAAGAGGAGCCACCCCCTACGGGCCCTCGGGGCTGGTGTCCCCGGCTCGCACGGCGGCCGCCGTCTCCAGCAGGCACCAGCCGTCGACCTCCACCACCCGCGGCTCCCCTGGCTGCCACCCCCCGGCCAACGCCACGTCGAGCAAAGCCCGCACGGCGCCCGGCTCGTGCAGGTTCAGGTCTACACCCCGGATGAAGCCCACGTCCCCGGAGCCGAAGGGGGCGCCGCTCGGGACGTACCGGCCGGGACCGGCGGCAAAGACAATGCGTAGCGGGCCGCCGGTGCCGGCCGGATGCGGGGACAGGGTCAGGACTTGGCGGCAGTCCACGGCCCGGCCATCGGCGCCCCTTCGGTGGCTATGGCGCATCGTCCACATGTACACGCGCCCGTTGGCGACCAGCCGGCGGGACTTCTTCGAATGGCGAGGCACGCAGCCGAGGGTACGCGGCCTCCTCTACGAGACGCCCTAGCGTGACGGGCAAGCCAGTTGCGGCATCACAGGGCCTTCCAGGAAGTGCAACCCGGCGGTGAATGCGCCTGCGCCACCGCCCCATGTACGCGGCGGCCGGTTTGGGGAACCCCGAACCCCAGCGCCACCATCCCCCGGCGTACCGGCGATGTCTGACCCGGCGACCACAGACTGTTCCGGTACGAAGCCCAACCCATCGGCCGCCACAGGCTGCCTTCCGCCGGTCCGGCGTGGCTGCGCTGGTACCCCATCTACCCTGGCGTCTCTTTCGTACTCACCGGCGCCTCCCGGGCCAGGCTGAGGAATCGGATCAGCGATGTGCAGGCGATGGCCGCACAGCACCCACCCGTCGCCGCCCTCGCCCGCGAGGTCCCTCTCGGAGCCGTCACTCTGGAAGACATCGACCACAACCGTCCCTCCGGCTCAGTGTGGGTGCCGCTGCCTGGAGGCCAGCCCCGCTCATGGACCAACCTGTCATCACAAAGCGCGGCGTTGAGAAGGTCGCTGGCGGTAGCGGGTGCACCTGATACCGCAGCCCTGGTCGAGGAACCGAGTAGAGGTTTCCGCCGAACGCGACCAGGCAGTCCTTGCCGACCGGCCGCAGATGCTGCTCGGCCACCAAGTACGGAGTCGGCGGCAGCGTTTGAGGGCCGCGTGGTCGCGGGCGGCCCGGATGCCGATGACTTCCCGGTGCGTCTTGTGGATCTGGTCCCGCCGCCTGGGCACCCAGGCGGCGAACGCGGCGTCCATCTCCTCCAGCGAGGAGAACGCCCGCCCTGACAACACATGATCGCGAACGATGAGAACCTGTCGTTCAACCGGCCCTTTTCCGGTGGGCGATAGGCGGCCAGGACGTCGATGTCGAAGTCGTAGTGCCCGGCGAAAGCGACCGCCTCCGGATGCAGCGGGACCGCCTCGCCGGGAGCGACGTGCCGACGGACGACGGTCTTGGTCCGGTCGTAGACGATCGTCATCGGCATCCCTCTAATATGCGGGTCTTGGTGTCAAGAGATGGCTTGCGCTGGGCCGCCTGACGGCTCGTTGTCCGAGGCCCCGGGGATAATGGCGTCGTGACAACGTTCCCCTCCACCCCAGCCGACCCTTCCCGCACCTGGGTCGAGTCGATGGGCGGCCCGCTGATCGCAGTGCCGGTTTCCGCGCTGACCCAGTGGCATGGTTGCACCCAGTCGGGGATGGTCGTCGGCAGCGGTGACGGTCTGGACGACTATGACCGCGCCTGCGAGGTGGAAGGTCTGGCCGGCGTGATCGCCGTCGGCGAGGAGGGCGCACAGGGACTTGTCCTGGCGGACGAGCCGGCCAGCAGCTTCTATCTGCCGGAGCACCAGGCCTTCGTTCGCTGGCTGGGCGCCAACAGCGAGGCCGACCTGATCGCCGCGGCCCGGGCGGTGCTCGCCGACTCCACCACCATGTGGGAGGAGTGCGGCATTTGGGAGACGGATGGCCCAGCGGTTCTCATGGACTCCGTGACCGCCGGAGCCGAGCTCAGCGTCGAGTACCCGAACGGCGGAGGCATGCCGGAGCAGGCCCCCGTCGCCCTGCCGCCCGGCAGCTGGATGGTCCGCGCCGTCCATGCCTCACCCATCAAGGACACCTCGGTGGGCGTGATCCAACTTCTGTCTCAGCCATCGAGCTGAGCGAGATCAGCCCTCGGCAGGAGGAGGTCAGGACGCTTCCCCGTCAAGTCGGCTGAGGAGTCCGTCGAAGATCTGCTCGTGGGCGACCTGTCCCTTGGCCGCCGCGTCGTCTCGCTGGCGTTCGAGGACCTCGTCCTTGGACCGACTTGTGATCACAGGGCCCCACGCCATGAAAGCCGTCGGCGGTGCCGCGGATTCTGCGGCCGTGAAGACCCGACCCGGCTCATGGTCGGGCGCGGCGTTCGGTAGAGCGCCTCGACGTGGGCCGGGTACTCGTTCCCGGCCGGCGGCTGCGGCGCGTCTCGGAGTGCCACGGCATCCCCCTCACAAAGATCGTTTCCCGCCGGCGTGTAGATCAATTCCTACTGCGCATGCAGATCCGGCTCGACGCCCTTGCCCCGGACAGCCAACGGCCCGACCGTCGACGGGTGAGAACCAGCCGATCGGCGGGGGCAGTCCGGCCACCTGCCGGATGGTTCTGCCGGCACGGTTCCTGAAGTCTTGTGACCAATGCCGCCGTCGGCTTGATCTCCCTGAGGGCATAGGTGGGCCACATCGTGGCCATCGTGCGGCCCCCACTTGATCACACCACGAGGTCGGCATTTGTCCCGTCCCGATCGGAGAAGGGGGCCGGATAGTGACTGTGCGAGTAACGATGCTGTGTGCTGCTGCCGCGGAAGGCAGCGACGGCCTGGTCTTCGGGGACGGGGCCCTGAATGACCACGGACGGCATGAGGACATACCGACGGAAGAAGTAATTGCGCCGTACTCACTGGCGCTCCGAGCTCCCTCCGCCCGCTGCGCGCGGGCCGCTGAGTCCCTCGCGATCGCAGCCACGCCCGAGACTGCTCTGCGTGACCTGGACTACGGCAGCTGGTACGGCCGCCAGCGGAAAGACATCGTGGCCAAAGACCCCTACGGCTTCTCGGCTTGGCTGACCAATCCCGACGCCGCGCCGCACGGGGGCGAGTCCGTCGCTCGACTCTGCCGTCGGACAGCGGCATGGCTGAGTTCTCTGCCCGCCGATATGGAGCGGATACTCACGGTCACCGAGGCTTCCGTCATTCGAGCCTCACTGGTCCATGTCCTGTCCGCACCTGCCCGCGCCTTCTGGCATCTCGGTGTTCCGCCCCTGTCCGCGGTGACGCTGACGATGCGCGACGGCTGCTGGAATGCCCGGCTCGGCGGCATGGCCATCCCGCAGCAACCGCAGTCGGCCGACGGTTCTGCATCCGTCGCAGTGCTGCGCACGCAGGCAACCGGGTGGTATCCACCCCTCCTCGTCCGGCCATGACCTCCATGTCCTTCTCGTCAGCGGACTCACGCGCCCTTCGACGAGGCGCTCGGCTACGGTGCCACCGCAGCAGGAGGTACGAACTCAGAGGAATGGACAACGCCGGCGCCGAAGGTGCCAGGATGCTGAGCAAGCCACGGCGACGATCCAAAACGCAGGCGGTTCAGCTCCGGAAGGGCTGTCATGACGGGCCGACGGCCTCTCAGCGGACGGCCCCAGCGGCACAGCCGCCCCCGCCGTGGTCCGAATCGGACAGTGGTCCGATAGCGGCTGGAGCACACGTGATCCGGGTACTGGTGGTCGACGACGACGCCCTGATCCGCACAGGCTTCCAGCGCATCCTTGATGCCGCCGACGGTATCGAGGTCGTTGGGGCGGTGCCAGGCGGGCAGGCTCTGCGGACTGTGCGCAAGAGACGCCTCGACATCGTTTTGCTGGACATCCGGATGCCGGACGTGGACGGGCTCACCGTCCTGGGTCACATTCGCGAACTGCCGGAGCCTCCAGTGGTGGCCACGCTGACCACATTCGACATAGACAAGTACCCGGAGACGGCGCTGCGCTCGGGTGCTGCCGGTTTCCTTCTCAAGGACACCGATCCCGAGGCACTGCCCCTCGCGGTGCGGAGCCTGGCCCGCGGCGGCACAGTGCTGTCGTCCCAGGTGACGCGTGTGGTGGTGGAGGGCTATCCGAGCGCAGGAGCACAGGAGCACCCACCGCAGGTACTCAAGCGCCTGACCGGCCGTGAACGTGAGGTGCTCGTCCTCATCGCCGAGGGTCTGTCGAAAGCCGACATCGCGACCCGGATGCATCTGAGCACCGGCACGGTCAAGGATCACGTCAGCGCGATCCTCGCCAAGCTGGAGGTCAGCGGCCCGGTGCAGGCCACGCTCTTCGCCGAAAGGGCCGGACTCCTCACCAGGAGGACAGGATGACCCGCCGCCCGGCTCCGCTGCTCTTGGACGGCGTGGCGGTGGGTCTGGCTCTCCTCGATGTCTGGGTTCCCTGGGATGCCGAGGAGCCGTGGCGGACAGCCTGTGGCCTGGCAGCTGCCATCGCCCTGCTGCTGCGCCGACGGTGACCGCTGCTCACCTTCGTCCTCACCCTCCCAGCCGTCCTGCTGGCCGATGCGGTCTGCGCGTGCCTAGTCGCCGATTCCTCGGTGCGAGGACGACGGCCCCGGGAAGGGGAGCCACGGGTCGCCATGCGGCGCTGAATCGCTGGCCTCCGCTGGGCTGTTGTATCCGTTCTGGACGTGGGCCCGCCGGGGCGATGCACTGTGTGCGGATCATCGGGCGATCGAGATCGCGAAGGGCGCGAATCCGCTGGACCGCATCACGTGCGGTACGAACAGTATCGCGGCCTCTGTGGCGCGGGCGGTCTGGATCCCGCCGAGGTCGGTGATCCAGTCCTTGTGCCAGCCGAGGTTGATGAGCAGTTCGCGGACGGTCTGCTTGGCCTGGGGGTCCTCGCCGGAGAGGAAGGCGTCGGGCGCCTGGGTGAGCGCGGCGGGCGCGGTCATCACCGGGAAGAGCATGGTGTTGAGTGTCTTGACGACGCGCGTTTCGGGGAGTGCCTCCTGGAGTTGCTCGGCGAGGCTTGAGCCGGGGTAAATCAGGTCGGCGGGCAGTCCGTCCGGTCCGTCGGTGGTGGCGTTGGAGACGTCGACGAGGATCTTGTCGCGCAGTTCCTCGCGGAGGGCGACGAGCCGGTCCAGCGAGCCGGCACCCGGGGTGGCGTTGATGACGATCTGGGCTGTCCGGGCGGCGTCGGCGGCGGCGCCCGGCGCGCGGTCCGCCACGGTCACCTCATGCCCTGCCGGCGCCCGCGCGGACCTGCTGCCCGGGGCGTGGCGCGAACCGCGCTGGCCCGCGCAGCCAGGCGTGGAAATGCCGCATACCTCATCGGGGTCGACTCCCTTGGCCAGCAACTGAGCCAAAGCCTCTGCGTCCTCGTCCTCCACCGCTTGATGCGCTGGCGTCCAAATGTTCTCCACGGCGCCATTCAACAGTTGCTGCACACCGCCCGGCCAGCGCCCTTCCAGGCTCCCCTCACCAACTGAGATGAGTTGTAAGGCGGACGGACCGTCACGAGCGGAGTACCAGTTGGCCACCGGCATACGGAAGGGCCTTTGCGCGCGGCAGGTGCACCAGAACATTCTCGCCGGCCGGGACTCCGTCCTCTCGTGGCGTCTTGGCCCTGACAGACTGCCCGGCGACCTCGACCTCGAGCACGCGCTGCGCACCGTGGTCGCTGACGCCCCGCAGTCGGCCCGGGAAGGTGTTGGGGCCGGGGTCCGTGACGAACTTGACGTATTCGGGCCGCACACCGACCTGGACCTCGGTCGTGCTGCGGGGAATGTCCCAGGCGACGGACAGCGGTCGGCCGCCCAGCGCGAGGGGGCCATCGCTGCGATCCACGGTCAGGAAGTTCATCGCCGGTGAGCCGATGAAGTAGCCGACGTAGGTGGAGGAGGGCGCCTCGAACAGCTGCTCAGGGGTGCCTTGCTGCACGGCTCGGCCGTCCTTCATGACGAGCAATTCCTGCGCGAAGCTCATCGCCTCGTACTGGTCGTGCGTCACATAGATCACGGTCGGCCGGAACTGTTCAGTGATCTCTCGTATCCTGCGCCGCAGTGAGTGCTTCAGCTGCGGGTCGATCACGGTGAGCGGTTCGTCCATCAGGACGGCCGCCACGTCGTCACGGACCAGGCCGCGGCCGAGTGAGATCAGCTGCTTGTCGTCGGCGGTGAGCCCGCGAGCTGGCAGCCCCAGTCGGTCCTGAAGGTCCAGGGCCTCGGCGACCTGCCGGACCTTGGCGTCGATCCTCGTCTTCTCCCAGCGCCGGCACTGCAGCGGGAAGGCGAGGTTGTCGTAGACCGTCATCGACTTGTAGATCACGGGGAACTGGAAGACCTGGGCGATGTTGCGCGCCTTGGTGGGCAGGGCGGTGACGTCGACGCCGTCGAACAGCACCCGTCCGCGTGATGGTCTGACCAGGCCGGACAGGATGTTCAGCAGCGTCGTCTTACCGCACCCCGAAGGCCCGACCAGCGCATAGGTTTTGCCGGACTCGAAGGTCAGCTTCAGCGGCTTGAGGGCCCACCGCTCCTCCTCTGCGCCCGGCGCGTACGCGTGCCCGACGTCGACGATGTCCAACTGCGCCATATCAACGGCCTTCCACTGAAGCGAGATCGTATGTAGGTGTCCGCACGAGCGCCCCTTGCTCGTCGAAAGCGAACAGCCGGTCGGGACGGAGCCGGAGTTTGACCAGGTCGCCGAGGGCGACGTCGTGGATGCCCTCGATCTGTACGACGAAGGGGGTCTCGCCGACGGCCACATGGACGAAGGTCTCGGAGCCGGAGATCTCGACGAACGTGACCTCGCCCTCGACCCCGCCGTCAGCCAGGCTGACGTCGGTGGCGCGCAGGCCGAACTGGTAGGCGCCGTCCGGCAGGTCGGCCAGGTGCGCGGAGACGTGCGTGGCCTGGAAACCGGCCACCGTGACCTGTCCGCCCTCCAGTCGGCCCGCGAAGATGTTCATGGGCGGGTCGTTGATGATGGACGCCACCGTGGTGGTCGCCGGGCGTTCGAAGACCTCCTGCGGGGTGCCGGTCTGCAGGATCCGTCCCTCGTGCATGACGAGGACCACGTCCCCGAGCATCATCGCCTCGGCGGGTTCGGTGGTCGTGTAGATGACGATCGTGTCGCCCTGGTCGGAGAAGAGGGCCTTGAACTCGTCACGCAGTTGTTCGCGCAACTTGTAGTCCAGGTTCGCCAGTGGCTCGTCGAGCAGGAGGATGCCGGTACCGCGGGCCAGGGCGCGTGCCATCGCGACGCGCTGCTGCTGGCCGCCGGAGAGCTGGGAAGGCTTGCGCTTCTCGAAGTCCGCAAGCCCCACGCTCGCCAGGCTCTGCCGGGCCCGGCGCCCGATCTCGTCCCGTGACAGCCTTGCCCGCTTCAGCGGGAAGGCCACGTTGTCGAACACATTCAGATGCGGGTAGTTGATGAACTGCTGGTAGACCATGGCGGTGTCGCGCCGCCATACCGGTGTCTTGAGGAAGTCGGCTCCCGCCAGGGTCAGCGAGCCGGAGTCCACCTTCTGCAGGCCGGCCAGGGCCCGTAGCAGCGTCGTCTTCCCGGCCATCGTCCGGCCGATGACGGTGTGCAGCCGTCCCGGCTGGAAGGTGGCGGTCACGTTCTTGAGGTGGTGGACGCCGTCGACGGTCAGGCACAGATCAGTGGCGTTGAGGTTCAACGGACGGCTCCCGACAGGTTCCCCTTGGACAGTAGGCGCTCCACCCAGAGGGCGAGCAGGATCAGCGGTGCCACGCCGAAGAGCGCGGCTGCGGACAGCGTCCACCACGGTGGAATCGAGGAGTTGAGGGCGACGACCGCCTGGGGCAGGGTCTGGACCTCGGTGAAGGTCAGCCGGAAGGCGAAGAAGAAGTCGTTCCAGCCGAACACGGCGCAGAACATCGCCGCGACGGTCAGCCCGGGCAGGGAGTTCGGCAGGATCGCCCGTACGAAGGTCTGGAACGGGGGGCAGCCGTCCAGCATCGCCATCTCGTCGATCTCCCGGGGGATGCCGTTGAAGAAGTCCACCATCACCCACACCGCGATCGGCAGCAGGAGCGCGACCGTCACGATGACCAGGCCCGCGATGGTGTCCAGGAGGCCACCCCACTGCAGGAGGTAGAAGAAGGGGATCACCAGGACGACGGGCGGCATGATCCGCTGGGAGACGAAGAAGAAGACGATGTCGCTGTTCTTGATGAAGCCCAGCCTGAACCGGTACCGGGACAGCGCGTAGGCGGCCAGCGACCCCAGCGCCAAGCTGATGGCGGACGCAGCGATGGTGACGATGGCACTGTTGATGAAGGGATCGATCACATCGACGCCGCCGGCTCCGCCGAAGATGTTGCGCCAGCCGGTGAGGGTGGGTTCGTACTGCCCCCAGGGGATGTAAGTCGGACCGCCCTGGACGGCGTTGGCGTTCTTGAAGCTGGTCGTCATCGCCCAGAAGAACGGTCCCGCGACGAAGCAGGCCCACAGGGCGATCACGGTGTACTTGAATACGGGGTAAAGGCGCGACCTCATGAGTCCCCCTTCAGCTTGAGGGCCCTGGTGAGCAGGGCGGCGACGACCGTGAGCGTGACGATCATCAGGACGAGGTAGGTCAGGGACATCGCCCCGCTGTAGCCGGTCTGCTGATCGCGGAGACCCTGGATGTAGAGGTAGTAGCCCGGGGTTTCCGTGGAGGAGCCCGGACCGCCGGACGTCAGGACGTAGACGCTGTCGGAGAGCTTGGACGCCTCGACCAGCCGGATGATGACCGCCGCCACCGAGACCGGTGCCATCAGCGGGAAGGTCACCTTCCAGAAGGTGCGCCAGGTGCCGGCGCCGTCGATCGCGGCGGCCATGAACGGTTCCTTGGGAAGGCTGAGCAGGCCGGCCAGCAGCAACAGGAACATGAAGGGGGTCCATTGCCAGACCTCGACGGTCATCAGCGCGAACAGGGCCGGTCCGGACTCGGTGAGCCAGGGAATTCCCGTCAGGCCCAGCATCCCCAGCAGGTCGTTCACCGGCCCCAGCGACTCATGGAAGATCGTCTGCCAGATGGCGGCCATCACCACCGGCGTGGTCATCATGGGGACGAGGAAGAGCACCCGCCAGAATCTGCGGCCGCGTACCTCGCGCCAGACCAGCAGCGCCATGCCGAACCCGATGAGGTACTGAATCAAAACCGTGCCGCCCGCCAGCAGGAACAGCCGGGTGATCGAGCCCCAGAAGCGGCTGTCGTCCAGCATCGCGGTGTAGTTGGCCCCTCCGATGAAGTCCATCTGAGGGTGGCTGACGTTCCAGCCGGAGAAGCTGACGCGGATGGTGAACAGCAGCGGGAAAATGATGATCAGAAAGAGCGTGAGCAGTCCCGGCAACAGGAACATGCTCTTGTGCCGGCGCAGGCCGTCCATGGTTCTCCTTGCGGAAGGGGGCGGGAGTCCCCGGGTGGCCGGCCGGTGCGGTCCGGCCACCCGGGGCGCCCTGCGTTCGGATCAGGACTCGTCCTCGAGCACGACTACGTTGCGATAGGCGCTCTGGACCTTCTCCTTGCCGATCTGGTCGGTGATCTTGGCCCATTCCCTGGCTACGCCGTCCAGCGCGCGCTGCGGGGACGCCTGACCCGCGAGCGCCGCCGCGACGCCGTTGGCCAGCGCGGACATGTACTGGTTGACGCCGGGGACACGCAGGTCGAAGACGCGGTTGGGGTTCTCCTCCATGCCGGCGAGCGTCTTCACGTACGCCTTGGCGACGTCCTTGTCCCAGCCCTGCTTCTCCCAGAACTCCGGGTCGAGGTGGGAGATGCGGTAGGGGTTGACGCCGAAACGTCCGATGGTCAGGTCGAGAGCGGTGTTGGCCTCGTTGCTGAAGAAGCACAGGTAGTCGAAGGCCATCTCCTGGTGGCTGGATGCCTTGGCCACCGCGGAGGTCCATCCCCAGGTGAAGTAGGCCGCCTGGTTCGCCTTCTTGTCCCACGACTTCGTGGTGCGGTTGTAGACCTCCGTTGAGCCCGGCAGCGGCGCCGCCTCAACCGTGTTGCGGATCTTGCTGTCCGGCTGCTGGGCCTGGATGAAGGCGTCGTCCCAGGAGTAGGACATCAGGGTCTGGCCGCCTCCGAAGGAGAAGATCTCGTCTCCCAGGCCGAAGTTGGCGCCGCCGGGTGCCCAGGTGGCCTTGGCCTTGGCCATGTCTTCCAGGGCGCGGACGAAGCCGGGCGTGTTGATCAGCGGCTTCATGGTCTCCAGGTCGAAGAAGACACCGCCCTTGACGTCCGGATTCTTCACGTACGGCGCCGCCCTGCTGATGAACGCGGAGAACGTCAGGTCATCGCGCTTGGTGACCTCGGCGCTGCCGTAGTTCTTCTTGCCGTCGCCGTCGAAGTCCTTGCCGCTGAACACCTCGGCTATTTCCTGGTATTCGGCCCATGTCGTGGGGACCTTCAGGTCCTTGCCCGTGGCCTGCTTGTACTCGGCCTGCCACTTGGGGTCCTTCAGCACATCGCTGCGGACCTTGAGGTAGTGCCGGTCACCGTCCACCGGGTACTGGACGACCTTTCCGTCCCAGGTCGCCACGTCCATGTAGGCCGCGGTGACGTCCTGCATGCCGGTGGTGTTGAGGTACTTCTCCGGCACCGGTTCCAGGTACGGGGCCATGTCGCCGATCCACAGGGACGGGTAGAACATGACGTCGTACGCCGGCTGGCCCGCCTGGAGGGGCGTGAGGATCTTCTGGTGCAGCTCGCCGAAGGGGACATTGACCACCTCGACCTTCCCGCCGGTGATCTCCTCGAACTGCTTGGCGTGCAGCTGGGTCGGCTCACCGATGACGGGGACGGCATGGCTGATGATCTTCAGCGTCTGCCCGGAGTAGTCCTTGCGGCTGATCGACTCGTAGCTGCAGGAGCCGGGGACGTCCTTGACCTTCGTCGCCGGGTAGTCCTTGCCGTACTTCTTGTAGCTGATCTCCGAGCCGGGCTTGAAGAGCGCGGTCTTTTCCTTGGGCTTTTGCTGAGCCTCGTTCTGGGCGGTGCACGCGGTGGCGGTCAGTGCCGCTACGGCCGCGACGGCGACCAGGCCCTTGTACGGTCTGCTGCGCATGGGGCTTCTCCTGCGGTGTCAGGGGATCAAGATCGCTCGGCCGCGTACGGCGCCGGCGTGCAGGTCGTCGAGGGCCTGCCGGAATGAGGCGAGGGGGTAGCGCTGGGTGTGCAGGGTGACCTTGCCGCGGGCCGCAAGGACCATCAGCTCGGAGAGGTCGTTGTAGGACCCCACGAGATTGCCGATGAAGTTGATCTCCGTGGAGATGACGTCGATCGTCGGCACGTGGAGCTGGCCGCCGTAGCCGATGACGTAGTAGTTGCCGTTACGGCGAAGACAGGCCACGCCCGTCTCGACGGCGCCACCCTCACCGACGAAGTCCAGGACGGCCTCCGCCCCGTGCCCCGAGGTGAGGTCCCGTACGCGGTCGGCTTCGCTGCCGTCCGCGAGGACCGTGTGGTCGGCTCCAAGCTCCTTGGCCAGCGCGAGAGCCTCGGGGCTGCGGTCGATGACGATCATCTCGACCGGCGACAGGGCCCGCAGCACCTGGATGCCGATGTGTCCGAGTCCGCCGGCGCCGATGACCACGGCCTTGTCACCGGGCCACAGTGCCCGGGCCGCCTTCGCGGCGGCGTGGTACGCCGTGAGCCCGGCGTCGGCCAGTGCCGCCACCGAGGCCGGCTCCAGGGACGGGGCGAGGGGCACGACGGAGCGGGCGCTGGTCTTCAGGTACTCGGCGTAGCCCCCGTCGGCGTCGATCCCGGGGAAGGCCGAGTTCAGGCAGTGCACGTCGTCGCCGGCCCGGCAGGCACGGCACAGACCGCAGGTCACCAGCGGGTGCAGGATGACCGGGTCACCCACCTCGACGTTGCTGACGGCCTCTCCGACCTCCGCGACCCAGCCGGCGTTCTCGTGACCGATCGTGTACGGAAGGGCGACCCCGCTCTTCTCCTTCCACTGTCCTTCGAGGATGTGCAGATCGGTCCGGCAGACTCCGGCTCCCCCGATCTGCACGATCACATCCAGCGGGCCGGTGACCTGGGGGTCCGGCACATCCACGAGCACGGGCGGCTCGTCGTATTCGATGACCTGCACGGCTTTCACGGCGGCTCCCTGCGAGTCGGCGGGTGGGTGGTGCGCCGATTACACAGGCCGCCGTTCGCAGGTCGATGTCTCAGAATTCGTCCGCGGATGTCTCAATGTGATACACGCCGTAGGCGCGACGCCGCCGGGCTGTTCCAATCACTGCACCGAGGAATGTGACGCGTGCCGCACGGGAGTGTTAAATGCCCCGACATCAACCCGGGAACTCGCTGAGAGTAGCCAGAGAGCTGTATCTGGAGGCCACCAACGATTCGAATGCCCGGCCACTGGTGGTCGCCTCATGGCAACGCTCGATCGAGTACAAGGTGAAGTCCGGCAGCCTTGACGCTCCCTACCTGGACAACCCCAACCTGGACAGCCCCCTGGCACGGGCGGCGCTGCCCATCCTGGACACGCTGCACGAACAGCTCGCCGACGACCCGGTCTCCACGATGATCACAGACCGGAACGGCGTAGTGCTGTCCCGGAAGGTGTCTCACGATGGTCTGACCACGCACCTCAACCGCGTGCGTCTGGCCCCGGGTCATGTATTCGCCGAGCGATACGTGGGCACGAACGGCATCGGGACCGCGCTGGCCAGCGGCCGACCGGTCGTGATCGCCGGAAGGCAGCACTACGTCGAAGAGCTGCGGGAGTTCCACTGCGCGGCCGTACCGATCCTGCATCCCACCCGGGGCACGCTGCTGGGAGCATTCAATCTCACCACCATCCGGCAGGGCTCCGACGGCATGCTGATGGCCTTCGCCCGCTCGGTCGCGGCCCAGATCGAGGCCGAGATCGCGGCGATCACCTCGCGGCGCGAACGGGCTCTCTTCCAGGACTACATGGAGGCGTGCTCCTCGGCGCGCCCGGGGCCCGTGCTGGCACTCAACCGCGATGTCGTCATGATGAACGAGCAGCTCAGCGCCGCAGTGACCGGGCCCGATCAGCAGGCGCTGCTCGACCACGCCCGTGAGATCGCCGACCATGCGCGGCTTGAGGGGACCCGCAGCATCGCCCTGCCCTCGGGACGGGTCGCCGAACTCAGGGTCAGTCGCTGCCGACGCGAGGACAGCGATGCGGGCGCCGTCTTCCGAGTCCGGCTGATCGGACGGACCCAGACCACACCTGCGGTTTCCGCCGCGCCCGTCCGCTCCAACCTGGGACTGGTGGGCTCGTCCCCGCACTGGCTGCGCACAGTGGCCGCAAGCGAAGCGGCGTTCGCCGCCGGGACACGGCTTCATCTCCTGGGCGAAGCCGGCGTCGGCAAGAGGACACTGGTCGAGGCCCTGCACCGGGCCCACGGCGCCGGACGCCGGCTGGAAGTGCGGGAAACACCGCTGGCGGACTCACCTGCCGTCACCGAGCGCTGGCTGCACGACATCGAAGAGCTGCTCGCCGTGTCGTCCAGCGTTCTCCTCCTCTGTGATGTGCACCTGCTGGGCGATCAGCTACGCCAGCAGCTGGCGCATTTGCTGGTACGGAAGAACGGCAGCGCGACAGCCCAGCTGGTCACAACCAGCCAGCCGTCGATGGTCAGCACCGCCGACGAGCTCGACAGGCTCTGCGGCGCCTCGGTGGAGGTGCCGGCGCTGCGCCATCGCTATGGAGACACCGAGCACCTGGCACGGTTCTTCCTTCGCAAGTACCGGCCGAGCGGCGAGAGCACATTCTCCCCGGATGCGCTGACCATGCTGCAGCGCTGCCCCTGGCCCGAGAACGTCCGGCAGTTGGAGTCGGTGATCCGGGGACTGGCGCGGCGGGCTTCGGGCCGGATCCTCCAAGCGGAGGACCTGCCGCCGGAATGCCGGGTGTCGTCCAACAAGGTCCTGACCACCATCGAGGCGCTGGAACGCGACGCCATTCTGCGTGGGCTGATGGACCGCAACTCCAATGTCCAGCGAACCGCGCAGGACCTCGGGATCAGCCGCGCCACGATGTACCGCAAGATGCGCCGCTACGGGATCGTCCCCTCCAACCTGACGTGACCGGCCGACCCCGCACACCTGCCACGGCGTGCGACGCCGGGTCCTGTGGCGGCGACTGGCACGGCGGATCCATCGTGGGACGAACTGAACCACCTACGCGCTGTCGGCAGCCGGGCATGTGGTCCACGCCAATCACTCGTGCTGCGGGGTACGGCCTGCAGCCAACTCCTTGGAGTCGAGGCACTCCCTCGTTACGACGGGCGTACAGCTCCCGGGGGGGACATGATCGAGACCCCATTTGCCGTCCTTCACGCTGCCGCTCCTTCCGGGAACCGGGCGGACCGCTTTGGGGCATGTGCCGCGGCCGCCTCGCGCACCCAAGCTCCATCCGCGTGTGCCGCCGGGCGTCGAGCGATGCGCTCTGCATTGCAGATGCCGTCGCCCTCGATCACTCGCTGGAGCTCCGAAAAGTCCGGGGCGCCGAAGCCGTAGCGGCCACGCTCGGCATTCCAGCGCAGCTCAAGGTCGGGGAGCGTGACACCGAGGTGCTCGGCCTGCGGGGCAGTCATGTCGATAAAGCGCTGACGCATCCTCCATCGGCCGCCGCCACCAGCAGCCGGCGCCGCTCCTCCGCATCCAGGTGGGCCACCTGCACCCACCGGCCACCCACCCGCACGCGGGGCGCGGCCGGGTCCTCCACCAGCAGCAACCGGCGCGTCGGGATGTAGAAGCCGCGCGAGCGGCCGCAGTCGAGCATCTCGGCCCGGTCCCACTCCATGTAGTCGCGCACATCCCGCAGCACCGACATCGGCCACCCATAGTCGAGACGTGACGGGCGTCGCGGCCACGTGCCGCAGCGGCCGCTCAGAGGTGGCCGTCCAGGAACTTCCGTGCCTCGGCGGTGGTCATAGGCCCCGTGCCGTGCGCCACCGCCTTTCCCTCCTTGAGCAGGACGTAGGACGGGGCTCCGGTGATCCCGTATCGCTCGGTTGCGGCCGGACAACGCGTGATGTCGGCGCGGACGGCCGTCAGGCGGCCCGTGTAGTCGTCGGCGATGCCACCCATGACGAGGTCCATCACCCGGCAGGGCTCGATTGCCTTGGGCCATGTCCCGGTGAAGTAGGCGAGGACCGGAACTCCGCTCATCCCAAGGATGAAATTGAACTCCGCGTCCTCACGGGGTCGGTGAACCCGCTTCGCCATGGAAACTCCTGACCTCACGTTCCGTCATTCCATCCCCATCATCCCTCGCACGGTGTGCCAGGCCGGCCCGGTCGGTCGTCCGGTTGACTGGTCGGAAGGGAGGCACGGGGCCGTGGCAGAACCACGGTGGTCTCCGGCGCGAGAGGCCCGACCCCCCGCCGCTGGTGACCCGGACTGGCCGCCCCGTCGGTCACCCAGCTGCAGCCCGCCGTGCGCCCGTGGGTCTGCTCGTGCCAGGACAGCGCCCTCCACGACGACATGGAAGCCGTTTTTCCAGGGCATAGCGGCCCAGATCACCGACCAGATGCTCGATGAGCGCGTCGACGAGCGGGCCGGTGCGCATCGTCCACCGGATCCAGTCGAGCCGTATCCGCCACCCCGCTTCTCAGAGACAGCGCCCCCGACGGGCTTCCCGAAGCCTTGTCTGGTCTTCACATCAACCCCGGTCTCAGCTGGCTAATACCGCTCTCCCCCGGGCCGCACGAGCCAGCTGATGGCACCGATAACGAGGCACGATTCCTGGACCGCTCCCGGACGCGGTCGTGGACGGTCGAAGTACGCGTCAGCTGACCCGAAGACCGAGCGCAAGCGTCAGTTCAAGGACCCGGTGAGGCGATGCGAGATCCGGAAACAGCTCACGCAGCTGCGACATCCGGTACCGGACTGTCTGGGGATGGACGAACAACGCCGCCGCCACCTCGTCCCGCCTGCCCTGGTGCAGCAGCCACTCCCGCAACGTCTCCTCCAGCCGCCGTGCGGTCGCGACAGGCAAGGTCCGCAACGGTGCGAGAGCTCGGGCACGCAGGTCTGCGAACGCGTCCACGTCGGCGCTCAGCACCAGCTCGGGCAGGTGGTCCTCGGTGTCGCGAATATCAGAGGAGAGGGAGCGCGCGCGTACGGCTCGTGCGTACGAGGCGGACGCACGAGTCCATGGCCGGGCCGGGCCGACCACGGCGGTGCGGTCGGTCAGCTGCCGCAAGAGATGTGACCGGTCGGCATCGGGGACGAGCAGCACACCGGTGGCATCCGGCAGATCGTCGAGGACGAGGGTGCTCGGGTCGAGCGCGCGGTAGGCAGGCCGGGCCTGGGCGGCGGGCAGCAGGACCGCGGTCAGCGAGACCGGAGGCTGCCACCCGGCCCTTTGAGCAGAGACCAGCAGCACGTCCGGGCTCGCACTGGCGAGGAGGTCGCGAGCCAGGTGCTCCAGGTGGCGCTCGTGATCCCTGCCCCGGGCGGCCAGTTCGTCGGCGTGGCCCGCGGCGCTCGCGGCGGAAAGCTCGTCGATGTAGGCGAAGGTCAGCTCGGCGAACTTGGCGACCTCGGCGGCGGGCAAACCTGCGGGTACGGCCCCCGCTGCCAGGCATCGCCAGGCCACGCGGGCGCCGACACGGTAGGCGCTGAGCAGGGCATCCATCGAACGGCCGTCGCGCACCTCGCCGCGGCCCAGCTCGTAGGCCGCGTCGCCGCCGTCGCCGCCTGTGGCGTTCCCGCTCGCGAGGTCCAGATAGTGCCCCAGGGCGGTGCGGACGGCTCGGCGGATGGTGCCGCCCATGCGGCCCGAAAGGGCGTTGGCGTAGGAAGGGACCTCGTCAATGATCGCCTGGACGACCTCGTCGGCGGTGCTCTTCAGCGCGGCCCGAAGTACGGTGACCGTCGTCTCATCCAGGGCCAGCTCGCTGGCCCTCCGGGTTACATGGCTCACGTTTTGTTCCCTGTGAACAATCCAGCTGACCAGATTCACGTCCTACGGACAGGACTTTACGCCCTGAGGCACAGCAAGCTGAAGTCATGACGAGTACAGCCCTCCGCAGCAGGGCGTGGAAACTGATGGAGATGGTCACGACGCCGCTGCTGCCGTCGGACTACCTCGACCTGGTCAGCCCGCTGCGCGCGGGCGCTGACCTGCGGGGGCGTATCGAGGCCGTACACCCCGAGACGGGTGACGCCGCGACCATCGTGATCAGGCCGGGACGGGGCTGGCGCGGCCACACAGCCGGTCAGTACGTGCGGATCGGGGTCGACGTCGACGGGGTGCGCCTGTGGCGTGCCTACTCCCTCACCTCGCCGACAAACCGCCAGGACGGCCGCGTCACGATCACCGTGAAGGCGATCTCGGACGGCAAGGTCAGCAACCACTTGGTCCGCAAGGCCAAACCGGGCACGTTGATCCAGCTCGACCAGCCGACCGGTGACTTCGTGCTGCCGCAGGCCAAGCCCGCCAAGGTGCTCTACCTGACGGCCGGCAGCGGCATCACGCCCGTGATGGGCATGCTGCGCGACACCGAGTTCCACGACGTCGTCATGGTCCACTGCGCGCCCCAGCCGCAAGACGTGATCTTCCGCAACGAACTGCACGACCTGGTCGCGGACAAGAAGCTGCAGCTCACCGAGGTGCACACCGACACAGACGGCATGCTCGACATCGCCCGTCTCGACGAACTCGTGCCCGACTGGGCCGAGCGCGAGACCTGGGCCTGCGGGCCCGCGGGCCTGCTCGACGCCGCCGAAGAGCACTGGACCGCGCACGGCGTACAAGAGCGCCTGCACACCGAACGCTTTCGCCCCAGCATCGTCGTCGCCGGCGACGGCGGCGAGGTCACGTTCAGCGCCACCGGCAAGACCGCCGACGCGGACGGCGCCACGCCGTTGCTGGACGTCGGCGAGGAGGCCGGCGTGCTCATGCCCTCCGGGTGCCGCATGGGCATCTGCTTCGGCTGCGTCACGCCGCTCAAGGCGGGCGCCGTCCGCGACCTGCGCACCGGCGAGATCACCGAGGCCGAGCCGGGCGTCCTCATCCAGACCTGCGTGTCCGCCGCGGCGGGCCCCTGCGACATCGAACGGTAGGAGCGCCTTGACCGCCATCGACCCCACCGCCCACCTGACCGCCGAGCAGATCGAGGAGCTCGGCCGCGAGCTGGACGCGATCCGCGACGAGGTGATCGCCAGCCGCGGCGAGAAAGACGCCGCCTACATCCGCAAGGTCATCTCGGCGCAGCGCAAGCTCGAGCTGGTCAGCAGGGGCGTGCTGCTGTTCTCGTTCTTCCCGCCCGCGTGGCTGATCGGCACCGCCGGGCTGTCCGTGGCGAAGATCATGGACAACATGGAGATCGGCCACAACATCCTGCACGGCCAGTGGGACTGGATGCGAGACCCGAAGATCCACTCCACCACCTGGGACTGGGATCACGTCTCGCCGACCGACCAGTGGAAGCACTCGCACAACGAGCTGCACCACACGTACACCAACGTGATCGGCAAGGACAACGACCTCGGCTACGGCATCATGCGCGTCGACGAGGACCAGAAGTGGCACCCGTTCCACCTCGGCCAGCCGCTGTGGAACTTCATCAACGCCTGCTTCTTCGAGTACGGCATCGCAGCGTACGACCTCGAACTCGGCAAGAACCTGCACAAGCGCCGCCGCAAGAACCCGGAGTTCCGCGCGCGGGCCAAGGACGTGGGCCGCAAGATCCGCAAGCAGGTGCTCAAGGACTACGTGATCCACCCGCTGCTGTCGGGCCCGTCGTTCCTCACCACCCTCGCCGCCACCTTCACCGCCAACCTGGTCCGCAACATCTGGACCCACTCGGTGATCATGTGCGGGCACTTCCCCGAAGGCGTGCAGGTCTTCGAGCGCCGGTCGATCAAGGGCGAGACGCGCGGCCAGTGGTACCTGCGCCAGATGATGGGCTCGGCGAACATCAGCGGCAGCAAGGCCATGCACTTCATGACCGGCAACCTCTCGCACCAGATCGAGCACCACCTGTTCCCGGACCTGCCGAGCAACCGGTACGCCGAGGTCGCGGTGAAGGTGCGCGCGCTGTTCGAAAAGTACGAGCTGGAGTACGTCACCGGGCCGCTGCCCAAGCAGGTGTTCTCCGCGTGGCACAAGGTCTTCCGGCTCTCGCTGCCGAACAAGAAGCCCAAGGTCAAGACGCCGGACCGCGAGCAGGAGCTCGTCGCGGCCTGATTCCCGGTACCGGTTCAGACCGAACCCGGCGGCACCGCCGGGTTCGGTGAGATCCGTTGCGGACAATGGGCGGCCGCGACATCAGGCCGCGCGACACAGGACCCGGGCAGCCCGGTGGCCGGCTGCGCTGCCCGGACGTGCGCCAGGAACTCAGCACACAGCCCCCGGCGAGGTGGGCGGGTAGTACTGCACTCACGGCGGGCACGAATCTGGCGGCTTCGTTCCCGGAGATCGAATCCGGGAGCAGCCAGCTGCCGGACGCGTCGGCAATGGACGGCGAGTCGGTCGTGTGGGACCAGGAGCAGCTCCTTCGCGAGGGGCTGCTGGGCCGGCTCCACCGCCGCGGCACGACCGCCGCCGCGCCGCGGACCAAGTGCCGGCGCGCTTCGTCGCGTTCGACGTGCCAGCTGCACGAGGCTCTCCTCGCCCAACTCCGCAGGATGACAATGCGGTATGGCTCCGGCACGGTGCTCCCATGCGCCCTCAGCTGGCGGCTGCGCGACGGCCGGGGCCGACAGGGAAGTCGTTGGCGCCCTACTGCTGTCCTTCGGGTGCCGAGCCCTACCAAAGATAGGGCGGGAGGTCTTGCCGTATGGGAGTACCGCTCTGGTCGTCGGACTCCTGGGAGCCCGCCCACGGTCGTGCGCCGGAGACTACCGGCGCCCAGTCCCGGCTGCGGGCGGACCACCCATCCCACCCGCCACTTACTCCTCGGTGCGACTGCGGTTGCCGAGTCGAAGATCGCCTGCGATAGACGCCAGCCGAACAGAAATGCGAGGTTACGAGCGGGGTTGCGCAACGGGATTGCGTGACGCAGCTGCGCTCCTGGCATCGCATGGGAGGAGTCTGGGAGAAGAGATCTTGGTCGGCTTCTCCCAGGTGGTCAGTGCCTGCCCCCCGAGGCACTCGACTCAAGGGGCTCGGGCCTGCGCGTTCGCGAATCTGGCTGGCCGTAATGACCGGTCGGACCAGGTCGCGTCGCAGGTGCACGTGTGCTGTTCTGGAAGCAGTCGCAGGAGGCAACACCGATGCGTCGCAGCCGGACTTCCGCCTTCGTACCCTCCCGGTCGCCCGCCCCGACCGGAGCGGGCGGAGGGTTGCTGCCCACGCGGGATCTCGCAGCCGCCTGGATCCTCGTCGTCCTGATCGCGGTGCCCGCATGGGCGCTGACGATCGGACAGGCCCGGGACATGGGGGTCGAGCCCGGCACCATGGGGATGGCGCTGCCCCTGTTCCTGCTGCTCTGGGTGACGATGATGGCGGCCATGATGCTGCCGTCCATGGCGCCGGTGGCCCTCACCTGGGTGCGGGGCATCGGACGACAGTCCTCGGGCTGGACCCGGGCCGCCCGCACCGTGGAGTTCGTGGGCGGATATCTGTTGGTGTGGACGGCCGTCGGACTGCTCGCCTACGCGGCCCTGGCCTTCACCGGTGGCTTGGTGGACGACCATCCGACCGCCGGACGCTGGATCGGCTCGATCGCGTTCCTGCTGGCGGGCCTGTACCAATTCGGTCCCCTCAAGCACGTCTGCCTACGGCACTGCCGCGACCCGCTGAGCCATCTGGTGCGCTACGCCGGCTTCCGGCGACCGGCCCGCGACCTGCGGGTGGGTGTCCACCACGGCGCCTACTGTGTCGGCTGCTGCGCCGGACTGATGGTCGTCCTCATTCCGCTCGGTGTGATGAACGTGGCTGCGATGGCCGGACTGGCCTTGGTGATCTTCATGGAGAAGCTGTGGTCCCGGGGCTGGCTTCTCACCAGCGTCGTGGGTGTCGCCTTCCTCGTCCTGGCCCTGCTCGCCCCGTTTCAGGACTGGCTGCTGCCAGGGCTGCAGGGCTCGATGCCGTCGATGGACGGCATGTGATCACCCCTATACGTCCCAGGTCACTGCCCTGGCGCTCCCGCCGACTCGTTAGACGTGCGTCCGCTCGATGAGCGGCTCGGCGCCGCTGCCCACCACAGGGGCGACTGCCGACGTGGACCGGTTTCCCGACCTGGACGTGAGGTGCAAGCTGGAGGGGAGGCCACCCTCCCGATCCCGGGAGCGGGCTCGGGATACGCGGTCTCGCCACTCCGAGTGAGCTCCTTCGGGCTCGGCAGGAGGGAAGCGAGATGACAGAACAGGCCACCACCGTTACGCGCTGGCACCTGGCCGGCGACTGGTTCGACGTATGCAAGTGCGCCATACCCTGCCCCTGCACGTTCGCGCAGCCCCCGACCTACGGTGACTGCGAAGGCGTACTGGTCTGGCACATCCGGAACGGCAACTTCGGCGACGTGCAGCTCGACGATCTCAACGTCCTGATGCTCGGCTCCTTCGAGGGCAACCCATGGGCCGGCACGCACACCGAGCCATACGCCGCGGTCTTCCTCGACGAACGCGCCGACGACCAGCAGCGGGCCGCACTCGGAGCCGTCTTCGGCGGCGAGGCGGGCGGCTGGCCGGCCCAGTTCGGGGAGATGTTCCACCCCGAGATGCGGGGCATGGACATCGCCCCCATCCACGTGGAGATCGACGATGACCTCGCCACCTGGCGAGCCGAGATCCCGGGCCGTGTCACGGCGGCCGCCGAGGCTCTCACCGGCCCGACCACCCCGAACGGCGCACGCGTCCAGGTCCACAACGCCCCAGGCGCCGAAGTGGGGCCAGGTCAGATCGCCACCTGGGGCCGGGCGACCGTCGACCGCGCCGACGCATTCGGCTTCTCCTGGGAACGCTCCGGCAAATCGAGCAAGCACTTCCCATTCGACTGGAGCGGCCCTGACTGAAGAGCCGTGGGCCAGCTGTGCCGATGCTGGTAGTCGAACGGCTCGTCGAACGCGCTCTGCCACTGGGTCCCACCGGGTTGCCTGATCTGGAGAAGGCGCTCGGCCTGGTGCGCGGTCGGCCGTTCGTCCGCAAGGTCCTATTCGGCGACGCGGGCGTTGAGGTACGCCTTGAACGGCTCCAGGACGCCGTTGGGGCGGCGCTCGCAGGCGGAGGCCACAAGTTCGTCGAGGTCGGTGTCGCGGAAGCGGCGCACAGTGGGTGGCTGTGCTGATGCGGGCCGGGCTTGTCTGCGTACAGGGTGGGCTCCTCCTGGCAGGAGGAGCCCAATTCCGGGGATGTGTGAAGGGTTACTCCGTGCGCAGGCCTTCCGGGCGCATCATCCGCAGCAGCGGCGGCAGGCTGAGCAGCGTGACCGCGCCGACCACGGCCGCGCCCACGCCGGTCATGGTCAGGACGCTCGGCCAGTCCATGGTCACTGGTGTACGGGTCATCTTCAGCAGCACCGCGCCGAGGGTGGTGCCCACCGTTGTGGCCAGCACGAGGCCGAGTCCGACCGGAAGGGCCGTCTGCCACAGCACCGACAGGCTCAGCGTGCGGCGCCGGGTGCCGAAGGCGACCAGCGCGGAGAGCAGCTTCCTGCGCTCGCGCAGCTGCTCCAGTTGGGAGACCAGCAGACTCGCGCCGATCAGTGCCAGCACGAAGACGGCGCCGACGAGGAGGCCGGTGCGGATGGAGGCGTACTTGGCGTTCTCCTGGGTCGCCGACCAGCTGTAGGTGCGTGCCAGGGGGTCGATCCGGGCGACGGCGTTGCGTATGTACTCGCGTGAATCCGTCACCGATGGGTCCAGACGCAGGTAGACCCCGTCCGAGAACAACGCGGGTGCGGCCTCGGCGGGCAGAGCGGCGGAGGTGACCAGCAGAGAGTTGGCGTTTTGCAGTGAGTCCTTGCGCGCGTCCACCACCCGCACAGTCCCCGGTACGGTCCAGGGCACCTCGATGCCTCGTTCGGTGGCGTCGTCGTACGATGGGTCGATGTAGAGCTGCCGACCGGGCTTCACCACGGCGATCTCGTCGGCGTTGCTGGATGAGGTGTAGTGGCTCCTCGTTCGCGTGATGAACACGTCGCCCTCCTTGCAGGAAGGAAGCGTGGCGAGTTCACGCAGGGCGGTGCAGCTGCCCACGGTCAGGCCGTTGGTGTTCTCCGGGTTGCGACGCGCGTCCCCGTACTGCGAGATGGCCAGGGCCACCGCGGCCCGTACCCCCTTGGTGCCGGTGAATTCGCGCTCGACACCGGACAGCGGCTTGCGGTCGCTGAAGTCGACCTGCATCTGGACCCGGCCGGGGTCCTTGCCGGTGGCCTTGGTGTACTGGCTCTGCGTTCCCGTGAACAGCATCTGCAGGGCGATGGCTCCGGCCACGGCGACGGCGATGCCATTGACCATGCGTGCGGCGGTTCCGCTGCTCAGCTGCAGCCGCCGTACCGCGAGCTGCCAGGACAGCGCGCCCTTGCCGAGGCGGACGACGACCGCCTCCACGGCCCAGGGAAGCAGCGCGGTGATGCCGATCAGCAGCAGCAGCACGCCGCCGATCACGAGGTACTGGTTGAAGTCGCCGCTCTCGCGGCCCTTGCCGATCATCGGGTAGAGCATCGCGAGGCCGGCCAGCGGCGGCAGCAGCCGCCACCACAGCCGGCGGCGGCGCTGCTTGGCCGCGCGCACGACGCCGAGCGGTTCCACCATGACGCCGCGCATCGCGAGCAGCGTCACGAGTACGGCGGCGACCGGGATCGCCACCGCGACCAGCGCGGCGAGCACCGGGGAGGGGTCGAGGTAGCTGGGCCAGACGCTCACGCCCAGCACCTCGGTGGAGCCCAGCGTCTGACGGCTGAGGAGGAAGAAGCCGGTGCCGATGACCAGGCCGAACAGGGCTCCGGCGAGGGCTTCACCCGCCGCGATCCGCCGAGTCATGTGGCTGTCCGAGCCGACCAGGCGCAGCGCGGCCAGCCGACGGTCGCGGCGCTCGCCGCCGAAGCGGACGGCGGCGGCGATGAACACTGCGACCGGGGTCAGCAGCACCACGAACACGACCAGGATCATGAGCAGCAGCACCGGGTCGGTCTTCTCGGGTGTCGCGTCCGGTTTGCCGTACTCGGTCAGCCGGTGCACCGGGGAGAAGTCCGTGAGTCTCAGCCCCGAGGCGCCCGCGTAGTAGGCCAGTTCGTGAGAGCCGATGAGTCCGCTCTCGCCGATCGTGCCGGTGATCTTGTAGGGCAGCCGCTCACGCAGCAGCTTGGCGCCGTCCGAGGCGAGTAGGTCCTTGAGCGCGGGAGAGACCACCATCTCGCCCTTGCCCGGGAAGCTGTCGACTCCCGGGGGCAGCGGCGCCCGCTCGCCCTCGGGCTCGACGAGCCGCCCGCGGACGTCGTCGTCGTGCCAGGTGGTGTCGGTCTCGGCGACCAGGAAGGTGTTGTCGGCCCTCGGCGGGGCCTTATCGGAGTACGAGATGTCGAAGCGGGCGTCCTCCACCTTCTGGCGGGCGGCGAACACGTTGGGCAGGGCGGTGCACAACAGGAGCAGTGCCACGCCGAGGCCGACGCCGACGGCGGTGAGCGTCATCCGAACCCAGCCCTCGCGTCCGCCGGTGACGGCGAAGCGGGCCCCTAGGGCCAGATCTGTGGCCCACTGGCGAGGACTCATACGGCGCGCTCCATGTCGCGGGACTTGCCGTCACGGACGACGATCTCGCGGTCGGAGTAAGCAGCCACGCGTGTCTCGTGGGTGACCAGGACGACGGCGGCGTTGGTCGAGCGGGCCGCTTCGGTCAGCAGTTCCATGACGCGTTCGCCGTTGAAGGAGTCGAGCGCGCCGGTGGGTTCGTCGGCGAACAGCAGGCGCGGTCCGGTGACCAGCGCGCGGGCCACGGCAACGCGCTGGCCCTGGCCGCCGGAGACCTCGCCGGGACGCTTGGCCTTGAGGTCGTCAACCTCCAGTCGCTCCATCCAGCCGAGCGCGGTCCGCTCGGCGTCCTTGCGAGAGGAACCGTTCAGCCGCAGCGGCAGGGCGACGTTCTCCACACAGGTCAGCTCGGGCACCAGCTGACCGAACTGGAACACGAACCCGAACTCGGAGCGGCGCAGCGCGCTGCGTTGGGCATCGCTCATCTTCGTCACTTCACGCCCGTTGTAGGTGATTGATCCGGAGTCGGGCGGCACGATTCCCGCGAGGCAGTGCAGCAGCGTGGACTTGCCGGACCCGGAGGGGCCCATGATGGCGACGACCTCGCCGGGGTGTATGGAGAACCCGGCGCCGTCCAGCGCGTGGGTCGGGCCGTACGCCTTGCGCAGGTCGCGGGCGGTGAGCAGGGAACCGGGGGGAGAAATCGTCATCGGGTCACAGCCTCACGGAGTTTGTCGAGTCGGGCGGCGGTCAGCTCCAGCCAGCGCAAGTCGGCTTCCAGGTGGAACAGGGCGTGGTCGCAGATCAGTTGATCGGCCAGGTCGCCCTTGCGCTTGCGGTCGGTCAGGATCCGCATGCTGCGCAGATGCTCGGAACGCTGGGTGTCGAGGATCTCGGCGGCGTCGCGCCGGGTGAGCAGGGCGAGGACGACCTTGGTGTAGAGGGTCGACTGGAGGTACGGCTCCGGCTTCGCCGGGGTCGCCAGCCACCGCTGTACGTCAGTGATGCCTGCGTCGGTGATCGCGTACCGCTTTCGCTCGGGACCGCCGCCCGGCTCGATACCGTCGACCTCGACGAGACCGTTCTTCAGCAGCCGGGACATCGTCGAATAGACCTGGCCGTAGTGCAGTGGCCTGTCGTGACCGAACTTCTCGTCGAAGGCCCGCTTGAGGTCGTAGCCGTGGCGCGGGCCAGCCTCCAGGAGCCCCAAAAGGGTGTGACCTATGGACATGACCCGCACTCTACACGCTGTGTATACGCGTCGTGTATACACCTAGTGTGCAGATCGTGGGGGGACGAGCACCCGACCGGTTTCCACCCGCCTCCGGGCAGGCTGACGGAGGACGACTTGGTGCAGTATCTGCGCAGGCCAGGCACGGCTATCACCCCGGCGGCTGCGTGCCTGATGCTTCCACCCCGTGGTCGAGCCGCCCGACCACTACACCCTCAGGCGCCAGCCCTGCCCAAGACTGTCGGAAGCACCTCCTCCACACCTAAGACTCTTGACAGACTTGATTCCACAGAATGCGGGTCCGACATGCCCTGCGGGTGGAGCGCATCGACCATAAGATCGCAGCCGTCCAGCAGCGGCAGACCGAAGAGGAACACCTCCGCCGCAACCGCCCGGAGCCCCCGAACTGGATCGTCGAACTCGGCATCGGATCCGACCGCACCCCAGTCCAGGTCCACGCCGACGACTGCCACATCGCAGGCAAACGGCACCGCGCGGTCAGCTGCGACGAAGCCCGCCGACTCCTGACCGAGGACTGCCCGGATGCACGCACTGCGGCCGGCCGTGCAACTGCGCATGGACGACTTACAGGACCCCGCGCCGACAGCCTGTCGGGTCGCCACCCGCGACAACGGCGGGCCGGCCCGCCAGGCAGCAAGCTTCGAACATTCGTGGCTACGCGCGGCTCTCCTGCGACCGAGGTGACTGATGTTCGTCGCCCAGAACAGGACCCACCATGTCGACTCCCGCTCCCCCGGTCAGCGAACCGGACCCATCCGCACTGATCTACACCAGCGACCAGGTCGGCCTTTGCGCCATCTGCCACCGCAAGACCCACCGGTACGGCCACGGCGGATGTCCGCCGTGCCAGTGGGCCTCGCACCGCCCCGGGCGCATTGGCGTCCCCTCCGTGCGCTACGTCAATACCCGCACGAAGCGCGACTAGCGCCAGCCAGGGGGCCCTCAGAGTTCGGCGCGGCGCGGCCTCCGTCGTGGCTGTGACCAGCACCCCACTCGGCCGAGTGAAGCCGCCGGGGCCAGCGAACTCCAGCACCCGCCGGCGCGTCATGCCGTGGATGACGCCGATCAACGACGCGCATACGGCGGAGCCAAGCCTGGCCGTGGTGGAGGTCGCGGCCGCCGACGACGCGACCTCCTTCGCCGTCCAGGAGCTGCTCGCCAGACAGTGGCCACCGCGCCGGCGGACCGGACGACGCGGGAGCCCGGCGGGCCTGGGGTACGGCTGCGCTATTTCCTGGACCTGCGCCAGGAACCCGATTTCGGCACTCGCCGTGGGCGCGGGCGCCGCAGTCGTCTATCCCGTCTACGACCGCGCGGCGGAGGCGAAGTACGCGTCCGCAGAATCCCGCCACCCCGGTGTTGACGGTGCTTACATCACCCTTCTATGGTCATGTGTGCACCGCTTACATGAGAGTGAGGAACCCTCGCCATGACTTCGACACAGAAGGACACGCTCAAGGTCGACCTGGGCGGCCATGCAGTCACGGTCCCCAAGGGCGGCCTGTATGACCGGTACCGGATGAACCCCGACCTTGACGCAATCGCCCGTGACCCCCGCGTCAGCGGCGTGGACTTCTTCCGGCAGCTGCCCAAGATCAAGGTCGACTCTCCGATCGGCCCCACGCTCACCCCGAACTTCTACTACTGCGTTTCGACCGCCCGGCTCACGATGCTCGCGCCCTCGCGCTCGATCCGCACCAGGCTGCCCGGAGAGCTCGCGCCGCTGGAGATCGCGCCGGGTATCGGGCTGGTCTCCGTCATGTTCTTCCGATACGACGTGTGCGACATCGACTTCTACACCGAGGCCGCCGTCGGCATCGCAGTCAAGCCCGCGCGGCACGGAAAGCTCGGGTTCTTCGACCTGGTCGCCGGCCTCAAGAACGAGCACCTCGACTCCTACGTCCTGTCCCTGCCGGTGAGCACGGAAATCGCCCAGGTACGCGGCCACGACGGCTACGGCTTCCCCAAGTGGGTCACCGAGCTCGACGTCGACATCAGCCACAGCCGGACGACCGCCCGCGTGGCCAACGACACCGGCGGAGTCGACCTTTCGCTCCTGGCAACCACACCGAAGCAGGCCGCCCACCCCAGCGGCGAGCGCGTCAGCTCGCTCACCTCGTACACGACGATCAACGGCGCGTGGCACTCCACTCTGAGCCAGACCAATGTGCTCAGCGCCGGTACGACCCGCGCGACCCGCGGCATCGCCCTCGAGGTCGGGGAAGGCCGTATGGCCGACGACCTGCGATCGCTGAAGCCGTTCAGGACCATTCAGTTCGACGTCATGACCGAAGGCCAGGTCGCCCTGCACATGCCGGTCCCCACCTCGGTCCAGAGCCGGAACAAGTAGCGAGGAGCAACCGTCATGGCCACCGACCACGCCACCCGCCCCACCTCTGCCCGCAGCGCGGGCCTGCCCGCGTCCATCACCCCCCCATGCTCCAGCGGCTGGCCGCTCAGGTCTCGGCCGCGCCGAACGCCTCCCGGGTCACCACCAACGCCCCGTACACCGGTGTCCCGCTCGCCGACCTGCCGGTCTCGACACCCGCGGACGTCGAGGAGGCGTTCGCCCGCGCCCGCACCGCCCAGAAGGTCTGGTCGGCCACGCCCCTCGACGAGCGCAAGAGGATCCTGCTGCGATACCACGACCTCGTCCTGGCCCGCCAGGACGAAGCCCTCGACCTCATGCAGGCCGAGAACGGCAAAACCCGCCGCGACGCCCACCTCGAAGTGGTCGACATCGCGATCACCTCCCGCTACTACGCCCGCAACGCCGCCAGGTACCTCAACCCCAAGCGGCGCCGCGGCGCGATCCCTGTCCTCACCCACACCACCGAACTGCGCCATTCCAAGGGTGTCGTCGCCGTCATCTCCCCGTGGAACTACCCGTTGAGCATGGCCGCCAGCGATGCCATAGCGGCGCTGATGGCCGGCAACGCCGTGGTGCAAAAGCCCGACACGCAGACCGCTCTGACCGCACTGTGGTCGCTGGACCTGATGCACGAGGCCGGGCTGCCGGCCGACGTGTGGCAGTTGGTGATCGGCAGGGGCAGCTCCATCGGCGGCGCGCTTATGGACAACGCCAACTACATGATGTTCACGGGCTCCACCGCCACCGGCCGGCACATCGCGAGTGACGCCGGCCGCCGCCTCATCGGCGCCTCTCTCGAACTCGGCGGCAAGAACGCCATGATCGTCCTCGACGACGCCGACATCGAGAAGGCCGCCGACGGCGCCGTGGCCGCCTGCTTCCCCTCCGCCGGACAGCTGTGCGTCTCCATAGAGCGCCTGTACGTGGCCGAGTCGATCCGCGACAAGTTCGTCGCCGCGTTCGTCGCGCGCACCAAGAAGCTCAAGATCGGGGCCGCATACGACTACAGCATCGACGTCGGCTGTCTCACCACCCCGTCCCAGCTGAAAACCGTCACCGAACACGTCGGCGACGCCGTGACCAAGGGCGCCTCCGTCCTCGCCGGCGGCAAGGCACGTCCAGACCTGGGGCCGCTGTTCTACGAACCGACCATCCTCACCGACGTCACCCCCGAGATGACGCTGCACGACCACGAGACCTTCGGCCCCGTCGTGTCCATCTACCCCTACCGTGACGTCAACGAGGCGGTCGCGCTGGCCAATTCCACGCCCTACGGCCTCAACGCCAGCGTCTGGACCGAGAACGGGGCCCGGGGCCGCGCCGTCGCTGCCCGCGTGCACGCCGGCACAGTCAACGTCAACGAGGCCTTCGCCGCCGCATGGGGAAGCATCGACGCACCGATGGGCGGCATGGGCGACTCCGGACTCGGCCGCCGTCACGGCGCCGACGGCATCCTCAAGTACACCGAGCCCCAGACCGTCGCCCATCAACGCATCCAGGGGTTCACCCCGCCGAAGCGCATCTCCCCCGAGACGTGGGCGACCCTCCTGACCGGCGCCCTGAAGGTCATGAAGGCGGCCGGCATGCGCTGAACAGCGACTGCCGTACGACCGTGGCCCCGATCGGGCCGCGCGCCGCGAAAAGAGGGCGGCCCGTCCACACGACGAGCTCGCCCTCTTCGCCTTGCACACCGTCGTACCGCTCCGGCAGCGTGGCGGGAAGGCCGGGGCCGCGGGCGAAATCGCCTTGAAGCAAGTGCAGTGTCAGGCAGGCGCCGGGAGACCCTTGCGGCGTCAGCGCGGCGGCGTAGTCGGTGAGGTCCTCGCCTTCGGCACCGGGGAGCCGGCGACGGAGCTCGGTTACGGACAGCTCGATCACCGGCCCATCGCTCTGCTCGGCATTGACGTTGAACCAGACGGTGCCGCCGAGTTGCATCGCGACCGGCGACGCGGGGGCGGGCCCGAAGCCGAGCATGCTGACGTCGCCGATGAGTTCGTGCTCGTTACGCCAGTCTCCAGCCCGCAGCAGCCGGGGACGAAACACAAGTCGAATGGGCCGGGCGAATCGCCGTCCGGCTCGACGTCGTTGCCGACAGTCATGCGCACCACAGCTGTCCCGACCTCAGCGCGCAAGAGCGTGCCGTTCTGAGGCAGAAGCCGCCGTACGTCCGCTCTCACGGTCGGTCCGCCCCGCACCACCCGTCGGTGATCACGTGGGCCGCCGGCAGTGCCCCAAGGGCCGCGCGCGGATGTGCCCGGTGTACCCAGCTGGGCTGGGTACACCGGGCACATCCGAGGACATCTCGGCAAGGCGGGTTCAACGGCCCGTGGTGCTCTGCGCCCTGGACAGCCAGGCGCGGTAGCCACGCAGAGCCTTTCGCTGCTTGCGCTGCTCGCAGATCAGGGCGATCGCCGGGTGAGTGCCGGGCTTGGACGTGCGGCCACGTGCGAGGCGGCGCATCTCATGGCGGACCTTTGCCATGCTGGCAGCGGAGGCAAGGGCCTTGTCCGACCAGGTCACCGGCTCCAGCTGGCGGTCGGCCTCCCGATACTGCTTCCAGCGGTCGGGGAGGTCGGGGGTGACCGCGAGGGCGGTGCCCATGCCGACGACCGCCACCCCACTGTCGAGGACCCTCTCTGCAGTGACGCGCTGGGTGATACCGCCGGTGAGCATCAGCGGGAGGGGGCTGGTCTTCACCAGGTCCTTAGCGAGGTCCAGGAAGTAGGCTTCGCGGGCCCGGGTGCGGTCATCGGCGGAGCGGCCGGTCATCGCAGGGCTCTCGTAGCTGCCGCCGGACAGTTCGACCAGGTCGACGCCGAGCGGTTCCAGCATCGCAATCACTTGGCGCGCGTCGTCGGCGTCGAAGCCGCCGCGCTGGAAGTCGGCTGAGTTGAGCTTCACCGCGACCGCGAAGGACGGTGAGACGGCGGCGCGGACCGCGCGGACGACGTCCAGGAGCATCCGGGCCCGATTCTGCAGTGATCCGCCCCACTGGTCGGTGCGCTTGTTGACCAACGGGGAGAGGAACTGCGACAGAAGGTAGCCGTGCGCTGCGTGGATCTCGACGCCGTCGAAGCCGGCCTTTTCTGCGCGCTGCGCCGTGACGGCGAACCGGGTCACGGTGTCCTCGATCTGCTGCGCGGTCATGGCCGTCGGGCGGCCGAAGCGGCTGCTGTGCTTGCCGAGGGAAACGCCGATGTCGGTGGGGCCCCACACGACGCCGGGCATGTCGGACGCAACCTGGCGGCCAGGGTGGTTGATCTGCATCCAGATCGCCCCGCCACCGGACTTGCCGGTTTTCGCCCACTCGGTGAACGGTTTCAGGGGCGCGTGCTCGTCGAGTACGACTCCGGCAGGGCCGGTCAGTGCCTCGGCATGCACCATCACGTTCCCGGTGATCAGCAGTCCGGTGCCGCCGCGGGCCCAGCGCCGGTAGAGCGTGAAGAGCTGCTCGTCGGGGAGCTGGCCGTTGCCGGCCATGTTCTCCTCCATGGCGGCCTTTGCGATCCGGTTGCTGAGCACCTGCCCGGAGCTCAGGAGCAGTGGCGAGAACAGCTCGGTGGTCATCCCGGTTTCCTCTTCCATGTCGATCACCTACGATGTATGCACCACTCACATTAGGGCACCAATGTGAGCACCGCACACATGAGGGAGTGTGACTTATGTCGCAGAGCGGCACGTACCATCACGGCGACCTGCGCGCCGCCTGCCTGCGGGCCGCGCGGGAGCTGCTGGAGGAGGACGGCAGCGCGGGGCTCTCGCTGCGCGCGGTCGCCCGCCGGGCCGGCGTGTCGCCTACCGCCCCCTACCGTCACTATGCGGACCGCGACTCACTCGTCTCCGCGGTCGCCGCCGAGGGATACCGCGAGCTCGCCGAGCACCTGGCAGCGGTCCACCCCGCGCCGTCGACTCCCGATGACCTGGCCGCGGTCGCGGTCGTCTACGTGCAGTTCGCGCTCGATCACCCGGCCCTGTTCCGGGCGATGTTCGCCGAGCCCTGCGACCCGACCAGCGCGGAACGCGTCGCCGCGACTGCCGTGATCACCGTGTACGTGCAGGGCATCGTCCGCGACGCCTTCCCGGGTGTCGACAACTCGGCAGCGCTGTCGACCACCGTGTGGGCCCTCGTCCACGGCCTGGCGTTCCTGCACCTCGACGGCAAGCTGGACAGCTCCACACCCGAGGTGGTCGCGAACCAGGTCCACGCCTCCGTGTACGCACTCTTCAACGCGGCCCCCGCTCTGTCCCAAGCGGCAGCGCCGGCCGAGTAGATGACTGCCTGGTTCAGCGGTAGGTGAGCATGCGGCGGCGCTCTCCGGCGAAGTGAGCGTGCTCGTTGAAAGTCAGGAGCGTGGTTCCGGACGCGCCCACCACGAGGGTGGTGACGGAGGCGTTGACGGTCACGCGGTTGAGGGCCACGACTCCTTCGTCCGGCAGCGAGAGCAGCGTGCCTCACGGTGCGGCGAGGAAGCCGCCCGAGGTGACGACAACAGCGTCGCGCCCCCGGCCGAGCGCGGCGGGCAGCTCGGCATGCGCATCGGCGGCGCCTTCGACGAAGGCGCTCCACACGTCTTCGCCGACGAGCAGCCGGGCGACGGGCCGCATGCCGTGGCCGCGTACCCCACGACGACGGAGCAGCGGACGGGCAGCGGGATGTCCATTGGCCGGAGCCCGTACATCGCGGCTCTCGCACCCTCCGAGGAGATGCCGGACCTCAGGCACACCGAGACCACTGCGCGCAGGGTGCCGGCCGGCGAAGCGGACAGAGCCGAGGAGGACTTCGCGGACCCGAGGCTGACCGAGGCGCTCCAGCGTCTCGCGGCACCTGACCCGCCCGCGCACGCGGACGTCCTGCGCGCCCCTCTGCGGACCTCCCGCGTCACCCGCGTGAAGCCCTGACCGCCCAAGCCGGCGGGCGCCCGCCGGAGCCGGTGCCCGCGCGGAGGTACACCATGCCCGTTCCGATCCTCTGCCACGCCAGCGACAGCGGCCGCCTCCAGCCCGAGGGTCCGGGCGCCTACTGTTGCCGTTCCCGCGGCAGCCCGGCGTCGGACTCCTCGTTCCCCGTACAGAGCGTCGAGCGGATCGTCGTGCTCGCGGGCGTACTCAACGTCCTCACCGTGCCGGACGGCCACCAGGTGATCCCCCGAGCGGCGCTGCCACGCCCCGCACCTGGAAGCCAGCCCGAGCAACGTGCTGCGGGTCAACCGGACCCACCATGTCCAGATGCCGGTACCATCGACGCGGCCTTCAGAGACACCCCGCTCGGTCCATGAATACCGCATACCAGGCAGGCCGTAGGCACGTGAGCTGCACGGCTATGGGGAACCTGCCAGGTCATCAGTCACCGGACTGGGTGGGCACTCCCGTTCTGCGACTTGAGTTCTGTGCGGAGTTCGTGGACGCCGTGGTCCTCGCAGCGCTCGGCGTGGGCAGCATGATGGCGCTTCCTGTTATTCACCGACGACGAGGAATTCGGCGCGCTGAACTTATGCTCCCACAAGCCCTTGTCTTCACCGAGGACGGCGAGACAGCCGGTTTGCTGCTCGCCTCCCATGCCGCGGTCGCCTTCTCCAGCGCCCGCACCCACGCCCAGATGGAACAGGCCGTCGCCACCCGCCACATCATCGGCGAGGCCATGGGCATCCTCATGGGCGCCCACGAACTCACCGAAGAAGAAGCCTTCGACGTGCTGCGCCGCTCCTCGCAGGAGAGCAACATCAAGCTTCGCGAGGCGGCCCGCCGTGTGTGCGAACGGGGAACCCCGGGATGGCCGTAGGGCGGCAGAAAGGCGATTGAGCTGGATGCCGCGGAGCGAGTCTTGGTTGTCCGACTCCGGGACCATCCGCCGCCCGCCCTGTCCGTCCACGGTCTGAGAAACCTTGCCTCGTTGATGGATTCGCCCCAACTCCCATAGCCGAAAGGGTTGGTCCGACCCGTACACCTCAACGGCAAGGACCTCCCCCACGTGCGAAACAGCCGAATAGCCTGCTTCCTGGCGGCCAGTACCGTCGCCGCCCTGGTTCCCGCGCTCGCGCCGGCCACGGCATCCGCCGCCTCCGCCCCCTCCACCGCGGCGAACCCCATGAGCCAGTACCTTCAGCAGAAGCCCGCCTGGCACCGCTGTGACAGAGAGATGCCGGCGGCCTTCCAGTGCGCCACCATCAAGGTGCCGCTCGACTACAACCGCCCCAGCGGCAAGAAGCTCGACCTCGCGATATCCAGGCTGAAGACGAGCACCAAGCAGGAGCGCCGGGGTGTGCTCCTGCTCAACCCGGGCGGACCCGGCGGTCCGGGAGTCGACATGCCGCAGTACATGGCGAGTGAGCTGCCGAAGAGTGTGAAGGCCAAGTACGACCTCGTGGGGTTCGACCCGCGAGGGATCGGCCAGAGCTCCCCCGTCAGCTGCGGCCTGACGCCCGAGCAGGCGAACTCGGAACGGCCGTACAAGGCAGCGACGTTCGCCAAGGACGTGAAGTGGGCCCGGACCGTCGCCGAGAAGTGCGACGCCAAGCAGGGCGACAAGCTGCGGCACATCACCACCCGTAACACCGCGCGGGACATGGACGTGATCCGGGCCGTGCTCCGCGAGAAGAAGATCTCCTACCTGGGGTACTCGTACGGGACCTACCTCGGCGCGGTCTACACGCAGATGTTCCCCAAGCGCTCCGACCGTTTCGTGCTGGACAGCGCCGTCGACCCGGCCAGGGTCTGGCGCGGCATGATCCAGATCTGGGCGGAGGGCACCGAGCCCGCCTTCACCCGCTGGACCGAGTGGACCGCCGAGCGGAACTCCACGTACAAGCTGGGGAAGACGCCCGAGGCGGTCCGCAAGACCTTCTACGACCTCGTCGCCCAGGCCGACCGGAAGCCGATCGACCTCGACGGCACCAAGCTGACCGGTGACGACATCCGCTCCGGCAGCCGGGCCACGTTCTTCAGTGTCCGCGACGCCGCCGAGTCGGTCGTCGAGCTGAAGAAGGCCGCCGAGGGCCGGCCCACCTCCGGTGGCGAGGCGGGCAAGAGGCTCTCGCCGCAGCCGCCTTCCTTCGCCCGTGCCGTGCCCGAGGACAACGGCGACGCCGGCTTCTGGTCCGTCGTCTGCGCCGACACCCGCAACTGGCCGCGCGATCCCGAGCAGTACCGCGCCGACGCGATCCGGGACAAGGCCAAGTACCCGCTGTACGGCGACTTCGTGTCCAACATCAAGCCGTGCGCCTTCTGGAAGAAGAACGGCTCCGAGCCCGCCACCACGATCGACAACAAGGTCGGCGCGCTGATCCTGCAGAACGAGTGGGATTCCCAGACCCCGTTGGCCAGTGGGCAGGGCCTGCGAGGGGTCATGAAGGGCTCGAAGATGGTCACGGTCCTCGGAGGTGTCGGACACGGCATCTACGGCTCCAAGTCGTGCGCCGACAAGCCGGCCACGGCCTACCTGACCACCGGAAAGCTGCCGGTCAAGGACGTGACCTGCAAGGCCGCTCCGGAAGCACGCGAGCGCGCCGGCGACAACCCGCTCCCGCTGCCGACACCTCGTGGTCTCCCCGGGATGGTCAGCCGTTTCTGAACCCGGGACAGGGTGACGACCACGTGGGGCCCTCCGTCAGCGGCGGGCCCCACCCGTACTCGTGCCGCCGGGGGTGAGTCCGCACATGCCGGACCTTGACGCCCCGTCCTGCCCCGGCTGGTGGCCGTGGACGCCGAGCTGGGGAGCCGTCGATCGACACAGCCGCACAGCAGCGACACTCGTGCGAACCGACTCTGACCGCCAGCTCGCCACCAGCCTCTTGGCGGAGGCACTCATCCGCACCCGGCGGGTGCGGCTGGAGATGGGGCACCTGCGGGCCGCATCAGCATTGCCCGCGACGAACGGCACACCCGTCGACACACCGGTTCTACCGGACGAGGGATTGCTGCCGCCCGGCCTGCTGGGTGACGACATCGACGCGGCACTCGAGCGGGCCGAGACGGTCAGCCGCAAGATCGCCGACCGGCTGAGCGGCGCCCTGACTGTGCTGGACCCAGGTGCGGAGACCCGGCCGCTGCCCGTCCTCACCTGACGCTCGCAGGTGAGGCAGGCCTGCTCCGTCACTCACCCGCCGACCTGGACTCACGCCTCAGCCAGGCTTTAGGCCAAGTACCCAGAGGCGACAGCGTCGGCCGACAGACTCCTCTTCGATGGCCGCTCCTCTGTACGGCATGACCGACTGCATGCCAGACGTCTTTGCCCGTCAGCGCACGGCCACGCTGCCGGGCCCGCAGGAGGGTCGGGCAGGCTCCTCCTCTTTCGGGCCATGATCGCATCCGATTCATCTGCCCGCGCTTCCCCAACACCTCTGCTGAGCAGGCGAGATGGACATGCACGAGAGGTTGTCCAGGAATGTCTGGTTTAACTCACAACCACTGGATTATCACGCTCTGCGCATGACTGAATACGGAACGTTCCGGCTCACTGGTCTCACCCCGTGAGGGCCTCGACGAAAGGGCACAGCCATGTCCTCGGCCATGCGTAAGACGACGAAAACTCCGGTGGTACGGCGGCTGACCGCCGCGGCCGTCGCGCTGGGCAGCTGCCTGACGCTCGCCGGCCCGGCAGGAAGCGCCGGCGCGGCGCCCGCCGACCCCGTACCGACCGTCTTCTTCTGGCGACTCCCACACCGCCAACTTCGGCATCGCTCCCTACCAGGAGGGCGACAGGACCCTCTGCTTCCAGGCGAAGGAGAACTATCCCACCGTCGCCACCCGGCGCCTCGCGGACAAGGCCATCACGCTCGACGTCCAGTCGGACGTCTCCTGCGGAGGCGCACTCATCCACCACTTCTGGCAAGAGCAGGAGCTGCTGCCCGGCACCGGCCTGAAGGCCCCGCCGCAGCAGGACTCTCTCAAGGAAGACACCCAGCTGGTTGTGGGCAGCATGGGCGGCAACACGCTGGGCTTCACCCGCATCCTGAAGCAGTGCTCCGACAAACTCCGTTCCAACGAGCACGCCCTGCTGCCCGGAACGCCGGTCGACGAGGACCAACCGGCCGCCAAGTGCGCCGAGTTCTTCGGGTCCGGCGACGGAAAGCAGTGGCTGGACGATCAGTTCGAGCGGGTCGGATGGGACCTGGAGGAGCTGCTCGAACGCATCCGGTACTTCGCCCCCGACGCAAAGCCCGTCCTGGTCGGCTACCCCAGACTCGTGCCTGCGGACACCACCAAGTGCCTGACCCCGGCGCCCGGCCAGACGGAGCTGCCGCTCGCCGACATCCCGCAGGACGCCATGCCGGTCCTGGACCAGATCCAGAAGCGGCTGGACGACACGATGAAGAAGGCCGTCGCGGACGCCGGCGCCGACTTCGTCGACCTCTACACCCACACCGGCAGCAACACGGCCTGCGACGGCGTCAACCGCGGTATCGGCGGCCTGCTGGAGAACTCCCAGATCCAGATCGGCGAAGACCAATGGCTTCCCTGGTACGCGCACCCCGATGAGAAGGGCCGCGACATCCAAGCCGAGCGGGTGGCAGGCAAGGTCGAGCAGATCCTCAACCGGTAAGGGGCACACCCCAGCAGGGAACCGGGCCGGCGCCCCTCCCGCGCACGGTCCGGTTCCTGTCCTCGCGCCTCAACGAAGCTCCAGGTCATCGATCCGGGTTTCGTCGTCCCACCGATCTGAAGTTGCCGTGCAACCCCGGATGCGCATCTGGTCCTGACCACTGCGCAGTGGTCACGGCCAGTAAGGAGTCGTTGCGCGCACGTCACGATCCACCGAACCGGAGGCGGCTTCGAGGGCCTTGAAGCGGTTGGCCGCTCATGTGCATCGATCACGCGCTGCTCGTCCCGTTCTGCGCATTCAGACGTGTTCCGTGCGGCCGCAGATCGTGGGGTGAAGGCAGCGCTGCACCCCTCCCTATGACCAGGTAGGTGAGTTTCGCCCGTTGGCGGAAGTTGCCGTGGCAGGCGAGGTCGTCGATCCACAGCGGGTCGTCGGTGGGGACGGCTGTCCACAGTCGGTGGTACTGAGGGATGACGGTGAGGGACTTCGCTGGGGTGAAGGACTTGTAGCGCTGACAGACGAGGATGCGGGAGTCGATTGCGGGCCAGCGTTCGATTAGGACCCGGTCGTCTTGCGGCACTCGCCGGTGATGCTCGGCTCGTCCAGCCTGTTGATCAGTTTGGTGCGTCGCTCGTCGAGTTGGCTGTCCTTGTCGAGGTCCGCGGGATCGCTGTAGTCCCCGCCAAGCTGCGTACTGCGCAGGTCACCGAGTTCGAGCGTGATCGAGGCGAGTTCGGCGCCCCGGTTGGACGCCGTAGCGAGAGGCTGCCAGGTGTCATCGAGGCGGGCGGCCTGGGCCGTCTTGTCGGCCGCCTTCTCCATGAGCGGAAGGACTCTGTCGCGGGACTCCTGGCGAGCCCCGGCGTCGATCAGCGGATCACCAGAGACCTCGGGGAACTCCATCGCGCAGGCTTCCCTGGCGAGTTGGAGTGCCTCGTCCTTGTCATCACCAGCGCAGGCTGCAAGCCCCGACACCGCAAGCACAATGAGCGAACCACGCGCAATGAGGCGCTTGAGTCTATTCACGTTTCCCTCCCGATCGTGCGGGGTCATTCTGCACCCAGGTCTGTCAGCGCACTCGGCGGCAGTTGCAAGAACAGTTGAGGCGTCTACGCGGGGGCGTGCCGGATAGTCTCTGGGCCCGTTCCGGCCGATCTCCTCCCATGCGTAGGCTCCTTTCCCGACTGTGCGGGTGACCAGCTGTCTGCGCGAGGCCCGGCGGGACGTAGCCCGCCGGGCCTCGCGCTGGGAGCACGGTCGTTGAAAGCTGATCACATGTGGCGTGAGGCCCGTCTGCGACCCGCTTCAGAAACAGGCAGTCACGCCTACTTCTCGTACTTCAGGGGCGGCCCGAGGCTGACGATGGTCGAGCAGTCCACCTGCTGCTGGTACTCCTTGCTGTCCTGCTCGTACCAGAAACGGCACCCCTTCAGCGCGCCCTGGGGTGGGCCGGTGACCTTGACCCGGGCGACGAAGTAGATGTCGCTGCCGGACTTCGCCTTCACCTTGACCGGGTGGCCCGCGTAGTTCCTGGCCTTGGACAGGTCGGGCATACCGCCTTTGCCATCGGTGCGGGCGAACAGGATGTTCCCGTCCGTCTCGTTGCCGTTGAGGGCCCGGTACTCGATGACCTTCAGCCCTTTGGGGACCTCGGAGAACTCCGCCTTGGTGATCTCCACGTCTCGAGCAGACGTGTTCCAGGTGAGGGGAAGACCGGCCCAGTACTCGTCACCGATCTGGGCGTGTTCGTAGCCGACATCCCCGGCTGACTGCATGCCTCCATCGAGTGCCGATCCCTCGCGGACCCCGCCTTCCAACGCGCCGGCGATCACCCAGGAAACCCCGGCCGTCAGGGCCGCGGCACCGAGTCCGGCAACGAGGATGGTGCGGCGTCTAGCTGGAGTAGAAGACACCCGGCTTGTCAGAAACCGGCCCATTCTTCCCCCAAATCTTGTGCTTCGCGCTCGTACGGTTGCCCGCGGTGATCTTCTGCTTGTGGTTCTTGTCGTACCCGGTGGTGACGCCGAGCGCGACGCCCATGAAGTTGACGGCGTTGCCGAACTTGCTCGACTTCTTCCTGGTGAGCTGGAAGTAGGTCCCCGGCTCCACCTTGGCCCGGTGGCTCCTGGGCGAGTTGTTGTAGTTGCGCGAGCCGTCCTTGGAGGAGACGTTCTTGCCGATCTTGCCGACCGAGCCGCCGGAGGGAACCTTGTAGCGGCCGGCTTCGATCGTGTACCAGGTGGCGCGGACCGTGCCGGAGCAGATCCGCTGGTGCTTGTACTTGATGTACTCGACCGGGACCTGGTACTGGCGGGCGTAGTAGGAGCCCTTGTTGACGTAACCCGTCGACGCACCGGTCTCGTGCGACACCTGCTTGCTGCCGCCGACCTTCCAGTCCCCGTTGCTGTTGACGGCGATGTCGATGGTGCTGTTCATCGTGGCGTCGTACTCGAACGTGGCCTTCGCATCCCAGTTCGCGTGCGCTTCACCGACCACCGTGTACTTGATTTTGGAGGTCTGCTTGTACCGCAGCGTGTCACACGTCCCCGACGCGCGAGGCGCGACCTTCTCGCTGCGGATGTCCTTGCCGTCCGCCAAGTAGGGGTTGTAGTCGGCGGCGAGGGCGCCGCGGTCGGACTGCCACACCGGAGTCTTCTCGTCGGTCGCCTTGGGGTCGGCTTCCGTCTGGGCGGCGAGCGTCCGCTTCTCCTGCTCCGGCGTCGGATCCTTCGCCGTGGCGTCGTCGACCGTGTTCGGCAGCATCGGCACGCTGTGCCCGTCGTCGATCGCCTCCGCGATCGAGGCCGTCTCCTCGCTGCTCGCCGCGCGCAGGGTCGCGGACTTCGGCGGTACGGCGACCAGGGCGTCCACTCCCAGTACAGGGACGCCGGACGAGGTGGTTCCGGTCGTGGTGGCGTTCAGGTTCAGCGCACCGCGGTTGTCGTCCATGGCCTTCTGCACGGCCGTCGGCAGCTTCGAGGGAAGCGTCAGGGACCAGGTGCCGTCGGCTGCCGTCGTCGCGGTACCCACAACGGGCTCCGTAGCGCCATTAGTGCTTTCGCTACCGGCTACGACATCGGCGGCGGTCACCGTGACCGGCAGGCCGGCCGCGGGCTGCCCGTCGCCGAGCATGAACTTGCCCGTGACCGTGTTCGACGGCTGCGGCGCACCGGTGTCGGACGGCTCCTGCGCGGTTGGCAGATCGTTGTCGACGGCCGTTGGCGTGCCGAAGTAGGGCACGACGTCGGGGTCCGGGTCCGCCATGCAGGCGGCAGGGTCTGCCATGACGTCGCCCAGGATGCCGACGGTCACTTCGTCGTTGATCCCGGTGAACGGGCCGGTGGCGTACTTGCTGATGCGACCCGTGGTGTCCGGATCGCCGGTGACGCTGAGGGTGTTGATGGCGCCGGGACCGGGGCTCCACGCCTGCGTGACTCCGCTCAGGCCGGTCGTGTCGGTGACGGAGGCGCCCAGCGTGGTCGTGACGGCGCCCGCAGACCCCCCGGTCTCCAGGTAGGTCTGGTGGGCGATCGTGCCGTCGGTGCTCAGCGTGTAGATGACCGAGCCGACCATCCATACGTCCTCGGCGTTGAGGATCTCGGTCAGCCTGTTGGACCGCGGCAGTGTGGTGATGAGGCTGATGGTCCCGTCGCCGGTGGCCGGGGCGCTCTGTCCGAACACGTTCACCGTGTTGTCAGCGTTGATGACGAAGATCCGCTTGCCGTTCGACCACACCCGCTTCGCGGTGCTCCAGTCGGGCTTGTAAGACTTCACCGGCGTCAGCAGCGCACCGCCTGTCGCGGTGTTGTCCTTGTAAGCCTTCAGTGGCGCGTCACGGTCGCTGCTGGAGATCTCGTAGATCACGCCGTTCGGCGCGGTGAACAGCTTGCTGGTGCCGGGTATCTGGGCGGTGAGCTGCGTGTCGAAGAAACTCGACTCGCCCGCCTTGGGCCCCCAGTCCATGTACTTGGACAGAGTCCGCTTCTTGGCGGGGTTGGTGCTCGCCGGGCTCAGGACGTAGGTACCCACCGACGAGATACACGAGGCGTCTGCTGCGTGAGCCGTGTTCGGTGCGATGGCCTGCGGTGCGAGCGCAGCGGAGGCGACGAGAGAGCCCGCGCATACCGCCCAGACGGCGCGTAGCGTGGACTTTCTAATGGCCTGAGATGTCATAGTTCCCCCCTGGTCTGGTGTCTGCAGGTATGGATGAGCTGGTCGGGCTCACCTGGCCAAGTGCAAACACGCTGATCGGACCGCGAACCTGAGCGCAGCCTTCCGGATGCGCCCAAGATCGCTAAGATAGGGAAACCTGTGACCGTCGCGTGAAGCAACGGTGTTGAGCTGTTTCTGAGCTTGATTGTTCACTGAGGCGGTGAGAGGATCCGTGCGCAGGCATTGCGGAAACCTTCCCGGACGGCCTTCTGGCGGAGCTGGAGGAAGTCGGCATCGCTGAACGGCGCGTTGCCCCGGCTCCCCAGCGCGGAGTGATCTAAGCCCTGACCAAGGCCGGGAGGGTCTCGAGGCCGCAGTCCTCACGCCCGCTCTTTGGCCGGAGTCCTCCCACAGCGTCGACCACAGCGGCACGTCCCGGCCGCGGTGGTCCTTCGCGATGCGCAGGAAGTGCCAGGAAGTGCCCCGAACCCGCTGGTTCCCCGGGACGGTGGTGCCAGCCGAGCCAGGTGCGGCCCTCGAAGTGGTCCAGGCCCAGGCCGTGTTTGAGCTCGCGGTAATCGTGTTCGATCCGCCAGCGCATCTTCGCCCACCGCACCAGGTCAGCGGCCGGAGTGGTGGGCGGCAGGTTCGATATCCAGTAGTCCGTCGGGGCGTCCTGGCCATCCGGCCATTCGACCAGGAGGGTTCGGACGGGCAGGGCACCGTCCCACCGGCTGCGGCCGCCGCCCGCTTCCTGAGCGGCGGCCAGGGACTGCTTGCCCGCGGGCCTCACGGTCAGCACCGCGAACCGTGAGGTCATCGCGCCTTTGCTGCCCTGCCGCCAGGTCACCTCGGTGAACCGCTCCGCACCCGCCTGCGCCGCGAAGGCGGAGACAGCTCGCGGCGGGGTGCGGTAGCGGGGAAGGGTGGGAGGTCCGAGGCCGCCATAAGCAGGCTGGTGCGGCTCGACATCCTCCGGATGAACGACTTCCTTGCCGTTCAGCGCCAGGACAAGGACAGCCCCCGCTCCTCGAGACCGAGCCGGAACGGAGTGCTGACGCCGTAGCCGGCGTCAGCGACCACGACCGGCGCCGTCAGATGCCACTGGGCGAGTGTGTCCAGCAGGCCGAGCGCAAGGCGCCACTTCTCCCGGTGCAGGTCCTGCCGGCCGCAGCACCCGCGTTGCAACTGACCGCTCTCGCGTTGGCCGCACACACCTGCGCTCGCGCCGAACACAGCACCGACATGGACACCCTCCCCCGCCTATGCGGTCACTCCCCCCCCCAGCAGACCGGCGACCTCCTCGACCGCCTTGGCCACAGACGCCCTGGGGCATGGCATCACGTCCGGGCGAACGACGAGGTGATGTGGCACCTGCCCCAGCCTCAGCCACATCCCGTCGCGCTGCCTAACGGACACCGGGTATGACAATCCTGAAACTGTCTCCAGAGTAAGAAGACCTCACCTGGCGGGAACAACCAGCGCTGTTTGTCCGTACCATCTGTACACCGAGGCATCTTGCGGCACTTGTGGCACCCCCAGCCGCGCCGCCGCCTAGACCTCGCCCAAGAGGGCGTCACTTCCATGTGGTGCAGCCCCGCAGGACGTTCATTCGCTGAGGAAGGTCAGCCCCATGCCCGAGACAATCACTCCCGCCACCGAACTGACATCGCAGTACGTCGCCCAGGTGGCCGGAGACCTCGAACGCAATGTGAAAGAGCAGGAACGTATCACTGCGGAGATCGCGTCCCTGCAAGAGCAGCTTGCCGCGGTGCAGCACGACCACACAGTGCTGGTGAACGTGCAGCAGGCGCTCGGTGTCACCCAGGCGCCGGCCCGGCCCGCGGCAGAGGCCGAGAGTGCCGCGGTGCCCTCACCCCGGCAGAAGACCGGCGCGGCGCGTGGCGGCAAGCGAAAGGCCCGGAAGTCCACCGCCGCGCCTCAGAAGGCAGCACCTAAGAAGCCCGTGGCCAAGCCGGCGGATGCCGCAAAGGCAGCTCAGCCCACCCTGGTCGAGCTCATTCGCCGTCACCTCCTCGAGCTGAAGGAACCGCGCTCGGCTGCGGAGATCTCTACAGCACTCGGCCAGGCCCACCCCGAGCGCCAGATCGCGGACAAGGTCGTGCGAGTCACACTCGAGGGGCTCGTGGCCAAAAGCCAGGCAGAGCGCACCAAGCAAGGAAGGTCCGTCTTCTATACCGCTCCCAAGTCAGCAGCTGCTCCTGAGGCCGAGGCACAGCCCGCAGAGTCTGGGCACTGACAGCCCCGCGTGGAGGGATGGTTGCCCCAGGTGCGGTCAGCCGGGGCGCCATGTTCGGACCTCGATGTGAATCATCTGGGCGTCCGGGCGGATGCGTCCGGTCTCCACCTGCCACTGGTGTACGGCGGTGTTGACGTCGCCGCCTGCGGTATCTGTCGGGCGAGAGAATTGAGTTCAGCGCCCGAGGCTCTGACCTGGGCACTGAACTCTTCCCTGCACGGTCGACACCGAGGAAATGCGCAATGATCTGTTCAGTGCGCAGACCCTCTCGGGCGTCTCCCTATTGATCAGAAACCCAAAAGGTTCTCGTCGAGGAGGCACCGTCAACGCGCTGAACCCAAAGCGTTTCGGATCAATAGGACAGCTCGGCCTCACATCCTCTGGCACGTCAGCTGGCGATCGGTCCGACACAGGGATGCCGTGGGTGAGCAAAGGGTTCGTCAATGGCCTCCCGTGGCGCCTACCCGGGCGAATGTGCCCAAAGCTCGTACATTCCTGCCATGAGCGGCAGTATCGGGACACCTGTTCTGCGTGGAATGCCGGTGGGGAAACCCCTGCCGAGACATGACGGGGGTGCGCTGTGGGGGGTGTGGGGCGAGCTGAGCAGTCGACCGGTGCTGGTCACTGGTGACGCCGACGGCAGGGTGCGACTGTGCGACCCGGTGGACGGAACTCTGTTAGCAACCCCCTGGAGTGGCCATGACGGCGCTGTGCTGTGGGGGGCGTGGGGGAGCGTGGCAGGTCAGCCGTTGTTGGCCACGGGTGGCGGAGACGGCACCGTACGCCTGTGGGACCCTCGCTCCCCGGACGGCAGGAGGGAAGCGCGGACATGGGAGGGGGCAGTAGCCGAACTTGGTGAACCCATGCCCGGCCCGGCCGACGCAGCTGGGATGTGGGGGGCCTGGGGCACGGTCGGGCCCGCACCCGTTTTGGCCACCGGCAACTTGGTGGGCCAGGTTCACCTGTGGGATCCGGTGCAGCGCGCCGAGACAGGACATCTGACCGGCCACAACGGCATCGTGGAGTGGGGTGCGTGGGGCCGTGTCGACGGCCGGCCGTTCCTTGCCACCGGTGACCACGAAGGCGAGGTACGCCTGTGGGACTTCGCGGAGGTGCCTAGGTCGGCACCACTGCGATTGACCGGCCACTCCCAACCTGTGGAGTGGGGTGCGTGGGGCCGTGTCGACGGCCGGCCTGTCCTGGCCACGGGCGACCGCGGGGGGGAGGTACGCCTGTGGGATCCCGTGGAGGGCACTGCGCTGGGAGAGCCCTTGATCGGTCACGAGCACAGCGTGGAGTGGGGTGCGTGGGGACAGGTCACAGGTCAGCCGGTGTTGGCCACCGGCGGTTTTGACGGGACAGTCCGGTTGTGGGATCCGGCAACCGGCAGAATGCAGGGACAGCCGTTGACCGGCCACCGAGGTGGCTTGGTGTGGGGGGCCTGGAGCGGTGTCGAAGGCCGACCGGTACTGGCCACGGGGGACCGAGACGCGGAGGTACGGCTATGGGACCCAGTGGAGGGAATTGCCCTGGGAGAACCCTTGAACGGTCATTCCGGCAGTCTGGTGTGGGGTGCGTGGGGGGATGCCGGCGGTCGGCCGACTCTGGCCACTGGTGATGATGATGGTGGCGTGCTGCTGTGGGAGGTGGTGGAGCACCGGCCCGTTCCGCGGCTGCCCACTTACCGTTCGGACGTTACGGCTTCTACCGACGACCTCGCCAGGGCGGGGGAGGCAGCCGCGGTCGCAGAGCTGATCACCGCGCGCACAGCGAGGCCACCACTGGCGGTGGGACTGTTCGGTGACTGGGGGCAGGGCAAGAGCCACTTTCTGGGGCTGCTGCAGAAACAGGTGGATGCGACAGCCCAGCCGGGCAACCCGCTCGCGCACAGCGCAGTGCGGCAGGTCAGATTCAATGCCTGGCACTACGCGGAAACTGGCCTGTGGGCCAGCCTGGTCGCCGAGCTGTTCGCCCAGCTCGCGGCGCCGCTGAACGGCGACGTCGACGAGGAGCAGCGCAGGCAGTCCCGTCTTACGGCCGAGCTGGTCACTGAGCGCCGTCTGCGAGAACGGCTGCACGCCGCGAGAACGCGTTGCGACGAGCTGCACAAGGCGCTTGACGAACCCGAAAAGCTGTGGGACCGGCTTCCCGAGGAACAGCGGGCAGAGGTACGGATGCTCGCAGGCGACGGTCCGGAAAAGGTCTACGCGGAGGCAGCACGCACCGTGGCTGCGTTGCGGGGGACGGGCCGGGCGTCCTGGCGTCTTGCCCGAAGCGCTCCGCTAGTCGCCGCCGCACTTCTGGCCGTCCTCGTCGTACTGGCCGGAGCGACGGTCGCGATGGCCTGGGGCCTACCAGCGCTGTGGGGTTGGGCAGCGACCCTGCCAGGCATCGCCTGTGTAGCAGTGGCCGTACGTACGGCAGTCGGCTTCATTCGCGCAGCCCGGGCCCGTGCGAACGCTGCATGGCAAAAGGCCGTGCAGTTCGGCGAGCAGCAGCATCGCCGGTTGCAAACCGCCGCCGACGTCGCAGATGCCGAGGTGTCCGAGCTCACCAGACAAGTCCAGAACGTCACCGCAGCCGGGCAGCTGGCCGGGCTCGTCGTCGACCGGGCCGTGACAGGCGACTATCGCAGTCAGCTCGGGGTGATGACCCGGATCCGCGAGGACTTCCAGCGCATGGCGGATCTGCTGGCCCGTGCTGCGGAGGACTCCCGCAGCGCGCCTGGGTCAGGTACTGACGAAGCAGGGGACGAGCTGCCGCGAATCGACCGGATCATTCTTTGCATCGACGACCTGGACCGATGCCCACCTCAGCGTGTGGTGGAGATGCTGGAGGCCGTTCATCTGCTGCTCGCAGTCGACTTGTTCGTTGTGGTTGTCGCTGTGGATCCGCGCTGGCTGTTGCGGGCTATCAGCGCGCACTACCGGGACCTCCTCGATCAGGGAGAGCCTTCCAGCGGCACGGAAGGCGGAGAAGGCGCCGTAGACCCCGACGACGAGGAACTGTGGCGCTCCACTCCCGCGCAGTACCTGGAGAAGATCTTCCAGGTAGTGCTCACCCTGCCGCCGTTGGACACCACCGGGTACCAGCGGATGTTGCACACCTTGGTCGGCGTACGCGGTGACCTGCCCGACCCGACGCTCGGCCCGCTGCCCTCGCCCTCGCACGAGGCCGATCGCCCCGATGCCGCATCCGCTGCCCACCCCCTGCCTCTTCTGGGCGAGGGCGAGGAACGCAGGACCGGGAGTGCGGACGGGGTCCGTGCTGGCGACGATGATGCAGTATCCGAGGCGGACGAGTTCGGGCTCGAGCTGCCCGCTGCCCGTGTGGTTGAGCGGGTGGATCCGCTCACGCTCGAGCCCGACGAGATCGCCCTGCTGAACCTGCTCGGTCCGCCACTCCTCGTGGCCACTCCCCGCGCGGTCAAGCGGCTTGCCAACAGCTATGGTCTGCTCACTGCGATCCGTCGGGATCACCGTGAAGCCGATCTCGACGAACAGCGAGCCGTGGTCTTGGACCCCGACACGAACGCTTTCCGCGACGTGCCCTACCGGCCCTACCGCGCAGCCATGGTTCTCCTTGCCGCGCTCGTCGCCTATCCGTCCCTCGGCCCTGCCCTCTTCCTCCATCTGCACCACACGACTGCCGCGCATCCCGGCGAGAGCTGGGCCCGCTTCCGCGCTTCCCTCACGCCGCGGCAAAGGAAGGGAGGGCAGTGGTGGAGCGTGGCGGACCCGAACATGACGCCCGTCCAGGCCCAGCAGTGGCAAGCCCTGCTGGACGGCCTTGATGCAGTGGAACGAAGTGCTGCCGAGCACAGCCTTCAGCTGCCCGAGCCCTTGTCCGCCTGGGGCCCTTGGGTCGTTCCGGTGGGCCGGTTGTCCTTTCCCACTGGGCGCATCGTCAGCAGCCTCGAGCGGCAACGCCCCCTGGGCAACCGGCCGGAACCGGGGTCAGGAGAGGACACAGGAGCGTCGTGAACCAGGTGGGGCTTCGCAGAGGGTGGTTCACCTGAAGAATTCCAGGGCGCGGGCGGGGTCGTGCGCAGGCTGCCACCGAACATTGTGGCCGACCAAGCCCTTGGGGGGACTAACCCACCCGGACGACAGGAGCGTTGATCACGTGATCAGTGGTAGGCGCTACTGGCTGTGAGGTACAGGGCACAGGCGGCCGGTCGCTCTGCCGCCGATCAGGAGGCGTTACCCCAAAGAGTGGAAAACCGCCTCTGGCCAACCGAACCATGGACAGCGGCAGTGTCGTCGAGCGCCTTGGTAGCGGTCCGCCTCAGTGGTCCTCGACGATGAAGCAGGCCCGCTCGTAGAGCTCGTCGAAGGTGATGACCTCGACCTCCTGGATGGATGTCCGGTACAGCTCGAAGGAGCTCATCTTCTCCGGGTTCACGGCGCCGTTGTGCGTGAACTCGCGCAGGCTCCCGATCACCACGACCTGCCTCGGGCGGGTAGTGGACAGTTCGGTCCCTGTCGGGGTGCCGTCTTCCTCGTAGATCCGGGTGAGGAACTCGCGGGAGATGAGCTGCTGGGCCTTGCTGGCCGTCTTTTGCACCTGCGCCACGCCGCCGCCGAGTTCCTTGGATGCCTGGTAGACGCCCACGCGGTACGGGGTCTTGGCGAGCAGTTCGGTGTCGTGGGTCTTGATCTCGCAGAAGAGCATGCTGCTGATCAGGCCCTTGGACCGCATGATGGCGTCGATACGTTTCCCGGCTCCGCCGAAGATGTTGGCGCCGGTGGTGATGCGTTCCAGTTTGCCGTCGTTGATGGATTCGCAGGCGATGAGGTTGAGGCCGTAGCCGAATATCCACTGATTCGCCTCGAAGAAGGCCTGCCAGACCGCTTCCGCCCCGCGTGTCGTTGCCGCGTCCTCCTCCTGGCGGAAGTAGTCCGGATCGGTCAGCAGTCGCTCGAACCTCTGAAGCTGTTCCTTGCGGTTGCTGATCAGCCGGATGTCCTCCTCGGTGAGCCCGCCGCCGATGGCGGTCCTGACCGCGCCGAGGACCGTCGTCCGGTCCTGGCCGGTCAGCAGCTCGGCCAGCTGGGTCTCGTCACCGGCCACGAGTTGGAGGGAACTGCCGGGTGTGCTCAGGCCGGTGCAGCCCTGGAGGAAGTTGATGACTTTCCAGAAGTTCTCGTGGACGTCCCCGGTGTCTACGAGCGCCTTGACGGCCCGGGTGATCCCGGTGTCAGGCAGTTCCTGCGTGGCGGAGACTTCCCCAGCCCTCTTCTTGTCCTTCTTCCAGAGCTTGATCCTCGGGGTGAAGGTGTCGCCCTTCTTGATGATGGTGACGCTGCACAGGGTCGCTACCTGCGGCCGGTCGTCGAGGATGAACTCGGTGATCATCCGGCGGGCGCGGGTGTCGTAGAGGTAGTGGAACCCGCTGCTGTCCTGCGCACCGCGGATCTCCAGGTCGGTGAAGTCCCTGCGGGTGACGTCGAATTCGGTGGTGGTGAAGGGGAGTCGGAGGCCGCGAACGATGGGGGTAGCGGGCGCTGCGCCTTGGGTCCGCCAGTCCGGTGGGATGTTGGGCAGCGGGCGGGTGTCGGCTTCGACCACAAGGTCCTGGACGTCGATGCGGCCGAGTTGAGTGAGCACGGACTGCAACGTCCGCCAGACCGCCTCCTTCACCTCCGCGGTGCAGGTGGGCAGAAGCTCGCGCTCCACCGTCAGGACCGCCTCGTAGGTGGCATCCGTCCAATGGTCACCAGGTGTGGGATGGAAGTAGCCGCCGTCACGGCGGAGAGTCAGAACCGCGGTGCGAAGCAGGTCGCGTGGGGTCTCCTCCCCAGCGCAGTCCAGGAGACTGAAAACCTGGCCGAGGACCAGGTCGAGCTTGCCCGCGTCCTCGTCCTCCAGCGGCAGCGGGATCAACGGGCCTGTAGGCGGAATACGTACCGGCTCATACAGGGGGCGGCCCGAGAGGAACTCGTGCGCACGCAGACCCCAACCGTCCGGCGCCAGCAGCACGTTCAGTGCCTGGACATGCTTCATAGCCTCCTCGACGTCAGCCGCCACTTCTGGATGGACCATCCGTGCGAGAAAGCTGAGTAGTACCTCGTCCGGTCGGTGGGAGAGCTCCAGGCGGGAGTCCTCGAAGATCCAGTCGTCGTCCAGGTCTTGATTGTTGATCCGGTGCTGCTGGATATCGGCGCGGACGGTCGGAAGCCGGCTGTTGCCGACTGGCGGCCGGTCCAGGTCGTAGAGGCCCTCAAGGAACGTGACCTCATCCAATGTGCCCCACCAGGGGCTCGACATCCCGCGCAGGTACGCGAAGATGTCACGTCGTGTCACAGGAGTGATTGTCCGCGACTCGGCCGCGCTGGCGGGATCGGTGGAAGTCATGCGTCCAGGATGGGCGGTTAGCCGGTAGGGCGCCGGACAATTGAGACTTCACCTCGCCGAGCACACTGCCATCCACCAGTGGCTGTGCGGTTCTCCGGCCTCTCCTCATCCGGCGCTCGAGGCGGTGACGGCCTGAGACCCGTCGCAGGCGGGATTCAGGCCAGTTCGAGACGCACAACCACGTCAGCTATGGCACATGTCTGCGACAGTCGCTCACTCGCTCGGCGGGCACGGCGGTGCGTCGAATCCCGTCGCCCCGCCAACGGGCGGCCCGTTGCCCGGCTCGCACCGCGGCCGCGCCGGCCCTCCCTCGAACGGGTCGTGATCGTTCTCGATCTCGGCAGTCAATCCTCCTTGGGCACCCTTGCTGAGCAGGCGAGATGGACGCGAGTGGAAGCAATGTCCGAGAACGCTTGGTTGCGGTTCTCAACCACTCGCCGATCACGCTCTGCGCATGTCTGAATACGGAACGTAGCGCTCTCTCGCCCCGCTTCGCGTGGGCCCCAACGAAAGGGCACAGGCATGCCTTCGGCCATGCGTAAGACGACAACCACTCCCAGGACACTGCGGCTGGCCGCCGCGGCCGTCGCACTGGGCAGCTGCCTGGCGCTCGCCGCGCCGGCGGCACCCGCCGGCGCGGCGCCCGCCGAGGCGGTGCCGACCGTCTTCTTCGGCGACTCCTACACCGCCAACTTCGGCATCGCTCCCGTGAATGACCAGGACAACGAGAAGTTCTTCTGCTTCCAGGCCACGGAGAACTATCCCGCCGTCGCCACCCGGAACCTGGCGGCCAGGGACATCACGCTCGACGTGCAGTCGGACGTCTCCTGCGGAGGCGCGCTGGTCGAACACTTCTGGAAGGAGCAGGAGCTCTTCGGCGGCGTCGGGTCGGTCCCGGCGCAGCAGGACGCGCTCAAGGAGGACACCAAGCTGGTCGTGGGCGGTATGGGCGGCAACACGCTGGGCTTCACCAGCATCCTCAAGCAGTGCTCCGCCAAGCTCCGGGGTAACGAGGGAGTGCTGCTGCCCGGACAGCCGGTGGATTCGGACCAACCGGCGGGCGAGTGCAAGGACTTCTTCGAGTCGGAAGACGGAGAGCGGTGGCTGGACTACCAGTTCCAGCGGGTCGAAGGGGACCTGGAGGAGACGCTCCAGCGCATGAGCTACTTCGCGCCGGACGCCGAGCGTGTCCTGGTCGGCTATCCCCGGCTCGTGCCCAAGGACACGACCAAGTGCCTGACCGCGGCCCCCGGCCAGACGGAACTGCCGTTCGCCGACATCCCCCAGGACGCGCTGCCCGTCCTGGACCAGGCCCAGAAGCGGCTGGACGACGTCATGAAGAAGGTCGCCGCGGACGACGGTGCCGACTTCGTGGACCTCTACGACCACACCGGAAACAACACGGCGTGCGACGGCGCCAACCGGGGCATCGGCGGCCTGCTGGAAGGCTCCAAGGTCGAACTCGGCACGCCGATCCCGTGGTACGCACACCCCAACGAGAAGGGCCGTGACATCCAGGCCCAGCACGTAGCAACCAAGATCGAAGAAGTCCTCAACCGCTGACCGAGATACAGCCCCTTTCCCGCATGATCGAAGCCCCGGGCCGTCGGCCCGGGGCTTCGATCATGCGTCGGACTCCAGGTGCTCGCCCCGAACCGCCCCCCTGAACGACGTGACGCACCCGGCCGTATCCAGCTGGAGCAGTCCCCGCCCAGCGCCCGGCAGGTGAAGCACAAGACCCCCAGCTCAACTCATTCTGAAACGAGAGGGACAAGCCCAGTCCAGTGCCCGGTGCCTGCCCGGCCGCACCGGATGCCCTGGTTCACAGCGGTGCGCCGCCCTGCCGTCGACATGCCGAGGATCGGTGTGTCATCGGATGCCGCCGGAGGCGAGCCACTGCCGTCCCCAGGAGAGCAGTGCGTCTGCCGCTTCTTGCGGGAGTTCTGCGTGAAATCGCGCGCGTGCGTGAGTGACGGAGGCCGCTTTGATGCCGTCCCAGCCTTCGGCGTAGGTGGGGGCGTCGGCCGCCTGCCCGCCGGTGAGGTGTTCCCACAGCCAGCCGGCGGCGTGCCGCCGCCGCTGCCAGGTCAGGGACTGTCCCGTCGGCTTGAGGATCGGGGCCAGGGCGCGGCCGGGTACTTCGCGCAGGCTGGAGAGCGCCGTGCGACGGGCCTGGTAGTCGATGAGGCCGCGATCGGTCATCCGGTCTGCCAGGGCCCGGACTGCCTCCCAGAATGCCTCTGGTTCCGGGGTGCGTTGGAGGATGCGTGCGTACGTCTTCCGCGACCGTGCTGGTAGACCGAGCGCATGGGAGGCCTGTGCCCACGTTTCGGCCCCGGCGTGGCGGGCCAGCGCCAAGGAGGCGGTGTACCGGCCGTTGTTGACGCGGGCGCCGGGCAGGTGCGCCGCCAGGAACTCCTCGTAGTCGCCCGGGTCGAGGCGTTGGGGAATGTGTCGGAACGTCAGGGTGGAGGCCGGCACTGCATCATCGGCGACGTGGCGGCGGTGCGGCGGGATCGTGGCCGCCATCATCTCGTCCATGACCATCGGACGCGGCAGATGCCGCAGCGGGTCAAACTTGTGGTACCTGGCCACCCGGTCCTCGGCGAGTCTGCTCGCCCAGGTCACGAGGTACGGCGGGCCCGAGTTGCGGTCGGGGGCGTCCAGGATGGGGGCCGCGAGGGCGAGGACGGCGGCGGCCTCGGCGGCCGTGGCCGGCACCGCTCCCGGGTCGGGGACGCCGCCGCGAGCGAACTTCTCCCGGCGGGCGTGCCGGGCATCGCGCACCACCGCCAGGGCGTGCGCCGCGAAATCGGGGAGGGGCGCGAGTTCATCGTCGTGAACGACCAGCCGGGCCATCGCGGCAATGAACCGCAGGGCGGCGAACCAGTCCGCACCGGTGACCGGCCGGCCCACCAGCTGCGCTGCGGCCCCGTCGGCGATGGCGAGCGCACGCTGCTGGATGGCAACCAGAGCTTCCGGGACCGGGAGAGTGGGAGTGTCCGCGATTGGCTGCCGGCACACGGTCGGGTTCCGGGGCCTGCCGGGATTGGGCTGGCGATTGCCGCATTCGCGCAGGTCCAGCGTCGCGTGGGTGCGCCTGAGGAGGGTGCCTGGCGTGTTCTTCGCGCCGCGTCGCAGGGCGATGCCGCAGGCGGGGCAGGTGTCGATCAGCAGACAGCGGTGGTCGGGGCAGACGGCGGCGATGCCCAGGCGCCACCACAGCGGCCACACGTCGCTTCGCGCGAGGCAGTGCGGGCAGGCGCGGCTGCCGGTCAGCTGGAGCCACTGCTGGCCGAGGGCGTGTTCCAGGGGCTTGTCGTAGGCGGGGTGGAGGGCGTCGAAGTTGAGGAGGGTCCCGTCGTAGCGGGACAGGTGCATCGTCTGTACGGCGTCTGCGCTGAGCCCGGTGGTCTTGCGCAGGCCGTCGGCGCTGGCGGGGGTGAGGAGGATGCCGAACAGGGCGGGCACGCGCTCATTGGTGCGGTATTCAAGGCCCAGCGCCCGTGCGGCCAGGCCCGGGGAAAGGCCCATGGCCACGGCGGTGCGGTCCACCCAGGAGGCGAACGCCTCGCCGCCGGCGGGGACCGGCACCGCCGGGAGCCGCCGCAACTCCTTCACCGTCCCGGGCCCGCGGCCAAGCACGGCACCGGATGACCGGGGTGAGACGGCACTGCGCTTCCCCGAACGCGTGGCCATCGTCAGCCCGCCGCCTTCTTCGACCGGGCCGGGGCGCTCTTGCGGCGCCGGTTCACCAGGCTCTGGTACGTGGCTTCGGCGTACTCGCTGATCTCGATGCGGTCCATGAGCTTGCGGGTGATGGCTTCCTCTTCGCTCATGACGGCCTCGATCGCGGACTCGCGGAGCAGGTCGGTCAGCGCGCAGATACTGCCGTCGGTGCGGTCATACAGATACGCGCAGAGCTTCACCAGCTGGCCGGGCTTGTGGCGGAACAGCACGAGACCGCCCTCGAGGGCCATGACGGTCTGAGCCCACTCGGTCTTGTCCGCATCGGTGCTGGCGCCGAACTTCGTCACCGCATGCCGGGTATTGCGTCCCGAGGTCTGGGTGGCGCGCGAGGACGCCTGGCCCTCGAGGAACAGCCCGGACTTCTTCAGATCGACGCCGGTGTAGACGAAGGTCGCCGCGGTCTTGTTCGCGATGTATTTCAGATGGTCGTTGACGACGCGGCCCTCCTTCGCGGAGAGATCCAGGAAGTGCACATCGTCGATGATCACCAGCTCGGTGCCGACGTCCGCCAGCACGCTCAGCACCTGGTTGGTGATGTCGGTCTGGGTGGCACCGCGGGCCAGCACCATGCCCAGGTAGTCGGCCAGCAACACTGACAGATCCTTCGGCGTCGCCCGGGCCGGGATACTCAGGTAGACCACCGGGGTGTAGTCGATGAGCAACCCGCCGGACTCGTAGCGGTCCTCAAACCGCTCGGGGTGCTGGCGGCGCAGCCGGATCTCGTGCCGGGCGGCGAACAGCTTGACCATCGTGGACTTTCCCACCGTAGGGGGCCCGTCCAACACGATGCCGGCGCGGGCGCCCGCGGCGCGGCGCGCGTTGGCCTTCACCCGACGTTTCATCAGGTAGTGCAGGCGCCTGACCTGCGCGGTGTCGACGATGACCAAGGCGCTGTGGAAGGCGTCGCGTTCGTCGTTGAAGTCCTCCCGTTCCTCCTCGGTCATCCGCAGGTACTGCTGGTAGGAGGGCATGACGGGACGCTCGGGTGGCCGGCTGTCGCGGTAGCAGCGCCATTCCTCCTTGGTGCGGGGTTCGGCCAGGCCGGGGTGACGGAAAGTGCTCAACAAGGCAGGGTCCTCAGCTTTGTTCACGGGGCGTCGGGGTCAAAGACCTGGGCGGCCTCGATACTGCTCAGATCGATCTCGCCCCAGCCGCCGCTTTCCTCCGCCGGCTCGGACGGGGCGGGAACGACTGCAAGGGGCGGGTGGTCATCCACCGGGGCCTCTCCGCGGTCGATGTCGCGGGCCTGGGCAGCGGCGCGGTGCTGGTCGCGGGTGTGGCGTTTGCGGTCGGTGCGTGTCCAGGTTTCCGGGGCATCGGTGCGGTTCTGGAGTTCGGTGAGGGCCCGGGCCACCTCGTCTTGGTCCTGCGGGGCCCGCTCGCGCAGGGCGATGAGGCGTTTGGCTTCGCGCAGCGTGATGTCGGTGAACGGCTGGTGCTCGGCCAGCGCGTGTGTCCAGCGCAGGACGTGCCAGTGGCCGTCGGCCGGGTCCAGGAAGTAGGCGTGCAGGAGGTTCCTGGGGTCATAGCGGATCGGCCACAGCTGGTCAGGGTAGGGCGACTTGGCCTTGCGGTACTGGTAGAGGATGTCCGCGTTGTAGGTGAGGTGGTTCAGTTCGACGCCGTAGGGGTGGATGACGCGGCCCGCGATCGGCAGCAGCTCGAAGTACATGTTTGCCTCGCGCGGGCAGTCCACGTAGCCGGCCGATCCCAGCGCCATGGCGTACGCCTCGTTCGGTGAGACGTTCAGGTCGGGAAAGCCGTGCAGGGTCAGCCCGCGGTGATGCTTGCGCTGGTAGACGGCGATGACGTACTCGGCGAAGAACTCGGCCAGCTCGTCGATGCTCCAGCGGGCCTGATCCTCGACGGTGCGGCCGCGGTGGGCGACGTTGAAGCCCTTGTAGCCGGCGACGTGCTCGGAGTACTGCTGGCGGATGGTCAGAAACAGCCGCTCCACGTGCGGCTTGTCTGTGGGCTGCAGCTTGCGGGCGTCCTGCAGATCGATCTTCCAGCGCGCGCACGCGCGCTCGACGACGTCGGACTTGTAGGGCTTGCCGTGGTCGTACAGCAGCGTCTCGGGATAGATCACGGGCCGGGCGGCCGCCTGTGTCAGGCGCTCATCGACACTGATCAGCCGCTCGGCCGGGATGCGGAGCATCTGGTAGCGCAGCGCGTCGTCCCAGCCGGGCCGCATGAGTTCCGGCGTCATGGTGTCCGCCAGCAGCAGGCCGATGTCGATGGCTTTGGTACCCAGCGGGGTCAGCCGCCAGGCCAGCAGGGAGCGGGTGGCGACATCGAGGGCGACGGTGAGTTCCACACTGATCGTGCCGCCGCTGCCGGGGTCGAAGGCCAGGACATCGAGCGGGGTGGTGTCCAGCATGACGACCTCGCCGGGCCGGGTGGCGAGCACGTTGCCGAACGGCCGGTCGGGCTGGTTGGCCGCCGAGGCCCGCTGATAGGCGGGGGCGGCCGGAGAGGTGTCCAGCAGGTGGGCGACAGCGCGACGGAAGGTGTCCCGGCCGGGCAGCGGCACCGTGCCGGCGCCGTGTTCAGCGTTCAGGCGGTTCTGGGTGCGGCGGAAGAAGCGGCTGCCGATCGTCGCGGTGCTGTCGGCGCGCTCGGCTGCGGCCTGGTCCCTGATCGCCTGGATCACCCGCGGATCGAGATTGCGCAGCGGGTTGCGGATGCGGGCCTTGCGCTTGTCCACCAGCCCCCACAGGCCCTGCTCCGTGCGCCGGGCCCACAGCTTCCACAGCCACCGGTCCGAGACCCCCAGTTCCTCGGCCTTGGAGTGGATGCGGGTTCGCTGCGGCAGGGCCGGATCGTAGGGCGCGCGGGGCTCGTCCGGCTCCGCGGTGAGGGGGTCGCCGGAGCGATAGCCCGTCACGGCCTCCAGCAGGTGCCCTTCCAGCGCCAGGGCGGCCTTCTTGGCGTTCTCATCAAGGCCATCCAGCACACCGGCTGGATCCAGCCCCGACCCGTCCCCATCCAGGGTCCGAGGCGGTGGTTCGACGGCCGCGCGGAAGCTGTCGTCCGCCAGGAGGACGGCGAGCATGATGGTCTGCATCCGGCCGGTCTCTGAGCGCAGCCGCACCGTGAGGCCGTCCAGCCCGGCCACCTGATGCAGCTCGTCCTCGAACTCGATCCAGTCGGTGGCCGCGAGACGGTGACTGCTCATGCCTCACCCTCACGGCAGGCGGTGCGCACGGTGGTGTGGTCGCGCAACGGGCGGGTCGCATCGAAGACCAGATTGTGGTGCCACATCAGGTGGTAGACCACCGCCCGGGCCAGCTCGGGGACCGGCTGGAAGCTCACCAGTTGCCCGATGGCCATGGGACTGCGGGCGAGCTGGAGCAGCGGGTCGGCCAGGGGTTTGCCGGCCCGCAGGGGGCGGCGGTATCCGGCGAGCCACGCGACGGTGGCCCAGCGCAATGCGGCTGGCTCGCCCACCATGGCGTAGTCCCAGCCGATCCGCTCGCACAGTTCCTCGGTCCGTCGGGCTTGCTGCACCACGGCGGGGGCGTGGATGCGATCGTCGTGCTTCACGTCCACCACCAGTGCCGAACCATCGCGTCGACGCACGAAAAGGTCGGGGGTGTGCACCCACAGGCCCGCCTCGTCCTCACCCTCGATCAGGAAGGGCTGGGCGGAGAATGCGGCCACGTCGGCGTCGAAGTCCAACAGCTTCATCCACTTCGACTCCAGGAAGGACTCATACCCCAGCACGCGGTCGGTGCTGGCCGCCCAGTATTTCCCCGGGGTGTGCCACTGGCCGGCGTAGGAGGAGAACGTCCGGGCCGGCAGTGCGTCCTCGAAACACACCTCGCCCGCGGCCGCGGCCGCCACCCGGTGTTCTTGCCTGTCCGGGTCGAGGTAGAGCAGATGGACACGGTCGCGGGCAGCCCGCACGGGCCGCAAGGTACGCGGACTCCGTAAGGTCATGCGCTTCCTCTCCGGGCGAGACGGCTCATCCCCCAGGCGACCAGGGCCTGTTCGGTCTCGACGAGCAGGTTGGTGTGAAAACGGCGCCATCCCTCGCGCACCGACGCGGTACTGGTGCAGTCCTCCCAGCCCAGGGCGTAGGCAGGTGCTTCGCGCACGTCGCCGGCGGTGAAGTACTGCCACACCCACGCAGCGGCATGCCGCTGCCGCTGCCACGTCACATCCCGTCCCAGCGGGTGAAAGATGGGGGCCAGGGCGCGGTGGGGGATCTCTCGCAGATCACCGAACGCGGCCCGGCGGGCAGCGTAGTTCACCAACCCGCGTTTGTGTAACCGGCCCATCACCGTCCGCACATCTGCCCAGAACCCCTCAGGGTCGGCGATCCGCTGGACCAGGGTGTTGCTCGCGCGTGCTGCCCGGCACGCATCCATCTCCAGCGCAACCGCGGCCTCCCTCCAGCTACCGGCCCCTGCCAGCCGGGCGAGCGCCAGAGCCGTCAGACGCCTCCCTGACACCTCGGCCGTGCCGGGCAGATGTCTCGCCATCAGCTCCCGGTAGTCACCCGGGTCGGCCAGATGCGGGATGTGCCGGACTTCAAGCCCTGGCGCCGCAACAGTCCGCAGGGCCCCGGCCACCCGGGACGTCCGCGGGGTGACGGCGGCCGTCATACGGTCCACAACAGCAGGCCGAGGCAACCGCCGCAGCGGGTCGCCACCGCCCACCACGCGACGCTGCGCGGTCGCCCGCTCGACCCAAGCACCCAACGAAGAGCCAGAGTCCGCGCCGGAGACACTGAGCACCCGGTCGGCGAGCGCGAGCACTGCCAGGGCCCGGGCCGCGGACGCGGGCATCGCCGCGAGCTCGCTGCCGCCGCCACCGCGCGGCCGGCCCGCCCGCCGCCGCTGGTCATCAAGGAACGCCTCGGCCACGAAACCGGGCAGGTCAGCGACATCGTCACCAGTGGCAGCAAGCCTGGCCAGCGCGGTCACATAGCGCAAGGCAGCGAACCAGTCAGCCACCCCCACCCGCTCGCCGCCCACCGAGGCCGACGCGCCCTCCGCAACAGCCAGCACCCGGCACTGAACATCCACCAAAGACCCGGGGACCACCCGGGTAGGTATGTCGGCCAACCGCAGGCGGCACAGACCCGCACGCCCCCTCGGACCGAACGGCGGCCGATTGACACATTCCCCCGCTGCCGGCAGTGGCGGACGGGTCAGCAACCCACGCGGACCACGCTCATTCCCCCGCAGCAGCCGCACACCACACCGCGGGCACACATCCACCAGCAGACACCGGTGCACCGGGCAGACCGCCGCGATGCCCAGACGCCACCACAACGGCCACACCCACTCCTGGGCGAGACACAGCGGGCAGGCCCTGCTCCAGGTCGGCATCATCCATTCCCGCGCGGCCACAAGCGTCAGCGACGCCTCCCGGCCCAACTCCACACCGGACAGGTCCAGTACGGTCCCCGAGTAGCGCTCCAACTGCATCTGCCGCAGCTCCGCTGCCCGCAGCCCCGTCGCATCCCGCAACCCGCCGAGGCTGGCCGGGGTGAGCGTGACGCCGAAAAAGAGAGGGCGCGTGGACGAAGCCCACTGCGTGCACTCCAACCCCAGAGCACGAGCTGCCACACCCGGCGGTACCTGAAGTACATCGGCGACGCGATCCACCCAGGAAGCGAACGCCTCGCCCCGTACTGGGCGGGGCACCGCCGGCAGGCGACGGGCCCGGGACACGGCGGCCGATCGCGTCACGCTCCGCCTCCCCAGCGGCAGGCGGAGGAGGAGCTGTCCGGCCGGACACACGACAAGCGTCGCTGCTCAGGGACAGCAGGACTTCCGCTCCAGGTTGGAGATTCGGGTGAGGGATGCATGGGCGCGAAGGTGCCAGCCGCCACGCCGTCCAACCGCTACCCGGCCCGCGAAGTACACCGATCGGCTGCACCTGAGGCAACAGCCGTCCGATTGTTCGTGCAACCGATCGACACAGCAGACTCGATCGGATGATTCCCGCCCGTGCGGCACTGCTGAACGGTTCACTGCGTGGCTGAACTCTTTACTGCGCACCGCAGTTTCGACTACCGCTCAACAGTTCGCTTGGCGACAGCGCCGACAACACGGGAACGGGACCGTGACAGCCTGAGCAGGTCGAAACGTCCATTGATGTACCGTATGACGCTGAACAGTTCACTGCGCTACTGAACTACATGCTGAACTCTTTACTGCGCTGCTGAACTCTTTTCTGCTGTTCAACAGTATCGATGCGGCGGGCGAAGTCGGCGGTCCGGGCTGAGCCGTAGGAGCATTCCTCGGTGCGGTGACGCGTTGGATGACCCCCGCGGCGGATGCCGGGTAAGTCGGTGCGGCTGCCGAAGGAGTGCACGTAGCCGGCCTTGGCGCGGCCGACGGTGAAGGCCAGGCGCAGGCCAAAACGGGTGCTTCGGCGATCAGGAGACGCAGGCAGGCCAATGGCGGTCGCGCGCCTGTCGGTGCCGACTGAGGCGTTGCCAACGCGGCGGCGAGGTCCCTGGGTTCAGGTCCATGCCGCGGTCAATATTCAGGGCGCATCGGGGTCAAGGAGCAACCCAGTGGCTGGAGTCAGGGGCAACAGGGCCGCCCGGGACCCGGCGCTCGACTCTGCACGAGCGGGGTCTGCCCTGACCAGGGAGAGCCTCAGCTGCCGAACGCACAAATGGCGGTCGGATTGGAAGGGTTCCGGCATGAACGGATCGGGCCCACGCGCCGTATCCTTACCCGATCGAGGTGCGCATTTGGTCGAATTCCTCGGTCTTCATGGGGTTTGTGCACACAGGTCGTGAGTACTGCGGCCATGGGGGGATGAGAGGCAACCATGACGGCGGCGAGTAACACGGTGCGTACAGGCACCATGCTTCCGGTTGACGCGGCGCGCTGGGCGATGTGGACGTTCGTCATCGTCAATGTGGTGATCGTCGAGGCGCTGTTCGTCAGCGCCGGGTCGGGCAAGAACGAGGTGCTCACGGTCGCCAAGTTCTTCGGCCTGCACGCGGCCCTGCTGATGCTGTTCCAGCTGCTGCTGGTGGCCCGGCTGCCGTGGCTGGACCGCCGCATCGGAATGGACCGGCTCACGGTGTGGCATCGCTGGGTCGGCTTCACCTTGCTGTGGACCGTCCTCACGCACGCCACTTTGGTGGTGCTCGGCTACGCGACTCTCGACGACGCGTCCATGGGGAAGACGTTCGTCGCGCTCAGCGGGGTGCCGGCCTCTCTGCTGGGCATGCTCGCAGTGGCGATCATCCTCGTGATCGCCGTGATCTCCACCCGGGGCCTGCGGCGCCGGCTGCAGTACGAGGTCTGGCACGGCCTGCACCTGCTGCTCTACGTGGCCCTGGGCCTGGCGTTCGTCCACCAGCTGCAGGAGACGACGACGTTCACGTCCTCCGCGTTCGCCACGGCCTACTGGTGGATCCTGTGGCTGTTCGCCTTCGGCGCGCTGCTGACCGGGCGCCTGGCCGTGCCGCTGTGGCGCAACGCCTACCACCAGTTCCGCGTCGCGGCCGTCGTGCCCGAGTCGGACAACGTGGTCTCGGTGTACGTCACCGGCCGACACCTCGACAGACTCCCCGCCCGAGCCGGCCAGTTCTGCATCTGGCGGTTCCCCGGGCACAACCACTGGTGGCTGGCCAACCCCTTCTCCCTGTCGGCGGCGCCCGGCGGCCAGGGACTGCGCCTCACGGCGAAGGCGGCGGGCATCGCCAGCGCGGGCCTGCGGGACGTCCCGGTCGGCAGCCGCGCCTTCGTCGAGGGCCCGTACGGTGCGTTCACCTCGTTGCACCGGTCCCGCCCCGGCGTGCTGCTGATCGCCGGCGGTGTGGGTATCACGCCCGTGCGGGCCATGCTCGAGGAGCAGACGACCGGAGACGTCGTCGTCCTGTACCGGGTACGTAGCGAGGCCGATGCCGTGCTGCTCGACGAGGTGCGTCACCTGGTCGCGCTACGGGGCGGAAGGTTGCAGCTGCTCACCGGCAGGACGGGTGAGGGCGGCGTCCCGCCGTTCGACCCGAGCAGCTTGTACCGGCTGGTCCCCGACATCACCCAACGCGACGTGTACGTCTGCGGGCCGCCGGCCATGACCAGGGCTGTGCTCGGCGGACTGCGAGAGTTGCGGGTCCCCGCGCGACAGGTGCACGCCGAGCGGTTCGGCCTGGCCTGACTCGGTAGTCGGCCCAACGTCCACGCCCCACCTCGGGCAACACGTGGGGGGGGCGGGCACAGGCCCTTCCTGGCGGGCGTCGCGCTCCAGCAGGTGCGGTGCCACCCCTCCTTGCTGACCGGTGCTGCACCTCATAGAGCGAGGCTCTCCGGCGCTGCGGACACCGGCGAACGCGACGTCGGGGGAGTTCCCCGGCGCCGCCTACGCCGTAGAGCTCGGTTGATACCGCGATGCAAAGCGACGTACGCCTGCGGCCCCGCTGCCCCCAGGAGACGGCCGTGGTCGACGTGTGCCGTGCCAGGCAGAACTCCTGAGGCGGCTTCATCCTCCGATGCCGGTGTTGCAGGGCCGAACCCCGGACCGCGTTCAAAGTGGTTCGTCCTCGGCTTCGCCGCGGGCCAGCGCCCGGGACTGCGGGGACTCTGTTGCCGTCGGCCTGTCCTTGTGGACCCGAATCGCGGATCACCCCGGCACCGCGGCGAGCAAGACGCCCAGGAACAGAGTTGTGAACCCGAACAGGCTGGGAGGACCTACGGGTGCGTCCCCCTCGCCAGGCCTTCGTGATCAGCACGAGCTTCTCGCCGGCGGGTCGACCGGCGGCACGACGCCAGCCGTGCGGTTGTCATCCGGAAGTCGGGCACCCGACGAGGGAGAGCGTGCGCCGGAAGACCTCCTCCGCATCCGCTCCGGTCGCGTCCACGAGGACCCTCTCCGGCACCTGTTCATGTATCCCCGGAGGAGGGCGGCGCTGCCCGACCGGCTGACGACGTGGAGCTCGGATCCGCGGGGCGTCCCTCTCGCCACCAGCCCACCAGACCTGCGGTCAGCTGCGCTGCGGCAAGCGGGGCGGACTCGGAGAACAGCTGAGGTATATGGCTGCTATCGAGATGGCATTACATCTGCGTCCCCCGGTCTAACGGCTGATCGGCGGGGCGATGACCAGCTCGGTGTCCGGGTCGTGGTCGATCTGCGCAGGGCCGCCGACGATCATGGTTGCTCGGGCCCACGGCTGTTCTCGCAGCATGAACGGCAGCTCTTCCAGCAGCCAATTCGCCACGTGCTCTCGCTGCTCGGGGGAGTCACCGTCGCGGACGGCCAATAGGCGCTCTTGCTCATCGAGGTCACCCTGCATCCACACCAAGGCGTCCAGCCACGCGGCGAGTTCCTCGCGGATGATGCCGGTGCCCTCGACCCAGATGAAGTCGGCGCCGGCGGGGATGATGATCGATCCGGGCCGGTCGTGGGTGGTCCAGGCAGCAGGGCGGAAGTCCACCGCCTCACCTCGGTGCATGGGTTGCAGGATGTTCTCGGCGAGTACGGTGCCCCAGTCGAAGTAGGCGTGGTTCCAGGCGATGTCGTCGGTGTGCACGATGGCAGAGTTGGGCACCACCTTGCGTAGACGCTCGGCCAGGGTCGTCTTGCCGGTGCCGCCACGGCCGTCGATCCCGATCACCCGCGGACGTCCAGTGACATCGGGTGATGCATCACGCAGCTGCCGGACGGCGTCCAGCACGGCCACCACTCGCCAGCCAACAGCCTCGGTCTCGCCAGAATGAAGACGCATCGACAACCTGTCTCCGGAGGTGAGGACACTCTTCCAGCCGCGAGGTCGGCTCGCTTCCTGCGTTCCCAGATCAGCGACTGAGACCTCGACCGGTTGGTGGCGGGGGGGCGGGGTCCTTCCTCGATTTCGCCGGTGTCTACTGGGCTTTTTTTCGGGGGTGTGGGCTGTGGCGGGGGACGAGCACCCGTCTTGTGTACGTCCGTGTGCGGGTTCTTGTCTGGTCAGCCGGCGTCGGTCCGCGGCCTGAGGGTGCTCGGCGTGTCGTGGCTGTGGCTGGAGTCGTTGAGTGTGGGGTCTGCTGCGGGTGTGTCGCGCGGCGGACTCAAGCGCCGTGGACAAGAGCTACCTCCTCCCCTCCCCTCCCCTCCCCTCCCCTCCCCTCCCCTCCCCTCCCCTCCCCTCCCCTCCCCTACATGGAACGTACGTCGGATCGCACCTTAACCACACGGGAGGCGTGTGGAGTTGAAGAGGGGCGCGCAAGCACCTGAATGCTCCTGCTCCACAGGCTGAACGCTCCGGGCCGGGATGCAGTGTGCTGGTTTCAGACGTAGCGGACGTTCTCCAGGCACGCCCGCCCTGGCTTGTCGTACCTGAGGTGAGGGCGGGCTCGGCTATACGCTGGAGCATAGGCGACGTGGTGCTGTTGCTGGTAGCGGTGCGCCTCATCGCGGCAGATGCCGCGCAGTTCGGCACGAAGGGGCCCAGTTTTGGTGGCAGTTCGCCACAGGGGCGGTGTGCCGACGGCGGCCTACTGCCTGCACCTGCACCACGCTCACTACAGCGAGACGAAGATGGCGTCCTTTGGGCAGCGCCAGGCTGTGACTCTCGCCAGCGCGGAAGGCCCGAACGTCACGCCTACCTCCCGCCAGATGCTGGATTTCCGCTCCCCGGCCCACAGCGGACTGTCTGCGCACTGGGCGCTGGAGCACCTCAAGAGCACCGACGCCGTGTACTGCCTCGAATCGGCAACCGCCGATGACTACGGCAGCGTCCCCCGCCCCGACCCGTCCCTCGCCGACGAACTCGCCGAGTACACAGGCTGAGTTCCAGCGATCCACCGTTCCCGCACGCCGCAGCCGCGAACGGCACCGGATACGGGGTGCCCCCGGAAAGGGGTGATCGAGGCTGACGCGCACGCGGCCGAGGCAGGCGAGGGTCCGCACATGCGGGGCCCTCGCCCAGGCGGGGCGTCGGTGCCCCAGTCGTTCACCGGGCCCCTGGGAGCGGATTTGCGTTAAGTGCAACATGGATCAAATGAAGGCCTGCGGCTCCTGGACGGGTTACGCAGGGCCGACACCCGCGACGTTCCATGACCGCATCCAGCGTCTCCAGTTGGAGGCCTGGTTCTGTCGCAGGCCACGGCCGTGGTCAGAACTCGAGCTGTTCACATACCTCGGCAGCCAGTCGATCGGCGTCATCGAGGGCGGCGGTGAGCGTGTCCGGGGTATTGCCGAGCGCGGAGAACAGTTCGTGGGCCCGCTCGGCGAAATCGGCTGGTTCGACGGCAAGTTCTCCCGCGGCCCGAACCATCCCCTTCTCGTTGAGCACCCAACACCTGGCCTGAGCATGGAGCGCCTGCGTGAGAAGCCCAATCGCGCGGAAGAGGCAACCTGCGACATAGAAGGCGTCGCCGTGAGCCGCACCCTTACGGGCGCCAGCCAGGACGAACGGCGTCTCCCAGCGCGCGTTGGTGATGAGCGCTTCGCGTAGCAGTTGGGGATAGCTGTGAGTCTGCCGGTGCAGGGTCTGCAGTTCACCGCTCGGATCAGCGAGGATGCGTCCAAGGGCCACCTCACCGACGTAGGCGTGGGAATAGAACCCCAGTGGGTGGCCGGGCTGGACGCCTACCTCGAACTGCCCCTCCTGGCACTGCCGCCAGATCCGATGCACCCGGTCCAGATCTCGGTAGATCCAGTCCACGTGGTGACCGTTGATGGTCAGCCAGGCGCCGCCGTCGACCCACGGCCCCCAGCCACCCGGCTCAGTCACGTCGACGGGCTCGCCGGTCAGCTCGGCGGCGAGCAGGCGCAGGGCATCAGTGTCGAGGGGCGGCCGGTAGTACAGGCCCAGATCGTAGTCGGAGTCAGGACGATGCGTGCCCCTCGCCCGGCTTCCTCCCAAACAGACTCCGACAACGCCACTGGCGGCGGTCAACCGATCCGCGATCTCCACCAAGCGATCCACAACCCGGATTCTGCAGAACCACGCCACCTCCTGCGACCGAATTACCAGGAGCCCTCAGCCTCAGCGCAAGTACATGTGCAACAACGACCTGATCCGGCCGGGCGGGAAACCAAGCGTGGGCATTCGAGTGGGACGGGTGCTGGCCGGGGCTTCAGGACACGTCGTTGGTGGCAGGCCGAGGCCCGAAGAGGGAAAGACAAGCTGTGGCGATCGCGGCCAGGACGAGGACGACCGGTGGGAACGCGCCCCACGCTGGGGCATGCTTCAGCAGGACGGCGGAGAGGGCGGCGCCCGCAATGAGCCCGACGAAGCGCAGCGGGACCCAGATGCCCGGTCGGCCGGTTTTGACGCCCTTGGTGATGAAGGTGGCCAGAGTGCCCGTCAGGTATGTGGTGGACGCGGCAGCGTGGCCGGCGGCGACCATCGCGGCAGACTGCGAGCCCATGACCAGTGCAGCTCCGCACTGCAGGACATCTCGTGCTCTCTCGCCGGGCGCGCCACCGGTCAGCCCCCAGAACAGCGCGCCGACAGCGAGCAGAAGCACGTCGACGCCGAGGACGAGCATGACCCGCCGGGGCCAGCGGGTGGTGCGGGCGGTGCAATGGCGGGTAAACACTGCGACGACCAGTACGCCGGCGGCGAAGCCCGCGAGTGCCAGCGCTGCCGCCTTCACGCCCGCGGCCTCGGCCCGGCCTACGGCCATGCCGAGCAGGGCGAGGTTACTGGTCATGACTCCTGCGAAGACCTTGTCGAGTGCAAGGAAAGAAACGGCTTCCACTGCACCGGACGCGGCGACCAGCAGCACCACGGCGATGCGCAGAGATCGTCCATGGCTGCGGGCCCTCGACTGCGCCTGCTGGTCCACAGCTCCCCCGGAGGCTCATCGCTCAAGGCGGTCACTCAAGGTCAGCCATCGTAACTCCGCCGCTTTGCCGGGCCCGGAACAGCACACGGGCCCGGACTGCACTTTCGCTTAGAGATCGGCGGACGTCGGTACCGGCGGGCTCCACGATGGTGACTCGATACCGAAGGCCGCAGCGTCGTGCGCGGTCGCCTCGGTGAAGCCCTCGATACCTCACTGTCCCCCACTCCAGAGGCTGCTGCGCCGTCTCCCGACCGAAACCGCTGGTGATTGGGCACTCGCCGCCTGCGCCCAATCTCCTACGCCGCCGCCATCCGCCCCGCAGGCGCCCCCGCCGACAGCCTCTCGACCAGCTCCAGCAGGTCCCGGTTGCACGTCCTGTATCTGCCGCGTTCCTGGACTGCGGACACAGCCCGCTGCCGTGCGGTCGGGATCCCCGATGGCGTCGCCTTCGCCACGAAACCCGCCCTCGCCGCAGGCATGGTCGGCCGAGCCCTGGACGCCGGGGCCCTCGAGTCCTGGGTGGCCGGCGACGAGATCTAAGGAGGGAACCCGCACCTGCAAACCGAGCTGGAGAGACGCGAGATCGGCTACGTACTCGCCGTCGCCAGGCAAAGCGACGAGTAGGGGAAAGATCATACGGTCGAACCCTCTGGACGCTCAGTGGTGATCCGAGTGCCCAGCGGGCCGACCATCACGGCCCCGCTCAGCACTCGCTCCGTAGCCACCCTGTAGTCAGGCGGAACCGTGACGCCGCACTCCCCGCTGGCGTGGGCCCAGGTCGTCCTCGCTCTCGGGACTATGGCTTACGGCTTTGGAGTTCATGCCGTCCAGCGCCGCTGACCGGCCTCGGTGAGTCCCCCTCAGGCGGCGGCGTTGCAGGTGCGAGTACTGGAGCGTGCGCAGGGGACGGCGAGAGTCTCTACTCCCGGCCATGCCCCGGCTGAGCAGGGTGTGGCGGGCCGTCGGTCGGTGCTTGGCCGGCTGCGCTCGCCCTGCACCGGAACAGTCGGCTGGCATGACGTCAGCCTGAGGCTCAGTCAGGGTGATGAGGACCGGTAAGGTAATGCTCTTCGGGCTGCTTGGCTCCGGAGTCCTAAAGGCGACTGCCAATGAATCTCCGCCCCCTGGCTGCTGTTTCCGATGACGCGATACACGGCGTGTGGCGGCTTCCCACTGCTGATGCGATGCGGGGGCACCGCGCCCTTTGGTGGAGCATCGGACCTGCCGGTGAGCTCGCAGTCCTACTGGTCCACCGGCGATATCTGAATCGCTCCCCCTATGCCAAGGGGTGGATCGGGTGGGGACCGGAACTCCCGTTCACGGGTGAGCTTGTCACCGTTACGGGACAGGAGGAGCGACGCATCCTGGTGGAGGACATTCGGATGCGGCCCAGTCATTTGGCCCTGCTTCCGGATTCCCGATTCCTGCTGGTGAGCGGGCGTACGTTCCGCAGCGAGACCGAGGGGTCCTGGGCGTCCAACGCGGTGGTGTTCTCCCCGTCCGGAACACCTGAGGCCGAGTTCTGCGTCGGTGACGACATTGTCGCCTTGGTCACCGACGCCCACGGACGCATCTGGACGGCTCATGGTGATGAGGGCATCTACGGCGGGCACCCCGAGTCAGGAGCGGGCCTCGCAGGCTGGGACGCCCAGGGCCGGATCTCCTGGGCTCCCGAGGGTCGGCTGCCCGACCACCCGCTGGAAGGCTGCACCGCCGCGACCGAGAACGGACAGGTATGGCTCGTCTGGTACTCCGGCAGCAGCAGAGGCGGCACCTTCCTGACACGGATCACGCCGTCCACCGGCGACGTCGCCAGCTACCCCAGCCCCGTCCCCGCCCCGGACGGAATCGCGGTCCGCGACAACAGGGCAGTACTTACCCGCCGTAACCACAACAAGCGATCCGTTGAACTCATACGCGCCGAGCTGAACGGCACCACCTGGACAGTAACCAGCCGCCGTCGGCTACGAGCGCCCGGCCGAGTCGTCATGCGCTGCGGCCAAGGCCGCGACGGTTTCCTCTGGCTCCGCGCAGGCAACACCTGGCTGCGCATAGGAGCATGAACAATCCGGGCAGCATGACGGGCGGTCCAGGGCTTCTCTTGTGGATCACGTCGCGCAAGTCATGGACCATAACTGATCGTTTCAGAATGAAGTTCGCTGTGGGGCTTGGCAGTTGGGTGTTGTGTCGGCAGGATCTGTCATGTGTCCGCTGAGCTTGTGCCTGATGACCTGTGGGAACGAGTGGCTCCGCTGTTACCTGCTCGTCCGCCCAGACGGCATCGGCATCCCGGGCGGTTGCCGGCGGATGACCGCGCTGCGCTGAGAGGCATCGTTTACGTGCTGTGCAAGAGCGTGAGCTGGCGGGATGTTCCGGCTGAACAGGTCGGCTGCAGCGGAGTGA
>NZ_JBVKBY010000021.1:0-70612 GCF_055656945.1 Streptomyces sp. NPDC111606
ACGCCGCCCGTAATCGGTTCACTTCATGTGCATCCACAAGACCCAACATGCTCTTGATCAGCATCAACCAGAAGACCTAACGAAGCACTACTAGAGGAACACGGTGGCATGACGACAGCGACGGAAGCGACCCACCCGCAGGAAACCGTCACGATGGTGACACCGTCGACGACAGCAAACGGCATTGCCCGCCGCCCCGACCGGCGCCCCGATCCCGTGCAAGCCATGCTGCGCACCTTCTCGAAGGCGCTCAAATACAGGGCAGTCTCGAATGGCTGGGTGACGCGGGCGCGGCCCGACAGCAGCTCCATGGAGACGCGCGTGTCATCGTAAATGTGGAACAGTTGCCAGAGATCCAGGTCCGGCGGAGCATGAGCACGGACCGATGTCAAAGGGGTGACGCGTGACGGCATCCGTGGTCACAGGGCTGGTGGCTCTCATCGGCGTCTTTTAGGCGGCTGGCTCTCGCTGCGCAACCAGGACCGCATGTGGCAGCGAGAGCACCAACGCCAGTGGCGCGATATCCGCCTGTCCGTGTGCAACCAGTTTCTGGCGGCCAACCGCCGCTACGTCGCCTACGTCCTCGATCCCGACGCGTCCGTCACCGCCGTGCCTCATCCTCGTGAACCCGGTCGGCTGATGCCGTTCTTCAACGAGACCGGCAGACCCTACAAGGAAGCTTTGGAAGCCGGCTTCACAGCAATGCGCCTGGTCACACAGCGCCCTGAAACCGTTAGGGCTGGAGTCTCTTTCGTCAACTGCGCCCGCGAAGTCGCTGCGGCCCGCGCGACACTGTCCGAGGCCGACATCCCCTCCCAGGCCTTTGAACGTCTATGGACGGCAGAACGAGAATTCATCAACGCTGTCCGCACAGAACTGGGCCTGGACGCGATGCCTCGCCAGCCATGATCCAGAACCCACACTCGCTGGGGCACGCCTCGGCGGACGGGCGCGGTGTTCTCCATTCCGGCGTACCGCAGATATGCCCTGTGCTGCCGGGCTGTGGAACGCGACAAAAGTGCTCGGCAGTACGGCGGCCGCGTCGGGGAACGGGACCAGCTCAGACAACGCGCTGCGCGGGGCGAAGCGCGCGCGGAGCTCGCGCGGTACCCGCCCGAAGGTCTCGGAGGGCTTCACGTCCCGCAGTTGAGCGAGATACTCGGGCTCGGTGACGACATCGCCCTGTACGAGGACCTCGTCCGTGCCTTCCACTTCGTAGAGGGTGGGGCAGTAGTCGCCGCCGTCGCTGGTCACACCAAGGCACCTGAGCGCCATGTGGTCCCTCCGCAGCCTGGTGGTTTGGGTGTCCAGGATGCGCAACATGGCGCTCACGCGCAGGAGGATTGCGGCTGCTGGGGCAACGATCGACGAAGTGTTGCGACTTCGGCGGACGTGATCCCACACAGCTGGGTTCGTTTCTGCAGCGACCGCGCCTGACGAAACATGGCTCCCCACCGCGAACAGCACCACAGAACGTCAAGGACCGACTGGACCTGGCCGCCGCGTAGTAGGTCAATGAGCCAATTTCTCACCGACGTTCACATGCTCATCGGGCACAAGATCGCTGCTCACGCGGGAAGCGTGCCAGAACAAAGCGGATGAGGAGGGCGAATCGACCCGGCACACTCGCCCGAGGAGCCACAGCACAACGCCGGACACCTGGGACGGACCCTGCTATCGCGTCCACACAGAGCAATTCGAGGCCGCGTTCCTACCCAATGCCGGCGAGGACTTGGAGTCCGTGGACAACGTCGAAGTCTTCGTGGACCTCAAGGACGGCTCCTGGTGGAGCGCGAGCATCATCACCGTTGCCCATGTAGAGATCCTCATGAAGCGATGGGCCGCCAGCGGGGAAGCTCTCGTAGGCCGCTACTTCTGGTGCTCGGACGGGCTCATCGTCCGCGATGCAGGCTCAGCTCAGCAACATGACCCAGGTCCTCACCGGTCTGATCGAGAACGGCGAGTTCGCACAGTTACTTCAACGCCACGACTACTGACAGCACGCCCGGCCTGCACGCCTCATTATTCTGAAATGATCAGTAGATCGCCGGACGTCTGCCCCCGGCGTCGCACCTGGGGCGACATCGCGGCCGCGGCCTCCGCCTTGGCGTCGCTCACCGCTGCGGCGGCCTGCTTCTCGGCCTCGTCAGCAGCCGCCGCGGAGTCTTCGTGAGCGCACCTCGCACCAGTGCCGGAACCCGCCCCGCCCCCAACGGGCCGCTCCCGCACCCGCCGTCGGCACGCCATCCCGGCGCAGCCTCGATGCGCCCCATGCGGGCATCCTCCCTCTGATGCTCGCCGCGTCGCATGCATCCACCACAGACGGTATGCATGTACGTACTGATCGTTCCAGCTTCTGTCCCCTTCGTCTTGCTGGCCATCGTGATGGGCCTGTCCTGGTGGGAGGACCACGTCCTGCTGTCGCCGCCGGGCCGAGTCGGTCGAAGCCCCCGCAGAGGCTCCGTTTGTCCCAGCGGCCCCAGCCCAGCTCGCAGAACTCTCCCGTGTTCGGCCGGTCCAAACGAAACTGTCCGGCCGATGAGCCGCGCGGGGCCTCCCGTGATGACAGAGCAGGGACGAGTTGCGGGCTGCACAGTTGGGGACCGCTGTGGCGGTCCCCAACTGTGTTCGGCTTCAGGATCGGCTCAGCACTGGCTGAGTCCCCCAGCGGCCGGGTCTTCCTGGAGCGCGGTGGCCGTGACCCAGCCGAAGTCCCCGGATTTGAGACTGAGTCGGGCCCATATGTCGCTCGTGGAGCCGTGGGCATTGATGGTTTCGCCGTAGTCGTAGCACGCTGCCGGGTACTGGCCGCCCGCTGCCACGTAGCTGATCAGGGGGCTGGTGACGGAGGGGGACTCGCGAACTGGTGCCTCTGCGAGGGCAATTACCGTGGTTGTCTCTGCGGTATCCGTCGGCGAGGGGGTCGGTGAGGGCGGTTCCGTCCCGGACGGGGTCACGCTCGGCGCCACGGTGAGCGTCACTGCAGCGCCTTGGGGGACTTGCTCGCCTGGGGCCGGGGTCTGCCCGAGAACTGTGTCGGGATCGGCGCTGCCAGAGGGTCCGTCACTCGTGTGTACCTGGAACCCCTGATCCTCGAGGATCTTCGTGGCCTCCTGGGCCGGCAAGCCCGTCACTGCGGGAACGTCGGCTTGGTCGCTCTTGCTGCTGGGGTCGTCATTGCTGCTGGGGTCGTCGGGCAGTGATTCGTCCCGCAGGCCATCGGTTCCGGGAAGGCGTGCGATTCCTGCGTCCTTCTTGTCGACGTCGACCAGTTCGTAGCTCTTCACCTCGTCGTTCGTGTCCGTGGGCTCGACCTTGACGATCTTCTGGAGGTCGTACGATTTCCACTTCTTGCTCTTGTCCTTGAACTCGACCTTGATGCCGTCGGCGTCGTGCTCGAACGTGCCCAGCGGGTTCCCGCAACTGCACTGGACGACCGGCTTTCCGTTCAGGTCGACGAGGACAGCGATGCCCGCTTCCAGCAGGGCGTCGAAGGGGACTGCTTTGCCCTTCTTGTAGTCGTGGTTCTTCACCAGCGTGTCGTTGCGCAGCAGGACAGGCGTCAGGTTCTTGATGAAGCCTTCGATCTTGTCGGCATCGCCAAGGCCCTGGGTCTTGGCCCATTCCGCGGCCTTCTGACGGTTGGCCGGGTGCTTGAGGAACTCGACGAGCGTGTTCTTTGAACAGCTCTGCTTCTTCCGTGATCCGCCGTAAAGCCCTGGTACGTCGCCCTTCTTGGTACCGCCGCTCAGGGCCAGCGCCTCGCTGACCGGGACGTCCATGGCCAGCCTGAGGGCATTGTTGAAGAAGGGCGCGGCGGCCGGCGCTCCACGGGCGATCGCCTTGACGGCGACCTTGGCGAACACGCCCGTGCACGCGGTGGTCGTCAGACCGAGAGTGGCAGTGATGAGGATCGCCGCCAAGGCGAACAGGACACGCCTGGTGTGTCCCGTTCCTCCGGTGCGTGTGGCCCGTCCGACCCGGCCGGTCCCCCGTATGTGTGTCATGTTCGTCCCTCTTCCTTGTGAAGGTGTGACCTTGGCTCAGCGGGTGCTGGCCGAGAGCGTCCAGCCCTGGCGGCACGTCGACCCGAAGGTGCCGTCGTCGCAGCCTTCGACGATGAAGCGGTAGCTGCCCGTCGTGCGCTTCTGCACCCACGCGCGCCCAGAGGTGCCGCCGCGCAGCTCGCGCTGCTCGCCCCGGGGCTCGTGGGAGCTGTAGTAGCGCAAGAGGAAACGGTCGTAGCTGTAGGGGGCGCTCGTCCCCCAGTCGGCGAAGGCGTAGCCGCGCCATTCCCAGGCAGCGATGACCATCTGGGTTCCCTGGCTAGGTGACCAGGTGATCTGGCCGTTCTCGAAGTTCTGGCGCTTGCCCTTCCACACTCCGCCGACGGTGATGTTCTTCGTGGTGTTGATCGGGCATCCGAGCCAGCCGTTCGTGGCTCCGAGGTCCTGCCAGCGGTCGGCGATGTACTCGTTGCGGCTGACGGGTTTGCACTCGTCCGCCGCGGACGAGTCCGCGGCGGCAGGAACGGTGCCGGTGAGCGTGGCGGCGAGCGCGACGGCCGCGGCCGCGAGAGAGCGGCGGGCGGTGGCAGTACGCATGGTGGTCTCCCAGGTGTGGGTCTCGAAGATCCGGGTCAGGGGCCGTCCGACGGTTCGCCCGTCCGGACGGGAGCCGGTTCCAGAACTGTCCCCCCGCGGCCGCCGCCACCGCATCGGAGCTGGCACGGGAGCAACTGTGCGTGTCAGCACGGATACTGAGGGCCTCATTCCGCCACTAGCGTTGGTCCATGCCCTGGCCCCGTCGCCTCTCCCTGGCCACCGCCCTGCTGACCGCGGTGGTGCTCGTGGCGTGCTGCGCTCTTCCGGCCGTCGCCTCAAGCGTCTCGGGCGGCGTCCTCTTCGCGCTGCTCTCGGCCGTGGTCGCCGGCACTCTCTCCACCGGCCTCGGGCTGTTCGTGTCGCGCCGTCGCCCCGCCAACCTGGTGGGGTTCCTGCTCACGCTCATCGGCTTCGTGCCGCCGTTGGAGGCCCTCCTCGACATCTACGCCCAGGTGAGCCTCGCCCGGCCGCGGCCAGGCGCCGAGACGGTCCATCAGCTGTCAGCAGGGCTTTGGACACTCTGGTACGTACCGGTCCTGCTGCTGATGCTGTTCTTCCCCGCCGGCCGACTCCCCCCAGGCCGCTTCCCGCGGGTGGTGCTGTACGGGGTACTGATCGACACGTCGCTCTTCATCCTCATAGCCGCCCTCGACCCGACCCCGTACGACCCGCCGTTCGAAGAGTTCGGGCATCCCCTGCCCACCCTGCCCGCGTCCGTCATCTGGTTCATTCTCCTGCCACTGCTCGGGCTGTTCATGGCACTGCTGGTCTCATCGGCGCTGGTGATGCGTCACCGCTACCGCGCGGCGGGTCCGGTCGAGCGGGCACAGCTGAAGTGGTTCTCCCTGGGAGTCGTCGCACTGCCCGGCACGCTGCTGCTGTGCTGGGCCAACTACCTGCTGTTCGGCGAACTCACCTCGCTGATCTGGGTGGGGCTGGCCGCCCTCTGTCTCGGCGTGCCCGCGCTCACCGCACTCGCGATCCTGCGCCATGACCTGTACGACGTGGACCGGGCCACCAGCGCCGTCGTGACCTGGGGCCTGGTGACCGCCGGACTGCTCGCGGTGTACAGCGCCGCGTCCTTCACCGGTGGTCTTGCGCTGGGGCGGGGCAGCGCGGTCACGGCGGCCGCCGTCACCGCGCTGGTCGCCGTCGCCCTCGTACCGGTGAAGAACCGCGTACGCCGTTCGGTGGACCGACGTTTCTACCCCGTACGTGAGCGGGCACTGGCGGCCGTGGCGGCACTGGAGCGTGAGGTCCACGCTGGGCGGGCACGGCCCGAACAGCTGGAGGAGATACTGAGGGACGCGCTGCACGAATCCCGGCTGCGAGTCGGCTTCCTGCTGCCAGGCGGCACGGAATTCCACGACACGGCCGGCACGCCGGTGGCGCAGGGCACCGAGGTACGGCTCGCCGGGCGCGCCATCGGGATCATCGACGGGCCTTGCCCGCGCGAAGTCGCCACCGCCAGCGCGCTCCTCGTCGAAACCGTGCGCCTGCGGCTCGAACTCCGTCAGGCGCTCACCGAGGTGGAGGCCAGCCGCAGCCGACTGCTGAAGACCGGATACCGCGAACGGCGCCGACTGGAGCGGGACTTGCACGACGGCGCCCAATCGCGGCTGGTCAGCCTCGGCATGGCGCTGCGGCTCGCGCAGCGCCATCTCGACGACGGCAGCGTCGACGTCGACGGGCTTCTCGACCAGGCAGTTGCCGAACTGGGCACGGCGGTTGCGGAGTTGCGTGAACTCGCACACGGCCTGCGGCCGAGCTCCCTCGACGACGGGCTGGGTCCCGCCCTGGAGGCGCTGGCGGTACGGGCCCCGGTGCGCCTCGACTGGCGGCTCGACGGACGCCTGCTCCCGGACGACGTCGCCACCACCGCGTACTACGTCGCCAGCGAGGCCGTCACCAACGCCGTCAAGCATGCCGAGGCCACGAGCATTGCAGTCACCGTCCGCGAGAACGGCAACAGAACGCTGTACGTAACCATCCGGGACGACGGGCACGGTGGCGCCGACCCCCACAGGGGATCAGGGCTCTCGGGGCTCAAGGACCGGGTCGCCGCACTGGGCGGACTGCTCCACATCACCAGCAGCCCCGGCGGCGGTACGACCGTGGAGGCGGTGCTGCCATGCGTATCGTGATCGGCGAGGACTCCGCCCTGTTCCGGGAGGGCCTGGCCCGGCTACTCGCAGACGCGGGCCACGACATCGTCGCCCGCGCCGCCGACGCGCCCGCGCTCGTCGCCGCCGTCACCGAGAACCAACCCGACCTGGCCGTCATCGACATCCGAATGCCACCGGACCTCACCGACGACGGCGCCCGCGCCGCCCGACGGATCCGTGAAGCCTTCCCGGAACTCGGCATCGTGCTGCTCTCCCAGCACATCGAGACCCGCCACGCCGTGGAACTGGTCACCCAGGGCCGTTTCGGCTACCTCCTCAAGGACCGCGTCTTCGACGTGGACGACTTCCTGGACGCCCTGCTCCGCGTCGCCACAGGCGGCTCCGCCCTGGACCCCGAGGTCGTCTCCCGCATGATCGGCACCCACCGCGACCCCCTCGCCGCACTCACCCCGCGCGAGCTGGAAGTGCTGGCTCTGATGGCCGAAGGCCACACCAACCTGGGCATCGCGCGCAAGCTGTGGCTGACCGAGCGAACCGTGGAGACCCATGTCGCCTCGATCATGGCGAAGCTCGGGCTCACCACGAGTGCGGAACACAACCGGCGCGTCCTGGCGGTCCTCGCCTACCTCACGGTTCGAGGTGGCAGGTAGGAAGGTAGGAAGAGGCCCCTCGGCCCCTCCCCCGGCCCGCCGCGAACCCTCGCCCACCAAGTACGCCCCCAGTGCGGTCAGAGTCATGCGTCGGTGAGGGTGGCCCGGCAGTGCCGGCGGGCCCATGCCATCACCCCGGGCATCGACGGCGCCCTGTGGTTCACGGAATAGGGCGGCAACCGCGTCGGCTCCATCACCGCCCATGGCGTGATCGAGGTGCACGACCAACCCACATCCGGCTCGGAGCCGCACGGCATCACCCTCGGCCCTGACGACGCCCTGTGGACGGCACTGGAAACCGGTGCCCTCGCCCGCATCACCCCGACATCGTTGACGCAGCCCAGGACTCGACCATGCCCGTGACGTTCAACCACACGATCATCCCAGACGTATGGGGCCCGTCCGCAAACGTGCGATGCCGTTGGCGAATTCTGGTCCTGGCCCTGCGCCCCGTCTGTTGTCAGACTCGGCGCAGGGCTTCGCGGCGGCTGATGCGGGTGCGGGCGCTGGGTGTGTTGCGCACGATGCCGGACCGACCCCGCGGGGTCAGGCGGCGATGCCGTCTCGTCCAGCGTCGATGAGCTCGAATGACCAACCGTCAAAGAGACAGGTGCTAAAGGCTGTTGCAGACTGCCGCGTTAGCACACTGCCCTCGCAGTCGAGGTGCCCGACAGCGAGGAGGCGGTCGTCGTACAGCCACCAGTCGTTCCCGCCAAGGGGAAGGTGACGCCCTCCGGCAGGCGGTGTCGCGGCAGCCAGCGGATCTCCTCGCCTGCCTCCTCGTTGAGGACGGTGGTGGCGTGCTCCCACTGGATGTACGGGCTGTGCGGCTCAGTGCCCACCCGGACTCGCCGGACCGTCCCGCCTTCCCCCGTGACGCGTCGCATGAGCTGCGTCCACGGGAGGTGCTCAAAGAGCTCAGTGGGCACCTCCACGGCTGTCTGTCCCTCGGAGATGTCGAGTTGCATCAGCAGGTCGTTCGCGAAGATCTTCCAACCTTGGACGAGGTAGGTGTCTGTGGCGTACAGGGTCGGGCAGCCGCAGTGCAGGGCCCTCATTCGGCTGCACGTCGTCGAGGGTGGCGTTCACCCGACGCCCGCGCGTGTCCGTGGCCCCTGGTCGGCGATGCCGTCAGTCGTGAGGGGCCTGTGGTGCTACGCAGTGAGCCCGCGAAATGCGCACTTCAGCGCAATGACTTCGAGAGGCGGATTTATGGTGTGAACGCGCTGCTCCGCCCAGAGGGTGTAGGCGCGAAACGGCAGGAGGTAGGCGGAAGCTGGAGGGCTTACAGGCTTTCCCGCCGCCCACCGGACCCTGTCGTGCCGACTGACCAGCCACCAGTCCAGGAGTCCCTGCCCATCGAAGACGACGATGCGGAGCCGTGCTTCGGCGACCGCCCACCCTGCGGCGGGGAGATCCACGGCACCGGGGCCGGCTTGCGCATCACCCGGTCCGTGCGCATCCGGCCCACCTCCACCGGCCCCGGCTACACGGTGAGCACCATGCAGAAGCGGGGAGATTACCCAAATTCGATCATCCCCGCTCGAATGGTCCGCCGACTTTCCTTGGGGGCTCGGATAGATTGCGCGACCGGGCTGAGGAAGACGAACGCTTGCTGCCGAAAGCCGACTGGCTTAAGCGATACGGCGCCACCGGGGCGGACGGCGTGGGGAACCGTACTCCCGGCTGATGAAGCCGTCCGAGGGCTCCAGCACCGCGGAGTGACGTGCTGTCGGCGCTCCGCACCGACGAGCGGGGTCCCTGGGCGCTGTCGTCCGCATACTGCGGGTCCTCACAGAGGCCGTGGACGTCCGCTACGCGTTGCTGCCGGCGGCGACCCGGCAGCACCCGGACTTGGACGCCGAGATCTGGGCCGCCCGAGCTCGGCACAGCCGACAGCCTCATCCCCTCACTCAGCTCATGAGGATCTCACCCGACACAGGCTCCAGGAGTCGCCCTGACCGCTCCCCGGACCAACGAATCGGTCATCGTGTTCCATCGCTGCTTGAGGACGGCGGGTGATGATCATCCGACGTCAGACCGTGATCAGAGTGGGAGCGGCGGGCTTCATCAACGACACGGCGCCATGAACGGATCACATCAGGAATCTGGTCGAGCAAGCCCTTCAAGGCGAACAAAAAGGCCGATACAACGCCAGCAACGCCCAGGACTGCCAGGACAATCTGCTGCTCCACGCTCGGGTCCCTCCCGTGGACGGAGGACGGCCGAGCTGAGTGCAACCGCATGCAGAGTGGCAGGTGTCTCAGGTCGACCATCCTCATTACGGATGATCAACTGAGGCCCTGCCGACGTGCAGGCCGCGTGTGAAGTTGTCGCGATTGACGCAGCGCCAACTTCCGTGGCGACCACGCCCGAAAGGGACGTCGGACCCATTCCCGTCGCAGCCAGTCCAGCTGGCCGTGCCCTACCGACTCTAGCCGCAGGTTCCCCCTGCTGTCTGCTCTCCCGCCGCCGCCATCGGTCCAGACGAGAGCACCCGCACGAAGCCGCGCCCCCAGATCAAGTGATCACACCCATGCACCTTCGCCCCTCACACACGACATTCGCAGGTCGCCACCCTGTCCAGGGGCGCTAGCGAGCACGGCCTCATCCCCCTGGAACTCGATCGACACGCTGTTCCTCGAGCGCGGACTGGCCGTACCCATGGGCCGCGTCAACTCCCATCGGCGGGTGCACATCACGCAAGCCTTCGGATACCCAGCTGCGACGGCACCTACCTGGCCTTCGGACTCTTCACCCAACCTCCCCTGTCTCCTGGCCTGTGTAGCCGGTCTCTCGCAATGAACCCGTTGGTGGTCAGTGAACTCTGCCCCCCGGTCCGTCAGTTGATGTTGGTCACTCCCCGGTGTTGGCGGCGGGAACCCGGCCGAGGTCGCGGCCGCGCATGCGGTAGCTGTCGCCCTTGAGTGAGATGACCTCGGCGTGGTGGACGAGGCGGTCGATCACTGCGGCGGCGACGGTGTCGTCAACTCGCCCCAGCGTCCGAAGGGTTTATTGCTGGCCACGATCACGGAGGCGCGTTCGTAGCGGCCCGAGATGAGCTGGAAGAACAGCTTCGCGGCCTCGGGTTCGAAGGGTATGCAGCCGACCACGTCGACCACGATCAGCGGGATCCGGCCGAGCCTGTGGGCTGCCATGTTCTCCGCGAGTACCGCGCACGACCTCGTCGCGACCTTCACCCGTTCGCAAACCGGTGCTGCGCCACATCCTGCCCGTCGACACCGAGGGCCAGGACTCCCTCCGCCCCACCGTCTGAACTTCCGGCGGCCGGCCCCCTCCAGGGCCGGACGCTTCACGTGCAGCCGCCGTACGTTGCACCTGCACGGGCAGAGCCTGACGACACCGGCTCAGGCCGGGGCGGGCAGATGGATCGATGCGAGTTTGGCCGGGTCGACGACTATGTGGATGCCGGTGATCCGGCCTTCGATGAGCGATCTTGGCTGGCCCGAAGTGGTACTGCTGCCGCAGCCACAGGATCTTCTCCACGACATCTGCCTTGGTGGCATGCGGTGTGCGGTGCGGGGCGCTCGAGCGGTCCTTCAGCCCCTCAAGACCCTCGGCCTCGTAGCGGCGCAGCCATATGTAGTAGCACTGGCGGCTGATGCCGTAGTAGCGGCAAGTGGCAGCCACACTCCCGCTCACCTCTTCCACGTGGCGCAGCACCGCCAACCGGTGCCTGGCACGCCTTGAAAGCTCGCGTTCGGTCATCATGCAGGTCTCCTAGATATGAGAGACCCACCTGTCAATAACGTCCGTCAGTTTTAGAGCTAGAGCCCGACCCGGCGGAAGCCTGCGCGAAGCCTCTCGCCTGGTGACCACTTACGAGGAGGCCGAGAGGGGTCACCATGCCGTCATGGATGAGGGAATGGCGGCCGTCGTGTCTGCGGGCATCACCGGCATCATCGCGCTGACCGCGATCATGGTGAGCAGCGCCAGCACGAACGCATTTCGCAGGCTGCCGCGGAATACAAGCACTGGCTTCGCCGCCGGCGGGCCAAAGCCTGCGTCGCCATCCTCGTCACTACGGTCAGCCTGAGGGACGGACTGAAGGAACTCGTCTGGCCCGGGCGGCACTTCGGCTACGCCGAGACGGAAGGGAACCAGGGGCTGGCCCGGGGGCGGGTGGGCCCACTTCTCGCCGGCGAAGCCAGTGCCTGGACCCGTCTCCCCCCTATGCCTCGTCCGTCTGTTCCTCCATCGCCTTGGCGACCCGGGCTCTGATGGCCTGGCGGCAGACCTCGGGGTCGGCCATCTCCGGCACGGAGAGGTTTGTGCCGATCGCCACGCCGACCGCCGCGAGGATGCCGACGTGCGCTCCCTCGCCGCCCGGGGGTTCGATCGGCGGCCTGACGTTCTCGGACAGGCGCTTGGCCACCAGTTCCCGCTCGTCGGGGTCGGTCACCCAGAACCCGATGTCCTTCAACGCCCCATCGGGGTCGGACTGGAGCAGGTCGCGGAAGCTCGCGTCCTCGATGGAGCGCCCGATCAGTCGGAGATAGCCGGTAGTTTCGGCGCCTCTCTCTTCCTTCGTCACGTCGCCGCTCCTCACGCTACTGGTATCCGATGAAATGCCGACGCGGCACTCCCACGGGAACTCCGAGGTCGACCGTCGTCGGTTCGAGCACGGTGGTCGGGGCCCTGCCGGGCCGGCTCACCTCGCGCAGCCGCACCAGACCGGAGTCGCTCCCATCCAGGACACCGGCCGGGAAATAGGCGGCGATGGCGGACGGAAACGTGAACTCGACCATGCGGCGCTCGGGATAGCGGGCCCGTGTCGCGCGCTGGAGGCCCTCGACCATGTGCGCGACGTCGTAGAAGTCGTCCGGTGCGATGCGCACTCCGGTACGGAACAGGTACAGGTTCCGGAAGAACCCGAACTCGTCGTACATCACCTCGTTGACCAGGCCGGCCGACCGGTCGGCCTCCCACAGCCGGGAACCCGGGATCTGCAGGTACCACTGAAGGAGGATTCGTACCCCGAACTCGGCGTGCAGACCCGCCGCGAACCGGATTGTCGTGCGTATCTCGTCCATGGACTCCCACGGCAGTCCGAGGATGAAGGAGAAGTCGGCGCGGTCGCTGATACCGAACCGGGCGAGCTTGGCCGCGGCCAGCCTGAGCTTCTCGGTGGTCGTGCCCTTGCCGATCCTTTTCAGCCCCTCGTCATAGCCGCACTCCGCACCGACCAGGAACTGACAGGTCAGGTCCGCCATGCCTTCGACATAGCCTGGGAAGAGCAGGTCGTTCGCCCGTGAGTCGTACACCAGCCAGGGTTCGAGGCCACGGTCGTGCAGCAGCTCGGTGATGCGCACCGCGCGACGTGGATTCATTGAGAACTCGTCGTCGATGATGTAGGTGCTGTGGTACCTGGTCAGGGGAAGATGGGGCATGACGCTGGTCAGCCGGTCGACGAACTCCTCTGCCGGGATCGGCCGCCACGACCGGCGATACGACGTCGAACAGAACGAGCAGTCGAACGCGCACCCGCGTGACGACTCGATCGCGAGGCCCTTGTACACGCCCGGCGCCAGGGAAGCGTAGTCGGGCACTGGGAACACGCCCAGTTCCTCGCTGTCTATCTTCGCTGTGGCGGGGTTGCGTGCGACGCTTCCGTCCGGCGTTCTCCAGGTGAGGCCCGGGATGTCCGCGACGGACGCTCCCGTGGCCAGGCAGGCACAGAGCCGCAGGAGCGCACGTTCGCCCTCGCCGCGCACGACGTAGGTCGCCGGGGTGGTGTCGAGCACGTACCGGTCGAACATCGTCGGGTGAATGCCACCGAGGACGATCGGGACGTTCGGCAGCAGCTTCTCGATCTGGTGCAGCACGACCCGGGCGCTCGGCCACGACAGCGAGGTGGCGCCCACCCCGACGAGCTGGCAGTCCCGTAACGCCCGGTGATGGGGCGTCAGGTCCACGCTCTGTTCCGCGATGAGGTCCACCAGGACGACCTCGTGGCCCGCCGCGCGCAGTGCCGCGGTCAGCATGTAGATGCCGTACGGCGGACATTCCCGCTCGGCGTCCATGGAGATGGTCTGAAGAGCACCGTCGACAACATCCATCATCGGCGGCGCCACCAGGCAAACCTTCACCAGGCGTCCCCTTCCCGTCGGCCAGATCCGCGAGAGGCACCTCTTGCGGGTCGGCGGGTTGATCGGAGAAATGGCGAAACGAGCCGCCCATCCAGCATGAAACCTCTGGCAGAGGGGTGCAACACGGGTCAAGTTGGAGGTCACTGGGAGACGCTGACCCGGACCGGCGCTACAGGCACCATCTGACCGCGCTGCATGAGCTGTACCGCCCCGCGAACGCCTACGCGTGGCAGACCAGCGTGCTCGCAACAGGGCCTGCCGAGCGGAGGATCATCCGCCGCGCCGCCGGGCTCGCGCAGGAACAGGTCCCGCCCCCGGTCCTCCATGGGTCTGGCGATGGTCGGCTACGTCGGCCTTGCGCTGACCGGAGGGCGAACGCGTCCCTCCAACGCAAGGCTCCGGTGCTGCGACGGGATCAGGCTGCGGGCAGACGGCGACCCGCTGAAGTTCTCAGAGGTTCAGTTCGGCCCATCGAGTAGCGCCATCGTCGTGTGTGGCAGTGCCGTGCTGAGTGGCGAGGGCACCAACGATCTGCATTCCGCGGCCGTACTCCTCCATCGGGTCGATCTGCGCCGGCTCGTGGGGCCGAGGTCCACCGTCCGTCACTTCGATACGCAGGGTGCCGGCGGGCGTGCAGCGGAGCCGCAGGGTGGCAGGAGGGAGAGCATGGGTGACGGCGTTGGTGACAAGTTCGGAGATGACCAGCAGGGCGTCCTCCCGTGTTGCCGGCTGCGAGTGCAGGCCCACGAGGAAGTCATGCGCGACACGGCGTATTCGGCTCACGTCTTCGGCGCTGGCACTCAGCGGGGTGACGTAGCCGTCCGCTGCGTCAGGGACGGCATACGGCCTGTTGTGATGGGGCTTGGGTTGCGCGGCCACAGCGTTGAAAACTGCCTCGAGCAGGCGCATCGGACCGGCTGGTTCGGGGAGTACCTGAGCGGACATGGCAAACCTCGCGTCTTCTGCGCACGCCGAGCGATTGTGCTGGTCGGCAGGGGCAAGAACTACTGGTAATAACCAGATATGACCAGATTGACCTGCCGGGGTGGGTTTGTCAATGAATTCCGGGCAGCTGATGCGGGTGTACACCCCGTGGATCAGCGATTGGTATGTCGGTTCCTTGCCCGGAAGGCCCGACGATGCTCTTTCTGGAATTGCTGCAGGGGGTCGCCGTCAAGTTCCCAGGGCCAGCTGGTGGCGACCGCCGAGATCGCTTCGAAGACCGGCCATGCCTCGCACGGACGCGTGGCCTGCATCAGGACGTAGGCCAAGAGATTGAGGTCGGCGAATGCTGCTGCGTGTGTAAGGAAGCCCGGCTTCGGCCAGGTCTCGAGGGCTTGATCGACGAGGGCCAGCTCCTGCGGCTGGCTCCAGTGCCGGTGCACGGTCAACGCCGGGATTCCGCCTGCCGCCAGGACCCTGCGGTACCGGTCGAGACAGGAGGTGAGGCCGAGAGCCGTGACGGGGCACCCCACCGGCGCGTCGATGGCGACGGAGTCGAGGAATTGCACGGTCAGGGCGTTGGAGCCGCATTCCTCTGGTGAGACGTAGTGCAGCATCTGCCAGTGTGCTTCGCGATTCCAGCGATCGCGTGCCTTGATGGCGTCCCACACCGGCTGCACCGCCCGCCCGGGTGCTCGCTGCAGCCGCTGGCAGCTGAGCAGGGCAACCCACGGTGCGGGGTCCGAAGGCGTGAGCTCCGCCGCGCGCCGGCACAGGCTTACGGTGCCGTCGATGTCGAGCGCCGCACCGGTGGCGCGGGCCCGGTGGATGTCAGCGAATACTTGCAGAAGCAGGGCATCGGCGTTGGTGTGATCCCGTTTTCGCCACTGGCGGGCCAGGACCGGGGCTTCGGGCAGGGTCCTGAGCGTGAGCAGGCGGTGCATACGACGGTCCCAGTCGTGGCCTGGGTCGCGCAGCGCCTGTTCGATGGGGTAGGTCAGGGCGCCGCCGTCGTTGACTTCGGCCAGGTTGTTGCCCTGAGCGGCGATCTGGGCCTCAAGGTGTGTCATGGTCCGGGCGAGTTGGCTGTCGTCCAGCGCCCGGCACAGTCGGCGGGGCGGCCGTTGGCGTCGCGTTCGGGGCCACATGTGGTCACCTGACCTTCCGTCCACTCGTATGGCGCGGCAGCGGGGCGGATCTGCTACCGCATGTCGTGGTCACGCTGTGCGTATGCCTGGGTGGGCGCCCCGAGGCTCAACTCACCGGGGCCGGAGCCGGACCCGTGGCTGTCACGGCGTACAGGGCCGCCCCGAGGAGTCCCGCGCCCGCGCCGAGCGGGGAGATCTCCACCGTCGGCGCTGTGCGCCAGGCGAGTCCCCGTTGCAGGCTGCGACGGACGGGGACCGTGAGGCGTGGTCCGGCCGCGGTCACGCCGCCTGCCAGGACGATGCGTTGGTGATCGAGCAGGAGGGTTGAGGTGACCAGTGCCCGGCCGAGGGCGTCTGTCGCCTCGGACCAGATGCGGTCGGCATCGGCATCAGTGCCCAGGCGCGCGATGATGTCCGCGGCGGTTTCCGCACTCTTGCCGGTGCGGCGGTAGCGGCGGATCATCGCCTGTCCTCCGGCGTAGGCCTCGACGCATCCGCGCTGGCTGCAGGAGCACCGTTCGCCATCGGCGTGCACGGGGATGTGGCCGAACTCACCGGCGATGCCGGTCCCGCCTCGTATGGGGCGGCCGTCGCTGATGATTCCCGCGGCCAGGCCGGTGCCCAGCACGACCACGAGCAGGTCGCTCACGTCGGTGCCCAGCCCGAGCTGTCGCTCGGCCAGGCAGGCAGCCCTCACATCGTGCTGGAGAGTGACCGGCAAGCCCACCGCGTCGGCCACGGCCGCGGCGAGGGCCGCGTCGCGCAGGCCGAGGTTGGCCGCGTAGTGGATCACTCCGGTCTCGGTGTCGATCAGTCCGGGGGCGCACAGGCCGACGGCGCGGACGCCCGGCCCGACCAGTGCCGTGGCTGCCTGCACGACTGCGGCGACGACGGCATCCTGCCCTTTGGAGGAAGGAGTGGGGATACGCAGGGTCTCCTCGGCAAGCCCCTGGGGCCCGTAGCGGGCTGCCTTGATCGTGGTGCCGCCGAGGTCGACGGCTACAACGTGCGCGGGGCGTGTCATCAGTACCTTTGGCCGACGGGCTTGTGACGGGCGATGCAGCGGTAGTAGGCCTGCTGTTGGAGCTGGGCTGCGGCGAGTTCGTCCACGACGACGGTGGCGTGGGGGTGCAATTGGAGGATCGAGGCGGGGCAGGCCGCGGTGAGGGGGCCTTCCACGGCAGCGGCCACCGCGCGGGCCTTGTGGGGACCAGTGGCGATCAGCACCAGGTGGTCTGCCTCACCGATCGTGGCGAGCCCCTGGGTGATGACATGGCGGGGGACGCCGTCGATGCCGCCGAAGAAACGAGCATGGTCCCGGCGGGTGTCCTCCGAGAGGGTCTTGAGCCGGGTGCGTGAGCCCAGTGAGGAGCCCGGCTCGTTGGCGCCGAGGTGGCCGTTGACCCCGATCCCGAGCAGTTGCAGGCCGACAGGCCCCGCCTCGGTCAGGTACTGCTCGAAGCGGCGCGCCTCTGCAGCGGGATCGGGTGCTGTGCCGCACGGCAGGTGGAGCCGTGCGGGATCGAGGTCGATGTGATCGGTCAGTTCACGTCGTATCACTTGAGCGAGGGTCTGCGGACTCAGGGCCGGGAGCCCGATGTAGTCGTCGAGCAGGAAAGCCTCGACGCCACTGAAGCTGAGGCCCTCGTGACGATGGCGACGGGCCAGGTCGCGGTAGACCCTCAGAAGCGAGGAGCCGGTGGCCAGTCCGAGCGTTGTCACACCGTCGGCCAGTGACTGCTCGACGATGCCGGCGACTGTCCGGCCGGCATCGTCGGCGTCGGGGCGGATCACGACCTCCATCTCACAGCCCCTCCCGGTCACGGGCGGTCGTGCGGAACGCGTCGCTCATCTGCCGGGCGGTATCGCGTGCCGCAGCGGGCCCGGGCGCGTCGAGTACGGCATCCGCGAGGCTGCGGCACTGCACCAGCGTGAACTGGGCCAGCGCGTCGCGGACGGCGGCGACGGCCGGGGCGGCCATGGACAGGCTGCTCACTCCGAGGCCGGCCAGGACCAGCGCCAGCAGCGGGTCCGCGGCTGCCTCGCCGCACACACCGACAGGCCGGCTCAGCACCGCGGCGGCGCGGCATACATGGGCGACCAGTGTGAGCAGGGCATGCTGCCATGGGTCCAGGAGGTGGCCCAAGGTGTGGGACGTCCGGTCGGCGGCCAGGGTGTACTGGGACAGGTCGTTGGTTCCGATGCTGACGAAATCGACGTGCTGGAGCACGCGGTCGGCGCCGAGAGCAGCGGAGGGGACTTCGATCATGATCCCCACGGTCTGCACGCCGCAGCTGCGGGCGAGGGCCGCGAACTCGGCGGCTTCCTGGGCGGTGGAGACCATCGGCGCCATGACCCTCATCCGTGCCCCGGTACGGCGCTGGGCGGTGACGAGTGCCTGGAGCTGGGTTTCCACAATGCCGGGGCGCAACGTGGCCGTGCGCAGTCCCCGGATCCCGAGAGCGGGGTTGTCCTCGCGGGGCAGATGCAGGAAAGGCAGGGGTTTGTCGGAGCCTGCGTCCAGGGTGCGCACGGTCACTGGGCGATCTTCGAAGGCAGTGAAGACCTGCGAGTACGCCTGGATCTGTTCCTCAAGCGTGGGGGGTTCACGGCGGCTCAGGAAAAGGAATTCGGTGCGGAACAGCCCCACGCCCTCGTTGTCGGCCTGCGCCGCTCGGGCGGCGTCCGCCAGGGTGCCGATGTTGGACAGGAGCGTCACGGCGTGCTGGTCGGCCGTGTGACCCGGCCCCGTGGCCCGCGGTTGTGTGCGCACGAGCGCGGCTTCCACGGCCTGCTGCCGACGCTGGGCCGAGGGGTGCGGCTCGACGGCGCCGGCCCATCCGTCCAGGAGGACGAGTGTGCCGTGCGGCAGGGTCGCGGCCTGGGGGCATCCGACCACGGCGGGCAGGCCGAGACTGCGGGCGAGGATGGCGGTGTGGCCGGTCGGGCCGCCCCGTTCGGTGAGCAGGCCCACCACGTCGCCTTCGGCCAGTTGCGCGGTGTCGGCCGGGGACAGGTCCTCGGCGGCGAGGATGAACGGGTGTCCGGGCCGGGGTATGCCGGGCAAGGGCACGTCGAGCAGAAGTGCGACGGCCCGGTTGCGGATGTCGCGCAGATCGGCCGCGCGTTCGGCCATGTAGCCGCCGGTTTCCTCGAGTTGGGCGCAGTACTCGTCGATCGCGAGGGAGAGACTGTGGGCGGTGGCCATGCCCTTGCCGATGTGGTCGGCGGCGGCGCGGACGAGAGCGGGGTCGCCGGCCATGGCAGCAACCGCTTCCAGGATCGCGCCCGCGGTGCCGCCGGTCGCGATGGCGGTGAGCTGCGCGGCGACGTCGGTGAGCGCTTGACGGATCCGCTGTACTTCGTGGCCGGGGTCAGCCCCCGGTTCTTCGTCGGGGTCGGTGACGACCGGCGGTGTCATGCGGACCAGGGGTGCACACGCCAGGCCGGGGCTGACGCCGTAGCCGGTCATCGTGACGAAAGCAGCGCTCACGCGTCGAGCTCCTTGCCCAGCATGCCTGCCAGTTCGTCCAGGACGGCCTCGGCCTGATCGCCTTCCGCGGTCAGCGTGACCTGGTCGCCGTAGCGGGCGCCGAGCGTCATGACGCCCAGCACGCTGTCGGCGGCCACCGGGCTCTTGCCGTCGATAGCGATCGTGACCGGCACAGGCGCCTGGGAGGCGGCCTGCACGAAGGTGGCGGCGGGCCTTGCGTGCAGGCCACTGCGGGAGCCGATGGAGACGACGCGCTGCGCCATTGAACGGTTTCCTTTCAAAGGGAGGGTGTTTGTACGAGCCCTGTCAGGCGGCGGGCTGGGGCTGGCGTTCCTGGCCTGTCTCCGGGCTGTCCTCCTCACGTCCGGGAGTGCGCAGGTTCCAGCGGCGGATGACGAAGCGGAACAGCACGTAGTAGAGGAGGGCGTAGCCCAGGCCGATCGGGATGAGCAGCAGCGGGTGGGTGGCCTTGCCCCAGTTGAGGACGTAGTCGATGAGCCCGGAGGAGAAGGTGAACCCGTGGTGGATGTCGAGTGCGTTGACCAGGGCGAGAGACGTTCCCGTCAGCACCGCGTGGGCCAGGTACAGGGGCCAGGCGACGAAGAGGAAGGCGAACTCGATCGGCTCGGTGATGCCGGTCAGGAAGCTGGTGAGGCCGGCGGAGAGCATGATCCCGCCGACGGCCTTGCGGTGTTCGGGGCGGGCCTCGCGCCAGATGGCCAGGGCGGCGGCGGGAAGGGCGAACATCATGATCGGGAAGAATCCGGTCATGAAGATGCCCGCCTCGGGGTCGCCGGCGAAGAACCGGTTCAGATCTCCGTGGGCGCCCTGGTAGTCGCCGATGATGAACCACACGACAGAGTTGAGAATGTGGTGCAGGCCGAGCGGAATGAGCAGCTTGTTCGCCATTCCGTAGATACCGCCGCCGACGATGCTGTTGTCATCGACGGCCTCGCCGACCGAGGTGAGGCCGCTATTGAACAGGGGATAGACCAGGCTCATCAGGACTCCGACCACCAGTGCGGTGAAGGCGGTCAGGATGGGCACGAGCCGTCGGCCGCTGAAGAAGCCGAGGTAGGGCGGGAGTGCGGTGCGGTAGAAGCGTTGCCACAGCATCGCGGCGAGCAGACCGATGATGATGCCGCCGAGGACGCCGAAGTTGACGACGGCCTGTTCGCCCGCGAGGTCTTTCCTTCCTTCCAGGACGACCGGCGACATTGCGGTGAAGACGCCGTCGAGGACGAGGTATCCGACCACTGCGGCCAGCGCTGTGGAGCCGTCCGCCTTCTTTGCGAACCCGATGGCGATGCCGACGGCGAAGATCAGCGGCAGGTGCGTGAACAGGGCTCCACCGGCGGCGGAGATCACGTGTGCGGTGTCCTGCAGAGCGGAGAACCGGCCCAGGACATCGTCCTGCCCCAGTCGAAGAAGCAGACCCGCGGCGGGCAGCGTGGCGATGGGCAACATCAGGCTGCGGCCGAGTTTCTGCAGGCCTGCGAGGCCCGGACGGCGGCCTGCGGATGTGGACGTGACGGTGCTCATGACGAACCTCGAAGGTGAGCGGAGGGAGGGAAGCACGGAGAGCCGGGCAGGAACGCAGCGGCGCGGAGCTGCTGGATGAGCCGAGCCCAGCTGGTAGCGTCTGGTAATGACCAGTTGCCAGACAGAATGACCCTGCGCTCTGAACGTGTCAATGCCCAGACGCAACAGAACTCCAGGCTGCCGCCGAGAAGCCGTGAGCCGGCCTCAAGTCGGCACAGGTGGAACTGCGGCGCCTTCGGGGAGCGACGCATGCTGCATACTGGTAGTAACCAGCCAGGGAGGGCGGCGGAGCCTCCCGGAATCGACAGGAGTCACAGTGGCTGCACAGCAGATCGCCGGCAAAAGCATGGTTCCCAAGCACGCCCAGCTGCGCGCGATCCTGGTCGACATGTGCACCAACCAGCTCTCTCCCGGCGACGCCCTGCCGAGCGAGCGGCAGCTGTGCCTCGATCACGGCGTCAGCCGGGTGACGGTGCGCGAAGCCCTGAGCCAACTCGTTTCGGAGGGACTGGCCGTGCGGGTGCACGGGCGCGGCACCTTCGTGGCCGAACGGACCCACCGCTCAGAACTCGGCCTCGCCTCCTTCCACGAAGACATGCGCCGACTCGGCCTGGAGCCGGGCACCGTTGTCCTCTCGATCGACAAGGAACCCGCCACGCCGGCCGCCGCCGCGGCCTTGCGGATGACCGAGGAGCAGCAGGCATGGCATGTCCGCCGCCTCCGACTGGCCGACGGGACTCCCATCTCCGTCGAGGACGCCTGGTACGACGCACAACTCCTGCCCGAACTGGACTCGATCGACTTCACGGCGTCGGTCTACGACACCCTCGACTCCCGCTTTGGATGGCCGGTCAGCCGCGCGGAGCAGACAGTCGGAGCCGGACCGGCTTCGCCGGAGACCGCCGCGCTCCTGGGCATCCGCAAGGGCACTCCCGTCATGACCTTCGACCGCATTGCCTACAGCGGTGAGCAGCCCGTCGAGCACGCATACTCATGGTTCCGCGCGGACCGCTACCAGCTGCACATGACCCTCTCCGACCGCTGACCTTTCCCGCCCCGCCCGGGGGGCGAGCGCTCACGGTCCGGGCGCAATGGAGGACCACAGCCCCTCGACAGGTCCCCCACGGCCGACCTCACGCCCCTCCAGTACAGAGGGTCGAGCCGGTCCTGCGCCTCCGGCAGTGGCCTCACCGCCGGGCATCGGCGAAGGCACACCTCTCGCGGCCTCCGAGGCCCCATCACCTGCAGCCCGCCGGGGGCGGGCCTCCCGACCGCCACAGCCCGCCCGCACTCCGCCAATGAATTGACATGCCCATGTCTTACTTGCCCATCGAACCCCCAGCCGCTACCCTCTGGTCGTTACTGGTTATTACCAGTTGTCGCACTCGATTCGGCGTGAAGCGCCATTCAGCACGCTCATCCATCAAGGAGCACTCATGTCCAAAGCGCGGTTGATCGTCGAGGGGCTCGGCGGAGCCGGGAACATCGCCGAGATCGAGGCCTGCATCACCAGACTCCGCACCGAGGTGCACGACGCGGACACCGTCGACATCGGCGCTCTCAAGAGGGCAGGGGCTCTAGGCGTACTCGTCTCGGCCGGTGTCGTACAGGTCGTCGTGGGTCCGGAGGCGGACGCTTTGGCCGAGGACATCAAGGAGCTGCTGTGAGGCTTGCGGTCTATGCCCCGCTCTCCGGGGCCCTCGCGACGCTCGGCAAGGTCCCGGACCCGGTCTTCGCCGCCCAGATGTTGGGGTCGGGATTGGCGGTGGAGCCCGCCGACAACGCGGGGCCCGTCGACGTCGCGGCCCCTGTCGCCGGACAGATCGCCACGGTGCGCCCGCATGCGTTCGTCATCCGGACCGCCGGCGGGGCGGCCGTCCTGGTACACCTGGGCATCGACACCGTCCGGCTGAACGGAGAAGGATTCCGCACTCGTGTCACCGAAGGGGAACAGGTCGACGTCGGCCGGAATGTGGTCACATTCGACCCCGGCGCGGTTCGCGCGCGCGGTCTGTCCGCGATCTGTCCCGTCGTCGTCCTCGACAGCCCGCCCGGATCTGCGCAGGCGCCGGCGGCTACCGGACCGGTGCGGGCCGGGGCCCTGATGTTCAGCTGGGCGGCGTCGTGACGGCCGCCCGCCGCGGCCTGCCGAGGCAGCGGGGCGAACGCGCTTCCAGCTCCCGGGGCCGGTGCGAGGCAGTCTTGCTGGACCTGGACGGAACCCTCGTCCTGAGTGAAGAGGTCCACCGCCTCGCCTGGCAGGCGTTCTTCGACACCTGGGCCGTCACAGTGACCGACACCGACTACGAGCAGCACTACATGGGGCGACGGCCCGCTGACGTCATCGCCGCCGTTCCCGGGCCCTGGACGGGCACCGACGCCGCAGCCGTGCTCTCCACCATGACCGCCTTCACCCTGGAACACGCCGGCAGCGTCAAGGTGGTGCCCGGCGCCGCCGCACTCATCCAGCAGCTGCGCGTGAAGTACCCGGTGGCCGTCATCACCAGTGCCAGTGCCCCGTGGGCACACCACCTCCTGGGCAAAGTCCTCGGCGTACAGCACTTGGTCGACGTGGTCATCACCTCAGAGGACACCACTGCGGGCAAGCCCTCGCCCGAGGGCTACCTGAAGGCCTGCGCGGCCCTGCGCGCCCGTCCCGAGCACTGCCTGGCGTTCGAGGACTCGCCGTCAGGTGTGCGTGCCCTGGTCGCCGCCGGTGTACGAGACATCGTCGGTGTCACCACCACGACCGCCGCGGCCGGCCTCACCGGCGCCGGAGCGCGCTGGACCGTTTCCGACCTCACCCCCGCCCGCGTGCGCGGCGTCCGTGGCGCCCTCCAGGCACGCACTACGGCGGCAGGCAGCGACGACGAGGAGAACCGAGCATGAGCAGACTTGATGTGGCCGTGATCGGTGCCGGGTTCATCGCCCGCACCCACGTGCCGGCCTGGATCGCCCTCGGGGCACGTATCCGCATCTTCTCCACCGACGGCCAAGCCGCCCTCCTCGCCGAGGAGTTCGGCCTCATCGAGGCCTCCTCCATGGAGGAGGCCCTCCACTGGGCGGAAGTCGCCGACATCTGCACGCCCACCACCACCCACCACGACATCGCCCTGGCCGCGTTCGAGGCCGGAGCACACGTCCTGTGCGAGAAGCCGCTCGCTCTGACGCCGCATCACGCCCATCACATGGCCGATTCGGCCCGCAAGGCAGGACGCCTGCTCTACCCCGGCCACGTGGTGCGGTTCTTCCCCGCCTACGTCCGCCTCCATGACGCCGTCACCTCCGGAGCGCTGGGACACATCGCTGTGGCCCGCTTCACCCGCACCGGCCGCTATCCCACATGGAGCGACTGGTTCGCCGACCCCGCACTGTCCGGCGGCATCGTCACCGACCAGATGCTCCATGACATCGACATCGCCCGGTGGCTCTTCGGCGAGGTTGTCAGCATCCACGCCACCCAGCGTGGCAACCCCACCGCCCCCGACGGCCCCGTGGCCTCCGGAAGCGCCACCCTCACCCACGAAACCGGCGTGATCTCCCAGGTCCTGGGCGTATGGGGCCCGCCTGCCACCCCGTTCCGCTACACCTTCCATGTCGCCGGCTCCGACGGCACCCTCACCCACGACTCCCTCGCCCACCCGTCTCTGCGGGTGAGCGGCCACCCCGCCGCCCAGGGCGACGGTGTACCGACCGGTGACTTCGGTGAGGACCCGTTCGCCACCCAGATACGCGAGTTCTCAACCGCGTTCCAGGGCGGCCCGGCGCCCCGGGTCAGCGCCCACGACGGCGTCGCGGCCGTCCGCATCGCCGCAGCAGCGCGGCAATCCGCCGCCACCGGACAGGCCGTCTCGCTCAACGACACCCACCCGCCCACGCGCGCGAAGGAAAACCACCGATGAAGGTCGCCGTCCTGTCCTTCGCCCATGTCCACGCAGCGACGTACCTGGAACTGCTGCGCGAGCGCTCCGACATCGAACTCATCGCCGCCGACCCCGACTCCGACCCCGCAGACCCCACACGCGGCAAGGCACTCGCCGACGAGCTGGGCATCTCCTACCGCTCCAGCTATGAAGCAGTCCTCGCCGAACAGCCTCGCGCCGTCATCGTCACCAGTGAAAACACCCGGCACCGGCACCTCGTCGAACAGGCAGCAGCGGCAGGCGCCCACGTCCTGTGCGAAAAGCCCCTGGCCACCACCGAGCCCGACGCACGCGCCATGATCGACGCCTGTGACAAGGCCGGCGTCAACCTCATGACCGCCTACCCCGTACGCTTCCACCCCGCCTTCGCCTCCCTGCGACACAGCCTCACAGACGGCTCACTCGGTCGGCTCCTGAGCGTCCACGGCGTCAACAACTCCTCCCCGCCCGCCCTGGAGCGCTCGTGGTTCTCCGATCCCGCACTGGCCGGAGGCGGCGCGGTCATGGATCACACCGTCCACATCGCCGACCTCCTCGACGTCCTCCTCGACGGCGAACAGCCCACCCACGTCTACGCGGTCGCCAACGGCCACCTCTCCCCCGCCCACGACGGGGCAGCGGAAGGCGTCGAGACCGCCGGCCTGGTCACTCTGACCTATCCGCGTGGCTTGATCGCCACCATCGACTGCAGCTGGAGCCACCCTGCCACCCACCCCACCTGGGGCGGCCTGAGCCTCATCTGCGTCACCGAACGCGCCCTGGCCGAGTTCGACGCCTTCCCGCCCCTCCTCACCGGCTACAACACCCCCCAGGCCACACCCCGTTGGGAAGCCACCGGAATCGACCTCAACGCCGCCATGCTCAACACCTTCCTCACCGCCGCCCGCACCGGCCAACGCGTCCACCCCGACGGACACGCAGGACTGCGCACCCTGCGCATCGTCCTCGCCGCATACGAATCCCTCCGCACCGGCCAGCCCACCACCACCTCCCGCGCGACATGAGCAGGCGCTACTCAAGGCACGGCGCATTTCAAGGCCCCTGGCCAACGCATCGGCGTCTGCACCACCGAACCCGGCAGCCCCCACACGACGCCCTGCTCCTGCCTGTTCCGGCTCGCAGTGATCGCCCAGCAGATCTACTACCGCTACCACCACACGTAGAGGCCGCCACCCGTGCGCTCCGGGGCTCGGCTCGAACAGTCGTGCCAAAGGGCGGGCTATCCTGCGGTCGAGGTGATGGGTACGTGTCACCCAGAACAGGAAAATGCGATGACAACTCCCCCGCCCGCGGTCACCGAGCCGGACCCTTCCGCGCTCGTCTGCCCCGGTGACCAGGTCGGGCCGTGCTCCACATGCCACCGCAAGACGCACAAGTACGGCCGCGGTGGCCAGCCGCTGTGCCAGTGGTGCATGAGCCGCGCCCTGGAGAAGTGGGGCCCAGGGGTGCGATACGTCAGCAGCCGTCAGCCCGACCGCGCCCCCGCCTCATCCTGACGAACGGATGGTGCCCTACTCGGTCGGGTGAAGCCGCCGAAGTGGAAGAACTTCTGCGGGCGGCGACGCGTCAGGCCGTGCATGAAGCCGATCAACAAAGCTCATGTAGCGGAGCCGGGGCTGGCCGTGGTGGAGGTCCGACGACGCGACCACCCTCGCCGTCCAGGAGCTGCTCGCCAGACAGTGGGCCATCGCGCCGGCGGACCGCACGAACCGGCAGCCCGGTGAGCCCGGTGTACGGCTGCACTGCTTCCTGGACCTGCGGCAAGGAACCTGACACGGGTAGACACTCAACCCAGCACACACGGCAGCCGCACCGCTGGGACAACGCTGCAGCCGGGCGACATCGCTCCGGATGGGCGGATCAGCGCAGTCCGGCGAAGAGATCGTTCTCGGGTACGGCCGCGCCGGTGGCGTCCTGGACACGCACGAAGGTCTCCATGCCCATCAGCTCGCCGAACCTCTCCTTGCCCATCTTGAGGAAGAAGATGTTCTCGCCCTGGCTGGCGTGCGCGGCCAGCGCGTCGAACTTCTGGCCGCTGAACGCGGTGGTGTCCACCCACGTGGTGATCTCATCGTCGGGGAGGCCGATCTCGGCCATTGCGGCGGCCTCGGCGGGATCCGGCTCCGGCATGTCCGGATGAAACTCGCGCATGATCTCCCCGAACCGCTGCATCCCCGAGCGGGGCATCGTGGTCCAGTACACCTTCGGTGTCAGCGCGGTCATCTCCAGCGCCGCCATCGTGATGCGGTGGGCCTGGATGTGATCGGGGTGACCGTAGAAGCCGTTCTCGTCGTAGGTGACGACCACATCTGGTCGGTAGTGCCGCATGAGTTCCGCGAGTCGGGCCGCGCCTTCCGCCACGGGGGTCTGCCAGAAGGATCCGGGGGCGTCGTTGCTCGGCCAGCCCATCATCCCGGAGTCGGCATAGTCCAGCATCTCCAGATCGCTGACCTTCAGGACGTCACGGCTCGCCTCGAGTTCTTGACGGCGCATCAGGGCGACGGCCGCCGGATCGTGCCCGGGATCGCCCGGCTTGACACCGCCCGGTCCGTCACCGCAACCGCCGTCGGTGCATGTCACGAGAACCGTGCGTATGCCTTCCGCCGCGTACCGCGCGAGGACCCCTCCGGTTCCGGTGGCCTCGTCGTCGGGGTGGGCGTGTACCGCCATGAGCGTCAAGGGTCGGTCAGTCATGAAACAGTCCTCCTGCAAAAATACGTCTTGGTCCGCATGCGCGGCGGGCGTACCGCTCCTGGGGCCCGGATCCTGGTGGGGCGGACGGCCCTCTGGTCTCCGTGTTCCCCGCCCGTGCGGCGCCGGTCCCTCGGTCGATGCAACCGTGCCGGCCGGACCGGATGTTCCCGGCGCGGCCGATTGGCCTTCCAGGCGTGGGTGTTTCAACGCAAACGAGGTATAGGCGCGACCTGCATTGTCCTGTCGCACTGGGCACCGACGCGGCCGCGCTGATCGTCCCGAGCCTTGCCGCCTCGCTCACAGCCGTGCTTGACCAGCGGAAGCTGCTGGCCGGGCGGATCGAGGAACTGCTGGAGGCTCACCCTCTTTCGAAGGTCCTGACGTCCATGCCGGGAGTCGGCGTCAGGACCGGAGCCAGGATTCTGATCGAGGTCGGAGATGGCAGCACCTTCCCGACCGCCGGCCGCCTCGCCGCCTACGCGGGTCTCGCCCCAGCGACCCGGAGCTCGGGCTCATCGATCCGCGGTGAACAGCCCTCCAGACGGGGAAATAAGCAGCTCAAACGCGCCTTCTTCCTCTCCGCGTTCGCCGCCCTGGGCGACCCCGCGTCCCGGGCCTGCTACGACAAGAAGACCGCCCAGGCCAAGCACCGCACCCAGGCCCTGCTCTGCCTCGCCAGGCGCCGGGCCGACGTGCTGTTCGCGATGCTCCGCGACGGGACCTCCTACGAACCGCAGCCGTCGGCCTCAGTCACCTGACCTGAGGGTCTGCGAGGAGAACGACTCGATCAGCCTCGACGTCGAAGCCGAGCACTGGATGGCCGTATTCGCCTTCCGGGTCCATCAGCACCGGTTTACCCAAACGCCGCCCGATCTCCCGAAGGAAGTCGCAGAGCACATCAAGTCGGACCTGGCCCTGCAACTCCCTCAGGTCCACGTCGAAGTCGACTTCGTCGTCGGCGTGGAAACGGAAGATCGCCAACACCTCGGCGGTCGGCCAGACCCGCAGGTCCGGGCACTCGGCATCCGCCGGGCGGGACAGCACGGCCTCCGCCCGAGGCACTGGAAGCACCGTCTCTCCCTCGGAGTACTGGCACTTCCAGCCCTTCTCCGCGACAAGATCGAGAACCGCTTGCCAGTCCTCCATCGAGGCATTCGGGACACGCACGTCGGGCAGCGACCCCATCAAGTCCAGGTCGAAGAAGCACTTCACGTCATCCCACAGCAGGGCGCTCACCCCGCCATGCTGCCCGAACCGCCGACCCAACGCACCCCCGTTTCCCTTGGCCAAGGACATAGGGGCACCCCCGGGCGACGGAGAAGACAGCACGACGAATCGGAGCACCGGCGGCACGGTGACCTGGAGGTGCCTGCCGCGATCGTGTGCGTGGCCTCGTCACCGAGTGAGATGACCTCTTGTTCCGGCGCGTTGCGACAGCTGGATGAGACGCCCCAGGGAGCGGCCTGCGACTCGCCCCGAGAGGGTGTGCTGTGCTTACGGTCGACTGCCGTCGATATGTTCGAGCAGTGTTCGGGCTTCGACGGCGCGGCGGTGGTCCGGGCCGAAGGAGGCCAGGCAGGCATGGTGAGCGGCGGCAGCCTGGCGACGGGCATCGGGAGCGCGGCGCAACCCCAACAGAGCATTGGCAAAGGCCAGTTCGACGGCGCCCGTATCAGGATGGCGCTGATATTCGGGCAGAGCACGGTACAGCTTGTCGGCGCCCTTCGCCTCGGTGAGGGCATCTTCGTGGCGGGCTTGGCCGTTGAGGCTGCGAGCCAGGCCGAGTCGCAGGACGAGGGACGTCCGGTCACGTTCGCGATAGGCGGCCAGGGCCTCGCGGGCGAGTGCCTCGGCCTCGTGGTGGCGCCCCTGCGCATTGAGGGCGAAGACCAGCCCATTGCGGGCGGCCGCTGCCAGGAGTGACATTTCCGGGCCGGTACCGCGGCCCGCGGCCTCGACGACGGCCGCACATTCTGCCTCGCACTCGGTGTGCTGACCGAGCGAGGTCATCTGCTGGGCGCGGTCCGAGCGCAGCTTCAGGGTCAGCCAGTGATCGGTTCCAAATATCCTCCTGAAGGCGGGCAGCGCTTCGTCGTAGGTGGCGAGTGCTTCGGCGTGGCGGCCTTGGGCGCCCGTCGCGATCGCGGCGATGTTCAGCGCCACGGCTGCGTACTCGTCGTCTCGTGGCCGCGATCGGGCTACGGCGCGGGCTTCGGCTTCCGCCTCGGCGTAGCGCCCGGATTCGTAAAGGGCTTTGGCCTCAGCCACAGGCGTTCCCGTCATTCGTTGGGCGCCGCTTCGGCCGCGCGACCGGAAGAATCTCATGATCGGGAGCATACGGATGATGGGCCGCCTGCTCGGCGAAGAGGGACGGAGGTGGTCGGCAGCCCCTGCGTCCTTGGCGGGTCCGGGACCAGCAGCCTGCCAGGGCCAGCACGTAGATGATCGCCGAGAACAGCGTCTCATCAGGGGTGTTCTGCTTCCCGCCACCCTGCAATCAACGGCCTGGCGATCTCCCACAAGCCATCCGGAACAATCCAACTCCGCGTACCCCGCCCCATGGACAGCCCATCGACCAATTGCCATGTAGGACACCGCCTAAGGACGCCGTTGAAGGGTCTGCGCGCTTCTGAATGTCGGTGAGTTCCGATGCCGCTCGGGCGGACGGCAAAGGCAGTGGCAGTGGCAGTTGGAGAGCAATCACTGCACGAAGCGCCGGGGTGTCCGTGCTCGCTCCTGACGGCAGGAAGAGCCAGGGGTCTCCTTGACCTGAAGTGCGATTGAGTTTCTAGCGTGTCCTCAAGCTGATCATGTGACGACAGGAGAACACGCTCGTGATCCTCGTGACCGGAGCCACCGGAAACATAGGAAGTGCACTGCTGAGGCAGTTACACCGATGCGGTGCGGGGCCGCTGAGAGGATTCACACGCGACGCCGCACGGGCCACGTTCCCCGAAGGGGTCGAGGCCGTTGAGGGTGATTTCATGGAGACGGAGTCATTGAAGCCTGCACTGGAGGGGGTGCGCTCGCTGTTTCTCGTGTCGCGTCTGGGTTCGGACGCCGACATCCTCGAGGCCGCCCGGCTGGCGAATGTGGAGCACGTGGTGCTGGTGTCGTCCATCACGGTCCAGACCCATCCGCATCTGGGCCCCGCCGGCGAGAACCTGGCGGTCGAGCGGCTGCTCCAGGACAGCGGCTTGGCCTGGACGATCCTGCGGCCGACGCAGTTCGCCTCGAACGCTCTGATGTGGGCGGCCTCGATCCGCGACCGTGAGACGGTCCGTGCGCCGTACGCGGACACCGGGCTGCCCACGATCCACCCCGCGGACATCGCGTCGGTGGCGCGGGTAGCTCTGACCGAGCCCGGCCACCGGGGGCGGACGTATGCCTTGACCGGTCCAGAGCCGGTGACCGCCCGGCAGCAGGTCGCGGCCCTCGCGGCAGCACTCGGGCGGGATGTGCCCTTCACGGAGATCAGCCGGCAGGAGGCTCGCGCTCAGATGGCCGCAGTCTTCGGAGACGAGACCGCGGATGCGGTGCTCGACGTCACGGGCGGAGACGCCAATGACGAGCTGCTGATGGTACGCGACACGGTTTCACGGGTCACCGGCTCCCCGGCCAGACCGTTCCAGCAATGGGCTGCGGAGAACGCCGACTTCTTCCGCTGAGACACCGGGGCCGTCGGAGTCCTCAGAGTAGGGAGCGTGACGGGACATCAAGGGCGACCTACCCTTTAGCGCGTCGCAGAGAGACGGGCGTACGCCCGAGGAAGTCCCGCGCAGTACGCGTGAGGTGGGCCTGGTCTGCGAAGCCTGCGGTGGCTGCGGCCAGGGCTGCACTGGAACCCGCCAGATCGGCGATCGCGGTACGGAGCCGGCCCCATCGGCGCAAGCGGGTAAGCGCGATGCCCACGTCCTGCCGGACCAGGGCGCGCAACCGCGCTGCCGACAGGCCGACCTCGATGGCGATGGAGGTGATGGGCATGTCCGTATCGCGCACCGTACACAGGTGGACAGCGTGGGCGACTCTCGGATCGAGCGGGGTCGGGCACCCGGCGAGTGCCTGCAGCTCGGCGTATCCGGCGGCCAGGTCCACGCAGGTGCCGGGGCCGTTGGAATCGGCGGTGCCGAGCGCGGCGAGTAAACGGCGGACCTCGCCTGCATCGAGCCGTATCGGCCCCGGGCAGGAAGGCAGCAGCCAGGAGTCAATGAACAGGGCGATGTAGGGCGACGTCGCCGCACAGGTGTGGGCCAGCTGGGGCGGAACGATCAGCCCCGGCGCCGCCACCATGGGCTTTCCCGGCTGGAGGAGTTCAGCGTGGCCGCCGCTCGGCAGCACAGCTTTCCACGCAGGCAGCCGGTGTTGGGCGACGCGGAACGGGCAGGACTCGGCAAACATCGTCAACTCGGTGCCGGAGGCGAAGACGATGCGGCGATCGTTTTGTTCAAGCGCCCAGGCGCGAGGTGAACGGATCATCTGGTCATGCACACTATCGCTGCCGTCGGATTGGCGGTGTTCCTGGCCGTCACGGGGCTGATGCACTTTCTGGCCCCCGGCTACTTCCGCACGCTGGTACCCGCATGGCTCCGCCGGGAGCGTCTCCTCGTAGCCATCAGTGGGACGGCGGAGGTCGTGGTGGGTGCGCTGGTACTGGTTCCGTGCAGCAGACCGGCCGGAGGCTGGATCGCCGCTGTCCTGATCACCTGTTACCAGGTGTCCCACGTGGACGCGCTGCGAAGCGCGCGGCCGGACCGGCCCCGGCTGCTGGAGCGGCCGGTCGGGGCGGTGGCTCGGCTGGCGGTGAACGTCCTGTACATCGCCTGGGCGGTTGCCGTAGCCAGGTCCGCGGCCTGACTCCGATGCGCGGCGGCCGATCCGAAGGGGCCGTACGCCGCCCGTAGTCACAGGGGAAGTCACGCCATGAGTCATCGCCTCGTTGTCGTAGGTGCCGGTTACGCCGGTCTGCTGGCGCCCAAGCTCCTCGCCCGCAAGCTGCGCCGCAGCGATGTCACCGTCACGCTGGTCAATGCCTCAGACCGGTTCGTGGAACGGCTCCGGCTCCATCAGCTTGCCGCCGGGCAGCGATTGGCGGAGCTGCCGTTGCATCAACAGCTCAGCGGTACACCGGTCCAACTGATCGTCGGACGCGTAACCGCGATCGATACCACTCGCCGGACCGTGTACTGACGTCACGCCCCGAGCGATCGGCTACGACACCCTGGTGTACGCGGTGGGCAGCCGGGCGCGGCTCGACGAGGTTCCCGGGGCAGTCGAGCACGCCGACGCTGTCGCCGAACCTCAACAGGCGACGCGGTTGCGGCACCGGGTTGCCGCGATTGCCTCCGGCGGCACTGCTTCGGTGATCGGCGGATGGCTGACCGGGCTGGAGACCGCCTCGGAACTGGCCGAGAGTTACCCCGAGCTGCGAGCCCGGCTGTTCACCGGTGCCGATGACGTTGGGTCCGGGCTCGCGCCGCGAGTCCGGACCCACCTGCGGCGCGCCCGCGACCGGCTGCGCGTCTCGGTGCATCCGCAGACCGTCGTTGCGGCGGTGCGAAAGGACGGCTTGGACACCCGCGAGGGCACGTCGTTCGCCGCTGACGCCGTTGTGTGGACCACCGGGTTCCGAGCGCCGGAGCTGGCCCGCGCGGCAGGGTTCGTCACGGACGGGAGTACGTGGGGGGCGTGCGGCGAGTCGGGCAGTGATGAGTCGGATTCCTGAGCCAACCCGGCTACCCATAGGGCCGATCTTGTGACCTCACGAGGTCCGCTCATGAACACGTACCGACACCTGAGGACGTTCACCTGTACGCGATTGGGGAGCCTAGACCGTACGCCGACAACTTCTTCCGGGTGCCCCGAATGGGGCGACAGACCCGCGTGCGCCCGCGACGGGTGCCGGCGGACGCGTCCCGCAAGAACCGCGCCTAACTGCGGCGTCGCGGTGTCCGCTGCACCATTCCGAACAAGGCCGACCAGGTCCCCAACCGCAAGAAGCGCGGGTCCAGCGGTGGCCGGCCACAGAAGTTCGACCCAGAGGACTACAAGGCCCGCCACGCGATCGAGTGCGACATCAGTCGTCTCAAGAGGCATCGAGCCGTGGCCACCAGTACGACAAACTCGCGGTCCGCTACGGGGCTACCGTCCTCGTTGCTGCCGTCAATGAGTGGTTGTGACGTCCTGGTCGGACGACAACTCGAACACCCGTACTCGCCGACCGCAGGTGGGATTGACGGTCTCACGGACCGGATGCATTCCCAGTTTGGTCATGATCCTTTCGGAGGCGTCGTTGCCCACTTGAGTGATGCTGACGATTCGCTCCAGCCCTCGCTCTTCGAATCCGAACCGTACAGCGGCCGCAGCGGCCTCGGTGGCCAAGCCCTGCCCCCAGTGGGAACGTCCCAGCCGCCAGCCGACCTCAACCGCCGGCAGTACCTCCGGCAAGAAGTCGGGCACCGAAAGGCCGGTGAACCCGGCAAGCTCGCCAGTGGACCGGATCTCCACGGCGAATAGGCCGAAGCCCTGTGACTCCCACTCGCTCTCCCATGCCTGGATCCCGCCGCGGGTCTGCTGTTCGTCGCGGACTCTGCCGTCACGGATCCAACGCATGACCTCGGGGTCGGCATTGACGGCAGCCATGGGCGCAACGTCTTCCTCGCGCCAGCGACGCAGGATCAAACGGGGAGTCTCCAGCGTGACCATCCAAGCATTCTGGATCACAAATGGGCTCTCAGTCATCCTCACCCGGCACTTTCGATGCACGCTCTAAAGGCCTGGCAGAGGGCTTCGTTTGGGCAGGCCAGAGTATGTTCCATGCCGTGCTCGTACGGCTGCTACTGGGCCTGGCCGAGTCCCGCACTCCGGGAGTAACAGCCCGGCCGCATTCCATGAGGAGGGGCGGTCCGCCGACACGGGCCAGGCACTGACCGTTGTCGGCCTTGATGCGGTACGTGCCGTTAGCCGGTGCGGCGGGGGCCGGTGGTGAGGTGAGGATGACGGCGGACCGGGATGATCTGACCACCGCTGCCCGCGAGCTCTGCCGCTCAGCTGCCCACCCTGCTGGATCGGAAATCGTCCCGGCGGGTTGTTCTTCCGCCACCTGCGTCCGAAGGGCCCACTCCCCGACCAGGTGCTCGGGCGCCGGTGTCCATATCACTTTGAGCGGACGGGGATCGTGCAGTCCCCGCACGCCGGCCTCGACCTCCCATTGCCGTCGGACAACCACCGCCAGCTGATCAGTAAGAAGGTCCAGCGAGGGCGGGGGCTCCGGAACTGACCGGCTCGAACGCAATGCAGCCCAGGACAGATACAACCCTGCCGAAGGGGCAGCACTGGCCGCGACGGGGAGCTTGAATACGTGCGCCGGTTCGGTTCGAATCAGGTGAGCCGCCGGGTGCGGGACCGGGTGTCGTGCAGAGTCCGCCGCATGTCCAGGTACGGGCCGCTTTCCGCCTGCCGCGGCACCAGCCCGGCGAGGCCGTCCTGAGCCGCGCCCGTCCGGACGGTCACCGATACTGATGAAATGGGCAAACGTGGGCAATACGCCCCAGCGGGCCGACGGGGCGAACGAATGCCGCCGAAGGCCGGGCCGCCTGAATCCGGCCCGGAGGCCCGTCACGATTCGGCCGGCCGACGCGGGCTGTCGTTGCTGAAGCCGCGCAGCTTCGCCGGTCAGGTCTTCCTGCTGCAGCTGGTGGTCGTCCTGCTGCTCATCGCCACGGCCGTGGTGGCGCTCGTGATCCAGGACCGTAACCGCGCGATCCAGGAGGCCGCCGATCGGTCACTGGTGGCGGCCGAGTCGTTCGCGAACGCCCCGGGCACAGCGGAGGCGATGCAGAGCGATGACCCGACGGCGGCACTTCAGCCACGTGCCAAGACCGTACGCAAGAAAACCGGCGTCGACTACGTCGTAGCGCTCAGCCCGTACGGCTTCCGATGGACCCACCCGGACCCGGACCAGATCGGCAAGCACGTCTCCACCTCCTACGGCGAGGCGCTGGAAGGTGAGCCCCACCAGACCACGTTCGACAGCAGCCTGGGGAAGGCGGTCGACTCGACGGTGGCCGTCTTCGACGAGGAGGGGACCGCGGTCGGCCTCGTCACTGTTGGGGTCACGGTGAACACGGTGACCAGTGTGGTGCAGCACCAACTGCCGGTGATCTTCGCCGCCGGCGGTGTCGCCCTGCTGCTGGCCGCAGGTGGTTCTGCCCTGGTCAGCGGGCGTTTGCGGCGCCAGACTCGCGGCCTGGGGCCGGAGGAGATGACCCGCATGTACGAGCACCACGAGGCGGTGCTGCATGCGGTCCGTGAGGGCGTGATCATCCTGGACCGTGATGGAACGCTGCTGCTGGTCAACGACGAGGCACGCCGTCTGCTCACACTGCCGCCGGAAGCCGAGGGCAGCCCGGTCACCGGACTCGGACTGACCCCGGCCCTGGCCGAACTGCTGCGGTCGGGCCGGATGGCCACGGACAGGGTCTTCCTTGCCGGAGACATCCTCCTCGCGGTCAACGTGCGGCCGGTGGGCCCGAACGGGGGCAGCGTGGCCACCCTGCGGGACACCACGGAACTGCGCGCCCTCGCGGGCCGGGCGGACGTGGCCGGCGGGCGCCTGCAGCTGCTCTACGAGGCCAGCACCCGAATCGGGACCACCCTCGACATCAAGCGCACCGCCGAGGAGCTGACCGAGGTGGCGGTCCCTCGCTTCGCCGACTTCGCCACCGTCGAGCTGGTGGAAGCCGTGCTGCTCGGGGATGAGCCGGCGGGGGCACCGTTGGAAATGCGCCGCATCGCGGCCTCGGCCATCCGGGAGGAGGCGCCCTTTGACCCCGTCGGGACGCTTATGCGCTACGTACCCGAGAACCCCGTGGCCATCAGTATGACGACAGGCCGGCCGATCCTCGTGGCGCACCTCACCGTGGCCGAAGGATGGCGGGCCCAGGACCCGGAGCGGGCCCAGACGGCCATCACCTACGGAATCCACTCCATGATTTCGGTCCCGCTCCAGGCCCGAGGCCAATTGCTCGGCGTCGTGGAGTTCTGGCGTTCGGAGCAGGACGCCTTCGAGTCGGACGACCTGTCCCCCGCCGAGGAACTCGCCGCCCGGGCGGCCGTGTGCATCGACAACGCGCGCCGCTACACCCGGGAGCACACCACGGCCGTCACCCTCCAGCGCAGCCTGCTGCCCGGCTCACTTCCCGAGCTGTCCGCCTTGGAGGTCGGTCACCGGTACCTGCCCGCGCAGGCGGGGGTGGGCGGCGATTGGTACGACGTCATCCCGCTGCCGGGGGCCCGGGTGGCTCTGGTGGTCGGTGACGTTGTCGGACACGGTCTGCACGCCGCCGCGACGATGGGTCGCCTGAGGACCGCGGTGCACAATTTCGCCGCCCTGGATCTGGCGCCGGACGAGCTTCTCGTGCGCCTGGACGAGCTGATCACCCGGATCGACGAGGACGCGGCGGCCCAGGGCAAGACCGTGGCCGTCACCGGCGCCACCTGCCTGTATGCGGTCTACGATCCGGTCTCCGGACAGTGTGTCCTCGGCCGGGCCGGTCATCCCGGCCCGGCACTGGTCTCGCCCGACGGCTCCGTGACCTTCCCCGACATCCCCGTCGCCCCACCACTGGGCGTGGGAGGAGGTCTGCCGGTCGAGACGGCCGAACTCCAGCTGGCCGCCAACAGCCGACTGGTCCTCTACACCGACGGCCTGGTCGAAGCCCGCGGCCGGGACATCGACATCGGGCTCGGCATGCTGAGGGAGGCGCTCGAGGCTACGGACGGCGCCACCCCGGACGACACCTGCCGGGCGGTGCTCGACGCGATGCTGCTCACCAGGTCGAGGGACGATGTCGCTCTGCTCGTCGCACGCACCCGGCTGCTCGACCCGGAGCAGGTCGCGGAGTGGGAGGTGCCCGAGAATCCAGCCGCCGTACCGCGGATCCGCGCCGAGGCCACCCGCAGGCTGGAAGCCTGGGGGCTGGGCGAGGCCGCCTTCACGACCGAGCTGATCCTCAGCGAGCTGGTGACGAACGCCATCCGGTACGGCAAGAGCCCCATCGGCCTGCGTCTGCTGCACGACCGCGACAGCCTGATCTGCGAGGTCGGCGACGGCAGCAGTACCTCCCCGCACCTGCGCCGCGCAGCCTTCACCGACGAGGGCGGCCGTGGTCTCTTCCTCGTCGCGCAGCTGTCCCGCCGCTGGGGCACCCGGTACACCGACCGAGGGAAAATCATCTGGGCTGAGCAGGCACTCGATGCCGGGGCCGCCGGGGATCTGGGCGGTTTCCTGACGGCGGATCTGTGAAGTGGGCCGGAAACCGGGCCGTCGCCCGCTCGGGGTGTGCGCACGCCCGGAGGGTTCAGGAGCCGTCGTCGACCGTGAGGTACGGGATCTTGGCCGGGTCCTGGCCGAAGGCACCCCCGAGATAGACGGCCGACAGCTTGGTGAGCGTTCCGTCGTCGATCAGCTGCCTGATGATCCGGTCCAGTTCGTCCTTGTCGGGTGACCCCGCCGGGTACAGAGCGCCGTAGCCCTGGTCGGTCCGGTACTGGCCCACCAGGCGCACCCTGTTCTCCTGCTTTTGGGGATACGCCAGCAAAATGGTCGTGTCGTGGACGACCGCGTCGACCCGGCCCTCCTCCAGCGCCGCGACCATCTCCGGGTCGTTGGCGAAAGCGGTGACGGGCTTGGTCGGCTTGAGGCGGTTCTCGACGAATTCCTCGCCCGTGGTGCCCTCGGCCACTCCGATCCGCACGTCACTGATGTTGTCTTCGTTGATCTTCTCACCGTCTCTGATCAGCACGCCCAGGGTCGAGGAGAGGTAGGGCGGGGAGAACTCGGCGACCTCGCTCCGCTCCGGGGTGATCGTGATCTGCGCCAGGGCCAGGTCGAAGTCCTTGGTCCGTCCTGACACCACCTCCGGGAACGGTGCGTTCTTCACCTTCACGCGGTCGAGTCCGGACCGGTAGGCAATATTGGCGGCCATGCAGTACTCGTAGCCGCTCTTGACGGACTCCGGCGTGCTGCCGTTCCACCAGCCCGGCGCGGGCAGCGTCGTTTTGACCGTAAGGGCGCCCGCCGTCTCGGGTGAGAGGTGAAACTCCCCGTAGTTTCCTGTGACAGGGCAGTCGCCGTACTGAGCCTTCGGCGACTCCGACCCGCCCTGGTCACAAGCCGCTGTCGCGACGATGAGCGTCACGCTGACAGCCAGAGAGACGATCGCTGCCGCGGCGCGCATCTTTGCACCTCCGGTAGGGGCATACTCCTTGAGTCACCATAAATCACCCGGAACCATACGACTGCCGGAGCCATGTAGGAGGGCTCCGGGGTGCGGGTCCGGTCACCCGTATTCCGGCGGTGTCGCCATGCCCGGCCGCAATCAGGAACTGTCCATCGGTCTCGCTGTCGGCGCATCCCGTGGGAGGCACTCGGGCAGATCCTCAGCATCAGCGCGGAGACCGCCCGGCACCCCACCACGAGCGACTCATCCAGCACCACCTGGACCAGCACAAGCTCGGACACACCCCCGCACCCTCAGCCTGGCAAGCTCCGCCTGCCCCACCTGGCGAAGGCCATCGACGAGTACGTCCGGCGGGTCGGACGAGCCTGGAGAGGCTGTCTCGGTCGCCGAGCCGCGGCGCGTGCAGAACGCGGCGAGAAGGGCATTCGCCGGGGCGGATGCCCCCTCTCGCAGTCGCAGCGCGGCGGCGTCGAGTTCGGCGATGATCCGCGCGAGTGGCTCCTGGGCGCGTAAGCCTCCGGGCAGTCGCTCGCCCCGGTGTGCGCGACCACACGGATCGCACCGACGTCGGCTGCGAGCCGTGCGCCCGGGCCGGAGGCCATTCGCGGACAGCAGGATGACCCGCCTCCCTCAAATCCCGCGTGAGAACTCTCAACACGCCTATAACACAATGCAGTTGGGCATGCCCGCAAACCTTACGAAAGCTGCACACGACGGGACCGCGTTCCCTACCGTGAGTATCCGGCACGTCATGCTGCGTGCTCGACTTTCACGGGGGGAGAAGAGCCGGCTCATGGACCCTGTCACTTTGATCACCACCGCACTCGTGGCGGGTGGGGTCGCGGGCATCTCAGGTGCGGCATCCAGCGCCGTCCAGGACTCCTACCAGGCGCTCTGCGATGCGGTGCGCCGGAAACTCTCGGGTGGGCAGGGTGAGATGGAGGAGCAGCAGGCCCGTGTGGGCGTGCTGGACGCATACCTCACCGACCCGGTCGGCCACCATGATGACCTTGTGCGCACGCTCGCCACGACGCACGCCGACCGCGACGCCGACCTGGCCGACGCCGCGCGGGCGGTTCTCGTGCTGACCCACCCCGGGACACGGAGCGACCAGCGGACCTACGCCGTCGACGCCCGCCACGCCCAGGGCCTCGTGGTGGGCGACCGCGCTCGGCAGACCAATCACTTCTCCGGGTGACGGCACCATGAGCGGCCGGATCACCGGCGACCGGAGCCTCAGGCCGGATCCGGAAGACCAGAGGCCCCTCGATCTGCGAGGTGCCCAAGGCGTCATGGTCGGCTCCGGCCGTCAACGCAACATCTTCATCAAGTACCTCGTCGAGCTGCCGCGCAGCATCAAGGTGCTCCTGCTCCTGCTGCTCTGCCTGGCCGTCATCGCCGGCGGGGGGTGGATCGTCTCCCGGTGGATCATCCCGCAGATCGCCCCCACCTACCGCACCCAGTTCCTCGTTGACACAGCGAAGGGCACGGACCCCCGCGGAACATCCGACATCGCCGCCTCCGTACGGACGACGGTGGGCAACTCCGGGGACGGTGACGCGCTCGCCCTGCGCACCTTCGGCGGTGCATGCGGGGCCAGCGACAACACTCGGCGCCTGGTCGACTTCACGACTGATGACCGGCGCGAACTCGCACAGGCCACCGAGGGCATCCGCGCCGCCGGGGAACCCACCCTGGTACGCGGCATTGTGGAGGCGGTGCAGGACTTCTCCCGGCCGTTCGACCTCTCCGCCACCCAGATGAACCGCGTCATCGTGATCACCCGTCACGGCGCGGACGCCTGCGACGACGACATCGCCTTCGTGGAGAACGAGATCCGGGACCGGATCCGCGCGGCAGGGCTACGCCTCGAGTTCCGGGTGGTCGGCTATCAGGTACCGAAGGCAGAGCGTGACGGGCTGCGCCGGATCGCCGCGGGTGCCGGAGCCCCGGATCCGCTGCTCGTCGACACGCTTCCCGAGCTGGAGGCCGCCGTGGACTGGTATGCCAACGACGAGCCGGTCCTGCGCGGGGCCCGGAAGGTCGTCGACGCGCTCAATCCCGCCGTCGAACAAGTCGACGCGGCCGTGCGGGCGATCGACGAAGGCCGATTCGAAGCCGCCGAGGGCCACCTGCGCACGGCACGCGGGGCGGACCCCCGGGTCAGGGCGGTCCTCGAAGACCTGTCGGGCCGCAACAAGAACCCGACCGAACGCGACATCAACGCCCGCGCCACACAGCTTCGTGACCGGCAGCGACGCGTCATCGAGGCCGCCGACGAACTGTTGGACGCCGAACGGTCCCGAACCGCCGGCGGCCCTGAACCGCGGACGGCCTACCGCAGGGCCGCCGACGCCTACAACACGGAGGCCGAAGCCTTGAACAAGACACTCGCCAAGCTGCGTGCCGAGTCCCCGGTTGCCACATGACGGGCCAGCAACCGGCCGAGGACAACGCGGCCGACAGGACCAGGAATGCAGACGCTTCCGGCAGTGTCGGGACGCCCCCAGAGCCGGCCACGGCACCCCGGAGGTCCCGGCGGCGCAGGGTGATCACTGCCCTGATCACAGTGATCGTACTGCTCCTGGGTGCCGCCGCGTTCTACGTGTACCGCTCCGTACCGGACCACCGCACCGCGTTCCTCGTGGACGCGTCCGTCCCCGTGCCGGCCGCATCGACACGCCGTGGGGCCGACTTCGCCGCCGTGGCCCGTGCCGTCGGCTCGGCGGCCCAGAACGCGGGGGAAGACGACGCCCTGTCCCTGCGCAGGTTCGGAGGTGACTGCGGCAAGCCTGAGAACACGTCGCAGGTCGTCGGGAGCGGAACCAGCCAGGGACGCAAGATCGCTGACTCCGTCCGCCGGGTGACGCCCGGCGGACAGGCGACGCTGGGCAGCGGAATCGCCGCGGCGATTGACGACTTCGAAGGTCGCTATCCGTTCCGCGGGGAGAAGAGCAACCGCATCATCGTGGTCACGAGCAGCGGCAGGGACGCCTGCACGTCCGATCAACGAGCACTGCTCAAGGACGCCCATGGCAAGGCAAAGGCCGCCGGGGTGGAGCTGGAATTCAGGTTCGTCGGCTACAAGGTACCCGCCGGCGAACGGGCCGACCTCGGCCGGCTAGCGACCGCCGTGAACGCGCCCGCGCCACGCTTTGCGGACACAGCCGACACACTCACCCCCGAGCTCCAAAAGCTGATGCCGCCGAAGGAGCACGAAGCCCGAAAGGTGACGGTGCCCAGCAGCCCCGGTGCGCCGGAGACATCAGCGCGCCCCGAACACCCCTTCGTTGTAGGGCTCTTCACCGGCTGGGCGGTCAACGTGACGGGCACGCCGGTGCGCTGCGCCGCGACGACCAATGCGACCACCGACCGGGAGTGCCGGTTCACGATGCGCGAGGGCGACAGCATCACCCTAAAAGCCGCCGTCAGCGGCCCCAACCCCAATCCGATGGGTGATCTGGCCGAGCAGAACAACCCGCATTACGAGCCACGCAAAACTCCCTACTGGTACGGATGCGACGAAGGCGCCAGGTCACGTACCTGCACGGTCACGATGACCAAAGAACGGGTTGAGACCAGCAAGCGCTGGGCGGACAGCGCCTCGTCGCCCACGGGCATGGCGGCCACCCGGCTGCTGGCCTGTGTAACAACCGAGGAGACATCGGTCCTGACCCTCGCACGCACCTGCGCCGCGCTGACCGGCTCTAAGGCACCTCCCAACCCTGAGGTCACCTATGCCGACGGCTCGATTGGATGAGCTGAGACCGGGCCGAGTCGATGAAACCGGTGCCCATACCCGCCCCACGCCGAAGCGGTCGATTGGGCGGGGCCGTTACGGTCGTCCGTCAGGACACCGCCTGCCGCGTCGATGCAATCGTGCACACTGCACACGTGAGGCAACCTTCCTGGGAACACTCGGTCGTTCCACAACGGCCCCACCTCAGCAACGAGTTCAGCGATCACTTCCGGCGAGAGCTGCGCCGAGCCACGGCCATCCGTGCACGAGGTCGTTAGTTGCTGCCCTGGGCGGGATGGCGGCCGGCAAGTACGCAGTCGAATTACTGAATGACTCACTGGATGACGTCCCCCAATGACGCGCCAGCCCGGCGGACCGCCAGCAGCGCGGCGCCGATGTCCGCCGCCGCTCGCGGATCGGACAGGGAGCGTCCCGTCAGCTCCTCGACGCGGCGCAGCCGGTAGCGGACGGTGTTGGGGTGGACGAAGAGGCTCCGCGCCGCGTCCGTGGCAGAGCCTGCGGCGGCGTACCAGTGCTCCAGGGTGTCCAGGAGACGGGCACGCTCCGCGGCCGGGAGGTCGAGCAGTGGCTGGAGGACAACCTCCACGAGGTGCGCCGCCTCGGCCGGGGCGGCGGCGACGACCATGGCGAGCGGGTTGTCGTCGAACCGTGCGACGCCGGGGCCGGTGCCCTGGAGGCCGGCCAGGGCCAGACGGGCGAAGCGCAGAGCCCGGGGAGTGTCCCGCAACGAGTGAAAGCACGGGCTGACGCCTACGCGGGCGCCCGCACGGCGCAGGATGCTCAGACAGGCGCTCTCCGCCGTCGCCGTGGGCAGGGCGGCCAGACCGATCTGCTGGTCGGGCAGCAGCCGCCAGGCGAAGGGGACCTGGGCCTGACGCAGCGCCGCTTCCGTTCCCGCCAGCGGCTCCTCACCGGGCGCGTCGGCCGCCGCCACGGCGACCACGTAGGGCCCGCGGTCGGGCAGCCCCAGCTCGCGGGCGGCCTCCCACAGCGTGCGATCGGCGATCACGCCGGTGAACAGCGCTTCCACCAATGCCGAGCGGCGCGCCTGACGCCGGGAGGTCAGCTCGGCGGTCGTCTCCCGGTAGGCCGCCGCCACCGCCTCCGCGTAGCGGCCGAACAGAGCCCAGATCTCCGCCGACTGGGAGACCAACTGGGCGTCGGTGACCTCGGGACGGTTGCGTGCCTCGGCGAGGATGTCCGTCCACAGGAGCTCGAAGCCGATCCGGTACGCGTGCAGGGTGTCCGCCAGCGGCACGCCCTGCTCGGCGCGGAGGCGGCCGGTCTCCCGGGCCGGGCCCGGGTCCTGTGCGCCCGCGCGGACGAGCTGGTCCAGGAGCAGGTCCGCGTTGGCGGTGCACGAGCGGCGCAGCGACTCGAAGGGGATCAGCGACTCGTCCTTGTAGGCGTCGACATCCGAGCGGATGCGCTGCGCCATCCGCTCACCGAGTTCCGGCAGCCTCGCATGAAGCGCCGCGATCACCCCTGAGAGGTTCATTCCCGCAGCGTAACGCCACTGTTTTGTTCATGGGGACAATCCGGGTGGGCAGACGCTGTCCTGCCGCACATAGGCCGTCGCCACGGACATCTGCACGATGTCGTCAACGTGAACAGCGGATTTCGACGGTGACATTCGTGGAGGCGGTCATGGCCAATCTGGCGGAGTTCCTGGTGGAGACGGCACGGCGGCAGCCGGAACGGCCCGCGCTGCGGCTGGGGGGCCAGGTCACCAGCTACGCGGAGCTCAACGAGCGCAGCGCCCGCGCCGCCGCGCTGCTACGGGCCGAGGGCATACGGCCGGGAGACCGGGTCGCTTTGATGCTGCCCAATGTTCCCGAGTTCGTCGTCCTGTACTACGGCGTGCTGCGCGCCGGAGCGGTCGTCGTACCGATGAATCCTCTGCTGAAGACTCGGGAGACCGAATATCACCTGCGTGACTCGGGAGCCCTGATGCTCTTCGAGTGGCACCAGGCGCCGGGCGAGGGAGCGCAGGGCGCGGCCGCCGCCGGAGTACGGCACCTGAGCGTCGAGCCCGCCGCCTTCGCGGGCCTGCTGGCCGGTCACGAGCCGCTGCCGGAGGTGAGCAAGCGGGACGGCGAGGACGTGGCTGTGCTGCTGTACACCTCCGGCACCACCGGCCGCCCCAAGGGCGCCACGCTCACCCACGCCGGGCTGCGGCACAACACCGAAGTCAACGCGGTCGAGGTTCAGCGGGTGACGGCGCAGGACGTGGTCGTGGGCTGTCTGCCGCTGTTCCACATCTTCGGTCAGATTTGCACGATGAGCGTCACCGTCCGCGCCGGCGCCTCGCTCACCCTGATCCCCCGATTCGACCCGCAGACCGTGCTGGACGCCATCACCCGCGACGGGGCGACGATCTTCGAGGGTGTTCCGACCATGTACGCGGCGCTGCTCCAGCACCCGTCGGAGGCCGACGTGTCCACGCTGCGGATGTGCGTCTCCGGCGGAGCCTCGCTGCCGGTGGAGATCCTGCACGGCTTCGAGCGTCGCTTCGGCTGCGTGGTGCTGGAGGGCTTCGGCATGTCCGAGACCAGTCCGGTGGTCACGTTCAACCACCCCGACCGGCCGCGCAAGGCCGGTTCCATCGGCACCCCGATCAAGGACGTGGAGGTGCGGCTCCTCGACGACAAGGGCCAGGACGTGACTCCCGGTGAGATCGGTGAACTGGCCGTGCGGGGGCCGAACGTGATGAAGGGGTACTGGAACCGGCCGGAGGAAACGGGGGCCACCATCCCGGACGGCTGGCTGCGCAGCGGCGACCTCGCGCGCCAGGACGAGGACGGCTACCTGTACATCGTCGACCGCAAGAAGGACATGATCATCCGCGGCGGCTACAACGTCTACCCGCGCGAGATCGAGGAGGTGCTCCACGAGCACCCGGCCGTCGCGCTGGCTGCGGTGGTGGGGGTGGCCCACGCGCATCTGGGCGAGGAGATCGCGGCCGCGGTGGTGTTGCGCCCGAAAGCGCAGGCCACGTGCGACGAGCTCCAGCAGTTCGTCAAGGAGCGGGTGGCGGCGTACAAGTACCCGCGCGAGGTGTGGCTCGTGGACACGCTGCCGACCGGCCCGAGCGGCAAGATCCTGAAGAGGGAGATCAGCGCGCCGGCGGGGTAAGGCCAACGTGGTCTAGTCAGCCGGGAATCGGCGAGTAGCGACGCCGACGCGTTCCCGGGTTCTCGACGGTCCTGGAGCCTTGGGGCGTAACCAGGGCTTCGGCGATCCCGAGAACGACCAGACCGCTTACGAGCCGCGACCGCTCCCTTCGCCGACGACAGCAACTTGGAGAGGACCCGCGGCTCACCGAGCCGTCCGCGCGCGACTACCTGCGCGTGAACGCCTACCAACTGACGGACGACATCGGCCTGCAGCCCGGCCGCCGACCACTTCTCAATCTGACCGCAATGACTGCCGCACTGACCGTACGGCCGGGACGCGGGCCGGAGAACGGGCATGCTCCGAGGGGATCCCGGTATGGCAGTTGTCCACCTTTAGGGCACAAACCAGCTCCGCCTGCGGAAATGCACCAGTCGATACGGGGCACAGTCGGTCCGGAATGCATGACGTTTCCCCTGCTCATGCGACTGAGGGTGTCGGTAGAAAATCCGTATGAACCCGAACAGACCGGGCTCCGCCACTGCGGGGCGGCAGCGGTCCGTGAGGGATCCCACAGACGGGCCCACCCCGCTGGCGCACGGACGCCAGCGGGGTTATCGTCAAGAGGTAGAATGACCGGTAACCCTACTTCGGATGGCACCTCGGCCTTCCGGGCGGGACTGCCAACCAGGCAAGCAACTGCCAGTGGGTTCCGGTGCACCTCGAAACAGAGATGAAGAGCCCGATGAAGCCAATCCGCGCCCCGGCTTGCCTGGGGTCAAACAGAGCGCCGGTGTTTCGCGCGGCCTCGACGGTGTCAGCCTCCCGACCGGATCAGCCGTACCGCGTCCAGGAGGGTCTTCTGGGCGGCCGTCGAGTCGTCCAGGTAGCCAGCTGCCATCGCACCGTCGTACAGCATCAGCAGTGCGCCGGCGGCCGACTCCGGGTCGGTGTGGCCAAGCCGGGTGAGCAGGTCCTGGAAGAGGGTGCGGATCCATTCACGGTGGGACGTCACCAGGCCGCGGACCGGATGGTCGGCGTCCGGGTACTCGGCAGCCGCGTTCATGAACGGCGATCCTCGGAAGCCGCGCTCGCGGGCGTGCTCGGCGATCGCCTCGAAGATCAGGTCGATCGCCTCCGCGGGCGGGTGCCCGGCGGCCAGCGGTTCGGCCACCTCCTTGTAGTAGACGTCCTTGGTCAGCAGATAGGCCACGACCAGGTCGTCCTTGGAGGCGAAGTGCCGGTAGAAGGTCACCTTCGTCACCCCGGCCTCGGAGATCAGGCGTTCCACTCCGACCGCGCGTACGCCCTCGTAATAAAAGAGCCGCGACGCGGCCTGTACGAGGCGTTCGCGAGGCGGGAGGTCTGCCACGGTCTTGGTCCCCTGTTGTCCGGCGTCGGTGGTCTTCTTCCCAGTGATGCTCACTTCCCCATTGTGCCCTCGGCCCGGCCTTGAGCGGCCCATACCCCCTACGGCCCCATCAGCAGGGCCCGAATCCCCCCTTATCCAGCACGGCTCGCAGCAAGGTGGCCGTGCCGCGTATCGAAAGGCTTGAATGATGACTCGTCGTCTTGAAGGAACCGTCGCCCTGGTCACCGGAGCATCCAGCGGCATCGGCCACGCCACCGCCCTTGAGCTTGCCCGCGAGGGCGCTTCGGTAGCCGTGGTCGGCCGGCGTGAGGACCGGCTCACCGACCTCGCCGCGGAGATCTCCGAGGCGGGCGGTAAGGCCCTCGTCGTGCCCGCCGACATCACCACATCCCAGGCCGCCGCGGAAGCCGTGGAGCGGACCGTCGAGGGCCTGGGCCGTCTGGACACCCTGGTCAACAACGCCGGCCTCATGCTGCTCGGACCCACCCCCGGCGCCGACCTGAACGACTGGCAGCGCATGGTCGACATCAACCTCATGGGCCTGCTGCACACCACCCACGCGGCCGTCCCTCACCTGGTCAAGGCCGCCGCCACCGGGCCGCGCCAGGTCGCCGACATCATCAACATCAGCTCACTGAACGGCCGCAACGCCTACGCCATGATGGCCGTGTACACCGCCACCAAGTTCGGCGTCACCGGCTTCAGCGAGGCGCTGCGCCAGGAACTGGCCAAGCAGCACGTCCGCGTGTCCGTCGTCGAGCCGGGCAGCGTCGACACCGAACTGCGCACCCACAACTCGGAGGTTGTCCAGCAACTGCTCAACGCCGGCCTCGGCGACATCGAGCGGCTGCAGAGCGAGGACATCGCCGACGCCGTCGCCTACATCGCCGCCCGCCCCCGGCACATGGCCATCGCCGAACTGCTCGTACGCCCCACCGAGCAGGCCTGAACACCGACACCGAGCCCAACTCCGAGACAAGCAAGGAGCCATGATGGCAGCCGGCGCCCCTGTGACAGCAGCCCACACCATCGTCCGTGTCTGCCTGCTGCTGGCCGCTGCCATCGCGCTCGGAGACGGCCTGCAGCAACTGACGCAGGAAGGCCCGGCGGACACGGCCGACGCGGACAACACGCACCGCTTCCTGGCGGGCGTCTACGTAGGCTGGGCTCCCCTGTTCGCCTGGGTGGCGGCAACGATCCGCTGGCAGGGCGTACTCGTCTACTTCCTGGCCGTCCCGATCTTCCTCGGTGGCATCGGGCGGCTGGTCTCCTTCGCCCGGGATGGCTTGCCCAGCCCGGCGGGAGTCTTCCTCGCCTCCGCCCTCCTGGAGTTCGCCCTCCCGGTCGTCATCGTCTGGGCGCACTCCACCGCACTCAGGTCCAGACGAGTGCCGGCCGCAGTCTGAGGTAGCGATCCCGGGCGGCAGACCGGCAGGAGGCACAATGCGTCGGGTTGGACCAGGCGTTGTGGACCAGGTAGGCGGTGTTATCGGCGGGTCCTCCGGCTGATGCGGTAACCGGGGGGCGCCGGAGGCGAGTTCGCCTGTCTGAAGGGCGAACTCAAGCGCGCGGAACTCCTCTTCAAGCGCGCGTCCGTGCACAGGACCACTCTGCGCTCCCGCCACGACCGGGCAGAAACAGCCATCGTGGCCGAGGTCCAGGACCGACGCGGCGTCGCGCCCGACAGCACGAGGCTGGGTTGTCGTGCGCGCCGGAAGGCGGGCCGAGGAGCGTGGTCGGACGGCGCGGCCCCGAAGACGCCGGCGAGCAAGTTGGTCCGCAGCAGTGCGCCGACGTCGTGCTTCAGTTCGGTGGGCCTGGGTTCGGGCGGCGGACGACCACGGCGATCAGCAGCCCGGTCGCGACCGTCTCACCAGCGACCGGGCCCTCGTGCACGGGCACCGCGAAAGTGGTCTGCGGGTGCTCGGCGTCAGCGACAGCCGAGCCGGTCCTCACCCGGCTTTGCATGAACTCGATCGTTCACGACCGCGGCCGGGCTACGTGTCCGGCCGCTGAACGCCGCGATGGCGAACCTGCTGCGGTTCCGGCCGCGTCGCACCTGCTCACTCTCAGCGGTCCCGTCCGCTCCACGATCCGTGGTCTCTACATCCGCCCGCTGGACGCTGAACGACGGCACCACCCATCCCACCGAATGGGCGCCGAGGAGCCGGCGATGAGCCGCTAGACCTTCACCGAGGCTGACTGGGAGATCGCCATCGCGATCTCAAGTGGCTTCGCGCTCGCCCTTGTTCAAGGGGGTCACGTGCGGGGTCTACGTGCGTGAAGGACGAAAGCCGGGGGTGTGTTGCGCCATATGGTGCGGCTGGGGACGACTTCCTCGAAGCGGTCGGCCAACAGGTCGCGGAACCGGCGGGCGGGGCTGAGAGGAACGGCGTGGAGGTAGGTGAACGCGGTGAAAGCCCCCGCCGGGGCGAGCACCGCGGCTGTCGCGTCCATGAGCTGGTGCTGGGTGGGAGTCGGAAAGAGGGCCCACGGCAGGCCGCTGACCACCACGTCGGCGCTCTCGATGCCACGCTCATCCAGCAGCTGGCGTAGATGCACGGCGTCGCGCTGGATCACCTCCGCACCCGGGTGGCGATGGCGCACGCGCTGGGCGAGGAGTGGATCGATCTCGACGGCCAGGTGGCGGCCGCGTCCGCCGAGCCGGCGCTGGATCTCGGCGGTGAACGGCCCGGTTCCGGCACCCAGTTCCACCACAACGGGCTCACCGCGTTCGGGTACCGGGGCGCAGACCGCCTCGGCCAGGTGCCGCGAGCTGGGCGCGATGGCCCCCATGCGGGCCGGTGAGCGCACCCATTGCCGCAGGAACAGGGAGTAGTCGTTCGGCTCCTGCGAGGGCCTGCAGAGACGGCACTGCCTGGCTGTGCGGCGCGCGGTGCTGGTGGTCATGTCGATGCCCTTGTCGGGTAGTGCGGATGGTCGATCGTGTCGGTGTAGGGGCAATGCGCGGTGAGGTCCCGTTGGTGCCGCATTGGGCGGCAGTGGCAGACGCGGGACCTTCTACCAGCGCTGCTGTGAGGGGCCGTACCTGGCGGCCGGGCACCCTCCTGAGGAGACAATCGACCGATGGCAGCCGGCTACCTGGACAACTCGATAGCCGCGCACAAGAGGCTCACCCCGACCGGGGCCGCGCGAGATCGGTCGCCCAAGGCGTCGCGCACCGGCTCGGAACTGGCCAACTGGTCCCTGGCGAACGGAGTCAGGCCGGCGAGGGACTCACCGGCGGGGGCGGCCCCAGCCCAGGAGCGGATTGGTTTCATGGAGCTTTTCATCCCTGTTCGACGTGCACCGGGATCGCCGTGGCAGCCGTCCGACTGGCGGCGTTCCCGCCGGGCGACCCGCCCGCCCTTCACTAGGTAGGATGACCGGTCACTCTACTTCTGCTCGACGTTAGCCCCTCCGGCACCTTCGCGCCAGCACTCGGCTCGATTGAGGCATCCCTCACCCGTCCACCGACGCAACTGCACATCCACTGCTGAAGCAGCCTCTTGACAGTCCAGCCGGGCCGCCTTCACCCACGGTCACCCGGCTGACCCGGCAGCGGCAGGCCGACCATGGCCCGTGCTTGACCGCGAACTCGCGGAGGTCGACTGCGCCTATGCGCGGGTCGACGGAATCCACCTCAACGTCCGCCCGGAAGAGCCCAAGCCTGCGTGCTCGCTTCTTCCGGATCAGCCCCTCCCGGCCGGTCGTCGGGGCGACGGCCGAGACGTCCTCCGCCGCGGCCCGGTCCCGCTCGCCCTGCACCTCCTGCAGCCGCTTGGCCAACTCCGCCGCGAGCGTGTCCAGTTCATATCCGGCGAGCCGCGATCCGCTCCAGCTGCTGCATCCCGGACCCTCCCACGCTCTCCCGGCGCACCTGCCCGGCCACGGATCATGAAGGGAGGCACAGGCAGTCGGCGCAGCAGAACCCGGAAGACGGGCCCCCAACGACATGCCAGACGACCTTCGCCAGGGACACCGGACGACGGCCAGCACGGCGATCAGTCAGAACATGCCGGCAACGCGATTCCACCGCTATCGGTCCGCCGACGCGGCCGGCGCCACCACCGCCGCGCCGCCATCACCTTTTCTTCGCCGATCAGCGACGTCGAGGCCGACCCGCCGATAACCGCAGTGACGCTTCAGACGCCGGATAAGAACCGTCATCGCCTCCGCCACCCCACGAACGCGAGCCATCCGGCGCACAGGTCTCGACTGTTCAGCCACCGCCCGGCTCTTCGACGGGACGGCGCACGCGCACATCAGCGCGGGAATACGACCGTCAGCAGGCGGAAGAGCTCGGCGCGCTCTTCGTCGGACAGTTTGTCCAGGCCGGTCTGCGTCTGCTCCATCCGCTCACGGATCGTGTCGATCGCCTTCTGACCCGTCTCGGTGAGGGCGACGTTCTTCACACGGCGGTCGGTGGCGCTGACCTCGCGGTGGACCAGGTCACGCTTTTCGAGCCGGTCGATGATCCCGGTCATGTTCGACGCGTCACAGGCGAGGGTGGTCGCGAGCGAGCGCATCGAGGCGGGCGCGCGTCGCAGCACTGTGAGGGTCTTTGCCTGGCTGGAGGTCAGGCCCATGTCGGCGGCCGCGGCCGTGAAGTCGGCGTAGTGCGTACTGACCGAATGGGCGAGCAGCTCCATGAGCTGGGCCTTGGACGGGATGGGTGGCATGCGTCGAGAGTACCGCGAAAAGCTTGAACACCTCAACCTTTGACATCTACCGGCGTCCTATTGTTTGATGTCCTCAAGCATCGAGTACCTCAATGGTTTGACTCCTCGACCATCGATGCTTCCGCCTTCCGCCCTTCGGGCACCACAGCCTTCCACCGGAAAGAAGACCGTGAAGTCCTCCCTTGCCGCCGCGCCGGATCGCCGTACCGGCAGCCTCAGGCTCGTCCTCGTGCTGGGCCTCGCTGCCATGGTCGTGTCGATGATGCAGACCCTGGTCATCCCGATCCTCGGCATCATCCAGAACGACCTCGACGCCACCACGGCCCAGGTCAGCTGGGTCACCACCGCCACGCTGCTGTCGGCCGCAGTCTTCACGCCGCTGCTGGGCCGCCTGGGCGACCAGCGCGGGACGAAGCCGACGCTGCTCGGCGTGCTGGTGGTGATGGTCGCCGGATCCGTGCTCGCCGCGACCACGAGTTCGATGCTGTGGCTCATAGTGGCCCGTGTGATGCAGGGCGCCGCCACCGCGATCTTCCCGCTCGCGCTGTCCGTGCTGCGCCAGGAGGTCGCACCCGCGCGGCTGCCCGGCGCCATGGCCCTGGTCAGCGGGACGCTCGGCTTCGGCAGCGGCCTCGCCCTGGTAAGCGCCGGCCTGCTGACCACCGGTGCCAACCCCGACTATCACCAGGTCTTCTGGCTGGCCGCCGCGCTCGCCATCGCCGCCCTGATCGCGGTTGCGGTCGTCGTCCCCGCGCCGCGCACCCGGACGGGCGGGCGCACCGACTGGCTCGGCGCCGCAGGCCTCGCCGTGCTGCTCGTGCTGATCCTGCTGCCCATTTCGCAGGGGCACACCTGGGGCTGGACCTCGACCCGCACGCTCGCCCTGTTCGCCGGCGCCGTCGTCACGGCGGCCCTGTGGGTCGTCGTCGAACGCAGGGTCCGCGACCCCCTGGTCGACATGAAGATGTTCGTCCACCGGCCGGTGCTGTTCACCAACGTCGCCGGACTGCTCGTCGGATTCGCCATGTTCGCGCAGTTCATTGGCGTCTCCTACCTCGTCCAGACGCCTTCTGAGATCGCCGGCTACGGCTTCGGCGCCTCCGTCCTGCGCGCCTCCGTCGTATACCTGCTGCCCTCTGCTCTCATCTCGCTGGTCGCCGCGCAGTTCGGAGGCGTGCTGGTGCGCCGCATCGGTGCGCGTCTCACCCTGGCCGTCGGTGCCGTCTTCGGCGTCGTCGGGTTCGCCTGGCTGACCCTCGCCCACGACACCACCGCGTCGGTGATCCTGGCCGGCATGGTCGTCGGCGTCGCCATCAGTTTCGGCTACGCCGCGATGCCCGCCCTGATCGTGGCCGGCGTTCCCCACCACCAGACCGGCATCGCCAACGGCATCAACTCCATCTCCCGCTCCACCGGCAGTGCGATCGGCAGCGCGGTCGTCACCTCGCTGCTCGCCTCGAAGACGCTCGACAACCTGCCCGCCGGGGTCCCCGCACTGCCCGCCGAGAGCCAGTACACGCTGAGCTTCGCCCTCGCCGGTATGGCCTTCGTGCTGGTTATCGGCGTGGCCATGGTCGGCCTTGCGATCCGCCGCAGTTCCCCGTCGTCCGCCATCGGAACGCCCGCTGCGTCGAGCGACGGCGAACTCACGCTCGCCCCGTCGAGCGAAGACGAGGCCACGCCCGAACGCACGGCTGTCACGGCCTGACCGCACCACCGGCCCGGCCACGACATTCCTGCCCTTCGATGCCGACCGGCTTTCCCACCGATCCGAACAGGACATGACTGTGACTGACACCAAGGCAGCCTTCACCCTTGACGACACCTTCAGCGCCGCCGAAGCCACCGCGCTGGTCGACCGACTGCGCGCCACCTTCCGCACCGGTCGCACCAAGCCACTGGCCTGGCGCCGACAGCAGCTGACCCGCCTGCGCGACCTGCTCACCGACAACCGCGCGGCGATAGCGGACGCCCTCTACGCCGACCTGCGCAAGAACCGCGCCGAGGTCGACGCCATGGAGATCGGCACCACGATCGTCGAGATCGACGACTACCTGGAGCACCTGGAGGAGTGGACCGCCCCGCAGCCCGCCCCCGTGACGGTGCCCGGCTTCCCCGGCAGCACCGCCCGCACCGTGTTCGACCCCCTGGGTGTCGCCCTGGTCATCTCGGCGTGGAACTACCCGGTCAACCTGCTGCTGGTGCCCGTCGCGGGCGCACTGGCCGCCGGAAACGCGGTCGTCATCAAGCCCGCCGAATACGCAGCCCGCACCTCGGCGCTGCTGACCGAGCTGCTGCCCGCGTATCTCGACACCGACGCCACCGCGGTCGTTGAGGGCGGCGCACCGGAGACCACCGCGCTGCTGGAGCAGCACTTCGACCACATCTTCTACACCGGCAACGGCACGGTCGGCCGCATCGTGATGACCGCCGCCGCCAAGAACCTCACCCCCGTCACCCTCGAACTCGGCGGCAAGTCACCGGTGTTCGTGGACCGGGACGCCGACATCGCCACGGTCGCGCAGCGCCTGGCGCAGACGAAGTTCGCCAACGCCGGTCAAACCTGCGTCGCCCCCGACTACGTCCTGACCGACCCGGATACCGCGACCGAACTGCAGGCCGCCCTGGTCGTCGCGATCAAGGGGCTGTTCGGTGAGGACCCGCAGACCTCCAACGCCTACGGACGGATCATCAACGAGCGGCACTTCGACCGACTGTCCCCGCTGCTGGGCTCCGGCCGCACGGTCACCGGCGGACACACCGACCGCGCGGACACCTACATCGCACCGACCGTACTGGCCGACGTCCGGCCCGACGAGCCCGTGATGCAGGAGGAGATCTTCGGCCCCATCCTCCCGATCCTTCCCGTCGCGGACCTGGACGAGGCCATCGCGTTCATCAACGACCGCGACAAGCCGCTCGCCCTGTACGCCTTCACCGAGAACAACACCACCAAGCGCCGCCTCGCTGCCGAGACCTCCTCCGGCGGCCTCAACTTCGGCCTGCCGATGCACCACCTCGCCGTGCCGACGCTGCCCTTCGGCGGCGTCGGGGAAAGCGGCATGGGCAACTACCACGGCCGCTACTCCATCGAGACGTTCAGCCACCGCAAGGCCGTCCTCGACGTCCCGCTGAGCTGAGCCATCCCGACCCCCGGCGGCACCCCGCAACCTCACGCGTGCTGCCGCCCCACCCCCTCCTCGGAAGACGACCTCCCCATGCGCGAACTGACATCGCAGTACGCCACTCCAATGGCCAGCAACCTCGAACTCAGCGGCAGGGAGCAGAAACGCGCCATGGACGACACGCTGCTGGAGCAGCTCGGTGCCGGCAAGTTCATGCTGATCACCAGCTACCGCAGGAACGGCACCCCGGTCGCCACCCCGGTGTGGGTGGTACGCGACGGAGACACTCTGGGCGTGCGGACCCCGGCCGACTCCTGGAAGGTCAAGCGGATCCGGGCCCGCGGCGACATCCTCGTCGGCCCCTGCGACCTGCGCGGCAACCCACGGGCGACCCGGTCCCGGCCACCGCCGAGATCACCGACCCGGCGACCGGCGCCCGCTACCGCTCACTCATCGCCCGCAAGTACGGCATCGTCGGCCGCCTCATGATCTTCGACAGCTGGCTCCGAGGAGCGAACCGGACGCTGGGCATCCGCGTACGGCTCACCCCGTGACGAGTTGACGCACCGTCTGAGGGGCGGATTATGCAGACGTCGTGGGGCCGACGGCCGGTGGAGCGTGTGAGGGCGCTCCGCCAACCGCCGCTCTCCTGGGTCAGTACGTCAGTACGTCAGGCTTGACCGGCGCCTCCGCCACCGGGGCCGTATGACGCTGTCCCGTCACGCTGCCGAGCCAGCCGAGCAGGAACGCGACAGGCAGCGACACCAGGGCGACTGTCTGGAGCGGGAACCAGTCGATGTGCCAATCGGGCACCAGCGCCATCGGGTTGCCGGAGAAGACGGGGCTGCACACCTGGAGTCCGATCGCGGAGCCCAAGCCGCCGTACAGCGTCCACAGCAGCCCCCGGCGGGTGAAGCCGCTCCAGAACAACGCATACACCAGCGCCGGGAGCAGGCAGGAGGCCGCCACGGCCAGGGAGAGCGTGGACAGGAAGCCCATGTTCCAGCCCTGGACCCACACCGCACCGCAGATGCTCAGCACCCCGACCAGGGCGGACGCGATTCGGGCCGCGGCCACCTCCCGGCCCTCGGTGCTACGCCCGCGGCGCACGACGTTGGTGACGAGATCGTGGGCGACCGCGCCCGCCGCCGCGAGGGTCACGCTCGCGACGACCGCAAGCGTCGTGAGGAACACCGCGCAGGCGACCAGCACGACGAGCCATGCCTCGCCCGTCTTCGCAGACGATCCTCCTGCCAGATCGCCGGTGAGCATCAGCAGGCTGCTGGTGGCTCCGGGGTCGGCCGCGAGGATCTTCGGGGCACCGATCATCGCCGCGGCACCGAAGCCCATCACCGTGGTGACGAGGCAGACGGCGCCGACGATGCCGATGGTGTGGCGGACCGTACGTCGGGCGGCGGCCGGGTCGGGCGCGGTGTTGAGCTGGGTGGCGACATGTGGCAGACACGCCACGCCCAGCACCACGGTGATCATCAGGCCGATGAAGTCCAGCGTGCTCTCGACCGGGCCGCCGGCGGCGAAGCGCAGGCCCGGACGCAGATAGCCCTCGGGTCGGCCGCTGCCCTGAGCGGCGGCGTCGATGAGCGAGTCGGCGCTCCAGTGGAAGCGGTGAAGCAGCACCGCGGCCACGGCGAGCGCCATGGCAAGCAGGAACACCGCCTTGATCATCTGGAGCGCGATCATGCCTCGCATCCCACCGAAGGCAGTGGCGCAGACGACGAGCGTGCCGATCATGACGATGACGGTCTGTTCGGCGCCCGGCCCGGAAAGGCCGAGCAGCATGGCGGTGGTCCGGCCCGCGCCGGAGAGCTGGACGATCAGATACGGGATACAGGCGCTCAGCGTGACGATCGCGGCCGCGATCCGCACGGCGGGCCCCGGGGCGCGCAGGGCGAAGGTGTCGCCGAGGGTGTAGCTGCCGCGCTCGCGCAGCGGCCCGGACAGCAGGAGCAGCACGCCGAGCGACAGCACGGTGCACAGGGCGACGAACAGGCCGTCAAAGCCGAAGACCGCGACGGTTCCCGTCGTACCGAGCACGGTCGCGGCCGAGAGATAGACGCCGGAGAGGACGATGGCGCCCTGCACGGGGCGCAGCCTGCGGCCCGCGGTGTAGAAGTCGTTGACCCGGTCGCGCTCGGGGCCGTTGAGCACACAGATGAGCAGCATCGGGACGATGAACGTCAGAAAGCCCACGAGGACCCAGGAGCGGGTGTCCGCGTCCAGGTCGAGGGAGCCGGGTGTCCCTGCGGCGAGCAGCATCTGAGGAAGCATCAGCGCTCCCCCTGCGGCTCGTAGGCGGCCTCGCCGTAGGGGGCCCCGTCGTGGGCGTCGCCGTCGGGGGCGCGGTCGTAGCGCGCCGCTGTCCACAGTAGGAGCAAACCCTGGGCGAGGATTGCGACGACGCCGAGGGTGATCTGTCCGTCGACTCGCGTGGCCAGCAGGTCCTCGGCGGTGCAGGCGAGCAGGAGGTGGACCGCGAAGGTCAGTCCGTTGACGAGTGCGAAGGATCTGCCGGGCGGGTGGGGCCGGGGTCTTTGATGCAGCTGGGGGGCGGGCAGATGGACGTGCTGATGGGCCATGGAGCTCTCCTGGCGGGCAGGGAAGCGCGCATCGCCTGGCTCGGGCGATGCCTTGCGCGGGCATTGCCCCTGACGGCAGTGCCCCTGATGAGGGCTCACGAGAGCACGTACCGACCAGTCAGTCCATGCGCTTCGGGCACGTCGTTGTCCGCTCCCAACGGCGGAGGGTGGTGACTGTGCTGATGCCCATTCAGCCACCCACGGGAAGGGAACCGGCCAATGCCGTGAACCCGCCGGCAGAGCCGAGGGGTATGTGCGGCGGCCCCTGCCGGGCACGCATCGCGTGTTCGCAGCGGTCCTACGTCGCTGTCTGCGGCCTCAGCCGTCCACGTCGCGATCCCAGGCGTCCGCGCAGCCGAGGACGGCCGCAGGCCCGAGCAATTGGAGTGTGTCGAACGCGAGCGTGAGCCGTACGAGGTCGCGGGGACGGGACAGTTCGAGCCCTGTGATCTGCTCGAAACGGCGCAGCCGGTTCAGCACGGTGTTGCGGTGGCACAGCATGCGCCGGGCCGCCTGGACCGCCGAGCCGCCATTCTCGATCCACACCCCGAGCGTGTCGATCAGCGTTTCGCGGTCGGCGGGCTCCAGTTCGTACAGCGGCCGGAGCACCCGCAGTGCGAGTTCGGCGGACAGGTCGGGCCGTGAGACGAGCAGGCCCTCAGGCAGACGGGCGTCGAGCCGGGCGACCTCGCCGTCTCCCCGGCAGGTGCGCAGGGCGAGTCCGGCCATGTCCCGCGCCCTGGGCAGGTTCTCCAGCCCCTGGACGACCGGGCTGACGCCGATGCGCATGCCGGGACCGGCGTCGAGGGCGGAGACAAGCGCGCCGAGCGCGCGGTCGCCGAGATGGGTGACGAGCACATCGCGCCGACCCCCGGTGTGGCGCAGGACGCGCATGCCGCGGATCTCCGGGACGGCGTCGGGCGTGCGGCCGACGGGCGGCGTGGCGCGTATCTCCGCGACCGCGAAGCGTCCGTCGGGCGGCAGGTTGAGGATCGATGCCGCGTCCCGGATGAACGCAGGGTCGTTGCGGCTCTCCAGTACGGCGGCGAGGATCAGGCGTACGCGCTCGTTGTGGCGGCTGGCCACACCCTTGGCGACCTGGCGGTAGGCGTCGGCCAGCAGGACGCAGTCGCGGTCGTTGCTCTTCCACACCAGCTCAGCCACGTGCACGAGGTGACGCTGGTCGCCGAGACCGTCCCGCTCCACTGCGCCGATGATCCCGTTCCAGACCTCCGAGCCGGCCACCCGGAAGGCGTGCAGCACCTCGTCGAGGGGGCGACTCTCTTCGGCCCGGCGGATGCCGAGCTCACGGGTATACCGCTCGACGTCCGCCATCCGGCCCGGGTCGAGGGCGGCCTCCAAAGCGACGCGTACGCCCTTGTACACGGACTGCGGCAGGTCGGGGGGTGCGAGCACCGGGTCCGCGTAGTACGGCACCTCGGTGCGGATCTGGTCCACCACGATGCCGCTGAATGCCTGGCCGTGCCCGAGTAGCCGCCGACAGGCGTGGTCGAAGAGCTGGTGCGGGGAGGGCTCGTCGGCGGGCTCCGGCAGGGGCAGCGGTGAGCCGACGGCGGTGGCGCCGGAGTGTGGACCGACGGCGGCGGCACCGGGCCGCGGACCGGCGGTAGTTGTGGCGGTGGTGACGCGGGGGCGGACCGCGCCACGGGCGGAACTGGTGTGCATGGACCCTCCAGACGGACGGGGCGTGCGAGAACACCACGGCGGGTCGCCATGTCTTGCGCTGCGCGGGTCGCAGGTGGGTGGCTCCACCGGTCGGCGATCGGCGTGTGCCGATGGAGCGCACTTCAAGGAATCCACATGCTAAGCAGTCGGTCATCCCCTGGGGCGAAACGTCCGTCAAATCGTGACGAACGGTGAAGCGCAACCTGACGAATGGCCTGACCCTCTGGCATTTCGGTCGGGTGTCAGTGGTGTCTGGGACCGTGTGCGTCGTGGATGAACTCGTGGAACGTGTCGATGCTCAGGACCGAGTGCTGGGAGTGGTCAGCCGGAGGGAGGCCGTCCGGGAGGGCTGGCTGCACCGAGTTGGTGTCGTGGTGTGCCGCGATGGGCAAGGTCGCTTTCTCGTCCATCGCCGTGCCGAGCAGCTGTCCCGTTTCCCAGGGCACTACGAACTCGGTGTCGGGGGCGCTGCGGGAGTCGGCGAGTCCTATGAGCAGGCGGCTTCCCGCGAACTCAGTGAGGAGCTGGGGGCTCGGGCGACAGTGTGCCTTCGGTTCAAGTTCCTCAACCGGGGCGGGCTCAGCCCTCATTGGCTTGGGGTGTGCGATGCCGTGCTTCCGGAGATCGGCGCCCCCGACCCGGGAGAAGTGGCCTGGCACGGGTGGCTGACCGAGTCCGATCTGCGGCGGACTCTGCAGCAGTGGACCTTCACTCCTGATAGTCAGGAGATTCTAGATCGGTATCTTGCTTGTCGCGCTGACCCGGCGTCTTCGCAGTGACGGTCTTCATGAGCTGAGTCATGGGAACGAAGCTGCTGGCTGTTCCGAGCTCTTTGGGGGGGCCAGCGGGTGTGGGGTGTCCGCAAGGCGTTCGGCAAGGGAGGAGACCGCTTCGCGTTCCCCTTCGAGCCCCACGGGTTCGGGACCATGGCTGCAGGCCAGGCCCGTCTGATTCCACATAACGCGGCTATGCAGGGCGCACTTCGGGTACGCGGAGGTGCTACGGGCGGTACCTGTTGCTGTGGTTGCTGTACTTCGCTCCTCCCCCGCCTCGGCCTAAGCAAGTGTCCGCCTCGCTTGCCGCGCGGTAGCCGCAGATTTCGCGGCTGTGTGCCTCTACCTCTCCGAGGTTCTCCGTCGCCATGATGGCGCGGGCAACTGATTGCGGCTCAACACCTCGTCCATGGCAGCCTCGTGGACCGTCGGCCCCTCGTCTTCAGCAGTGCGGGGAGCCCGGCGACCCGTACTTCGACGTGCCGCCTAATCCTCGGCCGTCGCCGCTAGCATCCCGGTGGCCTGCGACGGGTGCCATTCCAGGACCGAGCTGATCGGCTCCGTGTCCTTCGCTGTGAAGGTGTGGACAATAGGACCCAGCATGCCGCGCAGGTCTTCAAGCGGGAGTTCGCCGTCCAGGCCGGGGCCGACAACAAGCAGACGAATGGGCGCGTTGACCTGGCAGCACGCGGCCAGGCCTAGAGCGTCGGCAAGCGGGCTCTTGAGTGCCGGCTCCTCGCCCCGGGCCAGAATGTCGCCCCCGGCATCCAGGAGGTCGATCGGCTCAGGCTGCAAATGGCTGACCAGCTCCTTGAGTTGGCGGGTAACGCCCTCGGCGCCTTGGTATGGGTCGATCAGCGCGACGTGTGCGGGAGCTCTGCCGCGAGTCGGGGGAGGGTAGAGCCTGCCGGAGCGATCGGGCGGCCCCGGGCCGACACGGCCGAAGGGTTGGTTCACGCCTTCGCCGGGCGGCGGCAAGCATCCGCGGCGTGGCAAGCCGGGGATATGCAGTCCCAGGATCTACTCGTAACGGTTCAACAGACATCGTCGGTCAGCCGAGCGCGGGCCACGAGGGCCCGACGGCCTTCGAAGAGTGGGCCAGGTCGGCGGGAGCTGATCAGCTCTCCGCTCCCAATTCACCCGCGGGGTCGGCATCCTGCGCGAGGTAGCGCAAGGCGCGCATCACGGTGTCCGCCTCCTCGCCGTGCAATTCCCGGCTGGGTCCCCCGAGGGCGGCACCCCGGGCAGCGATGTCGCGCAGGGGCTGCAGCGCGGCGTCCGCCTCCTCAACGTGCAATTGCAGGCTGGGCCCCGCCGTCTGGGCGTCGCTTCCCATGGCAACGGAGATCGCTTCCCGGGCCGGGAGGAACGCGATCGGGGCCGAGTACGCGGCCAGGTCATGCACGCGGACCAGGCGCAAATCACTCGGTTCTACCTCGGAGCCGGACAGGACCACTTCGGTGTTCTCGACACGGCCCCGGGCGACCCAATAAGGGTTGCTGCTGTTCCGCCAGAGTTCGAACGTCACGGGTTTCCCCTCTGCGGTGATGGTGATGTGTTCGGAGACCGGCAGGTCGGCCGGAAGTCCCTCACCGGGGTGGCAGTAGTCCTCCAAAGCGTCCTCCAGGGCCTCGCCGGCCTTTGCATTGCCGGAGGAGGCGCTGAAAACCATGACGTGCTCGACCTCGGGGTCATAGGACGCAGAGCCGAACCACAGGCACACATGAATGTCGCCGGTGACTTGGTTATCGCCGCCACCCATGAACTGCCGTGATTCCGGCCAGTCGGCATCAACAGCAACGACCCTGAAACCATCTGCCGAAACAGGGGTGCCTTGATCGTTCATGGGATCTCCTTGTGCTCGTCCGTGATCAGGCATCGTGCCATGCACGGGACCGGGGCTAAGGGGTTGGGCCTGGGCTGGTCGGTGCGCTACCAACTATCGCGGGACCGGTCGCACCAGGTTCTGAGAGCGGAGCGCACGGGGCGCCGGCGACAGTGGCCAGTCGGACCGAGACCTCCATCGATAGTTCGCATGCGTCCGGCCCTGGAGGCTGTTGTACGTCCTCGTTGGTGTCAGCCGCTGGTGTCACAGGTCCCAGGCCCCTGGCCAGCCAAAGGAAGCGTGTCAGCGCCCGGACTGGCCACCCGTGCAGTATGGCGATTCTCTCGGATCAGACCCGGGTGGCGTTCCGGTCGAGGATGGCACGCAACCGGTCGACATCCGCCGGTTCCGGGGCGCCGCGCTTAGGGAGGACGACGATGCCGACGCTGTACTTGTCGGGTGTCAGCAGCACATAGAGCGCATCAGTCTCCGCGTAGCGGGTGATCATTGGCCACCGGTGCACCGTCTCGCTGTCCCGCGAGGTCACCCGCACCCCGGTGTCGTCCACAACGGCCCGGAACTCCCCCTGCGAGGCGACCATCCGGTGCACCTGGCGCCCTTGCAGGGCAGGTACCAGCACGTACACACCGATGCACAAGGCCAGCGCCGCGAGGCAGAGCACCGTCACACGGAGGCTGGGACCCTTCGGCACAGTGAAGCTCACAGCAAAAGCGCCGAGCACGACGATCGCACTGGCGAGGATGATCCCGCTCTGCAGCCGTCCCGCCGGTGTGGCTCGCATTCGCGCGCGAATTGCCCCCGTAGCGTCAGCAGCCGTCGGCACGTAGGCCAGCTCTACAGTGCTCGTTTCCTGCACGGTCGCTCCCCAGATCGTCGTGCTGCCGAGCCGCGATCGTAGCGGGGCCCGCCCAGCCCCGGGTCCGCGGGGGCTACGCCTTGTCGAGCTGGCCCAACCCATTGCTGGGTTCTCAGTAACCGAAGGAGTGGGAAGCGGATCTGGGCTGCCCTCGTGGGCTTCTTACGGCGCCTACTCCGACGTCCTCGTCCCCCAGCACCCCAGACAACCAGCGCGGCTGTCTGCTGAGTTCGTGGCGAGTGCCCAGGGGCTTCGTGCAGTTCAGCCTCTGCCAGATGTGACACAAGACCCCGCCGCCTTCGCAGCGGATGTGAGCGCACGCATTGCAGCCCCGCCCCTACGTTCCAGCATCTGCGGCAGTTGCTGTCAGCTGCTGGTGTCCGCTACTCGGCGTCGGAACACCCGCCGAATGCCGCGCATGAAAAGGATGAAAACCGTCCGGAAGACCATGAACACAGTGGTGAGGGCGAACGCTCGGGAAAGCACGTCAATGATCGTGGTCCAGGGATCGGGTAGGTCGAGAAGGATCGAGAGCTCTCCGAGCGCTGTCGCCAGCCCGAACATGAACGGCAGCCATTCCCAGTGAGTCCGTGAGCCCCGCCTGACTGCTGTTTGCCGCCTGTGCCGTCTCCGACGAGTCACCGAGCTGAGGATGACGCTCAGGACGATCATCGAAGCGGGCACCCATAGGTCCGACCAGTGCACCGTGAGCTGCACGGCTCCTCCCCCTTGCCGCTCTGAACCCTACTTATACGGGCGGTGAGCCTATCGTGCGGTCGGCGGCGGCCTCCGAACCCACCCCAGCTGCCATCCCGTCCGCCGTTTGCGCGCCTACTCCACCGCGGGTGCCGTGCGGGGACGGAGTGCCAGGGCGAGCAGCGGTCCGACTGCCAGTAGGAGGGCGAGAGCCGCGAAGCCGGTGGTGAGGGTCGAGACGGTGGCGACGCCGGCGACGAGCAGGGGGCCGCCGGCGTCGCCGAGTTCGCGGCCGAGTTCGGCCGATCCCATGGTCTGGCCCATGCGTTCCTCGGGGGTGGAGGCGGCCAGGGCGGCGAAACCGAGTGGGGTGATGAGCCCCGTGCCGGTTCCGACGAGAGCGGCGGCGAGCAGGACGCCGGCCAGGCCGGGCAGCATGGCGGCCGTAAGGCCGGTGGCGGTGATGAGCAGTCCGCTGAGGAGTCCGGTGCGGGTGGTCAGGCGTCCTGCGTCGACGGCGTGGCCGGCCTTGGGCTGGACGACGGCTGCTGTGGCGGCGAGGACGGAGACGGCGGCGCCGGTGGCGACGGTGCCGAGTCCGGCTGCGGCCCCGGAGACGGGCAGGAAGCCCACTCCGACGGAGAGCGCGGCGGTGGCGGCGGCGAGGGCTGCGGTGGGCGCGAGGAAGGAGCGGTCGGCCAGGCGGCGGCCGAGGTCGGCGACGGTCTGCCGCTTGCGGGGCAGCGGCGGCACGGCGGGCACGGCGAGGACGGCCCAGAGGGCGACGGCGGCCGCGCACAGGGCCATGACCGTGAACAGCAGGCGCAGGCCGCCGGCCCAGACAAGAAGGCCGCCGAGGAGCGGCCCGAGGGTGTAGCCGATGGACTTGTAGAAGCCGTACGAGCCGAAGGCGCGCCCGCGCTTGGCGGCCGGGTTGAGGCGGGCGACCATGGCGGAGGCCGAGGGGGAGAAGGCGGAGGCGGCGGCGCCCTGGCCGAGTCGTGCGGCCCACAGCCAGCCGGGGCTGTCGGCGATGGCGTACAGCGCGGAAGCGCCGGCGAAGGCGATCAGCCCGCCGAGAAGCACCGGCTTGCCGCCGATCCGGTCGGCGAGCGAGCCGAAGACGGGCTTGAGGAGAACCTCCGCGCCGTCGTAGAGGGCGAGCAGGCCGCCCAGGACGAGCAGGGAGGTGACGGCGTCCTCGGAGAAGCCGCCGAGGTTGGCGGCGATGCCGTGCGCACCAAAGGCGGTGGTGAACCCGGCCGCGTACAGGGGCCACATGGCTCGCCTCGGGGCGGCCGGGGCTATGGACTGAGTGGTCATGAGGGCTCCTCGTCGGTGGTGTGCAGCGCGTTGAAGACGCGCTCGGCGTAGCCCTCACAAACGGCGGCGCACTGCTTGAGCCGGCGGCCGGCTTCAGCTGATTCAGGGGCGCCGAAGACGTCCCGGGCAGTCAGGTCGCGGTGCCAACGACGCAGCCGCTCCAGGCTGTGCTCCTCTTCCTCCAACTCCGCCAGGGTGAACTTGGCGATCCGGATCTCCTTGGCGATCTCCTCCTCGAACTTGGCGCAGTCCGCGAGGAATTCCATCCAGTCCGCGGAGCGGGCAGCGGTGAACATCTCCCGGAAGCGGGCCGCGTCCTGGTCGGAGCGGCCGGACGCCTGGAGCGTCACGCCCTGACCGCCGGCACTGTCGGTGAGTTGGAGGGCGCGCCGGACCCCATCGGCGAAGACAGGTACCTCCGGCACCGCCCAGATGCCCTGTCCCAGGGAGAGGGCCCCGATCTTGCGCAGCTCCCGCCATACCGCCACACGGTGCCGGGACGGATCCGCAGGCAGCTTGATCACCAGGATCAGCCACCGTGAAGGTTGTTCAGCGCTCGTCACGCTCAGGAATGTATCAAGCGTTACATCACACTCACCCTCCCGCCCATGCTCGCGGCCGTACTGCACGGCATCACCGAGACACTCACCGGCATCGCCCGATTCAGCACCGCCTCGACGCAACGCCGGCAAGAAGACCGCCTCCTCACCCGATCCACCGAAGCCGTCGCAGCCCTCTCCTACCTCGCCCGCGTACAGCCCACCGCAGCCCCAGAAGCTCCGCCCGCCACCGACCCGGGCGATCCCGGTCCATCGGCTCCCGAGCTGGTACGTCCTGCACCCCCATGACCACCCCAGGCGACGAGCCTTGCCAGGCGGGCAGCCAGCGAAAGTTCGGCGGTCCCCTCCCCAGGCCGCCGAAGGACCGCACAGACGTGCAATGGCCTGGCTCGTGGGCCCGGCGATCTGGCGCCCGGACCGAATTCCGTGCGACACACCGCAGGGCACCGCCGCGGCCAGTCTGGGCGAAGAGCCGGAATCCGCGGTCGTGGACAGCCGGATCAAGCCGAACAAGAGGCGTTTCAGCAGGTGAGGACCGCCCTTGAGAAACCTCCTCAACCATGCCGACCCGACGCCGTTGACCGGCCCGGGAGGAATGGCCCACCGGAATCGGGTACAAGTGGCCCAGCCGTCTGGGCTGCTTGCCTCATAGGGTCGGAAACGTGATCACAACGGCACCTGCCAGCCGTGCTTCATCCGCCGCTGCGTGCGGTGGCCGCCAGCGGCGGACGGCTGCTACTGGTCATAGCGGCCGGTCGGCCTCCTGCGGGCCGATGCCTGCGCCCGCCAGACGCCAAGACCGCTCCCTAACCGTCGCCTCACTCAGAGGAGCCCCTCATGCAAGCCATCACCGTCCAAGACCGTGACGCCGGGGTCAGCGGCCTGGCCCTGTCCGAACTGCCCCACCCGCACGCCGCCGAGAACGACGTGATCGTGGAGGTCCACGCCGCCGGATTCACCCCCGGCGAGCTGGACTGGCCCAGCACCTGGACCGACCGGGCCGGTCGTGACCGCACCCCGAGCGTGCCCGGCCACGAGCTGTCCGGCGTGGTCACCGAACTCGGCTACGGCACCACCGGCCTGACCATCGGGCAGCGCGTCTTCGGACTGACCGACTGGACCCGCAACGGCACGCTGGCCCAGTACACGGCGGTCGAGGCCCGCAACCTCGCCCCACTCCCGGCCGATGTCGACCATGTCACGGCCGCCGCACTGCCGATCTCCGGGCTCACCGCCTGGCAGGCCCTGTTCGACCACGCTCACCTGAACGCCGGCCAGAGCGTGCTCATCCACGGCGCCGCGGGCGGCGTCGGCTCCATCGCCGTGCAGCTGGCACGAGAGATCGGCGCCCGAGTGATCGGCACCGGCAGGGCCGCCGACCGCGACCGAGCCCTCAGCTTGGGCGCGGACGCCTTCATCGACCTCCAGGCCGAGAAACTCGAGAACCTCAGCGAGGTCGACGTCGTGTTCGACGTGATCGGCGGCGACATCCTCGAACGCTCCACCACACTGGTCCGCCCCGGCGGCACCCTGGTCACCATCGCCGAGCCGGTCACCGTCCACCCCCGCAACGGGCGAGCCGTCTTCTTCGTCGTCGAACCCGACCGGGCCCGCCTCACGGACCTGGCCCAGCGGCTGCGAGACGGCCACCTCAATCCAATCGTCGGCGCCATCCGCCCGCTCACCGAGGCAGCCTCCGCGTTCACCCCGGACAGGCGCACCCCCGGCAAGACAATCATCCGCGTCACCGAAGGCTGAGCCAGATGGCGCAGTAAGAACCCATCTTTGAACCAGCCCTCCGGGCCCTCCGAAGCAGTCCCGCTCCGCCGACCTGATCGGCTGCAGCGTCATGGGTTTCTCGTTACTCCACGGCGCGGCCGATGAGTTTGTGGCTCCCGTCCGGTCCAAGCTCGTGACACCTAGGAAAGGACACCGCCATGTCGGAGCTTCTCGTCGACTTCATCACCTCGCTCGATGGCTACGCATCGGGAGAGGGATGGCCCGGGTTCTGGGGCCTCGAGGGCCCGGAGTACCTCGCGTGGCTCGGTGAGCAGCCCGAGGTCACGTATCTGATGGGAGCGAACACCTACCGCCTGATGTCGGGCTTCGCCGCAGGCGAGGTCCCGGATGGCCAAGACGAGTTCAGGCCCGAAGAAGAGGCGTCCGTCGACGAGCTCACGCAAGCGTCCAAGGTGGTGTTCTCCTCCTCACTCGAGGAGCCACTGACGTGGGCCAATTCCACGCTCGTCCGCGACGACGCCGTCGAGGCGGTCCGCGCCATGAAGTCGAATGGCTCGGGGCTCCTCAGCACGATCGGCAGCCTCAGCCTGTGCCGGTCCCTGCTACGAGCCGGACTCGTCGACCGCTTCCGGGTCGTGATGTTCCCGGTGATCACCGGGGCCACGGGCGAGGAACGCATCTACGACGGCTATCCGGACGTTGCCCTCGAAATGATCGAGCACCGCACCTTCGACGGCCGCATCCAGCTGGTCGAGTACAAGCCCCGCGTGCTCGAGCACCCCCCGCTCGGCGTCCCTGCGTGACGTCCGAATCTGCGGCAGTTTTGGAGATGACGGGCACGGATCAGGTTCTGTGGTTCTTCGGCACCGTCGACGAGGCTGAGCTGGCTCGACCTCTCACCTGAGAGCAAGTCAAACCGTAGGTCGTCATGTGGCGGCCGGCGGAGCCATTGTCAAAGTCTGTGGATCAGTAGCTGTTCACGTTTCTTGGTGGTGCGGGTGGATGAGGCCTTCGATGGAGCCCAGGCGGGCCTGAAGGGCGGGATCCGGAGTTGACGTGATGGTGAGCAACAGCACCTGGGCCGCCGGTTGTTCCGGAGCATAGAGGTCGTCTCCACCGTCGTCACCAGGGATCGCATTGGGCTGGATCTCGGTCCGCCCATTTTGGATACCGGCGAGATGGTAGACGCCTCGGTAGTCGCTGCCACGCTCGGAGAAGACCAATCCGAGGCATTCGCCGACGAGACGGACCAGCTCGTCGACGGTGTGGGTGCTGGTGCCGCAGGTGTGGTAATCGGCCATACTGCACCAGACCCTATGCCGCGACGGTGGCCGGACGCTCGGCAAGTTGGCCGCGTTCGAAGCGAGCCACGGCACAGGTGAGGGCGAAGAGGTGCGTTCACGGCCCGCCACGGCTGCTGGCCGGAGTGGGCCCGTCGACGCCGGGTGAGGCGACGGGCCCCTTTCGGACGCCACGCCTTCGCCCGCACGCTACGCGAGACCTACCAATCGGCCTCGTCGTCCTCTTCGTACAGGTCTTCAAGAGCAGCAACGCACTTTTCGGCGACCAGCCCCGCGAACCGCGCACACGTCCACGACTCCACGCTGTGCACCCAGTCGGCGGGCGGGAACTCCTCGGGCGCGTAGAAGTGCGGCAGGCCGCTACGGAACTCCCCGGCGTCCAGGGGCGGGTGTGCGTCGCTGTGGGCGCACTGCTCGGGGCGGGGTGCGGCAGCGACCGTACGTAGGGTGGCGAGGATGCCCTGGGCGACGGCGTAGGGAGGGGCCGGGTAGGAGATCGTCATGGTCTGGTGGGCGGTGAGCAGGAGTACGGCCCTCTCACGGACAGGACGAACGTGGTCCAGGGCCTGACACCGGTCTTCGGACTGCCCCAGCTGGTCGTAGCGCCGCGCCGCCCACAGACCCAACTCATCGGCGTACTGCTCGTTCGAGCCGATGTTCTGGAGTCGCTCGGCGATCTTTTGAATGTCCAGGCGGCCGTCCGCGCGGAGGTACTCCGCGTCGAGATGGGAGGTGTCGCGCGGGCCGAAGAGTCTGTCGCGACCCGCGCGGAGTTCGTTCAGCGTCTCTCGGGCTACCTCGGCCATGAAGGCGGGACACACCATCTGCTCCAGTGGGGCGCCGTCGCCGTAGTAGTCGCGGTCCCGTTCGTACACGCGGCGTCCGACGGGACTGCTGAGAATGATCCCGAGTTCGGCGGCGGTCGTGCTGTGGCCGCTGAGTGTCGGGTGCTCGACGTGGTCGCAGGTCGCTGCGGCGAAGTCCGGCAGGACTTTCTCCACGCCTCTGATGAGGTTGTAGAGCACAGACCTGTCCTGGATCATGCCGGATACGGCATGCCAGCTCACGGCCCTGACGACGTGGAGGCGTCCGGGACGCTCCTCGGGCTCGGCGTAGTAGAGGTAGCCGCCCTGCGAGACGATCTCGCCGGCTACGTCCGTCCCCGGCTCGGGGTACAGCTCCAGCAACGCCTCCAGCACCTTGATGTCCTCGCGGTCCTGCAGGGACAACCGGGGCGGGACATCGACGACGTCGCCTGGTTGCAGGATGTCGAGGGCGATCCTCGCGAACCCGGCCACATTGCGCGGGCAGCGCCATGTCGCGCGCGGGTGGTCCTCGTCGTCCCACTCGGCGTTCTCGTCGGCGATCCGGAGCAGCAGGTCGGGAAGTTCGGCATCGGCGTGATGACCGCCATGGGACTCGTACGGGTGGGCGTCGTGGTCGCAGGGCCGGACGCGTTGCGCGGCGTCCGCCGCCCGCAGCGCCGCCTGAGCCTCCGCCCGGGAGCCGACGCCCGACCGGTTCGCATAGGGAGCCATCATCGTCAGCCCCAGAACCCACACGTACGCATTCCCGCTCCCGGGCGCGGCGGCGAGCCGGGCGGCGCAGTCGAGCACCGCCCGGTCATGTTCGCCGTCAGGGGCCCAGAAGTCGTACTCGTCCTGGATCTCTTCCCAGGACGACACCAGGTCGTCGAGGGGTACGTCATCGGTTTCCGTCACGATCTTGCCGACGCCGAACGAGCCCGATAGGTTCCACCGCCGCGTTCGCCGCCAACAGCTCGATCGCCCCATCGCGCGGGTCAGCGCATCGCGTGCACCCCTGGCGCCGGGCGTGCCCTGCGCGTGCACGCGGCTGCGCAGTCGCCGCGGGCGTCCTGGCCGTCCGTGATCCTGGCCCTGTTGCCGGTACGGCCGCCACAGTCACCGTCCCGTATAGCCCCGGGACAGGAGGCCGGGGGCCCGTTGCCGACCCGTGAGGAGACGGCCGGATGAGAAGCAGAGATCGCGTCTGCTGCCGTCCCGCGGCTTGACGGGCCGGCCCGGCCCTGCAGCGGGCCGGGGTTCACATGACACACGGGCCGGGGCTGCCGCTGCCCCTGGGCCGGTGTGGGGGTCAGTGGTGCTTCCTGTCGACTGCCCGGAAGCTGCCGACGAGCGCGAACGGCACCACGCTGCCGTCGAAGACGACCGTTCCGGGGATTGCGCTGCTGGAGTCTCCGCGCCCGATGGTCGCAATTGCGGCACCGTTGTCGCAGGTAATCCCGGTGAAGAATTCGATCCTCTTGTCAGTTTCGTTCCGGACGTTGAAGCTGGTCGCCGGACTGCTGATTACGGCGATGCACTCACCCCCCTTGACCGAATACGTCCGCTCGTTGACGTAGACCCGTTCGCGGTCCTCATCGTCCCTCCAGTCGTGGTGATTCGACCGCCCGTCCCCGCCCGTCTGCCCGTTTCCGCCCGTCTGGCCGTTCCCGCCCACGTCCCCTCCCTGAGGCAAGGAGGCAGCGGCCTCCTGCACGGACGCGGCGGACTCCGGAACGGAATTTGAAGCCGACGCATAGTTCACGGTGGTCGCAGCGACGACGGTGATGCCCACCGACAATGCGATCCCGACCACGGTACGCGTACGCATTCCGCTTCTCCCTCTCGCAGGCATAATGCTTTCTCCATCTCTCAGGGATGCCAGCCGACCCGGCCGCCTACGAAA
>NZ_JBVKBY010000022.1:0-58325 GCF_055656945.1 Streptomyces sp. NPDC111606
CCTGCGGCCCTACACCAGCAACACCGAACGCGCCGACGCCCTGGCAGACTTCCTGCGCACCTACAACCACCACCGCTGCCACACCGCACTCGGCGGCCACCCACCGATCAGCCGCGTCAACAACGCTCCGGGGCAATACAGCTAGCGCCTGGGGCGGGAGCACGGGACAACGGAAAGGGCCGGATGATGCATGAGGAAAGGACGTCGGCGGAGCAAGCTCTGGGGCGTTCGTACACCACCGTTGACGGAGTCGGGTTCAACATCACCCGATTGACCGTCGAGCACCAACCGGATCGCACCGCGACGTTGACATTTGGACTCACTGTGCAACGACCGGACCGCCCGGACGCTGGGTGGTCACCCTTCCATGGGACGACAAGTCCTTCGTGGACGTCCTCACCTCGCCCGCCCCCCACGCGGACCGGTTGCAGCAGCTGGTTCACATCGTCCACGCCCTGCTGGAAGAGTGGTGGGACACTAAAGGCCGCAATAGGCGGTCGGCGAAGATGGGCCGGCGGATCTCCTGAGGCGGCGTCACCTCCGATGCCGGTGACGCTGGACCGAACCCCGGTCCGCGGCAAGGTCGTTCGTCCTCGGCTTCGCCTGGGGGCGCCTCCACCTTGACGCGGTTCTGCGTCATTTGCCGCTTGATGTCCCAGGCCGTTTGATGCGCAACAGCTGTTGTGGGCCGATGCGGGACGCCAACGAGCGGGCGCCGAAGGCAGCCGGAATAGGTGTCTGAGGCGGGTGTGAGGTTGGACCGGAGAGCGTTGACACTCGCTGGTCGGCCAGAGCCGCTTCCCGTCTGACGGGCACTCCGGGAGGAAGGTTCGGCCGCTGCTCCCGCCTGGCGGGAGCGAACACTGATCGGGATTTCTTCTAGGTCAGGGCCGTGTGGCGTATCTGCACGACGATGGATATCGCGCTGATCACCGCCGGGCAGGTGTACCGCTACTACTTGCGCCAGGTGGTCGTTGGTGACGGCCGGCGCCCGGACGCGCGTGCCGCTCGCCAAGGCGCAGGAGGAGGCCGGTGTCCCGGCTGGTCGATGGATGGGCCGCGGGCTCGGTGCCCTCGGCTTGGCCGCCGGGGACGTCGTCACCGAGGCGCGCCTGCGGAACCTGTTGGGGGAGAGGAGGCGGCACCCGCACGCGGATCTGATCGAGGCCGACGAGCCCTCTGACCGGTCAACTCGTACCGAAGACGTCTACTAGTGAGTGGATGAGAAGGTTAAAATGTATGAGTCAGGCCAAAGAATAAGTGGACTTTGATACAATGAGGGGCAGTTGAGCACACATGGAGGATGAGTGAGCCAGGGCCAGGAGCGGCCGCCCGAGACCGCGAAAAGCGCGACCGAAGCCCGCAAAGATCTCTTCGCCTTGGTGAAGGCTACCGAGGAGGACGGGGTCACGACCCTGATCCACAAGCGAGACGATCGTGCCCTGCTGGCGCCGCTGGACCGGTTCCCGGCAGCCCGGCAGCCCGGCGCCTTCCCCTCTCATGTGCTCAGTGCGGCGCAGAAGGACTTCGGCGAGCTGATCTCGCGGGCCGCGCACGGCGAACCTCAGGTGCTGCGCCGGAGTCGTACACCGGTCGCGGTGCTGCTGCCCGTCGACACCAACTCTGCAACCCACTCGTCCGATCCAGCCGCAGCTGCCAGCGCGGAACCCGCAGGAGGCGCGGTGAACAGCCAAGGCACTCAGAGTCGCAGCAGCGCGCCGCGCAGGCTCGCCACGCTGGGCGACACGATCGGTTCTGTGCTCGCCTCCGGCCCGGCCGGCGGCCCCACCTTCGGGCTGCCTGGACTCGACGCTGCGACGGGCGGGCTGCAGCCGGGGCTGCTTACGCTCGTGGCTGCGCCCCCAGCCGGCGGCGGAAGCCTGCTGGGCTTGGCTGCCGCCAGGAAGACCGCACTCGTCGACGGCCGTAAGGTGCTGTACGCGGCGTCGGGGCCGAACCGGGCCGACATCTTCCGCAGGATCCTCGCCGCCGAGACTGGCGGTGACTACCCGCGCCTGAAGCAGGGCCGCCTGACCGAGTACGAGCAGCGGTTCGCTGAGCGGCTCCGTCAGCAGGCTGCCGTGCTTCTCATCGACGATGGCAGCGACCTGACGGCCGAAGCCATCGCGGAGACCGCCCCGCACGTCGAGGACTTGGCGCTCGTGGTGGTCGACCGGCTCCAGGCCGCCCACAACTCCCGCCTGCCGTTGTCCGGGGACCGGCTCCCGGACGCCTCCCAGGTTTTCGCGACCCTCGCGCGCACGCTGCACATCCCGGTCCTGGCCGTCGTGGACAGCGCCGACCCCACGCTCCTCGGTCTCCTGGACACTGACGTCATGCTGACGCTCGCCCCGACCGGCGACCCTGCCAAGGTTCAGGTCATTGTCGCGGAGCGGGACTTCGGCGCGATCGGCTCGGCGTATCTGGAGCCCGATCTGCTGCACGCCCGCTTCCTCGACGCCGGAGCCACACCCCTGGCCGGTAGGGCCGGTGACGGGTCCGCGCCGAGCATCGGCACCGCCGTCGAGTGGGAGTTGGCCGAAGCCGCGCTTCCCTACACCTCCGGCGCCCAGCAGGGCCTGCCGGCCGCCGTCACGCACGTACTGGCCGCGCTGCGCACCGCGATGGCAGGCGGTGACCAGAAGGCACTCGCCGAGCTCAGGCCGTCCCTGGCCGAAGTGGCCGCCGCCCCGCCGCCGGTGCCGGAGACCGCCGAGGGACGCGTCCTCGCCACCGCGCTCAACGCCTACAACACCAGCGTGTCCGGCAGTACCCCCGGGCAGCACGCCGCCGCCCCGCCCGCTGCGGACAGAGCGCATGTCCAGGACGACGAGGGTGATGACGAACGAGAGCAGGAGCTGCAGCCGGGGGATGAGGAGGACGAGCCGGACAGCGCGCCCTTCCCCGCGCTGAAGCTCCTCAAGGACGCGGTCGGCCGCTCGAAGATGCACCCGATCAAGGTCATCCGTATCGAGGACCGGGAGAGCGGTCCATGGCCGCTGATCAGTGAGCACATGGACGGCGAACCGCGCTGGGTCCACCCCGACGTCACCAGCTCCCGGGTGCCCTACGTTCGGGACAACGGCAAGCGTGTGCGCCGGGACAAGCTCGATGTCCCCGCCTCCTTCGGGGCGGGCGTGCTGTGCCTGATCGACCGCAACGGCAGCTACCCGTCCGCGTGTTCGGCCGTCCCCCTGGCCCCGAACAAGCTCCTGCACACCGGGCCCCTGGCCGCGTTCGACAAGGCCAGCGCCGGGATCTACCTCATCGACATCCCTCAATGGCCGCGCACCGACATGCCGCACCCGCTGGGCCGGATCATCGACCGGCCCGACGAGCACGGCCGTGTGTGGGTCACCACCCCGCACATCAAGCAGCTGGAGAGGCTCGTCCGCGACGGCCACCTCGCCGCGATGCCGGCCATCTACGACTCCTGGACCGGCAAGGCCAACGAGTCCCTGTTCAAGCCGTTCTACGCCGCCGCCCGCCAGGCACGTATCGAACTCGTCCAGGCCGGCGGCGAACCATACAAGGCCTACAAGACCCGGCTGTCGATCGCGCTGCGCCTGCTGTGGCCCAAGCGCCAGGAACAGAAGTCCCCGTTCTGGCGGCCCGACTGGCGCATGAGCATGGTCGCCGAGGCCTCCGTCCGCCACTGGACCACGGCCTTCAAAGCGGTCCAGGAAGGCCACACTCTCATCGCCCTGCGCAACGTCGACGCGGCCGTCTTCTGGACCCCCGACGACACCCCGCCCGACACGTACCGGATCGGCACCGGCTTCGGCGAGGTCAAAGCCAAGTTCATCCAGCACGGCGAGTTCATCCCCGAAGGTGACGACTGATGGCCGGACCCACCGGCCACGGAGGATCCCTCGGGGCCGCCCTCAACGACCTCCTGCGCACCCAGGTCACCCCCCGCCACCGGCTGTCGTCGTACAACGCCAAGCACTGGCACGCCCAGCTCAGCCAGCTCACCGGAACCCACCGCGGCTACCAGGCCCTGGAAGAGGCCGGCCTCGACGTGACCGTCAAAACGCTGCTCAACTGGTTGTCCGACCCCGAGTACAACGTCCGCCGCAGCTACCGAGACCTGATCCACACCGCCTACGAGAACGTCGCCCTGGTCCCCGCCGAGCCGATCCCCGACCGGTTCAAGGACGGCGACTTCGAGATCAGCGGCTGGGTCACCACCGGTCGCGACCGGCGCCAGCGCGGAGCACGCGCCGCCGCCCCCCTGAGGATCGACGGCCGATCGGGCGACTGGAGCGAGATCGAGGCACTCTGGATGGCCGGCGAGCTCACCGACGACGACTTCGAGGACCACTTCATCGACGACGTCATCGTGCAGGACATCGGCGAAGGCACCGACGGATGGACCTTCGACGGCGGCAACTACTCAGTCGAACTCAGGTGACACGCCTTCCTGAACAGCTGGCGCGCTCCCCACGGTGTTGCGTACCAGGGCAGAGGGGTGCCGCTGCAGTATGGCCGTCAGTCGCGGACGCACGCCGGTGCCAGCACATGTTTCCGGCAGCGCGCGGGCGACTGCGAGCGGGGTGCGGCAGCCGGCATCGCTCGCCGCGATCAGGACGGCTTCCTCGCACGCAGTGCTGGACGTCCAGGCCAGTGAACGTGTAAGGGCGGCGGCGGCCTCGGCTCTGACGTTGGAATGCGGGTCGGAAGCCAGGGCGAGGAGCATTCCCTGCGTGAGCAGCTGGGCGCTGGACTGTGAACCGAATCGTGCCAGCAGGCGTGCGGCGGACAGCCGCTGGACGGGGCTGCCTCGCAGCAACTGGCCGGCCCGAGCCATGAGGGAGGCAGTGTCAGTCACGCCGAGTGCCAGCCCGAGTCCAAACGCTGCCTCCCTCAATAGCTCCGTGGAAGCCACTGCGCTGACGCCACGGAGCTGGTCCGGCTGGACCGCCACCGACTGCCGGAGTTGGTCGGCCACCGCATCTGGCAGGTCATCAACCCGGCTGGACAGAAGCCGGAGTGCACCCGCCTTGTGGTCGATCGCCACCTTCGGATGGGTGATGAGGTCCAGCACCGTGGGCCAGTCGGCATGTTCGGGAGCCGTCAGGCCGCACCAGACCAGTAGCCATCCGTAGTCCGCACTGCCTATGCCCCATGAATTACTCTTCGCCCTTGCCAGCTGCGAGCGGCATTGATCGGCGGCGAACTCGGCGAGACATCCGCTGACCGCGTCCGTCGCGTGCTCGTAACTCTGAGCATCGAATGCTTCGATGTCGCCTTCCTGTACTCGGCGGACGAGAGCTTCCTGAGCCTCGGCGTCTCCGGACTGTGCCAGCAGCCCCAGCATGGCAGCGGACAGCCCTCGATGGCCTTGATCGAGAGCAGCCTGCCGCCACTGCGGGACGGCGTCACGCAGTGTGGAGGGCCGCAGGGCCAGCACCAAGCGGGTGACGTCTTCCTCCCTGCGACTTGCACGGCCGAGGGCAGTGAGTACGTGGGCGGCTGTTGTTGCGGCCTTCTTGGAAGTGAGCAGTGCTTCGCTACTGAACTGTGCGTTGCTCAGTTCGGGGAGTGGAAGCATCGGAGTTGACTGGTAGTCAGTGCTGGCCCTTTCGATAGATGAGCACTGTGGCCTGCGGGTTTGTGAGTGCCCTAACCGGTCTGCTCACCATGAGCGTTGACTGCTCAGTGTGGGAGAGCCGCCGGTAGTGGCGGTCAAGGCAGCGGGTTGCGCAGTGGGCGGCGATCCGTTGCCTGGTGCCGACCCGCAAAGCCGCAAGTACAGGCGTACGGCTTTGAGTTTCTCAGTGTGCCGTTCGGTCTCGGAGCCGAGGTCCGCGGCCGGCTGCTCGCCTTCACTGGTGCTGTCCTCCTCGGCGACGAGGGCTAGCGGCTCCGCTTCCGGGTGGCCGGGGGGTCATCCGTTCCGGCAAGCGGTTCTGCCAGGCGGGAGCGGTGGGCGTTGACCGTCTTCTCAACCGCCTGGCCGAGGTTGGCCCACAAGTGATATCGGTCCGCGACCTGCTGGGCCTGTGGCGCCCCGACCCGCGCGCCCTCCCCGTAACCGCTGGAGCGGTCCCGGCAGATGACCTTCACCTCGGGATGGCCTTGGAGCCAGGCGGCCAGGTCCTTGCCCTCGCGACCGTCGTAGAGATGCCGCGGCCGATGGCTGGCCATGTCGATCAGCACCGTGCCGTAGTGGCGGCCTTTGCGGAAGGCAAAGTCGTCGACACCAAGCACCTCAACCTCGCCGATCTCCGGCTCGGGCAGAGCCCGGACCATCCGCAGCAGGGTGTCCCTGCCCACGGTGATGCCGACCGCGGCCGCCAAGCGGGCCCCGGCCCGGCCGGCCAGCGCCAACCCGATCTGCATCAACAGCCCGCGGAGCAAAGGGGTATAGCGGCCGTACGGAGTCGTCAGCCTCGCGATCTGCTCGGCGAACGTCACTGCCGTGCAGGCGGGATTCTCGCAGCGGAAGCGACGTATGCATAACTCGATCACGACACCGCGACGGCCACAGCGGCATCACGCAGCGTGCGTACATACCCGCCGTGCACCCGCGATGAGCTGTGACCGCAGTGGCAGGCCCCGCTCGTCGACCGCACTCGTGCCCGCAGTACTACCTTGTCCGGCCGTCGCTCGACCTCCTCGATCAGCAGCGCGGATGCGGGCGCTGTCGCTCCTCAACCGTGCCCCTCACTGGCTTGTCACCCGGGCTTCGTGGTGGCTGACGGGATTCGTGGCGCTGTATGTGGTGGGCGGGGCAGTCCTGGGGTGGCGAGCGGCATACGAGGTGTTGGTGGGGCTTACTGCCGGCCAGACCCGCTCCGCGGTCTACGCATATGTGCTGTGCCTGGCCGGCTGGCTGGTTGTTCCCGCTTTCATCGGTGGCGCTGCCGGGTACCTCCTCAACCGGCAGATCGATGCACGCCGCCGGCTCACCGAGGCGCAACTATTGGACGACATGAGCAATCCGGCTCCGCCTGCTCCCGCCTCCTCGGGCGGGCTGCGTATCCGGTCCCTGGTTGACCTGCATGCCGAGGGCGGTGATGCCCGCCGGTTAGTGGAGGAGTACGTGAACGGCCCTCACGGCGGCGACCACGAGCGTGCCAAGGGACATTGGACGGCCTTGGTGAAGCACATAGCAGACAGACTCGACCGGCTTGAAGGCCTCGTGCCGGGGGAGGCTGCGGTGGCCGCGGAACGGCTTGCACGGACCGCCGCTTTCGGCGCGGCACGCCTTGGGCGGTGTTTCGCGTGCGACAGGGGGCTGTAGGCGCCGTGGCACTGCCGCTACGGTGAACGTATGGCGCCCAGGGAGTCGGCCGAGCGGGTCATTGAGCAGATTGCTGGGGACGTCTTTCCCCGACGCCGCCTACAGCACGATCCAGGAAGCCGCGGCTCGCCGTCTGCGATGTAGGGCTGCGCCGGACGCCCACCTTGGCCGATGCTCGTGAATTCGAACGCCGCTTCCGCCACCGGCTCCTGCCCGAGGCATCACCGCCCGGTACCGGACCACTGCGACGACTGCGACGACCGCGCCCGGGCCGGGGGAGGAGGAATCTTCTGCGGGCGTCACGCCGCGCCGCCCCTTGTGGTGGCCGCCCGCTCGGCGGCGAGATGAGCAGCGGCACCAGGCAGAGGGCCGAGAGGCGCTGCGGCACAGCGCTCTGCTCGCGGAAGGGCAGCGCGACATCGAGCTGCTGGTCAGGGCCCTGGAAGATCCCGAGCTCGCGGACACCATCTACACGGGTGAGGATGACGTCCCCCCGGGCAAGAAGCGCCAGTTCCTGTTCGTTCGAGCGATGTACAACAGCATCGTGCTCGCTTGGATGACCGGCGCGATGGTGTGGGAGGAACTGCATGGCCGTATGCGCGTGCTTATGCACCAGCCGGTCGCCGGGGAGTACTGGGCGGCAACCCAGCCCGAACGCGCGAGCATGCCGTCTGACACTGACGAAGCACGTGTGGCCAGCCTGGTCGATCTGATCGTCAGCGACCTTGAGGACACGGACACCGAGGAATGGTGGGACGTGGGTGAGCCGCCGCCGGACTGACCGCACGTGGCCGTAAGCCCGCCACCCCCACCTCGCGGCTGAGCCTCCGCAGACGCCGCGCCAACAGCAGACCTCAGGCGCGGGGGTCAGGTTCACCAAGCCCCAGCTCAACGCAGGCGGTCGCATCGCCAAGCAGAACACAAAGGTCAGAGGTCAAGTGAGGAGGGCTGCGAGGGCGCCACTCGCGGCGGCGGCGAGGGTGACGACCGCGGCGAAAGCTGTGGCCGCGCGGGTGAGGGCTGCGGGGTAGGTGGCGCCGTCCAGGCGGGCGACCTTGCCCGCACCAGCGGCAGCCAGCAGCGCGGCGACGAACACGAGCGCGGTGGTGAGAAGAACGATGGTGATGGTCACGTCGAACTCCCGTTACACGATGAGGTGTTGACGTAACCGAGGCTCGAGAAAATAGTGTTGCGCCGGGGTTCATCGTCGGCCCTTGACCTCCGCCTGGTGGCGCAGGGCCGGGGGGATCTCTGCAGGGAGCGTCACCGGCTTCGCCCGCAGATCGACCTTCCAGCGTGACGGTGCGCACCAGCAGTCGTCGGCGGCGTTGCGGAGGAGTTCAGGGCCTTCTGCCGAACGTAGTGACGCAAGCGGGCGAAATAGGTCATGCTGGTGCAGGGCTACCGGGTGCCCTGTTGGACTTAACGGGCCGTTCAGCAGGGGTAGTTGCGCGGTGGTCCGTTCGTCTTGCGAATGTCGGGGGATCCAGTGTCGGATTTTGTGTGGGTGGACGTTGAACTGGTGCCGCGACCGGTGCTGCACGGCGCTCAGGACGGTCAGTCTGAGCGCGGAGTGGTGTACTTCGGGCATCCGTTCACTACGGCCTTCGATCCGGCCTCGGCGTCGGAGACCACTCGGGCCTATGCAGTGGAACGCGAGGACGTAGCGGACTTCCGGCGGCTTGTACTGCCGCTTAACGTTGCGCCCCGGCCTGGCGAGCCGCTTATTTCTGTGGCGGTGCAGGCGGTTGCCCAGCCGGCTGATGGCCGGACGCTGTTCTGGGACCCGGTGCCATGTCGGCTGACCGACTCGGGCACGCGTGATTCCAGAGTGTCGGTCACGGCAGGCTTCGGGCTGGTGCAGTCCCAGGCCGAGACTGCGGTGCAGCGCCAGACACAGGCGTCTTTCTTGCGTGCCCGGGGTGCTGGCACGGGGATCGTGCAGTGGGAGTTCACCAGGCGTTCGGGTCAGGAACTGGACGGGATTTACGAGCTGATTGCCACTGTCGAGATGGCGCGCGGAGCAAGCGGCGCCGTCCTGCTCTCAGCGGCGGCCGGCATCAGCAAGAAGCGCTTGGGAGTCATCGGCTACACGGCCCAGCTGCCAGAGGAGTTGGCGGCTGTCCGGCTGCCCTGAGCCGCGGTCGGCGTCACCAGGCTCATGATCAGCGCCACTGCCCGATGAATACGAATGCCCCCCAGTCCCGGTACTCGGGGAAGACCTGTCGGGCTTTCTGCTGGGCGTGGCGGAACGCTTCGCGTTTGGGGCGGCCTGCTCCGAGCCGGCTGTACAGCTCCTCGAAGAACAGTGTTGTGACCGGTGCTGTCACCGGCCAGAGCGTCCCGATCACGGTTGTCACGCCGGCCAACAGGAATGCAGCGGCCAGGCCCCGATGGTTGTCGTTGGCGTCATAGCGCCCCAGGGCGGACTCGCAGGCGCTCAGCGTGACCAGTCTGACGCCGCGTAGGTCGAGTGTGAGGATCTGGTGGGCGAAGAGCCGGCCCTCGCCGTCCTCGTCCGGTTCGAGGTAAAGGCACTGGTGCCAGGATGCCTCGACGTCTTGGGAGCTGTGGGCAGCGATGTGTAGGTACTGAGTCTTTGAGGCCGCTGCCATGACGACCTTCGGGGTGGCGTCCTGCTGAAGCAATACGGTGTCGAACGCGCGCTCGGCAGTCAGATGGTCCCGTAGTTTCCGGACGTGCTCGGCGACGTCCGGCTGGTGTGCCAGGCCGTACTGGATGCCGCCTGACGGCGACCCGGCGATCAACAGCTGGCCAGGGCTGGCGACTGCGGACCTGGGGTGGGGGCTGAGCTGGGAGCTGCTAGAAACTGTAGTGACGGTCCAGTCGTCGGCGAGTGGGCGTCCGTTGGTGTGCAGCAGGTGGAAGGGAGCGAAATGCAACGAGCCGTGCGGCCAGAAGCACAGGTGCCGCTTGCCCTGGGTCCACCAACACCGCAGCATCTCCGCGGGCGGGCCGCCCAGTACGGCGTAGAGACGTGCAAGTGTCTCCTCACCGTGCAAGGAAACCGGATACCCGAGCGGGTCGGCGTTGACACCCTCCCGGGCCTCTCCCACCGGGACCGCGGCCCAGTGGATCGAGAAGGCGTTCCCCCGCTCGGGGTCCACCATCGTGACGTGGCTGGCGGGCAGATCTGCCAGCGGGACGACACGGACAGTCTGCTCGTTGTCCGTGATCTGGCAGCAGACCAGCAACGTCGCGTAGCCGTCCGGGCCGAGATGGCGCGTGCGGTCTTCGGCAAGGAACAGGGAGATGACGACGGTGTCCTCACCTGTCATGGCGCCGAAGAGGTTGTTCACCTCCGTCATTCCCGGTCTGACGCGGGCGCCCTTGACCTGGTACGTATCGGATAACAGTGACTGGGTGATCAGGTGGTCGGCAGCCCTGCGGTTGGTCCCGACGGACGGTTTGGCCTGCTGTTCGGGCCCGATCTCGGCCTCGCTGACGAAGCAGAACCCCGAGGTGCCGCCCGGCATGTCGAACAGGCCGTCTAGAGCACCGGACCGTTCCGGTACGTAGGGCCCGCATGCCCTCTCCTGCTCCGCGATCTCCTCGTGCAGTATTCCGGCGTACGGAGGCAGCTGGTGAGGGCCGGCGTTCTGGGCGAGCAGGCGGAAGTCCAAGCCTTTGAAGAGCAGGTGGTGGTGGGTAACGAGCGCTGGCAACGACCGTGGCTCATCCGCGGCGTGCCGGTCCTGCCAGCCCCAGGTGAGCAGGGCGTGCATGAGGTGATGTCCGAAGCCTCGTACGAAACCTGCGCGCTCGTCCAGCGCGCCGCCGAGTCCGGTCATCACCGGTTCGGCGATTGCAAGGAGTGCGCTGGCACGGATGCCGAGTTCACCATCGGTACCTGACTCGAGCAGCGCCTTGAGGCTGTGGTCGGCGAGTGAAGTGCAGATCGCCGGCCATTGGTGGTGTGAGGCGAACTCCGTTGCCGTTTCCACCGAAACCAGATACTGCATGATCGCCTCGTCGTATCTTCCCTCGGCGGCGCATTGCTTGGCATGCCGCTTTCGACAGGTCAGCAGTACCCAGTCGATCATCGCCGCGTAGTTGTTGGCGAAGCCTTGGTCATACTGCTTGATCCGGTGAAGCAGCCGGATCACCCGGCTGAGGTCGTCGGCGCGGACGTGCAGCGCTGCGTGGGTGAGAGTCGCGGCGCGTGAGCGGGACGACACAGCCTGCCGGTCGCATTCGGCCTCAACAGCCGGGATCAGTTCGGTGTACGGGAGCGGCCTGGACGGGCAGGGCAGGACGTTCTCGACAGGCTGGTGGGCGAGGTGCATCCAGAACCTGGGGGAGAGCGACAGCTCATCAGACTCTGAGTACACCGTGTGAATCTCATCCCATAGCTCTGGGAGATCGGCAGGGTGAACAACGGCGCACAGGTTGGCCAGAATTCTTAGGTTCGCGTCAGCGGAGTAGATCGTGCGCAGCTGGCGGGCGGGCCCGCCAATGGCGGTGCGCAGACGCAGGCTGGGGGCGAGACGATGGTGCCGCGCCACTGGGGCCAGTGCCTCCAGATGGTGTCCCAGATCCTGCGGTTCCACTGTGACGTGGCCGATGTCCTGGACCGCTGACCTGGCGACTTGCCAGTGCCTTGGCGCGTTGTCCGGTTCGGCCGCGGCGAGCAGGGCAGCTACACGAGCCCTCTTGACCTGGCACTGAGTCCGTAACGGAGCCGGCCCGATACGCAGGGCTTCGTTCAGGAAATCCATTGCCAGTAACAGCATGGACGTGGCGTCCGGCATCCCGGCGATACGGTTTCCCGGCTGAGGCATTATCCCGTCCGGGGGCCAGGAGAGGCGCTGTCCGTTGATCGCGTCACGGTAGACGATGCCGCAAAGTCTGTACGGCGACACCCATTGCGCAAACGAGTCCGCCATGTCCTCGGGGTCGAGGGAGACACAGTAGGGGCTTGCCAGGAGCCACCCCGCTGCCTGCAAGGTGTCAGCCAACTCCTTCCGTTCCCTCTCGGCTTCGGCCTGTTCCTTCCGGGCCTCGGCCCGGCGACTGGGAAAGAACCGGACGCGTCGCTGGCTCAGCTGGGCGAGAGCCTGACGCGAGATGGCGATCTGTGTAGATGCCATCTCGAGCGCGAGTAGCATCCGGTCAGCCCGCGGCGAATGCTCCAAGCTCAGCCGCGTGATCTCCGCAAAAAGGTCGGCGGCTGTCCACCACGGCGACGTCCGCGTCCGTCCCCCGCGTGCCTCGGCTAGCGCCAGCACTAGTTGCGAGAAATGGTATGCGTGTTCAGGATTGCTCCGTACCAGGCTGTAGCAGGCTAGTGCGGCCTTGGAGAGCGTCTGGTCATCGAGGTTGTCCACCGCAGTGTCGCGAGCCACCTGCAACGCGGTATCCACAGCGACGCTCCGGTCGGCCACCCGCAAAGCCAACAAGTACAGCTCGCTGAGCGGTGCATCAAGATCCATCGCGTATCCCCCGGGCCCACCAATCCCCAGCACCAGTGTGGCCCACGCCTGACACAGGTGGTGCTGGTCTCCAAAATTCAAAGGGCACAGAGAGTGAACCGCTCCGGGTCTGATGGAGGCTCGATCCCCTGAGAGGATCGAGTCATGGCACGTCCGTCCCCCTACCCGCCCGAGCTTCGTGAGCGCGCGGTGCGCATGGTCGCGGAGATCCGTCCCAACTACCCGACCGAGTGGGCCGCGATGAAGGCCGTCGCAGCGAAGCTGGGGATCGGTGCGGCTGAGACGGTGCGGACCTGGGTCCGCAAGGCCGAAGTCGACGGCGGCCGGCGGCCCGGCGTCACGTCGGAGGAGGCCGCGGAGATCAAGCGCCTGCGGGCCGAGAACGCCGAGCTGCGGCGGGCCAACGAAATCTTGAAAGCGGCGTCGGCTTTCTTCGCGGCCGAGCTCGACCGGCCGTCGAAACGCTCGTAGCGTTCATCGACGCACACCGTCAGGTGTTCGGAGTCGAGCCGATCTGCCGTGTCCTGACCGGCCACGGACTGAAGATCGCAACGAGCACCTACTACGCGGCGAGGAACCGTGCCCCCAGCGCCCGGTCTGTCCGCGACGCCGAGCTGAAGACGCAGATCAGCCGCATCCACACGGACAACTTCAGCGTCTACGGGGTGCGGAAGGTCTGGCGGCAGCTGCACCGCGAAGGCATACGGGCGGCCCGCTGCACCGTCGCCCGACTGATGCGCGACCTCGGCCTGGAGGGCGCCCGACGCGGGAAGAAGATCCGCACCACCATCCGGGATGATGGTCAGGAACGGGCCGCTGACCTGCTGCAACGCGACTTCACCGCGTCTCGTCCGAACGAGCGGTGGGTCGCCGACTTCACCTACGTTGCCACCTGGTCCGGGATCATCTACGTCGCATTCGTCGTGGACGTGTTCTCCCGGGCAATCGTGGGCTGGTCCGCCGCCACCAGCAAGCGGGCCAAGCTCGTCCTCGACGCCGTCGACATGGCGCTGTGGCGCCGGGACCGTGCAGGAACTCCCGCTGGTCCGGGCCTGGTTCATCACTCGGATGCGGGCAGTCAGTACGTCGTTCGCGTTCACCGCGCATCTCCTCGACGCCGGCATCGACGCCTCGATCGGCACCGTCGGCGACGCCCTGGACAACGCGCTCATGGAATCCCAGATCGGCCTCTATAAAACGGAGTTGATCAAACCCCGCAAGCCCTGGCACGGCCTTGCCGACGTCGAACTCGCCACCGCGGAATGGGTCGACTGGTTCAACAACCAGCGTCTCCACACAGCGATCGGAGACACCCCACCCCACGAGCACGAGACCAACTACTACGCTCAACACCAGCCTCAACCGGCGGCTGGAGTCAACGCATAGAGCCTCCACCGATCCCGGAGCGGTTCAGGCAGCCCGCCGGGCCAGCCACGGCTCCAGCAAGGGAGCCTGCTCCTGGCTGCCCCACGTGGCCCGGTGCCACATCTGGTCAAGGCTCGCTCGAACTTCCTCCCGTAGCGCCGCCAGTTCCTCCAGACTGGCCCGGGCCAGCTTGTCGACCCGCTCCAGAGACGAAGTCACCTCCCGACGGGCCATCTGCGGAACATGACAGATGGCCGCATGTTCCCAGACCGCCAGACAATCCTCTACAGCCCCACAGCCAAGGTGCAGGGCTGCCTCCAGATCCGTCATGAATGCTCTGTCACCGGCTGGCAGTTCCTCCCGTTCCAGGCCGACCAGCACACCCAGCAGCCGGGCATCCACCTGGTCACAGGAGGCACGGGCAAGGTCGGGCAGACGACGCAGGTTGATGCGCATCTGGCGTACGGCTCTGCCGTTCTCGTCGAGGACGATTCTGGCTTCAGCCTCCGCCTGCTCGTAGTCGCTGTCCAACTCGCAAGCCCACTCGGACGGAACGTCGGCCGCCACACGCGCCACGTGGCCCTCGTGCCGCAGCCGCCGGGTGAAGTAGGCGCGAGCGATGGCCGCCTTCAGGGGCGACTCCAATACATCATGGCCAGAGAAGAAGGCCAGCAGCACCAGATCGTCGTAGGAGCGGCCAGGGGCGACATGCCTGGCCAACGCGCACACCAGATCGGCGGTACCGGGCGGGTAAGCCGCCTGGGACCCACGCCGCCCCAACCGCTGGATGACCGGCTTCGGAATCAGGCCACGACTACGCCAGCGCTCAAGCTGGCTGGCCGTCACCGACAGGCCGGAAGCCGAGGCCAGAGTCATCAACGCAAGATCGGCATCACTGGGTGCAGTTCGCGGCATGGCAGGACGCTAGCGAGGCAACTGCCGTGCCTGGAGCACAGCTCCGCGGGGGTCTAGGCAACTTCACACTCCGTGCCCACTGCAGGCGCCGCCAGCCCGCTGTCGACAACACAATGCGCCGACCCGCGCCCACCGCGTCATAGGCGGTGGTGAACTGGGCGGGGTCGGCGCCGACTGTCGGCGCCAGCGCCGCCGGAGGAAGCGCATCGACGCCGCCTGGTCCTGGCTCAAGGCCCTCGCCGCTTCCGACCCCGCCGGGGCTTCCCTGGTCTCCGTCTGCGCCCCGCACCGCGCCCACTACCAGCGGGAACTCGGAGTGGACGGCCTTGTCCTGCATGATGCGGTGGCCGTCGCCGAGGCGATCTGGCCCGGCGTACTGAAGTGTCGGCGACTGGCGTTCGATGTGGTGTGCGACTCCACGCCGGCATGCGGCGCAACCCTCATCGACACCCGCTCCGGATACGACGACGCACGGGCAGGACGCGAGATCGACGCGGACATCGACGCCCTGCGCGACCTCCTCCTCGACAAGCTGAGCGGCCGTTCATGATCCCGGCCAAGCCTGCGAACCGAGCCGGTCTCCCAGGGACGGCAGCCTGACGGCGCCCCCAACCCCCGCTGCCGACCGCATCGCGGGAGAGAGAGACCGGCTCACAGTCGGCGACGAACTCTAGACAGCCCGTATATAGTCTATGTAGAGTACGAGTATGGGTAGTCCGCGTATGACCCTGCAGACCCAACTGGTCCTGCGGGCTTTGCTGGAGGACCCCGCCAAGGAGCGCTACGGCCTCGAGCTGTGCGAGCTGGCGGGGCTGCCGTCGGGCACGATCTATCCGATCCTTGCCCGTCTGGAACAAGTCGGCTGGGTGGACAGCACCTGGGAAGACCCCGCCGTACACGAGGAAGCCGGCCGACCGCGCCGCCGCTTCTACCGGATCACCAAGGACGGTGCAGAGCAGTCCCGGGATGCCCTCGCGCGCGCCTACCGCTCCCGCAAGCAGCCTCTGCCGGGGTGGGCTGCCCGCCCGGTCAGCGACGGGGGAGTGTCATGACCGCCGCGCGGCGCCGGTTAGCGACCCGGCTGAACAGGCGCCGTCCCGCCACCCCGACCCTGGCCAGCCTCTTGGCGGTTGCGAGGACGCACCACCCCGGCGCCGACACCTCGCCTATCCAGCACGCCCACGACGAGGCCGCTCTCTGGCACGCGGGCCAGACCCGCCGCAGCGGAGACCCGTTGCTCACCCACTGCCTGGCCGTCGCCGCCATCGTCGCCGATGTCGGCATGCCACCGCCGGTCATCTGTGCCGCCCTGCTGCACGACATCGTCGACACACCCTGCCCGCCCGGCCGCGTGAGTGAACGTTTCGGGCCGGAAGTAGCCGATCTGATCCGGGCCGTCCGCAGCGCAGAACTCACTGCGATCCCGCTTGAAAGCCTCACTCTTGACCACGCGAGGCTGTCTATCCAGCCGACGCGTGAGGAAGCCGTGCTGGCGATCCGGCTCGCCGACCGACTGCACAACATGCGCACCATCGCATTCCTCGCCGCAGCCAAGCAGCACGGTAAAGCGCGCGAAACCATCGACATACTGGCGCCCCTGGCCCGGGCCGCAGGCCTGACCGACGTAGGCCGTGAACTGCATGATCTCTCCGCCGCCGTCCTGCGGCCCACGACCCCCGCATCCGGCGTCAACCCACGCCTGCTGACCCTGCTCACCCTCCTGCTTCCCGCCCCGCAACGAGTGCGATGGCAGGAGGAATGGCACGCTGAACTGGCCACCCTTCCCACCTGCCGCACACGCATCCGTTTCACCTTCCGAGTCTTGCTCGGCACACCCAGCCTCTCCCTGACGCTGCGTCGCCCGGCCTGCCGGGAGCGACGATGGTGAACGCGATGGCCCGCATCGGTGGCCTGCTGGGCGCGGCAGCCGCTTTCATCATCGCCATGGCACGCGGAGGCCTGTCCGCCTGGACGACCGGAGCACTCACCGCAGGCGCCCTTGCCCTGGTCGCAGTCGTCCTGTTCATTCCCAGCGAGACACCCGCCCGCCGCCTAAGCCACCTGATCCAGGCCTGGCGCCGCTCGGCCGAAGCGCCCATGCCGCCCGAGCGGCCTCCGCCGCCGGCGATACCACCCCCGCCTGCCTCGGACAGCAGATAACAGCCGTACGGCTGCTGCCAACTGGGCCTCAAGCCGGCACTGGCTTCAACCAACTTCCATCGGTTGGGTGCCTGCAGCGCGACCCTTCCGGACGGACGCCTCAACTGCACAGCGAGGACCGCCGGGAGTACGAGCAGATCCTCGACGAGGCGCTGTGCTCCCTACCGCACCGTCCGGAACTGGCCGCTGCGGGACAGCGGGTCAACCTCGAACAGCTGCGCGCCATGGCACTGAACGCCACCGCACTCATTACGGCGACCGCGGCGATCGAGCACCAGTACTACGAGAAGGACCGGCGAACGATTCCTCGGTACAAGGCTGCCATGTGTCAGGCGGGAGGCCGGCGCCCACGCTTCTCCCAGCGGTCGGGTACTTCGTCGAGTCTGGCCTTCGCCCGCCTGAGCTCCTTGTCGTCCTGCTGGCGGGCGTGGACCGCAGCCAGATGGTCACGGGCCGCCTGCACCGGGCCGATGTCCGCCCGCCTCCCGGAGTTGGAGGACGGCTTTGCCGGATCCCGCCCCCTTGAGCCCCTGAACCGGCCAGGGGTGCGGTATCGGGCTCCTCCGCTGCGGGGCGGCCCCTCACTGATGCGGGCTGGTGCGCCTCACGGCCGCGGCGGAGGCTGCCGGTGCACCGGTCTGGTCATCGCGCACCGCCGTGAACGCGGCCCCTGTGGCGTTGACGGGGCCGCAGACGCGGTCGGTGTTGACGGCCAGCACAGCAGACGAGCGCTGGGCTCGGCGCCCGTCAGCCACGCCCACCGCCACCCCCCCGTTGACGCGTCGACGCGCTGCCAGAGCTGTCCACAGGGGCTGAACGCCCACCGAGCACCGGTGCGTTGCTTAACGTTTCAGCCCTGCCGTTCGACTTGTGTTCGTGAAACGTCATGATCTGCTGCCGATCCTTGCGTGGGCTCCTGTTGCACCAATCGCTGCCGCGTATGGATTGCCATGGGCTGCGTTACCCATGTGTGGTGCTCTAGCACTGGCCACGGCCGCAGTGTGTGAATGGCAAAGACGCCGCACCCTGCTGACCATCCTGCGGCATGCTCCACAAGGCAGCGTCGTAGAGCAGGAGTCGGGCACCGGAGGACCGGGGATGCGCGTCGAGATCGGCCAACAGGGCAGTCCGCGCAGCGGCCGAGGACGGTGAGGATGACCACCCCGCGACTGAGCCCACAGGACCAAGACCGGGTCGCTGCGTTGTACGACGAGGCCGCCGTACCGCTGCGCCGCTTCGTCTCTGGTCTCCCCACGTGGCCGGGCGGGTCTTCCGACCGGGACACCGTCCTGAGCGCCTTCAAAGAGGCGATTGAAAACTGGGAGAAGATCGGAGCGTGGAGCCGGCCGCGTCAGATGGGCTGGCTCCGGCAGGTGTGCCGTAATCAGCGCGTCGACGAACTGCGGCGCTGGATCCTCTTCGAGAAGCTGAGCCCGCAGTTACACGAGTGGTACGCACTACCGGTGGATGACCCCGAAGAGGTCGCCCTGGGCAGGATCGCCCTGGAGGCGTGCGCGGCTGCGATACGGCGCATGCCACCACGGCAGCGCATGGTGGCCGAGATGGCCTGGCTCCTGTTGACACCCAGAGACCAGATCGCCGCTGCGCTGGAGATAAGCCCGGCAGCGGTGCGGGTCCACCTTTCCCACGCGCGAAAGGCACTTGCGCAACAGGTCGGCCCGCATCTGCCCTTCCCGTTGGAAGGCGAAGCACGCGGACAGGACGGCGGGAACATACCGGAGGAGAAGGGGAGAGGCGGGGAGCATGAGTGATACGCCAGACGGCCGGAGTGTCACCCTGGCTTCGCTGTTGCGCCAGACTGCGGAACGGTGTGAGCCGGCACCACCCTCTAACGAGGTCGAAGAGGACAAACGCAGACTCCTCGACTGGATGCGAACCCCAGAACCGGAAGTGCGCACACACCGCCAGACGGCGGCGAAGGGGACCGCCTCGCCCGCACTGACCACGACGACCGACGCGGGCGGCGGAGGAACCACCATTGCGGCCTTGCCGATCCTGGAGGTAGACAGCGGACCCGCCAAGCGATCCAGCGACGCGCGGACGCGCGGGCTGACCGACGCGGAGCAGCACGCCTGGCGCACCCTTATGGAGGTCAACAGGCTGCTGACCTACCAACTCGAAAGAGCCCTGCAGCCGTTCGGCCTGACCTTGAACGACTACGAGATCCTGGTGAACCTCTACGAGTCGGAGAGCCTGCGGATGCGGATGAGCGACCTCGCGGCCGCCACCCTGCAGTCCAAGAGCCGCCTCTCCCACCAGATCACCCGGATGGAGAACGCGAACCTGGTCAGGCGCGAGGAACGTGAGTCCGACCGCCGGGGCCTGTACGCGGCCCTCACCGAGCGTGGCACGGAAACGATGCAGAGGGTTACGCCCCACCACGTGGCGTCGGTGCGCAGACACTTCATCGATCTGCTGCCTCCCCGCACTCTCGCGGATCTCGACACAGCCCTCCAGCCCATCGCAGAGCATCTCAGGAACCTTCGGAGCCGCCCGTGATCTTGCAGAGCCCGCCAGATAGACGGCGCGCCCAGCGTCACGGCCGGAGGCAGGGCAAGGGCAACGTCATCGACCTGGATCACACGGGGCCCTTCCCGCTGCGCACACCGACGGGCCCCGTCATCGGACGGACGGCCCCTTGGCACTGAACGCTCTCGCACGGGGTGTCTCGGTTGCACTGTCGCCATGTTCGCGGTGCGCGACGTCCGCGCGCTGCGGTTCAGGACCGCAAGTCCGCCACGCGCCAACCTGAGCGAGGCTAACCTCACCGGCGCCGGCCTGCGCGAAGTTAACCTCACCCGCGCCAGGCTGGCGGGGGCAGACCTCACCGACGCCTACCTGAGCGAGGCTAACCTCACCACCGCCGACCTGAGCCAGGCAGACCTCACCCGTGCCGACTTGTACGGGACGAACCTCAACGGCGCCTTCCTGCCCGGGGCGAATCTCGCCGGGGTGCACCTCAGGGCTGTCGTGGGATTGACAACAGACCAGGTCAGGTATGCGTCTATCAGTGCGGAGACTGTGCTGCCGCCCGATCTCAGGATGGATGGGGGGCCGTCCACCATCTGAGGAGCAGATCACCGTCTGCGGCTATGCCGACGATCCGAACCTGCCACTGGCAAGCACGAACAACCCTCACGCTCGTGTCTGTCTTTGATCGTGGGGACCGTCGTGGTGTGAGCGTGGGGGTTTGTATGGCGATTCCGTGTGGTCCCGGATCGCTTGGGCGACTTCGAGCAGCGTCCTCTCCGTCGCGTCGCTGAAAAGATCTTGGTCGTCGTGTCAAGAATCTGACGGCTGTACGCCTCTCAGGGTGTGTACGGCCGCTGTCTCACGGTGGGGCGCTCATGGCCGCAGACTGGAGGAGGTCCGGTGGCGGTTACGGGTGTCGGCGCCGCCGTGCTCTTGGTGTTGCTGTTCGCGCCGGGGCTGAGCAGCGTTCTGAGGAGCATTGCGTTCCGCAACCGTGCTGCGGGAGAGGCCAGGCTGATCCGCGCCAGGGGCGAGTCTGGTGACCGGGCGGGCACGGGATGTCGTACGGGGGAGCGGGGGCGGCATGGCTGAGCAGCAGCACGTCGAGGCGGTGTCGACCCTGTTCGCCGAGCGGTACGGGCAGATGGTCGTCTTCGCCCGCCGGCGGCTGCGTGACCACGGGGTCCCGCCGTCCGCGGCGGACCCTGAGGACATCGTGCAGTATTCCTTCGCCCTCGTCCTGGCCCGCACCGAGCCGATCGAGAAGTTGCGCCCGTACGTCTTCACGGTCATCAGACGCGAGGTCGGTCATGCGGCGCAGCGCTATCGCAGCGGCCGGGGATACGGGTCGCTGGATGCGGACGTGATGCTGGAGGACGTGCAGCCGGGGAGCCGGCAGCGACCCGTGTGAGGCGGCCGAGCTGCGCCTCGATGTCGAGGCCGCGCTGCAGTCGCTGCCGCTCCAGCAGCGCAGGGCTGTGTTCTGCCACAAGGCATGGGGGTTCACCCAGGCTCAGACGGCCACGGTCATGAAGACTGCGCCTGGCACGGTGGCCGTGCATGTCCATCGGGCGGTTGCCGCACTGCGGGTCACCCTCAGCGCCTTGGTCCTGGTGCTGGTTGCTTGCGGCACGGTCTGGCTGTTCGGCGGAGTGAGCGGGGTGATCCCGGCGGCAGGCTACAGAAGGTTGCTGAGCGGTCCGGATTCCGTGGCCGTGGGCGTGTGGTCGGCCGTCGTATCTGCGGTAGGCCTGTACAGCTACGTGAGTGCGCGCCCGGGCAAGGAGATCCGCACTCCGTTGCAGCGGCTGGGTGTTTGGCTGCGGGCCTTCATGCAGCGTTTCGCAAAGAGGGAGGACTACGACCTCAAGGCGCAAGCGGAGGCATCCGTGTCAGAGCCCCCCGCGTCCTACAGCTCCCCGGATCGTAGGCGGGAGGAAGGCTTGGACTGGGTCTAGAGACCTCACAGTCGGTGAGGAGCGCGCCGCCAGGTCGGAACGAGTGAGTGCGCAGTCACTGCGCACTCCCCGCCGGGCGTGGGTGTTCGCGGATACCTGTCGCCGATGGGTTCCGGATATGCGCCCCATGTCCGGAGTCCATGGGGAGCGTCAAACCAGGCGAACAGGACGGTTCATGTCAGGCAGTCAGAATGCGGTTGAAGCGGTCGTCGTTCCGGCGACGCCGGTCCGGCCCGAGGCCTACGACGCCGCGACCCGGGCCGCGCTGGAGCACATCGACGGCCAGGCCGTGCGCGCGGTCGCCGACGGCCGGCCGGAACGCACCCGCAAGGGCTACGCCCAGGACTGGACGAGCTGGAGCAAGTTCTGCACCGACAGCGGTGTGCCGGTGCTCGCCGTCACCCCCGGCACCCTGGTGATGTTCGTGGAGTGGCTGTGGACCCAGCCCGGGTGGAAGAAGGGCACCTTCACCGCGCCCTCCACCATCGACCGCCGCATCTCCGGCACCGTCGTCTCCGCCCGCGCCGAGCACGGGCTGAAGCTGGAAGAGGGCATCGCCCGCCTGGCCCGCAACCGGCTCAAGCAACTGGTCAAGGAGATGGAGGCCAACGGCGAGAGCCGCGGCCGCGGCCAGGCCCCGCCGCTGCTCGTCGATCACCTCGTGGCGATCAGCGCCGCCTGCCCGGACAACCTCCGCGGCATCCGGGACCGCGCCCTGGTCCTCATGCACTTCGCCGTCGCCGGCCGCGAGCACGAACTGGCCGCCAACCGCGTCCGCGACTACGCCGACACCCCCGGCGGCATCCAGGCCGACATGCGCGTCTCCAAGATCCGCCCCCGCGTCGTGCCCGTCCCGTACGGCTCCCGCCCTTCGATCTGCCCCGTCCGCGCATGGCAGGCCTGGAAGGAGGCCGCCGAGCTCGACGACCCCGACGGGTACGCCTGGCGCCGCCTGCACAACCGATGGCACTCCGTCATGGAGAGCGGGCTGCAGCCTGAGTCCATCGGCGACATCGTCACCCGCGCCGGCGAACGCGCCGGGATCGAGATCCGATTCACTGGACACAGTCCCCGCCGCGGACTTGCCACGTCATCCCGACTGAAGGGCCACGACCAGATCGTCATCGCCAAACAGGGCGGCTGGGCTCCACACTCCAAGGTCCTCGCCGGATACCTCGAAGTCGTCGACCAGTGGGAAGACAACGCCCTGCTCGGCGTGCTGTAGGGAACTAGTGCGTCCTATCACGTAGCGCCGTGCGGGCAGCATCGGCGAAGTCACGGAGAGAGCTCTCGAACTCGCGAGGTAGGGGGCCGTTACGGGTCACGAGCAGCAGTTCTGAGGTGTCGGCTACACGCTGAGCCGCTTGAGCAAGGACCGGAGGGAGTGTCAATTGCGACTGTGCGACCGCGGCCTGAAGACCGTTAACCATGTTCTCCGCTTCAGGGCCGTCCCAGATCACCGCTTTCGTGAGCCCCTTCAGAACTGACGCTCGGGAGATGATCTCCGCACACTGAGCCTCGATGGCTTCCCGTTCCCGTGCTCTTTCCTCACGGTTGCGCTGCTTCGCCTCAGTCACGGCTGTGAGGCAGGAACCGATCCCCACGCCCGCGAGCGACCCCACCACAGTGATGGTTGTCGACCAGGTGTCTGCACTACTTGCCACGGTGTTAATAGTGGCAGGCTCACGAAGAAGTGACGCCGAACGACCGTGCCGCGGTGCGGCACGCCGTTGACGGCCGAGCGTGACCGTCGCCTGCACTCCCGCCACCACACCGTGACACCCGGCAGCCTGCGGGGCCGGCGACGTCGGCCCCGCACTCAGCAGCCGGGCTCACCGCAGCAGGTTGTGAAGCAGGGCGACGACGGCCAGGCCCACGAGGAGCGCGACTCCAACAGCAGGGTGCAGGAAGGCGACATACGTGCCGCCAGCGCCCGCCAACAGCAGCACGGCGGCACGGGTATCGAGACCGTTCACGTTGAACTCCCAGGTACAGCGGGTTAGACGCGGGCTCTCCGCGTCGGGACCGCACCTTGCGACACCCGCCTGTTAGCCCCGCAACTCGACCGGAGCAGTGGCAGACACGCGCTCAACTAGCGATATCGGAAGTCTTTGTCGTGTTCGAGGGATGGGTCGCCGCCACCGCAGGGGCACCGGGGGTGGAAGGAACAGCCCACCCGACTACACATCGTGACCTCTGTCGCTCAGAGTATTTCTCCGAGCGGCAGCGTGGAAGGCATGGGCCCATGACCTGGGCCCTGCCAGAACCGATGCTCGCCGCGTCCACCGCCGACCCGACCTTGCCGCCGGGGCGGGCAGCCGAGGTGAAGTGGGACGGCTGGCGGGCCCTGCTCTCCGTGGACGCCGAGCAAATCGTGCTCCGCTCCCGCAAGGGCACCCAGCTCGGCCCCGCCTTCCCCGAAGTCCTGGCCGCCACCAGCCAACTGCCCGACATGACCGCGCTCGACGGGGTTATGTGACCTGTCGGCCTGTCTCAGCCCGTTGATGTCTCATGTCGGACTCGGGGCCTGCTCCGGGCGAAGGGCCGGTGCTCACGTACTTATTCACCCCTGGTGCTACTCGCATGGATGGTCCGTTGCGCTGCACTGGGCCGCCAAGGGTGCACGCCTCTCCTGATGCGGCTCATCGGTCGCGCTCCGGCTCAGTCGCTTGTGTATCTCCAGTGCGTCGTCGGACTGTATGAACCCTTGATCCGGTTGCGCCACGTGGTGTTGGAGTGTCGTTGCTGGCGGGGCGCATGCTGATCAAGCTTGCGGCGAGTAGGAGAGCGCCGCCGATGTAGAAGGGGGCGCGAAGCCCGAAGGAGTCGGCTTCAAGACCCGCGAGAACAGCGCCGAGCGTGATTCCGCCGCCGATGACCATCTGGTAGGCCATGCCGACGCGTCCCAGTAAGTGAGCAGGGACGAGTGCCTGGCGGAGGGACACCGCGGTCACATTCCATGTCAGGTTCGCCGCTCCGTACGCCGCGATGCACGCGCCGGCGATGAGGCCCGAGGAGGCCGCGCCGGCAGCCACTGAGGTGCCTGCAGTGATCGCAGCAGTCAGCCGCAGAACTCGAGGGGGTCCGTAGCGGGCGCTCAGGCGAGGGGTCGCCATCGCCCCGGCTACGCCTCCGATAGCGAAGGAGGCGACTAACAGGGCGAATCCGAGATTGGTCAGGCCCAGGGTCTGCCGGGCGTAGAGCACCAGAATGGCTATGAGACCCCCGCCTACGAAGTTGGTGATCCCAGACGTCAGGCAGAGGCGACGGAGCAACGGCTGCTGCCAGAGCCAGCACACCCCCTGAGTCGTGTCATCCAGCAACCTCCTCCAAGGGTTTGGTGTGGTTTGCGGCCGCGGCCGGAAGTCGCCGCTAAGTGTCAGGGCCAGTACGGCAGCAGCTGCGAACGACACTGCATCGACGGCGAAGGGAAGCGTGGCGCAGACGCCGAAGAGCAACGCCCCCAGCGGGGTTCCGAGGAGGGTATCGGTGATGAGGGAACCGGACTGCAGACGGGCGTTGGCGCGCGTCAGTTCCGGGGAGGCAACCAGCATCGGCACGATGCCTGACCAGGCTCCGTTGTAGAGGGTCTGTCCGAGCCCGAGAAGGAAACCGATGCCGGCCAGCAGAGGCACCGTCATCCCGTCGGCTGCCACCGCCACGGCGAGGGCCCCGACGATCACGGCTCGGACAGCGTCGACCACCCACAGGATGCGGCGGCGGTCGAAGCGGTCAGCTATGGCGCCCGAGAGGAGGCCGAACAGCAACAGGGGCAGTTGTTCGGCCACGTAGACGAAGGCGACCTGGCGAGGATCGGAGGTGAGTTGAGCCGCGAGCAGCGGCAGAGCGACGAAGCGCATCCCGTCTCCGAGGCTGGAGACAGTCACCGAGGCCCAGACGCGCTGGAAATCCGGCCCGAGCTTCGTGCGCTTGATGCCTCTGGGTAAAAACATGAACTAGACTCTGGTTCGAGTTTTGGGAACGTGTCAAGGAGTTCGATGGCCGAGATGCATGAACCGCAGCAGCAGCGCAGTCGAGAGAAGGTCGCCCGCATCCTTGAGGCGACAGCTTCTCTGCTGGAGACGACCTCCTACGACGATCTGGGCACCAAACTGATCGCGGCCGAGGCCGGAGTGTCGGTCGGCGTGCTGTACCGGTACTTCGCTGACAAGGAAGCGATCGTCGCCTCGCTGGTGCGCAGTTGGCTTCAACTGGATGTGCAGATCGCCGAACGCGTCACAACCGAGCCGCTCCCTGAACGCTCGCAGGACCTGCTGGAGAAGCTGATCACCGCGTACGCCGACCGCTTCCGCGAAGAGCCCGGCTACCGTCGGATCTGGTACCACGGACCGCGCATCGCGTCACTGCGAGCCGACACACAACAGACCGATCGGGCAATCGCTGACCGAGTGCACCGGGCCCTCGTCCGCGGGTATGCGATGCCGGACACCGACGAATCACGCCGACGGGGTCGACTCGCCGTCGAGGTCGCAAGCACCCTCCTCGACCTCGCCTTCCGCGACGACCCCACGGGGAACACGGAGACCCTTGCCGACGCAGCACTCATGATGGATCGGTACCTCTTCGCCCCACCGACCAGCTTGGAGTGAGCCAGGCACTGCAACGACGGTTTGTCACCGCAGTGATGGGAGCGAACTGTTGGCCTGGCCGAGATGCTCGCGTAGGGCGGCATTTTCCGCTTCGATCAACTCGCTGGCTCCGAGTCCCTCCACCATCCCGGAGCCCAAGCACGGCGCTCTCTACTCGCCCCTTGAACCACTCACGCCGGTGATCTGCCTGCGGATGCGGGGCTGTCGATGAGACGGACGCGGTAGCCCACATAAACGGAGAACTGGTGGTGTGGGAGTCCGGACGGCTGGCGTTCGAGTGACTCCAGGGCCGACTGCAACGGCGCGGCGCGAGCGCGGCGCGACTGGCCGAGCAGTGGCCGACGCACTACGTCGCGTTCGACCTGCTCCGCCTCCCAGGCACGGACACCACCCGGTGGACCTACCAACGCAGACGGACAGCATTGGAGGAGCTGTTCACGGAGCACCAACTCACCGCCCCATGGGCGCTGTGCCCGTCGACCACCGACCCGGCCACCGTCCGCGAATGGCTCACCCACTGGACCCCGGCAGGACTCGAAGGCGTCGTCTTCAAGCGACTGGACAGCCGCTACGAGCCCGTGCGCGGATGGCGCAAGTACAAAGTCGCGAGACCGAAGAAGCCATCATCGGCGCGGTCACCGGCTCCAGAACCCTGCCCCGCACCCTGCTGCTCGGGCGCTACGACGACGCCGGCCGCCTCCACTACACCGGCCGCAGCACCACCCTGCCGCAGGCCGCGGGCCGGACCCTCGCCGAGCAACTGACCCCCGCCCAGCCTGGCCACCCGTGGACGGGTTGGACGTTCTCCGCCGGATGGGGCAGCCGCGAGACCCTGCACGTCACCCTCGTACAGCCCGACCTCGTCGCAGAAGTCGGCGTCGATGTGGCCCGGGACAACGCCGGATGCTGGCGGCACCCCGCACGATGGCACCGAATTCGGGCCGAGATGCATCCGATGCAAGTGCCGAAATTTGGAGAACCGAACGAACCGCCAGCTTGAGGCGGTGCTCGGATCCGACTGTAGCGACCTTTGAGCTGGGTCTTCACCGAAAGCGGCACCACGATGCCTCGATGTTGTATTGAATGCAACACGTGGAACGGAGAGTCGATCTACCGGGAGCGGCGCACATGGTCCTCGCCGACAACGTGCTGCCGTTGGATCCCGAGCCCCAAATCTTCGAAGCGATGCTCGAAGGATGGGCTCGGCAGCAGCGCGTGCGTTTCTTGAAGAAGGAAACGATCAGCCGGCGGTTGGCCTTGGTGCGCCGGGCATCCCGGTTTTCCGGGCAGTACCCATGGCAGTGGACCGCTGCCGAGATCGAAGCCTTCATCGACACCTGCGTTCCGGTGGTCGACCGATCAAGGTGTCCACGGCACGGGCCCATCTGGACAACCTGCAGCTGTTCCTGGGCTTCGCCACCGATCCCCGGTACGGATGGACTTCCGTGTGCACGGAACGGTTCGGGCAGGCCCCGCAGCAAGTGCTCGGCGAGTGGAACACGATCCCCCACGCGAACGAGTACGAAGGGGCACCGGAACGGCGCCCGTTCACGTATGACGAGGTGCAGGCGCTGTTCGATACGGCCGATGGGCTGGTCGGAACCATTCGCGGGCGGCGGAGGAAGGGGGCTCTAGCGGCTCAGCGGGACGCTGCGCTGCTGAAGATGTTCTACGCCTTCGGCCTGCGCCGCCGGGAGGCGTGGGGCCTGGATCTCACGGACCTCAGCAGCAACCCGAAGATGCCGAAACTGGGGCGGGTTGGCGTGCTGCGCGTGCGGTGGGGGAAGTCATCCCGCGGCGGGCCGCCGAAGCGGCGTACCGTCTTGCTGGTGCCGGAGATGGATTGGGTCGTCCCCGTCCTGGACCAGTGGGTGGAGGACGTGCGGCCACGCTTTTCGCCAGGGGCTCACCCAGCGTGGTGGGTCACCGAACGTCGGGGGCGGATGTCGTGCCGACGCATGGACGACGTCTTCTCCTCGATCCGCGAAGCGGCGGGCCTGGACGACACGCTGGATTTGCACTGCCTGCGCCACTTTGTCTCTGCTTAGTTTCCGTGTGGCGATTGACCCCAACGGGGCTGGTGGCCTGGGTGTTTGGGCTTTGCGCTGGGGCGTGTGGTGTTTCTACTGTCAGCGCCCATGATCCTGAGCTTCTTCTCGTCCCGGGGCTGGGAGTCCTGGGATGTCGAGCATCGGCCGTTGATCCCCGAGGGGATGCCCGTGCTCGTCGACGACGACCTGTGCTTCGAGGACGGCCCGGCCGCGCCGCGTCCGACGGCGGTGGTGAACCGGTGGCTGCGCGAGTTACCGGTCAGCGGGGCGCCGGCGCCGAGTTCGTGGGAGAACTACGCGCGGGCAGTCAAGGAGTGGATGGAGTTCCTGGCCGAGCATGGGGTGGGTCTGTTCGACTCGCGTGAGCGGTTAAAGGCGGGCCTGAGCCGGTATGCCGAGCACCGGGCTGCAGGGCCGTTGAAGGCCCGCTTCGTGGCGACGACGTGGGGCCAGCACATGAGCATCCTGTCGCTGTTCTACCGGTGGGCGATCAACGAGGGGTACGCGACGGCCGAGCCGTTCACCTACCGGGCCGCGCGGGCTCTGTTCGCCGGGACCGGCCGGGCGGTGAAGGTGAACCTGGCGGTGCGTCGCACGCCGAAGCCGCACGTGACGATCAAGTACCTGGAGCCGGACTTCACGGACCTGTTCCGCAAGGGACTACGGGGGCTCGCTCCTGACGGCTCGCAGGACACTGGTTTCCACGGGCGGGAGCTTGCCCGCAACGCGGCGGTCGGGGATCACGCGCTGGCCACCGGAATGAGGCTGCAGGAGTTCACCTATCTGCTGCCTTGGGAGATCCCCGCCTTGCCGCCGGAGCCGACCGAGGTTCCCATCCCGTTCCCGGTGCCGGCCGGGATCACCAAGGGCAAGAAGTTCCGGACCACGTGGACCTCTTACGAGGCTTTGGCCGGACTTCACGACTATCTCGACCTGGACCGTGCTGCCACGACGGAAGGCTCACCCTGGCGGCCGCCACGGCGGTGGGGCGAACCGCTGATGGTCACCGAGCCGGACGCTCGGGGCGGGCTGGTCAACGGGATCCGGAGGCCGTGGGCTTCACTGACCCCGGCCGAACGCCGCCGCTTGATCGCCCCGGAAGGCGGCTCGTGCCTGCTGGCGGTCAAGAACGGCGGCGGCCCGTTCACAGCCTGGGCGACGGTCTTCGAGCGGACATCCGACCGGGTCCGGGCCCGCTTCGAGCCCCGGTTCCCGCACGTCTGGCCCCACCGATGTCGCCACACCTTCTCGATGAGGACCCTCGAATACCTGGTCACCGGGCACTACCGGCAGGCCGCGAAACTCGTGCGGGACACCGACGCAGACGCCGCCCTGGTCTTCTACCTCACCAAGGCAGACCCGCTTCTGGTCCTGCGCGACCTGCTGGGACACAGCACTGTGCTCGTGACGGAAAAGTACCTCCGCCGCCTGGACACCACCCGCATCTACCGGGACGCATACGAGGCCGCCGGGGCTGCAGTCGGCCTGACCGACGACGAGGTGGCCGCACACGAGGCCGATGCCGAGTTCACCGATGATATCGAGGACGGAAACCTCTGATGCCGACCATGCTCATCGACGAACCGCTCGGTGTCACCTGCGTGTTCAGCGACGGCAGCCGCGCGGAGTTCTCTTTGGACGGCTTGCCCAACCCGCAGCTCGCCCGGGATCTGGCCACCGGCCTGGTCGACCTGGTCCACCCGCACGGCACCGCGGACAGCGCGGGCACGGTCAACCACTATGTCCAGGCTCTGCGGCAGATGGTGCGGGTTCTCGCCGGACGAGGGTTCATCGGCGGCGCCGCCCAGCTCCGGCGGGGGCAACTCGCTGAGTTCTGGCTGGGCAGCACCGGCCCCCGAGAAGCGTGCACCCGCGCGATGGTGAAGGCATTCGCCCAGGTCGGCGGAGTCCTCTCCGACAAGGTGCTGGAGCTTGCGGAAGGACGGCCCTACAACCACCAGCCCAACCATCACCAGCTGCCGCCCTACCCGGAGGCCGAGTGGCAACGCCTCACCGAGGTCTGCCGCACGCTTGCCGACGATTCGTACGCTGCCCACCGGCAGGCCCTGACTGCTGCCGCCCAGGGGAAACACCCGGGTTCCGGCGGCTGGAAACCGGAAAACGTACGGTGGCTGCTGGCCCGGCTCGGCCCAGTGAACGCCGCCCGCTTCGGCGAAGAAGTCGGCTGCACCGAGGCAGCGATCTGGCAGCGCGGCGGATTCATGCAGGCCAGTGCTGATCTCTTTCCCACCCACCACGCGATGATCGCCTACCGGCTGCTGTTCGGTATCTACTCGGGCATCGTTCCCGACGGCATCGACGACCTGGTCACCGACGACATCGACTGGGCCGGGGACAGCACGATCCTGCTCTCCTATATCAAAGGCCGCACGGCAGCCGAGAGCCTGAACCTTCCGCGCCGGGCCGTGCGCCTGCTGGAGCAGTGGCTGGCGCACTCAGCTCTGCTGAGAAGCTTCTGCACACCAGCTGACCAGCGACGTCTGTGGCTGGCCCTCGGCCGGCCGGGGCACTTCGCGGTCACCGCCGGGACCGGTGCGCGAGTCACTGTCCAGCGGTGGGTCGTGCGCCACAAGGTGTTCGGCGAGGACGGGCGCCCCTTGAAGATCCACCGTTCCAGGATCCGCACCACGCACGAGGCGATGCGGGACAAGACCGCCTGGACCGGCAGCGGCCGGGCGACGATCGACCCGAATCACACCCCGGCGATCGAGGGCGACCACTACCTGAGCGCCGCCACCCCTGCTCAGCAAGGCGCCGTCGAGACCATCATCGAGGACGCCCAGCATGACATGCTGCGACGTTCCCACCCGCCCACCGTGATCACCGAAGAGGACGCGGCCGTACTGGCCGGGGGCTATCCGCAGCTGGTCGCGGCCATGGACCTGGACGACGCGGCGATCGCCGATCTGGTCGGCGGGCAGCGCGATGTGTTCAGCGCTGCTTGCGGCGATCAGCTCTCCGGGCTGCACGGTCCGAAGGGGAAGCCCTGCCCGGCTCGCCCCTGGGTCTGCCTGCTCTGCCCGCTGGCGGTCTTCGCCCCGCGGCACGCGGTCAACCTGCTGCGGCTGAAGGCGTTCTTCTCCCGGCAGTGGCAGCAGATGCCCGCGGCCCAGTTCATGGCCGTCTTCGGGCCCTATGCCGCCCGCATCCAGCAGGTCCTGGACCGTTTCGACCCCGCCGTCCTCGCTGCGGCCGCCGCTGATGTCGCCGACCGGGATGACGAACTACCCCTGCGTCCTGAGGAGTTCACCGCGTGACGACCCCCGCTGCCGCCTCCTCCTTCGACGGCCGTTCCGCGGTCTTCGCGGGCACCGACGTCTGCCACGAGGCTGGCCTTGCACTGCCCGAGGAGGCGAACCGTCCGCGCTTCGAGGACGACATCTGGGACTTCAGCCACGTCGTCGGTCTGCCGGCTCAGATGGCCCGATGCACGCGGCGCTTTGACTTCGCCGTCATCACCGATGCCCGTTGGCGACTGGTCGCGAAGGAACTCGTGCTGGCGATGCTCGCCCCCAGACACGTGTCGGTCATCCCCCTGCCCCGCGCCTATCGCACCGCCTTGCACCTGGCCACCTGCGCGGGCAGGCTGGGTGAACTCACCAGATTCTTCGCCTGGTTGGGAGATCAGGGAGTGCACGGCCTGGAACGGCTCGACACCCGCCTCTGCGAGGCATACCTGGCTCACCGCCGCTACGTGCTCGACGAGCACGGGGCCGTCGTCGGTGAACAGAGCCACGGAACCAGGCGCTCGGCCGCGCAGGTCGTCGTCGACCTCGTCAATTACCGCGAGCTGTTCACAGCCGACCGTGTCTCTGCGGATCTGCGTCCGTGGGGTGGTGCTACAGCTTCGGCGGTCGCCGAGATGCCCTGCGGCCGGTCTCAGAACAAGACCCCACCGGTTGAGGACGCTGTCCTGCAGCCGATGCTCGCCGCCGCGCTCTATCTGGTCTCCGCCCTCGGCCCGCATACCGTCGCACTCGCCGAGGAAGTACGGGAAGCCGACCGCACCTCGTCCTGCAAAGCGGAGGGACTCCGCCCGTCCGGTTCCGCACCGGTGGCTGCGTTCGCGAGCCTGCTGGCCGAGTACGAGCGAACGTGCACAGCGCTGCCGATGCTGGCCGAGCACCACATCGCCGACCGGCTCGCCGATGGCTGGGACCCTGATGATCTCCTGCTGCCGGTGGCCACGGGCGTTCTGGCCCGGCAGGCCGGGGCCAGCCAGTTCTGGTCACGATGGCTCCTGGCCCTGCGCGGACCACTGGAGAGAACCCTTGCAGTGGTGGGAGTGGAGAGGGTCTTCGGTCGCGATGCTGCCGAGGTCAAGGCAGCGGACGGGACATCCTCGCTGCCCTGGACACTTCCCTTGCACCGGCTGGAGGCCGTTGCCCTGGTCGGAATCGTCCGCACCGCCGCGATCATCACGCTGGCCACGGTGTCGGGAATGCGCGCGAGCGAGCTGATGGAGTTGCGGGTCGGTTGCCGCCGTCCGCCCGAGGAGCCTGTTCCCGGCCTCACCCGGTTCCGGATCGGCAGCAAGGTCGTCAAAGGCCAGCCTCTCGGCGGGACCGACGACGAATGGGTCGTCGTCGAGCCGGTCTATCGCGCTGTCGAACTCGCCGAGCAACTGCACGACAGCCCGCGGGATGGGGCCTTGCTGTTCGGCCGGTTCGCCTTCGATGTCCGTTACCGGTGGTTCAGGAACTGGGTCAATTCCCGCTCCGTGCAACGGCTTGGGCTCGCAGCCATCCCTGTCGGGCCCGTGAATCTGAGGATGCTGAGGCGGACCCTGGCTCTGGAAATGGCCTACCGGCCGGGCGGAGTCCTGGCTTCCAAGATCCACCTCAAGCACATTGCGGTGGCCACGACGGAAGGCTATGCCTCTCGCCCCGGCGGGGCCCAGGCCGAGCTTCTCGCCGAGGTCAACAAGCACGAGAGCGACCGCAATCTCGACCTCGTGCTCGCCGAGTTCCGAAACTACCAGCAGGGCATCCTCCCAGCTGGTCCCGGTGCTCGCAGCCTTACTGAGTTCTTCGCGCACATCGACGCCAAACTCGACGCGACCGCCGCGAAGGCGCCGAAGACCCAGCGCAGTGACCGCGACGTGCTCAACCTGCTGACCAAACGGGCCAAGGTCCTCCACCTCGGCCCGGCGAACTACTGCTGGTTCACCGACCCGTCCCGGGCACTCTGCCTCAAGCTGGCCGGCACCCCGACGGCAGACCGTCCACTGGTCGGGATGTGTGACTCCGCCCGCTGCCCGCAGGCCACCCACCACCCCTGCCACCGCCCCGTCTGGGCCGAGCACGCCGAACGCACCGAGACCTTCCTCGGCCAGCTCGGCACCACACGCAAAACCGAACGCAACCGGCTCCAAGCTGACTACGACCGGGCCCTCCGCGTCGTCGCCGAGATCGACGCCGCCAACATTGCCAGGGGCGAGGACTCCGCATGAGAATCTCCGCAGCCCAGCGGACCGAGAACGAGAACCGCATCCGGGCCGCCATGGACCGGCTCCTCCGAGGCGAGATCCCGCCCGGTGGAAAGTGCGACATCAAGACTCTCGCCAGCGAAGCCGCGGTCGACCGCACCGCGTTCTACGGCACCCGCCCCTACGCTCACCTCCGCGCCGAGTTCGAACGACGGGTCCAGGCGCTGCAAGGCGCCGGCGAGATCCCCGACCCTCGCGAGGCCCAGATCACCCGACTCAAGGCAGAGATCACCAAGCTCCGGGAACGACTGGCCCAGTCGGAGCAGACGGTCGACGAACTCACCGACTTTCGCGGCCAGGCCCTGGCCCGGCTCGCCGCCCAGCACGAGGAGATCGCCCGGCTCCGCGAAGCCTCCGCCGGGACGAGCCGGGTCAGCTGCCTGCCTGCACCCCGAACCACCGTCATCGGGACATGCAGCTGATGTCGCATGCCCTGCTGGGCGCTGACTCCCGCAAGTTGAGAGTCGGACCTCACCAACGATCAGATCGGGTTCTCGTCGATCAGGGAAGACATGGCGCGCGGACGGAGGACCATGAGCGCGCCTTCCAAGGTCGCCACCATGGCAAAGGGGAACCTGTCGATCTCGAGGCAGAGTGCAACGTCATCAGGGTGGACTCCCCGAAAACCGCGACGGACCCCCTCCGTCAACTCGGCGGCGGCCCGCGACTTGGCAGCGCGGCGGAGAAACTCCGCAGAGTCTGTCCCAGCTTCGCTGGATCTCTGAGCGATGTATTGAGCGCACGCCAGGTCTTCATCGGCCTGCCCATCGTCGCCAGTGATCACGAAATCGACACTGTCGGTCTTACGTGTCCGCAACAGCTGGGCCGTTGCCTCCGCCACCACGAAGCTGGCGCACAGGACGAGCGATGCCTCCTTGGCTGCAAGGGCGCCGACCGTCCCTGCCGTGGTCTTCTGCACAACGGTCCGTCCGCCCAGGTCAACGGACCGCAGCAGCCCCGGCGAGTTGACGGTGTCGAACCCGGGCTCGGGCGGTCCGTCTTTAAGTGCCACCCAGTCCGGGTGGCGAGCCTTGAGTGCCAGGGCTTCGTCCAGCGACTCAGCAAGAACGATCTTTTCCGCCCCCTGGGCAAAGGCCCAGGCAGCCACGGTGAAAGCACGCATGACGTCGACCACGACGGCCACGGACGGGGCTTCGATCAGTTCAGCGATGCCAAGGAAACGAGCGTCCATTCCGATCATGATTCCGCATGCCCCACTCGAAGCACCCAGAGGGTGATCCGCATCACATCGGCAGTCTCGGAATGCAACACCTCCGGCTGCCTGCGTCGCGAAAGTGATCGGCAACGACACACCTGCTCAATCACCACACGGAGTCACCCGCACACGGCCTCTGCGGACACAAGCCACTCATACATCACGCACCTCATCGAGTTCGGGTATCCGGAGCGTTTCGTCCAGGACCGAGTCGGCCACCGGTATGCCTCGACGACTGCGATCTACACCGGCGTGTCGTTGGAGTTCCGCAACCGCCTGCTGACGCAGTCGCTGCGTGCCCGTCACCCCGAACTGTGGGAGCCAGCTCTGTGATCAGGAAGATGGGAATCGCCTGGCAGCTGCGGCTGCGGATGGCCGAGCAGGGGCTGTTCCAGACCACTGATCTTGTGCCGCTGCTCGCCGAACGGGGCATCCACCTGTCCCGCGAGCAGGTCTATCGACTGGTGACACAGCCGCCCCAGCGGCTGTCCATGGACACGTTGGCGGCCCTATGCGACATCCTAGGCTGCACTCCCAACGATCTGATCGAAGTCCAGGTCGCCAACGCCCAGGTCCGCAAGACAGCAGAGGGCTCGCCGGCATCGCCCCCACCTGTGCGGCGCAGCACCATCCGCCGCCCCGATTCATCATGAGCCGTCCACAACCACCGGCCGTGGTCCGTGCCCGCGTCATCGCGCACCTGTGCCGGGCGCTGCCGGATCTCGAGGTGGAGGAAGCCGAGCAGGCGCTGGTCGCCGTCAATGCCCACCACCACGTGGGCCTGCACCGGTTGGATGATCACTTGCGCGGTCATCCGGACGCCGTGGTCTCGGGTGACGCAGACATACCGCCTTCCGTGCACCGGCTCCTCCGCCGCCTGCACGCAGCGGGGCATCCCTTGACGGTTCCGGGGTGCAGCACATGCGGTCAGCAGCGTCCGTTGCCGGAGCGCGGCCCGCAGGGACGCGTGTGTTCGAGCTGTGCTGCCGCAGGCCGAATGCGGGTCTGCTTCCGCTGCGGCCTGGAGCGCGTCGTGGCCGCTGTGCCGGCGCAGGGGCCGTTATGCGGCAGCTGCGTCGCTGCGGACCCGTCGCGGCATGAGCAGTGCAGCGTCTGCGATCGCCGAGCGCGGGTGAACCGACGTCTGCCGGACGGATCTGCTGTGTGCGCGGCCTGTGCGCAACGCCCTCCTGAGCCCTGCAGTTCCTGCGGACGAACGGGTCCGGTGGCGCGTCGGCCCGAGACCGGACCGTTGTGTGACAGCTGCTACCGCGCACACCGTGTGCCGCGCCGGTGCGGACTGTGCGGCAGGACGACCGCCATCCATGTCAGGGCACGCAATGGTGCTCCTGACCTGTGCCGATCGTGTGCCAAGGAGCCCATGGCCCTGTGCGTCGGATGCCACAGGCTGCGACCCTGTACGGGTCTTCGGGCGGGTACCCCGCGCTGCAGTTCCTGCAAGTCCGCGCCTGTCGTGCCGTGCGCGCGGTGCGGACAGCACAAGCGACGCCGGGCGCGATGGCCGTCAGGAGGCGTATGCCCTTCCTGCTACGCCTACGTCCGCTCGCATGCCGTGTGCGACTTGTGGCCGCACGAGGCCGTTGATCGGTCCCGGACCGGGCGATAGGGGCACATGCGGTGTGTGCTGCGGCGCCCCCAACGCCTACCTGTGCTCGACCTGCGGTTCGGGCCGGGAAACCGACCGCGGTACGCGCTGCTCCCGCTGCGTGCTGCGCGACCGCCTGACAACCGAGTTCCTGAACAGCCATGGCGAAGTCCCGTCCGAAATCGGCCCGCTGATCGAGATCCTGCTGCGTGCCCCCAGAGCCCGTTCCATCCTTGTCTGGCTGGACAAGCCCCGTGGAGGAGCCGCATGTCTGCGCCGCCTGATCCACGACGACCTCCCGCTCACCCACGAGGCACTCGACTCTGCCGTACCGGGGCAGGGGCCAGCGTTGCTGCGGGCCGCCCTCGTCCACCTCGGTGTTCTTCCTCACCGCAACGAACCCCTGGCCGGACTGAAGCCCTGGTTGGAGCGCACGCTGACTCCGCTGCCCGCACAGCACCGCCGCACCCTGCGTATCTACGCCGAATGGTCCCTCCTGCGACGAGCCCGGCGACGGGCGACGCAGGGCCGCTTCACTCCCGGTAGCGCGGCGTCGATACGCAACGCCGTCCGCTCCACTGCAGCGTTTCTCACCTGGCTCGACGAGCACGACATCCCACAGGCCAGTCTCACTCAGAGCGACATCGACATGTGGCTGTCCGAGAAGCGGGACCGCCAGCACATCCGGCTCTTCCTACGCTGGGCCCACCAGCGCCGTCTCACCGGAGACCACGAGATCCCCGCCCGGCAGCGGGACGAGCCCCACCGCTGGTGGAGCCAGAGCGAGCACTGGACACACCTCCGACGCTGCCTCCATGATGACGCGCTTCCTCTGGAAGTACGCGTCACCGGCGCCCTGATGCTGCTCTACGGGATGCCGATCACACGGATCGCCGTTCTCACCCATTCCGACATCACGACCAGTAGTACGCCCCATCTGCGCATCGGCGAGCATCCCGTGGCGCTGCCGCCGGCCGTCCATCAGCTCCTACAGCTCCAGGCCGAACATGCCGTACAGCACTCGGCAGTAGGCCGCGTCACGACGCGCCCTGGCTGGCTCCTGCCCGGCTACGCCGCCGGAACGCACCACTCAGCGGCCATCCTCGCGCGCAAGATGCGTCTTCACGGCTTGCCCGCGCGCCCGAGCCGGAACACCGCCCTACTCGCCCTGGCCGCCGACCTGCCCGCATCCGTACTCAGCGACACTCTCGGCATCAGCATCAGCGCGGCTCTCCAATGGACCCGCCGGGCTGCCCGTGATTGGAACGTCTACCTGGTGGCCCGTACGGCGAGTGGTCCGACGGGCGACTGCGGGAGCCGTGATGGACAAGGCCGCTGACAGCTGCCGCTTACGAGTCTTGGCTCGGGCGCGACCAGGCGCAGGATCCCGGAGGAAGCGCTACGACTGCACAGTGAATCTGTAGACCTTGGAATCGCGTCCCTGGAAGCCCAGACGTTCGTACAGCCGATTCGCCGCTTCCCGGGACGGACGCGAGGTGAGATCCACGGTCCGCGCCCCGGCCGCTTCGGCCAGGCGCAATGCCTCACTGGTCAGCGCTGCCCCAGCCCCGTGGCCCCGGGCCGCGTCGTCGACCACGACGTCTTCGATGCGGCACCTCAGCCCAGATGGCAATGGATACGTGATCAGTGTGAGCATCCCGACCGCCAGGCCATCGATCCGGGCCACGAGCAGTGTGTTGGCCTCGCTGCATAGCAGCCGGTCCACGTCCTCGTGGGTGGGAGGGCCGGCGTTACTCGAAAGCTGGGGCAGCAGGCGCGCGACTGCTCCGACCACCTCGTCGGTCGTCTCAGGGACGACTTCCACCTGAACGCTCATGATCGTGACCCTATCGGCAGGGAAAGTCCCAGCGAAACGACAGAGGATGCTCAGGAGGGTCGTCTCCGTGGAATACCGCGCACCACGAATACGCTCCCGGTACCAGCTCTCCGCCCCGACCTCACCGCGGACGACACCCCACGCTGGACAGGCAAGACGACCGGCTGACCTGCGCTCAGCGCTTTGCCCGCTCACTCTCCACGATCCCCAAGGACGTCCGGCAAGCGGGTTAGCTCCCATGCCGTAGCGGTGACAGTGCCCCCGACGGCGGGCGCAGTACCCCACCTGCTCGACCGCGCAGCCCAGCCGAACGGCCGCCGAGTACGCGGTCTCGGCAGCTGCCGGAGAGGGTGTGGCCATGGCCAAAGGTTACGTCGGGCCGAGGAGCGGACCGAGCGCGACGGACGCCCGGTTGCTGGACAGGGGCGATGCCTCGCGGGTTGGGCATGCCCAACCGCGAGGGCTGATGATTCGACAGAATTCGCTGTGACCTATGTCACAATCGAGGTTCCTGATGTAGCGAGGATTCATTGCCCCGCACTCCTGAGCCACAGCCAGACGCGCACATTGAGACGGGTTGCGTCAGCCGGCGCTGCTCATATGACCTGCCATAAAAGCCTGTTCAGCAGGTTGGCCAGTCTCGCCTAGCTCGCAACGGAGCAGCTTTGGGCTGATGTTGCTTCGAGTCCCATAGTGGCCCCATGTGGTCGCTAGACTCGAAAAGCAGGACACGTGTTCCTGCTTCTCAACTGGCGAGTCAAAGCGCGTCGAGGCTCGTCCCGGGCACTCTTGTCATGTCTGCATCAGGTCAAGTTGTATGCCTGGCGCGGTCAACTGCCCAGCTGGATAACGGGCCAGGACCCACGAACGCTCGTTGCGTCGCATGTCGACGACGTTTGCCGCGCCTTGAGCGTCGTCGACCTCTGCCGTCTGACTAGCGTCGTCTGGGTCTCGCTGAGGCGCCGACGGGGGCTTCATGAGGCGGGGGCAATGACCCACTCAATCGCAGGTTGACTGCCAGCGCCTTCTGCCTGACCAGCGTCGTCTGTGTCTCGCCGGCGGGCCGACGGGCGTCGTCGGCCGGTGTGCCGACAGGCGCAGGTTGACCAGTCAACCCTTGTGGGTTGACTGGTCCCACCCATCCGGCCGCGCACGTTCACCAGCGTCGTCTGCGTTGACTGACCGTTGTCCGACGCCAGGTGTAATCGGCGCTGTCGGACCCTGGCCCGTTATCCAGCTACATCCTTCACGGGACAGGTTGCATGCCGCTCCGCGCCGCCGATGCCGCCAGGGTGATCGGTTCTGATCACAGTTGATCAAATCGCAAAGTCGTTGCCAATGCCGAAAGTTGGGCCGCAAGAGAATTTAGACGCGTTCTTCGCGGAAAACTTTTCCTGCTGGCAATGTTGTGAGCAGGGAAATGGGTATGGCGAAATAGTCTCGGTAAGTCAAAGTTGATTCGAGACCCGAAACTGGGCCGCAGATTAAATACTGGGGGATTGCTGCGTCGTGGTAGTATTGCTTTACGGCGAGCATGTTTCGCCGCCTCAGTCCACATGACTGAGCCCCGCCAGGCTCTCCAAGGCGCGGGCGGGGCTCAGCTCCCAACAGCGGTGTAGGACTGATCGATGGGCTCATCCCTGGCCGGGGGTGAGCCCATCAGTGCTTCTAACCGCAGGTCACCAGATCTTCAGGGCGTACCAAACGCTCTGCAAGATGGCCCCCGTGAGCCGGGCAGCATCTGCGGCCCGGCGAAGAAGCTTCGCCCACACCGGCTCCTTGCCCCCGTCCTGGGAGCTGTTACCGGTGCTCACACCTAACCTCCTCTCGCTGGTGGTCCCAGCTGGATGCCACCACAGCACCGAAGAGGTAATGCTGAGAATACCACCACGAGCACCCCCGCTGAGGCGTCGAAGAAGCGCTCCGCAAAGGCGGGGATAAACGCAAGCCATAAGAGGCGCTAGACGCCCTTCCGGCGCGTTTCATATCCCCCCTCGGGCTTTCCCTGAGAACCTGCAGCTCAGGGCCGTTTCGCCGCCTCGTCCTACTGGCTCGTCTCCTCGGCGTTTGGGCCATCGTCGAGGAGTGGCCCGAAGGCGACCCCGCGGCCCCGCACTCCTTGCACGGTTCCGCCCCAGCCACGGAGCGCAGCACGTCGAGCGCCTCGTGCACGTCCAATTCGGGGTCGTCGACGGGTGCGTCGCCGCAGTTGGGCTGATGCAGGAGGCGGACTTGCAGGCCACTCACCCTGCTTGGGATCCTGCATCGGCCGCCGGATAGGCGCTGACGGCCCATCGCGGGAGCAAGTCGGTCAACGGCGCGTCCAGGATGGGAACATGGCGCAGGAGGCCGGACAGAGCCGGGAATTCGGCGGCAGCGCGCAGGGCGCGTTTGCGCGTGTCGATGCAATGAAGAAGCGGATGACTTGCACCCGGGCATCCGTCTTCGGCTCGAACTCGGCTCTTCCTGGACCGAATTGCTGCTGACCGGGCGGGCGGGACCGATCGAGGCTGCGTTGTGACCGTGATGCTGGCGGTGGGCTGGAGAGCTGAGCAGCTGCGGCACGTCACTGCCGCCCGGCCCTTGCCCGACCCGGTGCGGACTACGGTCGGCGCGACTATCGCCGCCCGCTTGCAGGCCTGGGTATGGGCGAGGCGGTAGGACTTGCTCCCGGTCGTGATGATGTTGCCGCAGAAGGCGAGGCGGTCCACGATGGCCGCCCAGAGGCGGGGATCGCCCCGCGCACGCACGTGAGCCAACCTGGATACCTCCGACAGACAGCCTGGCAGCGTGTCTTCGCCGCTGCCAGGCCGACGGGGAAGTGGACTGGCGGGCGCCCCCGTATCAGGGCGTTGTGCGGGGCGGCCCGGGCCTTGCCGTCCTGTCATTGAGCAAGGCAAAACGACCGTAACGCCCCACGACGATCACCGCGTCCTGTGCTGGATCGGTCGGGTGATCAGGAAAGGAGCCAACCCGAGCGCCACACTGCGGCCAAGCCCGGACTCGGTGCTGCAGTATTCGGCTGGTGACGCCTCGTCTCGGTGCGGTCAAGGTGTCACAGGCATGGGTGACGTGATCACAGGTGGGTCCAGGGGCGGGGCTCGCCGCCTGTCAGCGGTACCCACACCTTCCCCGACGGACCGTGCTGCTCGGTGTCTTCGAGGACGGCGGCTCCGAGGGGGACTTCGCGGGCGAGGGCTGCGACGAGTGGGTGTTGGGCGGTCATGGCCTGCAGGTCGCTGATCCGGTTGCTGAGCCTGGTCCGGGAGGCGCCGGTGAGTATGAAGAGGACGCGGGGGTAGATCGGGTACCAGCGCAGCCACGCCGGGCCGGCGGGAGCAGCCTGCCTGTGGCGGCCGATGGGCTGGGCTTCGTACCGGAACAGGCGGGCGTATTCGATCAGTTTCACGGCCAGGCGTTCGCTGCTCATGGTGGTGCGGTCGACCTCCATGAACGCCCGTAGTTTCAATCGGTGTTCGCCGTCGGTGAGGGTGTAGTGCATGAGTGCGTCGGCTACGAGTCGCTCTCCCTCACCGATGGGGTGGGCCACCTCCGGGGTCCAGTCCCACGGGCCGTGTTCGTGTCCGAGCCTGCGGGCGTCTGCCGCGAACGGCAGATGGGTGCGTAGGACGGTGAGTGTGTGCGGCGTTTTCAGGGACGCTGCGGTGGTTGAGGTGATGGGGTAGGGCGGGCGCCCTCGCAGTGCGGGGAGGTCGCGGGTCAGGCGTGCTCCTTCGGGGGTGAGGTACCAGGCGTGTGTACGCGGACGGTTCTTGCCCGATAGCGGGGTGAGGTCGGCGAAGCCTGCATCCCGCAGCTTGTTCAGCGCGCGGGAGATCAGCTGGCGGGAGTTGTCCGGCCGGAGCATCTGGCGCAGCTGGCTGGTTGTGGCCATGCGGTGCAGGGCGAGCGCGGTCAGGACCTGCAGGCGCAGCGGTTCGGCAGGGCTGGGGGCCAACTCTGCGGCCGGGGCACGTGATGGGGAACGGGTCATGGGAAGCAGGCAACCCGTCCGCTCTGACCCGAGCCGCGACCACGAGACCCTGACCACGGTTACGACCTGAGAACGATCTCGCGGAGGGGCCATGGTCGGGGTGGTTCCCACCCCGACCACGAGAGTGAGCGATGGACTCGTGGCCGCGGCGGATGCGCCCCAGGGAGGCGCTGAAGTTTGGTGATGGCCGGTCCGCAGCAGCGGATGCTGCTGCGGGGCGTGGTGGCGAGCCGCGCCATGCCGGCCATCGTGCGGCATCCGGCCCGCAAGGGACCAACTCCCCGAAACCGGCTGCCGCGTTCATGGGGTGTTGAGCGCAGGCGCGTTCACCGCCGGGTTCTACTTCCTGGATCGCTGGGCGGCCTGCTGGAGGATGCGCCGGCGTGTCCACCGCCGGCGTCCCTTCTGGCGGCCTGTTTCGGTGACACCGTCCGTGGTCTTCAACAGCGGCAGGTTGCCCTGGGACAGGCTGCTGGAGAAGGAGCCGATGCTCTTGAATCCCAGCAGGGCGGCCGCCTGGCTCGCTCCCAGGAGTTCGTCGGGATCGCCCTCGACGGGAACGTCTGGCAGGGGCGGCGACTCCTTGGCCCCGGCCCGTCTTCCGCGACCGGGCCGGGTGGCCATCCACTCCTTGAGGGTCTGCACCTTCCACAGTTGCCGACGGTAGGGGTTGTCGGCTGTGCCCTTTTCTTCGACGGCGTCCGGTTCGGGAAAGTAGCCGGGGTGGTCGCGCACGAAGGTGGTGACCTGGTTGGAGTTCTTGTAGCCGAGGTACCTCGAGGCGTCCGCGGCGTTCAGCAGCGTCTCCGGGTCCAGGGAGGGCGGTGTGTGTTCAGCGAGCCGTGTCGGCGCGCGGTGCGCGAACCACTCGGTGACCTCCGCGTGGTCCCACAGGCGAGCGCGGCCGCGCTTGTCGACGGGCTCGGGGAAGGTCTTGCCGGCCGCGTTCTGCTCCTGCCCGGTGTAGAGGCCGCTGATCCTCGCGGGAGTCAGGCCCTGTTCAGCCGCGATCTCGGCAGCGTCGGCCAGGCGAGGCTCATCGCTCGAGGTCATGGCCGAACCGTCCGTCCTGTGGCAGTGAGCCGACCTGCCCGGCTCGCAAAGCAAATAATGGCAGGAGTGCTGTTGGAGGTCCAGCCCGAGGCTCGACGCTTGCCCCACAGCCGTGCTCACGGCTCGTGACTTACTCCTCGGGGAGCAAGCAGATACCGCGGCGCGCGGCGTCCTTGGCCGTCTCCGCGTACGCCAGGGCGGCCGGCGTCATCTCCCACTCGACCAACGCCAGCAGCAGGATCACCTCGTCGCGGTCCTGCGATGCACCACAGGGCACGCCGGCCGCATTCGCGGCGAGCACGAGATCCGCGGTGGCCAGCCCGGCGAGACGCGCTGCCACATTCTGGTGCAGATCCTCAAGGCCGCGCTGGTACAACTCGTTGGCCTCGCTCAGGAGCCGCATGAGATCCTCGCCCTGGCTGGCCTGTGCCGCCGCAGCGAGGTCAAGGATGCGCTGGGTCATCATCAGCAGTATGCCTGTCAGGTAAGGCTCGAGGCGCCCCGAAAGCGCAGGGGAAGCGAGCATGGCCGTTGCGGTTGCCGGCAGGCAGCTCAAAAGCTACACGCGCCCTGGACTGCTCGTCCTCGGCTGCGGGTCGTCGGCTATGCGAAAGTGCTGGTCGCAGCCCTGTAATTCGGTGCTTCGGTGAGCAGCCAGGCGGCTCACGAAAGTGAGTCCGCACCTCCGTCTGCGATAGGGGAAGGGCGGGAAGGGCGGGACCTGTGACGATGCGGGATGGCGATTCAGCCGCCACCAGCCATGCCGAGATCCGCCAGTACTGCTCAGCCGCGGCTCAGGCGCTTGAAGATGCAGACATCCCGCCAGGAGAGCGGTGGGACGAGGCCGGTGGGACGGCCTTTTACTGGACGAAGGGCGACCCAGTACTCGCTCGTGGGCCCTGGGTGCACGGAATCGTAGTGTTCTGGGGGACCAGAGGTGGACGTCACGGTTGGGGTTGTGCCTCGCTCGATGCGGCGGGTGACCCTGCCCTCGACGCCGTCACCTGGCTGCCCGTTGCCTCCTCGATCGCACCTGATCTGCTGGCTGAGCATCTTCGAGGCTTGTTTGCCGCTGGTGTCACGACGCCGAGGGTTGAGCGTCAGAGCTGACGGACGTCGCGGACTGGAGTGCTCAGTCACAGCCGCTCGTTGAGGACTGCGATCAGTACGGTCGCTTCGTAGCGGACGGCGAGTTTGTCATATCTGGTGGCGACCGCGCGGTGGCGCTTGAGCCGGTTGATGCCGCATTCGACCGCGAGGTGGATCTTGCTGGTCGCTGCCGCGGGACCGTCCGAGCCCGTGGTCGGCCGGCTCGACGACGAGCCCGCCGGGCGGCTCCTTCTGGAGGTCCCCGTTTTTCGCCGCACGGCGGCATGCTGATGGGCCCGGCAGACCGTCGAGTCGACGTTCACATCCCAGGCGATCAGGCCCTTCGCATCCGCCTCGGCCCGGAGCCGGGTGACGATCCGGGCGCCCAGGTCCCGTCCCGCTGCCAGCGCCGGAACAGGCCAAGCGGTGGGCTGGGTGGTCCTTGTGGGGCAGCGGGGTGGCGAGCGGATGAGCTGTTGGTCGTCCCGGTGCTTGCTTGCGGAGCGGGTGATTCGCTCCCGTGGGGCGGCCGTGTGTGGATACGGTTTTCATCCGGGCGGTGAAAGGCTCCTCGGTTACGGATGCGGGGGCGTGGGTGGGGCTGAGTTATCGGGATGCAGTTCGCCTGCTGGGTGCGTCGGAAGAGCGTACGGTTCAGGCTTTGGACCGGTTGACGGGAGGGCTGTTGCTGGCGACTTCCGCCACGGGCGTCGGTTTGCTTTCCAGTCTGTTCGATGTGCGGGGCGAGTTGTCCCGGCTGAGCGCGGGTCTGGTGCGCGGTCTTGGTGAACAGGCGCGGGGGCTGTCCCGGTTCGATCGCAGCGAACGCCTGGCTGCGGCCCACGCGGTGGTGGTTCTCTGCGCCTATTTCGAGGTCCTGTCCGAAGCGGAGCTTCCGTGTGACCCGCGGGAGCTCGAGCTGACGGCTGCCGAGCAGGCGGTTCTGGCGGGGGGAGATGCGGTGGCCTCCCGGCGGCTGGGTTCCCTCGCCGCCGGTCTCCTGCAGGCCGAGGCTCCGATGCCCGTGCCGCAGCGGCCTTACGAGAAGACCTTGGAAGTCCTCTCGGATTTCTATCGGCGTTTGTCCGCCGAGGTGATCCGGTTCGTGTCGGGTCTGGCGGTGTGGGACAGCCTCGACGACACGCGCAAGGAGCGCTTCGCGCAGGCACTGTCGAATGATCTCCCTGGGCGGGCGGTCACCCGCTATGAGGAGCTCTTCCGGCAGTTGGCGCTGGACTGCCCGGAGCTTGCGTTTTGGGCCAACGCGGTGGATCACCAGGCCACACGGGCGCAACTGGGAACGGTGAGCAGCTCCCTGGAGGGGCTGCAGGAGGTCCTTGGGCAGATTGCCCAGCGCAGGCCCGCTGACGTCTGGATCACCGGTCTGGCGCGTGCTCACGCCGCGGTGCTTGACCGGCCGATCCTCACCGCCCGTGCTGCCCTGGACGGGACGAGCCTGCCGGCCCTGGGCGCCGCGTATGTCAATCCCGACTTCCGGGTCTGTGACGTAGGCCCCTCCGACCCACTTGCCACTGAGGGCTGGTGGCAGGAGCGGCCGGTGCGCACTGACCTGGATGCATTCTTGCTGGGGCACCTGACGTCTGTGCATGCCGTGCGTGCCCCGCTGATCGTGCTGGGCCAGCCGGGCTCGGGCAAGTCGGTACTGACGCAGGTGCTGGCGGCTCGTCTTCCACCCGCCGACTTCCTCGCCGTACGCGTCGCACTCAGGGAAGCGCCGGCCGACGCCGACCTGCAGACACAGATCGAGCACGCCGCCCGTACCTTGACCGGTGAGTCCATCACTTGGCCGGAGCTGGTCCATCGTGCCCGGCACGCACTGCCGGTGGTCATGCTGGACGGCTTCGACGAACTCCTGCAGGCGACCGGCACCAGCCAAACGGACTATCTGCTACGGGTGGCCGAATTCCAGGCGCGCGAGGCCAGTCAGGGGCGCCACGTCGCCGTCCTCGTCACCAGCCGCACGGCGGTCGCCGACCGGGCGCGCCCCGCGCAGAGCATGATCGCTGTGCGGCTGGAGCCCTTCAACGACCGCCAGGTCGCACAGTGGCTGGACGTGTGGAATGCCACCAACGCCGCTGGCTTCGCCGAGCGTGGCCTTCGCCCCCTCGCACCCGAGGCCGTACTTGCTCACCGCGAGCTGGCATCCCAGCCTCTGCTCCTGCTGATGCTGGCACTGTACGACTCCGACCGTAACGCGCTGCAACTCCACAGCGCTGCACTGAGCCAGACCGAACTCTACGAACGCCTCCTGATGAGCTTCGCCGAACGCGAGGCCCTCAAAACGGCGCCCGCGCTGACCGAGGAACAACTCGTCGAAGCGGCAAAGGAAGAACTGACCCAGTTGTCGATCGTGGCGTTCGCGATGTTCAACCGCGGCCAGCAGTGGATCGGCGCGGCCGACCTGGACACCGACCTCGCCGCTCTCACACCGGATACCGACACCCGCTCCACCCCGACTGGCCTGCGCGCCCACCTCACCGCCGCACAACTGCTCCTGGGCCGGTTCTTCTTCGTCCACGAGGCGCGGGCGAGCCGCGAAGGCCGAACCTTGAGCACGTATGAGTTCCTCCACGCCACTTTCGGTGAGTATCTGGTCGCCCGGCTCGCCGCCCAGGAACTGCACGACCTGGCTGAGTCGGTGCGCTACGCCTTACGACGCAGCAGGCCGTCCGCTCTCGACGATGCTTTCCTCTACGCGCTGCTCTCCTTCATGCCCCTGACCACACGCGGAACGATCACCTCTTTCCTCGTGGAACGGCTACGCAGCTGGCCTCAGTCCCTGCGGACGCAGACACTCACGCTTCTGCTCAGCCTCTTCCACCGTGCGCTGTTCCCACGCCACGACACCCGCTACCACGACTACACGCCGCAGCGCGTGACATTGCCGGCCCGGCCGGCGACCTACTCGCTCAACCTGTTGCTCCTCGCGGCAGCCACAGCGACTGCTGAGGGACTCAGCGGCGACGACCTCTTCCCGGACTCCGGCGAAACCGTTGCCGCCTGGCGCCGTATGGCGCTGCTGTGGCGTTCCCAGTGCCCAGCGGAGGGATGGAGTGGGCTGATCGCCAGCGTGGCGGTCGACAGGTTCTGGGACGACGGCCGACGGCAGATCCGGGTGCGCCTGCAAGATGATCCTGAAGCTGAGCCGTGGAGCACTGACCCGTTCTGGACCTACGACTTCGGGCCCGACCACGAATACCGCCCCCGGACGGACGATCACTGGTTCGCTTGGAACTGGGACGACAACCGTCAGTTGCAGCAGCAGGCGAAATTCCTTTGCGACGTTGGGGATGACATCCTCGCGCATGGGATGCAGCCGTGGGCCGGGGCGTGGGACATGGCCGTCGTCAGTTTCCACGCGACCAGGGACCACCCCGTGGTCTCCGCTGCGAACGCCCTAGTCCGCCTGTGGCTGAAGAGTGATCAGGACAGCGCACCTGCAGAACTCACCGCCACCTTCGACCTCTGCCTTCAGATCGCTCTCAACGGCTTCGCTCCCTTCGACACGGACACCAGGCGGCGCTTCCGCCTGGTGTTCCTGCGCCGACTCGCTGCGGACTGGGAAAGGCTGGAGCACGACTGGGTGGAGCGGGCCATGCGGGCCATTCACGAGGGCGGGAAAGACTCCAGAGACGAAGGCCCCCAGTTCCTGGAAGCGGCCCGAGAGATCCTGCCCGCTCCACTTGCCGTCCTGTGGCCCGATGGGCAGTAGCTGAGGGACGGGCGTAGGACCGCATGCCCGATCGTGAGCGGATGGTCTTCGGCTACTCGTCAGGTCACGCTGCTACAGACTCCAGGTCGCGACGCCCCCGGCAAGGCCGCAGCACGTCGAGGCCAAACTCCTCGTCGGGCGGGTCCGTGAGCACGGGCATCGCACAGGCCATAGCGCCAGCCTCTCCCACGCCACCGGCAGGCGAACCGGTGCTGCGCCGGAGGGTGCGAAGGGGGAATGGCACGGCCGGCGGGAAGGGGAGTGGCGTCGGCGGCTGCGGTGGGGAGTGCCGGACTAGGTCCAGCGGGCGACCCACTTCTGCTCCCACCACTGGGGTGGGCTGCCCGGTCGCCCGCGGGCCGGAGCGGCAGTGGCGGGCTGCGGCGCCGGGGTTGTGGTGTACGGGCGGGCGGCTGTCGGGCTGGGCAGGCTGGTTTCGGTGTAGGCGATGCGCCTGCGCAGGCTGATGCCGAGGTCGTCGACGCTCAGGTAGATGGAGTCGTCCTTGAGACCGGCGATGCGTCCCTTGACCAGGACGTTGACCCCGTCGACGAGCGATTCGGTGGCGTTGGTGGCCAGGTCGCGCCAGGCGGTGCAGATGTAGGGAATGGGGTCCAGGTCACGCCACTTCTGCGCGGCGGTGTCCCACTGTGTGGGGGTCTCGGTGAGACGGAACCGGCAGACGGCGATGCCGTCTTGCGTGAAGCGGACTTCCACGTCACCGGTGACGCTGCCGGACACGTGCGTGACGGACGGGGCCATACGAACATCTCCTATTTTGAATAATAGTGTATCTTGGAGGGTCAACCCCCCCTTTTTTTTGGCGCTTCCCGCCCGAGAGCCCGGTACGGCGGGCGATCCGCCGGATGAGTGCCTTCCACCCGGTCGGTTCCGCCGGGGCCGGCGGCGGGGTGAGGTTGTCGAACACCGTGGCCGTCTCGATCTCCACCTGCATCGGGACGGTGCCGTCGGCTCGGATCAGCTGCTCGTCGGTGGTGTCCAGATGAACGGAGACCCGTACGCCCCGGCGGTCGGCGTCGAGGTAGGCGAACACGAGGATGCCCGCGAGTTCGATGCAGGGAAGGCCTTCGTCGTCGGGGCTCTCCTGAGGGTGGAAGACCGCCGAGCTGTTCACCACTGCGCAGGCCTCGGCGTCCGAGAGCTCTTCTTCTCCTTGCCTGTACGGCGAATTGGGGCGGTCGGGGGCGATGCGCCAGCACGGACCGGTCCGTGAGCCCCGCATTCCTCGCCTGCTCAAACAGGGCGCCATCCCACTCTGCGCTGACCGGGAAGGCGGGCACCGCCCGGTACGTGTTGGGCCCGAGTTCCTCGTTGTGCTCGACATCGCCGACCGTGAACAACTCCACGCGCGCGTCGGCTGGGTCCCGTTGGCAGAGCGGTGGGCCTGGGTGTCCGGTGTCCTGTCGAGCCCTCCCCGGGACCGGGTCTTATCGGGTGATGTGAACCAGCCCCTGACCTGCGATTTTACGGCCGGTCGTGCTCTCGGCGCGGTGGTAGCGGAAACATGCGTCCGGGGTCGATGCGCACTCAGCGCTCGCAGTAGGCCGTGATGCGGTTGGCGGTGCACTCGCCCCACTGGCACTCGAAGCGCTCGCGCGGCCCGCAGATCAGGCACCGCCACAGCGAGATCCCGTGCAGTTCGCACGGTGCGTAGCGCTTGCGGGAAGCGAGCAACTCCAGGGCGGGGCGGGGGCGTTCGAGGCGGGCGAGATCGGCTGCCGGGAACGACTCGTCGCCGTCGCGGATCCAGCGGACCGGCAGCTGCTCGTACCGCTCGGGCGTGGTGTAGTACGGCTGACCGGCGGGGCTGAACACCATGGCCAGATGGCCGCCGGAGAGTAGGGTCTCCAGCCGGTCGTGGCTGAACTCCTTGCGCAGGGAGAGCGTTTCGTCCTGGCGCAGGCTCCAGGCGTATCCGTACCGGCGCAGGATCCGGCGCTCGGTGGCGGCCGGGCCCGCTGGGCGGCGTCGAGTACCTCGACGGCTTCGGCCGCGGCCGTCGGGCTGGCGGTCAGCTCGCGTACTGCCTCCTCGGCGGCCGTGGCGGTCGCGTGGCTGCCGAGCGCGTACCCGTGGAGCTGGTCCACGGCCTGGTGGTGTCCCTCGTGCTCGGCGGCGGCGTACCGGACGGGCTGCTGCGGCTGGGTGCGGCGTCGGGGCATGGCGGAACTCCATCTGCGCACGGGGTGGGAGGCGGCGGAGGCCAGCTCCTGCTGGGCAGCGGCCGGTGGGCGGAGAAGACGTAGTGGCCCAGTTCGCGCAGCATGCCGGCGGTGTCGTCCACGGCCGCGGGGCCGTGGACGGCCTGGCGGGTGTACGCCTCGATCTCGCTGTTCCAGGCGAACCCCTGGGCGGCAAGGGAGCTTTCGGTGGCGGGGGTGAGGTCGTCGGAGGACTGCGGGGCGGCGACGAGTCCGTGGGCGGGGTCGGGTACGACGAGAAACACCGGGTCTCCTTCCGGGCGGGCCGCCCTGGTCGGGTCGGCCCACGGGCGGGGCGGGTGGTCAGCGGGCGACGGTGACGGTGTAGTCGGCGTCCAGGACGGCGAGCGCGGCGCGGATGGACGCGTGGGTCTCCGGGCTCGGGACCGAGTAGGGGAAGTCCAGAGCGCGCACGGCGTCGTCCAGGTTGTCGTCGCGCATCGGGAGTGTGTATTCGCTGCGGTAGAGGGCGACAGCGGTCGCGGTGGCGACACGGACGCGGCTGTAGGCGATGGCTTCCGCGGCCGTCGCGTTGATGCCGAGTGCTTCGCGCGCGGTGGGCGGCAGTGCCGCGATCCCGGCGGTGAACCGGCGGGCGGGGATGCGCAGATGTGCCGGTCGCAGGGCGCGGCGCAGCGTTCGAAGCATGGCAGCTCCTGGGGCTGGAAGGGGGGCCGTCATCTGGATATTGGGTGGGGGCGGTGCGACTCGGACTATCTGAACATAATAGTGTGAAATGGTATGTGTGAACCCAATTGGACCTGCTGATCTACGGTGTGCCTCGGGCCTATTGGTGCCCGTGGGGCGAGGGATTGGCGTCCGGCCCGAGGTCCGGGGGCACGCAGTAGTCGACTCCCGATTCCGGGGAGATCGGTTCGCCGGAGTCGATGTCGGTGCAGTAGGCGTCGAAGACCTCTGCGGCGGTGAGGGGTTCCGGGTCTCCTGTTCGTAGTCGCCAGCCGTAGACCTGGTCCGGGGTGCTCGGGGCGGTGGTCCGTATGACGAGTCCGCCGGGGCTCCGGGTTGCTAGACCGAGGGCGAGGACTGTGGTGAATTCGAGGGCCTCGGTTTCGTCGAGCTGGCTCGCCCCGTCCGGGTCCGTATCTGCGTGCAGGACGGCGGCGAGGGTTTCGGGTGCTGCCGAGACGCTGCAGACGAGGTGTCGGTGGCCTGGCCGGGCTGTGTCGATGATGCGGGCCAGCAGGTCCGAGGCCCGGGCGAAGGCCGTTCGGCCGATGTCCTGGCCGCAGCAGGCGCAGGCGCCGAGTCGGGCCAGGAGTGTGGAGGCGTACTCCCACGTGGCCTGGCGGACGGCTTCGTCGACCAGAGCGGGGATGAGGTCGGTCAGGGGCTGGCCGTCGTACGGGAGGGTCGGGCCCGTGGTGGCGAGTTCGGTGGTGAAGCGGGCGCGGCTGGACGGGCTGTCGGCGGCGAGGCCGCTCTCGGCGCAGAAGTCGGCGTACTCCTCGGGGTCGAAGAGGGTGACCCTGGTGTGGGCGCCCTGGGACGCGCGGCTCTGGAGGAGGTCTTCGACCGCTGTCAGGTAGGTCGCGTAGTCGGCGAAGGTGAAGGTGCGGTAGTGCCGCATGGCGTGGAAATCGTGCTCGTCGGTGATCAGGCCGATGGTGCCGGCGACTTCGCGGCGCAGGGCGCGGCGCGGAGTCTGATGGTCGGTTCGAGCCGTGTCTCCTGCGCACGATCGAGCGGTTGGAGGCTCGCCCTGGTCGGCGAGTTCGGCGGCCTTCTGCGCGGCCTCGGCGTGCAGCGGATACAGCCGTCGGGTGATCTCGCGTGCCACGTGGCGGGCGCTGCGGGCGGTGACCCGGATCGACGGCGCGATCATCTTGGTCTCGTCCGGCAATGCAGCGTGGATCTTCAGGCGGTGGGGGTGGCGGTCGTCGGGCTGGCGCAGGCGCAGGGCGCGGCCTTCGCCGTCGATGACGAGCCGACCCAAACCGCCGTCGACGTCGGTGAGTTCGGCTGTCCGGCAGTGCGTACCCAGCTCCCGCGCCACTTCGTCGGCGAACGCGTCGAACTGCTCCTGCGTAGTCAACTCGCGTGTCATGGCGATCTGTTCACTCCTTCGGAAGGCGGTGGGGTGTGCTCGGAGCGGGGCGCTCTTGTGTCGTGCCGACGGTGATCGCTGCGGGAGGGGCGTCGCCAACTGCTCGTTCAGGGTGTGTATTCGGCTGAACAGGTGCACACGCTCCCCTTGCTTAACTGTCAATAATAGTATCTTTCTGGCCGATGTGAACCCGCCCTTGACCTACGGTTTCCTCGGACTGTCATGGGGTGCCGACCAGGGCCGGGCGGCGGCCGCGCGGGCGCCTGCGCTGCTGGGCATGCAGTCAGTCGGCTTCCGCCTGGGCGCGGCTGGCGCGCTCGCGCTCTTCGGCGGCCGCTTCGACGCAGTAGGGGGCCCGCCACTGCAACCCCCGGATCTCCTGTGTCAGCGAGTCGGGGTGGTCGGCCAGCATCAGCAGCAGGACCGGATGCGGGCAGAGTGCGAGCCACCGTGCGGCGGTCCGCCATGCGGCCTCGGCGGCCTTCAGCGCGGGGAGGGCGGTACGGGCCTCGCGCTCCAGGCGGGCGGCCTCGGCCTGGTGGTTGGAGGCGGACCAGGTGAGAAAGCGCAGCAGGCTGGGGGTGTCGCGCTGGCGGGAGGCCTCCAGGATCGCGGGCAGGTCGGCGCGCTGTTCGACGTGCTCGGCGCACCCGCGCAGGACGGCGGTGAGTACTGCGGCCGTCTTTTCCGATGGCGGGTGATCGGCGGCGGAACTCATCGGATACACCGACTCCGCGGGGCGGTCGGCGTAGCGGTAGAGGGTGAGGCTTCCCCAGTAGCCGGTGCGGCTGCGGGCGAGCCTGGGGAGGTCCTCGGCGGGGGCGGTGGTCTTGAAGGCGTTCACGGGTCCGAGGCAGGCGCGTACGGCGGTGAACTGGTCCCAGTGGTGGGGGTCGGTGGTGCCGGTGACGTGCACGCTGCCGCGCATCGCCCCGCCCAGCTCGAACACGACGGCGTCGGCCTCGCGGGGGCCGGCGGTGGCGCGCACGGGGCCGGCGGGTGTGTCGATGGTCAGGATCGGGCTGGGCATGGGCTGCGACTCCTCGGGCTCGACGGGATGGGCTGGGGGCTGCCGCCCTGGCGCTCGCCGAAGGGGGAGGGTGCGGGCGTCGGGGCGGCTGTCGGCCAGTGGTGTGCTGGCCGGGGCGGGCCGTCCACGCCCCCGTACCGGGGAGGGGCGCGGACGGCGTCTGCGGGGTTACTCCTTTGGCGGCTTGTGTCGGCGGAGCTTGTCCCGGTCGGTCAGGCTGGGGCGGCGGCCACAGGGGCAGTCGGCGTAGCGGCGGCCGTGCATCTTGAAGAACTTCCCGCCGAGTGCGTGGCCGTTGACCTGCTCGGTCGTGCCGGGAACCGGCTGGGTGTTGGTGCAGTAGCCGTCCGGCGTGACGGCGGTCTTCTCGCTCATGAGCGCTCCTCGGCGGTTCCGTGGGGGCGGCGCAGTACGGGGGCGTGACAGACCACGTACGGCGCGGCGTCGTCTGCGGGGAAGGACCGGGCGGCCCTGTGGAGTTCGGCTGTGTCCATGGGGTGCAGCCATCCGGCCCGTATCTCCCACCCGCACGCGCGTACGCCAGCGTCGGTGGTCGTGGCGACCAGGACGGCGTCACGCACGGTGCTGTTCTCCAGAGCGAACGTCAGCAGTACGAAGAACCGCACGTAATCCTCGGGGGAGTGATCCACACGGGCCGAACCCGGCTCGACGGACACGTACAGTTCGGCGCTCACCTCCGTTCCGTCCGTACGCTCGGCGTTGATGCTGAGCTCGTGGCTTCCCTCTCCGAGGGCCGGGAACAACGCGGTCAGCGCGTGCAGGGCGCGGCCCATGGCGGACGCCGTAGCGGCGTTGTCGGGCCGTGGAAGCTCGGTCTCAGGCACGCGGGTCCTCCGACTCGGAGTCGGGGAGCTGGGCGAGAACGGGGGCGGGGTAGACCTCCCAGGTGATGGCGGAGTCGTGGGGGCACGGAATGACGGCGTCCTGGAGTTCGGCCGTGTCCATGGGGTGGAGCCACCCGCCGCGTATGGTCCAGCCGCACGCGCGGGGGTTGGGCTCGGTGGCCGCGGTCGCGATCAGGACGGCGCTGCGCATGGTGCTGCCCTCCAGCGCGAACACCAGCAGGGTGCGCAGGGCGCAGAACTCGTCCTCGTCCAGCACGGCCAGGCGGATGGGCTCGGTGCCGATGGAGAGATCGGTTCGGCCTGTGACGAACGCGTCGTCGGTCCGCTGGGCCACGAGGTTCAGCGTGTGTTCACCGTCTCCGAGTGCTTGGAAGACGGCGGTGAGGGCGGTGAGGGTGCGACTCATGGCGGCCTTGATGGCGGCGTCGCCGGGGTGGGTGAGCTCCGGGCGTGAAGGCATGAGGGCTCCTTGCGGGACGGGGCGGTGGGCGGTGGGCGCCGAAAGGCCAGCGCCACTGCGCCCCTGGGCGGGGCGGGTGTCTTGTGGGCGCGCGGGCTGCTCCGCAGGCGGGCCGCGCTGCCGCTACGCGGCAGCGGGCGGGGCGGGCGCGCTTCGTGCTCCCTGCGGGGCTCGGGCGCGCGCTCCGCGCTTCTGGGGCGGCTGGGCCCGTGCGGGTCGGGCTAGGGGAGTTCTCCCGGCCCGCACGGGGGTCTGTCAGCCGTGCGCGGCGGCGGCTGTGAGGGCGGGCACCGCGAGTGCTTCCAGGGCGGCGGCCTGGTCAGCGTCGGTGAGCGTCTGGGCGGTCGACGTGACTGCCTGCATCACGCCCCCGGCCGTCATCTGACCGCCCCGGACAAAGTGGGCAAGGATCCTGTCCTTGGCCTCGTTGCCGATGCTGAGCGACTTGGTGACGTGTTCGATCGTCTTCGTCGGCTCGGACAGTTCCTTACCGGCGGCGGCTTCCATCTCGTACACCTTGGCCTCGACGTACTCCTGCGACAGGAACGTGCGCACGGCGTCGGCGGTCTTGGAGGTGATCAGCTCCAGCGTCTTGCGCTGGGTCTGCCCGGACCAGTTCACAACGCCCTCGTCCTGCTTGCCCCCCAGGTGCACGGCGCGCATGACGTCCTTCGACTGAGTCAGGCCGTTGCGGCACACCTGGATGACCGCACGCGGGGTGATCGTGTACGCCCCGGCTCCGACTTCGCTGTTGCTGATGACGAATCCGGCCGAGATCATCGGCAGTTCGTCACCGCTCCGGCCGTCGAACGGGGAGCGGTAGCCGCACAGCAGGCTGCGGGCCTGGATCGCGACTGCTTCGGACTCGACGCGCACATACATGCGCCGATCGGTCAGATCGCACCCCGTGATGCGGGTGGGGTGCCCGGACTGCTCCACCCCCTCCAGCGCGGCCAGCAGCATGTCGAAGTTGTCCATCAGCTTGTAGCTGTCGGACAGCAGCGCGCGGGCCACGCCCTCGCCCGGCATGCCGGGGCCGTTCTCGCCCCGGAACGCGCGTAGCATGAAACGGCGTTCCGGTTCCTGCCGCATCCACGCGTTGACGTTCTCGTCCAGCAACGGGACGTTGTCCGCGCGCATGCGGCGCAGGTAGGCCAGCGGAATGCGCAGCTTGTCGGAGATCCCCTCGTCAGCAACGGCGGTCGGCCGGTAGATGCCGTCGACCTGCGTCACACCAGACGTCGTGATCTGGGATTCGACGCCCTCGACGTGCACGTTTCCCTCGCGCATCCGCAGCGAGGACGCGGGGACGATGACGTCCAGCTTCCGGCGCTGCCCATCCTCCAGGATGCGGACAAGGTCGTTGAGGTCGGCGTTCCGGGCCCCGGTGGAGGCTACGTTGGTGGCGCGCTCGGCGTACTGCTGAGTCATGCGGTGTTCTCCCCTTCGCTGTTGGTTTCTGCGGTTCGGGGGGCGGAGCCACCGCCCCCCGAACAACTTTAATAATAGTGTTTTTTAGGGGTAAGTGAACCCACCCCTGACCTGCACACTTAGTCCATGGTGCGGTACTCGGGGAGCGGAGTCAGGCTTACCCGCCGTACGTTACTGACCGCCGTCTCCGGCACGTCATCGATCAGCTCGCACAGGTCATAGCGCAGCGTGGCACCCAGACCGAACGGGCTCGTGAGGGCATGGACCGCGTGCACCCAATAGGTGCCGTGACGCCGTGTCACGCTGCCGTGATACCTGACCTTCTGCCATAGCACGGGTCCGGCGTCCTGCGGGTCAAGGATCTTCGCTACGGCGAGCACAAGCTGATTCGCCACCCGCTCAGACAGCAGACCCACGAACGCCCGGTCAATCGTCGCCTGATCAACCCGCACGTCCGCCATGGCGGGGCCGGTGTGGCCGGTGCGCACGCCCATGGCCCAACCGAGCTCGAAGAACGGCCGGATCAAATCCACCTGCTCGTGCGAAACCCTCAGGGCGTCCGGGTCCCGCTCGCTGCGCGCCAACTCAGCGAGCGCGTAATGGGCTTGCTCCTTCTCCCCGTCCGTGAGCGGCGCTCCGGCTTCCCGGCTCCGCTGTTCCATCCGCGTGTTCTCCATGGCCTTCTTTTCCTCTCAGTGATGCCGGGTGGAAGGGGCAGCCCCTGTGCGGACTACTTCAGGAAGCCTCGCGACAGGAGGAACTCGCCCGTAATGTGCGCGATTCCCTGGGGCTTGTAGCTCTGTGGGAATCGCCGCATCTCAACTTCGGTGCGCCCGTACTGGTCCGGCTCGTTTAATTCGTGCACGATTCGGTAAGGGTCGTCACCCGTCGGCATTTCCAGCACTACCGGACCGACCTTGGTGTCGAAGCGAATTCCGGTGTAGTTCGCGTCGGAATTGTGCACGATCTTCGCTCCTGCCCGGCGGCACGCCAGAGAAAGGAAGTTCGCGACCGTCCGAGCCTGGACGGAAAGGGTGTTCAGAGGGGCGTCCTTGCCTCCGTGTACTCGACGGACTATTCCGTCCTTGATCTGGATTTCCACGTCTTCCCCTTCGTTGGTCCCTTGCGGTTCCCGGGGATCGCCTCCCCAGGACTTCAAATAATAGTGTTTTTGGCGCTCAGATGGAACCCCCTGTTGCGCTACGGGTTGCGCTGGATGTTGCGCCAGGGCGTTGCGCTAGATGTTGCGGTGGAGGTTGCGCGGTCTCGAAGCCGGCTTCCGTATCATCGCAGGTCACCCCAACGATCGGGCGTGGTACGTCTGCTGACATCCCCTCTGCGGCCGCTGCTCCCTGCCCAAGTGAGAAGAGAAGGGGGTTGGGTGCGGCGGCGTCGGGGATCGGAGCGGCGTGGCTGTCTTGTGTTGCGCGTCGGCAGGAGGCCTCCGCGCGTGTGGTGGGTGGGTGGCTGGGGTGTGGGTTGGTCTCTCCCCTCTCCCTGACCCCCGGCTGCCGGAGGCAGCCCCCTCACCCTCACTCCCTCCCTGTATGGGCAACCCGGCCCCGGAGGGGCCTGGTTGCCCTTTCCCGGTATTCCGTGATTTACTTTTCCTCACGGAATACCATTCAAATACCGTCGCCTTTAAGGGGATCGGAGATTCCCTTAAAGGCGAATCGGAGATTCCCTCCCTGAAATCCGCCCCCACAAAGTGGCATTGACGGACTCTCAACTCATTCCCCAACTCAAACCCGAACTACCCACCTCCACAATCAAAACAAGCATACATAAATTTGTGCCGGAGGCACAAATCCTCTCCGCCCGCTTTTCGTGCCGGAGGCACGCAAGTTGGGAAATGGCCGGAGGCCAATTTCTCAACTCCCCGCCGGAGGCGGGTAATTCGCGCGGGGACGCGCGAAACGAGCGAAGCGAGTATTCGGCTGCCGGAGGCAGAGCGAAGCGG
>NZ_JBVKBY010000023.1:0-56204 GCF_055656945.1 Streptomyces sp. NPDC111606
TTCAGCCGGAACATCCCGCCAGCTCACGCTCTTGCACAGCACGTAAACGATGCCTCTCAGCGCAGCGCGGTCATCCGCCGGCAACCGCCCGGGATACCGATGCCGTCTGGGCGGACGAGCAGGTAACAGCGGAGCCACTCGTTCCCACAGGTCATCAGGCACAAGATCAGCGGACACATGACAGATCCTGCCGACACAACACCCAACTGCCAAGCCCCACAGCGAACTTCATTCTGAAACGATCAGTTACTGCCCACGCATCTGATGGGCCCGGTGTTGGTGAGAAGCGGCGGAACACGTCGATGCGCTGTGCTTCACGGAACGGGCCGGTCATCATCGGATACCGCCTCACGCCAGGCCCTACGAACCCGTTGCCACGACCGGAGGACATCAGGCAACTGCTCCAGGATGCCTCCGACAGCGAACAGGAGTCGAACCGGTGGGGAGGCAGGCTCAGTTCGACCACGCCGTGCGTGGTTACTCACTCTGTTGGCGTGATGTCGTGGCTGACAAGACGAGCCAGGAGACACGCTCGACCAGCTCGTACGGGACGTCGAGCATGGAAGCATACGGAACCAACAGGGCCCCTCGGTTGCCGGTGTGATGAGTGAGATCACCACGCCAACGACGAGGGGCCCTGCCCTGTCACGCCCCCGCCCACCGGGTCGTTTCCCCTGCGGGGCAGGATGAAAGAGGCTCAGTATCGACGGTCGGTGACCAGGACGTAGGTGCGTGCGGCGCCGTAGCGCTGTTTCGCCACCGTGTCGGTGGTCAGCACGTCGACGGCGTAGACATCGCCGGGCTTCTCCTGAGGCCAGCCGTCGAAGGCGAGGTTGAGGTCGAGGCGGTCACCGGGGTTCAGCCGGGCGGTCAGTGTCCTGCCTGCCGACTCCGCGTCACGCCCGATGCCCACCCGGTCGAAAGGCGTGCCCCCGGGCAGGGTGAGGTACGGGATCCCATGCTCCTCAGCGGCCTGTTCGAGCTCGGGGACGCGCTGGGGGCGTCCCTTTCCGTCGTCCAACTTCACGGGACGCAGGGTGATCCGGGCCTGGAGGGGGCAGCGGTCGGTGACCGGGACCATGAGCATGATCGGGACGTCGGCCCGGATGCCGACCGGCTTGGGCACGATGGTCATGTTGCCCTGGCCGTGGCGGCGGTCGCAGGACGGGTCGAGGTAGTTGCCGACGAGGGGGCCGCCGTCCTGAGGGGTGCTCGGTGTGGAGTCGAAATCCGCCTCGGCGAAGACGTTGACGCCGAGACAGACATGGCCGCCGTTCGTGGCCATCTGCTCGATGGTGGGGGACCACAGGCCGCTGCTCTGGACCACCTGCATGGGCTGTGGGTCGGTGGGATCGGAGTGCGGGGGCAGGGTGGCGGCCGAGGCGCCGGTGAAACCGGGAAGAACCGACCCTCCCGGCCCGACCCCGCCGGCAGTGAACTCGCAGACCCAGGCTTGGAAGTTGAGGAAGTGCCGCTCCCGCTCCGGGTCGGTGTTGCGCACCCTCACCAGGAAGTAGTAGTCGTCTCCCACGGTCGCCCGCCGGTTCCACGGGCGTGCCTCCCAGCTCGCCGGGTCAGCGATCAGCCCCGGCGCGTCGCCTACGGTGGCCAGTCGGATGTCGGGGCAAAGCCACAGAGGCACGCCCGACGGGATGGGAGGGCGGACGCCGGTGTCGCCGGGTCCGTACGCGAGGAGCAGCCCCTGTGTTTTGGTGGTCGGGTTGAGACAGGCCATGGCAGGTCCTTTCGGGTGTGGGCGCGCTGACGGAGGCGGCCGGTCAGCGTGCGCGGTACAGGATTTGGAAGCCGGTGAGGAAGACGTTGTCCGCGGCGACCGCACCGTCGAGGCGGGCGAGTACGAAGTACGAGGACTCGGCGTCGATCACGTCGATGCCGCCGCCTCCGGAGGGGCTCTTGGACTCGTCGAAGAGGCGGTCGGCCGCCTGCCCCCGCACGAGGATCCGCACGATCGGCATCTGGCCTTGGCCGTCGAGGTCCTGGCGCATCAGGTCCAGCCGCAGCACCCCAGCCCCGGTGTTGTTGCCGAGGGCCCGGAATGCGGCGATCCGCCCCCCGGGCGGCAGGGCCACCGGCACGGCGCCTGAGGCGCTCGCGGCCCCGGCCTGCTTACGGGCGGTACCGGGGCTGGAGACGTCCCAGCCCGGCGTGCCGACCGAGGTGAGGACGGGCGCCACGTTCACCGCGCGTTCCAACTCCACCCCCTGAGCCAGGGAGTTGAGACTGTTGGTGACGTCGTCGAAGCGGGCGCCGATCGTGTCCAGGTCGGCCTCGAGCATCTGGAAGCGGATGTTGAAGCCGTTGTCCCCGCCGGCCGACACCTGGTCGACGGCGTCGGTCCAGGGCTTGTGGTGGAACAGGCGTTGAAAGGAGATGGAGAAGGCCATCACTCACCTTCCTGTGAGGTCCGGCTCCGCGGGCGGACCCGCTGGCGGTAGGTGGGATAGGTGTAGGCGGGAAACACGTCCAGGAGTCCGGCCCGCAGCTCCACGACATGCGCCCGCAGTGTGCGGGTGTCGATCTCGACGCCGATCGGGTGCAGTTCGTTGAGGACGTTCATGACGAGGTCGTACTGGTCCTTGCGGACGACGACGGGCGTGCCCGCCGCTTCCGCCTGACGCAGGTGCGGATGGAGTTCGATGCGCAGTCGGAAGGGAGCGCGGTCCGCGGTGTGGTGGTCGGCGGTGAGGAGCAGTGGCCCTGGGCGGCTTGGCCGGAGCAGGACGGCCGGGGTGCCCAACGCATCCAGCCGGGCCTCGGCGTCCGCGAGCGGGCGCAGGGTCCAGCGCAGTCGCTCACCGGCTCCTGTGCCCAGCGACCAGTAGGCGCTGATGCCGGTGTGGGGAGCCGCCGGGTCGAGCACGCCGACGGCGTCGGCGCCTCCGCGTGTGTCGTCCGCCCGGGTCACCACGTAGACGTGCGCGGCTCCGGTCGCGAGCGCCACAGGCGTGCCGACACAGCTCACCGACGCGCCCGTCGGGGGCGCTGAACCGTCGGCCGCCCGGCGCAGGACGCGGGCCGCGGAGGGGTCGGCGATGTAGAGGCCCGGGCCCGTGGGGTCGCCGACGACGGCCGTCGGCGTGGAGCCGACTCCGGGCACCCTCGTCAGGTCTCCGGTGGCCGGATTGTGAACGCACAGTGCCCTGTTGCCGGGGACGGTGACGTAGACACGGCCGCCCTTGACCGCGATGCCCGCGGGTGGGCCCGGCAGCCCGACCGTGGCAAAGAGGGCGAGGCCGGGCAGGGACGCGCCGACGAGGGTCGCGTCCGCGAGCGCCAGCCAGGCCGTCGTCCCGTCGGGCGAGAGCGCCAGGGCGACAGGCGGCGCGGGCAGCGGGACGGAACCGACAAGAGCCGTACCGTCGGACAGAGCCAGCCGGTCGGTCAGCGCTACGACGACCAGAGGCGCCGTGGGGCTGTGCGCCAGCGCCACCGGTTCGGCGGGCAGGGACACCGTGGCGCGGACCGACTCGGCTGCGGGGTCCGGGCCGAGGGACAGGACCGTGAGCGTCGTGCCCGAACGGTCCGCGCTGTAGGCGGTGGTGGCGTCCGGCGACACGGCGACGTCGACCGGACGCCAGCCGGACTTGACCGCCTTCTCGACGGCGCCGCCGGGCCCGAGCACGGAGACGGTGTCCGTGCCCGGGTTCGCGACCACGAGCCGCGCGCCCGCTGTCGCCGCCGCGCACGGCAGTGCCCGCGGGCGGACCCGGAAGACGGCCGTCCCGTTCTCCGGCACGACGGCGGGACCCTCCACCCGCACCGGATCGCCCGTCAGGTGGGCGATGCGCAAGGCGGATCCGGTGTGCGCCACATGGCCGAGACCGGCGGCGTGCGCCAGGGCGCCCATCCGGTCCAGGGCGACGGAGCAGCTCCCGCGTTCGACGGTGACAGCCCGTCCGATGGTCTCCAGGCCGCTGCCGTCGGGCCGCCACCCCGAGGTCAACCGGGGCCGTCCGGTGGCTCCTTCGGCTGCAAGGGTCTCCAGCCAGGCTGACAGGGCGTCCGCCAGAGCGGGATGCATACGGCGGGACGCCACGTCCGTGACCGTGAGCCGGGAGTCGTCCATGGTGACCAGCTGGGAGGGCGCGACGCGTGGGTCGGACAGGGCGGCCAGAACCGGCTCCGGGGTGTCCAGCCCACCGTCCGCCGCGATCGAGCGGTCCGCCGCCAGGGACGCCACGCCGATCTCTACGGGGCGCGCGGCGGTGAAAGTCCGTGAGCCCATGCGGACGTCGGCCTGGAGCAGCAGGCGGCCCGGGTGACCGGCCCGCATCGCGGCGGAGGGGCCGGTCCAGGGCCCGTTGACCGGGGCTCCCGAAGCGTCGAGGAAGTCCCCTCTGCCCTCTCCGGTGCGGACCACGGACCAGCGCACGGTGGCACCCGGATGTGGGCGCGGATCGAGCGTGACGTCGGCGGTCTCCGCCACCACAGTGTCCGCGCAGTGCCGCTGGGCAGCGGCCGAACTCCTGGGGACGAGCAGGATGTCGTATGCATCAGTCGAGGCGACCGATGCATAGACGTGGCCCAGATTGCGCACCCAACTGAAACCCGCCTGCTGTGCCATAGCCGCGAGACGGGCCGCCGGCACACTGTCGTGATCGAGCGTCAGCGCCCGGCCCACTGCCCGTAGATCGCCGGCCGCCGGGTCGTGGCCGGAACGGACCCGGAGCGCGCCTGTGGCCCCCTCCGCCGAAAGCCGGTCGAGCAGCGCGAGGAGGGCCCGCCGGGTGCCGACCCGCATACGCGGCGGCGTGCCGGGGGAGCCCGGGAAGGACACGCGGGGCGAGGCGGGGACGGTGACCAGCACGGACGTATCGAAGTTACGGTCGTCCGCGACGGAGCCGGATGCCTCGCTCTCGGGGTGGCCTCGTCGGCCGAGCGCGTCGACCGAACTGCCGGTCGGCACGTGCTCCACGGTGACCGTGATCGGCAGCGAGCCGCTCGCCGCGGCCGGATCGGCGTCCTCGACGGTGAAGGGTTCCAAAACGCCCAGCACCGGGCCGGCCGCCGTGTTCACCGCGGTCTGCAGACCCTCCGGAGTGGGCAGCGTCCACCGGCGGAAGACCGTCAGGCGGCGACGGTAGCTCGCGTCGCTCTCGCCGAGCACCGGGTGGAACGAGGTGAGAGCCCTGTCGCAGATCCGCACTTCGTCGACGGAGCCGTGCCACACGGCGGACGGCGCGGTGTCGGAGCGGCCGATGCGCAGTGGTGCCGTTGTGGTGAGTGAGGTCAGGGCACCGAGCGGCGCGACGCCGCGCATCACCCCGTCGACGTGCAGTCGCGCCTGCCCGGCGGCCCGGTCGACGACCCCAGCGAGGTGCTGGAAGCGGCCGGTCGCCAAGGAGAGGTCGGCGAACAGCACGACCTGCCGTGTGCCGTCGGCGACCAGAAAGCGGACGTTGCGGTCGATGCCCCGGCCGAAGCCGCCCACCGACAGCGCCCAGCCCGCCTTGGCCGGGGACGACAGGTCGGCGTGCTTCGACAGGACGGCCCCCTCCCAGGTGCCGGAATCGGGCCGGATCAAGCACTCCACGGTCAGGCTCGCCCCGGCCGGCAGCGTTAGGTCCGGATGATGGGCGATCCTGATCTCGGCGGGGAGATCGCCGAATCCGGCCCCCGTGCCGAAGCGGCCTGGAACCCCGAGCACCGCGCCCGACACGGTTCCGTGAAGCCCCGTTCCGCCGTACAGCGCCGCCGCGTCGGCGACGCGGTCGCTGCCGAGCGGCTCGTCGAGGTGGTACAGGGCGATGGTGCCGGGCTCGTCACCGTGCGGCAGGGGAGGGAACCTCGGCACGCTGAGGTCGCCGCCGATGCGGTCCAGAGTGACGCCACTCGCCCGCCCGACCGTGCGGATCCCCCGCAACAACCGGGCGTGGGCCGCCAGGAGGTCGCGCTCCGCGCCCAGCACCCAGCACAGTGCGGCCAGATCGCCCAGCAGCGCGGTGACCGTCCACGCGTCGGCGACGGTGGCTCCGGCGAGCGGCGGATCCACACTGAGGGTGGTCAGCCGGGCGGCGGCACGGGCGTCCTCGGGCAGCGGGACCAGGAACGACCCGCCCGGCAGTACCCCGTCCGGCAGGCCCACCAGCACAGTGCGGCTCATCGCGCCGATGTCGTAGGCGATGGTGAGGGTACGGGCCCCGGGCACCGGGGCGAGGGCGCGCACGACGTAGCGGGGTACCGGATCGGTGCCGAAGGCCGCGCTGTGTTCCGTGAAGGCGTACGGCTCGAACTCCGCCCGGCCGGGCGTGGCGCCGGCCCGGAAGACCAACTCCCACCGGTCGGCGCCGCGCGCGAAGGGCGTCGTCAGATGCGCGGCCATGCGTGTGTCGGCCGCGACGAGGCGTTGCCGCGCAGAGCTCATCGGGCGGTCACCTCCATGTCCAGGAGTTCGCCGTCCACCCGGAACACCGCGATCTCGGTCGGCCCGAGCGCGAGGTTCTCCCCGACCCCGACCTCCACCACCTCGCTCTGGAAGGGCACGGCGCCGAGGGTGAGCCGCCCGAAGGCCGGCGGATTGCGGCGCAGCCGCAGGTCCTGCACGTCGAGCACGCCGGGCTGCTCGGTGAACGCCCGCATGACCTGCGAGAACAGCACGGCCTCGCCCAGCCGGTGGCGGCCGATGTCCGCTGCGAGCCGCTGGGTCAGCGCCGCCCGCAGCACCTGGGGATCCTGACCGGCGTCGATCGTGACCCGGGCCCGCACCCCGATCTCGATGTGGTCGGCCGGCACGATCCGAGGATGGACGCCGACCGGCCGCAGCCGCTCCACCTCGTCCGCCACCCGCTCCCGCACACCGCGCACCGGACCGTCGGTCCGCCAGGGCAGGGCGGCGTCGTGAGCCACCACGACGTCGAAGAAGTACGGCTCCCCGAAGCGACGTTCGCCGAGGAAGACCCGCTGGTCGAAGGCGAACAGGCCGAAGTGACTCTGCGTCACGTCCACCCCGCCCAGCGGGTCCGACAGCAGCACGTCCAAAACTCCCCGCACCCGCAGCACGGCCGCTTTCACCGCCTCGCGCGTCCACATCGTGCGCGGCGTCCCGAGGAGCAGAGCCCGGTAGGCGGTGTCGTCGACGGTCAAGTCTCCGCCGGTGAAGGGCGCCTGGTTCGTCACGGCGATCGACGTCGGCGGCAGTACCCCGGCGATCTTGACGGCATAGAGCTGATCGACGGTGGTGATCGCCGCGGCAGCGACATCGCCGGACGGGCCGGGCAGATCGGCGACGGCCGGGACGTCCACCACCGGCCGGTCGGCGCCGAGCCGTACGACGTCGTCCGTGCGGAAGGTGAGGACCGGCGCGGAGCCGGTGAGCAGCACCGTGCCTTGCGGCAGGGTGTAGGCGCGGTCCGGCAACGGCTGGTCGACGGTGAGGCGCACCACGCCGCGTGCCGACGCGAAGGGGCGGGGAATACCGAGGTCCTCGCCGAGCCGGTCCAGATCGGCGCCGGTCGCGGTGGAGACGAAGGAGCTGTAGTAGAGGTCTTCCAGGCGGCCCCACAGCAACGCGTCCTCGTCCGCGGTGATCTGGAGGATCTTGCCGAGCACGCCGGAGGCCGACAGATCGGCGTCCGGGCCGAACACGGCGCGGGCACGGCCGATGGCGTCCCCGAGGATCTCGTCGAAGGGCTTGGGGACGAACCCGCCCTCCGTGACGCCGTAAGCGGTCACGGCCCCACCTCGACGCCGAGCGCCGTCGCCGTGCCGTCCACGGTGACCAGCCGTACCTCCGCGGCCCAGGCGTCGCGGCGCCCCGCCTCGGCCGCGGGCCGGACCAGCACGTCGCTCACCTCCCGCACGCGCGGGTCGGTGCCGACGGCCCGCACCAGGTTCAGCCGCAGCACGTCCCGCGCGGCGCCGGCCGACGCGGGCGGCCCGGTGAACAGGGCGCGCACGTCCAGGCCGTAGCGGGTGTCGTACCGGTCGCTGCCCAGGGGTGTCAGGACCCGGTTCCGCAGGGACTGCGCGAGGGCGTCGAGGCCGGTGATCAGGACCAGGTCTCGGCCGTCGAACACGAGGTCCCCGGCGTGGACCTCGAGATCCGTTCCCAGCGTCATGGGCCCTCCCCCTCCGTTCGTCGTGGTCACCGGGCGTCCAGCAGTCGCTGTCCTGTTGAGACGACCTGGAATTTGCCCTGGTCCGTGGTTCCCTGCACGGTGTCCAGGACGACGGGTGAACCGGCCACCCGCAGCGCCGTGGACGTGCCCCCGGTCACTGACATCACCTTGGCGCACGGCTTGGGAGCGGCAAGACACAGGACCGTCGCGGCGAGCAGATCGCCGACCACCAGGACCGGTGCGCCGCCGGCCGTCAGCCGCTGCTGCGAGGCGGTCACGAGCAGCGTGCCGCCGTGCTGGCACATGAGCTGCGCCGAGGAGTTGAGCACCTTGGGCATCACGTCACCTCCACGGACTGCGCGTGCAGCGTGATCCGGGATCCGGAGAGGGTGATGGACGCCTGGCCGTTGCCGAGGACGATGTCCTTGCCGGCGGTGGTGACGTTCACCGCGCCGTCGGCCGCGACGGTGATCGTCGTGCCCTTCTCATGGCTGATGACCAGGGTCAGCTCGTCCGGAACCTCGGGGCGGCTCCCGACCTCCGGGAGCTGCTGTTCGGCGACCATGATGGACAGGCCGCGCGCCTGGAGCACCCGCCGACCCATGCTGTCCGTCAGGTCGTTGACGCCCTTGCCCGCCGGCCGGCCGTCACGGACCTCCGTGGGCAGGCACAGCCAGTAGTCGCCCTGCTCGGCGGCGGGCGGACGGTGGCCCGCCGCACCCGACCAGACGAACCCGGAGACCACGGCGTCGTCCACTGCTCCCCGATTGTGCGCTAGCACGGCCCGCATGCCCGGGTAGACGGGCACGACGAGCCCGCAGCGGTCCCAGGCGAACGGGGCCGCGACCGGGCGGTCGTGCAGATGCGGCGGGTCGTCCTGCAGCGGGTCGTCCACCACCGGCGCGGACGCGTCCGAGGCGGGCGGCTGACCGTAGGCGAGGGTCGCTCGCTGTCCGGGATCGTCGGATCCCGGGCGGGTGGCGACGACGTCCCCGATGTCCACGGCCGGACGGTCGGCGAGCGTCGTACGGACCATCCCGCGGAACAGGTCACCGACCCCGGCCGCCCCGGTCCGCCGGCCGTCCGCGCCCGGCAACTCGGGCGCGGCCACCAGATCGCAGACGTACCCGGAGTCCTTGCCGAAGCGATGCCGCACATACGCCAGCCGCAGCGGGACCGGCTCGGGAGCCCCTGCCGACGCGAGGAGCACCGTGCCTCCCGCGCGCAGCGCCGGGTCGCCCAGCACGGTCAGCTGATGCCCCCGCACCGCCCCCGCCGCGGAGTCGGGCTCGTCGTCCGTCCTGCCCTGCCGGACGATATTGGTCCCGGGCTCGAGCAGCACCGGGGGCCCGTCGGCAACGGCGGTACCCAGCAGCGCCCTTGCGTCCCGGACGACCAGGTCGACTCCCGCGGCGGCGGCGACCTCGCCCAGCGCGGACAGCGACGTCGTGGTACGTACGGCGGGGTCGGGGCGCGTGCCGGTCACGCCGCCGTCCACCACGGTGACCCCGGCCCGCTCGCCGATGCTCAGGGCGAGTTCGGCAAGGGGCGTGTCGCCCGACCTGCCGAAGTGGAACGGCTTGCGCAGCAGGCGGTGGCCGGCGAGTCCCTGCCCGTGCACCTCGGTGAGCAGTTCGCCGTCGTCCGACACCCGGGCCCGCACCGACGTCACCGCACCCAGCAGCACGGGCGCGGAGTGCTGGTCGGGCCGGTCGAGATAGCCGAGCCGGATGTCGACGAGGAGGGGGCCGGCCGAGGCGGACCGGCGGTGCCGGAGCGCCAACCGTTCGCCGTGCTCCAAGGGGAGGTCGTACAGCACGACCGTGAACTGTTCGGCGTGCGGCCCGCTCCATGAGGTGACGGTGACGTCCGCTTCGACGGCGAACTCGCCGCTGACGGCGTCGTTCGACACACGCAGCGACGGTGCCGCGTTCTCCGCGTCCAGGAAGGCCACGCGGTACCAGATCACGAAACCCATCGCGGGGCCACCCCTCCCACGATCCGCGAGCCGTGCGCGCCCGCGCCGTTGAGGTTGCGCGGATGCACCCTGACCGAGGTGAACACCAGCGCCAGCCCGCCGACCTCGTACTCCAGGCCCGGCACCACCTTGCGGCGCAGCAGCGGCACCGCCCCGCCGGCGCCCTCACGCTGTACTCCGATCACGAGGAAGGCTCCGTCCTGCGGCAGTTCGAGCGGGTCGGGGGAGTCGAGCAGGGCGTCGTCCACGACAGTCACGTACGCCTCGATCCGGTAGACGCGGTCGCCGAGCGCGAGCCGGAAGGACTGCGGGAAGCCTTCGTCTGCGTCGATCGGCAGCTGGAGGTAGTCGTCGCACACGCCGCTCACCCCGCCGCTCGCAGCGGGACCGAGGGGACCCGCGGCAAGGGGGATCCGGCCGCGGGCGCGGACACCAGTGGCACCCCTGCGGCCAGGGCGATGTCGGCGGCCTCCCCGATCAGGAGGGTGGTACTGCTGCGCGGCACGTGCTGCAGCGACATCGACAGATCCAGCGCCGCCCGCCGCTGTGTGCTCTGGGTGAACCGCAGTTCGGTGATCTGCATGTCCAGGCTGACGGTCAGCCCGCACACGACCGGGATGCCGGACAGCCTGAGTTTCGGCGCCGCAGCTGCCGCCAGCACCCGGGACACCAGTGCGAGAACCTCCAGTTCCTTCTTGATGCGCAGCCGGTCCGCGCCGAGGAGCACCGCCTCCAGGGAGATCGTCTTCCGGGTGGGCGCGAGGGCCTGCGAGAACGGGCTGTCGGCGATGCGCCTGACCTCGTAGCCCTCCGAGATCGTGATGCTCTGCACGTAGAGGAGCGGCACACTGCCGATGAGGACGGGGGGATTGGGGGCCGGTGTCATGGGGCGCCTCCCTTGTCGACGCGCTTGCCGCCCCGGTACACGAGGATTTCCGGGGTCTCGTCCGCCGCGATCTCGAAGGTGATCTCGGGGTAGCGGGCGCTGAGTTGTTCCAATGCGCCGCCGTGGGCCCGGCAGGAGGAGCACACGGGCTGGTCCACGCGCATCCAGACGGTGCCGCCTGCCCGGTCCCGGGGCGTGAGGCGGGACAGATCCCGGTCGAGTTGCTGGGCCAGAAGGACCTCCGCGTCTTGCACAGAGCGGGGGGTGACGCTCAGACCGATGGGCACCTTGACCCGGGCCCCGGGGTCGTACTTGTCCAGATCTTCGAGCGGGCCACCCGCACGGAGTTCGGCAGGGAGCCGGTCGAAGGTATCGGGAGACGCGGCTTGGTAGAACCTGTGACGGAGCGGGGCGATGTTCGTACGCGAGACGCCCAGAGTGCCGCCCTGCCCGGCCCTCTGCTTGCGGGTCGGGACGACGGGCTCGGGCCGGCGCCGATCCTTGGACCGCGACCGCGACCGCTTGCGCCGCCCGGTCTGCAAGTGGTCGCGCCGGAGCTCGTCGGTTCGCTCGCGCACGGCGACGAGGTCGCGGTTCAAGCGCTCGTGCATGGCCCGATTGGACGGCGGCTGGACCAGATAGGGGCGCCTTTGGCCGCCGAGTTTCTCGTCGAGCCTGGCCGTCGCGACCGAGTCGCCCTGCTTTTCGAGCTCCAGGAGCGTTGGCGTCGAGGCATTCTCGTACCTGGACAGCCGGGCACCGGCATCCGGATCATGGACTGCTGCCTTGCGCAACTCGATGAGCGGAGCTCTGCGCTCCGCGCCCGCGGGCGTGTTCACCGGCCGCGCAAGCCGCGGTCGGACCAACTGGTAGGCCTCCCGTTCGCCCTTGGCGAGCCGGTCCAACAGTCGTTGGTAATCGGCCGGATCCGTGACCGTCGTCCGCAAGCGGTACAGCAGCGCCACGAAGTCCTTGAACGCGTCCATGTTCTTGGCCTGACGCCGGAAGACCGTCACCAGCAAATCCGCCCCGGAGTCGTCGAGCAGTTGACGGGCCAACGGCGACTTCGCCAGGGAGAGCAGGCGCACCCCGGCGCCGAGTTCACGGAGCTGCTCCGGGCGCAGCCGCCCGGCGAACTCCAGGAGCACCGGGAGTTCCCCGGCCGGGATGCCGTCCAGGTAGGGCAGGAGCCTGCCCCGGGGCCAGCCCGTCTCCAGCACTCGGTGCAGGCCGCGCGCCATCTCGGGCGTGACGGCCGCCGACCCGCCCGCCTTGCGCTCGACCAGAGCCGCCAGCTCCAGCCCGTCCCGCAGGAAACGGGTGACCCGGCCCTCGTCGGACGCGCGCAGCAGGACCCGGGCGGTCACGCCCACGGGGGCGCGTTCGGCGAGCCCGGCGGCCTCGGCGGCGTAGACGTCGGGAAGAGTCCGGAGCAGACGCGCGGCCTCGGTGCCGTCGGGCAGCTTGGCGGCGTCGGCCAGGAGCAAGAGCAGGGCCTCCAGGCGGTCGATCCGGACCGCGCCTTCGGCCGCGCGCTCGGCCAGCTTCGCCCCCCTCAACCCCTGTACCAGGGCGATGAGTTCCCGGCTCCGTCCGGCCGTCGCGGCACCGACCACGCGGATCTCCTCCAGGCCTACGAAGGCGGAGAGGACCTCCAGCGCCAGCAGCGCGCGCAGCCTGCGCCCCAGGGACGCGGTGATCGGAGCGCCGGTGGGGCGGGTGCCGTACGGCAGCCCCAGCCGCTCCGCCAACTCCAGGCCGGCCAACGCCGTCCACACCGTCGTCCCCATGCGCCGGGTCACCTCCGCGACCTTGAGGAGCGCCACGGGATCGGGCGGCATCGCCGTGGCCCGGAGCATGATGTCGGCGGCGCGGGCCAGTTGTGGTACGGCCGTGGCGAGCACGACGGGCAGCAGGGGGAGGTCCTTGAAGGAGGCGACCGTGCCCCGCAGCCAGTCCCAGCCGGTCTCGCCCAGTTCGGTGAGCTTCGTCAGCGTCGAGGGGGACGAGAGCATCTCCTGGAGCAGATCCTGGAGGAATCGAGGGCCGGGCCGCCGCGCCGGCCGCAGCTCGCCGAGTGTGACCAGGAGCGTGAACACGGGCTTGTCGAACCGCGTGAACAACCGCTCGTACAGGCCCTCGTGACGCAGGACCGCGAACATCGCCTCGACTTCGGAGAGCGAGCGTGCCGACGCGACCAGCTCGGTGATGGCCGCGCCCGTCTGCGCGGGGTCACCGAAAACGGTGTCCTGAAATCGCGTCAGCCGGATGAGGTGGCCGGCCCGTTCCTGCCAGCCGAGCGTCGCGAACACGCGCCGGTCCATCATCGAGAGCCGGTCCACGACGGCGGGGTCGTCCTCCGGAGCGTCCAGCCAGCCGCGGGCCGCCCGGGCCGCCATCGCCGCCGTCACGCGGTCCTGCGGGGTGGTCTCGGCAAGCAGACGTTCGGCGCGCTCCGCCGACCACCGCGTTCCGGGGGCCTCCTGCAGGACCGGGTACAGCCGTCCGCCCGTCGGCCCGCGTCCGCCCAGCCCCACGGCCACGACGTGGTAGGCGCCCGCCCGGAAGACGGAGTACCCGGACCCCACGCCGTGCGCGGCCACACCGGGCGGCAGCCGCAGGCCCTCCGCGCCCTCTCCCCAACCGCCGAACGACGCGATGGTCAACGGGGCGTCCAGGGCGGTCACGGTGAAACGCCCGGGCAGCGACCTCGCCTCCAGCACCGCGAACCCGCGGGCGCCGAAGAGGTACTCGCCCCATTCGAGGGCGCGGGCGAGGCTCGCCGTCTCCACCGTCGCACCGCCGGCCCGGGCCCAGAACGGCCCCCACGCCGTGGGGTTGATGACCGGCACCGGCGGCAGCATGCCTTCCGGGCGCAGCACATCGCCCTGGGACGTCGTGAGCCGCGGGCCGACCTCGGCAGCGCTCGGCCCGGAGAAAGCGAGCGGCGCGGGCGTCGGGTCGGCCGGGACCGGGGCGTGCCGGGCGGCGCGGTGCTCGGCGAGGGCCCGGTCGACGCCGCGCCGTACCGCCGCACGGATTTGCACTTCGTCGGCCGGGGCGGCGGCGCTCGGCCGCACGGGGGAGGTCACCGCTGCTCGCCGCCTTCCCCAGGGGTGCCGGGATCCTGGCGCGCGGCCCGGTCGGCGGAGGACGGGTACAGGTCCGGGAGCTCGCGCAGTTCGAAGTGCATGAAGTCCCGCGTGGTGCGCTCGTGCGAGCCGAGCCAGCGCAGCCCGCGCGGGCCCGGTGCCGTCAGCGCCGCGACGATCCGGTCCGGGATGCTCAGGAAGCCGTGCGCGGCGATCTGCCCGAGCGTCGGCGAGGCGGAGGTCGGACCGATCCTGACGGGCTGTCCGTCGCGCATCACCCGCGCGCCGGTCCGGTCGTGCCGGAACGTGGCCTCGAAGGTCAGCACCATCCGGATCAGCAGCTCGACGGTGCTGCGCCTGTGCTCCCACTTTGTGAACGGCTCCGGCCCCAGGAACGGCGAGGGCGGGAAGAGGAGGCGGACCAATTCGTCGTGCCGGACACCATGCGGGGCGCGCCGTGCCCGCCGGCCCGTGGGACCGCCGTAGGCCCAGCGCACCGAGGGCCCCTCCGCGGCGGCCGCCCGTACCGCGGCCAGCAGTCCGGGCGGGCCGACGGACGCCGGCGGGCCGGCACGGCGGGCGGCAACCTCCCACACGCCCGCCTCCAGGCTCGCCTCGTCACGGAAGACGTCGGTGAGGCGGCTGCTTCCCCGGCTCTGCGCGCGGGCCTCCGCGAGCGCCCGGTCGGGCTCCTGCCCCAGAAGTGCGGCGATGATCGCGTCCAGACCGCGCCCGGCGTCCGGGCTTGGGGAGAGCACATCGATCCCGGTGACATCGCGCACGAACTCCGCAGGAAATCCTGGAATGTTGGGGCTCAGCGTCGGATTGATGTCCACTGCCGCGCCGAAGCTGTGCCAGGACAGGGCGAGCGGGTTGTTCCGGTTGGAGCGGATGCGCAGGGTGCCCACCGAGGTGATCAGGGGCAGCAGTTCCCGGCGTTCGGCCGCCGTGAGCGTGGCCTCGGCGGCCTGGAGACGCCAGGCCAGCTCCCGATGCACGAGCAGGCCCGGATGCCCGAAGACCGAGATCCGCGTCAGGGGACTGGCGCTGCCCGGCCAGTAGTACTCCTCGGCGTGGCGCAATGCCCGGGCCGTGCCGTGCTCCAGCGCACCGAAGGCCACGAGGAAGCCCGGGCGCAGGGCGCGGTAGCCCTCGAATCCGCCCTCGAAGTGATTCTGCATCGCGCTGCCGAAGTGCGTCCATTCGGCGGCGGCGTCCTGGGCCGGGTCCGCGCCCAGCGCCGTGTCACGGCTCGTCAGCAGGGAGTCCAGGACGCGGCGCAGGACCTCGGCCGGTTCGCCGCCGCGCGCGTCGAGCACCTGGAGGGCCCGGACGAGGTACGGCTCGTACAGCCAGGCGGGCGCGTTCTTCCTGCGCCCGGTGCGCGGGGAGGACACCTGGCGCGTGACATGCGGCCAGATGCCGGAGGCGGCTGTGCTGCCCGCCGCCGGGGTGAGCCCGAGGAGCAGGGCCTCCGTCGCCGTCTCCACTGCCGTGGGCGGGACCGGTGGCCGCAACTCCCTGTCCAGGAGACGGAATCGGCTCGTCCGGATCCGTATGCCGCCGCCGATGTCGGTGTTCGGATCCGGTACGGCGCCCGAGGCGTCGTCCGCGGCATCGGAGGGGGCGTCGGCATCGGTGGACAGTGGCCCGAAGTCTTGGCCGGGGAGCTGCTCGTCGGCCTGGCGGAGGCGCAGCAGCACCGAGCGCCGTACGGCCTCCTCCAGCTGCCGCAGCCGCTCGTCGTCGAGCCGGCCGACGACCCGGACCCGGACGGGCACGCAGCACACGAGCCGCTCCATGGTTCCTCCTCCCTTCTCAGGCGGTGCCGCGCAGGGTGGCGTCCAGCTCGTCGAAGACGTACTGGGCGATGCGGTGCAGCTCGTCGCCGTCCAGCCGCCCGACGATCTCGATGTGCACGGGGAACCGGTAGGTGACGCCGGTGGCCTCGTCGAAGCGTGTGTCGTCGTCGCGTCCCGGCGGCGGGAGCGGTCCCTCGGTCGCCTCCGTCATGGTCAGTCATCGATTCCCGGTTGCAGGCACATGCAGGTGAAGGTGGCCGCGGGCGCCCCGTCGATCACCACATTGCTCGGGTTGGCCGAGGTCATCACGCAGCGGGTGAACTTCATCGCCGTGAAGGACCAGTCCTGGCCGTTGCGCTGGGCGACGCCGATGTCGAACTCGGCACCGCTGAGGGCGAGTTCGGTGAGGTCGGCGACGACACTGCCAATGGCCTGGACGGTCATGGTGAACGTGAACGTCTGCGGCTGGCGCACATAGCCGACGTTGTCCGCCTCGATGCTGTGGATCACCGTGTGCGGCACGTTGAAGGTCGGGGTGAACTGGGAGATGGGGCTGATGAGCTGCGTGCCGAGGCGCACTTCCAGTCGGGTGTTCCAGTTGCCCATCCGATCCCCCTAGGCGAATTTCAGGTCGATGGAGATCCGGTGCATGGCGCCCGCGTAGTCGACCGACACCAGCACCTTCGCCAGACGCTCCGTCTGGGCCTTGTCGATCTCGCCGCGCTGCTCCTTGCTGAGCGTCGCGGGATCCGCGTCCAGCAGACGCAGCAGCGGGATGGTGACGACGTAGCCCTCGATCACCTCGTCCGCCACGAGCGGGCCGAGGACCGAGTCCATCTGCAGGACGAGGGAGCGCAGGCCCGAGCGGCTGATGCGCAGGGTGCCGACGGCCTTGATGAGCCGGGCCTTGAGCCGGAAGGACACGTCGTCGACGGTGCGTACGACGTCGATGTACTTGCTGCCGTTCGGGTTACCGGTGTAGCCCTCCCCGAGGTGCACGCCCGCCCCGGGCAGGAGCGGAGGGTCCACCAGCCAGTTGACGCCCTGCCCGGCCGGCGGGGTGCTGTCCGTCTCCGCGCCGTTGATCTTGTCGATCTCCGCCGCCGTGAAGGAACCCGACGTGACACCGACGGGCTTGAGGACCATCGAGACACTCGGGCCGTGACCGGCGATCACCGCGGCCACGGCCGCGGCCACGTCGTCCGCGCTCTTGTGAGCGACGTAGACCATACGGTCCACGGCGAGTTTGCCCTGCACCACGGAGGGGTCGGCGCTGTCCCGGGCCAGCATGGCGACACCCATGCGCTCCTTGCCGTCACCGTTCTGGGAGACGGCCTTCACATGGGCGGCCAGCTTGCCGATGGACCCGTCGTCCTTCCCGGAGTCGGCGTCGAGGGAGGTCCCGGCCACCACCACGAACTGGACGTTCAGGTCCTCGACGGCGGCCAGCGCGCCGGTGACGTCCGCCCCCGCCTTGACCCCCCAGACCTGACTCGGACCGGGAGCCTGCTCGAACGCGACGTGCAGGGCCTTGGTGAGAGCGGACACCTTGGGGCCCCCGAACCTGGCGGTGGCGTCCGTGGGGCTGGTGACCTGCACCGGCACGCCGTCCGTGCCGTTGGCCGCCTCCCCGACGATCGCCAGGTTCCCGGTCGGACGGACGACGGGCGCGAACATGTCCACGACCGGATTGACACGGACGTACCTGACAGGCATGGGCACTCCTCAGGGATCCTGGAAGACGGCGAGGACGTTCTGGCGGGCGAAGAACGCCGAGAGCTGTTCCCGGCTCGGACCGCCCGGCGGCAGCCCGGCCGACGAGAACACCAGCAGCGGAGCGAGCGGCGCCCGCGCCTCGGCGTCCGCCGGACCCTGGCGCCGGTAGGCGAGGGCGTGTTCCGCCGTGTGCAGCAGTGTCCGTACGTCGCGCAGGGCCGCCGTGGTGTCCACCGTGTCGCGAATCAGCACCGCCAGCCGCAGCGGGAAGCGTCTGCGGTGGGCGGGGTCGTCGGGGTCGAACGCGGGCAGCGGGCGCAGCTTGACCTCGCCGAGCAGATGACGGAAGGCACGCCGCAGATCCTCGGCGGTGCGCAGCCCGTGCTCAGCCATGAACGCGTCCAAGTCGAACGGGCGGAACCGGTCGCGGAACTCCTCCAGCGTGCCGAACTCCTCCAGCGGGGCGATACGGAACGACTCCACCTCACCCGGGTCGACGACGAGCACCAGGGTCACCGCGAGCTCGGCGTCGAGGTCGATCCAGACCGGGCCGGCGGCCTCGCTCCCCTCGTACCGGACATCGGTGCGCCGGTGGTCCGGGAGTGTCTGCGTCCAGCTGCCGGTCAGCAACCGCGCCGGAAAGACGGGATGTTGGCACTCGGTCTGCAGGACCTGCACGTCCGCCACGTCGTGGATCGCCGCGAAGGGCAGGTCGTACACCTCCGCGAACAGCGTCCGCAGCCGCTGGTCGTCGCCCGCCGGGAACACGAGGTCCCGCAGGGCGGCTGGATCGGACAGCCGCACCAGCGTCGCGTCCACGAACGGACTCAAGGTTCCCCCTCGGACATGGGTGGTCACGCCACACCTCACTGGGCGGCATCCCACTACGGCGCCAGGGCCCGGCCTATTGGGGAACTCCCTCGGTTCCGGACGATTTCCAAGCGGATCATCTCCCGTGCCTGTCGCGCCGTGCGCCGGCCCGCTCGCACGGGAGGACGCTTGGGCCCCGACGGAATCCACGGTTTCGTTCCGCCCCCGATACGCCCGTCGTACGACGTGCTCCGCCCGCCACGACCGACGCGATCCCATCCTGTCGCGTATCAGAGAACTCCCTATGTCTCACTGGGAGTTGCCGTACCGCCTCGGAACCGCGAACCTGCCCGACCCGGCACCTGGATCACGCCCGGCGGGGCAGTCTGGGGCGTCGAAGTACGGCCACTGGGTGGTCGCCGGGGGGGAGCATGGGGGCGTCATGAACGAGCCGACGGTGTACCGGACGTCCACAGCCCGCGACGAGCTGAGCGTTCCCGTGGGCAGGGACGGGGAGCGCGCCCTCATCGACGGCCTGCTCGACACGCTGCCCGGACAGGGAGCCGCCCTGCTGCTGGCCGGCGACCCCGGCATCGGCAAGAGCGCGCTGCTCGACTACGCGGCCCGGCGCAGCCGCGCCCGGGTCCTGCGTGCCTGCGGAGTGGAGGCGGAGGTCGCCCTGCCGTACAGCGTCCTCAGCGATCTGCTCCTGCCCTTGCGGACGCACTTCGCCGACCTGCCGCCGTGCCAGTGCCGGGCGCTGGAGGCGTCCTTGGCGCTGGCGGACGCCGCGGTCGAGCCCAACCCCTACGCCGTCTGCGCAGGAACACTCGGCGTGCTCTCCGCCGTGGGCGAGGCGGAACCTCTCGTCCTCATCGTCGACGACGTGCAGTGGGTGGACCCCGCATCGCGACAGGTGCTGCAGTTCGTGGCCCGCCGTCTGGCGACCGAACGGGTGGCTTTGGTCATGGCCGTACGAGGCGAACCGCACGCGACGCAGGCCTGGGACGGGGTCCCGAGCACGACACTGGAGCCGCTCCCCGAGAGGGACTCCTGGGCGGTGCTGCGGGCGGGCGGCCTGACGGAGACGGACCCCGAGGCGGCCCGCCTGGTCGGCCTCGCCCAGGGCAACCCCCTGGTCCTGGTCGAGTACGCGGCGGCGTTGCGCCGGGCGCGTGGCAGCGGGGCGGAGAACGGGCCCGAGGTCTGGAACACGCCCGGCCCGCTGCTGGAGGGAGCCTGGCGGGGTGCCCTGCGCTCGCTGCCGCGCCGGACCCGCAGAGCGCTGGCTTACGTGGCAGCAAGCCGTACGCCGGAACTCACCGTACTGGAAGGGGCGTTGGTCGCCGACGGCCTGGACCTCGAGGCCCTCGACGCGGCCGAGGAGGCAGGACTCTTGGTGATCCGGGACGACGGCTGTCGGCTGCGCCATCCAGTGCTGCGGCCCCTCGTGCTTCGCAGCTGCACCACGGCACTGCGGCTGCGGGTCCACCGGTGCCTGGCCGAACAGTCGACGGGCGAACTGCGCACCTGGTACCTGGCCGCGGCCGTGCCCGGACCCGACGAAGAGGTCGCGCTGCGGCTGGTCGCCGAGGCGGAACAGGCCCGTGGACGCGGAGCACTCTCCGTCGCCGCCCATGCCTGGCACCGGGCGGCCGAGCTGTCGCCCGACGCCGTGGACGCGGCGCGCCGCCTGGCCGAGGCAGCTCACGACGCCCTGTACTCGGGCGGCGCCCGGGACGCGGTCGCCTGGTGCGAACAGTCCCTGCGGCGGAGCCGCGACCCGCGGCTCACGGCCGACGTCGAGCTGCTGCGCGGACAGGCCTGCACCTGGCTCGGTCAGCCCGACAGGGCCCACCGGCTGCTGGTCGCCGCGGCCCGCACGGTCGAAACCGTGGACCCCGTCCGCGCCGCCGTGCTCTACGGTGCCGCCGCCGTGCCGGCCACGATGGACGGCTGCCTCGACCGGGCCGTCGACGTCACCGCGCGCGGGCAGGAACTGGCCGACACCCAGGGCTTCGCCACGTCCACCACCAGTACGTCGGCAACGCACCGTCGGCTGGCGACCGTGATGCGGGCCAAGGTGCTCGCCCTGCGCGGCGACGTCTACGAGGCACGCCTGATGCTGCTCAAGGTCCGGGATGAGCTGGATGGCGATCCGGGCCTGGAGGAGCGGCAGTTGGCCGTCGAGATCGGGCAGGGCCTGGTGTGGACCGACGACCTGGAGGACGCACGGCAGCTGCTGGGCGGGGTGATCGCCAGGGCCCGCCGGGATGCCGTTCCCGCACTGCTGCCCTTCGCCCTGGCGAGCTGCTGCGAGCTGGAGTCACGCGGCCGCTGGCAGGTTGCCCGCGCCGACGGGACCGAAGCGCTGCGCTGGGCGCGGGAGTTCGGGCACACGGCCCTGGCCGGCCATGCCTACCTCCTGCTCGCTCGGCTGGACGCGCTGCGCGGGGACCGCGCCGGCTGTGAGGCGCACGTCGCCCGCTATGAACGGCAGTGCGGCCAGCGGATCCGCGGCCTGCGTATGTCCGCCCGGGCGGCCCTCGGCTCCGCCGCACTGGCCGACGGTGACCCGGAAGGCTGCCGCACCCACCTCGAGGAGGCCTTCGCCCAGGCCCGCGACATGGGGCTCGGCAACCCCAACCTGCTGTCGTACGTGGCGGACCTGGTGGAGGCCCACGCTCGCACCGGGAACCGGGACAGGGCCACCGAATTGACGCATTGGCTCGCCGAGACCGCCGAGGAGACCGACCTCCTCTGGCCGAGAGCGGCCCATGCCCGATGCCGGCTGCTGCTCGCCGAGTCGGCGGACGAGGCCGAGCGATGGCTGGCGACGGCCGAACAGGCCTTCGCCCACGGCGACATGCCCTTCGAACTGGCCCGAATACGACTGGCGGCAGGTGTCGCCCTGCGCCGCCACCGTAGGCCGGCCGCCGCCCGGGAGCCGCTGCGGGCCGCCCAGCACAGCTTCACCGACCTGGGCGCCCGGCCGTGGATCGCACTCGCGGCGAGGGAGGCGGCTGCGACCGGCGGACGTCCGACGGGGCGCCCCGAGCCCGACCGACGACCCGTCCTGGCGGAACTGCTCACAGCCCAGGAACTGCAGGTCGCCAGGATCATCGGCGCAGGCATGAGCAACGTCGAGGCCGCCGCGGCCCTGTTCCTGTCACGCAAGACGATCGAGGCCCACCTCACCCGCGTCTACCGCAAACTCGGCATCCGCTCACGCTCCGAACTGGCCCGCTGTCTCACCCTGGCAGGAGTGGTGCGGTGATCGCGGGAGCTGGGTGCGGATGCGGGTACGGGGTGGACAAGCGAGGCGGGGTGGAGACGCGAGGGCGACGTCCCGCCCTCAGCCGCCCTTCCGGCCCGGCCGCTCGTCCACGATCCGCCTGATCTTGCCCACGGACCGTTCCAACGACTCCGGTTCGACGATCTCGACCACGACCGACACCCCGATGCCGTCCGTCACCGCCACCACGATGGCCCGCGCGGCGGCGTCCTGGGTCTCCGGGGAAGCGTCGGGGCGGGCTTCCGCCCGCACGGTGAGGGCGTCGAGCCGGCCTTCCCGGGTCAGGTGCAGCTGGAAGTGGGGTGCCACGCCCAGCGTGCGCAGCACGATCTCCTCGATCTGAGTGGGGAAGAGATTGCCCCCCCGCAGGATGACCATGTCGTCACTGCGCCCCGTGACCTTCTCCATCCGCCGGAAGACTCGGGCAGTACCCGGCAGCAGCCGCGTCAGGTCTCTTGTCCGGCACCGGATGACGGGCATCGCCTCCTTGGTGAGCGAAGTGAAGACCAGCTCGCCCTCCTCACCGTCCGGCAGCACCTCACCGGTGATCGGGTCGACGACCTCGGGGAAGTAGTGGTCCTCCCAGATGTGCAGGCGTCCTTGGTCTCGAAGCACTCCTGCGCCACGCCCGGCCCGATCACCTCGGATAGCCCGTATATGTCGACGGCGTCGATGGCGAAACGCTCCTCGATCTCGCGGCGCATCTGCTCGGTCCAGGGCTCGGCACCAAGCGTGCCTGACCCGGCAGATCCTCGTGCTCGCTGACCGGGCCTATCAGGGAGCCGGCGCCACCGTTCGCACCCCCCACTACCACCACCGCGAACAACCGGCGCATTACCAGGAGTTCAACCGCGATCACGCCCGACTGCGGGCTCCCGGAGAACGTGCCTTCGCACAGCTCAAGACCTGGCGACTGCTCCGGCGGGCCAGATGCTCCACCCGCCGCATCGGCACCATCGTCCAAGCAGCCGATCGGTGAGCGAGGGGAGGCCGTCTCGTCAGGCGGGTGTACCTCCTCGGGGGCACCGGGCAGGCGCAGTGCCACGGCGAGGTCGACGTCGGCGCACTCTGCTTCGGCCAGCAGCAGTCCGGACCGGCCGGGGGCAACGCTGACGGCCTGGGCGGCCCGCTCGGCGGCAGCGCATGTCTGTCCCAGATCGGGTGAACTACCGGACTGTGTCGGGGTGGTGGCAGAGACGGGCTTGGTGTGCCCCTGCAACGCGGCGTCGGTGCCAGGGGGTGTTCTATGGCGGGATGGATGGGCCCAGCTCCAGCGGTACGGCTTCGCAGTCCGCCTTCGTGCTGGGCCAGCGGCTGCTGGGGGGTCGTCTGCGCTGTGACCTCGCCGATGTGCTTGCGCCGAACCTGACCGGCGCATCCCCAAGGACCGACGCATGACCGGCCGTTCCGAGGGCTTCAATTCCGGTTGAGGCCCGTGCAGGTAGGGGGATTCGTCGATGCAGTCGCCAGAAGTTCGCAAGGTCGCAGACGTGCCGAGGGTGGCGGTCGGTGAGGAGTCATCAGACCTGGGGCCCGTGGAAAGCTACCTTGTCCGCTTCGGTTACCTTTCCTCTCTCGAGGATGAGTCAGCCTCGGCCGTTACCCGCGCGGCTTTCACTAACGCGGCACAGCTTCCCGGCCCCTTCGAGACTGGAGTCTTCGACGACCCGACATTCCAGGCCTTGGCCGCGTTCCAGCGGTTCAACGCCATAGCGGTGTCCGGGGAGTTCGACGAGGCGACTCGCGATGCCATGAGCCAGTCACGCTGCGGCCTACCGGACGTGGGCAGCGGGCTGGCCTTTGCGACACTCTGCGCGTGGGGGAAACGCGACCTCACCTTCGCCTTCGACGTCGGAACCGACGACATTGCCGGTGACGGTGAACGACAGGCAGTGCGCAACGCCTTCCGCACCTGGAGCGCAGCGACCGCGATGTCCTTCACCGAAGTACCGCTGCGTCCCGGGTCCGTCGACATCGTGATCGGCTGGCGCCCAGCTGCGGACCCCGATCACGACATGCGCGGCGATGTCCTGGCTCACGCGGACTTCCCTCCCGACTGCGGTGTTGTCACCGGCCGGAGCCTTCCCAAGCCCGTCCACTTCGACGACGAAGAGCATCAATGGTCGGTGGGGGCGGCACAGGGAGCGTTCGACGTGGAGAGCGTGGCTCTGCACGAGATAGGCCACGTGTTGGGTCTGCTGCACACCGACGTGGCAGGCTCAACTGGTGTGACGGATGCCGACCGACACTCTTGTTCTAAGCGTGGCAAGAAGCCGCCACACCCCATCTGGTTCATGGATCTCGTGCAGGGCTTTGGAGAAGGCCAACTCATCGTCTTCGGGATCGAGCTGCTCGCGCAGCGCCCGCCAGGTGGTCTCATAGTCCGCACATGCTTGCTGGACAGCGGCCTGCATCACAAAATTGGGAAATGTTCCGCTGTGCTTGACTGCTTCAACCCACTGATCGCTTCGGTGGATGGGTGACACCACGTTAGGTACCCCTTCGATCGCTCGGCTCAAAATGCTCAGCCGCTTCTCGATGGACAGCCTGAATTTTCTGAGAATCTCCTTTGCCGACCCGTCCTCAAACCATGTGGCGTCATCCAAGAGATCGTCCAGCTCGGGCATCTTGGATGGAAGGCCGTGCTTTGCCAACAGCGTCGAGTCGGCAATCGCCCGGACGGTCTGCAGGAGCTTCGCCCGGTCACGCCAGTCCCGGCCTTGATTGGCGGCCACACGATGCACGACCTGCCAGACCAATTTCTCAGTTATGAACCACTGAGCAATCAGGTGTGCCTCGGCGGGGAGAAGTTTCCCGCGCAGGCGCCACGTGTGCTCCATGACCTGTGCGGTGCCTCCCAGCAGTTGCTGATCGTATGCCATCATTTCAGCCCACAGCGGACGCTTGGGTCGGTCGCGATCGGGGGCGCCGTGCGGATAGGTCTCGCGTTCGAAGCGTATGAATCGGTCGTCCGGGCGCAACCCTTCGAGGTCCGGATCTTCCGTGAGTAGCCAGGAGCGCATTATAGGCTGAAAACCGGCCAAGTCCGCTCTCGCGGCGGCCTCAAGTTCCCCCACAGCTTGCGCAGCGAGGTCGTCCCGTTTCCGCCCTTCCTCATGGCCGCTCATCGCCACCGCGTACACGCACGCTGCGTTGTAACTGTCCTGCCATGGCCGGGGCGGCCATAGGTTCCAATTCCTGAACAGTTCCGTCATTCGCCGCCAGATCCACCAACCTCTCGCCTGCTCCACTCGCTCCACGAGATCCTCCGCCCTCATGGGCCAAGAAAGATCATTTCGCAATCCCTGTACCCGGCCTCCTTCGGTTTGATTCTCCCGGCCCAGTGGGGACGGCGGTACTGGTAGGGCATACACAGCCCGTGCCAGACGCAGAGGCGCCCACACGTCTCGATTGAGTCGGAGCGAGGTCCAAGTGAGTCCTCTGCTCCGCCGTCTGCTGGGATGGCCGAGGAAGCGGAGGATGGGGTAGTCGCCGGCGAGTTGATACATCTCCTCCACGCAAGCAAGCTGAAATATGAAGCTGACGGTCTTCTCGTCGAGACGCTCTTCCCCAAGCTCACGCTCAAGCCAATCTCGGGCTCTCTTTTCGTCGCAAATAGGCATCTCCTCCCCAGGTGGTGTGATATAGGTGACTGTTCGCCAGTATCTATCGACGAGTGCGGGGGTTAGCGACTTGCGGATCTCCCTTCGGGTACGTGCGCGTCGCGGGCACGTACGGTGATCAGCAGGATCTATGGTCGGCCTGCACCACTGATGAGCAGTACGCTCGGCCATACCGAGGACGACGGCATATCGGAATCGCGCTTCAAGCAGGCCATTGCGCCACCATCGGTAACGCTTACAGAATGATCGGCGTGGATTCCAGGGGCCCCTGCTCAGGCGGGCGCTCCGCTGCTCCCTGCTCTGCCCATCCAAGAGGACTGCTCCGTGATAGGTCTCAAGCGCATCGAGATGCAACCACAGCTTCTCCTGTGTCACCGCGATCTGTTTGCGCAGGTGCAAGTTCGTGGGATCGATTCGCAGCGCCGCGTAATAGCGGTCGAGGGCATCATCGAATTGCCGTTCCCGGCTGAGTTCCCTTGCCTCTTGGTAGGCGGCGAACAGCTCAGGTTGCAGATTCCGACCGCGCCATTCCTGCCAGGGCGCCCTCCGGCTTGCCTGCGTGACTGGCACCAGTGCTGCCATCACCCAGTAGCCGGCAGCCTGCACCGCGTCCTCCCGTGTCTGTCGCCAAAGCGTTTCCGCACGGCTCCCCCTCATCGCGTAGGAGGTGACTGTGACGGTGACGCCGAAAATGGGCTCCTGCTCCCGCACGCGCAACACTCCGCGCACCGTGTAGGCGACCTTTGGTCGAAGGCGACTGAACAAGCGCATGATGCTCATCCCCAACTTCTTTGGCTCGAGGTCTATGTCGCCGAGCAAATCAAGGAAGTTTTCTGCTGGGGATTCGGCGGGGAGCACAGATGGGGGATATAGGTTCGTTTCTGACAGCTGCTTACGCAACTGGGCGGTAAGACCCTCGAGAGATTGATCGCCCTCTGCGGTCGAGGAGACAAGGTGCTGCACGTCTACCGGCCCGGGCTTGTACGCGTTTCGCTGGAGCATCCAACGGCGCAATGCCATGAAGGACAGGATCAGCAGGAGCAAGCACAACAGACGGAGGCTCAGGCCGGCTCCACCCTTGCCAGCTGTCACGATCCGCTCAACGCCCCCAAAGAACCGCATGAACCACTCAGAGACAGCCTGGAACCAGCTGAACCAGCCCTCCGGGGCCTGCCAGGCTGGTTCTTTTCCCCGGCCCACACCGCAGACAGCGCCGATGAAGAGTGTAATGAAGAGAATCGCCTCGGCGCCTGCACGCATCACGTGTGGTACGGGCAATGATGACGAGTCGATAGGGGAGTGTCGCTCAGAACGAGAGGACATGTCGACCTCTAGTGGTCCTAGCCGTTAGGCACTAGTCTTCTACGCTTTCCACGGGGAGCAAGTCGATCAGGAAGGCATCCGACCTGGATGGCTTCGGATGTTGTTCGACCTGGCCGGCGGCCACACACCCGATCCTGCCGTAGCGGCCAATCACGATGGACGCCTGGAGGTGTTCACACGCGGGGCGAATGACTGGCTGTTCCACAAATGGCAGCAGCAGTAGCCCGCAAGCCCCGGCCGACAGACACCGATCCTCCACCGCCCATGGGGGACGTCTGGGCGGATGCCGTCACGGCTGTGGTCGCGGCGGGCGGCGAGCAGGCTCGTTTCGCGGCTCAGCTACGAGCCCTGCGCCGGGCCCCCGCGGGCAGGCCCACGTATCGCGAGATGGCCCGGACAGCGCACTACTGCGCACCCGTCCTGTCGAAGGCGGCGGCCGGCCGGCGCGCGCCGACCTGGCCCTGCGTGCAGGCGAATCTGCGCGCGTGTCACGCGAGCGCGAATGCGGCGGCCGGAAACCTGGTACGGCCTCCGGCGAGGTGGTGACGGTGGGAGTCCGGACCCAAACCCCCGAATTCAGCAACGAATCGCTGGCCAAGGTCTGGCAGTTCACTCCCCAAGGCTGCGGGAGCTGTGTCTCCTGCGGCCGCGACGAGCATCTGGCCGCCGCCCCGGCACCCAGGTGATCTGGCTCGACGGCACGGCCAGCATCAGTGTGAACCGCTCCGGGTCTGATGGAGGCTCGATTCCCTGAGAGGATCGAGTCATGGCACGTCCGTCCCCCTACCCTCCCGAGCTTCGTGAGCGTGCGGTGCGCATGATCGCGGAGATCCGCCCGAACTACCCCGACTGAGTGGGCCGCGATGAAGGCGGTCGCAGCCAAGCTGGAGATCGGTGCGGCGGAGACGGTGCGGACCTGGGTCCGCAAGGCGGAAGTCGACGGCGGCCGGCGGCCCGGCGTCACGTCCGAGGAGGCCGCGGAGATCAAGCGTCTGCGGGCCGAGAACGCCGAACTGCGGCGGGCCAACGAGATCTTGAAGGCGTCGTCGGCTTTCTTCGCGGCCGAGCTCGACCGGCCGTCGAAACGCTCGTAGCGTTCATCGACGCACACCGCCTGGTGTTCGGAGTCGAGCCGATCTGCCGTGTCCTGACCAGCCACGGACTGAAGATCGCAACGAGCACCTACTACGCCGCTAAGAACCGCGCCCCAGCGCCCGGTCGGTCCGCGACGCGGAGCTGAAGACGCAGATCAGCCGCGTCCACACGGACAATTTCAGTGTCTGCGGCGTGCGAAAAGTCTGGCGGCAACTGCACCGCGAGGGCATACCGGTGGCCCGCTGCACCGTCGCCCGGCTGATGCGCGACCTCGGCCTGGAGGGCGCCCTACGCGGGAAGAAGATCCGCACCACCATCCGGGACGACGGCCAGGACAGGGCTGGGTGACCTGCTCCGGCGCGACTTCACCGCGTCACGTCCGAACGAGCGGTGGGTGGCCGACTTCACCTACGTTGCCACCTGGCCCGGGATCGTCTACATCGCGTTCGTCGTGGACGTCTGCTCCCGCACGATCGTGGGCTGGTCCGCCGCCACCAGCAAGCGGGCGAAGCTCGTCCTCGACGCGCTCGACATGGCCTTGTGGCGTCGGGACCGCGCCGGAACTCCCGCTGGACCGGGGCTGGTTCACCCTTCCGACGCGGGCAGTCAGGGCGGATTCAACTGGTCGTCGCAACACCTCCTACGCATGGAGGTGTTGGGATGGTACGTCGTCAGCAGGCAGCGGACCGGGCGGTGCGTCCGAAGCTGAGGTCTCCGGGGCATCCGAAGTATCAGCGCCATGTTGAGGAGGCGTTCTGGACGGAGATCGCCAAGGGCCTTCTGGCCGAGGAAGCGGCCGCCGTCATCGGCGTGGCGCCGGCGGTCGCGACGCGCTGGTACCGCCGGTGTGGCGGCATGCGGCCGTTCGATTCGAAGCCCTCCTCGGGCAGGTACTTGTCGTTTACCGAGCGAGAGGAGATCGCGTTGCTCAGGGCCCAGGGCAAGGGCGTGCGCGAGATCGCTCGAGACGTCGGTCGTGATCCAGGCACGATCTCCCGCGAGCTGCGACGCAACGCCGCCACACGAGGTGGCAAGCTCGACTACCGGGCTTCGGTGGCGCAGTGGAAGGCCGATATGGCGGCCCGGCGTCCGAAGACAGCGAAGTTGGTCGCCAATCCGAGATTGCACGCCTACGTCCAGGAGAGACTGTCCGGCCAGATCACCACGGCTGGCGGCATGCCGATCGCGGGGCCGGTGACGGGCACGTGGACGGGGCGGAACAAGCCACATCGCAAGGATCGTGCGTGGGTTCAGGTATGGAGCCCGGAGCAGATCGCGAACCGGGTCAAGCTTGATTTCCCGGATGATGAGTCCATGTGCATCAGCCACGAGGCGATCTATCAGGCCCTCTACATTTAGAAGTCATCTCATTTGGATCGGTAGGCTGTCGGTCGTGGTCTCGATTGTTGAGCGGCTGGTGCCGGATGAGTTGTGGGAGCTGTTCCAGCGAGTGGTTCCGGAGGCTCCGTCGCGGCCTCAGGGTGGCGGTCGGCGTCGACACGGTGACCGGGAAGTATTGGCCGCGATCGTGTTCGTGGCTACGTCGGGCTGCACGTGGCAGCAGCTGCCGTCCGCGTCGTTCGGGCGGTCGGGAGCGACCGCTCACCGGCGCTTTGCCGAGTGGTCGAAGGCCAGGGTGTGGGCCAAGCTCCACCGCCTGGTCCTTGACGAGCTCGGCTCCCGCGGCGAGTTGGACTGGTCCCGCTGCGCGATCGACTCGGTGAACATGCGGGCCCTGAAAAGGGGGATCTGACAGGCCCGAATCCTGTAGACCGGGGCAAATACGGGTCGAAGATCCACCTGGTCACCGAGCGGACCGGTCTGCCCCTGTCCGTCGGAATCTCGGGGGCGAACCTCCACGACAGCCAGGCACTGATCCCGCTGGTGAAGGGCATACCGCCGATTCGCTCTCGCCGCGGACGCCGGCGGCGCAGGCCGGCAAAGCTCGACGCCGACAAGGGATACGACTACGACTACCTGCGGCGATGGTTACGCGGGCGCGGCATCCGGCACCGCATCGCCCGCAAGGGCATCGAGTCCTCAACCCGCCTTGGCCTGCACCGCTGGACCGTAGAGCGCACGATGTCCTGGCTCGCCGGATGCCGCCGACTGCACGGCCGCTACGAGCGCAAAGCCGAGCACTTCCTGGCTTTCACCAGCATCGCCTGCACCCTCATCTGCTACCGCAGACTCACCAAATGAGATGACGTCTTAGTACTGCAACGGTGCTTGCCGTGACTGCTGGCCAGCTCAGTCGTTGATGTGGTCATGGGTGGGGACCTTGCTGATGTCAGGCTGTGGGCCGGTGAACTGGACGCTCTGCATGACCGGTTCGTGCACCGGTTCAACCGGGAAGAGCCGCGCCAGTCGGCGCTCGCTTACATGCGAGGCCTGGTCGCACCGCTGGAGCGGAAGAACGGCTGGACGCTGGCGGAGGAAGCCGGGCACGAGGGTCCCGATCGCATCCACCGGTTGCTGAACCGGATTGAGTGGGACCCCGACGAGGTCCTGGACGACGTACGCGCCTACGTCGTGGAACACCTCGGCGACCAAAACGCCGTGCTGATCGTCGACGACACCGGCTTCCTGAAGAAGGGCCTGCGGTCGGCCGGGGTGCAAAGGCAGTACTCCGGAACCGCCGGCCGGACCGAGAACTGCCAGATCGGTGTGTTCCTCGCCTACGCCACCGGCCGCGGCCGCACGCTGATCGACCGGCGGCTGTATCTGCCCACGTCGTGGACGGACGACCGGGAACGCTGTCGTCGGGCCGGCATCGGCGACGAGGTCGCCTTCGAGACGAAGGTGGCCATGGCCAAGGCGATGGTCCGCAAGGCCATCGCGGACCGGATCCCGTTCGCCTGGGTGACGGCGGATGCCGCCTACGGCTTCAGCAAGGGATGGCGCTTCGAGCTCGAGCAGGCCGATGTTTTCCATGTCATGGCCACCACCCGGCACGACACCGTCGTCACCCGCTGGGCACTCGACCACCCCGTGCACGACCTGTTCCCTGGCCTGCCGCGGCAGAAGTGGAAGCGTCGTTCCTGCGGCGAAGGGGCACACGGTCGGCGGATCTACGACTGGGCCCGCGTCGAGGTCAGGCCCTGGCACCGCGAAGACCGCCGGCACTGGGTCCTCGCACGCCGCAGCGTCAGCCGACCCGAGGAGATCTCCTACTACATCGCCTACTGCCCGGCCGACACCACACTGGACGAACTCATTCGCATCGCGGGCAGCCGCTGGGCTGTCGAGGAATGCTTCCAGACCGCCAAGCAGGAGTGCGGCCTGGACGACTACCAGGTCCGCCGCTATCCCAGCTGGCACCGCCACATGACCTTGGCGATGGCCGCCCACGCATGCCTCACCGTCCTGCGGGCCCGCCAGCTGGACACGGAGAAAGCAGAAACGGATCCTCCCAGCTCATCCACCTCAGCCTCGCCGAGATCCGACGGCTGATCACCCGCCTCACCGGCCGCCGTCCCACCCCGATCGGTCACGTCCTGCACTGGTCGACCTGGCGCCGCCGACGCCAATACCAAGCCCGCATCAGCCACTACAAACGACGCGGACACAGCCCCTGAAAACTGCCCAGCACTCAGCACAAACACCGTTGCAGTATTAGTGCTCGTCCGGCGTCGGGGGGTGTGCGTTGGAGTGCGGGCCATCGGATGTGAGTGCGTCGAGTGCCCGCAGGGCGCGCTGGAGCTCGGTGATGGCTCGGTCCTTCTCTACGTCCGTCATGCGAGGATCTGTGCGGATCATGTCGATCCTCCCCTGGATGAAGGCACGCTCAGCGGCGGCGTTCCGGGGGACCCGACGCGATTCGCAATCGAACTCCTCGCGCCGGTCCCCGGGCGAGCCCGCGGGCCCGTCAGCGTCCGGAGGAATACGCGGCGGAGGCTCGGACATGTCGGCGGTTTCTGTGGGATCAGCTCTTGACGGCGAAGTTGTAGTTGTGGTCGATGAACTCGACATGGAAGCCGACGTTGTCGGTGCGGACGTAGCTTTGGTTGTACGTGAGCAACCCCCAGGGACCCCAGTTTCCGGCGCTGTCCCGCGTGCAGGTGGAGATGCCGAGGGCTCCCAGCGGCTTGGTGCCCGAGTACGCGGGCTGGAATGTCTCCACAATTGCCGCCCAGGTCCCGTTGAAGTCGAGCGCTATCTGCTGGGCCAGGGTCGCCGGGTAGTCGAACCGGTAGACGAGGTCCTGCCGGTTGTGGGCGCGGTTCCAGAGGTACACGATGTTGCTCCACGTCCCGGGGGAGATCTCCACAGTGATGTTCGTGACACTCATGACCTGTCGGGTTAGACCATGAGAACTGACCTTCCGGAGGTACTCGCCCAGGGACGACCAGGGCAGGTCTAGCCGCAAGTATGGAGGGTTCTGTGCCCAGTCCCACACCAGGAAGCGCGGCGCGTTCTGCGCGTAATAGGCGATGAACGCTTCAAGCCCCTTGACCGCGCGGTTCATGCCCGTCAGGTAAAGGAAGTTGTTGACGTTGCCGCCCGGCTTGTCGGGGCAGATGATGTCCCAGCCCAGCGCCGTGCCCGTCGCGAAGGCCCTCTTGAACGGCTCGTGGTAGTAGAAGCCGTAACCGACACCGCCCGGCACCGGCTCTTCCTTAACGCCGAAGTCCTGCTCGAACCGCTCGGCCAGGGCAGACACCATGCGGTCGCGGTCTTCGAGATCCCCGTCCGGGTGGGTCCTCGCCAGGCGGAGCCTGCTCTGCAGAAAGGCCCGCTGGAGGGCTTCCGCGTTCTCGTCGGGATATTCCTTGGTTATGCGCGCGAACTTCTCACGCTCGTCCGCCGGCTCGCCCGGCATGTCAGGTCCGATGATGCGGGATGGTGCGGAGACATCGACGTAGGTAGCAGTCATGGGGAATTCACCTGCTCTCAAGGGCATGACACGGAGGACAGGGCCGTGAGGCAACGCGTCCGACCACAGGGTTCGGAAATTCGGTCTCACTTACGGACGATAGGGGGCGTGTGTCACCACAGCGTCATTCCCCCTCCTTCCGTCCTCCAGGAGGTCGTGGGCCGACGGCCTCCCGGAGGATGTCGGCGGCCGACGAACGGACGCCGACAGTCAGCGATAGCATCTGAGTGAACTGCGGTGACGGCGGAACTCCGAGTTTCTCGTGCAGCGCTTGGCCAAAGGCTCGGTAGTGCCGCACAGCCTCGTCTACATTGCCCAGTGAGAGATGCGCAGCGACCACTGCCCGGTGCGCGCTCTCCCGCAGCGGTTCGGCTCGCACGCTCTCCAGCGCGGTCTTCAGGGCGAGCGCAGGCCGTCCCGTTCGCGCCAGGCTGTAGGCCAACGCGTCGAGAGCATGCAGACGCAATTGCCTCAGCCGTTCCCGTTCGAACAGCACCCAGTCGTCGTCCCATCCGGGCAGCAGTTCGCCCTCGCCGAACAAGACCGTCGGTACCGGCTCGGCGCCCGGCACTCCCGGCGGACCCACCACGCGCAGCGCCGTTTCGGCGAGTTCACGGGCATCCACAGTCACGGAGTCGGCGATCGATATTGCATTCCTGCCACATGTGACCAACGCCCAGCTGCCATGTGGCAGCTTGCACAAGGTGCTGCGTAGACTGCCCCGGGCGTGCGCTTCGGTAGCCTCCGGCCACAGCGTCCCAGCCAGGAGGGTTCGGCTGACGCTCGAGCGCAGTCCCACGAGGGCCAGCAGACGTTGCGCGTTCCCGCACAACTGCACCGTCTTGCCGCCGTACACCAGCTGGAATTGCCCGAGCATCCGGAGGCAGGGAGCGGAGCATGATTCCGAGCAAGCCATCGTCATCGCCGTGGTTGACAGCGCCGCTTGAGAGGGATCGTCCGCGTGAACCAGGGGGACGGTTCAGCTCCGAGCTCCGTGCGAAGCAGGTGCCGGAATGCCTCGTAGTGTCTGAGGGCTTCGATCATGTTGCCCTCGGCGAGATGCGCCGAGACCGCCGCCCGGTGCGGGTACTCGCGGAGCGGTTCGATGCGGATGCTTGCTAGTGCGGCTTCCAAGGCGAGAGCTGGCATGTTGTGCCGTGCAAGCCTCTCCGCCAGGATGTCGAGTGCTTTTAGGCGCAGCCGGCGCAGCCATTCCCGTTCCAGAACAGCCCAGTTGTCGTCCCAGTCGGGCAGCAGGTCACCCCGGTCGAGAAGCCCTATCAGCAGGGGGTCGGCAGTGAGGGGACCGCGGTCCCGGGCGATGTCCTGTGCAGTCCGTGCGAGGGTGCGAGCGTCCACTCTCACACCGTGGCCGAGCCTGAGCGACTCCTGCGTGCAGTGGACGAGTTCGAGTTTCGGGCAGTCGCTACTCAGGTGCCACAGCGCAGTCCGAAGGCTCCCGCGAGCGTGCGTTTCAGTCGCGGCCGGCCACAGGGTCTGCGCGGCCACAGAGCGGCTGACGCGCCGACGGAGTCCGATGAAGGCCAGGAGACGCTGGGCGTTGCCGCACAGAGGTACGGGCTCGCCGTTGAACTCCAAGCGGAACTGGCCGAGGAGTTGCAGGTGGGTGTGCTGTGGAGGTGAGGGGAATGGATTCATTGCTGTCCCTGCGCGCTGTTCGCGAGGCAGATGGCTTCTGTTTCACCGCCGCACTCATCATAGGGCGGCTTCCTGCGGCAGGCCTGTTGTTGCGTCGGGCCAACTACTCGTTCGACCTCGTCGGCAAGTTCCCTTCCCCTCCGGATGCGGGGCGTGGTCGCACAGCGGACAATGAACGAGCAAGGGGGGGTCGACGTCAGGAGCACCCGACATGGGCAGCCGGGAGCGCGACGAACGCCAGAAGCGCGGCGGGCGTGCGCGTCACGAGATCCGTCTCCCCGGGTTCGTCCGAGAGGACGAGATCGGCCTCGGCGACGTAGTGGGCCGGGCGACGAGCGCCGTGGGTGTACGCCCGTGCGGCGGCTGTGCGCGCCGGGCCCGGCGGATGAATGAATGGGTCACCTTCTCCAAGCGGCGCCGCTGACATACGCGGCCAGCCGATGGGACACCGGGAGCCACTCATGAGCGACGAGACAGTCACGCCAGAGGCGGCGGCTGCCCCACTGGGCGCCGAAATGCCCCACGAGCACCGCCATCCCTACGTTTTCGCCATCGGGCAGATCCGTGCCCGGTTCCGCGACCCGGGGGTCGAGAAGGAGTTCATCCAGGTGGTGGGGGCGACGAACACCAAGGGGCTGACGACGGACGAGGTTCTGCGGACGGTGCTCGCCCGGCCCGAGAACCGTTATCTGGCCCGGCAGATGCAGTACGTCCTCGCGATCCAGGGCGTGGACACGTATGACGTTGTACCGAGGTACTCGGACGACTACGACAAGCTCATTGAGGCCCTCCGCCCCGCTCCCACCCCGCTCGATCTCGATGTGGTGGTCGGAGTGCGCGACCCCCTCACGGCGGCCGACTCCTGCGCCGGACTCCCCCTTCCCGTCCTGGAGTTCCACCAGCTCTACTCCTTCGACCGCCCGTCACTCTTCAAGGCGATCAAGAAGCCGGACGGCATGTCGGCTAAGCGATTCCGGGCGCTCTGCGACGACGTGCTGACCAAGATCCTCCAGATCACGGAGAACGCGGGTTCCACGCCCGAGGACCGCGCCGCGAACTTCGTGGCCTGCCGGTACGAGGCCGTGTATCTGAAGACTTTCGAGGCGTTCGCCGGCGACTACGCGCTGACCTCGATCAATGTTCGCCCGGCGGCGGTCGGCGGCGACCAGGGCGTCATGAGCTTCACCGTGACCTACACCAGCCGTACCACCGACCTCACGGAGAAGTACTCCGTACTGGTCTCCACCCAGTATATGAATCCCTATCTGCTGACCCGTCTCGGGCCAAGCCTCTGAGATGAGGTGATCGCGGTGACAATTCCCGGATTCACCGCCGAATCGAGTGTGCGCGGCGTCTACGGCGTCTTCCCCGCCCAACCCGACCCTCTAACCTGCAAGCTCGAGTGCAAAGGTGCTTGCGCCCATACGTGTAAGAGCAATCCGTCCCAGTGCCAGAAGTGCCGGAGCCGGTGCGAGAAAAACTGCCTCTGCGTTTACCAGTGCACCACGGAGCGGTACTGCGACGAAAACGGAGCAACCATTGAGGTTGAGACCTGCAGGGACTGCGAGGGGAACACGTGGGAATCGCAACGGAAGGTGGTCAACTACGAGTGCATCCTCTAACTGGCGTCTTGGACCCGGCCCAGTTGACCGCTCTCACGGCACGCACCGCCGGACGCTCCGACGTCGTGGTCGGTGTGGTCGACGGAGCCGTCGACCCCGGCCACCCAGATCTGGCCCTCCAGCCCGTACGGTTCATCGGCGCCCCGGTCCCCGCCCGGGGCCCGGACGCTCCCCCGGGCCACGGGACCCTTGTCGTCTCGTCCCTCGCCGCCCGGCCCACCGCCCCCACACCCGGTATCTGTCCGGGCTGTTCCTTCGTCGTACGTCCCGTTCCTGGGGTCGACGTCCCGCCCGCCACGCCCGCCGACTTGGCCGACGCGCTGGCGGATGTCGTCACTGCCGGTGCCCGGGTAGTCAATCTGAGTCTGGCGCTTCAGCGCCTCCCGTCCGCGGGCCCCGTGGACGACCCCGGTATCGGCATGCTGCTCGACGCCGTCGAACTGGCCTGCCGGCACGGCGTTGTCGTGGTTGCCGCGGCGGGTAACGACGGCGAACTCGGCGGCCCACCGCTCGTCCGCCATCCCTGGGTGATCCCGGTGGTCGCGTGTGACGACGAGGGCCGACCGCTGCCCACATCGACGCTGGGCCGGGCGATCGGCCGCCACGGTCTGACAGCACCAGCACTTCCCTATGGGCTCTCCGGTACCAGTGCCGCCGCGCCCGTCGTCACCGGGGCTGTGGCGCTGCTGTGGTCCCTCTTCCCGGGCGCCTCCGCCGAAGCGGTACGTGACGCGGTCACCAGACCCCGGCCCCCGGCGCACCGTACGTCCGTGGTCCCCCCGCTGCTCGACGCGGCGTACGCGTATGACTTGCTGCGCCACGTATCGGCGTAACCCTGCAAGTGCAGGGATCAGAGGCAGAAATCAGATGGGGATCGTGTCGAGGTAGGAGATCCGGCGCGTCGTCCGGCCTGGCTCCGGGCTGTCAGGGAGGACGTCGTACTCCCGTACCACCACACGCATCGGTCGGGATCCCACGTCCGCCGGAAGCGCCACGTTCCGGGTCCACACCCCGACCTCCCCGGCCTCGGGGTTCATCTGCGCGGCTGGCGCGCTGTCCATCCAGCCGGCGTCGTTAGGCAGCAGCGGGTCGCGGACCTGCATGCTCACGGTGAACTGGGACGTCAGGCCGTCCCGTCCGGGCGGCGGCTTCGGTCCCACGACCGACACCGTCACCGGCGCCCCCTTCGCCGTCCCGCCGACGACGATCTTCGCTCGTCGGTAGGCGGGGAGCTGGACCCAGCCGGCGTCGACCACGGGGGATGCCCGCAGGTCCTCAGGGGCCGTCAGCGAGTCGGGCTGGAGCCGGACCACCATCAGATGGACGAAGGGCTGATAGAGGGTGTTCCCCTTGAACCGTATGTCCGCGTACCACAGTTGCCGCTGCTCGTCGTAGTCGACGGGGAAGCCGAGGGCGTGGCCCTGGTCGAGGCGTACGCTGACCGCGCGCTCGTCCAGTTGCGCAGGGGTGGGGTACGCCATGATGGGCGCGTCCCCCTTATCCCGGATCGGGTCACGACCCCAGGTAGTGGCCCATTTCTGCATTGACGGGTCGGTCGTTGTGGTCATGGCGTCGATGACCCGGACTCCGAGGAGTTCGCCCTCCCCGGTGAGATACCAGGGCCGCTTGAGGTAGACCCGGACCGTGCCCTCCTTGCGGATGCTGGTGGTGACGTTGCCTGCGGTGGTTCGCTGCCAGGCGAAGGCGGGCACCACCGAGTGCACCACGGGCGCCGGAGGCCGTACGGTCGACGGCACGTGGAGGGTGACCGACGGCCCGGTGCGGGTGACGGGGGGCACGACGTACGAGACCTCCACCGATGCGCCGTTCGCGATCGTCCCGGTGGGGATCCGGGTGACCTCGCCCTTGTCGTCGTTCACGGTCACATCCGTGCCGATGCGGTACGTCGCCCCGGGCCTGGCCGGGGTGCCGTCGTCGTTGAGCGCCTTGACGGCGGCCCGTACGACAACGGTGCCCGGGACGAAGGATGGGGCGATCTTCTCGGACTTGATGCCGGTGAGGACGACCGTACGACGCTGGGTGAAGTACGGCACGAAGCGTGACGCGCCGACAGGTTTGTAGGTGATGAGCCGGTGGCGGGTGTCCCCGAGGTCATGGCGGCTTCGGAATGGCATCTTCTTCAGCGCCGGGCCGCCGGGGGCGCCGAGGGAGTCGGTCTCCGGGCGGAGCACGGCCGACGCCGCAGACTTCACCAGCCCTTTGCCGGTCATGTCGGAGTACTCGGTCCACGACGCCTGGGTGTGCACGGTGAGGGTGGAGGCGCCGTGGACGGCCACCGCGGCCTCATCGAGGGCGTACACGGTCTGTGCGGGCTCCCGCAGGATTCGCGGGCCCGCGAAGGCCGGCGGGGTGACGGGGCAGCGGACGGCGTGGACCATCGTCAGCCCGGTCGTCGGGGTGAGCTGTCCGATCCCGCCCGCGAGGACGGCCTGCAGCGCGGCTTCGTAGTCGGCGCCGGATAGGACGGGGATCGTGTCGTCCCGCTCGCTGCTCCCGGCGGGCCCGAACTCCTCGGGTGCCGTGCTCGCCATGTCCGCGAGGAGATCGTGGACATCGGATTCGACGCCTTCGGTATAGGTACTGGTGACCGGTCCGGTCCTGGCGCCGTCACCAGTGCTGTTCCCGGTGTCCGGGCCCTCGCCCGAGTCGCCGTCCTGTTCCTCGACGGCCGTCACCCGCTCGGTGTACCACCGCCACTGGCCCAGCAGGTCCTCGTCGCCTCGCGCCAGTATCGAGCTGAGTGCGGCAGGGAAGGACGCGGCCGGATGCAGCTTCACGCGGATCGTCCGGGTGGCGGCGTCGGCGACGGCCGTGGACTGGGCGCTGTTCATCGGTCCGGCCTCGACGATCAACCGCATCGGCAGTCGCTGATACCAGCCTGGGCCCCCGGCGGGCCAGGTGGTGAGCAGTTCGGGGGTGCCCGGTACGCCGCGCAGGGCCGCGCCCTGGGACAGCGGGTCGCGCAGCCACGGCAGTTCTATCGTGTCGGTGTCCTTGTACGGGCTGCCGCCCGCGCCGGGATCCGGGGTACCGGTGATCTTCCCGCCGTCGTACTTTGCCAGCAGGGCGTGGACGGCAGGGTCGGGCCGGTGTCCGGCTGCGAGGTCGAGCACGCCGTGCCGTTCCGCCAGTTCCACGGAGGCCTTCGGCGGGAGCAGGTGCCGCTCGCAGGTGAGCCCGGTGACGGGGGCGGCGGGATTGGTGTTGTCGGTCCGGACGACGATGTCGACCAGGGATTCGCCCGTGGTGACTGGACGGCGGAGCATCAGGACGGGCGCGGGCACCGGGTCGTATCGGGAGAACCGCAGGGGAACGGTGGCCGGTTCGCCCGATGTGGGGGTGGTGGTGAAGGGGGTGCTGCGTCCCGCGAGGTCGACCAGTCGGGCGCGGAAGCGGTAGGTGCGGCCGAAGCGGAGGGCCGGCAGGGTGTTGGCGGGGCAGTCGACGGCGGCAGCGAAGGGCAGTGCGGGGTTCGTTTCGGGGCCGGGGTCGGTCACTTGGCCGTCGACGCCGATGGTCCTGCCATGGGGTTTGGTGACCAGGTTCCAGTTGTTCCAGCGGAGGATGGCCTGAGTGAGGCGCCCCTTGTCGTTACCGTCCTCGTCAGCGCCGCGGGTGAGGGCATCGGTGACACAGCCCTCGTCCTTGATGGGCACGGCGCCGTAGTCGTCGACGGTGTACTTCCCCTCGCGGCAGCACAGCGGGTACCAGCGGTTCGAGCCCGCGTCGTGGACATCCACCCGGATGCCCTGCTGGACAGTGGACGCATCCAGGGTCTTCGCGTCGCCCTGGCCGCCGTTCTTCAGGTCATCGTCGATGGCGGCGACCACGTCGAGGAGTTTCTGAAAGGTGACCTGGCGGTTCGCCTCGGCGACGAAGATGCCCGCGGAGCGCAGCGCGGGTGGCTTGATCTCGGGTGCGGCTTCATCGCGGGGCAGGGAGCTCAGGGCCTGGGCGTAGTTCTGCAGGGCGAGTCCGCCAGCGTCGAGGTCGACGTCGATCGGGGTGTAGACGCTGCTGTCGTTCAGCGGCAGCAAGGGGGAGGCCGAGGTGCCGTCGGGGCGGGCGAGAGTGAGTCTCCCGTTGCGGGCGAAGCACCGGGTCCGTGGCCGGTAACTGTGAATGAACTGGAGCGAGTGCGGTACGGCCTGGATGGTAACGGGCTCGTTCAGGTCTGTGGGGAGCGAGATGGTGAAGCGGCGGACCAGCCCGAGGGGGACCATCAGCGTCGGGTGGTCGGCGAGCGCGGCGAGCAGGGCGTGGAATTCGTACGGGCTCGGCGTGCCGGGGCCCATGCCGGTGAGTTCGCGGGTCGTGGGCTCCATGGGGCGGTGAAATTCGGCGAGCCGGGCCCAGCCCTCGGCGTCGCGTGCGTCGTCGTCCTCCACGGCTCTTGTACGCAGCAGTTCGCGGCGGAGCCCGTCGACGTCGGTGTCCGAGCTGTCGGGGGCCCCGACGCGCCGGATGAGCCGTTCGACCGTCTCCCAGTCCGAGTCGGCCTGGGGCGCCTCAGCGGAGCCGTGAGGATCCTCGTCGGGCTCCCGGACGGCGGCGTCGACGGCACCGGCCATCAAGCGGGTGTACACGTCGGACAGGGCCGCTCCTACCTTCGCAGCGGGATAGGACTCGATGGGGTCGGTCATCGCGTGCTGGGCGAAGACGAAGGGTTCGACGAGCAGCGACCCGGGGAAGAGCGCCTGCCAGAGCGCGGGGATCGGCGGGTCGTCGACGAGGGTGGCGATGGGAGTGACGGAGGTGTCGTTTTCCTTCTTGACGATCACCGTCAGCGGTTGGAAGCCAAGGGTGGGGAAGGCTGCAATCTGTGTGTAGCGGGAGAGGGGGAGGACGGCGGTGCCAGGTGGGCTTCCCTCGTTGTTCGAGAGCCGGATGCTGAGGACGAGGGACAGCTGGGTCGTCCCGGCGGCGGTCGGGGGCGCTGCCGGGTCCGGCAGCAGGGTCCACACCAGGGTCTGCTTGATCATGACGCGTCCTCCAGGGCGGCGAAGGCGGCGCACCTCTTGCTCCACGCGTTCTGGGTGGGAAAGGCATCGCTGTACGAGGGGTCTCCCCCGCCGCCGAACCGGCGCTCCATCGGCAGGCTGACGGACTGGGAGAAGAAGGCGACGCGTACACGGACGGTCACCCTGGCGCTGCCGACGATCTCCTTGCCCGAGTCGGTCGTCTTCAGGGAGAGGTAGAACTCGACAGAGACGCTGATGATGCCGAGGACCTCGAGGGCACCGACGGCTCGTAGGAAGCCCTCCAGCAGGCTCTTGCCGTTGTCCAGCTTGAAATACACCCCGGCGGTGATGGAGACCGAGCCGCTGGCGACGCCCAGGTCGAGCGCGGCGGCCGCGCCGAACTCCAGTTGGGCTTCCAGGACGGTGACCTTGCCGGATTCGACGGTGAGGGCGAAGAATCCGCCGCCGCCGAGGAGGGACACGGTGACGAGGAAGGGGTGGTCACGGGAGGAGACGCGGAAGGTAGTTCGGACGGGCGTGCCGTCGAACGGGAGCCGTACAGTGATGGACAGGGCCAAGTTCTGGAGCAGGAACACGCCGGCGCCCACGGTCGGTACGGCGAGTCCGTAGCCGACCTCGACTCCCTTGGGGTCCATGTTGATGCGGGGCCCGCTGGCGGGCGACGGCAGGTATTCGCGGAGCTTGTTGAGGAAGCGGAGGTCTCCCTCGAAGCCGACCTTGCCGATTTTGACGTCCAGGTCGGGGGTGGTGCCAGGTTGGCTGGTGAAGGCCATCCGCCGGAACTCGATGGCGAGGACGTTCGCGAAGCTGAGCTTGAAGTCCCGCAGTTCGCCCCGGACTTCGGCGGTCGGCGGGGATCCGCCGAACTCGGCGAGGCTGGTGGACGTGATGTCGAGGCTGTCGGGCCGGCTCGTCGTCAGCGACCCGAGGGTGGTGACCTTGATCGTGGGGCGCCAGGTCATCTCCGTCCGGACAGCGGTCGGCAGATTGGTGGTCCCCGGGGCGTGTACAACGGTGGTGATGATCTTCGGTGGGCTGCCGCCAGGCTCGACCAGCTTCGTCAGGTCGATCACCCCGAGCAGTCGGGTGGGCAGATCACCGGTGCCCGCCGGCGGTTTGAAGTACGTGCCCGGGTCGAACTGTCCGGCGGCGAAGGTGTCCAGTTTCCCGCCGACTAGACCGGTGGTGGTGGAGAGCCCGCTCACGGGCAGCGCAAGGGCGGCAACGGCGCCGGAGGCGGCGGGCGGTGGTGCGAAGTCGGCGGCCTTCGCCAGGCTCGCGTAGACCTGGCGGGTAGCTGCAAGGCCGCCGGTCACGTACTTGTCGTACAGCTTGAGCTGGTGGACGGTGCCGGTGACGGCGGCCGGCTCGGCGGCGCTGACGCCGGTACCGGCGGGCGGGGGCGCGAGGGCGTCCAGGGCTGGGATCCGGGCGCCGACAGAGAGTAGCCGAGGGTGTGCGGCCAACCGTCCGGCGGCCATGAGCTGGGCGGAGGTAGCCTGCGAGGTTTGGGCTCCGACCCGCAGTTCAGCGACGTCGACCGTGCTCTTCTCGTCGGTCGTGCCGCTATCGGCCTCGGCGAGTGCCAGGCGGCCGGTGGCGGGCAGCGGAAGGTTCTTGGTGATGTTCTCGTACGTCGCGAGGGGGCCGCTCAGGCCACCGTAGGCGAAGTCGCCCCGGATGAAGACGAGAGGAGCGGTGAAGTGAACGCGGTGGCCGAGCCGGTCATCGGCGCTGAGGGCGAAGGGCAGCGGCGTGGCGGGCGCATCGGCGCGATGCACCCAGTAGCCGACCTGTCCGAGGTCGGTCCCGACGGAGATCTCGGTATCGGTCGGCTGGTCGACCCGGACCCGAACGAAGGGGAAGGCCCGGCCGCCGTTGGGAAGGGCGGCGACGCCTTCGTAGGTGATCTCGGGCTTCAGAACGGTCAGCCGGATCGACTGGACGAGTCCGTAGTCGAGCCGTCGCTCGGTGCGGGTGGTGACCTGGACTGGGAATCCGAACGGCAGCAGGAAGCCGCGTTCATCGACCTGGACGACGATGTCACGGCCGCCCGCCGAGCGGTGGCGGTAACCCTTGATGCCGAGCGCCGGGAACTCCTTCCAGTCCCCGGCGAGGTCGACGTTGGCGCCGAGCGCGGACAGCACGACCCCGTTGGCGGTCACCGGCCGGGCGCCGGTGGCGTTGTGGATCTGCTGCCGGTGAGGCGCGGAGAGCGAGCTGGTGAAGGGCTGCCAACCCCGCGGTGACGCGACCCCCACCAGGCCCACCGGGCCGCCCAGGGGCGCGGACTTAGGGGAGATCCGGGTGTGCCAGATGCCGGTGGCCCCAGAGCTGCCCGTGACAGGCGCGGTCACGTGCCGCCACACCAGGTCGGCGGAGGCGGGCCGGAAGAAGAGGCCCCAGACGCATTCGAGGACGGTGCCCGCCTGAACAGCCTCCAGCGCGGCCCAGGACAGCAGCCCGTCCGCCGTGAACGGCACGGACGTGCCCGGGGGTACGCGCAGGGCGATGGTGCTCTCGCCGGAGTAGCGCACCCGTTTGGTGCTCGTGTACGCCTCTGCCAGCAACGTTGCCTCCTCCAGGGCGGACTGCGGCGGGAAGTGGACGGTGATCGTTCCCGCGGTGCCCGGCGTGGTCGGGCCGAGGACGACAGCGCCCGCCGTGCCCGAGCGGGAGATGTTAGAGAAGGTGAAGTCCAGGACGAGCATGTCCTCACGGCGGAGGAAGGAGACGGTGGTCCCGTCCATGGGCGTCCCCGCGGCCGCAGCGCACATCGGCACCAGCTCCCGTGATCTATCGGACCCGGCCGGGTAATACACCCCTTTTGGCCGTTCACCTCAGGGGGCGAATCCACACCGCACAGGTCGGTGTGTCTCGCACGTTAGGCGGGAGCCGTCATCCCACCGTTAACGGTGCAGGCCGCCTCGGCGCGAGGCCCACGCCGAGGCGAAGCGCGCAGGCGGCGTCGGAGCCGGAGTCCACGTCGATCCAGAACTCCGGATCGCAGGCATGCCACTGGCCGACCTGCGTCAATCTCGGCACCACGGTCATAGCTGGGCAGCGGTGACGGCGGTCCATACGTCCGCCGGCCCGATGCACACGGCGTCCAGCAATGCGCCCCGAGAAGTCCGGCCGCACTCCCAGGGCGGCGAAGGAATACGGTCGGCTCGGCATGAATTGATCCGTCTTGCTGTCTCCGCGCCGCAGGCTGGCCAGCGTGCGGTCCAACCGCGACAGCCCTGGTTTCCAACGCGATGTCCAAGGCCCGTGCCCCATCAGTGCTCGACCGCCAGCCAGAGCCCGACGTCCACACCAAAGATCTCTTCGGTGAACTCGTTAGGTTCAGGATGGTCCGTGGGCCAGGACGGACCTGCAGCAACAAGAGTATGTAGGTGGGCCATTCCTTGCTGCCATCTGTTGAGCAGGAAACCATGCCCGCTGGCGTACCGCCGGCTGCTCGCCGACATACCGAGAGACTCACAGGAGGGTGAACGCTGAGCAGTTGACATCAGTGCACTACCGGTTGGAACCTGAGATCAAGGACACATTCCCTAAGAGTGATCCAAATAGACGGCGCGACAGCAGTTCGAAGCGCCTCGAGGGTCGGTTGGGGTGCTCTGGTGACTACCTGCGCGACAATCGCGTTTCGTCACGGACATTCAAATTCCTTTAAGGGGAGGCACTATGCCTCACGTCGCCGTCAATCTTATCTACGTCGGGTGGGAGAACTTCACCACCAGTGACAAGGAAGTCGTCAACGAGGCTTGCTGGGCCACCCGCCGAACCTATTGGCAGGTCGGGTTCGACATCTTCGGCTTCGACGCCTACTCGATCTCGGTAGCCGATGCCCAAGGATATGCATACATCGACAGCGACGTGGAAGCGGCTTGGCTGACGTCTGACTACACCATACCGGGGAAATCCATCGACATCTTCCTCGTGAGGGACTATGCGGGTGAGAAAGCTGGCATCTCGCCTGTGTACGGCCCGTGCAACAAGTATGATACTTACCCGACTCGAACTGGAGTGGTCGTGGAGCTCATAGGAGCCTGGACCAACGTCGGAATGCCACACGAGATCGGCCACTATTTGGGTCTCGGTCACAGTACCGATCCGACCAACTTGATGTATGAGTCCACGACTTCCGGCAACCCGCCCATCTTGCCTATTCTCACCCACGCTCAAAACGTCAAGATAAGGCAGCACTGCTTCACGAGCCTGCCGTGAGGGGTTGACCGTCATGCTCTATCTCGACATCCCTGCCGCGCAGTTGCAGCGCGACACCATTGCAGCCGCACTACGGGGCGCCTCGGCGACTATGACCGCCCAGGAGGCCATAAGCGTCCTGTCGAATGCCGCTGTCGACCTCCCGGGCCGAGATGACCTCTTGGAGGAGGCCGTCGCCTCGCACGACGTTGCCGACGCTGTCCGCGGAGCATCCCTGGGCGCCCTCGCCAGGACGGCTCCCGCACGCGCCGTCACAGCGGCTCGCAGCCTGCGCAATCCGGGTGAGAAGGTCGTCCTCGCTGCACTCACGGCTCTGGGGCGGCTGGGCGAGCCATCAGACATGGAGACGGTCGCGGGGTTCGCCGATGCCTCTGAGATGAGCCCGGTGGTGGTCACCCGGGCCGACTTCGCCCGGAAACTGCTCGCACACCGCTTCGGGCTGCCGGGCCCAGACGAGTCGACACCGCTCGCTCTGCTGTCCGACCCCGGATCGACCGGTGACGCGTTCGTGGCGACGGAGACCGGCGCGACGCGTGCATCCATCGTTCTCGCGGCCGTGCACGACTGGGCACCTGAACTATCTGCGCAGGCACGCGTCGTCCTGGACATCACCTGCAGGGAGCAGCCCACCTACATTGTTCTCCGTCGCGACCTTCTGAGTGCCCAGAGCCACGACCACCTGCTGTCGGCTCCCGCAGTGCTCGGCTACGGCGTGAGCACGAGCGCGGGGAACGGCACTCTGAGCGTCGCTCTTCTCATCCTCTACCGGCCCGCTTCGAACGGTGTTGCGCTGCAGGTGACCCGGACCACCGGCGAAACGGTGTATGCCGGCAGGATGGAACACGCTGCTGACTCCGGTCTGTCCGCAAACCTTTACGCCGTCCGCCGCCCCGGCGCCCCTGCCTGCCGCATCCGCGGCCTCGCCTCCCAAACAGGAGTTGAGGTCTTCGGTCGTTCCACTCGCACTGCTGTGGTTCCCAAGCACGTGCCCGAACGGCGCCCAGAAGGCGACCCGACCGATACCTTCGTACAGCATCCGGAGCAGCACCAAGGCAAACCGCCGTTTGCCCAAGACACATGATCCCCAAGCCAGGAGCGCCAGTTCCTGGCAAGGCATGACGGTGATAAAAGAAAGTCGTGTAGCGATGAAAACATCCAACACTGAAAAGCCGCGTGTCGTGGCCACCATCCCCGTGGGATGGAAGCCGGTCGGTGTGGCGGTCGACGTTCATGACCATGTCTTCGTCACCAACAGTGGTGCCAATACCATGTCGGTGATCAATTCTGTGACGAACACGGTGAGCGCCACCCTCAACGTCGGACTCCAACCGGAGAGCGTGGCAACCGATCCTCAATTCGGCGTCTACATCGCCAACGGCGGCAATTCCACGGTGTCGGCGCTCGACAGATTCCACGCCCTCGTCACCACCATCGTCGTCGGAGGCTCGTCTGGCCCCGCGCCACCCGACAGGCTGAGGGTGGCGGTCGATCACTTCATGGGTCGGGCCTACGTGGCCAGCCGCGGCCTTGACAGTGTGTCGATCATTAAAACCAGCAGCAATCCCCCCTTCCTTTACCCTGACTCCACCGAAGTCGAGGGACCTCTCGGTGTGGCGGTTGATCCCGTAAGTCACCGCGTCTTCGTCACGCGACCCGACCACAACAAGGTGGCGGTGCTCGATGCCACGAGCACCGCCAACCCCGTGGTCATCGAAAACATCCCCGTCGGACAGCACCCCACGGGCATTGCGATCGATCCCCAAAAACGCCGCGCCTATGTCGCAAACTCCGGCTTCAAGACGGTGTCGTTGATCGATATGACGACCGGCGGCGTCGCCAATATCGACGTCGGCGCGAGCCCGACCGGTGTGGCGGTTGATTCCCATGGCGCCGTCTACGTCACCCACCCCGACGGCTTGGTGAGGGTGATCGATCCCACCTCCGCCACCGTGACCGACAGGATCCCCGTCGGCTCCCACCCCCAGGGCCTGGCCTTCGAACCGCACAGCAACCGCATCTACGTCGCCAACCGCGGCGACAACAACGTATCCGCGATCGACCCAGCGGGCGGTTAGTGCCCGTTTCTCAACCTCGGTATGGATCTCTGGGCGGGTCACAAACGGGCCCGGTGGCCGGGATCAACCCTGTGCGGGAACGGCGTTGTCCGGGGTGCGGTGACTGGCTGAGTCCGGATGCCGGGCTGCGGGCGGTGCTCTGCTCGATAGTGTGCCGTTCCAGGCCATGGCTGCCGTCTGAACCGGGGTACGGCTTCGGACGGCCGCCATCGAGAGACGAGGGCCGGCGGATGTGCCCGGTGTGCGAGGCGGTCTGAGTGGCCGCAGTGGATCACCGCATCAACGCGGTGTACTGCTCGCCACAGTGAAATGCCGTTCTTGTCCTCACGCTCGGTGAGGACCTGGAAGAGCATCTCGGCGCCGCGGCGGTCGAGTTCGAGGTAGCCGAGTTCGTCGATTTCGAGAAGGTCGACGCGACCGCAGCGGGCGATCGTCTTGCTCGCCCGACAGGACGTGATTACAGCGGGAGTTGTATGCCGAGTTCCTGCATGGCGCGGGAGGGCGGGCCGCCTTCGGAGCGTTCGGTCTTGTAGCCCTTGACCCGGGGCTGGAGGGTGCGCGGGTCGACGGCCTCGGCGGGAGCGCTCCTGGCGTACAGGCCGTCGGGCTCGGCGTCGCGGTCGTGGGGCAGGAGCCAGAAGACGCGGCGGCGGAAGGTGCCTGAGGCGCGGGATGCCTTGGCGTCGGGGCCGAGGATGGCGTAGCCGACCATGCGCCCGTCGCGGTGGTAGGGGGGTTTGCCCTTGCGGGTGGGCAGCCGGTCCAGGCTCTGGCGTACGTAGTCGAGGTCGTTGATGTCCTCCAGCCACACGAGTTCGGCTTCGTGGCTGATCTCGTCCGCGCTGATCAGGGAACTCATGCGCCGGCTTCCCTCTCCTCGTCGGTGAGCAGTCCGATGCCCGGGTAGTACTTGCGCTGATTGGACACCTTCATCTCCTTGGGCGAGGCCAGTCCGACCAGTTCCCTGGTCCGGGAGGCGAACGCGCGTGAGGAGATGATCTGCGCGCCTTCATTGTGGCACCAGGCGGTATAGGCGGCGTAGAGCGCCGTCTGCTCGGCGCGCAGGTCGGGGCCCATACGGCAGCACTCGTCGTAGAAGCGGCCGGTGTGGTCCTCGGTCTCGGCGTAGGCAGTGGTGGCGATGCGGACGCGTTCGGGGCCGGTGAGGTCGCGGTCGCCGCCGAGGTAGCGGCGGGCGCCGTCGATGAGCCAGGCGAGAATGCCGGGGCCTTCCTCCATGACGAGGAGGTCGGCCAGGTTGTCGATCTTGCGGTCGTCGGGGACGACGCATTCGAAGGGGATCAGGCGCATGCGGCGCCAGAACGCGAAACCGCCGGTGCCGACTTCGGGCTTGTGGTTGCCCAGCAGCCACAGTTTGTGGGTCGGTTCGAAGCTGAACGGGTCCTGGCGCATGCGGCGCGCCTTGATCCGATCGCCGCCGGTCAGCAGCTTCACCCGGGCTTCGTCGAACTTGTCGCCGGGCTTGATCTCCGAGCAGACGTAGACGCGCCGGCCGTGGAGTTCGGCGAGGTCCGTCGGGTGGCCTTCGAACGGCTTGGCCATCAGGAAGCCGGGCGGGGCCGCATCGGCGTAGTCGCCGAGCAGTTTCATCATGACGTCCAGGAGGACGGACTTGCCGTTCTTCCCCGTTCCCCACAGGAAGGGGAGGATCCGGGCTCCGACGTCCCCGGTGATCGAGTACCCGAGCAGCAGGTGCAGGTAGTCGATCATTTTGAGGCCTTCGGCGTCGTCGCCGAAGGTGTCGGTCAAGAAGCGCAGCCAGCGCGGGACGGGCATCTGCTGGGGGCCGACGGTGGTTGAGCGGGAGTGGAAGTCCTTGTTGGGGTCGGGGGCACTCAGCAGGCCAGTGCGCAGGTCGACGACTCCGCGCGGGGTGCACAGGGCGTAGGGGTCGGCGTCCAGTCGGTCGGCATTGAGCACCATGCCGGGCGCGGACCTGGCCTGGGTGAGCATGGCGTTGATGCCGGTGGGCGACATGGCACGGGTGCGGTGCTTGTGCAGGGCTGTGGTGGTGAACAGGCCCCTCGGGCAAACGACCTTGACTCGGCCGGGATTCGGCCAGTGTCACCGGCATCGCAGGATGCCGCCTCAGGGGATCCGCCGTCCCATCCGCGCCGACCGCCTGTTGCGGCCCTTGGTGTCCCACCACTCTTCCAGCAGGGCGTGGACGATGTGGACCAGCTGCTGCAACCGGTCCGGGTGGGGAGCGGGCGAGGTGAGCACGTCCACGAAGGACTTGTCGTCCCATGGAAGGGGGACAACCCAGCTTTCGTCCGGGTGGTCGGGTCGTTCCACAGTGATCGTAAACGTCAACGTCGCCGTGCGGTCCGGATGGTGCTCGACGGTCAGTTGGGTGATGTTGAACCCGACTGCGTCACCGGTGGTGTACGAACGCCCCAGAGCCCGCTCTGCCGGCGTCCTCTCCCCATGCATCATCCGGTCCTTTCCCTTGTCCCGGGCCCCCACCTTAGACACTATTTCAGTTGGCGTGATCTTGCAGCACTATGGGGTGATGACTGCTGCGCTTGTCGAGCGGATGGCGCCGGAAGAGCTGTGGACGTTGTTTCAGCGGGTGGTGCCGTCGGCGCCGGTCCGACCGCAAGGCGGAGGACATCGTCGGCGCGGGGACCGCGAGGTGCTGGCGGCGATCATCTTCGTGGCCACCTCGGGCTGCTGTCGGCGTACACAGTTACGTCCCCAGCTTCGTACGGATGAATAAGGACGGTTGTTGGTGCGGTGAGGCGTGTTGCTCGGCACTCTGCTGCTGGTCGGTGTGGCAGCGGAGAGGGGCCTGGCGATGCTCTTGGACGCGGAGCGTTGGTTGGAACTGCGGCGGTTCCGCGGGCTATTGGAGTCCGGTGCGCTGAGCCTGTCGGAGATCGCCCGGGAGACGGGGCTGGACCGCAAGACGGTCCGGAAGTACCTGTCGGCGCCGGGGCCGGCGACGCCGCCGCGGCGGTCGCCGAACGGACGGTCCCGGGCGAGGGTGATCGACGAGTTCGCGCCGCTGGTCGATGCAATGCTGCGGGCCGAGGTCTTGATGAAAGCCGCGGTCATCCACGAACGCCTGGTCGCGGAGTACGGATTCACCGGGACCTACCAGCGGGTCAAGCTCTACGTCCAGGAAGCCCGCCCCAGGATCGCCGAGGAACTCGGGATCACGCCGAAGGAACTGGCGGGCCTGCACCGCCGGTTCGAGGTGATCCCCGGCGCCCAGGCGCAAGTCGACTGGGGTGACGAGGGGAAGATCCTCGCGCAAATGGGCATCGGGAAGGTCTATTCCTTCCACATGACCCTTTCGTACTCCCGTGATCCGTTCTGCTGCTTCACCACGAGCCAGGATCTGGAGACCTTCTTCGACTGCCACCGGCGGGCGTTCGCGCACTTCGGCGGGGTGCCGATGACGATCGTCTACGACCGCACCAAGACCGTCGTGCGCCGGCATGTCGCCCCTGGTGAGGCGGTGCCGCTACATCCGGAAGCGGTCGAATTCGCCGGGCACTACGACTTCGACATCGACGTGCTGGCCGCCTACCGGCCCACCGGCAAAGGACGGGTCGAACGCCAGGTGCTGATCGTCCGCGACCACGTTCTGTCCGGGCGGGCCTTCTCCTCGATTGAGGAGATGGACGCTGCATTCACGGCCTGGGTGCCCAGACGGCGGGCACAGATCCACAAGACCCACCGTGAGGTCATCGGGCACCGGGCCGCACGGGACCACGCAGCCCTCAAAACGCTGCCGCCGGCCCCGTATCTGGTGGCCGAACGGCACCTGCGGCCGGTCGGCAAGGACTGTCTGATCGCGTTCGGCGGCAACCTCTACTCGGTGCCTGCCCGCAAGGTTCGCCCGCGCCAGCTCGTCGAGATCCGGGCCACGAAATCCCAGGTCATGCTGCATGCCACGGTCCCCGACTCGGGCGGCGAAACGCTGCTGGCCATGCACCCGAGGGCAGTCGGCCGCGGGGTCCGCGTGGTCGAGGAAACACATTGGGACGGGCTTCCCACCGGCAAGGGCCGCCGGACGACCACCGGCGAAGTTCCCGTCCAGCCGCGTCACCACCGCCCCCTGGGCGAAGCAGCCGGACCACTGCAGGCCCTGCTGAACCGGGCCGCCGCCACCCAGGTCGAGGTCGGCCGCCGACCGTTGTCGGTCTATGACGAACTGACCGGCACCCGCCCCTTCACCACCCACCGCACCCCGAAGGAATCGTCTTGAGCGAGCTGACCGGCAACCGCATCCGCACCACGGCCGCGAAGCTCGGCCTGCCCCATCTGGCAGAAACCATCAACGAGTTCAACCGACGCGCGGACGAGGGAAAGCTCGGCTACCTCGACTTCCTCGACCTGGTCCTCTCCGAGGAACTCGCCGTCCGGGACGACCGCCGCTTCCGCCAGGGCCTGCGGCTTTCGAAGCTGCCGCACCACAAGACGCTGGACGAGTATGACTTTTCCTTCCAGCCGGACCTCGACCCGCGCAAGGTCAAGGACCTCGCCACCCTGTCCTTCGTCGAGGCCAAGGCCAACGCAGCCCTGCTCGGGCCGCCCGGAGTCGGCAAGACGCACATCGCTGTCGCACTGGTGGTCGCGGCCTGCCGGGCCGGTTACTCGATCTACTTCACCAGCCTCGACGACATGGTCCGCAACCTCAAAGCCGCTGAAACGGCAGGACGGCTGACCAGCAAACTCGGCTCCTACCTGCGGCCGAGCGTCCTGGTGGTGGACGAAGTCGGCTACCAGCCTCTTGAACGCGCCGAGGCGAACCTGGTCTTCCAGGTGATCTCGAAGCGCTACGAGAAGGGCTCGATCATCCTGACCTCGAACAAGACCTTCAGCGAGTGGGGACAGGTGTTCGGCGACGAGGTCCTGGCCACCGCGATCCTCGACCGGCTACTGCACCACTGCGATGTCGTCGCGATCAACGGCCCCAGCTACAGGCTCAAGAATCGCCTGCAGGCCATCGAGCGCGAGACGGACGTGGCCTGACAGGTGAGGACGAAGAAAGGTACGCGACTGGGGATCTAAGTCCGTACGTCGACAGCTGCACCTGGAATCAACTCCCGCCAGGCTTCGGCCTGTCCGGGGTCACCGCCTTCCGGCGGTTCACCGAGTGGACCGAGGCCAGGGTGTGGGCCAAACTCCACCGCCTGGTCCTGGACGAACTCGGCGCCCGGGGCGAGCTGGGCTGGTCGCGGTGCGCGATCGACTCCGTCAGCGTCCGGGCCCTCAAAGGGGGCAGCTGACAGGACCGAATCCGACCGACCGCGGCAAGAAGGGATCGAAAATCCACAGTGATGATGGCTGGGTGATCGCCTCGGACCTGACCCAAAAATCCACCGACGCTGTTGAGTTGTCCTGGCGAGGATGCGTCGGTCCGGGGCGATCATGCGCGTGGCCAGCCGGACTTTCGTGACCTGATAGGAGCCTGACCAGAGGTCCCATCACTGTGTTGTCCGTCTGCCCGACCGGCCCGTGCTATCCCCTCTCCAGAGCGTGGTTCGGAAGGACAGCATCACCAGCATGACAGCCAACGAGGCAACCGAGATAACTGTGGTCGGCGGGATCGACACCCACACCGACTTTCACCAGGCCGCCGTCATCGACACTGTGGGCCGGCAGCTGGCCACCGAATCATTCGAGACGACCCCGGACGGCTACTGGCGACTGCTGGAATGGTTCACCTCCCACGGCGAGATCATCGCTGTCGGGATGGAGGGGACCGGCTCCTACGGTGCCGAGCTCGCCCGCTTCCTGCGCGGCAACGGACTCACCGTCCTCGAGGTCGACCGCCCTGACCGCAAGTCCCGCCGCGCCAACGGCAAGTCCGACCCCGTGGACGCCTACGCGGCCGCCACCGCTGTGCTGTCAGGCCGTGCCAACGGCACCCCGAAGACCCGCGACGGCATCGTAGAAGCCATCCGCGTTCTGCGCGTGGCCCGCAACTCCGCGGTCAAGGCCCGCACCCAGGCCATCAACCAGATCCGCGCTCTGATGATCAGCCCCCCAGCGAGGTCCGCGACAGATTCCGCGGCTTGTCCGCCAAAGACTTGATCGGCACCCTCGCCCGCTCCCGCCCCACCGGAAACCTCGAAGATCCCGCTTACACGACCAAAGTCACCCTGATGCGACTGGCCCGCCGATACCAGGCACTGGCCGAGGAGATCAAGGAGGCCGAAGCCGAGATCGGCCCGCTAGTCACCAAAGCTGCCCCCAAGCTCATCGCGCTGCCCGGCGTGGGCCCCGAGACTGCAGGTCAGCTCCTGGAAACCGCTGGTGACAACCCCGAACGTCTCCGCTCCGAGGCGTCCTTCGCTCACCTCTGCGCAGCCTCACCCATCCCTGCGTCCTCCGGCCGCACCCACCGCCACCGGCTCAATCGCGGTGGCGATCGCCAGGCCAACAGAGCCCTGCACACAATCGTCCTGGTCCGCATGAAGTACGACATGCGCACTCAGAAATACGTCGCCCGACGCACCGCCGACGGCCTCTCCAAGAAGGAGATCATCCGGTGCCTGAAACGCTTCGTCGCCCGCGAGATCTACCGTCTGCTACCCCGCCCGCAACTCACCACCGAACAACTCTGCCCCACAGGTTGACGACCTATAGGAGCATCCTCATCGTCGACCGCCAGGGACTGCCCCTGTCGATCGGCATCTCCGCCGCCAACCTCCACGACAGCCAGGCCCTCATCCCTCTGGTCCGTGGCATCCCGCCCATCCGCTCCCGTCGTGGCCCACGGCGCAGGCGCCCCGGGAAGCTGCACGGTGACAAGGGTTATGACTACCGCCACCTGCGCCGATGGCTCACTTCCCGTGGCATTCGGCATCGCCTGGCCCGCAAAGGCATCGAGTCATCTCGGCACCTGGGCCGACACCGCTGGGTCGTGGAGCGGACCGTGTCCTGGCTGTCCGGCTGCCGACGCCTGCACCGCCGCTACGAACGCAAGCCGGAACACTTCCTCGCCATCGCCGCAACCCTCATATGTCACCGCAGACTGACCAAGTGAAATGGCGTCTAATAGCTCGTAACAGGATCATGAGCGGGTCTTCTTCAGGCGTCGCCAGCAGATGATGCTGCAGGCCAACGAGTGGAAGGCGTCGTGGAGTTCGAGGCGTCGTTCCCATCGGACGGCGAGGCGCTTGAACTGGTGGAGGAGCGCGAAGGTCTGCTCGACGACATAGCGGAGCTTGCCCAGGCCCTTGATGTTCGGGGAGCCCTTGCGGGAGATTACCGGCAGGATCCGGCGCCTGCGCAGTTCGCGGCGCACGGCCCGGGAGTCGTACGCCTTGTCGCCGAGCACGGCCTCGGGGCGTCGGCGGGGACGGCCGGGCCGTCCGGCCACCGGCGGGATGCCGTCGATCAGCGCGAGGGTCTGCGTGATGTCGTTGACGTTCGCGGCGGTGGTGATGACGTGCAGCGGGGTCCCTTTGCCGTCGCAGATCAGGTGGTGTTTGCTGCCCGTCTTGCGCCGGTCGACCGGCGACGGACCGGTTGCGGTTCCCCCTTTTTCGCGCGGACGTGGGAGCCGTCCACGCACGCGCGGGACCAGTCGAGTTCGCCGGCCGCGTTGAGCTTCGCGAGCAGGATCCGGTGCAGGTGCTCGAAGACGTCGGCCTGTTGCCAGCGGTCCAGACGTCGCCAGCAGGTCTGTCCGGAGCCGAACCCCAGCTCCAAGGGCAGGAGTTGCCAGGCAATGTCCTGGTGCAGGACATAGAGGATGCCTTGCAGACACAGCCGGTCGTCCACCGGCTTCGGTCCCGGCGACCGCTCAGGCCAGGGCGGCAGCAGCGGCTCGATCAGCTCCCACAGGTCGTCGTCCACGATCCACGGCCGAATACTCACACGGTCATCAACGACCAGATCATCACACCAGACACGCTCGACCAGCACGCTCACTCAAGATCGCGACGAGCTCATAGGGAGCCTGTCTTGATGCACGCCGCTGGTGCGCCGTTCTTGCTCCGGTGGCGCTCCTTCAATCGGGTGAGTTCCGTAGTATGGGGAAATATGGGTGGGCATCAGATAAGTTTCCTACTTCATTGTGGGGAACGAGAATGAATTCCCTGACCGGTCAGAGATCTCCATCAGTCTCGTTCGCCAGGCCGTCAAGGAATTCTTGACGTCTGGCGGGAAAAGGCCGACATGTATCCAATGGCAGGAGCCAGAGATCTGGTGAAACCCTGCCGCGGCGCGGCCCATAGGGTCGCGCCGCATGGCTCCGAACCAGCGGCTACTCGGGTGGAGCACCCGGGGCCTAGGTGGGGCAACATCGTTCGGGGCTGAGTGATGAGGGGTCCGTGCCGTGTGCGTCACCGGCACGGACCCCGGCGACGAGAAGTGCACCCGCACTTGGTACGCCCGCAATGACGCCAAGGGCATCAACTCCCTCGCCTCCCGTACGCGCACAGTCAGCAGGCTCTGTTCCACGGCCGATTCCGCACTGGATCTGCCCGCGGACTCCAAGCGTCCGGGCGACGTCATCGCAGACACCGCCACCGTCTACGACGACACGGCGGCCACTACATGGTCGGTCTCCCAGACCCCGACCAAGGGCGATGCGACCTGGACCGGACGAGCCAAGGGCTACGGCAGCGACGACGCCCCCGCCTGGCAGAAGGTGGCCACGGCGACGTTCGACTCGCTCGGCCGCCCCTTGATCGTCAAGAACACCAACGGCCTGCAGGTCTCCAAGACGACCTACACGCCAGCAGCAACCGGTCCTGTGACGGCGACCGCCGTTGAGGACGCCAACCTGTACAAGACGACGACGGTCGACTTCGCCACCGGCACCCCGACCAAGGTCACCGACCCCAACACCAAGGTCACAGAAACCGAGTACGACAGCCTCGGCCGTCTCACCAAGGTCTGGCTGCCCAACCGCCTCAAGGTTCTAGGCAAGACACCCAACTACGTCTACGCCTACAACGTTGAACCGCTCCGGGTCTGATGGAGGCTCGATCCCCTGAGAGGATCGAGTCATGGCACGTCCGTCCCCCTACCCGCCCGAGCTTCGTGAGCGCGCG
>NZ_JBVKBY010000024.1:0-54794 GCF_055656945.1 Streptomyces sp. NPDC111606
GTACTGCAGGGGGGACCCTGTGGGAGAGTAGGACGCCGCCGAACAAATTGTGAGAAAGGCCCACACCTTATGGTGTGGGCCTTTCTGCGTTTCTGGCTCAGGACGGCTGCGCCAGTCCCGTGTCGTACGCCAGAATCACCGCCTGAATTCGATCCCGTGAGCCGGTCTTCGCGAGGATGCGGCCCACGTGGGTCTTTACCGTCGACTCGGCGAGGTGGAGGCGAGCGGCTATCTCCGTGTTGGTCCAGCCCTTGCCGATCACCGAGAGAATCTCGCGTTCGCGGTCGGTGAGGGGAGAGAGGCGCGGGTGGTCCAGCGGCGAGGGTTCCTGGCCGTCGGTTAGGCCTTGCGCCGGTAGGTGATGGGCGTACGCGTCGAGGAGGCGTCGGGTCAGGCTGGGGGCGACCACCGCGTCTCCGGTCGCGACTGCGCGGATGCCGGAGAGGAGTTCCTCCGGCTGGGCGTCCTTGACGAGGAAGCCGGAGGCGCCTGCGCGGAGGCCGGCGTAGGCGTACTCGTCGAGGTCGAAGGTCGTGAGGATCAGGACTCTCGTGCGGTCGCCGGTGGTGGTGATGCGGCGGGTGGCCTCGATGCCGTCCAGGCCGGGCATGCGGACGTCCATGAGGATTACATCGGGGTGTAGTTCCGCTGTCATGCGGATCGCCTCGCTGCCGTTGGCGGCTTCGCCCACCACCGTCATGTCGTCCTGGCTTTCGAGGAGCATTCGGAAGCCGAAGCGCTGGAGGGGCTGGTCGTCGGCTATGAGGACGGTGGTCACTGCGGGGTTTCCTCCGGGAGATGCAGGTGGACGCGCCAGCCCTGCTCGGGGTGCGGGCGTGGGCCAGCCTCAAGTGTGCCGCCGTACAGGGCCGTTCGCTCGCGCATTCCGGGCAGGCCGCGGCCGCCGGTGGGTACGGCCGGCCCGCCAGCGCCGGTGTCGGTCACGGTCGCGGTGACGGCGCCCTTCTCCTCGTACGAGAGGTCGATGTGCGCGGTCGTGTGGGGGCCGCCGTGTTTGAGGGTGTTGGTGAGGGCTTCCTGGATGACGCGGTAGACGGTGAGTTGGCGGCCCGGGGGGAGGCTCGGGGTGCCGTGGGTGGTGGTCTGGACGGGGAGGCCTGCGGCGCGTACGCCGTCGAGGAGTTGGGTCAGGTCGGTGAGGGTGGGTTGGGGGGTCAGCTCCGGGTGGGGTGCTCGGGGGTGTTCGTCGTCGCGTAGGACGTCGAGGAGGCGGCGTAGTTCGGCCAGGGCCTGGCGGCTGGTGGTGCCTATGGCGTGGAGGGCCTGAGTGGCGCGTTCCGGGGACTTGGCGGCCGCGTACTGGCCGCCGTCGGCCAGGCCGGTGATGACGGAGAGGTTGTGGCCGATGATGTCGTGCATCTCGCGGGCGATACGGGCCCGTTCGGCTGCGGCGGCGAGCTGGGCCTGCTGGTCGCGTTCGATCTCCAGGCGGCGGGCGCGGTCCTCGAGGGCCTCGGTGTGGTCGCGGCGGGTGCGGACCGTGATGCCGATGGCTACCGCGACGGCGATCGACATCAGTACCGGGACGATGTCCTTGTCCGGGGTTCCCTGCGGGTGACGGGCCGCCATCACGGCGATGGGCGCGGTGATCAGGGCCGTCGCCCACCAGAGGTTGCGCGGAGGGCGGCGCAGGGCGATGTGGAAGACGACGAGCAGCTGGAGCAGGACCGCTTGGAGGGCGATGCCGGTCCAGGCGTTGACCAGGGCGAACGGGGCTATGGCCAGGAGTACGGCGCGGGGGTGGGCGCGTCGCAGGAGGAGGGGGACGGACAGGCCGAGGCTCAGGGTGAGGACCAGCCAGCCGGGGTTGTCGCGGTCGCGGGCCACGTTGAGCCAGCCGTCGCCGTAGTAGTCGATCAGCGCGGCCAGCACCCAGAAGCCGGTGAGGTGCAGGTCCCAGACGAGCGGATGGCGTCCGTCGAAGGCACGTACGCGTCGGCTGATGCGCTGGATGTGCTGGGTGAGGGGCTCCGTCGTCGCTCGCTCGTGCGTCACGTGGTCCATCCTGCGGGGTTCGGTGATGGCCGGCACAGGGCCCTGGGCAGGAATCCGGATGAGCGATGTCGTACCCGGGTACTACGGTGGCGAGCATGAGCACCACGAACCCCGGGGCCTACGTCATCCGGTCCATCCGTGCCGACGAGTGGCCCGCCGCCAAGGAGTTGCGGCTTGTCGCGCTGCAGGATCCTGTCGCGCCGCTCGCGTTTCTGGAGACGTACGAGCAGGCCGTTGCCCGGCCCGACTCCTTCTGGCAGGAGCGGGCCGCAGGGGCCTGCGAAGGGGCCGACGGGGCGCAGCAGATCATCGCCGAAGGACCGGACGGGGCCTGGGTCGGGACGTTGACCGTGCTGGTCGAGGAGCCGGGGACGACCGACTGGGCCGGCTTTGCGGTCGAGCAGAAGCAGGGGCATGTCGTCGCCGTGTTCGTACGGCCCGAGGAGCGCGGGAGCGGGCTGACCGACGTGCTCTTCGACGCCGGCCTGGAGTGGGCGTGGTCGCGGGGCGCGGAGCGGGTGCGGCTCATCGTGCACGAGGAGAACGGGCGGGCGCAGCGGTTCTACCGGAAGGTCGGGTTCGAGCCGAGTGGGGTGACCGTGCCGCTGGGTGAGGAGGCGGCGGAGGTCGAGTGGGAGTTCGTCATCGGGCGGCCGTAGGGGCCGGGTTCGGTGATCGGCTTGTCTGTACCGGCTGTTCGGCTCGGCTACGCCGGGAGTTCGTCGTGCGGCCAGCGGGAGCGCGCCTGTTCCCGGGACCGGAGCAGGGCCAGGGTCGGCATGCCCCGGTCCGCTCCGGTGGCCAGCAGCTCCGGAAGCTGGGGAAGTGGAGCCACGGCGGCGACGTCGTCCAGGACGAGCGTCATTGGTGGGTCGAGGCGACCGGAGGATGACCGTTCGGCCATGCGCCGGCCGCGCTCGACCACGCTTGCGGCAAGGGCCGTCAGGAGTGGCATGGCGCCGGGGTTGGCTCGGGGGTCCTCGATGGATTCACCCACCACATAAAGCGTGCCCCCTTCGTGGACGAAGGAATCCAAGGTGAGGGCATCAGTTCGGTTTGGAGTGCAGGACTCCCGGATGTTGACCGTGGAGAGGGCGGAGAGTGCCCTCGTCGTCAACTCCTGGGCCATGTCCCGCCGTTCGGGGTGGGCGGTGAGGGCCGCTTCGAGTTCGCCTGCCGCGCCCGGGGCCGCCTTCGGGTTCGTGCGCAGGATGCGTACGGCGTCCTGGATCTGGGTGCCCTGGGACCAGCGGTGGACGTGGCGGATGGTGCGGCCGTCGATGGCCGCGGCGTGCAGGTAGCTGCGCAGGAGCGTTTCGGCGGTGTCGCTGACCGCCTGGTCGAGGCGGGAGCTGGGGCGGACCGGGGTCAGGAGTGCCGCCGCTCGTGAGACCGCGGCCTGCTTGTCCTCGCAGCCCGTTGTGGGGGACCAGTGGAGGCGGGCCGGCGTGTCACAGAGGTGGGTGGGGTCGTAGAGGAGGACCGGGCCGAGTTTCGCTCGGGCGTCCTTCGAGTCCTGCCAGACCGCGGGGTTCGACGTGACGACGAGGGCGGGGCCTTCCGCGTCGCGTACTGCTTGGGTTGCAGTGGCTTGGCGGCTCTCCCTCGGGGCTACGTGGATCTTTTCCCACGAGCCCACCCGTTCGGTGAGCAGCGCGGTGTGGGGTTCGGCGTCGGGCACCGGCCCTTCGCTGCGTACCGCTGTCTCCGAGGTTGCTGCCGCTACTACTGCCGCCGCTGCTGTCGTCGCTGCCGTCATCGGCACCGCCGCCATCGGCTCCGCTTCCGTCCGCGGCGCCGGCACGTCGCCGTGTACCGGTGCCGGAGCGGGCTCAGGGGCCGATGAGAAGCCGGGCTGTACCGCGCTGTCCGTCTGCTCCGCCCCGGCTGTCTGCTCGACAGCCTCCGCCTTGCCCGCGCGCCTCCCCGCCCTGACCGCCCGCCACCGTGCCACCGTCCCCAGCACGAACACGGTCAGTACGACCAGGACCATCAACTGCCCGATGAACAGCCCCCAGAACAGGCCGTACCCCGACAGTTGGCCGTCCGGTGTCTCCGGCCACGCGCCCGGGATGTCGTGGGGCTGGGCGACCAGGGAGCGCATGGCCAGAGGCGTGCGGGCGAAGGTGACGCCGGCGGGCCAGGAGCCGTGCGCGAACAGGCCCGCGAGGCCCGTCGCCGTCCAGACCAGCAGCGTCATGCCCAGGAGGAAGGCGAGCAGGCCGATCAGCAGGCCGTCGGGGATGCCTCCCTGGCTGCCTCCACTGTCCCGGGTGTACCGGTGTTCCCGGCGGTCGTCCGGTCTCACGCTGCCCCCTACGCCACCGTCGATTCGGAGTCGCCAAGGTGTTGCTCCACGAAGGCCGCCGCCCGTTCCTCCGCCTCCAGCTCGGCGGCGCGCAGGGCGTCGTCGGTCAGGTCGCGGTCGGTGGACGACTCGGTCATCGCGCGGTCGGTGAAGACCAGTGGGCGTTCGGTCTCGGTGATCAGGTGTTTGACCACCTGGACGTTGCCGTTGACGTCCCACACCGCGATGCCCGGGGTGAGGCTGGGGATGATCTCCACCGCCCAGCGCGGCAGGCCCAGTACGCGGCCCGTCGCCCTCGCCTCGTCCGCCTTCTGGGCGTAGATCGTCCTGGTCGACGCCATCTTCAGGATCGCGGCGGCCTCCTTCGCCGCCGCGCCGTCGACGACGTCGGACAGGTGGTGGACGACGGCCACGAAGGAAAGACCCAGCCGGCGGCCGAACTTCAGCAGACGCTGGAAGAGCTGGGCCACGAACGGGCTGTTGATGATGTGCCAGGCCTCCTCGACCAGGAAGATGCGCTTCTTCCGGTCGGGGCGGATCCAGGTGTGCTCCAGCCAAACGCCGACGATCGCCATCAGGATCGGCATGGCGATCGAGTTGCGGTCGATGTGGGACAAATCGAACACAATGAGCGGCGCGTCGAGGTCGATGCCGACCGTCGTGGGGCCGTCGAACATGCCCCTCAGGTCACCGTCGACGAGACGGTCCAGGACCAGGGCGACGTCCAGGCCCCATGCGCGTACGTCGTCTATGGCGACGTTCATCGCCTCCGCCGACTCCGGCTCGGGGTGCCGTAGCTGCTCGACGATGTCGGTCAGGACCGGCTGGCGATCGAGGATGGTCTCGTTGACGTACGCGTGCGCGACCTTCAGCGCGAAGCCGGAGCGCTCGTCGAGGCCGTGGCCCATCGCGACCTCGATGATCGTGCGGAGCAGGGCCAGCTGGCCCGTCGTCGTGATCGAGGGGTCGAGCGGGTTGAGGCGGATGCCCATGTCCAGGGCGGCCGTCGGGTCCAGGCGGATGGGGGTTATCCCCAGCTCCTGCGCGATGAGGTTCCACTCGCCGACGCCGTCCTCGCCCTGGGCGTCGAGGACGACGACCTGGCGGTCGCGGAAACGCAGCTGGCGCAGGACGTACGTCTTCTCCAGCGCCGACTTGCCGTTGCCGGACTCGCCGAGGACCAGCCAGTGCGGGGCGGGGAGCTGCTGGCCGTAGAGCTGGAAAGGGTCGTAGATGTAGCCCTTTCCGGAGTACACCTCGCGGCCGATGATGACGCCCGAGTCGCCGAGGCCGGGGGCGGCGGTCGGGAGGTAGACCGCCTGGGCCTGGCCCGTCGACGTGCGCACCGGCAGCCGCGTCGTCTCGACCTTCCCGAAGAGGAAGGACGTGAAGGCGTCGGTGAGGACGGACAGCGGGTCCCGCATCAGGTCCTACCTCCGAATGCCGGTGGCGAAGGGGAGTGTGTTGACGAATGCCCGGTGGTGCTCCCGGTCGCACCATTCCAGCTTCAGATACGACTTTCCGGCCGACGCCCGGATGGTCCTCTTGTCCCGGGCCAGGGACTCGGGGGAGCGGGAGGAGACGGTGATGTAGCCGACCAGGTTGACGCCGGCCGCGCCGCTCGCGAGGTCCTCGCCTCGCTGGTCGAGGCGGTTGTGGGCGGCGATGTCGCGCGGGTCGACGGTCCGGTTCATCTTGGCGGCGCGGCTGGCCTCCGCCTCGTCGTTGGTCTTCTCGGTGAGCATGCGTTCGATGGCGACCTCGGTGGGTTCGAGGTCCATCGTCACGGCGACCGTACGGATGACGTCCGGGGTGTGGACGAGCAGCGGGGCCAGGAAGTTGACGCCCACCGGGGTCATCGGCCACTCCTTCACCCAGGCCGTGGCGTGGCACCAGGGCGCGCGCGTGGAGGACTCCCGGGTCTTCGCCTGCAGGAACGTCGGTTCCATGGCGTCCAGTTCGGCCGGCCAGGCATTGCGTTTCGTCATCGCCTGGATGTGGTCGATCGGGTGGTCCGGGTCGTACATGGAGTGGATGAGCGAGGCCAGACGCCCTTGCCCGAGGGGCTGGCGTACGCGGATGTCGGCCTCCTGGAGGCGCGAGCAGATGTCGGTCAGCTCGCGTGCCATGACGACCGCCAGACCCGAGTCCCGGTCGACCTTGCCGCCGTGCGGGCGGGCCGCGCGGGCCATCGCCTGGGCCTCGGCGGCCAGTTCGCGTGTGAAGTGCATGCAGGCGACGAGGTACGCGCGGTGCTGCTCGCTGCTCGTCGACACCATCGACTGGAGTTGGTCGTAGGACTGCTGCAGCCATCCCGGGGCCCGCTCGTCGCCGCGTACGGCCACGTCCTTGGCGTGGGCGTCCGGGTCGGCGGGCAGGGTGCGGGCGAGCATCTGCAGCCGGGTGACGAAGCCGTCGCCGTTGGCCACGTGCTTGAGGAGGGTGCCGAAGCGGTCGACGAGGGCTTCCTGGTCCTCGGAGTCGCGCAGGCCGACGCCGGGCCCCTCGATCTCGATCGCGGCCGTGACCGTACGGCGGTCGGCGTGCAGGAGCACGGCGATCTCGTCGGGCCCGAAGGGGGCGGCCAGCCAGGTGATGCGGCCGATCCCGGGCGGCGGGCCGACCTCGACCTCGCGCCCGTCGAGACCGGTGCCGGCCTCGACGGCGCTGGAGCGGTAGGTGGTGCCCTGGCGCAGGGTGCGCTTGAAGCTGCGGTTGATCTCGAACCACTTGTAGATGGTCCGGTGCTTGTACGGCACGTAGACCGCGCCGAGCGCGAGCAGCGGGAAGCCCATCAGCAGCACGATGCGCAGGGACAGGACGGGGACGAGGAGTCCGCACATCATGCCGAGGAACGCGCCCCCGATGATCAGCGCGATCTCGCCGGTCTCGCGGTTGCGGCCGACGATCGCGTTCGGCCGGGCGCGGCCGATCAGATATGTACGGCGGGGCGTGACCGGATGGGACACATGGGACTCGGTCGTCAACGCCCGTCACCTCCTGAACGATTGCTGCGGGTGTTGCTGGCGTGAGGGGTGTTCACCGGGCTGCTCGAGCGGGGTGCGGGTGCGGCGGAGGGGACAGTTCCGCCGCCGTTCGAGGAGCGCGAACTGTGCGCGGCGACGCCGCCGGAGGCGGGGTTGGAGGGGCGTGCGGAGGAGCTGGACTGGCCCCCGCCGCCCTTGTTGTCCGCGCGGGAGCTGTGTGTCTTGATGCCCTGGGCGACGAGGGTCGCCGGGGAGCTGATGACCGCGGCGGCCTTGCCTTCGGCGCCGCGCATGAGGCGGTTGTTGCGGGAGCCGGCGAGCTCGTCGCCGAAGCCGGGGACGAAGCGGTAGATCATCGCGCTCGCGAAGATGGCGAGCAGGATGATCGCCAGTCCGGAGACCACGGCCGAGAAGGCGTTCGGGCCGTCGGCGGAGGACAGGGCGCCTGCCAGGCCGAGCACTATGACGATGACCGGCTTCACGAGGATGACGGCGATCATGATGCCCGCCCAGCGGCGGACGTGCCCCCACAGGTTCTTGTCGACCAGGCCGGCGTAGACGACGGTGCCGAGGAGGGCGCCGACGTAGAGCAGGGCGGCGCGGATGACGAGCTCCAGCCACAGGACGCCGGCGGCGAGGATGGAGACCAGGGACACCACGATCAGCATGATCGGGCCGCCGCCGATGTCCTCGCCCTTCTCCAGGGCGCCGGAGAAGGTGCCGAAGAAGGTGTCCGTCTGATCGCCGGTCGTTTTCGCGAGGACGTCCGTGATGCCGTCCGTGGCCGATACGACCGTGTAGAGGATCAGCGGCGTGAACGCGGACGCCAGGACCGTCAGCCAGAGGAAGCCGATCGCCTCGGAGATGGCGGTGCTGAGAGGTACGCCGCGGACGGCTCGCTTGGTCACGGCCAGCAGCCACAGGAGCAGGGTGAGGATCGTCGACGCCGCGAAGACGACCGCGTACTGCTGGAGGAACTTCGTGTTCGTGAAGTCGACGTTCGCTGTCTCCTTCACGGCCTCGCTGAGCTTGTCGACGGTCCAGGCGGCGGCTTCGGCGCAGCCCTTGGCGAGGGAGGAGAGGGGGTCGAGGGTGGAGGTGGGGTCGGTGAGGGACCTGGATCCGCCGCCTCCGCCTCCGGTGCCGTTGTCTTTTTCGCAGTAGTCCTTGGCGGGGCCGACGATGAGGTCGCAGTTGTCACCCGACGGGGTCGGTGACGGCGTGGGCGCGGCGACGGCACGCGTGGCCAGCAGTACGAGCGTGGTCTGTACGGCGGTGAAGGTCGCGGCGACCTTGAGTACGCGGCGCGGGCTATCGGGCATACGTGAACCCTCCGTACTCCTCGACGGCCTTGGCCATCTCGTCGGCGCTGGACGCCCTGCTGTCCCCAGGGACGGGTGTGGGGCCGTCCTTCTGGGAGAAGCTCTCGACCTTCCAGTCACCGTTTGCCCAGCGAAGCTGGAGCGTCATGGTGAACCAGTCGCTGCTCGCCGGGTTGGTCGAGCTCTCCCCGGCCATGCCGAACACGCCGGTGCACCACACCTCGACGCTTGCTGCGGAGGCCGAGAAACTCGTGACTCTGGTGCCGATCGGCACGGTGCGCGAGACGTAGGTGTTGCCCGCCGTCGCGTTGCCGTTCTCGTCCAGGCCGATGTTGCTCAGGAACTCCTTGGAGTACGCCTTGTCGAGCTTGGCGGCGAGCTCGGCCTGCTTGTCGGCTACGAAGACCTGCTGGACGATCTCGGCCCGGCGGGCCGGCTGGAGGATGTCGGCCGAGACCAGCGTCACCGCATAGTTGGCCGCCGCACTCCCCGCCCCCTGCTCATCCTGCGCGAACCCCCCAGGAATCCCCGCCGCCTTGCCGTCCACCGGTCGCGTCCCCGTGGCTGCCGTCGTTGAGGATTTCGGCTGGTTTTCGTCCCCGCTCGTGGAACCGGAGTCGTCGCCTCCACGGTTCGCGAAGGCGATTGCGGCGATGAGGAGGACGACCACGCCGACCACGGTGACCAGGCTCCGGGACGAGGAACGGCCGCCCCGCCGCGCGCCCCCGTACGCGTCACCACCGCTTTCGGGCAGGCGCGTACGGGTCTGACCCGTGCCTCCGTAACCGCCGGAAGGCTCCCGCTCGTCTCCAAGACTCATGCCGCGTACGCCCCCTCGACGTCGGACAACAACATGTTGGAGTACGACGGTAGCCGTGCTGGTTCCCGCATGGGCGCGGTGTGGTGACTCGACATCAGGGAAACGCAACCTCAGCCGGTGGGCACGACGGGTGGGTGGGGGACGAGGGGGACCGGGCGTGCCCGGAGCGGACGGAGGAGAGGGAGAGGGAGGAGCGGTTCGAGCAGTGAGCGCGACTGAGGCGGCTAAACGGCCATGCCGTACACGATCGTGAACAGCGTGCCCAGTGAGCCGATGATGAAGACGCCCGTCAGCCCGGCGATGATGAGACCTTTGCCCTGCTCGGCGCTGAATGTGTCGCGCAGTGCGGTCGCGCCGATGCGCTGTTTGGCCGCCCCCCAGATGGCGATGCCGAGGCAGAGCAGGATGGCCACCGCCATCACGACCTCGATCATCACCTTCGCCTCGTTGCCCAGGCTGCCGAAGGGGCCCCAGTCCGGAGCGATCCCGCCGATGATGGTGTTGATATCGCCCTTATCGGCCGCAAACAGCATGTAAGTCACCGCCCCTGTTGGGTAGTTCCGCAGTCCCCTGCGGTGCGCAGAGGTCAGGTCTCATTCTCGCCGACAATGGCGCTGTCGTATGTCGACTTGGCGTCATCGATGGGCGGGATTCGTACGAAAACCTCGTACGGTCACTCTGTGTATCACGGCAGGTCACGCCGGGCAACGAGGCCTGAGCGGAACCTGTCGTGTGGTTCCGTCGTTAGCCCTCTTCACGCCGGGTGCCGCTTCTGACGGGTGGTCGGGTGAGGGGGTCGTGCCGGTGTTCTGCGGGTGAAGGTTATCGCCGATGCATGAACATCCCCAGGCAGGGTGCCACGGCCGCCCGTGCCTGCCGGGCATGGTGACGGACGGTCAGTTCTCGGCGACGTTCGCGGTGATCAGCCGGAGGAGCTGTTTGGCGAGGGCGTCCTGCTCGGGGGTCAGGCCCATGGCGGCGCCGATGGCGAGCGGGACGGTGCTCGCGCGGTCGCGGAGCCGGGCGCCGGTGTCGGTGAGGCGGATGGCGACCGAGCGTTCGTCGTCCGGGCGGCGTTCGCGGCGCAGCAGGCCGCCCGCTTCGAGGCGCTTGAGCAGTGGGGACAGGGTGCTGGACTCCAGCTGGAGGGCCGTGCCCAGGTCGCGTACGGAGATCGAGTCCCGCTCCCAGAGGACGAGCATGACCAGGTACTGCGGATACGTCAGGCCGAGCTCGTCGAGGAGGGGTCGGTAGCGCGCGGTGACGGCGCGGGAGGCGGCGTACAGGGCGAAGCAGAGCTGGTCGTCCAGGAGCAGGGAGCCGTCTCCCGGGGGTGTGTCGGTGGCTCGGCTCATCAGGGCTCCCGGGTCTCGTGTCAGGGATCTTGCGTCTTCGGGTATTCGTGTCCCCTCGATTCTATCGAGGGCTAATCCATCGAGCCCTAATCAGTTGCACACGACTTAATCGCGCGCTACGTTCATCTTGTGCCGCCGATCCCGTGCGGTGCCCCGATCCGAGGAGATCGCCATGACCGAACCCGTCCGTCCCGTCCTGGAACCCGCCGCGCAGGCCTTCGTCGAGGCCACCGCCAATCCGCCCTACCTGTTCGACCTGGGGCCGGCTGAGGGGCGCAAGACCGTCGACGAGGTGCAGTCCGGAGAGATCGCCAAGCCCGCCGTCGACGAGGAGTGGATCACCGTCTCCGGTGGGCCGACCGGAGAGGTCAAGGCCCGAATCGTCCGCCCGGCCGGGGCCACCGGGGCACTCCCGGTGATCATCTACATCCACGGCGCGGGCTGGGTCTTCGGCAACGCCCACACCCACGACCGCCTCGTGCGCGAGCTGGCCGTCGGCACCGGTGCCGCGGTCGTCTTCCCCGAGTACGACCTCTCGCCCGAGGCCCGCTACCCGGTCGCCGTGGAGCAGAACTACGCCGTCGCGCGGTGGGTCGTCGCCGAGGGCGCGAGCAAGGAGCTGGACGCGAGCCGGATCGCCGTGGCCGGTGACTCGGTGGGCGGCAACATGACCGCCGCGCTGACGCTGATGGCCAAGGAACGCGGGGACGTTCCGCTGGTGCAGCAGGTGCTCTTCTACCCGGTCACGGACGCTGCGTTCGACACCGGCTCGTACCACCGGTTCGCCGAGGGGTACTTCCTGCGCCGGGACGCGATGCAGTGGTTCTGGGACCAGTACACGACCGACGAGGCGGAGCGGGCGCAGATCACGGCGTCGCCGCTGCGGGCCGGTGTCGAGCAGCTGCGGGGGTTGCCGCCGGCGCTCGTCATCACGGCCGAGGCCGATGTGCTGCGGGACGAGGGGGAGGCGTATGCGAACAAGCTGCGTGCGGCCGGGGTGCCGGTCACCGCGGTGCGGTATCAGGGCATCATCCATGACTTCGTGATGCTGAACGCGCTGCGGGGGACGCGGGCCGCGGGGGCGGCGATCGGGCAGGCGGTGAGCGTGCTGAAGGGGGCCTTCGGCGGCTGAGCGGGCCTGGGGCGGTAGTAGTGCCGTAGGGGTGCGGGTGATGGGCGACGATGTGCGGGCTCGTCGTGGTGGGGCGCGCCCCTGCGGCGAAGCCGGATGTCGATCCGGCCCCGCGCCCCTTCAGGGCTTGCAGCGCAGGTTTTTGAGTGGCCCTCAGCGGGGCCTGAGGCCGTGCAGCAAGTGGTGGACCAAGCCGTCGACGCCGGCCAGGGCGACCTCGGGGGTCAGCATGCCGCCGGCGATGAAGGCGGCCATGCCGTGGAGGGCGGCGCCCGTGACGAGGTTGAGTTCCTCCGGGGCGCCCTCGATGATCTCGCCTCGCTGCTGGGCGTCCGCGAGGACCCGTTCGAGGCTGCCGATCGTCTGCTCGACCGCGGCGGCCATCTGCTCCGAGGCGCCCGGCTCGTGCTTGCGGGCGTACATCAGCTCCAGCAGCTCGGCGTTGTCGATGGCGAAGCCGAGGTAGGTCCGGGCGAGAGCGGTGAGGCGGGGCTCCAGAGGGAGCGCCGGGTCGTCGGCCGCCCCCAGGGCCCGGCCGAGCCGCTCGTAGCCGGCCAGCGCCAGGGCGTTGAGCAGGGCCTGCTTGTCCTTGAAGTGCCGGCCGGGGGCGGCGTGGCTGACGCCGACCTCGCGGGCCAGTTCGCGGAGCGAGAGGGCGCCGACGCCCTTCTCGCGCAAGGTGCGTTCGGCTGCGGCGAGCAGGGCGGCGCGCAGGTCTCCGTGGTGGTAGGGGCGGCTCTCGGGCATGCGCACCATCGTAGCTTGATGTTGTCGGCGCCATCTTTGTTGGCGACGTCACCATTGTTGTCATTGACAGCATTGTTGGCGACGCCTACATTCGTTGGTATGGCTGACAAGACGAGGAAGAAGACGTGGGACGCGACCAGCCTCCCTGACCTGGGCGGCCGCACGGCCGTCGTCACCGGTGCCAACAGCGGCATCGGCCTCACCGCGGCTGACGCGCTGGCCCGATCCGGCGCGCATGTCGTGTTCGCCGTACGGGACCTCGAGCGGGGCCGGGCCGCCGCCGCGACGGTGACCGGCAGTACCGAGGTGAGGCGCCTGGACCTGGCGGACCTGGCGTCCGTGCAGGAGTTCACCGATGCGTGGCAGGGGCGGCCGCTGGATCTGCTGATCAACAACGCCGGCGTGATGATGCTGCCGCAGCAGCGGACGGCGGACGGCTTCGAGATGCAGTTCGGCACCAACCACCTGGGCCACTTCGCGCTGACGAACCTGCTTCTGCCCTACGTCACCGACCGGGTCGTGACGCTGTCGTCCGGTGCCCATCGGTGGTCCGGCGCGAGGATCCGCTTCGAGGACCTGAACTGGACGTCCGACTACCACCCGAATCGCGCGTACGCCCAGTCGAAGCTGGCGAACCTCCTGTTCACGCTGGAACTCCAGCGCCGCCTGACGGAGTCCGGCTCCCCGGTCCGTGCCCTGGCCGCCCACCCCGGCTATGCCGCCACGAATCTGCAGAGCCACGCGGGGAGCCCGGTGATGCGGGCGTTCATGAGGATCGGCAACAGGGTCTTCGCGCAGGACGACAAGGCGGGCGCGCTGCCGACGCTGTACGCCGCGACCCAGGACCTTCCCGGTGCGAGCTACGTCGGACCCGACGGGCTGGGCGAGATGCGGGGTGCGCCGACGCTGGTCGGGCGGACGACGGCGGCCAGTGACGCGGAGGTGGCGCGGCGGTTGTGGACGGTGTCGGAGGAACTGACGGGCGTGAGCTCGCCGTTGGGGGCGATGGACCGGGTGGCGGCCGAGCGATAGGACACTCCGCCGCCCCCGGGCTTGGTCAGGACTCCGGCTGCGTCACCGTCAGAGCCCAGCGGATGTCGTCCGCCGAGGCGTCGACAGCGATCACGAAGGACCCGGGGCGGACCACGCCGGGGTCCATGGTCACGGAGCCCACCCCGGCCTCCCCGGCGGGACAGTCGACCGAGAACGCGGCGGTCTCCGTCTCCTGCGACATCGTCACCCGCACATCGCCGCCGCCCTCGCACGCCACCGTGAGCACGGTCGGCAACCTCTGCCACGCGCCGCCGGACACGGCTCCGCCGTCCCCTGTCTGCTCCTCCACCCACAGCAGTCCTTCCGGCCCCGGATGGGGCAGCAGGACATCGGTCGATGCGGCGGCAGGGCCCGCCGCCACGCCGGTCAGCGCACAGGCCACGAGGGCCGTCACGGGCAGGGCACGGCTGGTTCGTCTCACGATCGTTCCCCTTGAAGTCGCGTCCGGACTGGGTCAGTTGCTCGTTCGGGGCCCAGCCTGCCGTGCCGGATGACCTGGTGCCTGAGTATGCGTACTCAGGGGTAGGCCGTACGCGGAGGTGGTCGCACGATGACGTTGCCGAGCCTGCTCGGGGTGTTCGGGCACCCGGACGACGAGGCCCTGTTCGCCGGCGGAGTCCTCGCCCGGCACGCGGCCGCCGGTGCCCGCACGGCCGTCGTGACGGCGACCTGGACCCCGGACACCCAGCGCGGCGCCGAACTCACCGACGCGCTGCGGATTCTCGGTGCGGGTGAGCCACGGATGCTCGGCTATGCCGACGCCGGGGCGCCGCACTCCGCCCCCGGCCGTCCGCGGCTGTGCGATGCGCCGCTCGACGAGTCGGTGGGGCGGCTGGTCGCTCACATACGGCAGTTCCGGCCGCGGATCGTGCTCACCCACGACGCGTACGGCGGCCTGACCGGGCACCCCGACCATGTGCACACCCACCGCGTGACCACCCTCGCGGTCCAGGAGGCCGGCCTCGAACGGCTCCACCCGGACGCCGGCGCCCCCTGGCAGCCGAGCGCCCTCTACCTGGCCACCCATCCGCACTCGGCGCTTCCCGCCCTGGCGGAACTGGCCCGTGCCGGCAAGGGGATGAACACCGTGCCGGACGAGCGGATCACCGCGACCGTCGACGTGCGCCCCTGGCTGGAGCAGAAGTGGGCGGCCGTAGCGGCCCATCGCACCGAGGTGGAGCGAGGGGCTGTACCCGGGTTGCTGGCCGGTTTCCCGGCGGCAGTGCGCGAGCGGATTCTGGCGACCGAGTGGTACATCCGGCAGGATCCGGTCTCCCGTGCGTCGGGTCGGACGGAACTGACCGCCTGACCGGCCCCCGTCGACGCGCCCACCGGCAAGCCGGCAGTGCTGAAAGCTACTTCGCGGACACGGCGTCCCGGATGGTCCGCGCGGTGGCCGTCGGGTCGTAGTTCTCGGGGACGCCTTCGACCAGGATGATGTCGCCCTCGATGTGCCGGGAGCGCAGAGGTGCGATCTCGCGGTAGGCCGGCGAGTCCCACCAGGACCGCGCCTCGGTGATCCCCGGGAAGCCGATCATCACGACGTGGCCGGGCCAGCTGCCCTCCTTCACCTCGTGCTGCGTGCCGTGTACGAGGAAGCGGCCGCCGTACGGTTCGAAGGTGGCCGGGAGGCGCTCGATGTACTCCGCGATCTCCGGGTGCGGGGCGGCTTCCTGCAGGTGAGCAATGGCGTAGGCGGGCATGGTGTCCTTCCGTTCGGTCGGGCTCCCTCTGGGGTCGAGGGTGGCACGCGGGCTTGCGGGGGATCGATTACCGCTCAGGTAATGCCGGTCATGGCTGCCTCGGTTGCCGCGGATTCCCGGTGGGAAGCTCATAGACTGGCGCGGGCGGAATCCCGGTGGGCGAGGGGCGGTTGACGGTGCGTAAGGCATGGATCGTGGCGGGCGCCGCACTCGCGGCAGGGCTCAGCTTCGTGATGCTGCTCGTCGTCGGGGTCTACATCGTCGCCGGGAACCTCGCCGGCGGAGTGGGCGGAGCGTCCAAAGCGCTGGCCAAGGGGGCCGTGCCGGCCGCCTACTCGGCGCTCGTGCAGAAGTGGGGCAACCTGTGCCCCGCCATCAACCCCGCGCTGCTCGCCGCCCAGCTGTACCAGGAGAGCGGGTTCAACCCGAAGGCGCAGAGCCCGGCCGCGGCGCAGGGCATCGCGCAGTTCATCCCCGGGACCTGGGCCACGCACGGGATGGACGGCGACGGGGACGGCGACCGCGACGTCTGGGATCCGAATGACGCGATTCCGTCGGCCGCGTCGTACGACTGCAAGCTCGCCTCGTACGTGAAGGACGTACCCGGCGACCCGACGAAGAACATGCTCGCGTCGTACAACGCGGGGGCGTACGCGGTCATCAAGTACAAGGGTGTGCCGCCGTACAAGGAGACCCAGAACTACGTCAAGACGATCACGACGCTGCAGCAGAGCTTCGCCGCGCCCGTCAGCCGTGTCGATCCCAGCAAGCAGGCCGCCGGCGCCATCTACTACGCCCAGAAGAAGCTCGGCACGCTCTACCTCTGGGGTGGGGACGGTACTGCCGAGGACAACGGGCGGTTCGACTGCTCGGGGCTGACGAAGGCCGCGTACGAGAGCGTCGGGATAACGCTGCCGCGCGTCGCCAACGACCAGTGGAACGCGGGGCCGCATCCGGCCAGGGACGAACTGCTGCCGGGAGATCTGGTGTTCTTCTCGGACGACCTCACCAACTCCCGGGCCATCCGGCATGTGGGTATTTATGTAGGTGGCGGGTACATGATCGACGCGCCGAGAACGGGTGCTGTGATCCGGTTCGACCCGATCGACACCCCGGACTACTTCGGGGCGACCCGGGTAACGGAAGATGGCGCGAAAGCGCTGCCCACGACGGTGTAGACGGAGTGTGAACCCACCCCCTGAGCTGCGGCGATGGGTCTCTCTTCGATAACGTCTGCGTGATCATTCAGTGGAGTGTGGAACGTATCAACAGGGGCCGTGCGTTCCTGGTGTCGTAGCCGGATCCACAACCACGGGGGTGGGCGGAGCGGCGTACGCACGATGCGCCGGAGAGACGACGAAGGGGCCGCAGCATCATGGCTGGACTCGCAGAATCCGGGTCGAACCCCGACGTCGACCTGCTCTTCGACATCAATGGCCTGGCCAAGGATGCCCCGCGCTGGTTCGACCGGGTCATGGAGTACGTCGGTGAGTACGGGCTCGTGCTCGCCATGGTGCTGCTCGTGGTGTGGTGCTGGTGGTCGGTACGGCGCCGTGGTGACGAGGACGCCGCCTCGTCCGTCGCCGCGCTCGTGTGGGCCCCGCTGGCCGCCGGGATCGCGGTGCTGGTGAACGTGCCCATACGGGGGTTCGTCGAGCGGCCCCGGCCGTTCCGTGATCACCAGGGGCTCGAGGTCCTGGTGAGCGGCAAGACCGACTACTCCTTCGTGAGCGACCACGCGACGATCGCCATGGCCCTGGGAGTCGGGCTGTTCGTCGCCAACCGGAAGTTCGGCCTCGCCGGGATCGGCCTCGCTCTCCTCGAAGGGTTCTGCCGGGTCTACATGGGCGTGCACTACCCGACCGACGTCATCGGCGGCTTCGCCCTCGGCACCGCCGTCGCCCTCCTGCTGTCACCGCCGGCCATGGCCCTGCTGACCCCCGTGATGTCCGCCGTCGAACGGTCGCCGAGGGGTGGCCGGCTGATCAAGGCTCGGGGGCAGTCCCGGGCGGGCGGGCAGGAAGCGGTGATTCCGGGGGCTCGGAAGGAGACCGCGGGTGCTGAGGAGCGGGATCTTGCGGCCTAGCTGCCACCGCCCCGGCCGGCACCTGTCAGGGCCCCGGCCGCAGGGTTAGAGCGCCTGTGGGTAGGTGAAGAAGCCCTGCGGGTCGTACTGCTTCTTCAGCTTGGTCAGGCGGGTTGCCGCGTCGCCGTAGTACGCCTTGCGCCAGTTCCTCAAGGTCGGGTCTGAGTAGTTCTGGTAGGCGGCGCCCGAGGCGTGGGGGCGCATGGCGTCGTGGGCCGTTGTCAGCCAGGCCTGGGCCGTGGTGCCCGCCGTGCCGGCGCCCCAGGAGGCGAGGTACTGGGCCAGCATGCGGGAGCGGCGGTGCACGAAGGCCGTCGCGGTGGGGGAGACGCGGTTGACGGCTCCGCCGAGGGCCGTGAAGGCGATGCTGCTGGCGCCGCCGCGCACCGACTGCACCTGCTTCAGCAGCGTCTGGATGCCCGCCGCGGAGAGCGAACGGTCGAAGAAGTCCGACTTCGCCGCGTATGTCTCCCGGCCCAGCTTGCCCTGCGGGGAACGGCCCGGAGTGGAGCCGGGGAGGTGGCACTGCGCGTCCGTGGAGAAGGACGAGCAGCCCGCGTACAGCTCCATCGACTCCTCGTACGAGCGGCGCTTCAGCGAGACGCTCCTCGCGGGGCCGGGGCCGCCGGGGCGGTCGGCGAGGCGGTCCACCGCGTTCTGGAGTTCGCGGTACGTGCCCAGGGAGAATGCGGCGACGGAGATGGTGGGGGTGCCGCCGGCGTGGTTCGCGAGGTGCAGGGACGACCAGATCTCGTCGGGCTGGGTCGGCCCCCACTCCTGCCAGGCCTTGATCAGCGCGGTCGCCTTCGACCAGGGCCAGGTCATGTATGCCGTTACGGCCTGGGGGGCGGGGTGCGTCTTGAAGTGAAGCTCCGTCACCACGCCGAAGTTGCCGTTGCCGGCGCCGCGCAGGGCCCAGAAGAGGTCCTTGTTGGTGGTGGCGTTGGCGGTGAGCTGCTTGCCGTCGGCGGTTATCAGGGTGGCCTGGGTGAGGCTGTCACAGGTCAGGCCGTAGGCGCGCGACGTGACGCCGTGGCCGCCGCCGAGCGTGAGGCCGGAGACGCCGACGGTGGGGCAGGAACCGGCGGGGATCGTGACGCCCTTGGCGGCGAGGGCCCGGTAGACGTCGATGAGCTTGGAACCGGCGCCGACCACCGCGGTGTTGCCGGAGGCGCGGATGCGGTTGAGCTTGGAGACGTCGAGGATCAGGCGGTTGTTGCCGGAGGACCAACCGCCGTAGGAGTGGCCGCCGTTGCGTATGGCGACGTGGAGGTTGTGGGCTCGGGCGTAGGCGAGGGTGGTGCGGATGTCGTCGGGGTGGGAGACGTAGGCGACTGCGGCGGGCTTCAGGGTGTCGAAGCGGGTGTTGTAGAGCTGGTGGGCGGATTTCCAGGAGGCGTCGCCGGGGCGTATGAGGGGGCCGTCCAGGTCTTGGGCGAGGGCGGTCCAGTTGGCGGCGGCGGATTTGCTGGTGGCGGTGGTTTGGGTGCGGGTGCCGGTGCCCGTGCTGCTCGTGGTGGTGCTGGTGGCTGTTTCTGCGCCGGTGCCGTTGCCCGAGCTGCTGTTGCACGCCGTTGCCGTCAGGGCGGTTACGGCTGCTGCCGTGCCGCCGATGAAGGTGCGCCGTTCCATGTCGCCTCCTGGGGGTTCGTGGAACGAGACGGGGTGGTGGCGGGCGGGGTTCCATGGGGTGGGGGATGACCTGGGTGGTGGTCGGGTGTTTCTCGCCCCCGCCGCCCCTACCCGTCCCACCCCCAGGGGCTCCACCCCTTCAACCCCGGCAGGGGGCTGCGCCCCCTGGACCCCCATCGGCCTGAACGACCTCGTCCTCAAACGCCGGACGGGCTGGAAATGCGCCCCATCATCCCCTCACATGCCCCTCCGCATCCGCCCGGGCCAGGCTGCGGGCCCGTCTCGCGGGGCCGCGCCAGCCGCAGGTGCAGTGGGCTGTGCAGAAGTGGCCCTTCTCCACTGTTGTCGTGCGGTGGTTCGAGGGGTCGTCGGGAATGGGGGGAGACGTTGGTTCGTCCTTCTGCGCCACGGCGGCAACGCTACCCAAGGCAAGTAGACGCAACGCCTCCCGCGTGCGTGACGGGGGCACCTACCCGTCGTTATCCGGAACGAAGGGGGCCCGTGACGGACGTACCGGCTGGGGGTAGGCAGGCGATGACGGAGCGGCAGCAGCACAGGCAGAGGCGTGGGGCGGGCGTTGCGGCAGGGGTCCTGTGTGTCTGCCTCGCGGGCAGCGGGTGCGTGGCGGAGAGCGGGGCCGCTGTCGACGACTCGCGGCACGGGGACGCCGTGAAGGTCGTGCGGCGCGCAGCCGATGCGCTGGCCGGGGCCCGGTCCTCCAAGGCCCGTACGTCCATGGAGATGGCCACCGGTGGGACGCGGGTCACCATCCGGGGTGAAGGGGTGTACGACTTCCGTCGGCAGGTGGGGCGGCTGAAGGTGCTGCTGCCGCAGGACCCCGCCGGTGCCCCCGCGCAGCGGCCGATCGTGGAGCTGCTCGCTCCCGGGGCGCTGTTCATGAAGAACCGCGGTGCCGGTGTGCCCGCCGACAAATGGGTGCGCGTCGAGACGCGGTCGCTGTCCGACGGGAACCTCGTCACCGGTGGGGCGACCGATCCGTACGCGGCGGCGGAGGTGCTGCGCGGGGCTCGGACGGCGAAGTATGTGGGTGAGGAAGAGGTCGCGGGGACGGCGGTGCGGCACTACCGGGGGACGGCTGACCTGCGGGTTGCCGCGCGGGAGGCCTCCGACGGGAACGCGGAGTCCCTCGCGGCGGCGGCAAAAGGGTTCGCCACGGACGAGGTACCGTTCGACGTCTATCTCGATGACGAGGGGCGGATCCGCAAGGTGCGGCACCGGTTCAGCTTCGTCAACGGGCAGCAGCAGAGTGCCGTCGCCGTGGCCTCGACGACCTTGCTGTACGACTTCGGGGCCCCCGTCGACGTACGGCTGCCGGACGGTGACGACATCTATGCGGGCAAGATCGCCGAGGAGTGAGGGCCGCCGCGGGTGTACGTGACAGGCGTCAAGAACTAGCCCGTCCGTGCCATGCGCGGTGTGTAGGCCGCTCCCTACTCTAGGAAGTCGGTAACGGCAGAGAAGAGGTGATGCACGTGGCTCCGGTCGGCGGTACGGCAGTTCAGGACTACGTGGCCCTCGCCGAGATCGAGTTGTGCGGAGAGCTGATCATCGCGGCCTCGGCCGCTCGTGAGGACCGGCTCAGCCTGGAGGACATCGACGAGGTGCTGCGAGTGGCCGAGGAGCGCGACGCCGACGGTGGGTGAGGCGTCGGTGAGTGAGGCGTCCCTCACGTCCGCAGCAGTCGGCCGATCGCCTTCGTGGCCTCCTCCACCTTGGCGTCGATCTCCGTACCGCCCTTGAGGGCCGCGTCGGCGACGCAGTGGCGCAGATGTTCCTCCAGGAGCTGGAGGGCGAAGGACTGCAGGGCCTTGGTCGAGGCGGAGACCTGCGTGAGTATGTCGATGCAGTAGACGTCCTCGTCGACCATGCGCTGCAGGCCGCGGATCTGGCCCTCGATCCGGCGCAGACGCTTGAGGTGCTCGTCCTTCTGTTTGTGGTAGCCGTGGATGCCCCGGTCGTGGTCCGTCACGACCTCGGTGGCGGGCTGATCAGCGGCGGAGGGTGCACCCGCGCCGGCCTCGGTGGTCGTCATCGCGTCCTCCAGACATAAACCGCGCCACATACCCCTACTGGGTATATCGTATCGAACTTTGCTGGGTATAGGGGCCCTGTGGCCGACGCCGTGATTCGGCCGCTGGACTGGACCACTGGGCAGCCCCCGTGCCGACCACTGTGCCTGATGGGCGACACTGGAGGACGGCCCATTAGCCGTGGCCGGATGATGCGCCTAGCATCAGCCTGACCGAAACCGATGCTTCTTGAGGACCACACGTGCGATTTCGTCTGACCCCCCGGGAGACGAGCTTTTATGACATGTTTGCCGCATCCGCGGACAACATCGTCACGGGCTCGAAACTCCTGATGGAACTGCTCGGGGCGGACACCGCCGGCCGGGCCGAGATCGCAGAGCGTATGAGGGCCGCGGAACACGCAGGTGACGACGCCACACACGCGATCTTCCACCAGTTGAACTCCTCGTTCATCACGCCGTTCGACCGCGAGGACATCTACAAGCTCGCGTCGTGCCTCGACGACATCATGGACTTCATGGAGGAGGCCGTCGACCTGGTCGTCCTCTATAACGTCGAGGAACTGCCCAAGGGCGTCGAGCAGCAGATCGAGGTGCTGGCGCGGGCCGCGGAGCTCACGGCCGAGGCCATGCCGAACCTGCGCACCATGGACAACCTCACGGAGTACTGGATCGAGGTCAACCGCCTCGAGAACCAGGCCGACCAGATACATCGCAAGCTCCTCGCCCATCTCTTCAACGGCAAGTACGACGCGATCGAGGTCCTCAAGCTCAAGCAGATCGTGGATGTCCTGGAGGAAGCGGCGGACGCCTTCGAGCACGTGGCGAACACGGTGGAGACCATCGCCGTCAAGGAGTCCTGAGACCCTCACATGGACACCTTTGCTCTGGTCGTGACCATCGCGGTTGCGCTCTTCTTCACGTACACCAACGGCTTCCACGACTCGGCGAACGCCATCGCCACGTCCGTATCGACGCGGGCCCTGACGCCTCGGGCCGCGCTGGCGATGGCCGCGGTGATGAATCTCGGCGGTGCCTTCCTGGGGTCCGGCGTCGCCAAGACCGTCAGTGAGGGGCTGATCCAGACGCCGGAAGGCTCGAAGGGGATGGGGATCCTCTTCGCGGCGTTGGTGGGCGCGATCACCTGGAACCTGATCACCTGGTACTACGGCCTGCCGTCCTCCTCCTCGCACGCGCTGTTCGGCGGCATGGTGGGGGCGGCGCTGGCCGGCGGTACGACGGTGTACTGGAGCGGGGTGCTGGAGAAGGTCGTCATCCCGATGTTCGTGTCGCCCATTGTCGGGCTGTGCGCGGGCTATCTCGTGATGACGGCGATCATGTGGATCTTCCGGCGGGCGAACCCGCACAAGGCCAAGCGGGGGTTCCGGATAGCGCAGACCGTTTCTGCCGCCGGGATGGCGCTCGGGCATGGTCTGCAGGATGCGCAGAAGACGATGGGCATTGTGGTGATGGCGCTGGTCATCGCCGATGTCGAGGATTACGGCGATCCGATTCCGGTGTGGGTGAAGATCGTTTGTGCGGTGATGCTGTCGCTCGGGACGTATGCGGGTGGATGGCGGATCATGCGGACGCTCGGGCGCAAGATCATTGAGCTTGATCCGCCGCAGGGGTTTGCCGCGGAGACGACGGGGGCGTCGATCATGTTCACCACGGCGTTCCTGTTCAAGGCGCCGATTTCCACGACGCACGTCATTACCTCGGCGATCATGGGTGTCGGGGCGACGAAGCGGGTGAATGCCGTGCGGTGGGGTGTGGCCAAGAACATCGTGCTCGGGTGGTTCATCACGATGCCTGCGGCGGCGCTGGTTGCGGCGGGTGCGTTCGGGATCGTGAACCTGGCGTTCCTGTAGGCGCCGGGTTTCTTTCGCCCCCGCCGCCCCTACCCCCGCCGCCCCTCCCCTTCCCGGTCCCGGGGGCTGCCGCCCCAGGCCCCCGCTTCGGCCCTGAACGGGCCTCGTCCTCAAACGCCGGACGGGCTGGAATGCCTGGGCCGGCACCGAGAAGTCCCTGCGGCAGCAAGGTGCGCGGCGCCGCACCCGCGTACGGCGGCAAGGGGACGTGCCGGGGGTGTCCGCCCGCAGTGGCCGGCGTCAAGGAACGGCGCCCTCCCTGCCCGACCCCAACCGCCGGTCCGAGGACGGACACCCCCCGGCACGTCCCCGACCCACCCACCGAACCCCAGGCGCTACGCGAACCCGCACCACACAGCCACAGGCCGCCGCAGGCATCGCGGCACAGACAGGGGCCCGCCCCCCGGGAGCCGGGGGGCGGGCCCTTTATCTGCCTCGCGGTGGCACCGCCATGCAGCACCGCGAGGGGTCTGTCAGCCGAAGCGGCCGGAGATGTAGTCCTCCGTGGCCTGGACCGACGGGTTGGAGAAGATGCGCTCCGTGTCGTCGATCTCGATCAGCTTGCCGGGCTGGCCCACGGCGGAGAGGTTGAAGAACGCCGTGCGGTCCGAGACACGCGCCGCCTGCTGCATGTTGTGCGTCACGATGACGATCGTGAAGCGCTCCTTCAGTTCACCGATCAGGTCCTCGATGGCGAGGGTGGAGATCGGGTCCAGGGCGGAGCACGGCTCGTCCATCAGCAGGACGTTCGGCTCCACCGCGATCGCGCGAGCGATGCACAGACGCTGCTGCTGACCACCGGAGAGGCCGGAACCCGGCTTGTTCAGGCGGTCCTTCACCTCGTTCCAGAGGTTCGCGCCCTTGAGGGACTTCTCCACGACATCCTGCAGCTCGCTCTTCTTGAAGCTGCCGTTCAGCCGCAGTCCCGCCGCCACGTTGTCGAAGATCGACATCGTGGGGAACGGGTTCGGACGCTGGAACACCATGCCGACCTCACGGCGCACCGACACCGGGTCGATGCCGGCGCCGTACAGGTCTTCGTCGTCCAGGAGGACCTTGCCTTCCACACGGCCGCCCGACGTCACCTCGTGCATGCGGTTCAGCGTGCGCAGGAACGTCGACTTGCCGCAGCCCGAGGGGCCGATGAAGGCCGTCACCGAGCGGGGCTCGACCGTCATCGAGATGTCTTCGATTGCCTTGTGGGAGCCGTAGTAGGCGGTGAGCCCGCTTACGTCGATTCGCTTGGCCATGTCTACTTCACTTCCAGATTCGGATCAGTCGCCGTGGCCGCGTCAGCGACCGGTCTTCGGGGCCTTCCAGCGGGCGATCCCGCGGGCCAGCAGATTGAGGATCATCACGAACGCGATCAGCGTGAGCGATGCCGCCCAGGCACGGTCGTACGCCGCCGACGACCCGGCACTGTTCGCGTACTGCTGGTAGATGTACAGCGGCAGCGACGCCTGCGCACCCTCGAACGGGTTCGAGTTGATGAAGCTGTTGCCGAACACCAGCAGCAGCACCGGCGCGGTCTCACCGGTGATACGGGCGACCGCGAGCATGATGCCGGTCGTGATGCCGCCGATGGAGGTCGGTACGACCACCTTCAGGATGGTGCGCCACTTGGGCACGCCCAGCGCCAGGGAGGCTTCGCGCAGCTCGTTCGGGACGAGCTTGAGCATCTCCTCCGTGGAGCGGACGACCACCGGCATCATCAGGATCGCGAGCGCCAGCGAACCGGCGAAGCCGAAGGGCTGCATGTCCATCATCAGCATGAGGCTGAGGATGAACAGACCCGCGACGATCGACGGGATACCCGTCATGACGTCGACGAAGAAGGTGATGGCCCGGGCGAGGTTGCCCCGCCCGTACTCCACGAGGTAGATCGCGGTGAGCACGCCGACCGGCGCGGCGATCAGGGTGGCGAGGCCGACCTGCTCCAGCGTGCCGAGGATGGCGTGATAGATGCCACCGCCCGGCTCGGAGTCGGCGACGACGCCCATGGAGTGGGTCAGGAAGTAGACGTCGAGGACCTTCACACCGCGCTGCACGGTCGCCCAGACCAGGGAGGCCAGCGGGATGACGGCGAGGATGAAGGCCACCCACACCAGCGTCGTGGCGATGCGGTCCTTGGCCTGACGGCGGCCTTCGACGCGGGCGGCGATGACGTACGTACCGAGGATGAAGAGGAGGCTGGCGATCAGCCCCCACTGGATCCGGCTGTCGAGGCCGGCGCCCAGGCCGATGCCGACCGCGAGGGCGATGGAGCCGCCGGCGATGGCGTACGGGGACCACTTGGGCAGACGGGCCCCGCGCAGGCTGCTGGGCTTGTCGGCGAGTGCGTGGCTCATGCGTTGGCCCCCGAGTACTCCTTGCGGCGGGCGATGATCGCGCGGGCCGCGCCGTTGACCAGCAGGGTGATGACGAAGAGGACCAGGCCGGAGGCGATCAGCGCGTCACGGCCGAACTCGGACGCCTCACCGAACTTGCTGGCGATGTTCTGGGCGAAGGTTCCACCGCCGGGGTTGAGCAGGCTGGCGTGGATGTCGAAGTCGGGGGAGAGCACGGTGGCCACGGCCATCGTCTCGCCGAGGGCGCGGCCGAGGCCGAGCATCGAGGCGGAGATGACGCCGGAGCGGCCGAAGGGGAGGACCGACATGCGGATGACCTCCCAGCGGGTGGCGCCGAGCGCCAGGGCCGCCTCCTCGTGCATCTGCGGGACCTGGCGGAAGACCTCACGGCTCACGTTGGTGATGATCGGCAGGATCATGATCGCGAGCAGGATGCCGACCGTCAGCATCGAGCGGGGTGCGCCGCCCTCCCAGGAGAAGATCCCGGTCCAGCCGAGGTACTGATCCAGCCAGCCGAAGAGGCCGTCCATGTTCGGTACGAGGATCAGGGCGCCCCACAGGCCGTACACGATGGACGGCACGGCGGCGAGCAGGTCGATCACGTACGCGATGGGGCCGCCGAGCTTGCGCGGCGCGTAGTGCGTGAGGAACAGGGCGATGGCGACGGCGATCGGGACTGCGATGACCATGGCGATGATCGAGGAGATGATCGTGCCGTAGACCAGGACCGCGATGCCGAACTTCGGCGGGATCGTGCCGGTGTTCCACTCGAAGGCGGTGAGGAAGTTGGCGTCGTCCTTGCTGATCGCGAGGGTCGCGCGGTAGGTGAGGAAGACCGCGATGGCGGCCATGATCACCAGCAGGAAGATGCCGGAACCGCGGGAGAGCGCGAGAAAGACCCGGTCACCGGGCCGGGTGGTACCACGGGCCGCGCGCTTCTGCTCGGCGGCCTTGGGCTGTGGAGTGGGGGGAGGTGCTTGAGTGTTCTGTGTCGATATGTCCATCGGGTTCTCCGGTCTGCGGAGCCACGCGGGTCTGCGGTGGCTCGGAGGAGCCGTAGGTGGTGTACGGCTCCGGGCGGCGGTGCACCGGACGGTGCGGGCCGGTCCGGGTCTTTTCAGCCCCGGACCGGACCGCACTCAGGTCAGCTCAGGCCATCGATGGTGGTACGAACCTCGGAGATGATCTCCTCGGGCATCGGGGCGTAGTCGTTCTCCTCGAGGATCTTCTGGCCGTCCTCGGAAGCCATGTAGCGCAGGAACGCCTTGGTGCCGGGCAGGGTCTCGGCCTTGTTGCCCTTGTCGCAGACGATCTCGTACGTCACCAGGGTGATCGGGTAGGCCCCGTCGGTCTTGGTGGCGTAGTCCAGCTCCAGCGCCATGTCCTTGCCGGTGCCGACGCGCTTGGCGGCGGCGATCATCTTGGAGGCGTTGGCCGTGGTGGCCTCGACCGGGGCGGCAGCGCCCGTGTCGATCTGGACCGAGTTGATGCCGTCCTTGGCGTACGACAGCTCCATGTAGCTGATGGCGCCGGAGGTCTGCTTGACCTGCTGGGCGACACCGGAGGAGCCGGCGGCGGACTGGCCGCCCTTGGCCTCCCAGGCCTTACCGCCCTCGTACGGCCACTCGGACTTGGCGGTGGCGATCAGGTACTTGGTGAAGTTGTCCGTGGTGCCGGACTCGTCCGAGCGGTGGAACGCCTGGATCTTCAGGTCGGGAAGCTTCGCCTCGGGGTTCAGCTTCGCGATCGCCTCGTCGTTCCAGTTCTTGATCTTGTCGTTGAAGATCTTGGCGAGGGTCGGCGCGTCCAGGACCAGGTTCTCGACACCCGGGACGTTGTAACCGACCGCGATCGGGCCGCCGACCATCGGCAGGTCGATGCCCTGACCGCTGGAGCAGATCTTCTTGGAGGCGGTGATCTCCTCCTCGTCCAGCGCGGAGTCGGAGCCGGCGAAGGCGACCTGGCCCTGCGTGAACGCGGTGACGCCGGCGCCGGAGCCGCCGCCCTTGTAGTTGATCTGGACGCCCTTGCAGGCGGCGGTGAACTGCTTGACCCAGGCGTCGATCGCGTTCTTCTGCGCGGAGGAGCCGTCGGCGAGCAGCTGGCCCTGGGCGTCGTCACACTTGATGTTGCTGGCGTCGGCGCTGGCGCTCGAGTCGCCGCCGCCGTTGGTGCCGGTGTCGTCGGAGCCGCACGCCGTGAGGGCCAGGGCGCCGGAGACGGCGAGAGCGCCGAGAGCGAGAGCCCGCCGGTTCTTGCGCTGAAGCTTCACTTGAAAGAGTTCCTTCCAGGAGCCGCCGTCCTGAATTCGGCGGCGTGCGAAGAATGGGTGATGCGGACCCGTCCCCCGGGCGCGGTCCGTCATCGTGCAAGGCCGAAATTAGGCAGAACAGGTGAAGGCGCCGAAGGGCGTAAATGAACGGGGGGTGAACCCCTGGGGACGGTGCGGTGAGGTCACGGAACGCTTACGTTGAGGACACGGTGGCATTCCGAGGCTTTGTGGGGGGTTGTTGCGGACTATGCCGGGCGCAGCGACTCCAGCAGGGCGTCCACGAGGGAGCGGTCTCTCGGCTGGGTGAGGCGGCTGCGGGCAGCCGTGGGCGAGAGCCACAGCATCCGGTCCACCTCTTCGTTCGGGGTGAACGTGCCGGGGCCCGCCTCGGCCGCCCAGTAGCGGACCTCCTTGGGGCGGTCGTTCGCCGTGTACCGCATCGTCGGCAGTTCGGCGCCCGGCCGGGCGGAGTGCCCCGTCTCCTCCGCGACCTCGCGCAGCGCACCGGCCAGGGGCGCCTCGTCGCGTTTCAGCTTTCCCTTGGGATGGGACCAGTCGTCGTACTTCGGCCGGTGGATGAGGCATATCTCCAGCTCACCGTCTACCGGCGAACGGCGCCACAGCACGCAGCCGGCCGCATGGACGGTGAGGTCGTTCGCGTGCGTCACCGGATGAAGCCTCCTTCGGGAGTTCCTGATTCGGGAGTTCCCGTCTCAGGGATGCCTAGGGCGTGCCCACCGTCTGTCGCTCCCAGGACTGCTGGAACGCGAACCGCGCCGCCTCCACCTCGTGCCGCTGGTCGGCGTGCAGGACCCCGAGGGCGTACGCCGTCGCCGGGGCGATCCGCGGGGTGCGGGCCGCCTGGGCCGCGGCGGCCGCGGCCTCGGAGGCGTCGCGGTGCCGGTTGAGGGACTGACCGGTCGCCAGCAGCCGTACGTCCACCGGGCCGCTGTCGCCGTGCAGCACCTCGCGGGCGTAGCGGTGCAGGCGCAGCAGCAGGCGGACCTGGTGCCAGGGCGCGTCCTGCGGATGCGGGGCCGGGTCCGGGGACAGTCCGTGGATCAGGGCCTCGGCGTTGTAGGGGTGGCCCGCGGTCACCAGGGGCAGCGCCGTCACCGCGTCGGTGAGCCGCTCCTCGGCGGCGGCCGCGAGGGGGCGCAGGTCGGTGGTCGCCGCGGCCGGGGTGAGGGGGACCTCGCTGGCCAGTACGGCGATGTTGTCGGCCACGGCGTGAAAACGGCTGCTGCCCAGGGCCTGGAGTGCCGTGCTGTGCGCTCGTGTCCGGGCCAGGGTGAGCTGGCGTTCGAGCAGTGCGCCCGCCTTCGCCGCGCCGACGGTCAGATTGCCGCGTTCCGGGGTGGCCGCCGGGTGGGCCGGGGGACCGGCCTCAGCAGGTTCCCCTTTCTGAGGGCCGACTCCGGCGCGGCTGCCCGGGGACGCATCGGTGGAACCGCTCCCCGCGGGCCCGCCCGCGGACCTGCTCGCGCCGGGCACGCCGGTCACCCCCGTCTGCGCGGGCAGCACCGCCGCCCCCGACAACCGGTGCAGCGCCAGCAGCAGGCGCTCCAGGCGGGCCGCGTACGCGTGCTCCATCGCCAGCGTGCCCGACAGCCAGGCCAGTTCCGGGCGGATGGCCTCGGACCAGTCGGTGTCCAGCAACGGGCGGAATGTGTGCAGGCTGGCGCTGATGCGGCGGGCCGAGCGGCGCAGGGCCCGGGCCGCGTCGACGGACTCCTCCGAGCCACCGTTGGCCGTGCCGCCGCCGGTCTCCCGGTGCATGCGCAGGGCTCGGAGGAACTCCGTGGCCTGGGCGCGCAGGTAACCCGCGAGGGCGTCCCCGGTCACAGCCCCGGCCATGGGGTCCGTCGGATCAAGGTGTTGCTGTGCCACGCCGGCGCCTCCGGGCGTCTATGAGCATCTCCTGGACGTTGCGCAGGGGCTGGCCTTCCGCGTCCGTCGCGTGCCGGGTCCACTCGCCGTCCGGACCGAGGTGCCAGGACGCGGTGGTGTCGGACATACCGGTCTCCAGGAGCCGGTTGAGCGCGGCGCGGTGGGCCGGGTCGGTGACCCTGACCAGGGCCTCGATACGGCGGTCGAGGTTGCGGTGCATCATGTCGGCGCTGCCGATCCACACCTCGGGTTCGCCGCCGTTGCCGAAGGCGAAGACCCGGGAGTGCTCGAGGAAGCGGCCGAGGACCGAGCGGACGCGGATGTTCTCCGACAGTCCCGTGACGCCCGGGCGGATCGCGCAGATGCCGCGGACCCAGATGTCGACCGGCACGCCCGCCTGGGCGGCGGCGTAGCAGGCGTCGATGATCGCCTCGTCGACTATGGAGTTGACCTTGATGCGGACATAGGCGGGACGCCCGGCACCGTGGTGCTGGACCTCCTTGTTGATCCGCGAGATCAGGCCGTCACGCAGCGACTTGGGGGCCACCAGCAGACGGCGGTACGTCTCCCGGCGGGAGTAGCCGGACAGGCGGTTGAACAGGTCGGACAGGTCGGCGCCGACCTGCGGGTCGGCGGTCAGCAGGCCGAGGTCCTCGTACAGCCGCGCCGTCTTCGGGTGGTAGTTGCCGGTGCCGACGTGGCTGTAGCGCCGTAGCGTCTCGCCCTCCTGGCGGACCACCAGGGACAGCTTGCAGTGGGTCTTCAGGCCGACGAGGCCGTAGACGACATGGCAGCCGGCCTCTTCCAGCTTGCGCGCCCACTTGATGTTGGCGTGCTCGTCGAAGCGGGCCTTGATCTCGACCAGCACCAGGACCTGCTTGCCCGCCTCGGCGGCGTCGATGAGCGCGTTGACTATGGGGGAGTCGCCGGACGTCCGGTAAAGCGTCTGCTTGATCGCGAGGACGTCCGGGTCGTCGGCCGCCTGCTCCAGGAAGGCCTGCACGGACGTCGAGAAGGAGTCGTACGGGTGGTGCAGCAGCACGTCCCGGTTGCGCAGCGCGGCGAAGATGTCCGGCGCGGACGCCGACTCGACCTCGGCGAGATCGCGATGGGTGCCCGCGACGAACTTCGGGTACTTCAGCTCGGGCCGGTCGATGGAGGCGATGCGGAAGAGGCCCGTGAGGTCCAGGGGGCCGGTCAGCGGGTAGACCTCGGCCTCGCTGATCTTGAGCTCGCGCACCAGCAGGTCCAGGACCTCCTGGTTGATGTTCTCCTCGACCTCCAGGCGCACCGGCGGCCCGAAGCGGCGCCGCATGAGCTCCTTCTCCAGGGCCTGGAGGAGGTTCTCGGCGTCGTCCTCCTCGACCTCCAGGTCCTCGTTGCGGGTGACCCGGAAGGCGTGGTGCTCCAGGACCTCCATGCCCGGGAACAGCTCCTCCAGGTGCGCGCCGATGACGTCCTCGATCGGGACGAACCGGCCGGGGGAGGCCTCCAGGAAGCGGGAGAGCAGCGGCGGCACCTTCACGCGGGCGAAGTGCGGCGTGCCGGTGACGGGGTTGCGGACCCGCACGGCCAGGTTCAGGGACAGGCCCGAGATGTACGGGAAGGGGTGCGCCGGGTCGACCGCCAGCGGGGTCAGGACCGGGAAGATCTGGTGCCGGAACAGGGTGAAGAGGCGGGCCTGCTCCTTCTCCGTCAGCTCGCTCCAGCGGACCAGGTGGATGCTCTCCTCCGCGAGGGCGGGGGCGACGTCCTCGTGGTAGCAGGCGGCGTGCCGGGCCATCAGCTCGCGGGAGCGGGCCCAGATCATCTCCAGGACCTCGCGGGGCTGCAGGCCGGACGCGGACCGGGTGGCGACACCGGTGGCGATACGGCGCTTCAGACCGGCCACCCGGACCATGAAGAACTCGTCCAGGTTGCTGGCGAAGATCGCCAGGAAATTCGCCCGTTCGAGGAGCGGGGTGTTCGGGTCCTCGGCGAGTTCGAGGACGCGCTCGTTGAACGCGAGCCAGCTGCGCTCCCGGTCCAGGAAGCGTCCCTGGGGCAACTGGACGCCGTCGATCTCGGTGACCTCGTACGCGTCGAGGTCGGCATCGATGTCGGGTTCCAGGTCGGAGACCACTGCCGAGGTGACCCCGTGCGGACGGTGCGCCGCAATGGAGCCCACGGAGGGCTGCGCGTGCTGGACCTTTGCCTGGGCGTTCGAGGACTGGCTCATATGCCCATTGTTCCGCGTGTCGAGGCTTATGGGCGCGTCGGAAAGCGCGGGCGGGAGCTTGGCGGGGAGGCGTCGGGCGGCCCCGTTCCTCGCGCTCCCTCCCGGGTGCGGCGAAGGCTCTGGCACGGCGGGGGTCATTGGCTGAGCGTCGCAAGCCCGTCTGAACCAATGGTTACGGAGACATGGCGTGTGGGATAGCGGGGGGCGGCTCGCGGACGTCTACATCGCCGGGCGGCTGTCCGGACCGCACGTCCCTTCCCCCGTGAGGGACGTGCGGCGGGAGCTACGGCGTGCGGCGGCGCAGCAGCCAGAAGGCGGCGAGCGTCGCGGCGGCGGCAACGGCGAGCAGGATGCCGGTTTCGACGTACTGGATCGGCCAGTAGTGGGACTCGGGGTGATACGTCACCCGGATGTGCCGGACACCGTCCGTGGTTGTCTCGTCCCGGGTCATCACCAGGGCCGAGCGGGGCATGTCGAGACGGCCCGTCGCGGTGCGGATGAGCGCCGGCCACAGGTCCTCGCGGAAGCGTTCCAGCACGCCGCACAGGACGAGCGCGGCCAGGAAGCCCGCCCCGGCGCCGGCCAGGGCCCGCCGCAGCAGCAGCCCGGCGAGTGCGCCGAGGGCGAGGCCGGCCAGGGCGTAGCCGACGGCGGTCGGCCCGGTCCCGATGAAGGCGTCCGCGTTGTACCAGTCCCCGACCAGTTCGGGGTCGCCGTCGCCGCGCGCCCAGTTGTTCAGCAGGACGAGTCCGCCGGTGCCGGTGGCGAGCAGTACGGCCGGGACGGCGAGCTTGGCCGCCAGCCAGCGGGTCGGGGTGACCGACTGGGTCCAGGCGAGCCGCGCGGTGCCGCTCTCCAGCTCGCGGCCGACGAGCGCGCCGCCGGCCCAGGCGGCGACGGGCAGGATCGTGTAGGTCAGGGCACTGGTGATCGTCTCGATCCAGCCGGCGTAGACGTCGTCCACGGTGATCGACTCGATGGACGCACAGCCGGGGAAGCCGTCGCGGGCCGGGGTCATGCACGGGACGTTGCCCTTGCGGGCCTCGTCGCCGATGACGTACATCCAGATCAGGACGGCCGTGGCGGCGAGCAGGGCCAGCGCCCAGAACACGAGCGCCGTGCGGTGCACCCGCAGGACGGTCCAGACCAGGCCCCGCGGCCCGCGCGGGGTGCGCCCGGCGGGGGCGGTCGTGGCGGCGAGCGCGGTCGTCATACGGCGGCTCCGGTACGCCGCTTCAGCAGCCGGAAGGCGATCAGGACCGCCAGCGCGGCGACGGCGAGGGCGATGCCCGTCTCCATCAGCTGCAGCGGCCAGAAGTGCGACGACGGGTGGAAGTCGCGGTAGAAGCCCACGATGTCGTGGTCCGCGAGGCACTTGGTGTTGTCGACGCAGATGGGGTCCGGGACGCGGGCGCCGGCGGAGGTGAGGGCGCCCTCGCCGACGACCATGCCGATGTACGGCGGGTACTCGTCCTTGTCGACGAGCGTCTCGACCGGCCACAGATGCGGGCGCAGCGCGGTGAGCGCGTACAGCAGGGTCATCAGGCCGATGACCGCCGTGCCGAGCGCGGGCAGGGCGCGGCGCTGGAGCACGCCCGCGAGGATGCCGACGGCGAGGCCGAGGAGGGCGTAGGCGGTGGCGAGGGTGCCGTTGGCCACGAAGCTGGTGCTGTCGTCCCACCGGCGCGAACTCGTGGCGAGCAGCGCACCGTCGGCCGACCACAGCATGCGGTGCAGCAGCGTGAGCAGGAGCGTGCCGGAGACGAGCAGGGCGGCCGGGACGGCGGCCTTGGCGGCCAGCCAGCGGGCCGGGGAGACCGACTGCGTCCACGCCAACTGGGCGGTGCCGCTCTCCAGTTCGCGCCCGATGAGGGCGGCGCCCGCCCAGGCGGCGGTGAGCAACGGTGTGAGGGCGAGCAGTCCGGCGCCGACGCCGACGACCGTGTCGTACCGCACGGCGGCGGGGTCCGTGAAGTCGCAGCCCATGCCCTCCTGCGCCGAGGCGCAGCCCATCTTCCGGAACGCGGCCCAGGCGGCGTCCGCCCCCGGGCCGTACGCCCACAGCATCGACCCGGCGGCCACGGCCACCAGCATCACCCAGAACCACAGCGCCGAGCGGTGCAGTCGCAGCGTCGTCCAGACCAGGCCGCGCGGCCCCCGGGAGGGCATGGCGGTGGTGGACGTCTCGATGGTCACGGTGGTCATCCGGCGGCCTCCCGTACGTCGTCGAGGCGCAGAGCCGGGGCCTCGGGGGCGCGCAGGTGGGCCAGGACCAGTTCCTCCAGGGTGGGGGTGGTGGCCTGCCACGCGTCGCCGAGAGGGCCCTCGGGGCGTATGAGCGCGGTGAGTTGGCGCCCGGTGGTGCGGGACTCGACCACGGTGTGCGGGGCCAGGGGCGCGTCGGCGCGGCCCGTGACGAGCCGGTGCGCGGCGAGCAGGTCGTCCAGCGGGCCGGCGAGGCGGACCCGGCCGGCGCCGAGCAGCAGGAGGTGGTCGCAGGCGCCCTCCAACTCGGCCACGACGTGCGAGGACATGACAACCGTGGTGCCGTGCTCGGCCGCGTCGGCCATGAGCGTGGCCATCAGCTGATGCCGGGCGAGCGGGTCGAGGTCGGCCATCGGCTCGTCCAGGAGCAGCAGTTCGGGGCACTTGCCGAGGGCGAGTGCGAGTGCGACGCGGGTGCGCTGGCCGCCGGAGAGCGTGCGGATCTTCGCTTCCGGGTCGAGGTCGCCCTCGGCGACGATCCGCTCGGCGACCCGGTCGTCCCAGTGGCCGGGGTTCAGCTCGCGGCCGAAGCGCAGGGTGTCGGCGATGGTGAGCTGGGGGTGCAGGGGCTTGTCCTGGGCGACGTACGCGATCCGCTCGCGGACCGCCGCCGGGGCCTGGCCGAGGACGCTGATCGAGCCGTCGGTGGGGGGCAGCAGACCGGCGGCGAGGGAGAGCAGGGTCGACTTGCCCGCGCCGTTCGGCCCGACGACGGCGCACACGGTCCCCGTGGGGAGGCGGAAGTCGCAGCCGTCCAGCGCCCGCTTGCGGCGCCGCCCGAACCTCCTGCCCAGTGCGGCCGCCTCGATGGCGGTCTCGGTCATGACTCGTCCCCCTTGAAGTGCGTGTCCAGTACGGAAGTGAAGAGAGCGTCCACGTCGTCGCGGTCCAGCCCGGCCTCGCGGGCCCGTACGGCCCACGCGTCCAGTTCGATGCGCAGAGGCGAGTCGGCCGGTGCGGTGTTCAGTCCGCGCCGTATGAACGTGCCGAGCCCCCGGCGTGCCTCGACCAGGCCTTCGCGTTCCAGTTCGCGGTAGGCCTTGAGGACGGTGTTGGGGTTGATGGCGGTTGCCTCGACGACCTCACGGGCCGTGGGCAGCTTGTCGCCCGGCTCCAACAGGCCCAGGCGCAGGGCCTGTTTGGTCTGCTGGACGATCTGCACATAGGTGGCGACGCCGGAGCGCCGGTCGATGCGGTACTCGACCATCCGTTCCACCACCCTTTCACTAATTGAGTAGTGAAAGGGTGGTGCAAGAAAGGGGCGGCGTCAAGATCGCCGCCCCTTAAGCGCTGAATGTCAGGTCTCGGTCCGGTACATGAGGTCCGTCTCGTACGTGGTGAACCCGAGCCGTTCGTACACCGACACCGCCGCCTTGTTGTCGGCGTCGACGTAGAGCATCGCCGTGGGCAGCCCCTGCGCGGCCAGGTGCCGCAGCCCGATCGTCGTGAGGGCCTTGCCCAGGCCGCCGCCCTGCGCGCCCGGTCGCACGCCGAGGACGTACACCTCGCCGAGCCCCTCCTCCGCGTGGACCTTCGTCCAGTGGAAGCCGATGAGCTCGCCGGCCCGTTCCGCCAGGAAGAACCCCGCCGGGTCGAACCACGGCTGGGCCTTGCGGTCGTCGAGGTCGCGCTGGGTGAGGGAGCCCTGCTCGGGGTGGTGGGCGAAGGCGGCGGCGTTCACCGCGAGCCAGGCCGCGTCGTCCCGGCCGGGCTCGAAGGTGCGGACCGTCACGCCCTCGGGGAGCACCGGGTCCGGCAGCGTCAGGTCCGTCAACGAGCGGCGCATCTGGCGCAGTTCGCGGAACAGCGTGAGGCCGAGGACCTGGGACAGGTGGCGGGCGGCGGCGTGGCCGCCGTGGGCCCACACCCGCAGCCGCTTGCCGGACGCGCCGAGGAGGGCCGAGCCCAGCGCGCGGCCGTGTCCGTGGCCGCGGTGCGAGGGGTGGACGACCAGTTCGGCGGCGGGGGCCTCCACCGGGTCGGTGTCCTCCAACTGGGCGTAGCCGACGAGTTCGCCGCCGACCGTCAGCAGCAGATGCGACACGCCCTCGCGCTCCCCGCCACCCAGTTGCAGCCGTCCCTGCTCGGACACCGCCTGCTGCCCGTCGTTCCGGGCGGCCTCCGCGAGCAGTTCGAGCACGGCCTCGGTCTGCTCCGGGGAGAGCGCGAGATGGGTCTCGATGGAACGGGTCGGAAGCGGGTGTGCGGTGTCGTCGCTGGTCATGCGTACGAGGGTAAGGGGCGCCTCCGCCAAAGTCCCGGCACAGAAGCAACCAGCCTGTAACCCGGAACCCCCTGTCGCGCTACGCGCGTTGACTCTAGGCTGCCGCCCGACGGGGCCATGTCACTTAAGACTCACGACTCACAGGGGGGCGGATGTCAGCCACATCCCACCAGCAGCACCGCAGACGCCGTACGTACGCACTGATCGCGACCGCCGCCGGTCTCGCCACCGTGGGTGCGCTCGCCGCGGCGCTGCCCGCGACGGCGTCGGCGGACGAGCGCTCGGACAAGGGCGGCCACGGGCACCAGCACAGCCGTTACCAGGACGTCCAGCTGCTGTCCTTCAACGACCTGCACGGCAACCTGGAGCCGCCGGCCGGTTCCTCCGGCCGGGTCACCGAACTGCAGGCGGACGGCACGACGAAGACCATCGACGCGGGCGGCGTGGAGTACCTCGCCACGCATCTGCGCCAGGCGCGCGAGGGCGAGAAGTACTCCATCACCGCGGCCGGCGGCGACATGGTCGGCGCCTCCCCGCTGATCTCGGGCCTCTTCCACGACGAGCCCACCATCGAGGCGCTGAACAAGCTCGACCTGGACGTCACCTCGGTCGGCAACCACGAGTTCGACGAGGGCGCCAAGGAACTGGCCCGCCTGCAGAACGGCGGCTGCCACCCGAAGGACGGCTGCTACTCGGACAAGAAGTTCAAGGGCGCCGACTTCCCCTACCTCGCCGCGAACGTCCTCGACGAGAAGACCGGCAAGCCGATCCTCAAGCCCTACTGGGTGTGGAAGAAGCGGGACGTCAAGGTCGGCTTCATCGGCGTGACCCTGGAGGACACGCCGGGCGTCGTCTCCGCCGAGGGCGTCAAGGGCCTGAAGTTCAAGGATGAGGTCGAGACGATCAACAAGTACGCCAAGGTGCTCCAGCGCCAGGGCGTGAAGTCGATCGTCGCGCTCATCCACGAGGGCGGTGCCCCGGCCTCCGCCTCGTACAACTACGACTGCGAGGCCCCGGGCGCGGGCGACGGCGTCTCCGGCCCGATCGTCGACATCGCCAAGAACATCACGCCGCAGGTCGACGCGCTGGTCACCGGCCACACGCACGCCGCGTACGTCTGCTCGATCGACGACCCGTCGGGCAAGCCCCGCATGGTCACGTCGGCGGCGTCCTTCGGCCGCCTCTACACGGACACCACGCTGACGTACGACCGCTACACCGGCGACATCGCCCGTACGGCCGTGAAGTCCGCGAACCGTGTGGTCACCCGGGACGTCCCCAAGGCGCCCGACATGACCGGGCTGATCAGCAAGTGGAACACCCTCGCGGCGCCCATCGGCAACCGCGCGATCGGCCACATCTCCGCCGACATCCCGAGCGCCGGCACCGAGTCCCCGCTCGGCGACCTGATCGCGGACGCGCAGCTGGCGTACGGCAAGGAGCTGGACCCGGAGACGGACCTGGCGCTGATGAACCCCGGCGGCATCCGGGCGCCGCTGACGTTCGCGGCCAAGGGGGCCGAGGGCGACGGTGTGGTGACCTACGCCGAGGGCTTCACGGTGCAGCCGTTCTCCAACACGGTGAACCTGCAGGACCTCACCGGCGCACAGCTGATCCAGGTGCTCAAGGAGCAGGTGAGCGGGACGAACGCGGCCTCGCCGAAGGTTCTGCAGATCTCCTCGGGCCTGACGTACACGCTGGACCTGACGAAGTCGGGCGCGGACCGTGTGGTGAGCGACTCGATCAAGCTCAACGGCGAGGCGATCAACCCGACGGCCACCTACCGCGTCGCCACGAACAACTTCCTCGCGGGCGGCGGCGACGGCTTCCCCACGCTGGGGCAGGGCACGAACGACCTGGTCGGGACGGACGACCTGACGGTGCTGGAGAAGTACCTGACGGCCAACTCCTCGGCGACTGACCCGATCGCTCCGCCGGCGGCGAACCGGATCACGGTCGTGCAGCAGTGAAGTGAACTGCAGTAGTGAAGTGAAATAGCGTGAACTAGATCGCAAACCTCCGGTAGAGGTTGCGGGTGGGGGGCGTGCGCATGGTCCGATGGTCCGATGCGTTCCCCCCACCACATAACGGCGCATCCCCTTCCAAACACTCCCTATACGAACCCGTACGAGGAGCTCGGCAGACTGGACGGCGGTCCGCTGGAGGAGTTCCTCCACGACGACGTACCGGACGAGCCGGACGAAGCGGACGTAGCGGCGGCCCAGGACGATCCCTGGGCCGCGCCCAATCACCGTCGCAACGGCCGTCGCCGGCGCAAAGGCCGCTTCGCGGGGCTTCCGTTCGCGATGAAGGCGGTCGTCGGCCTCGTCGTCCTCGCCGCCTTCCTCAGCCTCGCCGACCGCTGGGCCCTCCTCTACGCCGAGCGCAGAGCGGCGGACACCCTCAAGACCCATCTGGACCTCGCGGCCGCTCCCGAGGTGGAGATCGGCGGCTTCCCCTTCCTCACCCAACTCGCCGACGAGCGGCTGGACTCGGTGAAGGTGACGGTCCCCGACGTGGCCGCCGACCGGATCTCGCTCGCCCAGGTGACGGCGACGGCGAGAGACGTACGGCTGGACACCGACGGTCCGCTGTCGGTGCGCGGCGCCGACGTCCCCGAGCTGGAGGGCGACGTCCTGCTCTCCTTCGCGGACCTCAACCGTGAACTCGGCGCGTCCCAGGTCACCTTCACCGGCGAGGGCCACGACCGCATCCGGGCCCGCGGCACCCTGCCGGTCGCCGGACACGACCTCAACCTGCGCGCCGAGGCCCGCATCCTGCGCAACGGCGACCGCGGTATCGCCACCCACATCGGCGGCATGCGCCTGGACATCGGCGACCTGGCCACGTACCGCCCGGGTGCTCGCACCTCGGAGGGCCTGCACCTGAGCCGTGGGTCGGCGGCCCGCCTGGCCCACGAGACCCGCAAGGCGAAGGCGCTGCTGTCCGTCCCGGCCGTCGTACGGCGCCTGGGCGTGCCCGACTCGGTCGTCCGCGAGGCCCTGCGCCACGAGTCCAAGCTCACCGAGCTGACCGGTACGCCGCGCTTCATCCGCCAGGCCATGCGCCTGAACCTCATCGACCTGGCCCTCGAGCACCCCCAGCTCCTCAAGCTCCTCGGCTTCGACCCCGCCCTCCTCGACGCCCTTCCCCGTCTGACCCGCCCGGTCCTCGCCGACCAGCTCTCCCTGGGCTTCCGCCTCCCAGAACCGCCGAGCGGGGACGTACGGCTGCGGGATGTGCGGGTGGAGGAGGACGGGATCAGGGTGCGGTTGGAAGGCGCCGGACTGGCGGTGGGGCGCCGGTAATCAATTCTGTGTGAGTTCGCGATTAGTTCCGGGAATTCCCTGAAAAACCCTCTCAGGCTCAATTAATAGAGGTCTCAGGGGAATTGGCGATTTCATGGTTCGAGGTCCCGTAATGTTTTCCGTGTCGAAAGCAATCGATGCGATCGGCGCAATCGATGCAATCGATGCAGAAACAAAGGAGAACATGATGAGCTTCCACAAGATCGCCCCCGTCAAGAAGACCCGCAAGCCCGCCGCCCCGGCCCCGGCGCCCAAGAAGAAGCCGGTGGCGAAGAAGGCCGCTCCGAAGCGGCGTCCGGTCGCGCACAAGGGCTGAGGACACGACACGCGAGGCGGGGTCACCGGAGCTCTCGGGCTTCGGGACCCCGCCTCCGTCATGTCCGGTGCCGGGAAAGGGACTTGAGCATGAAGGAAGTACGCACGGCTTTCGGGCGCTTCTGGCCGCTGACACGCGGGGACCGCAAGTGGCTGGCGGTCATCGTCGCCTGCGTGGTGGTCGCCGCGCTCGCCGAGACCGCGTCGATCCTGCTGTTCGCGGAACTCACCGACAACGCGCTGAAAGCCGGTTCGCTCTCGGCCTTCTGGGGTCCGGCGGCGGCCTGGCTGGGCGTTGCCGTGCTGGGGGCGATCGTCGGGTATCTCGGGAACTCGCTCGCCACCTGGACCGCCGAGAGATTCGTGCTGCGGCTGCGCGCGAAGGTCTTCCGGCATGTGCAGGACCTGCCGCCGGACTTCTTCCGGAAGCACCGGCGCGGGGACCTGGTGGAGCGGCTCACCGGGGATGTCGAGGCCATCGAGGAGATGGTCGTCTCGGGCGTGGTCGGCGCGGTCGCGGCGGCGTTCTCGACGGTCTTCTACGCGGCGGCCGCCCTGTATCTGCGCTGGGACCTGGCCCTGGCCACCTTCGTCCTGGCGCCCCTGTTCCTGCTGGCCGCCCGCCGTTTCGCCGGCCGTATCCGCACCGCCTCCCAGGACGAACGGGTCGCCGACGGCGCGATCACCTCGGTGGTCGAGGAGTCGCTGGGCCACGTCCTCCTCACCCAGGCCTACAACCGCAGGGGCGACGAGGAGAGGCGGCTCGAGCGCGAGGCACGCGCCTGGATGAAGGCGTCCGTGCGGGGTGCGCGGCTGAGTGAGATGTACGAGCAGTTCGTCGAGGTCGTGGAGACGATCTGCGTGCTCGCGGTGATCGGCCTCGGGGTGTGGGAGATCTCCGCCGGCCGTATGACCCTGGGGCAGCTCCTCGCCTTCGCCGCCTTCATCGGCTACCTCTACCCGCCCGTCCGCGACCTCGGCCGGCTCGGTCTCACCCTCACCGCCGCCACCGCCGGAGCCCAGCGCCTCGGCGAGATCCTGGACGCCGAGCCGGCGGTCACCGACCCCGCCGAACCGGTCGGGCCGTGGCCGGTCCGGGGCCGGGTCGGCTTCCACGGGGTGTCCTTCCGCCACCCGGGCGCCACCCGGGACTCACTGACCGGCCTGACCTTCACGGCCGACCCCGGCGAGCTGGTGGTCATCACGGGCCGAAGCGGCGCCGGCAAGTCGACGGCGGCCAAGCTCCTGACCCGGTTCTACGACCCCGGGGCGGGCGCGATCACCCTGGACGGGGTGCCGCTCCCGCACCTGGACCTGGGGTTCCTGCGCGAGAACGTCACGCTGCTGCCCCAGGAGACCCTGATCCTCAACGGCACCGTCCGCGAGAACATCGCGTGCGGCCGACCGGGCGCGAGCGACGGGGACATCGAGCGGGCGGCGCGCGCGGCGGCGGCCCACGAGTTCATCGCCGCGCTCCCCGAGGGATACGACACCCACATCGCCCCCGGCACGGCCGCCCTCTCCGGCGGTCAGCTCAAGCGGCTCACGATCGCCCGCGCGATGCTGCGCAACGCCCCCGTCCTGGTCCTGGACGAACCGACGGCCGGTCTCGACTCGGTGGCCGCCCGCCAGGTCGTCCAGCCGCTTCGCCGCCTCATGTCCGGCCGTACGACCCTCGTGATCACGCACGACCTGAGCCTGGCGCCGGATGCGGACAGGGTGCTGGTCGTTGACGACGGGCGGCTGGTGGAGGCGGGTACGCACGCGGAGTTGGTGGCGCGGGGCGGGGTGTACGGGGGGCTCGCGGGGCCGGTACCGGGGGTGCCCACGGAGGAGACCCTCGTCCTCAGGCGCTGACCCCGCCGCCGCTCCCAGCTGTCAGCCGACCCGATGGACCCGCTGGGTCGTCAGCTCGTAACGGGCGCCCACGATGGCCAGTTGGCCGGAGGTCACCTTCGCGGCGAGGTCCGGTTCGGCCGCGAGGTGGGCGCGGATGGCCCGTACGTTGGCGTCGATGGTGGAATCGATGCGGGCGTCGCCCTCCTGGGTGCGGTCTATGTTCGGGGTTATCCGGTCGGCGATGTACTGGATGTGGGCCGGCAGCCGTTCGCCGGACAGGTCCGACTCGACGGCGGCCTTCACGGCGCCGCACGACTGGTGGCCGAGGACCATGACCAGGGGGATGTTCAGTTCGAGCACGCCGTAGGCGACGCTGCCGAGTACGGCCTCGTCGAGGACCTCGCCGGCGGAGCGCACGGTCATCAGGTCGCCGAGGCCCTGGTCGAAGACCAGCTCCGGAGGGACCCGGGAGTCGATGCAGCCGAGGACGAGGGCGAAGGGCTGCTGCCCCGACGTCAGGCTCTGGCGCACGGCGGGCGACTCGTCGGGATGGCGCTGCCGGAAGGTGCGCCAGCGCAGGTTGCCCGCGGCGAGCTCCCGCAGGGCCTCCTCCGGCGTGCCGGGTCGGTGACGCGAGGCGGTGGTGGGGGATGTGGGGGTGGTGGCGGAGGCGGGAGCCGTGCCGAGGGCTGCGGTCGCCCCCAGCGCCGCGGCCCCGGTCAGCCCGAACCGCAGGAGTGCGCGGCGGGCGGGAGAGGCAAGGGCGAACCGCTGGTGGGCGGCCGCGGTCGGCTGGGCGCCGACGGATCTGTCGGAGTTCACGGCGTGGAACGTACGCCCGAGCATCGGAACAAACGTTCACGTTGCTGAATCATGGTCGAGCGCGGGGAACTCATGATCGAACGTTGGACCGCTCTTGACGTTCTCCCGCGCCCGCCTTGACTTTGAGCGGTCGCCGGCAGGATCTCAGGAGGCCGTGGGCGTCCAGTCCCCCAGCCAGTCGGCGACCTCCTGCCCGCCGGCCTGGGCGTCGGTCAGCTGGGGCCGCTCGGAGCTCGCGGAACCGGCACCCGGGCCGGTGTTCCGGTACTCGGCGAAGCGGTCGTCCTTCCAGGAGAAGCCGCTCATGTCCGACCAGGGCGTGGCCTTGACGGCCGCGCTCAGCGTGCTGTCCCGAACCGTGGTCTGGGGGTCGACGGTGGTGTCGCCGCCGGGGTGCCAGTTGCGGCCGAGGTGGAAACTGCCGTTCGCCACGTCGCCGTTGACGGTGGACCGGTTGATGAGGATGCCCTTGCGGTTGCCGGGGGTGCTCGGCGCGGTGACGTACCCCGCCGACGTGCCGTTCCAGCGCTTCTTCAGCGTGATGACGGACTTGTCCACGACGGCCGTCGCCCGGCCGAAGATGAAGTCGACGTTGCCGGTGACGTAGGAGTTGGCGATGTAAACGCGGCCCGGTTTGTCCTTGGCGGCGGTCTCCAGCTCCAGGGTGTCCTGGTCGCCGTTGACGATGATCCCGTCGAGGAAGATCTTGTCGGCGGAGGTCAGCAGCGCCACGGCCTGGTGGCCGGAGAGGGACTGGTTGGCGGCCTCGTCGAAGTCGTTGGTGACGGTGAGGTTGCGCAGCTGCGAGTCGTCGGACTGGAGGGAGACGGTGGCGCTGCCCGGGGTGCCGTAGGTCCCCGAACCGTCCGGCTTCTGCATGCCGGCCGCGTTGCCGTGGACGATGACCGTGTCCTTGCGGCTGCCGCCCGTGCCCTGGATGGTGACGTGCGGCTTGTTGGCCGGGACCTTCACGACCTCGCGATACGTCCCCGGCTTCACGGAGATGACGACACGGGACGGGTTGTTCGCGGGTACGGCGTCCACCGCGGCCTGCACGGTCCGGTACTGCCCGCTGCCGTCCTTGGCGACGGTGAGCGTCGTCGCGGCCCTGGTGCTCGCGGTGGTGCCCGTCGCCGCCGTACCGATGGAACTCCTCGGCCCGGCACCTGACTTGAGCAACGACGGCACATTCGCGGCCGAGTCCAGGGTGTACGAGTAGTACGCCTTCGGGTCGAAGGCCGTACCGCCGCTCTCGTTACGGCCGCTGGTGCCCGTGAAGAGGTTGCCGCGCTGGACGAGCGTCGCGGTGCTGTCCTTGGTGACGGGGTTGTTCATGCCCTGGAAGTAGGAGTTCTCCAGGACCATCGCCGTCCGGCCGCGCGAGTAGTTGCCGTACGACGACGTGATGTCGGTGCCCGCCACGTCCTCCAGGAAGTTGTTGTAGAGGTGCGCGTGGGCGGCGTTGTCGGTGGACGGGTTGCGCTGCTCGGTCTCGCGGATCCAGTTGTGGTGGATCGTGATGTCCGTCCTGACGTTCTCGGTCCAGCCGATGCCGAAGGTCTTGTTGTTCTGACTCAGCTTGTTCCAGGACACGGTCACGTTCGTGCTGTCCTTGCGGACGTCGATGAGTCCGTCCGCCATGTGCCGCAGGTCGTTGTGGTCGATCCACACATGGTGGGCGCCGTCCATCTGGACGGCGTCGAAGTCGTGGTCCTTGTCGTTCCAGATGCCCTGGTAGGCGTCCCGGATGGTCAGGTTCCGGATGATCACGTTGTGCACGCCGGTGCCGAGGAAGAACCCTCCGCCGACGATGTGCCCGGACGTCCCGGACCCGACGATGGTCTTGTCCGACCGGACCTTGATCTCCTTGCCGACCGGATTCATGGTGATCGTCCCGGCCACGACGATGACGTACGGCTCGGCGGCCGTCGCGTACTTCTCCAGCTCGGCCTGCGTCCTGACGGTCACGGTCTGCCCGTCCCGTCCGCCATAAGTGCCGTTCTGCCCCAGCGAGTTGACGGAGGCGAAGCCGTCGGCGGCGGCGGTGGCCCAGGTGGGGGCGGCGGCGGTCGCGGCGGACGCCTGCCGGACACCGGCGCCCAGGATGCCGAGGTCCGTGCCGTAGGCGAGGGCTCCGGCGGCGGTCAGGGTCAGCGGGACCCCGACCGCAAGGGCCTTCCTGCCTCTGCGGTGACGCGCTTTGCTGTGCTGCTCACTCATACGGCGATCCGTTCCGTGCGGGGGATGGTCCGCGGATCAGTCGCCGCCTCGCACGGAAAGGTTGCCGCCCAGGGAGAGCCGTTCGACCTCCCTCCAGGGCCTTCGGGAGCGCCCTACGGCGTCTCCGGCGGAGCCGTCGGCGCGCCCGGCAGGCGTACGGTCGCCACCGTGCCGCCGCCCTGCGCGTGGGCCAGGGTGACCTGGCCGCCCGCCTGCTGCACCGTACGCGCCACGATCGACAGGCCCAGGCCCGAGCCCGGCAGGGCGCGTGCACTCGGCGAGCGCCAGAAGCGGTCGAAGACGTGGGGGAGTTCGTCGGTGGGGATGCCGGGGCCGTGGTCGCGGACGGTGAGGACGCCGTCGGTGAGCTGCACCTCTACGGTGCCGCCCTCGGGGCTGAACTTCACGGCGTTGTCGAGGATGTTGACGACCGCGCGCTCCAGGGCCGCCGGTTCCGCCCGTACGTACCAGGGCTGGAGGTCGGCGGTGATCGTCAGCTCCGGGCCGCGGAGCCGGGCCCGGCGCAGGGCCGACTCGACCGCGTCCTCCAGCGAGACCACCTGCACGCGCTCGCCGCGCTGGCCCTCCGAGCGGGACAGCTCCTGCAAGTCGCCGATGAGTGAAGCCAGTTCGGTCATCTGGGCCTTCACCGAGGCGAGGAGGGCCTTGCGGTCCGCCTCGGGGATCGGACGGCCCGTCTCCTCGCTGCGGGTGAGCAGCTCGATGTTGGTGCGCAGGGAGGTGAGGGGGGTGCGCAGTTCGTGTCCTGCGTCGGCGATGAGCTGCTGCTGGAGCTCGTGGGAGCTGGCCAGGGCGGACGTCATGGAGTTGAAGGAACGGGACAGCCGGGCGACTTCGTCCTCGGCGTCGTCCTCGACCGGGATACGGACGTTCAGGTCCTCCGTGCGGGCCACGTGCTCGACGGCCTCGGTGAGCTTGTCGACGGGGCGGAGGCCGGCGCGGGCGACGGCGAGGCCGGCGGCGCCGGCGCCGATGACTCCGATGCCGGAGACGAGGAGGAGGATGAGGGCCAGGTCGTTGAGGGTGGACTCGGTTCCCTTGAGGGAGACGGCGACGGTGACGGCGACGTAGGACTGCTCGCCCGTGGCCTGGTTCCGGGCGACCTGTGGAATGGTCATCACACGCAGCGGAGTGCCGTCCTCGGCAGTGCCGTTGCGGATGATGCCATCGCTGGCACTACCGCCCTTGATCACGTCCTTGTCGGCCTGGGTGACCTCGATCCTGCCGACAGATTCCTCGGTGACGCAGGGAGTTCCGTCCGCCTTGACGACCTGCGAGTAGAGGTTGCGGAAGGGCTGGGTGCCCTGGGGGGTCTGCGTGCAGTTGGAGAGCGCGCTCGACATCTCGAAGTTCTGCCCGGGCTTCATCCGAGCCTGCTGCAGATCGTCGTCCACCTGGTCGTACAGCCTGCCCTGCACGATGAACCAACACGTCACCGAAACCGCCGCCACCGCGAACGCCACCGCCGCCGCCACCAGCATCGCCAGCCGCGAGCGAATCGGCAGTGACCGGAACCGGCGTAGCACCTTGCTCACTCCGCGCCGCCCTGGCGCAGCACATACCCCACGCCCCGCACCGTGTGCACGAGCCGCGGCTCGCCGCCCGCCTCGGTCTTGCGGCGCAGGTACATGACGTACACGTCCAGCGAGTTCGACGAGGGCTCGAAGTCGAAGCCCCACACCGCCTTCAGGATCTGCTCCCTGGTCAGCACCTGGCGCGGATGCGCCATGAACATCTCCAGCAGCGTGAACTCCGTACGGGTCAGCTCCACCGGCCGCCCACCCCGCGTCACCTCCCGCGTCGCGAGATCCATGCGCAGGTCGGCGAAGGTCAGCGCCTCGTCCTCCTCCACCGCGCCCGCACCGGCCGCCGCCGCGTACGAGCTGCGCCGCAGCAGCGCGCGGACCCGGGCGAACAGCTCGTCCAGTTCGAAGGGCTTGACCAGGTAGTCGTCGGCCCCGGCGTCCAGCCCGGTCACACGGTCGCCGACGGTGTCGCGGGCGGTCAGCATCAGGATCGGCGTCGTGTCCCCGGCGCCACGGATGCGGCGGGCGGCGGTCAGACCGTCCATGCGGGGCATCTGGATGTCGAGGACCACCAGGTCGGGCCGGTAGACGGTCGCCTTCTCCAGCGCGTCCGCGCCGTCGACCGCGACCTCCGTGTCGTATCCCTCGAAGGCGAGGCTGCGCTGGAGTGCTTCACGCACCGCAGGCTCGTCGTCGACGATCAGGATGCGCTGGGGGTCACGGTCGCCGTCGGCGGGGCTCATGGGCTCGGGATCCTCGGGTGCGGTGGGACGGGAGGGCAGGACAGGCGCTGAGCGGGCTGATCGGGCTGGACGCCTTCAGCCTCGCATGCTTTCTCAGCCTCGTACGGTACGGCGGCGGCTGCGGGCGGCGGCCGTCCGGCGAGCCGTGCCCGGGCGGGTGGTGGCCACCTCCGGCGCCCGGGACGGGGCGGTGGGCGCGTGCAGAGCGCCGGCGACCGCCAGGGCCAGGCCCAGGTCGGCCGGTCCGACGCCGGCCGCGGTGTGCTCGACCCGGCCGACCTTCTCCACCTGCTTGATCATGAGGTACCCCTTCAGCTCGGTGAGCTCGGCTCAGCTCTGCGATCCCGACCGCAGCTTCGCCAGGTCGGACTTGACGGTGTTGATCGGGATGGCGAAGCCGAGGCCCACGCTGCCCGCGTTGGACGAACTCGACCCGGCGGCCGAGTACATCGCGGAGTTGATGCCGATGATGTTGCCGTTCATGTCGATCAGCGCGCCGCCGGAGTTGCCGGGGTTCAGGGAGGCGTCCGTCTGGATCGCCTTGTACGTCGTCGTCGACGAACCCGTGTCGCCGTTGAACTCCTGACCGCCGAACTCGAACGGCCATCCGCCGCCGCCCTGCTGCTGTTGCTGCTGCTGGCCCTCGTCCGTCGAGACGGTCACGTCACGGGCGAGCGCGGACACGATGCCGCTGGTGACCGTGCCGGTGAGGCCCTCGGGGGAGCCGATCGCCACGACCTCGTCGCCGACCTGGACACCGGAGGAGTCGCCGAGGGTGGCCGCCTGCAGGCCGGACGCGTTCTGCAGCTTGATCAGCGCGAGGTCCTTGCTGCTGTCGGTGCCGACGACCTCGGCGGTGTACTCCTTGCCGTCGTTGGTCGTCACCTTGACCGAGGAGGCGCCGGCGACGACGTGGTTGTTGGTGACGATCTCGCCGTCACTGGTGATGATCACGCCTGAGCCGGTGGACGATCCGGCGTTCGAGGCCGCGTTGATCTCGACGATGCTCGGGCTGACCGCCTTGGCGACCCCGGAGACCGTGCCCTTCTGGCTGGACGGGACGACGTTCGTGCTGGTGGAGCTGGACGCGGCGACGGTGTCGCTGCCGGTCAGCTCCTGTATGCCGTACGCCGTGCCGCCACCGATCGCCGCCGCGACGATCGCGACGGCGGCGAGGAGGGCGACGGGGCCGCGGGGCCGGCGCCGCGACCTCGGCTGCTGGGCGACGGGCTCGGTCAGGAGAGCGGTGGGGGCTCCGCCGGCCGCCTGCTCCGCCGACGGCCGGTAGGCCGGCGGGGGCGGCCACTCCGGGTTCACGGGGGAGGAGGCGTGCTGCTGCTGGGCGCCCTGGTACGGGTTCTCGTAATCGCCGCTGCGGCGGAAGCTCTCGGTCATGGCATTGAGCTTGTCGCCCGACCATGAGAGCTTCCTGAGCGCTGCCTGAGAAGCCCGGCAGAAGGCCGTATGCCCGATGTAAAGACGGTTCCGGCCGCGCCCCTTCAGGGACGCGGGGAACTGGGCGACCAGCTCCGCACGACCGGCACTCGCGCGACGACGGAACGCCTCGAGCTCTTAGGCGCAGCCGCAGGAGCGCCGCACGACCAGCCGCGACGGAAACACCTTCAACCGCTCCCGTCGGGAACCCGCGACCCGCAATCCGTCATCCAGGACCAGATCCACCGCGGCCCGAGCCATGGCCGACCGGTCCGAGGCGATGGTGGTGAGCGGCGGATCCGTCAACGCCGCCTCCTTGATGTCGTCGAACCCGGCGACAGCCAGCTCCCCCGGCACATCGATGCGCAACTCCCGCGCCGCGCGCAGCACGCCGATCGCCTGGTCGTCGGTCGAGCAGAAGATCGCCGGCGGCCGCTGCGGCCCGGAGAGGAGGTCGAGCGCTATGCGGTACGCGTCGTAGCGGTTGTACGGCGCCTCGAACAGCCGCCCCTCGGTGGGGATCTTGGCCTCGGCCATCGCGCGCCGCCAGCCCTCGACGTGGTCGGAGACCGGGTCACCGACCGCGGGGGTCTCCGCGGTGCCGCCCAGACAGGCGACGTACTCGTTGCCGTGCTCGATGAGGTGGCGTACGGCGAGCTGGGCGCCGCCCAGGTCGTCGGTGACGACGGCGACGTCGTCGATGGCCTCGGGCCGCTCGTGGAGGAGGACGACCCGGGCGTCCCACGCCTCGATCTCGGCGGCGGCCAGGTCGTTCAGGGCGTGCGAGACGAGGATGAGCCCCGAGACCCGCATGCCGAGGAAGGCGCGCAGATAGTGGACCTCGCGCTCGCCGACGTAGTCGGAGTTGCCGACGAGCACCATCTTTCCGCGCTCGGCGGCGGCCCACTCGACCGCGTGCGCCATCTCCCCGAAGAAGGGCTGGCGGGCGTCCGGCACGATCAGGCCTATGAGGTCCGTGCGCCGCGAGGCCATGGCCTGGGCGACCCGGTCGGGCCGGTACCCCAGTTCCTTGATCGCGGCGAGGACACGCTCGCGCGTGGCCGGGGCGACCGGCCGGGGTCCGTTGTTGATGACGTAGCTGACGACGGCAGTGGAGGTACCTGCCAGCCGTGCGACGTCATCGCGAGTCACCTTGGCCACGCGCGGAGTCTACGCGGATGGACCTGCTCTGGGCAGGGCGTGAAGGAGCTTGCCTGCCGCTCCACTGTCACTCTCCCGCGCGAAGGCAACGCCCGCGACACCCCGTCCGGGCGCCCGTCACAGGTCGGCACGGACCTCGGCGCCGTCCAGGGCGGCCATCTCGTCCGCATCCGCCGATTTTGCCCGGTCAGCCTTGGCCTTGGCTTCCTCGGCGGCGCGGTCCACCTTCTCGGGCGTAACGAATCGATAACCGACGTTCCGGACGGTTCCGATCAGCGACTCGTGCTCCGGTCCGAGCTTGGCGCGCAGCCGTCGTACGTGGACGTCGACCGTCCGGGTGCCGCCGAAGTAGTCGTAGCCCCAGACCTCCTGGAGGAGCTGCGCGCGCGTGAAGACGCGGCCCGGGTGCTGGGCGAGGTACTTCAGGAGCTCGAACTCCTTGAAGGTGAGGTCGAGGACCCGGCCCTTGAGCTTGGCGCTGTAGGTGGCCTCGTCGACCGACAGGTCGCCGTTGCGGATCTCCATGGGGGAGTCGTCGTTGACGATCTGCTGACGGCCCATCGCGAGCCGCAGCCGCGCCTCGACCTCGGCGGGGCCGGCGGTGTCGAGAAGGACGTCGTCGATGCCCCAGTCGGCGGTCACCGCGGCGAGGCCGCCCTCGGTGACGACGAGGACGAGCGGACAGCCGGGGCCGGTCGAGCGCAGGAGCTGGCACAGGCTGCGGACCTGTGGGAGGTCGCGGCGTCCGTCGATCAGGATGACGTCGGCACCCGGGGTGTCGACGAGTGCCGGGCCCTCCGCGGGGGCCACGCGCACGTTGTGCAGCAGCAGGCCGAGTGCGGGGAGCACCTCTGTCGACGGCTGGAGGGCGTTGGTCAGGAGCAGCAGAGAACTCATACGTCTGGTTCCTCCTCGGTCCCTGCGAGGACGTGTGCGGTACGGAACTGCTCTGCGATCCCGGGGCCCCGTACACCTGCGGTCACCTGAGGTTTCCCGCGTCGTATACAACGCTTCCGAAAGCACAAAAGGACCCGGGGGCTACGCTGCCCGAGTCCTCTGCCCAGCAGAATAGCCCACATGAGCATGGGTCCGGCAGGTGATGTGGCACGATCTACGGTTCGTCCGAACTCTGAGACAACCAGACGTACACCTATGCGGACGTTTCTGCACACGGACGACGGTGTGACGATCGATTCCGTATACGACCCGGGTGCGGTCGTATACGACTCCTCACGTCCATCTGCCCGTGACCTGGTGTTCGTCGTCGCCCACGGCTTCACCGGCGATGTGGACCGGCCACATGTACGACGGGTGGCGCAGGCCCTCACCCGGCACGCGGCCGTCATCACCTTCTCCTTCCGCGGGCACGGCGCGTCGGGCGGGCGGTCCACGGTCGGGGACAAGGAGGTGCTCGATCTGGCGGCCGCGGTGCGATGGGCCCGCGAACTCGGGCACACGCGCGTGGCGACCATCGGCTTCTCCATGGGCGGCTCGGTGGTCCTGCGGCACGCGGCTCTGTACGGAGAGGACGGCGGGGGCGGCAGAGACGGCAGGGATGGCGGGGGCGGCGAGGAGCTGGGGGCGCCCGGGGCGCACGGGGGCCGCGGTGCGCACACGGACGCGGTGGTGTCCGTGAGCGCGCCTGCGCGCTGGTACTACCGGGGCACGCCCCCCATGCGCCGCCTGCACTGGCTGGTGACCCGGCCCGAGGGGCGCCTGGTGGGCCGGTACGGATTCCGCACCCGGATCCACCACCGGGACTGGAACCCCGTGCCGATGTCCCCGGTGGAGGCGGTCCCGAGGATCGCGCCGACGCCGTTGCTGATCGTGCACGGCGAGCTGGACGGCTACTTCCCCCTCGACCACCCCCGCATGCTGGCCCAGGCGGCCGGTGACCACGGCGAACTCTGGCTGGAGCCCGGCATGGGCCATGCGGAGCACGCGGCCTCCGAGGAACTGCTGGCCCGGATCGGGGGCTGGGCCGCCGCACGGGGCGGCTAGCCTGACGGGGTACACAGCCGATCGACAGAGGAACCGGATGCCAAAGGTCACGGTGCGCTACTGGGCCGCCGCGAAGGCCGCGGCCGGGATCGCCGAGGAGCCGTTCGACGCGGCCACCCTCGCCGAGGCGCTCGATGCCGCACGCGAGCGACACCCCGGTGAACTCGTGCGCGTCCTGCAGCGATGCTCCTTCCTCGTCGACGGTGACCCCGTGGGCACCCGCGAACATGAGACGGTACGGCTGGCCGACGGCGGCACGGTCGAGGTGCTCCCGCCGTTCGCAGGAGGGTGACGATGACCGACCAGCCGTATCAGGGGTACGACGGTTACGACGGGTACGACCCGTATCAGCAGCAGCGACAGCCGCAGCAGCCGCAGCAGCCGACCGCGCCGCAGGCGTGGCCGGGGCAGCAGGCGTACGACGATCCGCAGGCCGCCCAGCAGTACACGCAGCAGTGGCAGGGGCAGACCTGGGAGACCCAGGTGCAGCCGCCGGCTTCTGCGGCGGAGACGTCCTACCTGCCCTCGCAGGGCGCGGGGGCGTATGCGGGGTACGGCGGTGCTTCGGAGGCCCAGGGGTGGGACGGGGTGCCGCAGGCCCAGGCACAGGCCCAGGGACGGCATGCCGCCGCTCAGCCGCAGGGGCGCGCCCAGCAGGGCAATGGTCAGCACTTCCACGCTCAGCGATCCCACGCTCAGCCGTCCCACGCCCAGGCCCCCCGGCCCGAGGCGGAGGCAGGAACCGGTGACGGCCCCGACTACGGTCCGGCGACCGTCGCCGGCAACACCCGGGTCACGGACGCCCAGCGGGCCCGGCTCGAGGGCCGTTCCCCGATCATCGAGCCCGGGATTCAGCCGGCTGCGCTCACCGCGCTGCTGGGGCTGCTGCTCTCGGTCACGGCTGCGGTCGGGTCGTACGCCCTGCTGGTGCCCCTTGTCGCCCTGCAGGCCGTGACGGCCGCCGGCTGGTTCCGGCTGAACGGCATGTGGCCCGCCCGGCAGGGCATCGCGCTGGCCTTCGCGGGGGCGCTGGCGGCGGATGTGGCGCTGCTGGTGGCCGACGGGGCGCCCGCGGCGATCCTCGGCACGCTGGGTGTCTGGGTACTGCTCACTCTGGTTCTGCAGCTGCGTTCGCACGCCGATCCGGACGAGCGGATGTACGGGCTGATGGCGACGGTTGTCTCGGCGGCGCTGGCGATCGTCGCGGCGGGGTACCTCGCGGCCGAGCCGGATGCGGTGAGCGTCGGGGCGGTGGCGGTTGCCGTCGCGGTGCTGGCGCGGGCGTTGCCGTTGCCGACGGTGGCTTCCGTCGTGGCCGCTCTGCTGGCGGGGGCCGGGGCGGGCGCTGTTGTCGGTGCGATGACGGGGATCGGGTCCGGTGGGGCTGCGCTCGGGCTCGGGGCCGGGGTGTGTGCCCTGATCGGCCATCGGGTGGCCGGCTACGACTATCCGTCCCGGTTCGTGCACTTCACGGCGGGGGTTGCGCTGCCGTTGGCGGCGGCGGCTCCGGCGGTCTACTTGCTGGGGCGGGCGCTGGTCTGAGGCGGGGGTTCTCCTCGTCCCCGCCGCCCTGCCCTTCCCGTCCTCGAAGGGGCGCTGCCCCTTCGACCCCGGACCTGGGGGCCTGCGGCCCCCAGACCCCCGCTTCGGCCCTGAATGGGCCTCGTCCTCAAACGCCGGACGGGCTGGAATGCCCGGACCGACGCCGAGAGGCGAAGCCGCTGAAGGCAGGGCCCGCAGGCAAACCCCCTGTCACAGATGATCGACAATTCGCCGGTCAACCCCGCCACAGGGTTACCCTCGCGTCGTTGACGTACGCCGAGGTGGGGGGAACACCACAACATGCGCGCCCTGCGGATACTGCTGATAGTCGTCGTGATCCTGGGCGGCCTCTTCGTGCTGGCCGACCGGCTGGCCGTCGGGTTCGCCGAGGACGAGGCGGCCGGGAAGCTTCAGGCGAGCGAGAACCTTGCCGCCGCCCCGGACGTGTCCATCAAGGGGTTCCCGTTCCTCACGCAGGTCGCGAGCGGCTCGTTGGACGACGTCGAGGTGGGGATCAAGGACTACGAGGCCACCGCCGGCACCGACGGCAAGACGATCCGGATCGACGACCTCACGGCGAACATGAAGGGCGTCGAGTTCTCCGGGGACTACAGCTCCGCCACCGCGACGACCGCCTCCGGCACGGCGTCCATCACCTACGCCGAGCTGCTGAAGACCGCCAAGTCCGAGCCCACCCAGGTCGCCCCCGGTGTCACCGCGAACGTCGTCGGCCTCTCCGACGGCGGCAACGGCAAGATCAAGGTCGCCATCGAGGCCACCGTCCTCGGCACCAAGCTCCCCAACCCGGTCTACGTCCTCAGCTCGGTCTCCGCGCAGGGCGACACCGTGCGGGTGAAGGCCGACACCCTGCCCAACTTCGGCGGCGCCGACATCGCCGAGGACCGCGCCCGTGCGATCACCGACTTCGAGCAGAAGATCGACGGCCTCCCCGGCGGCATCCAGCTCGACAGCGTCCAGGCGGCGAAGGACGGCGTCGAGATCACGGTGAAGGGTTCGAACGTCCGCCTCGCCGGGTAGTACCGGGACCGGCGTCGGTCTCGGGGTCGTGTTCCCGGCCCCCGGCTGCCCGCTGTCCGGCTGGTGAGACGGTGCCGTCCGCACCGTAGATGTGACCGCCGATACGTCCGCCCGGAAGCCCGGCCGGAGCAGCCTCGGCGGTCCTTGCATCCCGCATCCCGGACAATCTCGTCTCAGCATGCGACACGCCGGTGACACGCCTGCCTGTCCGTCCCTACGATCGAGCCCATGAAGCGACAGGCGGATCTCACGAAGCGGCGGGCAGTAGACCTCTGCCGCGTTGCCGCCATGCTCTGTCGCCCCTTCTGAGCGGAAGCTCCGACTTCTGCGTTTCCCCGCTGCCCTGACCAGGGCACAGGTGCGTCGTCTCGGTCCGAGCACGCACCCCTCTCACTCGCACGCCCCGCCGCAACTGCCCCGGAGGAGAAAGAGCATGAGCCGCAGCGACGTCCTCGTCGACGCCGACTGGGTCCAGGACAACCTGGACGACCCCAACATCGCGATCGTGGAGGTGGACGAAGACAC
>NZ_JBVKBY010000025.1:0-53057 GCF_055656945.1 Streptomyces sp. NPDC111606
CAACGCCGCCCGTAATCGGTTCACTTCATGCGCATCCACCAGACCAACATGCTCTTGATCAGCACCAACGGAAAGACCTAACGAAGCACTACTAGACGCCGAGCCATCAAGTGTCGGATCCCAGCTGATGCTTGACGGTGGGCCTGGACGCCATCAGTAGCTTCTCAGACGTGCTCGCCCTTACGCCGGAGGGGGAGGCGGGTGGTCTGCTGGATCACCCGCGTTCCGCCATCCGGCTCGCCGATGAGGTTTGACTCGGTCGCATGGTCGGTCCGTGTGCTGCTCACACCGCGAGGCCCGTCAGCGGGGCGTGGGCGGCCCTGCCTCGATGCGAGCGCGCACCGCGTCGAATTTGCCGAGCTCGTCGATGGGGAAGCGCTCATCCCACCACGTGGCGCCGGCGTCTGTGAGGGGGCCGAGGATGTCGCGCGCCCCGACCCCGTCCCCGGGAGTCGATCCGCCGATGACCAGATCGAACGGTTCAACGCCCAGACCGGCCGCGCGACCTTGGGCATCGATGTAGGACTGCATCTCGGCGACGATGCCGGGGTCGGGCGGCTGTTCCCAAGGGCCAGTGGTGAAAACTGCTCCGTCCCAGTGGGCGGCGCGTCTGGCGGGAGCCTTGTGCGGCCACTCCCCACCGACCCAGATCGGCACCCGTGGCCGTTGTACCGGGCTCACCTTCCGAGAAGCATCCCTGAGGTGTGGCTGCTCTGGTGCGTCGGTTACAGGCGCTTCGCTGTGCGGTCGCGCAGCAGCAGCCACTGACTCGCGTCGGCGCTGCCTGAGCGCGCAGCCGGTCCATGCAGCAGCACGGCGTAAGCCGTCCTCTCCGCCTTGCCCGGGTCGGCATACTGGCCTGGAGCCTCCGGGGTCGGGAAGGAGCTCGTCATGCCTTCCAGGCCTTGTCCGCGTTCGGAGTGCTGAGCATCGGCCCTCCTAGGCCTAAATAGGGTTACGAGTGCAGTACACGCAGGTACTGCTTCTCGCGCGGTGTCTTCTCGTGCCCGAGCGGGAGCTCATCAGCGTGACGTTCAGCGTCTCCCGGCTGCGAGGCGTGAGGCATCATCGGCAGATGGCCGCCACACAAGCCCCGCCGACGTACTTGGAACGCCTTCGGTCAGATCTGGACCTGATCGAAGCGGATCTTCTGATGGTCCTCGCGGATTCGCAGATCCGAAACATCGACCCAAACCGCCCGTCCAGCGGCATCTTGTTCGTCGGCGCCGCGAGGTGGGGCTGGGTACCCAGCGGCCCCGAACTCGAGACGCGAAGGATGGAACTGCTGGGGCGCGTACGGGAATGGGAACCGTTGTTCCGGCTGCTGTTCCCGCATCCGACTCCGGAGGTCACCAAGCGCCTCGACGGGAGCCTTGCCCTGCTGCAGCGCTGGCTTGTACGCCCCCGGGACACCACCGTGCCGGCCAGCATCGACAAGGCCGTCGACAAGGTCAAGGCGGCCGTGGCCACGCTCCGGAAGCTGGGCGAGCTCCTGCCGGATGACGCCTGGGCGGTGCGTGTGGCGGTCGATACGAACATGCTCCTCGATGACCCCGACGTGGCGATCTACACGCCGCTGCTCGGGAATCGGTACATGGTCCACCTGCTGCCCGTTGTCCTGCGGGAGCTGGACGAGCACAAGCTCGCCGGCCGCAACCCCGACATCCGCGATGCGGCGAAGAAGGCCGACCGCCGCCTGAAAGGGCTGCGAACCAACGGCGACGTCCTGCGCGGCGTACGAGTGGCCGGCGATGTGCACGCCATCTTCGAGCACATCGAACCCAAAGGCGACGGGCTGCCGAACTGGCTCGACCTCGACGTGCCCGACGACCGCTTCGTGGCCTCCACCCTGCTGCTGCAGTCCCGGCACCCCGGCTCCGCCGTCTACGTGGCCACCAGGGACATCAACCTGCAGACAAAACTCGCCGCCGTCGGACTGCCCTTCATCGAAAAGCCATGAGCACCAGCAAGCCCGTCGTACCGAGCAAGGGAGCACCCTGTGTCCGCCGACTTCTCCGCCCTGCACGAACCGCTCGTGGAATGGGTCTACGACCGCACGAGAGCTGATCCACTGGGCGGGGTGTCGATCACCGAGTTCGGGCAGTCGCACAGCCTCACCGAGAACCAGACGTACCAACTCCTGCAGTTCTGCAAGGGCCAACGGCTCCTGGACGACCGTCACACGACCCACGACGGCCCGGAAGCCAACCTGACCCCGCGCGGCCTCGAGTGGATAGAGGAGCGCAGGCGCCGGCGCGCCGACCCGGCAGCGCGGGCCGCCGCCGCACGCAAGGGCCTGCTGGTCTGGCTGTGGCACCGCAAACACGACGACATCCTGCTGCCTGCCGTCGCGGACGTGGTGAACGACCCGCTGTCCCTCTTCGAGGGCGAACGCCTCACCGAAAGGGACATCGACCGGGCCTCCGCCTATCTCAGCGCCAAGGGCCTGATCAAAGGAGACCGGAACGCGAGCTCAGGCGGGCCCGTGCAAGCCGAGATCACCGCCGAAGGAGAAGACTGCGTGGACAACTACCAGGGCGACATCGGCGCGTACGAACGCCGCAACACCGGTGGGAACACCACGATCCACATCGGGCAGAACACGGGCAACATCGCCGCGAACAGCCGCGACTTCACGCTGAACGCGACCACGCACAGCGGCGTCGACCTCGCCCAGGTCGTCATGGCCGCCCGAGCACTCCGCCAGGCCGTGCCCATCCTGGGGCTGCCCGAAGACGATGCCGCTGCGATCACCCAACTGGCGACGCGCATGGAAGAGGAAGCCACCAGCGTTAACCCCGATCCAAGCCGTCTCCAGCGGTGGGGTGCCCAGACGCTGGCCGTCTTGTCGCCCGTCGCCAGTGGTGCCCTGGGCAGCGTTCTCGCCGCATACCTCGGAATCGTGCTGCCTGGACTGCCGACAGGGGGCTGACGCGTCAGGACGGAGCACCGGCTATGTCGGATCGCCCGCGCGAGCAGATGAGACTCATCGTGGAGGCGCACAGCCGCCATGCCCTTGAGCAGCAGACGAAGGGGTGGCCTGCCGACAACTGGCAGACCGCCCCTTCGTTGCTCCGGCCGGTCACGCCAACGGCACGGTGCGGTCGGCGTGGACGACTGTTCCGTCGGCCAGCTTCACGTAGGGCCGCATCTGCGTGTACGGGATGCGCTGCTCCCGCTCCACCCGCCGCAGTTCATCAGCCCGGATCAGGAACCGTGCGGGAGGGGCGCCGGGAGCGAGCACGTGAGGGAGCGGCGTTGCCCAGTTCTCCCCACGCGTGACGAACATGCGCCGGTCACCGGGGAGCTCGATGCCCCAGCTGGTGATGGCAATCGGCTGGTCTCCGGTGTTGACCGCCTCCACGCTGACGAAATGATCGCCCAGGTCCTGACTGCCGTCGGGCAGGTCGTACACCGGGATGGAGTTGGAGACCTGGAGGACCACACGGGGACCTGCGGGAGCGGGCAGGTAGCTCGCGATGTGGAAGCGGTTCTCCTGCTGGTTGTGGTTTCCTACCTGCAGAGCGGCGGGGCCGTTGAAGGTGTTGCCAACCACGCCCTGGCGGGCCGCGAATTCCTGCTGCTCTGCCACCAGCGCCTGAAGTTCGGTCGCGGCCTCCTGCTGCTCGGAGCTCTCCAGGTTCTCCAGGAGCGACTCGAAACGGGTCTGCCACGATGCCTCCTGGCGGAGGCGCGCCCGCTCCGTCTCGCCGGTGGCATCGGCTTCCTCCAGCGCCTGCGCGGTCCGGTCCAGGCGCTCCAGCTCCGCTCGCTCGCGCTGAGTGTCTCCGCGCCCCAGGAGACGGGCTACGCGTTGGCGCAGGCCGGTCCATGCGTCGGTGCCGGCGGCTTGGACGACGGCGGTGCCGCCTGCTCCGGCCACGGCCATGAGTGCTTCGGTGAGCATGTACCAATCCTTCGAGTCCGGGAACACTGACCCTCAGGCTGCGGCGCTGAGGCTTGAGACCAGTGTCCCGGGCGCCACTGACATCAGGGCCCTGGTCAGCGGTGCCAGCCCAGTTTCACGAGGCCCCGGCCGCAGCCCCCGAGGGCGTGTGCATACTGCTGGCCATGACGTCCCCGCTCGGCACCCGTGTGTACGTGATGACTGTCGCGTTGCTGGTATGCGTGGTGAGTAGCGGAGCCTGCTTCGGCTTCTTCCTGGATAACTGGTCGGGGGCCGTGGTGGGCGCGACTACCACTGGCCTGGGCGCGGCATTCGGAATGCTTGCCCGACCCCGGCCCGCAGTGACTTCCGTCCAGGCCGTCAGCGGCGACGGCTATGCCGAAGGGATCGCCGACACGGTCCTGCTGAGCATCGCGATGTACGAGGCCGCGGTCTTCCCACTGACCTCTGACGGGGCGAGCGATGAGGAACAGGAGGCCCGCCGTACCGTCGCGTACCGGCTCTCCGCCTATGACGGCCTGCCCCGTTCCGTTCGGGTGTCGGCGGCCGCCGCGTTGGAGGCCCTTGACGACGGCCTGGACGCCGAACGTGCTCGGGCCGCGGTGAAGGATCTGTCACTCGCGGTCTACGACTGTCGCGGCAACCGTCGCCCAGGTCCCGAACTTCGCTGATCCGACACAGCCGCTCATGTCTCGAACCGGCCCAGTCAATCTGCGCCGTGGTGACGTCCATGCCTCCGCCGCTGTCCGCGAACGTGCTGGACTGGTCGCATCCCGTATGCCTCTCCCAGAGGAGGGGCCATGGGCGAGACTGCCACGGCCGTGTCCGACGAAGCGTTCTCCGCGCTTGCCGAGAACTTGGGCCACATCCTGGAGACCCGCGCGCTGCTGTGCGTTATCGCGCCGGAGGACGTCCAGGGTGAGGCCGTGGTGGAGGCCGCTCTCAGCCGCTGCGACGGGGCCGACCCCGTTGTGGTCACGACTGCAACACCCTCCCCGGGGTCCGCCTCCCCGACCTCGACGAGATGCGCTACCGCGGCGTGCTCGCCGGCGCCGGCCACCCGGCTGCCCCGGGCGCGCGCCGCCCGCTGGGGGCTGGCGGCCGCGCGGAGCCGGCAAGGAGGAGCCGACGCCGGTCGGGGCGTGACTCGCCGACCGCGACCGACCGTTCGAGGCCACCGGCCGTAGTTCATGGGGCCGGTGGCCCTCCGCTCCCGCCGGCGCTCATGAGCCAGCGAAAGTGTGGCCGATTACCGTCATCTGTTGGCCGACCGCACCACGACCCCCTCAGTCAGGGCAGACCACACCGGCCAGTTGGAATGTGCTCTCCTTGCGTGGTCGGCTGTAGAGGAGCCGACACCTGCTCGACCCAGTTGCCTTCTGCGTGGAATGGGCTCGAGCGGTACGCAGCGTGCTCAGAACATGCGGACCAGCGGCCACCGACTCCGGGCCGAGTGGCTGCTGGGACGGTGGTTGATCGCCTCGATAGAGTGGCGGACTGTGCATCGGGGCGGCTGGACGGAAGGAAACCGGGGATCGCGTTGAGCATCACCAGACACACGGAGCGAGCGGACCCTGCGCGGCCCGCCGCTGGCGTCTCGCGTGGTGACGGCTGGCAACTCGGCCGCGTCACGCCTGCCGGACCGTTCGCCGTGCCGCGTCAGCCCTCTGCCATCTGCGCCGCCGCGACCGGACAGTTCGGCGGCTTCACCGCTGCCGCGGCGCTGCAAGGTGCCACGCCATGACCTCCGCTGACGGCCAGTCCCTGCCGTTCCTCACCCGTGTGCAGGTGGAGAACTACCGCTCCATCGCCTCCTGTGATGTGCGGCTGGGCTCCCTTACGGTCCTGGCGGGGCCGAACGCAGCAGGGAAGTCGAACTTCCTGGACGCGATCCGGTTTATCCGCGATGCCCTCAACGTCTCGCCCGGACAGGCACTGGAGTCGCGAGGCGGGCTCCAAGAGGTCCTGCACCGTGACGCGTCGGGCCAGCACGCGGACCGCTTCCGCATCCGTCTGGAAGCGCACGTCCCGGAAACCAATCGGCCCGCCTTCGATGCCCTCTACGTGCTGGAAGTGGGCGTCCACCCAGAGGGCGATCCTCTGCCTGTGCTGCGCCGCGAAGAGCTTCTGATCAACAGCATGCGCCAGGGAAGCCAGTTCATCCCGGAGATGGCGCAGGACTCCCGGATCGCGTGGCGGGATGACATCCTCCTCCCGAAATACGCTCGGGAGAACGCCGAGGCGTGGGCGCTGTACGCGCGCCTGCGCGCCATGCGCTTCTACGAACTTCTCACCCCGGTTCTGCGTGCCGTCGACGACACACCGGGTGGCGGCAAGACCACTAACTGATCGTTTCAGAATGAAGTTCTGAGGCGGCGAAGGCAGATGATGCTGCAGGCCAGTTCGAGCAGGCCTTGGTGGAGGTCGGCGCGGCGCTCGTAGCGGATGCGGAGGCGTTTGAACTGGTGCAGCCAGGCAAAGGCGCGCTCGGCCACCCAGCGGACCTTGCCCAGTCCGGAGCCGTGGGCGACGCCGCGTCGGGCGATCATCGGTTTGATGCCGCGCTTCCATAGCAGGCGGCGGTACTTGTCGAAGTCGTAACCCCGGTCGGCGTACAAGCGCCGGGGCTTGCGACGTGGGCGTCCCCGCAGGCCCCGGATCGGCGGGACGGCATCCAGTAGCGGTAGGAGCTGGGTGACGTCGTGGCGGTTGCCGCCGGTGAGCGCAACGGCCAGCGGGGTACCGTGCCGGTCAACGATCACATGGTGCTTGGAGCCAGGACGGGCGCGGTCAACCGGCGACGGGCCGACGTGATCCCCCCTTTCAGGGCCCGGACATGTGAGCCGTCGACAGCGCAGTCATCCAGGTCCAGCAGGTTCGCTCGCCGCAGCTCGATCAGTAGGGCGGCGTGCAGACGGGGCCACAGGCCGGCCTCGGTCCAAGCCCGCAGCCTGCGCCAGGCCGTGACGCCGGAGCAGCCCACCGTCTCCGCGGGTACGTCGCGCCAGGCAACACCGGTCCGCAGCACGTACAGAACGCCCGCGAGCGCCACCCGGTCCGGAACGCGCAGGCGGCCGGGGTAGCAACGACGTCGCTCGGGAACGGGCGGCAGCAACGGAGCCACGCGCTCCCACAGGTCGTCCGGAACCAAATCAGCACGCATCCGCACAGCCTGCCGACCAAGATCGCCAGCCGCAAGATCGCAGGCTCGGCTCAAGTTTGAAACGTTCAGTTAATCATTAGGGCCCGAAAGTATTTTCGCATACGGTATCCGAATGGCTTCTCAGCGTGTTCTGCTGCCGCGCTCGACACCGGCTGCCTCGGGGATGTCGTCCCGTTCGATTGCCGCGCTGCTGGATCGGCTCGAAGCACGATCCGTCGAGTGTCACTCCATCATGATCGTACGCCACGGTCACGTCGTCGCCGAAGGGTGTTGGGCGCCGTACTCGGCCGAGCGCCCGCACCTTCTCTACTCGCTGACCAAGTCGTTCACCTCGGTGGCCGTGGGGCTCGCGATCGCCGATGGGCTGCTCTCGCTGGACGATCGGGTGGTGGATGTGTTGCCCGACCACGTTCCGGGCGACATCGCGGAGCAGGGACGCCGCCTCACCGTTCACCACCTGCTGTCCATGACGGCCGGCCACCGCACGGACAGCCTCGCCGAGGCCTGGCAACGGGAACCAGGCGACCTGGTGAAGGGCTTCCTGCGCGTACCGTTTTCCGAGGCCGAGGGAACACGGCACGCCTACGACAATCCGATCACCTTCATCCTGGCCCGGATGGTGGAACGGGTGACGGGCCGCGGCCTCCCGGAATTGCTGGACGAGCGCCTCTTCAAGCCGATGGGCATCGACCACGCCGAATGGGACCGTGTGGCGAGCGGTGCCACCTTCGGATTCCACGGACTGCACCTCACGACCGAGGCCGTCGCCGCCTTCGGTGAACTGCTCCTGCGAGGAGGCCTTTGGGGTGACCGGCGGCTCGTCCCGCGTGAATGGGTGGAGCTCGCGACCAGACGGCACATCGACACCTTGCAGATCGAGGACTGGTCGGAGAATCCCGACGCGCTTTGCGGCTACGGTTACCAGTTCTGGATGTCACGTCACGGTTACCGCGGCGCCGGCGCCTTCGGCCAGCTGTGCGTCGTTGTCCCGTCGCACGACCTCGTGGTCGTCGTGACCGGCGCCGTAACGCAGGAAGAGGCAGTGCTCGACCCCTTGTGGGAGTGCCTGCTACCCGGCATGGAGGACGCGGGAAGCACCCGGGACGACGAGATCCTCGCCGATCGGCTGCGGCGGCTGTCATTGGCACCGGTGTTGGGTTCGGCCGCCCCGGGGCGTTCCGTCAAGGCGAGACTCGACGCCTCCGCTGAAGGTTCGGCTCTGCCCGAGGGAACCACGGTGATCGTCGATCCCGTTGACGATGGATGGCTCCTTCGTCTCGGGCCGTTCCTCAACGTCGAGGTCGGCCACGGCGAATGGCGGGAAAGTTGGCCGCTCGGCCGCCCTGTCGTCGCGGCTGGCGCCTGGCAGGGCAACACGTTCGTCGCCGAGCTGTACGTCATCACCACGCCGCACCGGGTTCGGCTGTCGATAGACGCCGACGCCGGAACAGCGATGGCAGCGTGGAACACCGTGCCCCTGACCGGCGCCAGTCTGGCGTTGCATGTGCGGTCACCTCTGATGACACGACCCGACGTCGCGTAGGTGATGCGCCTCGTCCACGGCGCTCCGGACTGGGTGGTCGAGCGCGCGCCTTCGCCTGGCTGCACCAGTTCAAACGCCTCCGCATCCGCTAGGAGCGCGCCGACCTCCGGCAGGGGGCCTGCTCGAACTGGCCTGTACTGTCATCTGCCTCCGCCGCCTCAGAACTTCATTCTGAAACGATCAGTTATACGGAGCCCAATATCTGGATGCAGCACGTCTGAGCTGAGTACACAGGGCGTGGCGGCGTCGCACGGCGTTCGCGGTCCAGGGCAGCGTCTACAGCGTCTGTGCCGACAGCGGAGCGATCGACGCGGGTCGGTCAAGTCATGGCGTGCCACCCGCCGCCTACGAACTCGATCCTCAGAATATGATCATCTTCCTGCTCTTTCGGCTGTAGAAGATGGCTTTGAACACCAGACAGCGGTCCTGGGTACTCGATTGAATCCGAGCGCCCAGGACCGCTGTCTACATTTCTTTCAGTCTAGTGATGCGGGCGCGGGATAGGCCCAGTCTTCGTCATGGATCCGGAGATGGAGGCCGTGCCGTTCCTACAACTCGAACCACTCCCCCAACTCCTCAAAGGTCCCGGTTCGAACAAAACTTTGCACAGCATCCCATGCACGGTCGAGGCTTAGGACGAAGTCACCTGTGAACTCTGTGGGTTCATCCATCACTGGGGCCTCGACTGTTGTCTCTGATGGCACCGATCCATCCCCGCCGAGAAGAGACACTCACTCTTCGTTTAGTGAAGAGATGGACGATCGCTTGATTACCTCTGAAGCTCAGGGCCAATTGAGGAAATGATTTGTCCGGCAACCGAACTTCCAGATACCCCTGACCGCGTGCGCGCAGGTCATTGAAGTCACCCGTCAGATCGCACAGTTCTGAGCGTTTCTCACGTGGGGAGAACCTCCCAGACTCCAGCGATGTCATCGACCACACCACCACGGTTCCCAACGGAGCCTCACATCCGGGATCTCAGCACGTGGACCTCACAACCCGGCGCGAACGGGTCAAAGCCGTGCTCGAGCAGCCAGCGAACTGCCAGCAGGCTTCGCAACGACCACCACGCGTGGATCACGTCGAGGTCGATGTCGGTGCCATAGCCGGCAGGTGGCGAGGTCGTACAGGGCATCACCCTGGCCCGCCTCGGACCAGTCGATGATGCCGGTGACCTCGTCGCCGTCGACGAAGACGTGCGCGATCTGCAGGTCGCCGTGTGTGAACGCCGGAGTCCACGGCCGGAGCGCGGCCTCGGCGACCTGGCGGTTGCGGGTGACCAGGTCAGCGGGCAGGAGACCGTTCGTCACGAGCAACTCGCACTCGTCGTCGAGTTCCGCCGCCAGCGCGACGATGCTCCTGCCGGCCCGGCCCGGTAGGGGCGGCAGGGGCGCTTCGTGCAGCTTCCGGATGGCGGCGCCCGCCGCTGCCCACGCCGCCGACGACCCGGTCGACGGCCCGCCGAGGCGCCCAAGCGTCGTCCCCGGGAGTGCGGCTATCGCGAGCACGGGTGGCTTGCGCCACAGGACCTCCGGGGTCGGGACCGGCGCGAGGGACATCGCCTCGACCTCGACGTCGATGCGCGCCTGATCGGCGTCCACCTTCAAGAACACGTCACCGACGCGCAGAGTCGCGCGCTCGGAATGGGCGACGACGACTTTGACCTCATCCATGGGCGACCAGTATCCCGGGGATGCTCGCCGACGTCGCCAGATTTGTCGCGTGCGATGACCCGGCCGACCGCGTCCCGCTACCCGGCAGCCTCGTGTACGACACCGACCTCTGACCAGGTCAAGCCCACCACTTTGTTACAAGCCCTAAAAGAATCGGCGCCCCTGCGCCCGCCAGATCAGCGACGTCGCGCGCAGCTACGGGCCCCACCGGATGGAAACAATGCTGGGCCCTGGGCTCACGGGGAAGCCCATTCCAGGGAGACAAAAGCGGGGCTCACCGTGGAGCCACGGGGCGACAGCGTCATCGATGATTCCTCCAACACAATCGCCCTGATCTCCGACACCCTGTGAAGTGACGGGCGCAGGGCTGTTCAACCCTGCGTCGTGGACGGTTGAACAGCCTCCCCTTCACCCCTGACAGACTGGTACTACACCGCACTTGAGTCACAGTTGAGCCGCCTCAACCGGCCCCGTGCCAAACTCGGCCCCATGCTCCACAGGCGCGCTAATCAATCTCTGATGGAACGGACAAAGCAGCTCCGCAGAGGCCTCACGGAAACCCCGCTGATTCCCCTGGCGGACGAGCAGTGCGACCTCGTCGCCAAGCTGGAATTCTGCAATCCCGCCGGAAGCACCAAAGACCGTTCGGCACTGTGGATTCTGGAACAGGCAATCGGTCGCGGGGAGATAGCGCGCGACACCACGGTGGTCGAGTCGTCGTCCGGCAATTTCGCGCTGGCCCTGGCTTTCTACTGCCGAATGCTCGGCATCTCGTTCGTCCCGGTCATCGATCCGAACTGCAACGAGGCCACCGAGGCCCAACTCCGGCTGCTGTGCGAACGAGTGGAGAAGGTTTCCATCCGTGATGCGTCGGACAACTACCTGAAGTCCCGGCTGTCCCGGGTGCAGGAACTCCTGGTCGACCTCGACTCGGCCTATTGGCCCAACCAGTACGCCAATCCTGACGCCCGCGACGCGCATTACCACTTCACCGCGGGCGAGTTGATCGCGCAGGCCGGCCCGCTCGACTACCTCTTCGTCGGCGTGGGCACGGGCGGCACGATCGCCGGGCTCTCCCACCGGGTCAAGGAGGCATACCCGGGCTGTGTGGTCGTCGCTGTCGACACCGAGGGATCGGTGATCTTCGGAGGCCCGCCGAAGAAGCGGCGGATCCCCGGCATCGGCTCCAGCATCGTGCCGCCGCTGTGTGGTGAGGCGCTGATCGATCACGTCGAGATCGTCTCCGAGGTGCGCGCCGTCGAGGCCTGCGGCGACCTGGTCGCCAAGTACAGCTTGTACGCGGGCGGTTCGACCGGCAGCACCTATGCCGCCGTCCAGGACTACTTCGCTCGTCACCGTCCCGGCGCACTCCGTCCCGGTGCACGTCGTCCCCGGGTCGCCTTCATCGCAGCCGACCGCGGCCATGCCTACGCCCAGACCGTCTACGACCCCGCGTGGGTCCAGCAGGTGCGCGCGGAAGCGGTACAGCCCGCCGGTATCGAAGCCCTGGCCGTCAACTGAAGGAGAACCACCCGTGTCCACCCTGGCCCCACCGCCCATGACCGTGATCGGCGCGGGCGACGTCGCCGCCGAGACGGACCGTCATCGTCCGGAGCTCCTCGAGGTCGTCCGTGCCGCCTACCTCGCGCACGACGCCGGACAGAGCTCGAACCCGCACAGCTCGTTCCTGCGCTTCCCGCACCAGAACCGGTCGCGCATCATCTCCCTGCCCGCCTATCTGGGAGGCGAGTTCGAGGTCGCCGGCAACAAGTGGATCGCCAGTTTTCCGGACAACACGCAGCACGGGATACCCCGCGCCTCGGCCACGCTGATCCTCAACGACTGCGTCACCGGCTACCCGTTCGCCTGCATGGAGTCCTCGATCGTCTCGGCGACGCGGACCGCGGCCTCCGCGGTGCTGGGCGCGCAGACGCTGCTCGGCGCGCGCCGCGCCCGCCGTGTCGGCATCGTGGGCACGGGTCTGATCGCTCAGCACGTATGGCGGTTCCTGCGTGACCTCGACTGGAAGATCGACGGCTTCCGGCTCTTCGACCTCGACCCGGCGGCCGCGGACCGCTTCGGTGCCGTCATGGCCGAGCACACCGACGCCGAGATCGTGGTCGCCGAGACGGTGGAGGACGCGTTCACCGACTGCGACCTGGTGTTGCTGACCACCGTGGCCGGCGAACCGCACCTGCGCGACCCCCGGCTGCTGGCCCACAACCCGGTGGTCCTCCACCTGTCCCTGCGCGACCTCGCCCCCGAGATGATCCTCGCCGCCCAGAACTTCACCGACGACGTCGACCACGCCGTACGCGAGCGCACCTCGCTGCACCTGACCGAACAGCGCACCGGTAACCGGGACTTCATCGATGGCACTCTCGGCGACCTGCTGCGCGGACGGCTGCGCCGGGACCACGGACGGCCGGCGATCTTCTCGCCGTTCGGACTCGGCGTACTCGACCTCGCCGTGGGCAAGTGGGTGCACGACCGGGTCGTCGCCGCGGGCCGGGGCCACCACGAGAGCGACTTCTTCACCGGGGTGGGGGTCTGACACGTGAGCGCCTCCCCCGCCACGCACCGCGCCAACGCCGGGGACCGGTACGCCGTGGTGGTGAACCATGAGGAGCAGTACTCGGTCTGGTTCGCCGACCGTGCCCTGCCCGCCGGCTGGACCGCCACCGGCACGCAGGGCACCCGCCAGGAGTGCCTGGACCACATCGAGCAGGTGTGGACCGACCTGACCCCGCTCTCCGTGCGAGCGTCATGATGACGGCCACTGACCTCGCGGCGACCTGGATGCGCGGGCTCGGCAGCCGTGAACTCAGCGCGCAGCGGCGCCTGTTCGTCTTCCCGCATGCCGGAGCCGGCGCCTCCGCCTACCGGCTGGCGGCCTACCTGCCGGACACCGTCGAAGTCTGTACGGTCCAGTTGCCCGGCCGGGAAGCCCGGTTCGCCGAACCGGCCCTGACGTCCCTGGACGAGGCCGTGGGCGCGCTCGCGCCGCTCATCGCGGACCACACGGAACTGCCGTACGCCTTCTTCGGGCACAGCATGGGTTCCCTCATCGCCTTCGAGGCGGCCCGGCGGCTACGTGCACTCGGCACGCCCCTACCCGACCGCCTGTTCCTGTCGGGCATGCGCGCCCCCGGTCTGCCGGACCGCGACCCGCGGCACACCCTGCCCGACGACAAGCTGCTCGCCACAGCCGAATTCGACGGCGTGGATCCCGAGTTGCAGGAGCTGCTGCTGCCGCTACTGCGTGCGGACCTGACGCTGTGCGAGACGTACACGCACCGGGCCGAGGCGCCCCTGCCCTGTCCCCTGACCGTTCTGGCCGGCTCGGACGACCACAGCGTCGACGGGACGGAGCTCGCCGACTGGCGCAAGCACACCTCTGCCGACTTCGAACTGCGCCTGTTCCCGGGCGCCCCCCACCTGTATGTGCGCGGCGCGGAACGACAGCTGGCAGAGACGATTACGCGCACCTTCCCCGCACGGGGCTGAGAAAGGATCGTTCATGGCGCCGACCACCCTCGTCGCACTGTGGGAGCAGCAGGCAGCCGCGACACCCGACGCGGTCGCCGTCGTCGCGGGAGCACACCGCGTCACCTACGCCGACGTGGACCGGCGGGCCACGGCACTCGCGGCCGAGCTGCGGGCACGCGGCATCGGACCGGAGGACCTGGTCGGCGTCTGTCTCGGGCGCTCGGTCGAGATGGTCGTGGCCCTGCTCGGCATCCTGAAGTCGGGCGCCGCGTACCTGCCGCTCGACCCGGGCTACCCGGCCGACCGGCTGCGGCACATGACCACCGACTCGGGGGCCGGGCTGTTGCTGTGCGATGCGGACCACCGCGCGCAGGCTCTGGCGTCCGGCGTGGCCGACGTCCTGCTGGTCGAGGACGTTCCCGCGGAACGTGAGGACTTTCGCGCGGAACCTGCCGCACCGGTGGCCCCGGTGGCACGCCCGCACCACCTGGCTTACGTCATCTACACCTCCGGTTCGACCGGCCTGCCCAAGGGCGTGGCCGTCGACCACGCGGCGCTCGCCTCGTTCCTGCGGAGTGTGGCCGAACGCCCCGGCCTCGGGGCGGACGACCGGGTCCTCGCGCTGACCCCGCTGTCATTCGACATCTCGATCCTTGAGCTGTTCCTGCCGCTGACCCGGGGAGCGACGGTGGTGATGGCGCCGCGCGCCGCCAACACCGACCCCGAGCTGTTGGCCGCCACCATCGCCGAGGCGGGTGTGAGCGTCGTACAGGCGACTCCCACCACCTGGCGGATGCTGCTGGCGTCCGGCTGGACGGAGGGGCACGGCCGGGTACTGCTGTCGGGCGGTGAGCCTCTCGATCCGCCGCTGGCCCGCGATCTCCTCGCCACCGGCGGCACCCTGTGGAACCTGTACGGGCCGACCGAGGCGACGGTGTGGGCCACCGCCGCCCGTATCGACGCCGTGGCCGACCGGGTCACGGTCGGCACGTCCCTGTCCAACACCCGACTGCACGTCGTCGACGAGGATGGGCGGGAGGCCGGCCCAGGAGTCAGCGGCGAGCTGTGGATCGGCGGCGCGGGTGTGGCGCGCGGCTACCTCAACCGTCCCGCGCTGACCGCCGACCGGTTCGTGCCCGACCCGTTCGGGGACCCCGCCGGGCGGCTGTACCGGACCGGGGACCTCGCCCGCTGGTCCGCCGACGGCATGCTGGAGGTGCTGGGACGCAACGACCACCAGGTCAAGGTGCGCGGTTTCCGCATCGAGCTCGGCGAGATCGAGGCCTGTGTACGCAGCCACCCCCTCGTCACGGACGCGGTGGTGGTCGTCGACCGCGAGGCAGCCGGCGGCGACCAGTTGGTGGCGTACCTCGTGCCCGCGCACGACGCGCGGAACGTATCCGAGGAGCGGCACGTATCCGAGGACCTGCCCCGCCAGGTCCGTGACCACCTCGCTCAGCATCTTCCCGCCCACATGGTGGCCCAGGGCTACGCAGTGCTCGACGCGCTGCCCCGCACCCCCGCGGGCAAGACCGACCGCGGCGCCGTGCAGCGGATCCCGCACAGTCCGGTCCGGGCGCGCGGGCCGATGCCCGACGCCGCCTCGCTGCCGCCGCACACCGCGGCGGTGTGCCGCGTGTGGGCCGAGGTGCTCGGGCTCGACGACGTGTCCCCGTACGACGACTTCTTCGGCCTGGGCGGCCAGTCGCTCGCCGCGGTACGGGTCGTGGCCCGGCTGCGTGCGGAGCTCGGCCTGCCGGTCGACGCCCAGTCGGTCTTCGCGCATCCGACGCCCGCCGCACTCACCGCCGCCCTGGACGGCCTGGCGCCCGCGGACGACGAGCCGATCCCCGCGGCGGCGACCGCCGAACTCTCCTTCGGCCAGGAGCGGATCTGGTTCTTCGAGCAGCTGAACGACGCGGTGCCCGCCTACCACCTGCCGGTCGCCCTGGGCATGCCCGGCGGTCGCGTGGACCTGACGTTGCTGGAGGACTGCCTGTCCGCGCTGGTGCAACGGCACCCGGCGCTGCGTACGGCCCTCGTCGACGTCGACGGCCGGGTCCGTCCCGAACTGCGCGAGCCTGGACCGGTGCCGCTGCGCTGCACCGAGGTCGCCGAAGAGGACCTGGACGCGCTGGTGACCGAGCGGATCCGCGCCCCCTTCGCCCTCGACCGCCCACCGCTGCTGCGCGCGGATGTGCTGCGCACCCCGAGTCGTGACATTACGTTGCTGACGCTTCATCACATAGCCTGCGACGGCACATCGGTGGACCTGATGGTGCGGGAACTGGGCGAGCTATACACGGAGCTCATCGCCGGCCGTCGCCCCGCCGCGGCACCACTGCCGGTGACGTACGCCGACTACGCGGCCTGGCAGCGCGAGCGACTCACCGGCGCCGAGCTGGAGCGGCTGCTCGACCACTGGCGCACCCGGCTGTCCGGCGTGCCCGTCCTGGAGCTGCCGACCAGCCGACCCCGGCCGGCCGTCGCAAGCCACCGCGGCCGTCGCGAACTGCTGTGCATCCCGGCCGACTTGGCGCACGGGCTGCGCACGCTGTGCCGGGCCGAGGGTGTCACCCTGTTCATGGGGCTGCTGACCCCGTTGCAGGTGCTGCTCGGCCGGTACGCCGACGAGAGCGATGTCGCCGTCGGCACCCTGACAGGCGGTCGGCCGCGCCCGGAACTGGACGATGTGGTGGGCTACTTCGTGAACACCGTCGTCCTGCGCACCGACCTGTCCGGTGACCCGACCTGGCACGAGCTGCTGGGCCGCGTCCGCGAGGTCGCGCGGCAGGCGTACGCGCACCAGGAGCTGCCCTTCGAGAAGCTCGTGGCGGAGCTGAGCCCGGAGCGCGACCTGAGCCGCAACCCGCTCTTCCAGGTGCTGTTCGCCCTGCACGAGGAGCCGAGGGCCGGTCACGTCACCGAGCTGTCCGACCGCAAGGAGCTGGAAGGACGGCTCGGCACTGCCCGCTTCGACCTCGCCTTCGACGTGACGGACCACGCCGCCGGGGCCGGTGACCTCAGCATCTCCATCGAGTACGCCACTGACCTGTTCGACGCGGACTTCGTCCGGGGCCTCGGCCGGCACTTCCTGCGGGTGATCGAGCAGATGGTGTCCGGCGCCACGGCCCGACTGTCCGAGCTGGAGATCGTCTCGGCCGATGAGCTTCGTGCCCTCTCCATCGGCAACCTGGCCGAGCCGCTGCCCGAACCGACCACCCTGGTCCGCCTGTGGGACCGCCAGGTGCGGACCACCCCGAACGCGATCTGCGTCGTGGGCGACGGCCGGTCGCTGACGTTCACCGAAACCGACGCGCGGGCCTCGGCCCTGGCCCGGGAGCTGCGGGCCCAGGGCGTGCGCCCCGAAAGCCTGGTCGCCGTCTGCCTGGAACGCTCGGTGGAACTGGTGGTCGCCCTGCTGGGCGTGCTCAAGGCGGGCGGTGCCTACGTCCCGCTCGACCCCGGCTACCCGACTGACCGGCTGCGGTACCTGCTGGCCGACTCGGGCGTACGCCTGGTCGTCGCGGACCCGGAGCACCCCGCCTCGGCCCTGTTCGGCGACGGCGTGCGTCTTGTGTCAGTGGACCAGGAACCCGGGACGGAGCCCGGGCCGACCGAGGAGGCGCAACCGCACCACCTCGCCTACGTGATCTACACGTCCGGCTCGACCGGCAACCCCAAGGGCGTCGCGATCACCCACGCCAACATCACCGGGTTCCTGGAGTGGAACCAGCGGCTGTGCCGGCTCACCGGGCAGGACCGCGCCCTGCTCAACCACTCGGTGGCATTCGACAACTCGGTCTGGGAGATCTTCCAGTGCCTGGTCTCCGGCGCCGAACTGCACCTGGCGAGCCCCACCGCCGCCTACGACCCCGAGGAGTTCCTGCGAGAGGTCGCCGAGCGCGGCATCACCACGCTCAACGCGACGCCCTCGCAGATGCGGATCCTGCTGGAATCCGGCACGGATCCCGCTCCCCGACTCGGCACCGTACGCCTGGTGTTCACCGGTGCCGAGGCCGTGCCGCACGATGTGGCCCGCCGCATCCTGTCCTCCACCGCCCCGGGATGCCAGGTCTTCAACGAGTACGGGCCCACCGAAGCGACCGTCACCTCGGCGTTCTGCCCGATCACCGAGGAGCTGCTCGACCGGCACAGCCACCGCCCGAGCGTCCCGTTCGGGCGGGCCACCGACAACGCGCACCTCTACGTGCTGGACCCGCGCCTGCGCCCGGTAGTCCCGGGCTGTCGCGGCGAGCTATACGTCGGCGGCAGCGCGGTCGGCCGCGGTTATCTCGGCAGGCCGGCCCGCACGGCCGGGGCGTATCTGCCCGACCCGTACGCCGCGGAGCCCGGCGCCCGTATGTACGCCACGGGCGACGTGGTCCGGCTGCTGCCCGACGGAAATCTGGTCTTCCTCGGCCGCAACGACCACCAGGTCAAGGTGCGCGGTTTCCGCATCGAGCTCGGCGAGATCGAGTCCGCGCTCCAGAGCCACCCGGCCTTGGCGGACTGCGTGGTGGCCGTGCGCCGAACCAGCACCGATGTGGACCAGCTGGCGGCCTACCTGATCCTCGAGCACACCGAACGGCCCACCCCGGACCCGGCGGAACTGCGCGCCTACCTGGCGGAGCAACTGCCGCCGTACATGCTGCCGCAGAGCTACACCGTGATCGACGAGATCCCCCTCACCCCGAACGGCAAGGTCGACCGCACCGCCCTGCCCGACCCGCGCCCTGTGCCCGCCCCGGCCCCCGCCACCCGCCGGGCCGTCACCAAGCAGCAGCTCCTCGTCGCCGATGTGTGGCGGGAGTGTTTGGGCGTCGACGACGACTTTGGGCCGCAGGACGACTTCTTCGACGTCGGCGGTACCTCGTTGACCATCACCACGGTCGCGGGCCGGCTCAGCGAGCGACTCGGGCGCCGGGTCCCACCTGTTCTGGTGTTCAGAAACCCCACCGTCGCGGGCCTCGCCGAGGCCCTGGAGGCGGACACACAGCGATGAGCAGCACCGACAGCACAAGCGTCGTCCTTTTCGAGCACCGGCGCCCTGCGGATACGGGCTCTACGACCTGTATCGAACTGACGCAATGAACACGCAGATACGAGGGACGTGACAAGATGACCGCCGGCGAAGACGAACCGGGAAAGATAGTGGTTTCCAGGAGTCCCGCACCTGTTTCTGGCTATGACCGTGTGCGACACGGAGTCCACAATCTTCGGCGTGCTGACGTCATTGCCGATCCGCAACTGTACTGGAACGCGATTGCGGAGCTCCCGTCGATCTTCTACGACGAAGTAGGGGGTGTCTGGGTCTGCTCCGGCTATTCCGAAGCGGCCGAGATCCTTTCCAACGGCCGGGTCTTCTCCTCTGCCCGTCATCATGCCCCCGGAGATCTGCAGCAGCGCGGCATGGAACATTTCCTGCCGACCGCAGAAATGCTTTCGGCGCAGTTCCTGTTCAGCGATCCGCCAGAGCACACCAGAATCCGGGACGCGCTGCGCGGACAGTTCACCCGGGCGAGCGTGCGACGGCACGATCCCGCGATGCGGGACATGGTCGCCGAGTTGCTGCGCTCGCTGCCCGACCACGGGACCGTCGACGTTGTAACGGACTTCGCCGAGCAGTTGCCGACGCGCCTGATGACGTATCTGCTGGGCATGGACGGTCGGGGCGACGAACTGACCCGGTGGGCGGATGCCTACGAGCGGCTGCTGAGCAGTGTGTCCACGTTTCCCAGCCGGACGGACATCGAGATCGTTCCGGTTATCGACGAGGCACTCGCTGGGCTCCGCCGGCTGACGGCCGAGCGTCTGGCCACGCCTGGTGACGACCTCCTCTCCGCCCTCGCGACCGGCCTGCAGGGCGACTTCAGCTCTGGCTCGGTTCCCTCGGGAGAACCGCCCGAGGAACTACTGCAGTTGGTCGCGGCCAACGCCATGGTTTTGCTCGCCGGCGGATATCAGACCCTCACTCACCTGGTATCCACCGGCCTACTGCTGCTCGCCGAGCAGCCCGAGCAGCTCAAGCGACTGCGCGCCGAGCCGTCCCTCATCGGCTCCGCGGTGGACGAGCTGATGCGCATCGACGGGTCGAGTCAGTACGTGGGACGCCATGTGCTGCGCGATGTCGAGGTCGGGGGAACGCAGCTCAAGGCCGGAGCGAGTGTGATCGTGCTCCTTGGTGCTGCCAACCTCGACCCGCGGAAGTTCACGGAACCGCTCGTCTTCGACATAGGCCGCAGGGAGGGGCGTCACCTGGGCTTCGGAGCGGGAGCGCACTACTGCCTCGGCGCGCCCTTCGCGGAACGACTGGCCGGATGGGCGATTCAGGGCTTCATCGAGCAGTACCAGGAGTTCACACCGCTCGACGGGCCGTCAGACGCCGTCCAGTGGGGGCCGCATGGCAACACGCGGTCCCGGGCCCACGCCGGGATGACGGTGCAACGCGACCCCAGGGAGAACGCACCCGGCATCGACCCACCGGCCAGGGCGCAGGATGTCCCCCAGGAGCCGAAGACGCTCACCGAACTCGAACGGCACCAGCTGATCACGGAATGGAACGACACCAGCGCCCTGGCCGGCACCTCCGCCTCGGTCTGCTGGCATCTGCTGTTCGAGGAACGAGCCCGTCTGACACCGGACGCCACGGCGGTCGAAGACCAAGGCGTGCCCTACTCGTACGCCAGGATCGACGCGCTCGCGAACGGCAATGCACACCGCCTGCGCGCGCTCGGTATCGAACCCGAGTCTGTCGTCGCCATCACCATGCGACGATCCGTGGACCTCGTCGTGGCGCTCCTGGCGGTCGCCAAGGCGGGCGGCGCCTTCCTGTTGGCGGACGCCGCGTGCCCCACCGAACGCTTCAAGACGATGCTCGAGCAGGCCCACGTGCGGGTGGTCCTCACCGATGACTTGACCTCCGACCGGATCGAAGGGCTCGATGTCTCCGCGGCCGTCACCCTGTTGGACAGGGACACTCCGGCAGCCGAACCGCCGATCACAGGTGTCATGCCGGGCAACACCGCGTACGTCGTGTTCACCAGCGGCACCACGGGGCAGCCGAAAGCCATCATCAACAGCCATGAGTCGCTGGCGAATCTACACATTGCCCAGCGACGTGTGTTCCAGGTGCGTCCCCAGGACAGGGTCTTGCAGTTTCTGTCCCTGAACTTCGACGGCTGCGTATTTGAGATCATGCTGGCGCTGCTGTGCGGAGCGCCCCTCGTTCTGGCGAGCACTGAGGAGCTCATGCCGGGCCCGTCCCTGGCGCGCCTGTTGCGCGAACGGCGGGTGACCATCGCAACCATGACGCCCTCGGTGTGGGCTGCGATTCCGCATTTGGAGCTACCAGACCTGCGGATCGCTGCGTTCGCCGGCGAGCGGTTGCGCGGCGATCTTGTGCGCCGATGGCGGGTGCCGGGACGCCGGTTGCTCAACCTCTACGGGCCCGCGGAGGCCGCGATCTGGTCCACCTGGCACGAGTGCTCGGACGACGAAGCTCCGCCGATCGGGCGGCCGGTTCATGGAAAACGTGTCTATGTGCTCGACGACGACAGGCAGCTGCTGCCCGTCGGCTGCCCCGGCGAGCTGTACATCGGAGGGGTGGGCGTCGGTAGATACCTCGGCCGCCCGGAGCGTATGGCCGACTCCTTCGTGCCGGACGTGTTTGCCGACGAGCCGGGACGACTGCTGTACCGGACCGGTGATGTGTGCGTGTGGCGCGCGGACGGGGTCCTGGAGTACGTGGGCCGTCGCGACCGGCAGGTCAAGATCCGAGGGCAGCGGGTGGAGTTGGACGAAGTGGAACGCATCCTGGAAAGGGCGCCAGGGGTGGACGCGTGCCTCGTCACGGAACGCGACGGTCGGCTGACGGCCATCGTCGTGCCCTCAGCGCCTGGTCCCTGGCGTGAGGCCGATGCACGTACGTACCTCGCGGCGCACCTGCACACCGGGATGGTCCCCGCGACGTTCACCCTCGCCGAACGGCTGCCCATCACCCGCAATGGCAAGGCGGGGCATGATGCGCCGGAGCGGGCAAGCTCCCAGGCGATCGAACCGGACGGGGGCGGGCCGGCCGCGGCGTCCCCTTGCGGAGTCTCTCAGCCCACCGAAGACCGCACCCAAGGCACCCACGAGCCCTCACACATCACGTGGGAGCTTGCCCGTCTCTTCTCGTCCTGCCTGGGCTTGCCGCAGGCGGCCGTCAAGGTGGACACCGACTTCTTCTCGGCAGGCGGAGACTCGCTGGCCATGGCCGAGTTCATGGTGTCCGCCGAAGAGCGCTATGACATGGAGATCCGAGTGGAGGAACTGCTCGCAGACCCCACGCTGGCCGGTGTAGTGCGGTTGGTGGGCCAACGGAAGGAAGCGCGGTGAGCGGGTATTCGGGCGCGGAACCGAGTGGGCTGCGGGTCAGGCCTGCCGTCAGCAAGGTGGGCGGCGCTGACCCTGCGGCGGCTGGTCCGGTGGTGTTCGTGCACGGTTCCATGGACCGCAGCATCGGCTTCCGGCGGGTTGTGGACTACCTCCAGGGGCGTCCGGTTGTCGGCTACGACCGGCGCGGGTGGGGCCGTTCACGATCGATGGGCGGTCCGAACGTGTCCATGGAGACGCATGTCGACGATCTCTGTGCAGTCCTGGCAGAGCTGGACGCACCAGCCGTGGTGGTAGGCCACAGCTACGGCGCGCTGGTGGCGTTGGCCGCCGCTGCCCGCATGCCGGAGTCGACGGTGGGCGTCGTCGCGTTCGAACCTCCGGTGCGTTGGCTGCCTTGGTGGCCTGCCTCCGACCCTTGGGAGGAAACGGTCAGCCGCGGCGCGGCCGACGGAGGACCCGAGCAGGCGGCTCGCGCGATGCTCACCGAAATCCTCGGCCGGACAGGTCGCTTGGTGCTCGCTCGTGCGCAGCCGGCGGATCTCGCTGCCGACGGCGCTTCGCTGTTGGCCGAGATGGCGGATCCGACCTTCAGTGTGCCGTTCTTCGACCCGCTGGAAGTCCACACGCCCACCGTCGTCGCCGCCGGCTCCCTGTCCGCCCCCCATCACCGTGAGGTCGCTCGACGACTCGCCGACCTGATACCGCACGGGCAGTTCGTGGAGATCCAGGACGCACGACATGCCGCCCATGTCAGCCATCCCCAGGAGTTCGCCCGCCTGATCGACAAGCTCGAACAGGCACTGCGGGCTTGAGAAGCGGCACGGGGAGGCACGACCGCGGTGACCGAGGAGTAGCCGTGCCGACGATGCGTCGGACATCGCCGGACGGCTCGGGCACTACCGCTCCTGGATCAATCCGGCCGAGGGCGGACACCGTCCGTTCTGACAGCTGAGAGAGCGGCGGCTGGGTCTGGGCCGTGCGCGCAGGGCCAGGATCCGGGCGGTGTAGCGCGTGATCGTGAAGACCCGTGGGTGGAAAAGCGTCGACGCCTGCCCCATCCCTCCTAAATCATGTGAAGCATGCGGCAGGAAGAGATCTGGGATGCTGACGCGGCCGAGAGCTATGACACGCCCGGTACCGGCATGTTCGCACCTGACGTCCTTGGGCCGACCGTGGCCACCCTCGCTGAACTCGCGGGCAATGGAAAAGCGTTGGAGTTCGCCATCGGCACGGGTCGGGTGGCCATCCCGCTCGTCGCGAAGGGCGTTGCGGTTACTGGCATCGAGCTGAGTCGACCCATGGTCGAGCAGTTGCGCACGAAAGCCGACGAGGAAGCGATTCCCGTGGTCCTGGGCGACATGGCCACCACCACCGCTCCCGGCGCGGGTTCCTTCCAGCTCGTCTACCTGGTCTTCAACGCGATCTCCGTGCTGCAGACCCAACCCGAGCAGGTCGAGTGCTTTCGCAATGCAGCCCGCCACCTCGCACTCGGTGGCCGGTTCGTGATCGAACTATGGGTGCCCGACGTCCACAAGCTACCGCCGGACAAGAAGGCCGTGGTCTGCCAGTCCGAGTCCGGCCACATCAGTTTGGACACCTATGACGTGCTCACCCAGCACGTTGTCTCGCACCACTTCGACTTCGAAGAAGGCAAACGGACTGCAAGGCTGTTCCAAAGCCCACACCGCTACATCTGGCCATCGGAACTCGACCTCATGGCGCAGCTCGCCGGGTTCGAACTCGAATCCAGGCACGCGGACTGGCAAGGCGGTCCGTTCACCGCCGACTCGGCATCCCACGTCTCGGTCTACCGCCTCCCGGGTGGTGAGGCGGCCAGCGGGGCAACGAGCTAGCGCTCTCAGCCGACGGCGTCGCCGCCGAGCTGCTCAGCGGGGGCGGCGTCCCCGACCGGTGCGGCCTTGCTCGTGGCCGCGGCCCGCCCGTCGAGCCCGAGCACGAGCGGTACGGCCAGCACACTGATCGCGGTGAGGAACACCCAGGGCAGCGCCGCACCGCCCTCCAGCAGCGCTGTGAGCAGCGCCGGGGCGAGGGCACCGCCGACCGACCAGGACATCTGGTAGACGCCCAGATAGCGGCCCCGCAGATGCTCGGGCGCCATCACCACGCTCAGTTCGCTGGTCGGCGGCGAGCCGAGGATCTCGGCCACGGTGTAGAGCACCATCGCGATCAGCAGCCCAGCGATCACCGCCCAGCCGGGCAGCACGAGGAGCGTGCCGAAGACGACGAACGCCGCCGCGTTCAACAGCAGGGCCAGCACCAGAACCGTCACCGGCCTGCGGGCCTCGATCCACCGGCTGGCGAGCGTCTGGAGCAGCGCGACCATTGCCGTGTTCAGTACGACGAGCGCGCCGACGAACCAGGAGCCGACTTCGAGGTTGTCCGCCACGTAGGCGGCGAGCAGCACCGTGATCACCGCGGAGGAGAAGGCGAAGGCGAGGTTCGTCGCGACCAGCCGCAGATACCGGGTGTCCTTCAGCACGGTGCGATAGCCGCCCCAGGGCTGTCCGGCGCGTTCGCCCTGCACCTGCACCTGCTCCGGCTCAGCCGGCTTCGGCTCTGCGTGCCCGGCGTCGGCCGCCTCGCTCGTGTCCGCGCCCCGGAAGGTCATCACGAGCCAGCCTGCGACGGCGAAGGAGACCGCGTTGATCACCATGACCGCCCGCAGCCCGGCGACGGTTCCGATGCTCAGAGCCACCGCGGACGCGGCGCCGCCGAAACCGATGCCCACATTGCGCAGGGCACGAACGAAGCCGAACCAGCGGGCCCGCTGGTCGCTGGGGGCGACCAGCACGATGAGCGGGCTGTTGCCCATCCAGAAGGCGGTGGCACCCAGTTGCACCACGAACTGCCACAGCACGATCTGCCAGGACGCGTGCGAAAACAGGAATCCGATGAATCCGGCCACCGAAACCCAGTTGCCCACAGCGACCACGGTGCGCGGACCGTACTTGTCCAACAGGGGCCCGATCAACGGCGGAACGGGCAGGGCGAGCAGGTGGCCGACGGTCAGCGCGGCTCCGACGGCGACCAGTGACAGCGACGTCGTCTTCACGAAGAAGACGACGGTGAACGCCATCACCAACCCGTTTCCCAGGCTGTCGATCAGATTGGCCGTGACGAATCGGCCTTTTCCGGCGAGGTCCGGCAGACCCCAAGCCGTCTGAATCCGCCGCCACGCCGAATGCGCGGGGGTCTGCTGCGGCACCATGAAGTTTCTTTACTTCGCCGCGTCGGCGGGCAATTCGCCCACGGCAGGCACCTCGCCCCAGGCGGACAGCTCGCTCTGATGGAAGACGGTTGCGTAGCGCGCCTTGGCATGTGACGTGCCGGTGATGATCCCGCCCGAACCGGCCGGTACCACCCTGGCGTCTGCTCCTGCACAACCACGCGGGGTGTAGAACATGCCATAGACCGCATGCCATTCCTCGGTTTTCCCGGATACCGGGTCCACCACAAGCTCAGGCCGAGGGATCACTCGCTGTTGTACGACACATCCTTCGACGGCGGAGTTCTCCAGAGCCCGCCGCCAAGTGGCGTCGTCGGTTTCCCAGCCCACCACGGCGCCGACTCCGCCCCCGCGTGCGTTGACCTTCAGGATCAACTGCTCGCGCCGCTCCAGGCATTCGTCGACGAGGTCGGTGTCGGTCTTGAGCGCGACAGTGTTGATCAGCCGGGTCCAGGGCAGCACCCTGTCGATGAGCCGGCACTGGTCCTCGCTGAGGTCGCGCCGCCGCGCCGGGTCCGAAAGCAGCGCCATACAGGCCTTGTTGGCGAACATGGTGCTGGAAAGCGGGGTCCACAGCAGCGTCCCGCCCGCCCGGTGCGCACGAAGCAGGGGGGCGACCAGGGCCCAGCCGTCGGGTTCCTCGGCGATTTGGTCCGGGACGAAGGAGCGGTAGACCACGTCGATCTTCGTGTCCCCGAGGTAGAGCGCCCCGCCGCGTTCGTGCACGTCGGAGATCTCGGCCACCAGGATGTCGAGGCCCGCCCGGCGCAGTGAGGACTGGAAGTTGAGCCAGAGTTCGCCGTAGTCCGTCAGACCGCCGCGCCATTCCAGCAGGGCCACCACCGGGTCGCGCCCGGGTGCCACTCGGGCTCCGAAGTGGCGCAGCGCGTCCACCACGGAGCGAACGGGATGCACGTAACCGAGCCGGTTCCGGCGCGCGAAGTCGGCGAAGGCGTCTACCTCCATCGCCGCCCCGGACATTTCACTCGCGAGGCCCCAACCGCCGGTCTCGCTCCCCAGATTGGTCTCGAGCAGTTTGAATGACGTGCCGTCGTGGTACATGTCGGCCCGGCCATAGTACGGCGGCAGTAGGTCACCGAACCGCCGTATCGCTTCCCAGCCGCCGTCGCTGATGCCGAGCACCGACCGGAATGCGTCCAGATCCCCGCCGAACATGCGGTCCGGCAAGGAAAAGAGTATGTCGACGAGGTGCTGCAGGTCATCGGCGAACTCGCGAATTTCGCGCTCAGCGACAAAGAGGGGTCTGGCCAAATTCTCGCCATGCCAAGATGCGAGCGTCGGGAAGTCCTTGATGTGCTGGGCGACCGTACGCAAGTCACTGTCCGGTTTGCGGAAGTCCTCGTTGTACTGGGCTACTACCCGCTCCGCCGACATGAAGTCTCCCTGCTCGATGGTGACTGGGCTCCTCGGCCCGCAGGGGTCACCATTTCACCCCGGTTCGCGGTGCGACTCAATTGCGGCTCAATTGTCGGCTAACGGCCCCCGCGGACACTGAACATCTGTGTTAAGACTGGAATGATCGAACACCGGAAGAAGAACAGTTCTGCAGCCACGGGGGAACGCAATGCGAGCCGGGCCCGCGGCGAGTCCGTACGCCGCGGTAGGCCCGGCCACCCCGCCGCGGGCGCCATGGCCGGCCGGCCAATGTTCGGCACACTCAGCATCGGATCGCGCAGGCGGACTCGCGGGCATGGTCAGGCAGAGATTATGGGAGGCTCAATGCCCGCCACGACGGACACTTTCACCGACGCCATCGGCGGGCTCGGGGACACCGAGTGGGACCGCCTCGCCGGCGACAGGTTCTACTCGTCGGCGCTGTGGCTGCGAGTGTGCGCCCTCGAACCCGGGGCGGTCTCCGGCGGATTGCACGTGGAGACCCCGGGCGGCGGCCGGGCCGCGATCCCCGTGGCGGCGGTGACCGACGAGCCCACCCCAGACCTGCGGTGGCACGACCTGCTTGCCGCGCGCGGCCTGCCGGCGCCCGAGCCGGGCGGCCTGCTCATCGGACAGCGCCGCGGCTACCTGGCGCACCTGCTGGCCGGCGAGGGAGCCGATCGGACCGAGGCCGCCGCCGAGGTGCTCGACGCGGTCCGCGCGTTGCGCTCACCCCTGCACGAGGACTCGAAGATCGCCCGCGTGGCGATGTACCTCACCACCGAGGACGTGGGGGCACTGCGCGCGGCGGGGGTGCGGACCGCCCCGGTCGCGCTGACGACCGACGCCTGGATCGAGATCCCGCCCGGCGGCTACCACGCCTGGCTGGAGTCATTGTCGGCGCACCGGGCCCGCCGTATCCGCAGCGAGATAAGGAAGTTCGAGAAGGCCGGATACGAGGTGGAGCACCGGACGCTCGCCGAGTCCTGGCAGGACGTCGCCCGGCTGTTGGCCCGTTCACTGCTGCGCTACGGAAGAACCGTCGACGTGGCCCCGATGGCCGAGTCCTTCCGCCAGCAGGGTGAACTCGCCGGTTCGCGCGCCGAAGTGGTGCTGTGCTCGCGCCCCGGCGAACCGGCGGTCGGCTTCTGCCTGTACTACCGCTGGGGCGACACCGTGTACCTGCGAGGGCTCGGCCTCGACCACGACCGACTCGCCTCGGCCGCCGAGTACTTCAACCTCACCTACTACATGGCGGCGCGGCTCCCGGGAGTGCGCCGGATTCATGCGGGCACCGAGACCGCGGAAGGAAAGGCACTGCGCGGTGCGAAGCTCCGGCCGCTGTGGCTGCTGGACCTGTCCGAGGACAGCCCGCTGGCCGGGTACGACGAGGAGATCCACGAGCACAACCGCGCCCTGCTCACCCGCCTGCGCGACTCCTCGCCCGCGGTTTCCGACGCCCTGGAGTATGAGCTCTGGGAACCGTACTGCTGAGCCCAACTGCCGGCCGGTCTGTGCACGGACCGGTAGCCGAACCGGCATGGGTTCTCGCTGTAAGCCGACTTGAACCGCGCTTGAGGCGCAGCTCCTATCGTCCCATTCAGTGACGCCTCAGGCCGAGGCCGACTGTGGGCGTTGGCTTGCCCGAACCCTCCATCCGGGGTTCCACGCTCGCACTCGTACACACCGGTGGCAGCAACCTGAAGTCACTGACTGGCGCCGGCGCCCACAGGTCCATCCCAGCACTCGCCGCCCGCCCCATCCCCCTCGCCACAGGAGATACCTATGTCTGTCTCGGCCTACGACTCCTTCGCGGAGTTGCCTGCCGTTGACTGGGACACGCTCACGGTCGGTTCCAACATCTATTCCACCAGCGGATTCGTGGGAGTGCGCGAGGAGGCACTACCACCCGAAGCGCACGCCCGCTACCTGCTGGCACGCGCCAGCGACGGCACCCCGGTTGCGGGTCTCGAGGTGTACGGCTTCACCACCGCACCGCACGATCTCTACACCCCTGGGGACCTGCTGCGCGAGGTGATGAGTGACGAGCGAGCAGCACATCTGAACACGAGGCCGATATCCATCGCGGCGGGCTGGTCCGAGTTTCGCGGACAGGTGCCCGGGCACATCAATGCCTCAGCCGAGCAGCGGGAGTTGGCTCTCAGCCAACTCACCGCGGAAGCGTTGCGGTTGGCCGAGCAAGCGGACTCGAGCGTGCTGGCCTACTGCTACCTACCGCTGGAGGCCGCACGCGAGTTGGCGAGGGCTCACTCCTCGGACGGAGCAGTAATGCTCCTGCACAACGTTGAGACCAGGATGCCGATCGGCCTGTGGGCGGACTTCGACGAGTACGTCGACTGGCTGCCCGCCGGCCGGGGGCAGCGCGTTCGCCGCGAGCTGCGCAGATTCCGGGAGAGCGGGCGAGAGGTGACCGAGCTGCCGCTGCCAGAGGTGGTCAAGGAGATCGCGCCGCTGAACAGCGCGCTCATGCAGAAGTACGGGCACACCGCATACGACGAGGAGCGCGCGGTATCCATCTTCGATCGGCAGAGCCGTTTCCTCGGCGATGAAAGCTCTGTGCTGCTCTGCAGGGAGAACGGAAAGACTGTCGGTTTCGTGCTGCGCTACCGGCAGGGCGACATGCTGTACGCCCGCGCTGCCGGGTTCGACTACTCGGTGCCCAACGCCGACGACTACTACAACTTGATGTTCTACCACCAGATTGCTGCCGGTGTGGGCCGCAAGGTCTCCAGCATCCACCTGGGCATTAACACCTATGAGGCCAAGATGCGCCGAGGGGGCCAGCCCACCCCGCTCTACAGCGTGTTCGTCGGTGTGGACCGGCCTTTGGAGGCGCGGGACAGTGCTGTGCGCGAGTACAACCGGACCCGATCGGCGGATTTCCTGGCCAAGCACAACAAGTACGTGGTGGGTGGCATCAACACGGCCGAGTGGCTACTGGACTGACCTGGTACGGGCACGGTCACTTCTTGGCGTGTGACCGTCAGGCGGAGCACATCACCGGCGCGCTGCTCGGCCGCACCGCGAACGGACGTACGCCTGGCTCCCATTCGTAGGAGAACCGGCCGTTCACACACGGGTGCCGGGCGCGCAGCAGGTAGCTCTCCGCCAACTCCTCCAGCAGGTCCTCGGCTCGCTGGTCACCGATCCCCAGGGCCGCGGCGGCAAGCGCCGGCGTGAGCCGATCGGGGACGCCGGGAGACACCAGCGCGTACGCCAGGGACCGCGACTCGGCGGGCAGCGTCGCGAGCGTCCGGTCGAATCCGGCCCGGACGCCCAGCGGGTCGCTGTCGGCGCCCCCGGACCCGAGGACCCAGGCAGTGGCCTGCCCGGCCGTCCAGTGCGGGCGGCGGCGCAACTGCGAAGCGACCGCGAAGAGCGCGCCTGGCAGCCCCCGGCACATCCCGGCCAGCCGTCGCAGCCCCTCCCGGTCCGTGGCGATCGGGTGTCCCGGCAGGGAGGATGCCAGCAGGTGCAGACAGTCGTCGAAGGGCAGTCCGGCAAGTTCGACGTGGACAGCCGACGTGGACACGAACAGCCGCCGTCGGCTGCCGATCACCACGCCGCAGCCGGCGCCGGACGGCAAAAGCGGCGTCAAGTCACGTACGTCGCACACGTCGTCGAGCACCACCAGGACGCGCAGGTCGGCGGTCCAGGTACGGAACAGCAGGCTCAGGTCGGTCGTGCCCAGTCGCAACTGCTCCTCCGTCGCGCCGAGTCCACGCAGGAACGAGCGAAGGATCTCGGCGGGCCGCACCTGCCGGCCGGCGCCGTCACGGAGACGTGCGTAGAGCCGTCCGTCCGGGTAGTGACCGCTCACCTGATGCGCGGCGTGCAGGCACAGCTCGCTCTTCCCCGTGCCGGGGGCGCCCCCCACGATCACGAGCGGCCGGTCCTCCCGCGCCCGGCCGGCCAGCACCGCCGTGAGGCGCGCCAACTGGCCGGCACGTCCGGTCAGCCGCTCGCGCGGGGCGGGCAGATGGCAGGGCGCCCGGGTGGCGGCGGTCACGGCCGTGAGGCGCCCGCCAGGACGTAGCAGCGCCTCGTCCGACGTGAGCACAGCCGTGTGCAGGGCCTGGAGTTGGGGCGATGGGTCGAGACCGAGCTCGGTGGCGATCCGCTCGCGTGTCCGCCGGTAGACCTGGAGCGCTTCCGCCCGCCGGTCCATGCGGTAGAGGGCCGTCATCAGATTGCCCTGGGCCCGCTCGTCCGTCGGTTCCCGCCCGGCCATCGAGGCGAGTTCGCCGAGCACCTCGTGGTGCCGGCCGAGGTGCAGGTCGGATTCGATCCGTAGGTGGTGTGCGCTGGTACGCAACTCCTTCAGGCGGACCGCCTCGGCGTTCAGCGTGGGCCCCTTGCGTACGTCCACCAGGGCATCGTCCCGCCACAGGTGCAGTGCCGCGGCGGCCGTGTCACGGGCCCGGGCGAAGTCCTCGTCATGGAACTCCGCCCGGGCACGGGCGAGCAACGGCTCGCACCGGAAGACGTCCACGTGGTCGGCGGGCAGCGACAGTTGGTAGCCGCCGTCGACCGTGCCGAGCAGCGGCCCGGCCGCCCGTACCGCGCCGCCGCTTCTCGGGTTGCCGAGGGAGAACCGCTTCCTGAGCTGGTACACATACGTCTGCAGCGCGGTGTGCGCGCTGGCCGGCGGGTTGTCGTTCCACAGCTCGTCCATGAGTTGCTCGAAGGGCACCACCCGGCCCGCGTTCAGCACGAGCATGGCCAGCGTCTGCCGTACTTTCTGGGCGGCAGGCGCCATCTCGACGCGGTGATCGTCCCCGTAGGCCTGGAGCGGCCCGAGAAGGTTGATTCTCATGAAATTCGCCCTGTCTCATGTTCGTTCGGTCCCCGTCGGACGGGCCGCGATGCCACCGCCGGGCCCGACCGTTCGAGCCGGGCGGTGAGCATGTGCGCGGCCGCCCGGTGTCAGGAACTCCTGGACCCGGCTACCGCGGCCAGGTTCGGGTGGTGCCGGGCAACGATGTCGGGGAAGGAGCGGATCAGCCCCTTCATGACGTTGTCGCCGTAGAGGGCGAACAACGGGTTGTCGGCGACGTCGATGACTCCCCCGGCGCCCTCGACATACGGGCTGGGCAATGGCTGCATCGTGGCGTCCAGCCGAGGGTTGTAGAAGAAGGGAATGGAGTAACGGTTGACGCCCGGGGCGGGCCGGACCACCCGATGGAGGGTGGCACGCACGTAGCCCCTCGTCGCCACCTCCAGCAGCTCTCCCAGGTTGACCACGAACGCCCCCGGGATCACCGGCACGTCGGCGAACTTGCCGTCCTCGACCGCGACCTGGAGGCCGCCGTTGCCGTCCTGGACGAGCAGGGTGAGCAGCCCGAGGTCGTTGTGTATGCCGGTCCCCTGGCCCTCGCCGGTGTCCTCGCTCGCGTGCGCCGGACCGGGGTAGTGCAGGAGCTTGAGGTGGATCTGCGGATCCGGATCGACCACGTCGTCCAGGAACCCGGCGGGGGCGTCGAGCGACTCGAGCATCAGCCGTAGCAGTCGATGGGACAGATCGGTCAGCCGGGCGATCCATGACTCGATGGCCGGGCGCAGCTCGGGCATCGCCCCGGGCCACTCGTTCGGGCCGATCAGACACCGGTAGGCGGGATCGTCGGGCGCGGACGTCCTCGCGGGCTGTTCCGGGCCGATGTCCAGCTGCTGGCGCTGGTCGGGGATGCCCTTGGTGTGTTCGCGGCCGAGTTCGGAATAGCCGCGGAACAGCGGCGAGTCGAGGATGTTCAGCGCGAGCCGATCGGCCTCGGGCAGGGCGAAGAACCGACGGGCCAGCTCGAGCATGTCGTCGGCGTCCTCGATGCCGTGGCCGACGAGCTGGAAGAAGCCGATTTCGTGGATGGCCTTGCGCAACCGGTTCAGGAACGCTGCCCGGGTTTCTTCCGAGCCGGCGGCGTCACGCAGGTCGAGCACGGGAAAGGTGTCGGTCATCGCAGCTCCTTCGAATCGCTGGTCTGGTAGTTCGTCGGGTCGGTCACGCCGGCGTCCCGGAACGCTTCCTGCCGCTCCCTGCAGGCGGCGCACCGGCCGCACTGCAGCGCGTCGCCACGGAAGCAGCTCCAGGTCTCGGTCCAGGGGACGCCGAGTTCCTCACCGAGCGACACCACGTCGCTCTTGCGCAGCCTCACCAGCGGCGCTGTCAGGGTCAGGTCGGGGTGCGCGTATCCACGGGTCGCGATCCGCTCCATGGCGAGGAAGGAATCGATGAACGCGGCATTGCTGTCGGGCGCGGCCTGCAGGTCGTCGACCACGCCGACGGCCACCGCTTGCGCCTTCTCGGCGACGGCGACCGCGAAGGCGACGGACAGCAGAAGGGCATTGCGGTTGGGTACGACGTTCGGGCTCCCGCCGGACGACTCACTCTGGTGATCCGGCACGTCGACGGTCGGGTCGGTGAGCGACGAGCCACTGAGGAGCTTGCCGACGGGGCTGAGATCGACGACGTCGTGCGGCACCCCGAGCGATCGGGCCGCCTTCTCGGCGAACTCGTGCTCGACGAGATGACGCTGGCCGTAGTTCACGGACAGCAGGTGGAGTGTGTGTCCTTGCGCCTGGAGGTGGTAGGCCATGGTGACCGAGTCCAGACCCCCGGACACGATTGCGACAGTTTTCGGCATACGACGCCTCCCGGCGGACGTGCGGGCGTCCGTCACGGCGCCGGCGTGGCCGGGACGACCAGCCGGGTCGATCGGTGGCCCTTGCGGTAGGTCAGTTCGACTTCAGGCCGCGGACCGTCCAGCCTCGTGGTGACGGTTCGCTCCTCGCTCCACCCGACCAGGCGATACTCGTGTCCGCCGAGTGCCACCAACGGGAAGAGGTGGTCCTCGGGAGATCGAATGGCAAGGCCCGTGCCGGTGTCCACGATGCTGAAGGTGGCCTGCGGCTGCGGGCCGGTGAGCGAACCGAGCACCTCTATCTCCAGCAGGTGCGCCGGCGCGTCGAACGTGCACCGCGCAGCTTCCCGTTCTTGGTCGGTGGTGGCCACCGTCGGGCGGTTGTAGAGCACATCCGAGCCGTTGAAGTAGTCCGCCCAGCCGTCCGGGAACAGTTGTGCGAGCTCCGGTGTGACGAGCACATCCACGACGAGGTGGACCCGATGCTCGGGACCGAGGTTCTGGATCTGGTGCTTGCGGCTGAAGTCGCCGAACCAGAACTCGCCGGGCTGCCAGCGATAGATCCCACCATCAAGGTCCAGCGACGCTTCCTCGTGGGTGATGACCGGAATGTGCAGCCGGGCCATACCCCAGTCCGGGGCGAACTTGGGATCGGAATGGGGGTATCCGACGACGCCGGGTCCAAGGTCCATGAATCGGGCTGCGTAGAGGGGCCCGGGAATCGAGCGCAGGACCTCCCGCACGTACGGCATGTGGTCGAGCCACTCGGTGTCGGCGAACTCCGCCCCGCCTGGGCCCCCGGGGTCGGTGCGTGTCTTGTCACCACCGGGGCTGCGCACCGAGAGGCAGCGCCAGTCCTGTCCGGCCCACCGGGACACTCGCCCGTTGGTGTACGAGCTCTGCTCATTCCACAGGTGGTCACGCGCGGTCATGAGGTCGGCCACCAGCCGGTCGGCGTCCAGCACGGGAAGCAGCCGGACCGCTTCCGCAGGCGTCGAAGAATCATTTACGTCCATCGTTGTCCTTTCATGTCGAGCGGGCCGGATCGCAGGTGAGTTGACCTCGTCGGCCGCGATCGACCGGTCCCAGCAGTGGGACCGCGACGGCCCCGCCGGCACCCGGCAGGGCCAGGAGTTCGCGACAGCCCTGCAGCGCTCACGAGCTGTGCGATCCCGTCGCCGCACCGCCTGGATCGCTCACTGCTTTGGCTTTCGGAGGCGGATGGCTCGTCACGCCCGGAGCAGGTCGAACAGCTCGCCCCGAAGCCCTGCATCCGTGCCGAACTCCCCGCGGTATGCGGTCGATGTCATCTGCGCAGGAGCCTTGATGCCGCGCATCGACATGCAAAGGTGCTCGCCCTTCGCTATGACCGCCACGTCCGGGGTGCCGCTGAGGGTGCTGATCTCGAGCGCGATCTGGTCCACGAGGCGCTCCTGGACCTGCAGCTTGTGCGCGTACTGATGGGCGACCCTGGCGAACTTCGACAGGCCGAGCAGCTGCCCCGTCGGGCGGTACGCGATGGTCACAGAGCAGTTGAACGGCAGAAGGTGATGTTCACAGAGCGACCAGACTCGAATGTCCGAGACGACCACCATCTGGCTCGTGCCGACGGACTCGAAAAGCGTTCCCAGTGAGCCCGGGTCGTAGTTGATGAACTCGCGCCACCAGCGGGCGAACCGCGCAGGTGTGTCGCGCAGTCCGTCGCGATTCGGGTCCTCGCCGATCTCCTTCAGGAGTTGGCGGGCGAGCTCGACCAGCGGGTCCTCAGTCGTCCTCGACGCCGAGGGGTCACCATCAAGGTCTATTTTCGTCACCGACATGCGGCCACCTTTCGTCCGGGCTCTGATGTTTCGGGCCTCACGGCCGGTACTCGGCCCACGTTTTGGGAGTTTCCGAGACGCGCACGCAGGTCAACTCGGAGAACTCCATCGACCAAGTCCTGTAAACCCAGACCGCCATATTCTCAGCCGTCGGATTTTCGTCCATCACATCGTTCAGGTGCCGATGATCAAGGTGTTTGTCGAGCCAGACCTTGAATGCGGACAAATCTCCGTAGTCTCGAACGAAGCCTACGGGCAACAGAGCCTTGTCATCCGCTTCAAGCTCCAGCTCGATCACATAGTTGTGCCCGTGCATTCGGGCACACTGGTGTTCAGGAGCCAGGCCAGAGAGCTGATGACTGGCCGAGAATTCAAACTTCTTCGTGATGCGAAATGCCATCGATGTGCATCCCCTCTTCTTGCATTTGCCGTTACTCAAACGGCACGCTTGTCGCCCCATAGCAGGGTGTGCAGTCTGGTTGTGAGATTCCAGCCGCGCTCCACCACTGCATCAGCCAACTCGGTCATGTGTTTTGTGACATCGTCGGCGGAACGCCCGATCGGCATGATCCACACAGAGGCCAGGTTGAAGGCGGCAACTATTTCCGCCACCTCGTCGAGATCGCGAATGTTCTGGCAGACGAACTTGAACGTGCTTCCAGGCACTGCCGAGAGGCTTGTCAGTGCATCAGGGACGATCCTGCGCTGCAAGGTGTCACCAGAGTGCGAAAGCTTCGGCGAGACATTGAACCTGACGCCGGCGGCAATGAGTTCGGGGTGCGCAGCGTGCGTCCCGTTCGTCTCGATCTCAATCTCTCTACCGCGTTCCGTCAGCGCTTTCACCAGCGGAATCAGTCGCTCCTGTTGCCCCAGGGGCTCACCACCGGAGATCACGATCAGACCGGTGTTGAATTCGAGCAACTCAGCGACGACATCTTCGACGGGGCGGCGGTGCAGCTCCTTGCGCGGATCGTGCGCGACGCCGCTGTCCCCGGCTCCGGTCCAGTCCCACGTATATGGCGTATCGCACCACGAGCACGACAGGTTGCACCCGCCGAGTCGCAGGAACGCGCACCTGCGTCCCAGGGACTGACCTTCGCCCTGGACGGTAGGACCGAAGATTTCGTTGACTACGAGCTCCTGCGCCATGGTGCACCGTTCCTATGAGTGGGACGAATCGACGCGAGCCGGCTTCTGCGCCTGCAGTACGAACCAATGCCGACTCAGCCGGATGCCCTGACTGGCGGTCACCGCGGTGACATATCCATCGAATGCCTCCTTGTCCGCCTCAGAATCGTAGTTCTCGACGATCGGCACTTGATGCAAAAACGTATCCAGATCGCTCGCCGAGTGGTAGAACTCCTCGAACCGGAACGCTTGGTTTCGCGTCACAACGAAGCCTGCGTCGGAGAGTTCTTGAGCAATCTCCTCCGACAAGGGCTTGGCGTTCCAGCTTTCGAAGTTCTGGCCGCGGCCGAACGTTTCCTTCAGCTCGCGCGCATCCTGCTCGCCGATCCCCATGTACACCACGACCCCACCTGGGCGCAGCACCCGCTCGAACTCACGGGCTATCAGCGGGCCTCGACGGGAAGTGACCACATCGGCGTACCCATCAGGCAGGCCGGTGTGGGCGGCATCGCACAGCTCGAACGTGACATGCGACAGACCTGACTCCGCCAGATAGCGCGCGGCGCATTCCAGCATCGACGGCGACAGATCTATACCGGTTACGGCGCCGTACGCACGAGAGATGCGCAGCAGACTACGCCCGTCGGCGCAGCCGACATCCAGCAGTCGGGCGTCCGACGTTCCCAGCGCATTCACCAGTTCATCGAAGACGGCGTCCGGGCGGCCGTCGGCGAATACGTCGGTGCTCCGCGCATCGCTGAAGTACCCGCCGAACCGCTCGGCCACCCGGGAGTAGAACTCCGCGTCCATCGTCATCGACCGTGCACCTTCCCCTGAGCCAGGGTCAAAGGGAGGCCCTGGAGCGCACGCGCCGGTTCCTTCCCCTTCCGTAGGAAAGCCCTGACGTGGTCTACCGCTGCTGTGGCGGGTTCCTTTTTGGTTCGCTGCGCTTTGGTTTCCGGGACGCCGAACGCGGCGGGCGTGACTGCGTCCCGGGTCGCTTCGGTCATTCGGACCACTCCTTGAGGGTTATCCCCCGAAGGGGCGCCGAGGTCGGCAGAACCCAATCTCCGGTGTCGCCCTATCGGCCCGGCATCACCGCGCATCCACGGTGGGACGAGGCCGAGATAGGGCGGCGATAGCGTGAGCATGTGGCCGCAATAAGCACCTGGCTCACGCTGGCTTCAGCAACGCCCTTACGCAGGTTATGGAGAGAGGGAACACTGAGATGACCATCAAGAAGCAGTTGGCTGCCGCGGAGAGCGCCGTCGTGCTGGACCTGGGCGCTCTTGGACACCAGCACGGCGTGAGGCAGGGCCCGGTCGCCATGACGCCGGCCGCCGAAACATCCGGCAACACGCCGTGGACGTGACAGACAGGCATGCACCCTGGGGTCAGCCGACCGACATCATCGCCCCTACCCAGGGCCATTGCGTGGTCGAGGTCGGTCCGGTTCGCCGGTTCATGCGTGACGTGACGTCACGTCCGGTGCGAGCAGAGGGAACCCGGCGCGTCGTTGTGCGCGGCCATCGCGGCGCTACTGACCGGGGCCCGCTCACTCATCGCGATCCTCCTGCGGATCACGAATGCCCCGCGACAAGTACTGGACCAGTCCGGTCGCCGGCCGCGATGGTCCAAGTCGTGCGGTGGCGGCGCGAGATGAGCACCGGGCAACTGACCGTCGAGCGCGCTACCTGATCACCAGCGTGACGGTCTTCGATGCCACCGGCGCCGAGCTCGCCACCTGGACCAGAGGCCACCGAGGCATCGAGAACCTCCTGCACCACGTACGCGACCAACCGCACCTTCCGCGCAACCTCGCCATCATCGTCTTGTGCCAGGACGGCCGACCAACATCGTGGCCGCCGTCCACCACTGCCACCGGCGCCTACAGGCCCTCGGCCTCACCTGACGAACCCGGACAGATGTCGCTCACGCAATGGTCCTGTCGCACTACCAAGCGCGACAACGATGTCGGCCCGAACCGCAGCGGCCCCGCTGTGGTCCAAGAGCCGCTCCCGAATCCTGGCCGACCGCGAGTAGTACTGGACCGCCTGATCCACGCGACGCAGGTGGGCATTGACCCGTCCGAGGTCGTGAAGCACATACCCCTCTCCGACAAGATCACCGCTCGCTCCGACCATGGCGAGGACCTCAAGCAGGGTCCGTTCCGCCGCCTCGTACTGCTCCTGGTGCATCAGCATCTGGCCAAGCCGTCGCAATGCGAGGGCTTGGCCCCGGTCGAAGCCGGCTGCCCGGCAGATCCCGAGAGCCTCATCGAGATACGAACGGGTTCGCGTGAAGTCCGCTCGCCTCATCGTGATATGCGCCATCTCGCCAAGCACGTACGCCCGGCCAATGACGTCCTGCGCCCCCACGAAGTTGAGCTCGGCGCACTTGTAGAAGACCAGTGCCCGATCGTCGTCACCATAGTGCCGCTCGATGCGCGCCAGGTCACGCAGACACAGCGCCTGACCACGCACCTCACCGAGCCGCTCGAATATCTCCAGAGCAGCGCTGAGGTAAGGGGCTGCCGCCTCATACTCGCCCCGGTACAGGTGCAGGGTCCCCAACGAGCCGAGTACCGCCGCATGGCCCCGTTCGTTGCCGGCTTCCTGTACGGCGGTCAGCGCCACCTGATGTGTGCGCTCCCACAGCTCGGTACAACCGCGGGCCTCGAAGAGCGTCACCAGAGTCGTGGCCAGCTCCCAGCACAGCTCGTCCAGCCCGGAACGGGCCGCCAACTCGACCGCGTTCAACAGGTTGGTCTGCTCGCTCTCCAGCCACCCGAGCGGGTCGCTCAGGCACCGCTTGACGTGGTCCTCCGGCGGATGCCACCGCTCGCCCCGGCCCGCCACGATGGTGTACGTACCGCCATAGATCTCTTTGTGCGCCCTCTCCGCAAGTGCCATCCAGCCACCGATCACACGCTGCACCGCCCCGACGCGTTCCGCCTCCCAAATCTCCGCGGGCAGTCGTTCATGCGCGAACATCCGCACGATCTGCGACAGGCCGCATCGGAACCCCCCGCCCTGGTCCGTGGCGGTGATGTCGAGGAGCCGCATGTCGATGAGCGGTTCCAGCAGGTCAGTGGCGTGCTGCGTGCGGTCGTCGATGAGGGCGGCACCCAGCCAGCTCGGAATCTCCGTCCCTTCGACCAGGCTGAGCAGGCACAACAGGCGACGGTCGGCCGCCGCCAGGCCGTCGTAGCTGAGCGAAAGACTTGCCCGTATCGACAGCTCGCCGTGTGTCAGTTCGTCCAACCAGCGCTGCTCGTTCTCAAGCCGCTGCCACATGGAGGTCAGTGACCAGTGCGGGCGCGCGGCCAGGCGCGCGCCGATGATGCGCAGTGCGAGGGGCAGCCCGCCCACCAAGTGAACAAGGGCCCGCGCTGCCTCCCACTCGCTCTCCACACGGCCCTCTCCAATGATCCGCCCCAGGAGCTGGACGGCCAGTTCCGGGCTCAGCGGCTCCAAGTCGAACCGGCATGTGCCCGGCAACGCCGTGAGCTGGCCGCGGCTGGTGACCAGCACGCCGCTGCTGCCGGTACCGGGCAGCAGCGGCATCACCTGCGACTCGCTCACCGCGTCGTCCAGCAACACCAGGATCCGGCGATGGGCCAGCAGACTGCGGTACATCTCCGCGCGCTCATCAAGCGCATCGGGTATGGCATGGCCCGGTACGCCCAGCGCCCGGAGGAACCGCCCCAACGCCTCGGCGGGGCCCACCGGTTGGCCGCCCGGCCCTCGAAGGTCGCAGTAGAGCTGTCCGTCCGGGAAGTACTCGGCTGCGAGTCGGTGCGCCACGTGCCTGGCCAACGTGCTTTTGCCGACTCCAGGTCTGCCCAGCACCAGGACCACGTTCAGTTGCCCCAGTTCCTGTCCCCCGGTGACGACGTCGCAGACCGCTGAAACGGTGGTGTCGTCGGCTACGAGGTCGCTGATGTCGGCGGGAAGTTGCCTTGGGGTGACGACCGGGTCGGGATCGGCAATACGCTCATGCACCGCCTCAGGGAGCGACGTCTCCACGAAAGACCGTGGTTCGGCCGCCTCGGCCGGTTCAGCCTGCTCGGCCAGTGCCAGCTCGGCGTCGTCGGTCAGGATTGCCTGCGCCAGGTCGCGCAGTTCCCTTCCTGGGTCCAGGCCCAGTTCTTCGGTGAGCATCAGGCGGCCCTGGTGGTAGGCATCCAGCGCCTCCGCCTGTCGACCCGAACGGTACAACGCCACCATGAGGTGCCCCCGCAGCCGCTCACGCAGAGGATGCTCGGCGACCAGCTGCATCAGCTCGCAAACCAGGTGCTCGTGACGGCCCAGCTCAAGCAACAGCCGCATGCAGGTCTCCACCGCCTCCAGGCGGCTCTCGTCCCACTGCGCCGCCGTACCGGCCAGGACTTCGCTGGGTAGTCCGGCCAAACACCGACCCCGCCACAGGCCTATCGCCGAGCGAAGCGCCTCCACCGCAGGCATCTTCAGACCATCACGGGCCAGGGCATTCGCCTCGGCCACCAGGCGACGGAAATTGCCGACGTCGGTGGAATCCTCCGGTGCCCTCAGGACGTACCCGCGTGCGCGGGTCTCGATGGTGGCGTCGACTCCCCCGGCCGAAAGTGCCTTTCGGAGCCGGGAGATGCAGATCTGCACTTGGGCGCGTGCGGTCTTCGGTGGATCGTGAGCCCAGATGACATCCACCAGACGGGTCGTCTCCACCACCCGGTTCAGGTCGAGCACCAGCGCCCCGAGGACGATCTCTTGACGCCCCGGGGCCACGGATACGGCCCCCAGCTCGCCGCTCACCTCAAGTGGCCCGAGCACCCGAAAAGGAGCTGCCGCTACGCCGCTGCCGTCGTGGCCTAACGAGACTGCCATGCATGACCTGCTTCTGTCGTATGAGCCAGGCGATGTGGGCCGGCTTGCAAAGTTGGACGGAACTCATGCCGACCTGGCTGCTCATCCGTAGTGGTTGCCCCGTCGCCGAGCACCTTCACTAGCTCGGCGGGAAGGAGGGTGCGGTGTGCGCGGCTGCGTGAGACCGAAGGGGCGTGGGTGTACCGCCTCGGTGACCGGCACGTGCGCTGCATGCGCTGTCCGTGCCAGGTCCGGGCGTTGGAGTGCAGCCCCACCGGCCGGGTCGGCGTCCGGTCGGCGGAGGGCTGACGTCGCTCCACAACCCGCGGTGCCCGCAGGCGCCGAAGGAGACATGCCGGTGACACTCGGGCTTCTCACCGCGAGGGCCAGGCCGGCCGCTCCTTCACCCGGCTCTGGAAAAGTGGTGGCGATACTGGCCCGGTGTGACGCCCAGGGTCCGCTTGAAGCGGCGGTGCAGGGTCTCGGCGAAGCCGAAGCCGCAGGCTCGAGCGATCGCGTCGATGGTGGTGTCCGTCGTCTCCAGGAGAGCGCGGGCAGCCTCGAGGCGGACGGTCTCCACGTAGGCCGCCGGGGTGAGTCCGGTCTCGGCGCGGAAGACCCGGGTGAAGTTGCGCTCACTCATATTGGCCCGTTCGGCGAGCACCCGGACGGTCAGGTCGTCGGCGATGTGGTCGGTGACCCATGCCTGAACGTCCCGCAGCGGTTCACGCGTGGGCCGCTGCGCCGCGAGCTGGGTGCTGAACTGGGCTTGTCCGCCCGGGCGTTGGACGAACATCACCAGCATCCGCGCGACGGCCCGGGAGACCTCGGGCCCGTGGTCCTCCTCGACCATGGCGAGCGCCAGGTCCATCCCGGCCGTGATTCCGGCGGAGGTCCACACCGCGCCATCGTGTACGAAGATCTGGTCCGGGGTGACCGTGACGTCCGGGTGGTCGCGGGCCAGCCGCTCGCAGGCCGCCCAGTGTGTCACCGCGCGCCGTCCGTCGAGCAGTCCGGCGCGTGCAAGTAGGAACGCGCCCGTACACACGGAAGCGACCCGCCGGGCGCGCCCGGCCGCAGCCTTGAGCCAGCCGACGAGCTCTTCGTCATCCACCACCTCCCGATCGCCCGGTCCACCGACGACCACCAGCGTGTCCAGTGGTCCGTCACAGTCCTGGACGCTGCTGCCGGCCGTGACATCGATCCCGTGCCAGGCGGGCACCGATCCGGCCCGGCCTGCGACGATCTCTACGGAATAGCCCTCACCCTCGGGCACCCACTTTTCCGCCTGCCCGAACACCTCATGCGGTCCCGCCAGGTCCAGCACCTGAAACCGCGGATAGACAAGGAAGACGACGCGCCGTTGAGTCACCTGATCATCCTGGCCCGCCGTGCCATTTGGCAGCAAGGACACAAACATGACGATCTCCGCCATGGGCTTGGCGCCAGGTTTCGCCCGCGGTGGCACGGCGGGTGGTCGCACTTCCGGTTCCCGCTCGACCAACACCGCGACGGCGAGACGGTGTTCGTCCTCGGGGAGCTTCGTCCACGCCGTCGCGTGGTACGACCGACGTAACCAGCACCTCGGCTGACGCGGTTTCAGCACGCGGGCGTGCACCGCCACGGGAACCTGCCCCGACGGCACGGCGGCGCCGTCTGCGGTACCGGCCTGTGGCGTCCGGATTGAGCTGAGCATCCTGTCTCCTGTCCGCGGCCCCCGCCACTTCTGTGGGTCAGAGGCGGGTGGAGGCTGTTCACCCTCATGTGACCCTCGTGACCAGCGCAATCGTGGACCACCACGACACGGACCACGAGATCGTCCGGCCCGGAACCACGACAGTGGGAACGTGATGGCGGAAGCGACATCCCGGTTCCCTCGCACACGTGCGCGATCATGGTGGTTCTTCTCACGGTGGGGGTCACGCCACCGATGTCCGGCGCACTCCGTCCTCGTGAGTGAGGACGCTCACGTCCTCACGAGGAGGCAGGGATGTCCCGACCGGCATGTGCACTACGGGAAGCAGCACAGCTGCTGGCCGCCGCAACCGAGCGCGCTCATGCGGGAACCGGTCGTCTGGTTCTCGTGCGCGGTGCCACCGGCACGGGCCGCACCACGGTCCTGGAGGCCGCCGCCGAGGAAGCCGCCGCCCACGGCATGCAGGTGCTGCGCGCTCGCTGCTCCGCCGGCGACTCCGGGATCCCCTTCGTCACGGTCCGTCAACTCCTGTGCCCCGCATCCGAGTTCCTCGCTCCTGCCCGGGGCGGCGATGAACGGGCGATCGGCGCCGAGCTGCGACGGGTGCTGCGCTCTTACGCGGAGCAGTCGCCGGTGCTGGTCACCGTGGACGATGTGCACCTGGCTGACCCGGCGTCCCGCCGCTGGCTGGTGGAGTCCGCACGGCTCATGGACCAGGTGCCGATCGTCCTGGCGGCCACCGAGCGCAGCCAGTACGACGTCGACCCGCCCGCACCGGGCCTCGCCCACAGCCTCTCCCCTGCCCTGGTCACCACCCACACCCTGACCCCGCTGTCCGACAACTCGGCCGCCGCAGAGGTGCGTTCGGCCTTCCCGGACGCCGACGACTCCTGGATCGAGGACTGCGTACGGGCAGGCGCGCGCAACCCGCTGCTGCTGCGGGCCCTGCTGGACGATCTCTCCGACGGCACTCACCCGGTCGTGCCGGACACCTCGGCGGCGTTGTATCCGGGCGGGTTTCCGGCGGCCGTGCAGTGGTGGCTCGACTGTGCCGGGCCGGGTACCGCGGAGGTAGCGCGGACGCTGGCGATCCTGGACGAGGGCTGGGACCACGGACCCGCCCTCAGCCGAGGGGTCCCCGTCCTCCACATCCCGTCGCTCCTCGCCGAACTCTCCGGCGCCGACCCAGCCCGCGTCGCGGGCTGGATCACCGCGATGACCGGCCTCGGACTCCTGTGCCTCGACGCCATGGGCCGCGCCCGCTACGCCCATCCGCTGCTGCGGGACGCGGTGCTCACCGGCGTGCCCGCGGACCGGCGGCGTGCCGCGCACCGGACGACCGCCGAGGCGATGCTGCACCGCGGTGTCTGTAGCGAGCTGGTCGCCCGTCAACTGCTGCTCACCGACGTGGTGGGCGCGCCCTGGACACTGCCGGTGCTTCAGGACGCCGCTTCACTGGCGTTGCGTGAGGGGCAGATCGAGGACGCGGTGGCCTTCCTGCGCCGCGCTCTGGACGAACCCCTCTGCGATGAGGACAGACAACGCCTGCTGACCGATCTGGGCTCACTGGAGTACGCGGTGCCCGGCTCCTCGGCCGCGATCCTCAGGCTCACCGAGGCGCTGCGGCTGCCCGGGCCACCGCAGGAACGGGTGCGCGCCGCGGTCGCCCTGGGGACGGCGCTGACCGGCCGTGGCCGGACTCGCGAGGGGGTCGAGGTGCTGCGCTCGCTGTACGACTCGCTCGCCGACCGTCCCGACCTGATACGCATCCTGCGGCAGGCGTTCTTACAACTGTCCGACAAGGAACAACTGGTGCGGCAGGAGGCGTACAAGCGGCTGGCCGAGGTGGCCGAGCACTCGCCGGAGACGATCAGCACGGCCGGTCACGCGTTCCTGGTGAAATACGCGGTCACGGCAGGTCGGAGCTCGGCGACGGAAGCGATGTTGCGCCTGCGCGGGCTGCTGTCGGAACCGGCCGACCCGCTGTCCGAGCCGTACCTGCTGGGGACGGCCGCCGTGGTCGCACAGTGGGCCGACGAACTCGACGAGGCCGAACGGCTGGTGGAGCGCGGTCTGACCGGGCAACGGCCCGACATCCTGCACCCCATGCACGAGGCGCTGCTCAATGCCCGTATGGACATCGTCGCGGCACGGGCCGACTACACGCACCTACTGGCCGACCCGCCGCCCGCCGCCGCGGGCCCGACCCACGCCCATGCCCATGCCCTGTCGGCACTCGTGGAGACGGGCCGCCTCGCCGAGGCCGAACGCCTCGCCGACGGCTTCGACTTGCGGACGGCGCCGGAGTCCTCGGAGCTGAACCGATTCCTGTACGCGCGCGGGGAACAGCGCGCCGCGAACGGTGACCTGGCGGGAGCCCTGCACGACTTCCTGGAGTGCGGGCGCCGCCAGTCGGCACGGGAGGAGTTCAGCCCGGTCGTCACCCCCTGGCGCACGGCCGCCGCCGAGTGCCATCTGGCCCTGGGTGTCCCACGCGAGGCGCTCGCCCTGGCCGAGGAGGAGCTGCGCCTGGCCCGAGTGTGGAACACGCCCCGCACGGTGGGCCGGGCACTGCGGGTCCTCGGCACCGCGACCGGCGGGCGCCGGGGCATGGACCTCACCCAGGAGGCGGTACGGCTACTGCGCGGCGGCCCGGCAGGACCGGAACTCGTGGCGGCGCTGCTGGCACTGGGCCGTCAGCTGACCGCGTCGGGCGAGTCGTCCCGCGCCCGCGACGTCCTGCGTGAGGCGGCCAGGCTGGCCGAACGCCTTGGCGCGATACGGCTACGGGCTCTGGCGGAGGAGGCGCTGCGGGCGGGCGGCGCGCGTCGTCCGACGACGCGAACCGGTGCTGCTTCGCTCACCGACAGCGAGCGCCGTATCGCCGAACTGGCCGTAGGAGGACGCACCAACGCGGAGATCGCGGATCTGCTGCATCTGGCCCGCCGTACCGTGGAGACCCACCTGACGCACTGCTACCGCAAGTTGGGCATCCACCGGCGCAGCGCGCTGAGCGCGGCCCTGTCCGGGGGCGACGTGGTGTAAAGGCCAGCGCCATCACCGAAAAGGAATAGGGCCGCGCGGCCGTCGGCGCGGCACAGATAACCTGCGCCGATGCAGCGGATTCAGCGGGCCGCCGGCGCGATCGTCGGCTCAGCGGTGGGCGACGCGCTGGGCGGCCCCTTCGAGTTCGGCCCCCAGGGAGCTTTCTCCGCACGGTTTCCCACGCCTGGTGCCGGTAGCGAGATGTGTGGAGGCGGTGGCTGGGACCCCGGCGAGGCGACTGACGACACACAGATGGCCATCCTGATCGCTGAGTCCCTGCTGGAACAGAGCGGACTGGATCTGCCGGACATCTTCACCCGCTTCCAGCGGTGGGCAGCATCAGAACCGAAAGACATCGGCCTGCAGACCGAGGACGTCCTGACCAACGGCATGCCCTGGGACCTCGCCGCCGCGATCCACTTCCAGGTCAACCAACGGGCAGCGGGAAATGGCTCCTTGATGCGGGCATCGACCTCCGCGGTCCACTTCGCGGCCGCCGGCCAGGAAGCCACCATGGACGCGGCCCGCCGTATCGCTGCCCTCACCCACGGGGACCGCGCGGCATGGGAAGGCACCGCGATCTTCCACGAACTCATCCGCGTCACCTTCGAGGACACCGACCCCCTCACCGCGCTCCCGGACGTCGTGGCCCTCGTCCACCCCGACCACCGCGCCCGCTACACCACCGTCCTCGCGCCCGACTGGCACCCCGATCAGGCCACGGAGTTCAACGGGGCCGTCTGGCCCTGTCTCGGCTCCGCCGTCTGGGCTTTGCGCAGCACCACCAGCTTCGAAGACGCCGTACGTGCGGCAATCGACCTCGGCGGTGACACGGACACCGTCGCCGCGGTGACCGGAGGCCTCGCGGGGGCGTACTACGGACTGGATGCGATCCCCGCCCACTGGACCCAGCCGCTCCACATACCCCTCCCAGGATTCGATGGGCGGGTGCTGCACCTGACGGACCTGCTCCACCTCGCACACTGCCTCGGAGGCTGAACCGGGTCTTGATGGCATACGAGACGCGGTCCGGCACCGCCGAGGGCTGCGCCTCGCCGAGAACCCCACCCCTGTACTCGGCGTGCGCGTCGGCGGCGATCAACCGGTGCGCTGAACCGCTACGCGCCCGGCTGCGCCGCCGACACCACCCTGTTCATCAGCCCGTCGCGTACACGGACCCCCGCCCGGCGCTCTCCCCGCCCCGGACATCAGCGGCTCATCTCTGACCGGGGGCGGTGCGGGTCAGAGAGCGCGGCGTGCGGCGAAGCTCCTCAGTGCTCGCAGAGGGAGAACTCTCGTTCGTAGAGCTGCTCGTTGTGCTCGTCGACGAAGAACTTCCGTTCCTGCATGAGTTGTTCGCGGTAGCTCTCGGCCTGTTCCAGCGTCATGGTCGAGGTGGGCGACCATGGCTGTTGCGGTGGCACATCCGAGGTCGAAACGATCTTTTCCGACGGGTCTACCAGAAAGAACGCGAGAATTTTACGATGTCCCGGGCGGGTCGGGTCCGCGAGGCGGAACGAGCCGACGCGGTGTTGCAGGATGTTCGGGAACGCCAGGCAGCGGCCCGCTGGGGTCGATGACGATCCCAGCGTCTGATTCAGTTCGTCCTCGTCCTCCAGGCCGTAGACCTCACGCAGACCGTTGTCGTCGTTCTGTTCATAGGCCGGGTCGTCGAGAGCCGCCCTGAAACTCAGCCGGCTTTCGGTGATGTTCTCGCTGTCCCAGTAGTAGATGCCGGTCGAGACGATCCGTTCGTTCATCATCCCCTCGACATGCCAGGAACCGCCGGGGTACTCGGGCTTGTCCGGGGTGAGATGAATGGTGGCCAGCTTGACAATTACCTGAAGGCGGCGGCCGCGCAGGTCGACTCGGGCAGAGTCATCGGGCAACTCGGGCGAGGTGAAAGCCGGGGCGTCCGGGATGACCGGGCGGCGGTTTTCCCACCAGTCGTCCTGCGCCTCTCCCCAAGCATGGACAGCTTCGTAATAGGCACCATCATCACTGTAGGTCGATTTGTCCGGGTACTCCGGCTTCGAGTCGTACCATCCGTAGGGATCGGCCTCGATCCGCAGGAGCCGTGGATGGCGCAGGTCGGTGAGCACGTTCTCCAGCAACGGGCGCACGCGCGCGAACAAGTCCGGTAGGACGGAGACCAGTTCACGATGCGATTCGGGGTGGACGTTGTTGACGTACGAACGGAAGACGACATCGCCGTCGTCACTGACGTCGACGTCAGTGGGCAACCACTGGAATTTCTCCGAGAATTCGTACCGCGAATAGCGGTCCGTCGGGTTCTGCCAAGCCCGCTCGGGCGCGCCACTCACCGCGCGCACAAGGCAGAACAGTGAGGGATGAACCAGATCCAGCACCTGTCCATCAGATCCGGGATGCCAGTCACGTTCCGCTTCGGGGACCTCTTCCAGAACCCGAACCGCTTCGCGCAGCCGGGTTCTGAGCTCGTTGTCGACCAGCGTGTCCGACTGCCACACCCCGTCGACGGCGGAGACCTCGACACCGGTTCGTTCGTCCCGCAGTGCGGCGTAATGCGCGAGTTCGGCAAGCACGTAACGAACCTGGGCTTCGGTAAGACCCTGGGCGACCGCTTCTTTGGTCCACCTGGCGACGATCTCGGCGTCGTTCATCTTGTCGAACCACCCCGGCTTCGCCCGAATGTGGGCGCTGCACTGCATCATCTGAAGCTCCCGCAGCGTTCGCGGTGTCGCGAACGCTATGGAACGGGAAGCATGAAAAGGCAGCGGGAAAGCAGACAGGCCAGTCAACTCTCTTGATCCTCCCAGTCGGTGTACAGCAGCCGGAAGGATACGTCAGCGCACTGACACAGCAGCTCCTGTCATCGATGGCCCGGCAGCCAGGGAGGGCCTGGAGCCAGGTGCTGACAGGCATGGACCCGATCCAGGAAACACACCTGTCCAAACCCGGGCTCCTCGTCAGCATTGGCGCGAGAGGCAGGCCACCGCCGATTAACCACCGGCCACACGAGGTGAGCCCCGAGCCGATGTGGGTTCGAGCCCATCTGCGTCCGGAGCCGGTCGGCTGGAGGCATGTTCCAGATCTCGTGCTCGCTGCCCGCTGCCGCATTCCAGGGCTACCTATGATTTGAGCATGCCACCTGCCACTGCCGCTCCGGACCAACGTTCCAGTGATGTGCCTCCGGATGAGCACGCGCGCTCTCCGGTGGATCGGGTGATCACAGTGTTGTCATGGTGGTGGGTGACCGCGCCTTTCATCCTGGTGACTCCCCCGATCGCCCATAGGCTGGGGTTTCCGGTGGTGCGGGACCAGTTCGGCCTCGTGTTCGCGCTGACTGCGGTGATCAGTGCGGTGGCAGCGCCGGTTGCGGGGTTCATGGTGGCGCTGGTCGCGCGCCGGCGCAGGGCTCGCGGGCGTTTCGTCATGATGGGAGTGGTGACCAGCGTGCCGCTGCTCTTCTTCTGGGTTTTCGGCGTGCTGCTCGCTGAGTGACCTGACAGTTACCACTGCTGACGAAGGATCAGTCTCGTTGCGCGTCGCAGGAGCGGGCTTTCCGCTCGCCAGTCTCGTTCGTCTGCGCGACGACGCTGCCCGGTGGATGCCCGCCCGGGGCATCACTGGCCAGTGGCAGCCCGGCCAGCTGAACGAGGATCATTTCCGCCAGACCATGGCGAGTGGCGAGGTCTGGCTCGCCCAGGCCGACGGCCGCATGGACGGGCATGGGAGCTGTGGCGGGAGGACAGGGACGCCTGGGGACCGCAGCCGCCGGTGGCGGGCTTTGTGCGTCGACTGATGGGGGACCGCAGCAGCGCCCAGCCGGGGATGGGGCCGTTTCTGCTACGGGCTGCGGAGAGCCGCGTTGCCGCGGCGGGCGGGAATTCGTGCGTCTGGACTGCCTGGCCGGCAACGCCGCCCTGAACGCCTACTACCTCAACGCCGGTTACGGGGTCGTCGGTCACAAGGCGGGCAAGCCGCTGCTGCGACTCGCAGGAGACCCCGCACCTTTCTCATTTCGTTTGAGTGCGCTGCGCTCTGGTGGTCAGGGCTGGGTGCGGCGTGGCTGTCAGGAAGAAGAGGGAAGAGCTGGTCGAGGCCGACGGCATTCGCCCTGGGCTGATGCGCCCCGTTCCCGCGTTCGTCTGGCATAACCGTAGAGACCGGCCGTCAAGACGGCCGGTCCCACGAAGGGGTGTGCACGAAGTCAGGTCACCATCGATACCAGCGGCCGCGGCCACCGCCGGCGCTGGTGGAGCGCATGACGAAGCCGAGCAGCCACACCACCAGGATGGCAAGGGCCACCCACCAGAGGATCTTGACGGCGAAGCCGGCGCCGAAAAGGATTACCGCGAGAAGCAGAACAAGAAGCAGAGGAACCATAGTTAACGACCTCCTGCCCCTCCGACTGCCCCGACATTCACCGCTCATTCCCGCGTAGCGCCTCGTTTATGAAGGGGAGGCCGGGGCACGAGTGTAGGCCAAGGGCAAGATTAAGGAGGCCCTGGGAAACGCCATCGGCAACGACCGCATGGCCGCCGAGGGGCAGGCAGAGAAGAGCACGGGCGACGCCCATAAGGCCAAAGATAGGGCCAAGGACGCCTTCAAGCCCTGACGTACGCCCCTTCCCATGCAGAAGGGGCTTTCCGGAAACAATCCAGGAAGGCCCTTCTCAATGCAGCAAGCAACCGCGTCGTCGGAAGGTTCCGAAGACCTAGTCGGCATCGCGCCCGTTTACCGAGGGCGCGTCATGAACAAGGCGACAGCGGGTACGCGTAATTAGGCGATAGCTACAACCTCGATAACGACAAGGAACGACCCACGGGAAGAGCTCTATGGTCACCCCGCTAGACAATCGGGCAGCGGACGAACGAGACCCTGCGACGCCCCTGCGATACAGCACCGCCTGGCACACGGACACATCGCTGGCCGAAGCCCGCGCGGCCGTACGCTCGCTGCTGACCCGGGCCGGCTACGACCCCGACCACCAGTCTGGCCAGGACGCCCAACTCATCGTCAGCGAACTGCTCACCAATGCGTTGCGCCACGCACCCGGCCCGGGTCGCCTGACGCTCGAAGTCACACCCGACGCCGCCTTGCTGCGCATCACCGTAAGCGACACTTCCCCGCGCCCGCCCGAACTGCGAACGCACGACGCCCGCCACGTCGGAGGGCACGGCCTGCGCCTGGTGACCCGGCTGTGCGACCGGCTGCACACGATCGCCCTGGACACCGGCAAGCAAGTCGCCGCTCACTTCTACCTGCGCAAGCTCGCCAACTAGTGCACATCTGCGGTAACAGAAGCGCCCCCGCTGGTCCGTCGATAGGCGTGAGCGTGCCCGCATGCCCGGGGCGTCGGCCCGGGCCGACGATCACCGCCTGCCCCGTTCTTCGCCGCGTACGTTCCAGGGCGGTGTGGCGACCGCGTGGCGTCGTCGAACGCTGGCAGATCTCCAGGCCCGGCAGGACGAGGCCGCGGCGGCGCCGGGTGCCAGCGAACTGCGCGACCAGATGCAGCACTTGAATGCCACTCAGGCCGAGACCGAGGCGCGTCTGACGGAACTCGTCACGACCGGAAGGCCACTGTGGGACTCGCCCCGACAGGGATCGAATCCGAACCGCCCGAGTTGACCACCGCCTACCAGGTCATCCTGAACGCCTTCAACACACCCACTCCGATCAGGCGCTCCGGGTCCGCGATCTACACGGACACCTCAGCATGCCCACCGACGACCCGGCCATCAACGTCACCCGCAGCCGCCTTGGACGCCTCACCCGTCAAGACTTCCTCACTCAACCAGGACGCGGCCTCTACCGGAAACGGACTAACGCCGCTCTTCACGGGTTGGAATCGGCACGGCCGACGGCCGCCACTCTCGCCTGATCAGCCCGAACACCCACGAGTCGGATACCTCGCCGTTCACGACGCAGTCTTCCCGCAACGTTCCTTCACGCACGAATCCGATCTTCTCCAGGACCCGGGCAGATGCCACGTTGCGCGTATCGGTCTCGGCCTGAACTCGATTCAGGTCCAGTGTGTCGAATGCCCACTGCAGCAGGGCGTGCGCGGCCTCCGTCGCGTAGCCGTGGCCCCACATCGCATCGCCGAGGACGTAGCCCAACGACGCGCTGCGGTAGTCCGGGTTCCATCCGGTCAGACCGCACCAGCCGACGAAGGCCCCGTCAGAAGCACGGTCGATGGCCACCCGCGCCCCGGTCCCTTCATCCTCCAACTTCCGGCACATCGCGATGAAGCGATCGGCCCGGGCCCGCTCGGTCCACGGCGGGGAGTCCCAATAACGCAGCACGTGGGCGCTGCTGTGCAGCGCGAACAGGGGGTCCGCGTCGGCTTCGGTGAAGGGGCGCAGTCGCAGGCGAGCGGTGTGCAATATGGGGGTGGCCAAAGTCATGCGCACCATCTTGAGTCCCCATGGGCCGACAGAACACCGAATATCCGATGCCGGGCCGCCCCTGGTGAACGGGGTCTGGGGGCGAAGCCCTCAGGAATTTTCTGTTCCCACACCTCAGCGGAGTTGCTTAGGGCCTGTCCAGAAGTCGGGTGTGAGCTTGTGACAAGATCGCGGGATGCTGCGACTCACCGATTTCATTGTCGACTGCCCGGACACGATGAAGCTGGCGGCTTTCTACTCCGAGGTGACGGGCCGTCCGATCAAGGAAGGCAGCTCCGAGAACTGGGCCGGCATCCAGTTCGGCGAGATCGAGCTGGCATTCATCCGGGTGGACGACTACCGCGCTCCGCAGTGGCCCGACAGCGAGCACCCCAAGCAGTTCCACCTCGACTTCGAAGTGGACGAGATCGAGTCCGAGCAGCGCCGCGTCCTCGACCTCGGCGCGACGCTGAGGCAGGACTTCATCGGCCCCGACGGCTACGGCTGGCAGGTCTACACCGACCCGATCGGCCACCCCTTCTGCCTGTGCCGCAACAAGGGCGTCATCTGGACCGACCAGGGACCGATCTGGCCCAAGCGCGACTAGTAGTGCTTCGTTAGGTTCTGCTTCTGGCGAGGGGGCGGCCGCAGGTGCTGCAGGTGCCGGTCCAGCACCTCAGCAAGTCTTGGAGTGCGTC
>NZ_JBVKBY010000026.1:0-40998 GCF_055656945.1 Streptomyces sp. NPDC111606
GATACGCGCCGACCTCCACCTCGGCCTGCTCCAACTCGCATGCAGCATCATCTGCTTGAGACGTCTCCGAACCTCATTCTGAAACGATCAGTAAGAGGTAGTTGGCCGGGGCGTCCCTGAGGACTTGGATCCCTGAGTCTCACGACCACGATAAGTGGCGTGCGACGCGTTCCGTCATTGCTTCCCCTGGATAGGCCTGGCGGTCTGGCCGGCATGCCTGCGCTGCCGGCCAGACAGTATCCGTCCGACAGTGGCCTTGGGGCCGGAGAGCCTGCGTAACACGACGGGTGAGGAGCCGGACCCGTACCGAGCCTTCCGTGCGGTAGAGGCACTTCGTGTGTGGCCGGCACGGACCAGAGCACCCTGGACGATGCCCCCTGCCATGTGACAGTCGCTCAGAAGCTGCTCGGCGTAGGCGAGAAGGGCCTTCGCCTGCTCGAACACAGGGGTGTGCAGCGGGAGTTTCTTGCCGGCATCCGAGGGCCGGTTGCGACAATGGTCGGTCCAGGTGAAGCAGCACGCCCGGCGAGGCTGGGCAGCGTGCGCGTCCGGAGCACTGACGGATTACTGACGTAGAGGAGTTCGGCAGGGCCGGACGGGGTGGACGGCGCCAGGCGGGCGCCGTCCTCAGGCCTTCGGGAGATTCCCTCGCATGCCTGACGCAGCCGTGTCCTTCAGCCTGTCGCGGACACCCGCGGCGTCCGGATGGCCGATCTCGTCGAGGATGGCGAGTGCCTGCCGCCATGCGGACGAGGCCTGCACGTGGTGGTCTGCCGCATGGTGGGAGTCGCCGATGTGCACCAGGGTGTCGGCCTCGAGATAGCGGTCGCGGATCGCCCGGTACAGCTCGAGAGCAGGCTCGTAGCAGGCGAGCGCCTCGTCGTGAGCGTGCAGATGGTGATGGGCGTAGCCCAGGCTGTCCCACGCGGCGGCCTCGCCGTTGCGGTCACCGATCTCCCGGTGCAGCGCGAGGGCCTGACCGCATTCGCCCAGCGCCTTTGCGTATTCCCCCATCAGGATGTACGTCCAGCCGACCTCGTTGAAGACGCTCGCCTCCTCGCTGCGGCGCCCGGCCGTGCGGTAGAGGTCGCTCGCCCGCCGATAGTGGTCGAGCGCTTCGTCGTGCCGAAGCCGCCCGTTGGCCAGAAAGGCGAAATAGCGGTGTACGCGGCCCTGACCGGCGGGGTCACCGATTTCGCCGAACAACTTCAACGCGCGCGTGAGGTGGTCGCCGGCCTCCTCCCAGTTGCCCAGGCGGCCGTTGGCGAAGCCCAGTGCGCGGTGCGCGTATGCCTGGCCGCGTATGTCGCCCAGGCAGCGGGCCGCGGTCACCGCCGTCGTCTGCGCGACGGCCTGTTCCTGCCAGCGGCCGCTGCGGTCCAGATACCGTTCGAGGGTCGCGGCGAGCTGCCAGCTGTACTCGCTGTCTCCGTGCAGGCTGCCCTGCTCGATCGCGGCCAGCAGGACGGGGCGGTTGACGTCCAGCCAGGCCGCCGCTTGCGCCTGATCGGCGAACCGCGGCACGGTCACCTCAGCCGTGTGGGGCTTCGGCTCCAAGTGTTCCCGGCTCGGCGCGAGGATCCGCTCGGCGGCATGCGCGCTGTGCAGATAGTGGTCGAGCATCCGCCGCCGGGCGGAGCCGGGATCGTCCGACGCCTCCCGGGCCTGGCCGAGCTCCGCGGCGTAGGTGCGCAGCAGTTCGTGACAGCCGAACCGGCCGGGCACGGCCTCGAAGATCAAATGGGCACGCACCAACTCCGCCAGCAGCGGGCGTATCCGGCCGGGCAGCTGCCCTGCGAGGCTTGCCACGGCGGCGAGCGAGTAGTCCGGGCCCGGATGGAGGGCCAGTAGCCGGAAGATGCGCGCGGCCTCCGGCGACAGGAGGTTGTACGACCAGGAAAAGGCAGTTCTGGCGTCCGCGACGGGGGCCTCTACGGTGAAGGCATCGAGGCTGCCCCGGCTCTCCAGCAGTTCGGCCGCGACGGACGCCAGCGTAAATGCCGGATTCACGGCGGCACGCGCACTGACGATGGCCAGCGCCAGGGGCAGGTTTCCGCAGGCTGAGACGATCTCCGCGGCCGCAGCGGGCTCACGCGTGACACGGTCGGCGCCGAGCCTGCGGCACAGGAACGCCAACGCGTCTGCTTCGCTCAGCAGGTCCAGCGTGACGAAGTGCGCGCCCTCGCAGGCCACCAGTCCGCAGAGCTGGTTGCGGCTGGTGACGATCACCAGACAGCCGGGGGCTCCGGGTAGCAGGGGCCGGACGTGTTCGGTGTCGTGCGCGTTGTCCAGGAGGATCAGCATCCTCCGGTCGGCGAGCAGACTCCGGTACAGCGCGGCCTGCGCCTCGAGTCCGGCGGGGAGGCGATGGGAGGGGAAGCCGAGGGCATCGAGAAAGGACCGTATCGCCTCGGCCGCGCTCATGACCGAGTCGCTGGGATGGAATCCGCGGAGATTGACATAGAGCTGCCCGTCGGGGAAACGTTCGGCGACCTGGTGGGCCCAGTGCACGGCCAGGGTGGTCTTGCCCACCCCGGCCATGCCCCCGATCGCACTGATCACCACTGAAGACGCGACTTCCCGGGCAGTTGGCAGCAGTGCCCGGAGACCTTCCATTTCCTTGCCGCGGCCGGTGAAGACCGAAAGGTCGGCGGGGAGTTGCGCGGGGCGTACGGTCGCGGTGTCGTCGGGCTGGGCCGCGTTGGCCGGACCCGCGTTGATGCCGTGGAAGTCGTCGGGGGCGTCGGGTCCCGCTCCACGGGTCGGAGCCGGATTCCCCATGGGTACGGTCTGGGACAGCACCTGCTGCTGAGCGGCCTGCAACTCAGTGCCCGGTTCCACACCCAGTTCCCCCGCGAGACGGGCGCGTATGTTCCGGTAGACGTCGAGGGCCTCCGCCTGGTGGCCGGTGGCCGCGAGGACCAGGATCAGTCGGGCCTGCAGCATCTCGTCCAGCGGGTGCTGGGCGGCGGCCTGCCTGAGCGTGACCAGCACCCGCGCGCCGAGACCGGGTCCGGCCTCCAGTGCCTGCTCCGCCGCCTCCTTGAGGGCGGACAGATGCTCGCCGTCCACGGCGGCGAATACCGGATGGGACCTGACCTCGGGGGCGATTCCGGACGCCGTGGGCCCTCGCCACAGGGCCAGGGCCTCGATCAGCAGCTCCGTGGCCTCGGCCGTCCCCCCGCGCCGCGCCGCATCCTTCGCCTGTTGCCGCAGGTCCCGAAAGCGCAGCAGGTCGAGGCGGTCGGGGTCCACCTCCAGGCGATAACCGCCCGAGCCGCGCACCAGTCGCCGTGAGGCGCCCCTCGCCGGGCCGCCCGGTTCGAGCAGGCGGCGTAGGGACCCGACGTGCCGCTGTACCACATTGACGGCGCTGTCCGGTGGGTCCTGCCCCCACAGAGCATCGACGATGTCGTGTACGGCGACCGGATGCCCCGCCCGGGTCAGGAGCAGAGCAAGGAGGGCTCGTTGCTTGGGCGGCCCGAGCTCGAGCTCCGTGTTACCGCGCCATGCTCTGACCGGCCCCAGCACGGCGAAACGCATACGCACAAAACACTCCGTACCGGTAGCACATCTTCGCCCCCCATGTGCCCCGAGCCCCACGGGCCGGGCGACGACGGACGAGCGTACCCTCAGAGGGGCCCTGCGGTGCGGGACTCGACAGGTATCACCGGGCCGGGCCCAGCAACTGGAGGCACCCCAGCCGGGACGCAACCCACCGGTCGACCATCGTCGCGAGTTGCATGCCTCAACCGTCGACGGCGAACGCCGGCCAGATCGCGGAACGTCGTAACGCCTCGGTCAGACGCGGACTGTGGGCACCAAGTCATCGTCTCCATCCGGCACCAACGCTTCGGCCAGTTCCTGGGCTGTGTGCTCCACGTCCAGGGTGCGGCCGATGGCGCTGGTGGCTTCGCTGAGCACCAGCAGCCGGTGACGGGCCTCGTACTCGGCTGTCACGCCGACACCCCAGTACGCGATCGCGCACAGGTCTCCGTCGTCGTCTCTGACCGGCCAGAATCTGACGGCCCACGGGTGGGTGCAAGAGGCCGGCCAGTCGACCGGGGGTCACGTTCCCCTGGCGATGAGGCGTCAGCGTATGTGTCGGCCGAGCGCCTGCATCTGACCGGCGCAGGCGGGCTGCTCCAGCAGCTGACCAAGCGGTTGCTGGAGTCTGCCCTGGGGGAGCGGCGTCAGGCGAGGCTGAACTTCTCGGCATGTACCTGCCGATTGGGTACCTTCAGTTTCCGCAGCCCGCGAAGCACAGCCGAGGTCATGGCCGGCGGCCCGCATACATACACATCGCGCTCAGTGATGTCGGAGACCAGGGCGTGGAGGTTGTGCGGCTCGAACGGCTGTGTCCCCGCACCGGTCTGACCGGTGAGCAGGTGCAGCCGGCCGCCGCGGGCAGCGACCAATTCTCGCACCTCGTCGATGAGCACGGCATCGTTTGCGCTGCGCACTCGATAGAGCACCACGACATCGCCGGCCGTGTGCTCCTCCAGCAGGGCTCGGACGGGTGTGATCCCCACTCCGCCCGCGATCAGCAGTGCGCCCGGCCGCGTTCGATGCAATGAGGTGAATGCTCCGTACGGGCCTTCCATGAAGACACGGGTCCCGACAGGCAGGTGCCGCAGGCCCGCACTCGTCTTGCCGGCCGCTCTTGCCGTCAGGCGCAGCGACTGGCCGTTGGGGGCAGCCGACAGGGAGAACGGGTTCGCCAGCCACCAGTGGTTGTGCCCGGGGAAGCGCCAGATGGAGAACTGCCCTGCCCTGGCGGGCAGCCGGTCGAGGCGGCGGCCCGTGACGTATACCGACACCACGCTGTCCGACTCGGGCACCACGGCCGAGACCTGGAACCGGTGGTAGGCGTTGCGCCACACCGGCAGGACAAGCCGCCCGATCACGAAAGCACCGAAGGTGAGCAGCCACAGGGCCCACCAATACACTCTCCCGAACCCGGATGCCTTGAAGCTCGCGGGCTCCTGCAGCTGGTGGACGAACGACAGCCCTATGGCCAGGTACAGCAGCAGGTGTAGGCCGTGCCAGGTCTCGTACCGCAGCCGGCGCCGCAGGTTCCGGGTGGAGACCACGGCAATCACGACGACGATGACAGCGGCCAGGATGCCCAGCAGGGAAGCCGGTACCCCGCTCAGAGCAACCAGCGTCTTCAGCATCGATACGCCGTCGAGCCGCGCGTACCCGAGCACGACCAGCGTGGCGTGGGTGAGAAGAGTCCACAACAACGTGAAGCCGACCCACCGGTGCCACACCGTCAGCCGGTCCATGCCGATGCGGCGGTCCAGCCACGGCAGGCGTGCCACCAGCAGCAGTTGGAACAGCATCAGCAGCGCAGCGTGCAAGCCGAAGAACTTGGCGACAGTGAGCGTCCCGTTCTTGCCGGTGCCGCCGGTGAAGAACAGAATCTCGACGATCACCGTGTTCGCGATGACGAACGTCCACATCACCCACTGCGCCGCAACGCCCGGAAGTACGGTGCCCCGCTGCACCTGATAACTCGTCGCCACCCTCGCTACCTCTCGTTCGCCGCGCTGCTGCACTCGTGGCGCCCACACCCGCAACGCCACGAAGACCAAGGGCTCCAGCCTGTAGTGGGAACCCGGTCTGCTCTACGAGCCCGGGCCCAGATCGGTTCTCAGCACCCCTGGCGCGTGTACTCGTGGGCCTGCTGCGACCCAGTCCGATGGTCTGGTCCCGGCGTGCGGTGGGGAGGGTGGGCTGCTCGAAGGTCACCTACCGGTTCCGCAGCCCGGCGGGGCTCAAACCGTCAGCAAAATAGGGGCGATCACGACTCAGAAATCAAGGCGCGGAAGACCGCTCTGCCCGAAAGTGCAGAGTTATTCGACCAATGGTGTTTCATGGCCGTCCGGTCGACGATGCGTTGCTCATTGCTCACTTGGCAATGAAGTGTTCTCGGCAACGTCGGAAGGCGGAAGCAGCCGCCCGCGTTCTCATGGCCGAGATCGGTCAGGGTGGGCACATCACGCACCGCCGCAGCGCGCCGTTCGCCACCGCGCGCCACGGAAGTCCGCGTCTGTCAGCTGCATGAATCCCGCTGAAGCTGATCGGCGAGCTTCTGCAGTTCCCTGCACGTCGACCGCCAGAGGATCCTCGCCGCGTGTTCGTCCACGACGATGCAGCAGGTCTGCGCCTCCTCGCCCTCCTCGCCGATGGCCCACCAACCATTCGCCACGTCCCAGAGTGTGCTGGTCCGTCCATCTCCGAGGGCGAATGTGTGGCGTGTCAGCTTCGCCCACAGTCCCCATCCCTCGGGGCCGCAACTGCGGCGGTACTCGTGCTGCCATGTGTCAGCCACTTCGGGCTCATTCCGCTGGGCCGCCGCCAGTGCGGTACCGACTTCCTTCGGCACAGGGGTTTCCGACGCGCGGATCAGCTCACGTGCTGTCCTGGCGGCCTCCGTCGGGCGAACGGCATGCTCTGAGATTGCCGACTGAACCGTGGAGAAGCCCAAGTCTCTCAGCTCGTATGCCCGGCTGGCCGAAATGCCGGCTGCCGCAACAGCGGCAGCTTCAGCAGCACGCCACGCCCGTTCTGGATTTGCGTCCCGGAGGTCCGCGTACGAGTTCGCTGAGGGGGCCACCTCCCCGCCCTCGCTGCGCCACACATCAGGTGAGCGTCAGGACGGTCGCATCATCCGCATCGACAACACGCATGAGGGGCAGCAAGCTCCTCAACGCGAGAGGGGACCATGCGGTGAGGCTCAACTGCGACGCGGCTTCTGGCCCCGCACCGAGGCTGGCATAGGCAGTTGTGGAGCCGGCGAATTCTTGATGCATTCTGTCCACCAACTCGGCGCGCTCCGCTGTCATGGGCAGGTCGTACTGAGTCCCGCGGCCATTACAGCCGTAGCGTCGAATGGTGAGCACGGCGCCCTCATGGTCGACAAAGACCTCGGCCGCGCCCGTCAACCCGGGGTACTCCGTCGGCACGTGACGGAGCACACGTGACGCTTCCCGTTGCGGGTCGGCAGGAAAGGCATCGTCAGGGACCGGGGGAATGTCGCTTCGATACCTGGTGCCGAGAAGCGTGAACGCCTCGCGGCGGATGCTGTCGCCGAGGTCGCTGGTTCTGGAACGAAGGGTCGTGTACGAGTGCGGGGGCAGAGAGGCCAGCGAGGTCGTGGGTACGTCTTCGACGAGGATGCGAGTCCCCGGCTTCCACGAGATTCGGGAGCCTTCGGCGGTGCCTTCGATCGAAAGGTTCCCGTAGGACACGGAGCCCCCGTGCAGTTGGGGAGCGGTCCAGCCCGGCTCGAGACTGATCAAGAGTTCACCAGTGGGGAGAGCGACCCTCATTGAGGGCGGCGCCGGGAGAAGGTCCAGACTGAGATGGACATCGAGGTGATCAAGCGCCTGCCGCCCGTCCCGTCCCAGTCTGCGGGAGATCTCCACGAAGTGAGGGTCCGCAGCGTCGAGAAATCCGATCTCAGCCGCATGCAATGGCCCGCTGCTGGCGCCTTCGGCTCGTGTCCGTGCAGATCCAGGATCGGGAGCGTAGACGCTACGGCGAGTGAAGTCCCATGGAGGCTGCCAGTGAAACCCTGCCCGCATACAACGGGGCTCTTGAACATCGTTTTCCGTTATGACTGTGACCGCATCCGAGCGCTCGCGCGCGGGCGTCGCGGCATGACGTGGGCACAGGCGAACTCTGTGCGGTTTCCACCGCAGTGGCGGCCCACCGTTCATCACCGCATCGCGGCGAGCTCACCGGGGTCTTTTCGAGAGGCTACTTGAACCGTCGTGAGAGCTCCAAGCTGATTGCCTCCTGGGCAACGGATCCGGTTGAGCCGAGGCCGCGCGCGATGGTGTCTGGACTGAGTCTGGAAAGAAGACCTTATCCATACAATTGACTCATTCCAGAAAAGGCGTACCTTGGGAAGTGCCCCGATCCTCCACTCGAAGGTGCGCGCCTCATGGACCGCACAGTGCCGCTCGAACCCCTCCCGGGCGGAACGGTCGTCGATCAGGCCTTCCCCGCCCTGCCCCGGCCCTGCGCCCCATCGGCGACCGTCGGCGCTTCCGCGGGTGAGGAGAAGGTGCAGTCGTTTGTCGCCGGCCCCTGGACCTTGCCGTGGTCCCCCACGGCATGCGCCCAGGCGAGGTCGGCCATACGCGACGTACTGTCCCGATGGGGCCTGGGCGGTCTCGTCCCGACCACCGAGCTGCTGGTCAGCGAGCTGGTCTCCAATGCGCTTCGCCATGCTGTCGGCCCGTTGGTCCTGACGCTCGAGCGTGTGTCCGATGTGCGCTGCCTGGTCTCCGACGGTTCTTCGGCACCTCCCCGCCCGACCGACGCAGGCCTGGAGGCGGAGCACGGCCGCGGACTCGCGCTCGTGGGCATGCTGGCCGCACGTTGGGGCTGGGAGCACCGGCCCGCGGGCAAGAGCGTGTGGTTCGAGCTCTCCGCAGACACTGACCCGCCGGGCCGGGACGGAGGCGAAGACGACAGGAAGGACGGGGTGACATGACGACCGTGACCGACGCCGAGGAGCCCATGGCGCTGGCCGCGGCACGGCTGCGCATGGCAGGCCTGCGGGTGACCGCCCCGCGCATGGCCATCCTCAGGGCGGTCCAGGAATCGTCCGGCCACCTTGACGCCGATGCCCTGCGCGGGCACGCCCAGCGGGTCACCGGCCACCTGTCCGTGCAGGCCACCTACAACGTCCTGCGCGCCCTCACGGACGCCGGCCTGGTGCGGTGCACGCAGATCCCCGGACACCCGGCCCGCTACGAGACCGAGCGCCACGACAATCACCACCACTTCGTGTGCCGCGCATGCGGCACCATCCGTGACGTGGTGTGCACGGTGGGTACGGCTCCGTGCATGGACCCGCAACTGCCGGAGGAGTACGACACACAGGAAGCCGCGGTAACGTTCTGGGGCCTGTGCCCCGACTGCCGGACAGAGGCCCCCGCACCCTGACGCAGACCTCGATGACCCGCGCGGGTGCGAGTGCGCCTGGGGCTGTGATGCAGGCGCATGGCACCTGAGCGGGCACCACCTCCGGCGGTCCCGGGAGAGGGGGCCGCCGGAGGAGCTGATGGGTGCGTGCTGCTGTCGCCTCACCCAGGAACCGGCGCGATCAGGCTCGGTGGGCTCCGCCGCACCGAGACAGCGCGCGGTTCACGGCTGTCGCCATGGCCTGCTCGCCTTGTGCGTTCGGATGGGCCGGCGCCGCCGGGGCCTCGGCACCGAGGTTTTCGATCCAGCGTTCCCCTACGGGACGGCACATGTCGTGGCCGATGGTGGGCGTGTATGTGTCGACGTACTTGGCGCCCGCGAGCTTGGCCCGGCGAGCGATCATGGCGTTGAGGGCCTTCGTCTTGTCTCGCAGGTAGGCAAAGTCGCCCGCGGCGATGGGGACGCTGGGGCTTGTGCAGCCGACTCCGCTGTCGGGGAAGAGCGATGGGTAGCCGACCATGAAGACCTTGGCTCGCGGGGCCCGGCTGCGAATCTCGGCGATCACCTGGGAGATCTTCGGCGCCGTGGCCGCGATGCTCTGCTCGACCTGGTCGATGCCGCCCTGAGTGAGGTGGTCGCGGCATGGGCTCGCGGACGGCGCTCCGGCGGTCAGCGCGGCGCAGCGCCTGAGCACCGCGGAGAAGCCGATGTCGTTGCCGCCGATGCTTACGGTGACGAGGTCGGTCCTCCGGGAGAGGGCGGCGTACTGTGCGGCAGCGGCACCCTGGGCGACGGCCAGGTCCGCTGTGCTTGCCCCCGAACAGGTGACGTCCGTGAGATGTGCCTTGTTCTGCGCCCCCACGAGATGTGGGTAGTTGCTGCTGGAGCGGGCGCACACCGGATCGATTTGCTCTAGCACGCCCGGAGCGGAGGCGTAGGAGTCACCGAGCGCGACGTAGTCGAGCGATCGGGGGTACTGGGGTGCCGCATGTGCGGCTGAGGGCAACATCGCGCCTGCCAATGCGCCAGAGGTGATTGCGGCGCTGAGCGCAGCCGCGCGACAGCGTGAGAGACGGGTAGTGCGTGGCTTCACGGCTTCCTTTGTTCTGAGTCGGGTGGTTCCGGCTGCCGGCAGAGGTGAGAGGTGTACGCAGGTGCGGGTACCTCGGGTCTCTGCCCGCTCTTCTCGCTCGTCACTACGCCGCTCCCGGTCTCAGGGTTCACCCCAGTGAGTGCGCGATTCGGTGATCTCTGCGAGTGGCTTGTTCTGCCGCTGGCACGAACAGCGCGGCCAACGCCGCCACTTGACTGGTAGTGAGTTTCTGCGCGAGGAGGCGGTGGGCCCTTCAGGGGGCGTTGGGCTAGGCCAGACGTCGACGGCTTGTCTCGCGCGCACTGTCCGAGATCTTCCGTCTCGAACGCACTCGCAACCATCCGCGCAGGACTGCATTGACCATGCGCTGTTGAGCGCCGCCAGCGGGCTCCCTCACTCGTCGGCCATGTGTGTGGAAAGGTCATACCGGAGAAACTTCCGACGGCGATCTCCGAGCCGGGAACCCCCATGTGAGCACCGCCATGGTGCGGCGGAACGTCAAGCACGTCGCCACCCGGGCGCTCGCGAACACCACCACCCAGGCCTCCACCGAACCCCCGCCCGCCTGGGCCCAGCACCTCAGGACCGCCATCAGCGAGCGCCGCTTCGAGCGTGTGACCGAGCTCTTCGCCGCCGCCGACCGCGAACCGATCGGCCATGGACCGGGCGCCGACCACCTGCGCGAGACCTTCGCGGCCATCCGGGCTACAGCGACCGAGATGAGAGCGACCAACCAGGCACAGCGCGGATATCTCCGCGGCGAACCTCCCGCCCAACCGCCGGGCACTGCTCACCGAGCAGCCCCACGACGTCGACCGCGTGATCCGAAGGACCACCCGATGACGCCTGCGGCGGTGTCCGCTGGGACCGAGCAGGCCTTGCGCGAGGCGACGGAGCGGTTGTTCACCGGCCAGCCCACCCGCACCGGCGGCAAGTTGACCAAGAACAACCTCTGGCGCGAAGCCGGCGTCAGCCGGGCACCATGAATCGCGCGACTTCGGTCCTTGCGGACTGGGACAACCGCGTCGGCCAAAGCCCCGCCACCCTCCTCGTCGAGAGTGACGCCCTCCGCGAGTGACTCGTCAAGCGCTCCGACGTCGTCGTTCTACTGCCGTTCGCCCGTCGAGAGTGCTCCGTATTTGACGGCCAACTGAGACGAGAGTCATGTCTCGGGGGCGCGACGCCTCTGCCGGTGCTGGGCCAGGGAGAGCAGCAGCGGGTCATGTGCGTTGACCAGCAGGAGGTCTGTGGCGCCGCGCATGTCGATGGCGGGGAATCTCATGCGCTGAGTCCCTGCCGGTCGGCGGGGCGGATGACGGTGAAGTCTCGGGCGTCGAAGCGTGCCACCCTCGTGCGGAGCCGGCCGGTGGACCAGGGCCAGCTGAAGCTGTTGCGGCCGTTGGCGTCGAGGTAGTAGCTCCGGCATCCGCCGGTGTTGTAGACGGTGCCTGCGAGCGCGGCCTGCAGTTCGGTGTTATAGGCGCTCTGCACGTCGTGGCGTACCTCGATCGATGCCCACTCCTGGGCGCGTGCTGAGCGGATCGCGCCGAGGGCGAGATCGAGCTGGGCTTCGAGGATGGTGAACGCGGAGCTGTGTCCGGTGCCCAGGCCGGGACCGAGGAGTAGAAACGCGTTGGGGAACCCGGCGGTGACTGTGCCGAGGTAGGCCTCGGGGGAGCCCTGCCAGTGGTCGGCGAGGGAACGTCCCGCGCCGTCGTGGATAAGGTTCGACAGGGGCATGTCGAGGATGTGAAAGCCCGTGCCGAGAACGATCGCGTCCACTTCGGCGTTGCTGCCGTCGGCGCCGAGCACGGTGCTGCCGTCGACCGTGCGGACGGCGCAGGCGTGCACGTCCACATTCGGGCGGGTCAGGGCCGGGTAGTAGTGGTTGGAGAACAGGATGCGCTTGCAGCCGATGGTGTAGTCGGGGGTCAGCTTGCGACGCAGTTGACGCTCGCGGACGGTGGCGCGCAGGTGTGCGCGTGCCACGGCCTGTACGCCGCGCAGCAGCGAGGGCCTGCGGAATCCGCGGCCCAGCATCTCCATGGCACGGTACTCCACCGAGGCCACCGCGGCCCGGGCGCCGGGCACGTGCCGCATCGCCCACCGCTCGGCCTTCGGTATGCGATGGTCCGGCTTGGGCAGCACCCACTGGGCAGTGCGCTGGAACAGGTGGAGCCGGTCGACCTGGGGGGCGATGGCCGGGACGAACTGCACGGCCGATGCCCCGGTGCCGAGCACCGCGACCCGCTTGCCGCGCAGGTCGTAGTCGTGGTTCCAGCGCGCGGAGTGGAACACCTCGCCGGGAAACTCCGCAAGGCCCGGGATATCGGGGATGAGTGGCTCGTTCCACGGCCCGGCACCGGCGATCAGGAACCGGGCGGTGAACTCGCCGACATTGGTGCGGATCCGCCACCGTGCCGCGTCGGGCTTCCAGCGTGCGTCGGCCATGTGCACGCCGAACCGGGTGTGCTCGCGCAGCCGGTACCGGTCGGCGACCCCTTTCACATAGGCGAGGATCTCCGGCTGATGCGCGTACACCCTCATCCAGTCCGGGTTCGGCGCGAACGAGTAGCTGTAGAGCCGGGACGGCACATCGCACTGGCAGCCCGGATAGGTGTTGGCCCGCCACGTGCCGCCGAAGTCGTCGGCGGTCTCGATGATCAGAAAGTCCCGGATCCCAGCCTCGCGCAAACGGACCCCCGCGCCGACCCCGGAGATGCCGGCGCCGATGACGATGACCTCGAAATGGGCGCTCATGTCGTGGTGCTCCTGTCGATGGCTCGCTTGACACGGTTGGGCGCGGTACGCAGGGAGACGTCGAGGGTGGCCGGGCGGCGGGCGACGTCCATGAAGTTGAAGCCCATGACGGCCAGTTCCTCGGCGCCGGGCTCGATCCGCACGACGCGGGTCCCCGCTGCCCGAAGCAGGTGTTCCTCCGCGTCGAGGGTGCGGGTCATCCAGCGTCTGAGGACGCGTTCGAGGCGGCTCAGCCCGGTGGCGGGCGCGCCCCCGGACGTCGCCATCGGGGCGACGATCACCACCTCGTCCAGGCCGAGCGGGGCAACGAGGTCGGCCGACGTCGGCGACAACACCCCGCCGTCGAGGTAGGAGCGTCGGTCGATTCGTACGGGAGGGAACCAGCCCGGGATCGCCCACGACGCGGCCATCGCGCTGCCGATGTCGGCGACCGGGGCGTCGGGCGAACCGAACGCGACGCGTCTGCCGGAGCGCGTCTCGGTCGCCACCAGCCACGTACATGACGAGGCTAGCCACGTGTGGCCGTCCGCCAGCGCGGCGCCGAATCCCCGAAGCCACCCCGCATCCCCGCGGCCGCGCGGCAGGAAGCCGAGCAGCCCCGACCCGAGCGGGACACGGCCCCGGGCTGCCGCCGCCGTCAGCCCGGCGCCCGGCAGTCCCGGCCACGGAACCGGTGGCAGGGCGCCCGGGTGCGCGCCGACGTGCCGCAGGAGCAGCGGGTCCGCGTCGGACCGGCCCAGCAGTGCCGCGAGCAGGTCGGAGACCGACCGGCCGGACCCGAGCGCGGACACGACCTCCGCTCCCGCGGACGTCCCCACTAGGACCTCTGCCGTGCGGGCATCCCAGTCGAGCTGCTCCTCAACCGCGGCCAGCGCCGCAACCGCCCATGCGAAGCCGAGGGTGCCGCCGCACCCGACGACCAGTCCGCGTCGTTGACGCCCCGCCATAGATTCTCCCGGTATTTGAAGTCCATGGGAATTCGAAAGCTAGCGGTATCCTCCGGGGATGGCAAGACTGACCCGGGCCGAGAGCCAGGCCCGCACCCGCGAACACGTCCTCGACACCGCATACGCGCTCTTCCTGGGCGACGGCTTCACGGCGACGTCAATGGACCGTGTCGCTGAGGCGGCGGGCTACTCGAAGGGGGCGGTGTACTCCAACTTCGCCACCAAGAACGAGCTATGCCTGGCCGTCCTCGACCGCGTCGCCTCGGAACAGGTGACACAGCTGGCCGCCGCGATGGGCGACGCGCCCCGCTTCGAGGACCGGATCGCAGGGTTCGCCCGCTGGGCTGAGGAGACCATCGGCGACAGCTCGTGGACCTCGCTGGAAGTCGAGTTCGCCACCGCCAACCGCCGCGACAAGCAGGTGTGCGAGCAACTCGCCCAGCGCCGGCGCACCGTCACCGACGCGCTCGCGGACCTGATCCGGGCGCAGGCGGACGAACTCGGCAGCACACCTTCCCTGCCCGCCGAGACCGCCGCCCTGACCCTGCTCAGCCTCGGCATCGGGCTCGGCGTCCAGCGTGCCTTCGACCCGACCGTCCCGGTGCAGCCCCTCGTTGACCTGCTGCGCAGCGTCCTGAGCGGGCGTCAATGAGGGTGCCCATGTTGCTGCGCTGACGGTGCGGGCACCCGGCTGGACAGGGCGGCTCGGAGGCGAGCGGGGCGATCGGCGCGAAAGCCGTGTTGCCGAGGGAGCGCTGAGCATTGCGCCGCTCACGGAGCCGTAGCCGATCCGGAACCCCTGCGGACGGCCTGTGCCGCGCCGCACAGTGGGGTTCAGCGTACGGCCAGTGGGCCAGCTGTTGTCGTTCCGATCTGCGTCGATCGTGGTGAGCCGTGATGCTCCAGGATTGTCCTCCGTAAAGCCACTGCGGTAGCGGCCGTTACAGCCGCCGCGTTCCTATCCCCGGTCGGCGGGGCCTCACATCCCTCTGCTGCCACGATGCCAACCCGCCGACTCGCCTGCTTCCGGCCGATGTCCAGGGCGTCCCGACGGCGCCGGGCCCGCCAGGCGGTGAGAGGAAATGGGCCGCCGACGGCACCTGGGAGAAGGTCTTCACCGCCCTGCTCGCCCAGGCCGACGCCGAAGGCGACTTCGACTGGGACGTCGCGGTCGACTCCACCAACGAGTGGCTCTGAGCAGCGCATTCGAACCGGCCCCGGGGGCGGTAAGGCAAAATCGGCTCGCCGCGCCGGCGGACCAGATGGCAGGGTGCGACGCATGACGCCCCAATATCAGATTCGTGCCGACTACGACGCTCGCACGATCGTGGTCTATCAGGCGTATTCGCCTGCCATTGCTGACGCGGCACTGCGGGCGGGCCGCTTCGTTGCGCCGTTCTCGTTCCACCGAATGACGTGGATCAAGCCGTCGTTCATGTGGCTGATGCACCGCAGCAACTGGGCCCGCAAGCCCGGCCAGGAACGCGTTCTCGCGGTGCGGATTACTCGGGAGGGCTGGGAGGATGCCCTGTCCCAGGCCGTGCTGACGACCGCCGACCCAGCGGCCGTGGCCCAGGCAGCCGTACATGTCCAGTGGGACCCGGAGCGCTCGCCGCGCGGAGCGGCTCTGAACCACTACAGCATCCAGGTCGGCATCGGCCGCCACCTGATCCGCACGTTCACCGACGACTGGATCGTCAGTCTCACCGATCTCACCCCCCAGATCCGCAAGGCCTCGGCACTGATACAAACCGGGCACGCCACCAAGGCACAGCGGCTGTTTCCTGCGGAGCGCACCTACCCAATGCCCCAGGCACTGGAACACGTCGTTTCTCCAGGTAGATGACGGCGGACTGGTGAGGGTCCGCCCACGGCCATCGTACTGCGAGCACTTTCGACACACGCCTTAAAGGCCTTTAATGCCTGTTCCTCAACCGGCCGGGGGCGGGGCGCAGCATTTTCCGGCGCCGGCCGCGGGTTCTGCCCTGCCCCGCCCTGCCGGGAGAGATCGTGATCTACGGTCGGGAAAACGTAGAATGGGCATGGCGGTCATTTACGGCACCTTCGGTGGGAGGTGGTGCGTGATGACACAGGAAGGCGAGTTGAGACTGCATCTGCAGCGTACCCTGGACGGATTGTGCTCGGTCGTGTTCCGAGAGCTGACCGAACCCCAGAAACTGGCCCGCTGGTGGGGCCCGGACGGGTTCACCGTCCCGAGTGTGGAGAGCGAGCTCCGCCCAGGTGGTGCCTACCGGATCGCGATGCAGCCCCCAGAGGGCGAGCTTTTCTACCTGGTGGGCGAATTCATCGAGGTCGAGTCTCCAGAACGCCTGTCGTATACCTTCCGCTGGGAGGATCCCGACCCCGAGGACCGGGAGACGGTGGTGACGCTGTCGCTTCACGACCTCGACGTCGCACGGTCCGAGCTGGTCCTGGACCAGGGCGACTTCGCCACGGAGCGGCGGCGGGCTCTCCACGAGGAAGGCTGGAGTCAGAGCCTCGGCAAGCTCGGGGACCTGCTCGCGTCACCATTGGATTGATCACTGTCCAGACGCCTGACCAGCGTTGCCCGGCATGACGACGGACCCGGCGTGACTGTGGGCCGCTAACCGTGCCGACTGGGGCTGAAGGGCCGAGCAGGTCCGCGACCCTGGCGAGCGCCGGACACCCGAGACCGTCCGCGAACAAGAGGATCAGGCGGGCGCCGAACAGCAGACCGAGCGCATGCCCGGCTCCTCCGTCATATGGCCCGGCCTGATCGGCAACTGGTGGACCAGCTGCAGGAGTTCACCGCAGGCCGCTGGGCCAGCCGGCATCGCGTACCCGCAGCCCTTCGCTGGATGCCTGAGCGACCCGGAGCTGACTGGCATGACGGAACCGGCGCTGGACGAACTCGTTGACCAACTTGCCCAGAGGCTCGATGAGTTACGTGAGCCAGGACGGCTCCAGCAGCGAGGCGAGGAGCGCATCCGTGCTCGTGGCGCAGGGGCCAAGGACAAGCTGACCACTGCCGACAGAGTCGTGGTCACTGTGCTCTACCTGCGCAATTCGGCACCTGGGACCTGCTCGCCCAGCTCTTCGGAGTCAACGCCAGCACCCTCACCGGGGCCGTTCGGCAAGCCTCTCCGGGCCGAGGACGGCTACAGCCACCCTCGAAACGCCAGGTTCCGCACGCCCGCTGACGTCACCGTGTTCCTCGCGAACAGCAGCCCCGCCGAGACGAAATCAGCATGCTGATTCTCTGCGAGCCCTTAGACAGATACCCGGGCCATGTCCAACAGACGGGGCAGCGACACAGTGAGGAAGCGATCGAACGGGACGCGGCTCCGGTCGACCCGGCCGCGCATGACAGCTCCCTCCCAGCACTCGATGATCATCGATGCCAGTTCCGTCGTATCGGTGGTCGCGGTGACGTCACCGGCGCTCCTTGCCTGTGCCAGACACGCACCGATGAGAGCCGACCACTGGTCCATGATGTCCGCCAGCCGCTGCCGTGCCTCGCCGTTGTCATCGGTCAGTTCGAGAGCGAGATTGCCGAGGAGACACCCGAGCGCGAATCCCCGCTCGGCATGTTCCTGGGTCAGGGACTCGAAAAATGCCACGAGGCGCCTCACCGGCGGGGCCGACATGTCGGTGAGGAGCACGCCGTGATCACGGATGACTCCGGCCCAGTAGTGGTCGATGACCGCAGCCACGAAGTCGTTCTTGCTGTTGTAGTAGCTGTAGAACGATCCCTTCGGGACGTCGGCTGTGTCCGTGACCTCCTTGATTCCCACCGCGTTGATGCCGCGAGCATGGAAAAGGGTCAGTCCGGCGTCGAGGAGCCTCTCGCGGACGAAGGGATTGGCAGGTCGGGGCACATGCACAGCCTAACCCTCGGCGACGGATCCGTTCAGGGCGGTCACGGTTGAGCATCGGGCCGCCGCAACAGAACCCCGCCGGGACCGGCTGCGTAGCAGGGAGTGAACGCCCCTCCGCATCGTGCGTGACGGAAAGCGAATTCATGAGCAACCACAAGGGCGGAGGGCTTCAGGCCAACGCCCTCGGTACGTTCGACATTGTCGTGATGGCGGTCGCCGGTAGCGCCCCGGCCTACTCGCTGGCGGCGACCACCGCGGTCCTTGTCGGCACGGTGGGCCTGGCCGGCTCCGCCGCCCTGCTGTACTGCGCGATACCCATGCTGGGCATCGCGCTCGCCTTCGGCTACCTCGGCCTCGACGTGAACGCGGGGGTCGGCTACTCCTGGGTGGGCCGCACGCTGCACCCCTTCCTCGGCTTCATCAGCGGCGGGGCGCTGGTCGTCTCGGCCACCATGTTCATGGTCGCCGGTTCTTTGCCCGCCGGGGCGATGCCCCTCTCGCTCGCCCGACAGCACCGCTGTGACCACCGTCGTCGGCGCCGGTTGGTTCCTGATCATGCTGCTTGTCGTGCTTGGTGGGGCGGGGCTCACGGTCCGCGCGCAGCTGCTCATGTCTGGCGTGGAACGAGCCATCCTGGCCGTCTTCGCGGTCGGTGCCCTTCTGCACAGCCACCACGCCCAGCCCTTCGACTGGTCCTGGCTCGGCTTCGGCCACTTCGATCGGGATGAACGGATTCGCCTCCGGCGTGGTGATTGCCGCCTTCTACTACCGGGGCTGGGACGGCACCAGCAATCTCAGAAGGAGACCCGCGACAGCCGCCGTACCACGGGCCTCGCGGGCCTGATCGGCGTAGGTGTCGTCTTCCTCCCGTTCGAGGTGTTCGCAGCGTGGTGTCGTCCTCCACAGGGCTGCGCCGGCCGCGCGGGGCCAAGCCGGTGAGGTCGACGTGGTCGGCGACGGGATACCGGGCAGGATCCGGTCCCGGGCCGGTGGCTGTGTGCGGTGGGCGTCGATGTCGATGTCGATGGCGACCAGGCCGACCAGGCCGACCAGGCCGACCAGGCCGACCAGGCCGACCATGCCGGCCATGCCGGCCGGGCCGCAGGCGATACCGACGCTCTCGGCGGCCACTGTGGTTCGTCCTCGGACACTCAGATGTGGCGTGTGCGCCCCCGCCTTCATTAACAGACGACTGGTCACTTATTATTCGGGAGGCTTCATCCATCTCCCGTATCGACAGACCAGGAGTCCGACCATGACAACTGCCCGGGCCAGCCTCTATGCGGAACCCTCCACACCCGCGCTTCCGGCCAGCGGCCTGCAACTCGACCTTCCTCGCACGGCCCTGGTCGTCACCGACCCGCAGATTGACTTCCTCAGTCCGCAAGGGGCCACCTGGGAGATCTTCGGCGCCAGCGTCACGGACAACGACACGGTCGCCCACATCGGACAGCTTCTTCAGGCCGCCAAGACCGCCGGTATCACCGTGGCGATCTCGCCTCACTACTACTACCCGTCCGACGACGCCTGGAAGTTCGGCGGCCCTCTCGAGCAGTACATGCACAGCGTCGGCATGTTCAGGCGCCGAGGGCCCCTCCTCCTCGACGAATTCGCCGGCTCCGGGGCCGACTTCCTGCCCGCGTACCAGGAGCACATCCTCGATGGCGCAACCGTCATCGCCTCGCCGCACAAGATCGTTGGGCCCGAGTCGAACGACCTCGCCCTCCAGTTGCGCAAGCGCGGCATCTCGCAGGTCCTGCTGGCCGGCATGGCAGCCAATCTCTGTGTCGAGGGCCACCTCCGCGAACTCATCGAGCAGGGCTTCGAAGTGGTCGTCGTCCGCGATGCCACAGCCGGCCCGCGGCTCCCGGAAGGCGATGGCTATCTCTCCGCCCTCATCAACTTCCGCTTCCTGGCGAGCGCCACCTGGTCGACCGCCGAGGCCGTCACAGCGCTGCGAGGCAGCCAATGACACCGTGGACGATCGCGCAGATTCTCCAGACGCCCGATCATGGCTCATCCGGTCGGCGGACCGTAGCGTCGCAGTCAGCCCCGCCGACGGCCCCGCCGATGTCATCCGCGGCCAGAACACACACTGGTGGAAGGCACAGCACGCGGTACGGGCAGGGGAGAACGTGAATGGAGGAGCAACTGCGCTTCACTGTTCTCGGGCCCGTCCGTGCCTGGCGCGGGCCGGACGAGGTTGACCTCGGACCCCCGAAGCAGCGTGCCGTCCTCGCCATGCTTCTGCTCGGCGAAGGCGCGCAGGTCTCAGTTGAGACCCTCGTCGACGCCGTCTGGGGCACCGGATCACCGGGTTCCGCAGTGAGTTCGCTGCGCACCTACGTGTATCGGCTGCGTCAACTGCTCGGGCCCTTGACGATCGTTTCCATGGGTGACGGCTACCAGATGTCCATCTGCCCCGACTCATGTGACCTGACCGCTTTCCGTGAGCTGGTCGCGCGGGCGGACCGGGCCCGACGCGACGACGACAGCAACACCGCCGCCCGGTACCTGAACGAAGCCCTCGCTCACTGGCAGGGGACAGCGCTGGCCGGAATCCGCGGCGAGTACGCCCAAGCGCAGCGCAACTGGCTTGAACGACTGCGGCTTTCGGCCCTGGAAGCGGTTTTCGCGGTCCGGCTCGACCTGGGCGAGCACACGGACATCGCAAGGGAACTGGCCGCTCTCGTAGCCGAGCATCCGCTGGACGAACGGTTTAGGGAGATGCTGATGCTCGCCCTGTACCGGTCAGGACGCCAGGCCGAGGCACTCATGACCTACAGCGAGGCCCGCTCTCTCCTCGCCGACGAGATGGGGATCGACCCGGGACCTGAACTGCGGAACATGTATGAGCGCATCCTGCGGGCGGACGTCGCGCTGACCACCCCACCGGCACCCACACACCCATACACAATGCAGCCGGTGCCCCGCCAGCCGGCGCCCGCACAACTCCCCGTCGATCTACCAGCTTTTGTGGGACGCGCGGCGCAGCTCGCCCAGGTCGACCTGATGCTCGATGGAGAGGACGGGATACCCGCTCACGTCGGGGTCGGCGTTATCACCGGCATGGCCGGAGTCGGCAAGAGCACGTTCGCAGTTCACTGGGCCCACCGCGTTGCCCCGTGCTTCCCTGACGGCCAGCTGTACATCAACCTCAGGGGTTTCGACCCGGCTGGACTGCCGGTCTCCCCGGATCGGGCACTGCGCACGGTTCTCGAGTCATTCGGGTGCGATCCCATGAGCTTGCCGCAGGATGCCGACGCACTCGCGGCCTGGTATCGCACACGACTCGCCGGGCGGCAAGTACTGCTCCTGCTCGACAACGCCCGCGACGCCCAGCAAGTGCGCCCGCTGCTTCCCGCGAACCCCGGCTGCATGGTGATCGTCACCAGCAGGAACCGGCTGTCCGGCCTGATCGCCACCGACGGGGCCCGCCCCGTCCACCTCAACGCGCTCACCGTCGCGGAGGCGCGCGAATTCCTCGCACGCAGACTGGGCGCCAGCCGGGTCGCCGCCGAGCCGGCAGCCGTCGACGAAATCATCGAACACTGCGCCCGCCTGCCACTCGCCCTGTCCATCGCGGCCGCACGGGCGCTGGCCCGCTCGGCCTTCCCCCTGGCGACTCTCGCCCAGGAACTGGGCGACGGCCAAAGCCGCCTCAACACACTGAGCGACTGCGACGCGGCCGCCGACGTACGCGCCGTCTTCTCATGGTCGTACCACGCCCTCACCCCCGCCGCCGCACGCCTGTTCCGGCTGATCGCCCTGCATCCGGGCCCGGACGCTTCCCTCGCCGCCGTGGGGAGCCTCGCCGGGCTGACCCTCCCGCACACACACCAATTGCTGGCCGAACTGACCGAGGCCCACCTCGCCGACGAACCCGCGCCCGGCCGGTACGCCATGCACGACCTGCTGCGCGCCTATGCCGACGAGCTGGCGCGCGCCACCGACGCACCGCACGAGCAGCACGCCGCCCGCCTCCGAGTCCTCGACCACTATCTGCACAGCGCGCACCGCGCAGGACGGGCGTACTCTCCCGACCGGCATGCCATCGCCCTGTCCGCGCCTTCCCAGGGTGTTCAGGCCGAGGAATTCCCACCGGGCCCAGAACGCTCGAGCCCCGCCGCATCCTGGTTCGATACCGAGCGAGCAGTGGTGATAGAGGCCATCAGAACGGCGGCCGTCCATGGGTTCGCTGCGCACACCTGGCAACTCGCCTGGTCCGTCGCCCACCACCTGGACCGGAAGGCTCAGTGGCACGACCTCGAAGCGACCCAGCACATGGCCATGGAGGCGGCCGAGCGTCTTGAAGACCCCTGTGCCCAGGCACACGTCCACCTGAGCCTCGCACGCGCCGCGGCCTGCCTGGGCCGGGTCGAGGAGGCGCGCATCCGCATGGAGCGTGCGGTGGAACTCTTCGCCGCGGCAGGCGAGATCACCGCCTGCGCCGACAGCCACCGGCAGGTGAGCTGGGTGGCCGAGCAGCAAGGCGACCTGGAGGGAGCTCTGTTCCACGCCCAGCAGTCCCTCGCTCGGCATCGGGCGGCCGGCGACCCGGCCCCGCGCACAGCTGCGGCGCTCAACGCCGTCGGCTGGTGCCACATCCTGCTCGGACAGCACCAACAGGCGCTCGACCACTGCCAGGAAGCTCTGGCCATACCAGAGCTTCACCACCGGCCCTACCTCGCAGCGGACGTCTGGGACAGCATCGCCCTCGCCCAGCACCATCTGGGACGACACACCGACGCCGTCGCCAGCTACGAACAGGCCCTCGTCCTCTTCCGAAAAATCGGCGTCGCCCAGGCCGAAGCCGACACACTGCGCCGCCTCGGGGACACCCACCTCACGTCAGGCAGGGTAGAGCAGGCCCGGGCGGCATGGACGCAGGCCCTCGCCCTTCTGGAACGACTCGGCCATGCCGATCAAGAGGCCGTCCGAGCCCAGCTCAAAGCCCTCACGACGAACCCACCTTGTCGCTGACGCGCTGGTAGAGCTCCCGCGCCGACTCGGCCAGACGAGGGCCGGCCAGCCAGGTGTTGTCGGTCGGCCCGATAGACGTGTTGCTCACCAGCTCCAGCCCGCTGCCGTGCTGCGGGCGAACCAGCCGCCCCAGAGGAGCCCCCGGCATCGTGCAGCCGATCCGGTACAACACCGGTTGCCTCGGGCGGATCGACAGACGCCCAGGCCTGTCCCGGCACGAGAAGCCCCGCTCGCCGTCGAACGGGGCCTCGGCCGGATACCCCCAAGCCGCCATGTCACTCAAACGCGTCGCCGACGGAGCGCCGAACCAGACCGGCGCCGCCTGACCGATCATCTTCTGCAGCGACGCAGCCTTTCCCTGCCGCTGCGCCCAGCTGGCCCACCACGTTCCAAAGGGTGCGATCCGGTCCTCGCCCGCACTCTGCCGGGCCGCTCCTTCGAGCCCGAGATTGTTGTACGAGGGCACGAAGACGATGTTGCGGAACCAGTCGCCTCCGGCCCCGCCGTGCACACAATGACCCGCCGTCCACACCAGCCCCCATCTGCCGGGGCGCGCCGGATCCTCCACCGCCGTGCCGGAACACACGCTCGGCCCGTCGGGAGTGTCGAAGAAAATCTTCCCCATCACCGCGGCGTTGTCGTGGTACGTCGCCGCCTGCGGCTGTGCGGGCACCGGGTCGGGCTCAGGGCCCGTCGTGCCGGAGCCCTCGCCGATGTCGTTGGGCACACGGGTGTCCGCGGACCGAGCCTGTGCCATGCGCTGGATGGTCCAGAGCCCTTCCACGACGGGGTTGGAGAAGGCCGACAGCCGTCTTGAGGAGTCGCAACCGGCGACCCCCGCAAGGACAAGCAGTAGCGCGATGATGCAAGCAGCGACGCGTGTACAGCGGCTCAAGGGCATCCTTCAACTCGTGCGGAGCCCGGGGCGGGCGGAACAAGAGGGGGGAACAGCCCCACCCGCCCCGGAGGTCAGTGGTCGCGATCGGGCACGGCGCCCACATGGCCCGCCCGATCACCTGTTTTGTGCTGCGCGTTGTCCCGCCTGGCCGTCCCTGCGCTCGAACCCCACAGGGCCGACCCAGCATGGTGCGCGGCTTCCGAAGTGGAGCCGACAACCCTTTCTACGGAGCCGGCCCCGGCGGGGTTCTCCCGCAGCCGCCCAATACACAACCGTGATGTGACGACGTGGTGTCGGCCAAGTGCGGACCTCGACCGGCCCGGCCGAGCGGCCACAGGTTGACCACTGTCTGCTGGACGGGACAGCGACCCGGTCGAGCACTGCGCTACCTTGCGCGGCATGACACCATCGGCTGACCCGCTGTCCGATGTCCTCGCCGCGTTGCACATCAGGGCCGGATCACTGTCCGGGCTCGAGGCACGGGGCAGTTGGGCACTTCGCTTCGAACTCCACGAACACATCAAGATCGGTGCCGTACTCGACGGAGGCTGCTGGTTGGGTGTGGACGACGCCGATCCGGTACGCCTCGAGGCCCGCGACTGCTTCCTCCTCGCTGCGCGAGAGTCCTTCACCGTCGCCAGTGACCGAGGAACGCCGTACCGCAGTGCCGAGGAGCTCTATCGAGCGGCCGACAGCCGCATTGTGCGGCTCGGGCACAACCTCGAATCCGAAGCCCAGGAGCGGACACTCATCGTCGGCGGCAGCGTCGACTTCCTGGACACCACCGTCGCACTGCTGCTCGGCGGCCTGCCGCCCCTGGTCCACATCCGCGCCGCAACGCCCCACGCACAGGCCATCCAGCCGCTGCTCGGGGTGTTCCTCGACGAGGTGAGCGCCGTGCGCGCGGGCACCTCCGTGATATCGGACCGGCTCACCGAGATCCTCTTCATCCAGGCGCTGCGAGCCGTCGTCGCGGCGGACGTGCCGGACGGGACCTCGCTGCCGGGCTGGTTGGCGGCCCTCAACGACCCGCGCATCAGCCGTGCGCTGCTGCTGATGCACCAGCAGGCCGGCCGTCCATGGACCGTCTCCGCGCTCGGCGCCCATGTGGGCATGGGCCGGGCGAGCTTCGCCGCCCGGTTCAAGGAACTCGTCGGACTGCCGCCGCTTCTTTACCTCCAGCGCTGGCGGATACTGGCCGCCGGCCAGGAACTGCGCCGCAGCGAGCGGACCGTGGCCTCGGTGGCCGCCCAGTGGGGATATTCCTCGGAGAGTGCTTTGAGCGCCGCATTCGAACGGATCACGGGCATCTCACCGGCCCAGTACCGCAGCGCCCCCGCGGAAGCCGTGATCGCGACGCGGGACGGCTGGCCCGCGCTCCCCTTCCGCGTACCGACAGCATCAGACGCACGCGCAGGTTCTCCAGACGCTTGATCATGGACTGCCCACTCGGTGGCCCATCGCGTCGAACACCGCCGTGCGGACAGCCTCAGCGCCGTCAACGACCAGCGCACGGATCACCGGAAGGCAGAACATGCAGTACGGGCAAATGGGCGCCACGGGGATCTTCGTATCCCGAATAGCGTTGGGTGCGATGACATTCGGCGGGGCCCTCACCTGTGCAATGGTCCGCGGACCAGTTGCGGGAAACGCGCCGACCTCCATCACCATGCTCCAACCGATCAGAAGGAGGGATGGCGGGCGCCTGCGCGCTCACCACCGCGCCGATGACGACAGGGCGAGCTGCTCCGCGCGGGCATGAAGGTGTTCGACGTGATGCCCGGACTCCGGTTTCATCAGGACGCTGCGCAGGATCCGGGCACCGTCGGCGTCCGGGGTGATCTCGGGGTGGCGTGCGGTGAACGCCTCCCGGCCGGCTCTGAAGGAACGCGGCGGCCAAGCGGTCGTCGTCGGCCGGCAGCGACGGGTGTGGCTGATAGGGGCCGAAGGTGTCGGCCCAGTCCTGTATCGCGTGGGCCGCTCGGCCGAGCCAGCGCCGAAGGTCCATGATGCTCTCTTCCCTCGTGCGCCGTCGTCTAGGGACGTCGGCTCGCGCGGGGACGTGCGCACTACCTCGAGCTCGATAGCGGCACCGCGGCCGTCCGCCGCTCGCTGCGCACCCACACCGGCTGCCCCCGCCAACCGGCCTGCCAAGACGGGACTTGAAGGCCGAGCCGGGCGTGCGTGGGGACGTTCACCGGGCTGCGGGTCGAGCAGTTCGGGCGCTCGCTGAAGGCCGCACCTCGACCAGCGGAGGAGCCTGCATGAGGCGGGTCGCCCCGTGCGCGGTGTGAGAGCTCGACGCCGAGAGACAGGCCGCGCCCAGGGCGCCGATCCCTCCCTCGTCGCGGTCACCGCACGCTCCAACCGCAGCAAGGCCGACCAGGATCCCGCCCCATGGCTGCCGCCCGCCGCTGACGTCCACTGCCGGTACCTCGCCGAATGGGTGGGCACCAAACTCCGCTGGGCCCTGAGCATCGACGAAGTCGAACTGGCCGCTCTGGAACAGGCGGCCTCAGGCTGTCCGGACCAGACGGTGACGTACGAACCCGCCCCCTGATCGTGAAGCCGGCTCCGTATCCCGCATCGGGCGGGCGGCGCAGCTGCGCCTTGCCGACCGGCGCCACACTCTTAGGCTGGTGTTGCTCGGGGTCGTCACGGAGGTCTGCCATGCCCCGAGCCATCTGGTCAGGCGCCATCTCATTCGGTCTGGTCACCGTGCCGGTGAACGTGGCCAGCGCCACCGAGAGTCACAGCATCAGCTTCCACCAGTACCACCTCGAGGACATGGGCAGAGTCCGCTACCGGAAGATCTGCGAGATCGAGGACCGCCAGGTCGACGAGAGTGAGAGGGCTACGAACTCGCCAAGGACCACATCATCGCCATCAGCGACGCCGACCTCGACAACCTGCCGCTGCACACCGCCAAGGCCGTGGAGATCGAGGCCTTCGTGCCGCTGGAGTCCATCGATCCGATCCGCATCGGTTCCGGCTACTACCTCACGCCCAAAGGCCAGGTCGCGGCCAAACCCTACAAGCTGCTCCGCGAGGCCCTCGGCAGATCGTCCCGCGTGGCCGTCGCCAAATGGGCCTGGCACGGACGCGAACGCCTCGGCATCCTCCGCGTCCGTGACGAAGCCCTCGTACTGCACGTCATGTACTGGCCCGACGCGATCCGCGACCCCACCGAGCTGCTGCCACCGCGCGTAGACCTGACGGAAGGCGAGATCGACGGCGCGCTCGCTCTCATCGAGAGCATGACCCGCGACGCTCTGGAGGGCCCCGAGTTCCACGACGAGTACACAAACGCGCTCGCGCAGATCATCGAGGCCAAGCGCGAGGGTGCTCACTCTGGGGCGGCAAGGCTGAAAGACCTCAGTGTTTCTTCGATTCATGGGCTGGTGAACCGTCTTTTCGAGGTGGCCTTCGTCGACGGCGAGGGGCAACGCTGGCGTAGCTCACTTACGAGGAGCCTGGACCCAGTCTCGCGCGGCCCGACGTCGACGTTCACGTACCGCTCGTTCTGCTCACGCTGAGCCCGCTTGGCAAAACTCCAGCTGCTCGGCCCCGGAGCGGCGGGCGATGAACGCCTGCCAGATGCTGATGACCGCTGCCACCATGGCGACAGCCATCGCGCCCAGCGCGATCCAGCGGTCGGTCTTGAGGGTCTCCATGCGAGCACCGTACCGAGGCGCTCAGGTCTGGCTCCCGCCTTTGGTGCCTCGTCGAAGAGACGGCTCCCCACGCCCACCCGCTCGTGGCCGTACCGGCCCCAACCAAGGCTCCACGCTCTGTGGTCATGCGCAGCAGCGTCAATGAACTGCTCCAGCCCAGTGGTCGCCTGAGCGATCAGCATGCAGGGACCGCGAGGTGTAGTCGGTTGCAGAGCGACGGCCTTGAGGCACCAACGAAATTCGCTGACATGCTGGAAACGCGGCTGAGCTCGGGTGGATATCCCGCGTTGACACATGGTGACTCCCGGCAACCTCGATACCTCCGGGCCGGGCGTTGGAAGAAGCGCCACGACTGGCCACCGCCGGGTGGACCTCCTGCGAGCCAACGCCGCTGGCGGTGACCTGAGTACCAGTCAAACCGGGCCGCCCAAATCGGAACGCGCGACGACATCCCTCTGGCGCGCTTGCTGTCGGTGCGGCGTCCAACGGACGGGTGTGTGTCTTGGCTCTGGGGCGGCTGGAAGACGGCGCCCCAGCGGTCCCCGCTGCGGCGGACCGCGTGTTCGGCCGCCTCCGCAGGCCTGGCCAAGGACGTCTCCGCGATGGCCAACACCCGCGGCGGCCTGCTCATCTACGGCGTCACCGACCAGGACACCAAGCCCGTCGGCATCGACCTGGCCGAGGTCAACACCCAGCAGTACGCGCAGTGGATCCGCAACCACGTCCAGCCCTACCTGGCCGACACCGACTTCACCGTCCTGTCCTCACCCGACGGCGCCACCAGCTTCCTGGTCGTCGACGTGCCCGCCAGCCCCATGGCCCCCCACCACGTGTACGGCACCGCGGCCAAGGACAAGGACCATCAGGCCGTCGTCGTCCCCTACCACGACCGCGACCACACCGCCTGGATGGCCGAGCACCAGATCGAACGCGCCTACCGCGACCGCCTCACCCGCGCCCAGCACGCCCAGGACGCACTCGAGGAGCTCTATACCCACACCCGGGGCGACGTCCTGGCCGAACAAGAAGAACCCTCGGCCTGGTTCATCGCCGTCGCCCGGCCCCAGCGGCCCCTGCCGCGCACCGCCACACTCCTGACCCGCGAGACGGCCGGCTCCCTCTGCCGCACCGCCACCGCGCACTCCCAGCGCCCGACCCGCGACCAGTACACCGGCAGCCCTCTGCAGACATTGAGCATCGTGCTGCACGACCCTCGCCCCGGGCTGCGCCGATGGGTCTTTTCCACCCTGTCCCCGCGCACGGGCCGGGAGATCCACACCGAGCTCCACCACGACGGCAGCACCGTGCTCGCCGTCAACGTCTCCTTCAGAGCCCTGCGCCGTCAGGACGACGAACCGCGGGCAACGGGCCTCCTGGTCGACACGGACGTCACGGCGGCGGCCTGCCGGGACACCCTCGCCCTGACCCGCGAACTCGCTCGCCACCTCGGCGTGGACAGCTCCTCGCACGTCCAGGCGACTATCACCACCGCAGAGCGCGAACCACTGACCCCCATCGTCACCGAGCACGGCGGTGCCTTCCGGCACGCCCCCGACCGCGCCCGCCGGCCCCGACGCATCCAGACCGTGACCACCCAGGTCAGCCCCGCCGACGGAGACGAGCTGCTGCGGGTGAGCGCTCAGGAGCTCTTCACCGACCTGATGCATCAGTTCGGCATCACCGGCCATCTGTAACCTGCACGACCGCGACGAAGGGCGATCCTGGCTGCAGCGACGCGACCCCAGCGCGCGGAGGCGCCCGACGGCTGCAGGCGCCCCTGCGGGAGATCACCGGCAGAGTGTGCCGCCTGTGGATCCCCGATCTGGCTCATGGAACCGGTCGTTGAGGATGCCCCATACGCTTCAAGCTGGTGCGCGTGGAGTGGACTGGGCGATCGACGAGAAGGTCCTCGTCGCCCTGCGTGAGGGCACTTATGGCGGCCCTGGCTCCAAGATCATTCCGCGTGGTCGAGCTGCGAGTAAATCCGCCAGCTGACATCGGCGACGATTAGTCTGACGGCCGCCGCTGATCCTGTCCTTATCCAGGGAGCCTTTCCGATCGTGGCCCGAGCGGGTGACGAGGCGGTGGCCCGTAGGCTCATGCCCGTGACGGGTCGAAGCTCTCTGCTGTCGCCTGAAGCGCCGATTATCGTGCACCCCAAGAAGCCTTCGTCGTCATCGATCCACGCTCGATTATCCGCGGACCCGGTTTCCTGGGCGGTGACGGTGAGCGAGAGCCGGATCCTGCTCTGCTGGGGCTCGCGTGCTGGCGCCATGGTGGCGGGTGCGGGCGCCAGGAGCGCGCGCGGTGATGCGGATCTGCGCCTTCGCGCTGTACCGGTCCGTTGTCGGATCGAGCGCGAGGACCGTGCGCGGGGAAGAACGCCGTTACCCTTATGGACGGCTGCCTGCCCAGCTGGCGGGTGCTGTCGTCGGGTGCATCTCCAATGGAGGGGATGGGAATGACGGGTGTGGAGCTAGTCCTGGCGGCATTGGCCGCGGGAGCTGCGGCCGGTATCACGGATGCGACCAGCAGTTCCGTCAAGGAGGCGTATCTCGCACTCCGCGACGCGGTGCGCCGCAGATTGGCCGCGCACGATGACGAGTCACCCAGTGTCCTCGACGCTGTCGAGGTTGAGCCGGGCATGTGGCACGCACAGTTGAGGGAGGAGCTGATCGACTCCGGAGCCGACAGGGATGATGAGATCCTGCTGCTGGCAAGGGAGTTGCTCAAGCAGTCAGGGAAGTACGAGGTGGACGCCCGAGATTCGAAGGGCGTGCAGATCGGGGACCACAACACTCAGACCAACACGTTCTCCTGACGGCGGAAGAGTGCCATCACGGCAGCATGTTCCCCGCCGGACTATCGGTTCACGGCGCGTGGGGCGCAGGGCCCGCAGTCGCGAGACGGCGCAACAGGCCGAGTCTCCGGCGCGCTCGCACCGTACAGGCGTGGTCGTCGCCGAAGACTCTTCGGTACCCGTCGAGTGTCCGCTGCTGGAGTTCCACCGCGCTGCGTAGATCGTTCGTCGCCGCTAGCGAGGTGGCGAGGTTGTCCAGGGCGGACAAGGTGTCGGCATGGTCGGGGCCCAGGATGCGTTCGAAACCCTCGAAGGCCTGTCGTTCCAGTTTCACCGCTGACTCGAGGTCGCCCAGTGCGCTGAGAGAGTTGGCGAGATTGCCCATGGCTCGGTAAGTGTCTGGATGAGTTGGGCCGAGGGATCGGCGACTGTCGAGAACCCGCCGCTGGATCTCGGCCGCCTCCTCCGCTCTGCCCGTGGCTGCCAGTGCGATGGCCCGGACGCCGAGCGCGCTGAGGGTGTCGGGGTGGTGGTCACCGCGGAGGCGTCTGAAGGCATCGACGACGGGGACGATGACGTCGAGCACCTCCGTCATGGCACCGACTTGCAGGAGATACCCGGCCAGGTTGGACATCGTCTGCAGGGTATGCGGATGCTCTTCTCCGAGTATGCGTCGGCGAGTCCGCAGCACCTCGGACTCCAAGTCGGCCGCCCGCAGGAAGTCACCGGACGCAGCGAGCGTCGCAGCCACATTTGTCATGGCATGGGCCGTCGCTCGCTCGTCGCCGAGGGAACGCCGGACCTGGAGAACGGTGCCTTCCAGCTCTTCGGCCTCGGCCAGGTCGCCGAGTGTGGCGCGTCGGACGGCGAGATTTTCCATGGCGAGGAGCGTGTGGGGATGCTCGTCGCCGAGAATCCGTTTTCGCCCCTCCAGAACCGCTCGCTCGAGCCTCTCGGCCTCGGCCAGATCGCCGAGCGACGCACATCGGATCGCCAGATTGCCCATTGCCACCAGTGACTGAGGGTGATCCTTGCCGAGCCGGTTGGTGCACAGGTCGGCCACGCGACGTTCCAGCGCATGCGCTTCCGCCAATTGGCCGGCTCCCGCCATGGAAATGGCGAGGTTGCCTGCGGCCGCCAGACGCCGGGCGTCCTCCTCGCCGTTGGCCTGACGTGCCGCGCTCTCGATCTCGTGCCAGAGCAGGCTGGCTGTACGGCTGTCGCCTCGCCCCTCGAGGTAGGTGGCGGCACGCCAGCACGCCTCGTCCTCGTGTAGGGCCCTGGGATCGGCCACAGCCCGGATGTGGGGCACCAGCAGACCGTACCGGTTCCAGACGGCGGGGTCCTCTGGGCGCGGTGGCGTGGCGCGGTGCACCAGCAGCCGTGCGACCGCCCTCAGATCGGCGGCTTCCTCGGCGGTCATCCTGCTGAGCACCACCGCGCGAACGAGTGTGTGCACGGACAGGACATCGAGTAACGACCCATCCAGGGCGGGCTCCTTGTGGATCAGCGAGTACTTGGCGAGCACGGACGTGGCCACACCGACATCCAGCGGATCCCACGGCAGCTTGTCGGCCTCCGGAAGCCGACATGGTTCGTGGTCCTCGCGTGTGCCGGGGAGATGGTCGAGCACGAACAGCGGGATGCCTTGCGGAGCGAAGGACACGAGGAGTCTCATGAGGGCGTCGGCCGCGGGCGGAAGCGCCTCCATGGCCAGCGTGAAGGTGGATACGGCGGTGCGCCGCTGCGGTACGTACTCGCCCGGCAGTCCTTCATCGAGTACTTCGATCTGGCGTTGCCGCAGCAGCCGGACGTAACCGGCGAGACTCAGTGCGCCGGACGTCGACACGACGAAGGCCGCTGCCTGTTCCAGGGCGATGGGCAGCCCGCCCAGCTCCCGGGCCAGTCGCCGGGCGTTGGCCCGGTCTCCCGATCCGGTGCGGCGGCAGAGGAAGTCCTCGGCGTCCTCCGTACTCAGTGGGGGAACATGCACGACTATGTCGGGAGTACCGAGATGGGGATTCCGACTCGTGATCAACACGTCACCACGTGGGTCGGACGGCATCAACCCGTCAAGTACGCCAGTGTCGGGAACATCGTCGAAGATCAGCAACCAGCGGTCGTCACGGGCGGCGAGCATGGCCTGCACGGCAGCCACTGGATCCGTGCGATCCTCGGCGCCCAACACGTCCAACTGCGCGGCCAGTCCGACGAAGGCGCCGACCGCCTGGGCCGGGTCATGTGCGGGCACCCACCACACCACGCCGTATGCGCTCCCGTACCGGCGGGCGAACTCGGCTGCAAGGGCACTCTTGCCGACGCCGGGCGTGCCGTACAGCAGAATCCGCGCTGGGCGGGCCCTTTCGGTCCTCAAGCCCGTTACCCAGTCGTGCAGTTCGCGCAACAGGCCGTCCCTGCCGTGCAGTGGCGACAGCGCGTAGGGCAGGGGCGAACGAGCCGCGCGCGGGGCTTCCCGGTGCACCGGCCCGAAGAAGTTCTGCTGGACGCTGTGGTCTCCGAATTGCACTCCCCTGGCGTTTCGGGCGTCAAGGGGTGGGATGCTCATCGACAATGAATCACGCTCCTTGCGGCGTGTCGCTCCGTGTCGAGCCGTAACATTTTCCTTGGGGGAAGGATAAGCCCGTGAGACTGGGATCATTGCTGGACTATCGCTTCAGCAGCGAGCACGAATGGATGTGTGAGGCCAACGGCCTCTACTCGATCGGCATCAGCGACTACGCCCAGAGTGCCCTGGGAGACGTCGTCTACCTGCAGTTGCCTGATGAGCCCGGGGCTCTTCTGCGCGCCGAGGAATCTTGCGGGGAGATCGAATCGACAAAGTCGGTCTCGGACATCATGGCCCCCGTGGACTGCGAGGTCGTCGAGGTTAACGAGGATGTCGTGAACGCTCCGGACCTTGTCAACAGTGACCCGTACGGGGGCGGTTGGCTGTTCCGTGTCAAGGTGCACCGCCCCGGAGACGTCGACGCTCTCCGCAACCTTGTGCGGTATCGAGCGGAAGTCACGCAACAGGTAGCGCATGTGTTCGTCCTTGACGAATGGAAGAAGATTCATTACGTACCTGCCGTCCGGGCCGAGGATGGTGTGATCCTTGCGCAGAACCGGCAGATCCCCGGAATGATCACAGGGTCTCTCGTTGACGTGAGTCGACTGCATGCCCCCACCTTGGCTGATGAGTTCGAGGCGCTCATCAATGATCCTCGCGCGAAAGCGGAACAGCTCCGGCGTTTCATCGAACAGCATCCCGAATTCCTGCTGGGGAGCGAGTATGAGAGCCTGCACGCGGGGTTCTCCCTGAGCCCTCAGGTCACCCTGCAGCAGGAGACGACGCGTGACATGCGCCCCGACTTCATCCTGCGGCCGGTCGCGGGTCTCTCCGCGGACGCGCAGGTAGTCGACCTCGGCCTGCCGACGGAACGCATCCTCCGACCGACGGAGGCTGGCGCCGGGCTGACCGACAACATCGTTGCGGCCGTCCGCCAACTCCGTTTCTACGCAGGGTACTTCGACATGCGAGAGAATCGGGAGTACGTCCGCAGAGAGCTGGGGTTCACCCCCTACGTTCCCCGCCTGACGCTCATCGTCGGCAGGGAGATCGAGATCGACCCCGGTAACGTGCTGCACCGGGCACTTCAGCAGGATGAACCGGTCGAGATCGTCACATACGACGAAGTGCTGCGCAAGTACCGGGAACAACTGACCTGATGCTGTCTGTCGGCGCCAACGCGCGGTCCAGAGGTCGATGCCACGTGGGCGCTGCCGATCTGCGCTGCACCGGCCTCTCCTTCGGGCTGCGCGATGTCCGAGCGCAGCGCGTCGCGGTGGGCCGTGACGCATGTCTCGGCGGCCTGGTCCAGGTGCTGTCAGAGATGAAAACCGGGTGACCTCAGGGCGTCTGAGGCGCCGAGCTGCGGCGCCTTCGGAGGCCCTGAGGTCACTGGCCGGCAGATCGCCTCGACTTCGGGACGACCAGCCAGGCTCCCAAGGACGCAGCCTCGCGCATAGGCAGTACCTCGTCGTTGCTGCCCTCGCCGTCCATGATTACCGTGTCGTAGAAGCCACCTCGTCGGACGGCGAGACTGTGGACGCCCAGCGCCGTCTGCGTGCGGAACAGTGGATCCGGCAAGGCCATCACCTTGCGTAATAAGACCGTGTCCTACGTGGTGAGGCGGACGAGGCGCTTGTAGCAGCAGAGGGCAGCGGCAAGTCCGAGAAGTGCCAGGTAGTTGCGGGGCTGGCGCTCGTAGCGGGGACTGAGTCTGCGGTAGCCGGACAGCCATGACATCGTGCGCTCGATCACCCACCTCCGACGCCCTAATCGCTCGCTGGATTCGATGCCTTTCCGGGCGATGCGTACTCCGATGCGCTTCCATCGGAGCCATCTGCGCAGGTCGGCGCGGTCGTAGGCTTTGTCGGCGTGGAGGCGCTGGGGCTTGAAGTAGCGGTCGCGATGAGGGTCGTGTCTCGTTTGGTGACCCTCGATCATGGGCTTCGGCCCTTCGCTGTCGTGGACGTTGCCGGCCGAGACGCCGACGAGGAGGGGCAGTCCGTTCGCGTCCGACAAGATGTGCATCTTGGAACCCGGCTTGCCCCGGTCCACGGGGCTCGGACCTGTGTGTTCGCCCCTTTTTTGGCCCTCACATGGGCGGTGTCGAGGACAACACGGGTGACGTCATTGAGGCCAGCGTCGTCGAGGCGGTGCAGCACGGCTTCGTGCAGGCGGCCCCAGACGCCGGCTCTCGACCAGATCAGGAACCGGCGGTGAGCCGTCGACTTCGATATGCCGAAACAGGGCGGCAGTTGGCGCCAGGCGCAGCCGCTGACCAGGACGTAGACGATGGCCGCGAACAGCGTCTCATCAGGCGTGTCCTGCGTTCCGCCGCCCTGCGGCCGCACCCTCGACGGCGGGATCAGCGGCTTCGCGATCTCCCACAGCCCGTCCGGAACGATCCAACTCCACGTATCCCGCCCCATGTACAGCTCAACGTCCGCCTCACCACGTAGGACACGGTCTTACGAGTTGGTGCGTGATAGTGGCTGGGCATGGTGTGCTGGTGAGGGGCATGGCTGACCGTTCTGTACTATCGCATCCGTTGTTCACGGGCATCTCGGTAGCTCATCTGTCGTCCTTGGTCTCGGAGTTGGCCAGGCGGTGGGTAGTCGGGGTCGAGGGGCGACGGTTCCAGGCGAGAGGCGGGGCGAGGAAGCGTGCACCAGGCGCTGGGGCCCGGCATCAGCTGGTCTTCGTGGACCGGCTGGTAGCGACGCTCATCCACCTGCGGCACGATCTGCCGCATGCGGTCTTGGGTGTGCTGTTCGGTGTCGATCGTTCGACGGTCACCCGTGCGGTCGGTGAGGTGCGCCGGCTGCTGGCGGAGCGGGGATTTGCCGTTCCTGAAAGGCCCGGTCTGCGTCTTCGGATGCTGAAGGATGTGTTCGCTTATGCCCAGGCCGAGGGCGTCGAGCTGCGGCTGGACGCCACCGAGATCCAGGTCCGTTGGCCGGTGGCGGGCCGCGGCGGCAGGCGGGCGTTCGTGTCGGGCAAGAAGAAGCAGAACACGATGAAGGCCACTGTTATCGCCGGCCATCGGGGCCGCACTCTGTGGTCGGACGGGCTGCGGCCGGGACGGATGCACGATGCGACCGCGGCTCGCACTGCCGGTATCACCGGCTGCTTCGACCACTTCGACCTGGTTGAAGTGTTACTCGACGACGGCTATTTGGGCTTGAGCCGTGACCATCCAGGCCAGGCCGTCACCCCGCCCAGAAAGCCACGGCCCGGGGCACTGCCCGGCAGAGTCGAACAGTGGGAACGCGACCGTCACGGTCACTCATCCGACCGCATCACTGTCGAGCACGCCCTTGCTGACCACAAACGCTGGAAACAACTCATGCGCTGGGCCCACCGCCGCGACCGCCTGCCCGACACCTACCAGGCCGTTGCCGGCCTGGTCTCCGACTGCACCGCCATGAACTGAAAACAGCCGCGAGCAGGCAACACGCCCCAGCCACTATCACGCACCAACTCGTTAGTCGGCTTCCCGCGGCTACGCCCCGCCCCGGCCGGCCGATGCCGCCACCACCGAACTGCCGCCCCAGAACGTCCACATCCATCCGGCCCGGCTCGTGGGCGCCGACCTGCGGTCGGGGAGCAATCCGGTCTGCCTGGCCGACCCGCCGGTCAGAAGCCGGATCCTACTGACTCGGGCCGGGTCAGGAGATCCGCCAGACGCACGCGTACGGCTGTGGGAAGCGGGTGATCCGGTGCGCGCGCACGATGATGTCGACGTCGCCCGGAGGGACGTTCTCCCAGTGAACCTGCTCCACGTTGTTGGTCCGGTCGAAACTCGTGGAGGTTCCCATGTTGCCGTGGCGCTCTTGGCCGCTGACGGCTCGGACGACCAGGTCAAGATCGTTCTGCAGGGCGGCGCCGGGCGGGTCTGTCCAGACCAGGGTCACCTTGAGGGTGCGGAAGGACCCGGTGGCCGGCACCTGGACACGGACGATGTTCTCCTCACCCTGCTCCAGCGGCCCGTCCTCGGTGAAGCCGGCATTCGTGTCGCCAGGGTCGATCACCGAACCAGCGAGGTTGACTAGGCCGAATCCGGAACTGTTGTTCGGAGAGGCCCCGGCCTCCGAGGGGACGTACTGGCCGGTCAGTTCCACTGCACCGTTGATGAGCAGGGCTTTCAGCAGCGCGGCGCTCGGCGCCTCATTGCCACTGGTCACCAGAGTCTCACGCAGTACCGCCACGCAGCCGGCAACCAGTGGGGTGGCCATACTGGTGCCACTCTCAAAAAAGAACGCCGGATCCGAGGAGATGCCGAAGCGGATGTCGGGCGTCACCACCGCGCGCGAGCGGGTGGACAGGATGGATGTACCCGGCGCCACCACATCGGGCTTGATCCGGCCTTCACGGGTCGGCCCACGGCTGCTGAAGGCGGCCATCCCGGCGGGATTGTCAGCCATTAGATCGTCGCGAATGGGATTGGCCGGGAAGTTCCCGAACGCGAGCTGGCCGTAGGTCTTGAGAATGTCCGGGCGGCGGCTCTCGCTGGCGCCCACGGTGATGCAGTTCTTCGCCCCTGCCTGCGCGCTGACGGACGCTGTGTCGATGACACCGTCCCGGTCCCGGTCATGGCCGCTGTTACCGGCCGAGAAGCAGATCACCAGGTCCGGGTTCTGCCAGACCATGTCGTCGACCTCGAACCCACTGCTGCCGTAGGGCAACCCCGGCTGACGGGGGCCCCAGGAGTTGGTGTGCACGCGCGCGCCGTCATTTTGGTAAGGAGGCTCGAACAGATCGCGCAGATCGTCGGGGATCCCGCCGAGACCGCCGAACGGGTCCAACAGCGACTGCAGTACCAGAGTGGCCCGGGGCGCGGTGCCCTGGATCGGACCACCCATCGTGGCCGAGTGACCGTCCCCGAGAACTGAACCGGCCACATGCGTTCCGTGGCCGTCGGGGTCGTTCGAGCTGTTGGGGCGGCCGAGGGCGTGCAACTGCGCCACCCGACCAGCGAACGCGGGGTGGACGTCGATTGTGGAGCCCTGGTCGAAGCCGGTGTCGGCCACCGCCACAACCTGGCCCTGTCCGAGGAACGCGGTGCCGTTCAGCTGGACCGTGGCGTTCATGATCGGCCGGGCGACGCTGTTGCACTTCACCCACTGGGGCACCTCGTCGATCTGCCGGACTTCATCGATGTCCACCAGACTGCCGAGCTGGTCTCCTGACAGCGTGAGACGGGCCTTGTTCCTCGTGAGCTGGACGTCATCCGCACTGACGCCGACCGCATCGGCGATGCGCTGTCTGACGCCGTCCGCCTCCGGATCGACATCGTCATGCAGCACCACATCGACCGCATGCTGTTGCGAATCCACCGTCGCCGTGGGTGAGGTCAGGGCGGCCAGATCGGATTGCAACCCGCTGGGCCTGAGAGAAGGGGCGATCTTGAAGCCCTCCAGATAGACATCCGCCCAGGCCACGAAGGGAAGGGCCCGGACGGCATCGAGATCAGCAGGCCGGTACCCACACAGATAGGTGCTCTCCGGTACGTACTCGTGGATCACTACGCCCAGCTCCGCGAGCTGCTCCTTCTCCTGTACCGAGGGGATATGGGTGGTCTGGACGAGGAGATAGTTGGAGGCGGACGCGTCCTCCGAGACCAGCGACGCGCTGGCCAGCTCGTGGGACTGCCTCAGCGGATCGATGGTCACACCGTTGATGGTGATTCTGGCCATGGCTGGCTCCAGTGATGTGCGCGCGACTAAAAACAGTGACACTGCGTGCCTCTAGAATTACCCTATGTCACGAATCGGGGTCTTCTGCCGCGTGAGAGACGCGCCATGCGTTGGCGGGGCCCGGACGGCCGACCGCACCACTCGGCTCATGGATTCCGCACCGCTCTGTGGCTGCCCGCTTCTGGCCACCAGGGCGTGTTACGTGCGACGCTGCTGTCAGCACAGGCAGCTCCTCGCAGGGCTCATCGCCTGACTGAGCCGGTGCCATGTTCGTCAGCCAGTCTTGGCAATCGTCGAGGTCTGCCGCCAGACCTGGGGACCGAACACCGAAGAGCAGACGCGCGCCTTCGTGATGACCGCGGTCGAGGCCTGGTCGCACTCACCTCAGCAGCGGTTCGCTTCTGTAGCGCGTGTAGATGGCGACGTAGTCGGCATGGGTGAGCTCCACGTCCGGAGCCGAGGGAAGCGTCAAGGCGAGATCACCTATGCGGTGCATCCGCGGGTTTGGGGACAGGGCGTCGGAACGGCGATCGGCAGGGAACTACTGGCGCGAGGGTTCGAGGATCTTGAGCTCCACCGCATCTACGCCACCTGTGACCCGCGGAACCTTGGGTCGGCACGGGTGCTCAGCAAGCTCGGCATGAGATGGGAAGGACGTCATCGTCACACCACTCTGCTCCGGGACGGTTGGCGAGACTCCGAAATGTTCAGCATCCTCGAAGACGAGTGGCATGCGGTCACCCCATCCTCTAGACCGCCGCAGGGATGACTCGTCGGCCTGGTTCACGATCCCGGTCCATTCGACCAGCTTGCCCAGGCCCCTTGCGGGTCAGCGCTTGGGTGGGACTGAGGAGTTCCCGGCTTGCGGGCGAGGCGCCTTGTCATGAGAGTGATGAGTGACCAGTTCAGGTGCGCTTCGCTGTGCTGCGGGAGGCGTTCGTAGTCGCGGACGTTGCGACGGGCGTTCATCAGCGAGCCGATGGTCCGCTCGACTTTCCAGCGGCGGGGCAGGATGACGAAGCCTTTCGCACCGCAGGGGCGGGACACGGTTCGCAGGGTGGGAAGTCCGCTGGCAGGGCCCGCCATTTGGCACCGTTGTCGACGATGTAGCGGATCGCGTCGACGATGTCCCGCCGAGGTCATTTCTCCGGCTGCCCGCCGGTCTTGGTCTGGCAGGCAGGGACTGGTAGGAGGGGTTCGATCAGAGCCCACTCGGCGATCGTGGTGTCGGAGGGATAGCGGCTTCGGCGCCGCGCGGAAGCAGGCATGACGCGCTCAGCAGGGTTGGGAGCGGGTCTATTTGGTGAGCTCTGCGAGGGTCGCGCGGACGCCTGTGAGCTGGGCGGATGCGAGCTGGGCCCATTCGTCGGCGGGTTAGCGGGCCGGGTGCGGGTCCAGGGTCCCCGTGATCATCCGGGTGAGCCGGCCGAGGATCTGCTGGAACTGCTTCTTCTCGTACTCGATCCAGTCCGCCGGGTCGTCGGAAAACATGTACTCGTCCCGCCGGCGCCAGATAATCGGCGTGAGGCTCTCTGCCGCACCGACGTCCCGCAGATGCCGGATCCCCCGTGCGTCCTGTGACTTCGTCAGGCGCGTTGCAATCACCAGCTGTCTGATCTGGAGGCCGGCGGGGCGGGCTTCCATCACGGAGACCCGGACGAGGTGTCGGTGATGCGGTCGGGAGCCGGAAGTGGGCGTGATGCAGGGTCTGCTCGACGAGGAAGGCCCAGGTGCCCGAGCATGAACAGCATCGGCTGGAGGGAGAGATTTCCCGGACGATGCCGCGGAGGGCGGCACTGGCCAATGCCAGACGCTAGTGGCGGGTCAGGCCTGGCGGCGCATGCTGATGCCAGAGAAGGATTCCCGCTCAGGGGATGGTAGCTGGAGCGGCCCTAAACGGTGGCGTACACGCCGGTCGCGAACTCCGCGATGTGCTTGTCGTCGAGGTTCTTGGCAACATCAGCCTCGCTGATGATGCCGACAAGGGCGTGACCGGACTTGACATCGATCACCGGCAACCGCTTGATGTGGTGGTACTCCATGAGCTCCAGCGCCTTGGTGGCCTCCGCGTCGGCGTCGATCCAGTGCAGATCGCCGCTCAGTGTGCCAGCCTGTACCGTCGCCGGATCGATCCCGTCGGCGCAACAATTGATGACAATGTCGCGGTCGGTGATCATGCCCGTGAGTCTGTTGTTGTCGCCGCATATGGGCAGACATCCGACGTCAAGGTCGCGCATCATGCGGGCCGCGTCGTGCAGCGATTCATGCGCGCCCACGCAGCTCACACCGCCGGTCATGATGTCTCGCGCTGTCAGCCGCCTGGCCATGGTTCCTCCCGTGTCCAAATCGTCGATTGCCCCGCCTTCGATGACACCATGGATGACCCGGCACTGCTCTCTGGCAGCGGCTCAGGGCAGACACGCACTCGGTGCGGGCCGGTGTCGCTGTCAGGGGCTGGTGGCACTCTGCTTATCCGGCGCGCCACCAATGGCTTCCACTACGACCTCTTAGAACAGGAGCGCGACCTCACCAGCAGGGCGCGACGACTGCGCCCTGCTGCACCTGGGCCGGAACGTCGTCGATACGCCCTCCGCGAGGAGCACGCTGGACCAGGACCTGCACGAGGCAGGAGACGGGCCACGCTTTGTGCTGCTGGACGGGCTGGACGAGGGCCTTACTGGCTCTACTGACGTTGTTGCCGTGATGTCGTCAAGGTGAGGCCGGTTTCGGCAAGGCATCCGTCGATGAGGTTGCTGCGGTACTGGATCTGGCGGAGAC
>NZ_JBVKBY010000027.1:0-24719 GCF_055656945.1 Streptomyces sp. NPDC111606
TCAGGCACAAGCTCAGCGGACACATGACAGATCCTGCCGACACAACACCCAACTGCCAAGCCCCACAGCGAACTTCATTCTGAAACGATCAGTTAGTAGCGAGAGTCTCGGCGATCCTGCGCAGCCAATCGCGCACGGTTCCTTCATCGAATCGCGGATCGTACTCGGCGCCTGCTTCGTCGAGCCAGACATCGGCAAGAGCCTCCTCGGTCGGCTCTGATTCAAGCAGGGCCACGATCTCGGCCCGCAGCGCCTCGACTGTATCGGCGGATTCGCTGTCACGGAACACCTCCACGACACAAAGCGGCGTTTCGGCTTCCAGGCCGAAATCCTGGTGAAAATAGGCCTGGGCGAGGTACGAAATATATGTGTACACGGTTATTGCTCCGGATAAGAGGTGAGGATTCTGAATCCACCACCGGGCTGGGGGTTTCGTACTAGGACTGTCCTCGCCGCAGATGGCGTCGCGGTGGAAATCGGTCCAGGAACCTTCCTCGTTCCATTATTAACTCGGATGGTTCCGTCACTCGCCGCCATTGGTGATTTAATTACAAGCCTGTTCCCCATCGATGTTGCGTTCTGTGTGTTGACTGGCAGCCCTTGGTTGAAGTTTCTGATGTCTTGCGCATGTGCGGCAATATTATTGCCCGTTACCTTCTCTGCCGTTATTTGGTCAGGGAACGTCGACGAGGACTTGGGGGGGGTTTTATTGGCTGGGCCGGGTATAAAACGCTGGTCCAGGGCTGCTTGCGACTTGCCAACGTGCTTGCCAAGCGTGTGACCAGCACCTCCGCCTCCCCCGGCAATACCTTCGTGCCGGGTGAGGTCGACACCCGTGTTTGACTGGTTTACCGGCGTGTTCAGGTTATTAAGCGTGCCAACTACGGTGTTGCCACCCTGGTTCGTGGTCGAGGAGGTCGAGGCGGTGTTGCCACCCTGGTTCGTGGTCGAGGAGGTTGAGGCGGTGTTGCCACCCTGGTTCGTGGTCGAGGAGGTCGAGGGTGCAGCGACCGGGTTGGGGGCTGTCGAGGTTGAGGGAGCGTTACCGCCCGGGTTGGAGGGTCTGGTGCCGCCCGGGTTGTTGGAGCGTGTGGGGCCGCCCGGGTTGGGGGCTGTCGAGGTTGAGGGAGCGTTACCGCCCGGGTTGGAGCGTGTGGGGCCCGACCCCTTGGTGGGGATCGGTGGTGGGTTGCCCCGACCTCTCCCCGCCAACCCGCCCGCCAGCCCGCCCGTCAGCCCGCCCAGTGCACCCGCGCCCAGGATGGCCCCGACGTTGAGCCCTTCACCATTGAGAACTTGAGTTGCCGCTTCCCCCGCCGCCGATGCCGCGAACTCTTCCCCGGCCTGCTTGGCTATACCGCCGGCGGACCCGCTCAGCGGCGCCCCCACCGTCTTCGTTTCGTCGAAAGTGGACTTGATTCCCTTGATGCTGCCGCCGGCGTTCTGCGTGATCTTCGGGAACACTTTCGTGGCGGCACCCGAGGCGCCCTTGAGCAGAGCTCCGCCCGGGACCAGGCCGATCAGGCCGACGGCGAAGTCACCCAGACTGAAATTCCCCGTTGCTATGGCAGTTACTTGCTCCAAGGCGAATAGCGCGCCGCCGAGCAGCGCACCTGCTACCGGGAAGAAGATCGCTGTGACGGCGATCAGAATACCCAGAAGGATCTTGACAAAGGGAAAATCCGCGAAGAAGTCGTTGATCTTCTCGAAGATGCTCCGCTCCGGAATGGCCTCACTCGCTGCCCGTTCCAGCACCTCCGCGCACCGCGCCTGAGCACTCTCCCGCATTTGACGGGCTTGCTGAGCCAGACTCCTGGCCGCGTTCAACGCGTCCTGCCCGGCCTGGATATCGTCCTGCCGCTGCGTGGCCGCGGCCCGCTCCTGGTCGGTCGGACTCTCCGGCAGCGTCACCGGCGTCTGGTTGGCCTGGGGCGCTGCGGCGGTGGCCTGGTCCACCGCCCGGTCGAAGGTCTCCTGCGCCTCTTGCAGCCTGGGTATGTAGTCCACGTAAGCCTGTGCGGCGTCTTGATAGGAAGTGGCGGTCCTTCGCAACTTGTCCGGCAGATCGTCTCCGATCACCTCGGTCAAGGCATCCATCGCCGCACCCCGGCCACGGGAGATGTCACCGTCCCGCTTGAGGACATTGAAGGCCTTTTCCGCCGCCTCACCCGCATCGCGATAGCGTGTGATCACACCCTGGATGAGGTCTGGATCGCCAGGAGTGGGGTCGTTGTCCATTCCGACCAGCTCGAAGTCCTGCGGATTGGAATGCCGTCGCGCCATTTCGGTGCCCTCCCCGGAGACATGGGGCTGTGCTCCCGCGTGCCGTCTGCCCCCGGGCGCAAAGCCGTCGCGGGGCCACCTCACGGCCTCGCGTCCGATACACGAAGTGGTGGGGTCGTAGGGTTCACGCCGGTTCACGCGGCCGAGGCCCAAAGGCCCAGGGCGACGACATGCCCGCCTCCCGCGAGGTCATGAGACGTCTCTGACTCCGTCCTGCCCGCGGGTGCGTGGAGTCGGGACGGGTCACGGGCATCGTCCCGGCGCACTGCCGTACTCCCCCGCCCTCAGCGCTGACTCCCGGCCCGGACGGGTGGCCCGCAGTTGCCGTCCGTGTGCCGGGCACCGTGGACGATCACGCAACTTCCCCAGACGCTTGATCATGGTCTGTTCGGTGGGCGTCTCCTACCCTCGACAGCAGCGGTACCGACGGCCGCGGCCGCACCGTCCACGGGGCCAACACGGATCGGTGGAAGGTGGAACATGCGGTACGAGCAACTGGGCGCGACAGGGCACCGGAGGCACTGGCCCTGGGCGCAACTCCGGTAATAGTGATCGCTGCTCTTGTGGCGGCCCCCGTTTCCGCTCCGCCTCCGCCGACTGCTGTGCACACTTCGGAGGGAACGCGAGACAGCCGTGGAGGAGACTGCGGTCTTCACCCGGCGTCCGGCCTTGGCCGCCCACCTCACCCACCAACATGTCCGCGTTCCCGAGCCGACGCATCGCGCGTTCGCCGGGACCGAGGTCGAGCAGGCCCACGCCGAGGCGCTTGAGCCCGGCGCCGTTGGGTCAGCCGGACCTGAGAACCGGGGCCGGCGAGAGGGGTTACCCACATGCGTTTCGCGGTGCTGGGCCCTGTCAGGGCGTGGTGTGGCGACACCGAGTTGGAGCTCGGTCCGCCCAAACAGCGCGGCCTCCTCGCGCTTTTGCTCATCCAGCCCGGCCATTTGGTAGCCGTCCAGGAGATCGTCGACGCACTGTGGGGACAGGACCCGCCGGACAGTGCGGTCAATGTGGTGCAGCGGCACATCGGCGCGCTACGGCGGTTGTTCGAACCGGGTCTTCCGGCGAGAGGCACTTCGCAGTGGCTGCCACGCTGCTCCGGTGGCTATCGCCTGCAGGTGGATCCCGACTCCGTTGATCTGGTGCGGTTCAGAGCCATGCGCCAGGAGGCCGGCCGGCTGGCGGAGAGCGGGAAACCGGCCGAGGCCACGGAGCTGCTGATCCAGGCCCTCGCCCTGTGGAGGGGACCCGCGGCTTTGGGAATCCCGCCGGAGGTGAGGGCGTGCCCGGGCTTCACCGCTGTGGACCGTGAGCATCTGTTCGCCGTCAAAGAAGCGGCGGACTGCGCGCTGGCTGCCGGTCCCGGGCTCAGCGCACGGGTGCTGGTCACGCTCAGACAGGCGGTCGCACAGCAGCCGCTGGACGAAGCGCTTCAGGCCAGGCTGATCGTGTTGCTGGCGGCCACCGGCCATCAGGGGGAGGCCCTGGACGTCTACCGGACGGCACGTACCCGGCTCGCGGAGGAGCTTGGCCTGGACCCGGGTCCTGAACTGCGGGCCGCCCAGAAACAGGTACTGCACCAGACCGATCCCGCGGGCCCGGCGGCGACGGCTGCCGACGGCGCACGGTTCGTCGTCGGCGAACGCATCGCAGAGCCGGACGACGCAGGGGTGGGATCCTCGCAAGGCATCACCGTCACGACACGGCCCGCCCAACTGCCTGCGGACCTTGGGCCCTTCGTCGGCCGTAGCGACGAACTCCTCAGGCTCCAGGCGCTGTTGCCGCCGACCGGCCAGACGCCGTCGGCGGTGCTGGTCACCGCGATCGGCGGCATGGCCGGGAGCGGCAAGACCACGCTCGCCGTGCATTGGGCCCATCAGGTCGCCGACCGCTTCCCGGATGGGCAGCTCTACGTCAATCTTCGCGGATTCCATCCGACCGGTCCCATGGTGAGCCCCGCAGAGGCGATACGGTCCTTCCTCGATGCGTTCGCAGTGGCGGCGCACCGTATTCCCACGGGTCTCGACGCGCAGGCCGCGCTGTACCGGACGCTACTCGCCGAACGGCGGGTGCTGGTCGTCCTGGACAACGCGCGGGATTCCGAGCATGTGCGCCCGCTGCTGCCCGCGTCGGCCGGCTGTCTGATCCTCGTCACCAGTCGCAACCAACTCCACGGTCTGGTGGCCGGCGAAGCCGCGCACTCGGTCACCTTGGACCTGCTCAGTCAGGCTGACGCCCTGGAATTCCTGTCTCGTCGGCTCGGTACCGACCGGGTCGCTCGCGAATCCAGCGCGGCTGCCGAGATCGTCGCACGGTGCGGGCGCCTGCCACTGGCGCTGGCCGTCGTGAGCGCCCGAGCCGCGGTGAACCCGGCGTTCTCCCTCTCCTGCATCGCGGCCGAGCTGCGTGCGAGCCAGGGCAGCCTCGACGCTTTCGCCGGTGAGGTGCCACTCGCGGATGTGCGCAGCGTGTTCTCCTGGTCCTACGACGCCCTCACTCCCGATGCCGCGAGGCTCTTCCGGCTGCTGGGTCTGCACCCGGGACCTGACAGCTCCATCGCCGCGTTGGCGAGCCTGGCGGGCCGGGAGCCAAGCCAAGTCCGGCCGTTGCTGACGGAGTTGGCAGGCGCCCATTTGGTGTCCGAGACCCAGCCGGGTCGCTTCGGCTGCCATGAACTGCTGCGCGCTTACGGCGCGGAGCTCGGCCAAGCACACGGCTCGGGCGGGAGTTGAACGAGGCCCAGGTACCGGATGCTCGACCACTGTCGGCACAGCGGGGCTGCGGCGGACTGCTCACTCGCGCCCGTACGTGAACGCGTCGAGCTGCAGCCGCCTGCGGCGCGTCCGGCAGTGGAGCGGTCCGCCGACCAACACGCGCCCACTCGCCGCACCTGCGTCGGGGCAGTGCGCCAACTGCCCAGCGTCACACGGCCATTGCGGAGAAGCAGCGTGATTCCGCTCGGACGTAGGAACGTCAGAAATCCGTCAGCGTTCCGGCAGTGGCCGCTGCTTACGCTCGCCGCGGACCGCATTCACAGGGACCACACCGCGATTGCCACGAACCACGTGCTGGCGGGCGGCCATCGACACCCGAAACCGGGTCGGGCCGGCCTGCTTCCTTCGCGCCATACGCCCTGCGGCATCTGTACGACTTTCCATCTCGGGGACTGAACCATGAACATGATCACCGCTGCGGACGCCTCGACGGCCGCACGCCAGAGGGATCTGCTGCACACGCTGATCTCCGACCACGCGAAGGTGCTGCTCGCCTACGTCGAGAAGTTGCTGAACGATCGCCACGCCGCGGAGGACATCGTCCAGGAAACACTCATCCGCGCCTGGCATCACCTGGAGCGGCTGCACAGCACCGAGGGCTCGCTACGGGGCTGGCTGCTCACTGTGGCCCGCAACCTGGTTGTCGACCGGCTACGCAGCGCCGCCCACCGCCACGAAACCGTCGGCGCCGAGGAACGCGACATGGCTCGGCCCGATGATGCCGACGCCGTGATCGTTCGGGCCGAGGTGACATCCTTGCTGCGGCAACTGCCTTACGAGCACCGTGAGGTGCTGCTGCACACCTACCTGGGCGACAAGACCGTGCAGGAGACGGCTCGGATACTCGGCATACCGGCAGGCACCGTCAAATCCCGTCAGCACTACGCGCTCAACAGCCTACGCGCGAAGGCGAAGACAGGCGCGGGCACCCGCGCGCGGTAGGCCGACCTCCAGCCCGGTCCTGCCCATACCGGTGTGCACAGCGCACGGTGGGCCGGGCCGGGCCGTCCGCTTCGCCACGGGCAGATGAGTCACGCTGGAACGGTCAGCTTCACATCCAGCGCCGGGATGTCCACATCGCCGTCGGCATCGGTGTACCAACGCCAGTGGGCACCGCTCACCTCGCCGCACACGAGCCCCGTCCAGCCCGCACCGCCGGGTCCGCACAGCGCGGCCAAGTCTGCGGCCTCCTGCCCGGTCGGGGTGCCCGCCACGACGACGAGCCCGATGACCGGGCGCCTTGATGCGGCTGCGCGCACCGTGCCGTGCACCGCAGTGGACGGCGTGGCAGCCGGAAGCTGGGCTCGGCCGAGCTGTGTCAGGCCGGCAGGAAGGGCGAGAGGAGGAGCGCCGTCCGCGCCGCGCAGGACGGTCACCGGTGTGTCCGGCCGGATGCGCGCGATCTCCACCAGCACGTTCCGCACCACGTCGCGGGCCACGTCGTGATCACCGGTCACGCTGAGGACACCGTCGAGTCGGCTGAGGTCCACGAAAACGGCCTCGCCCTCGGTGTCGGTCCCCACCCGCACCAGGCACGTGGCGGAGGTCGCCGCCAGTGATGCCGCACCACCGTCCACCGGGCCGTCCAGCCAGCCGCCCCCGGCGGTGGCGCGTCGCCAGCGTGTGCTGTCGACGTTCCGCCAGGGAGCCTCCAGGGCGTCGGAGGCCGACAGCCACACCATCGCACCGGCGTTGTCGACACGCAGTGCGTACACCGGGGTCTCCGGTCGCGGCCGTCCGACCGAGAATTCGGCGAGCGTGCCGTACGCCCGCCGTACCGACTCGGCGTCGGTGGCGAACCGCCGTCCCATCGCACGGCGCAGCATGAGCCGCCGCCGCCGCTTGACCGGGGCACCCATCCCACGGACCGCGCGCATCACGGCGCCGTACGCCCTGCGCACCTTGCGCCTGCCCACGATGCCCGCGGTGACCAGCGCCAGGACGATGGCACCGAGCGCGGCTACGGCCGCGGCCAGCGGAATGGTGAGCATGGTGGACCCAGCGGCAGTCGTGCCGTTGCCGCCGCTGGGCGCACCCGCCCCGTCCGGGGCGGAGGAGGCGGTTCCCTGGTTCCCGGTGTCCCGGGCCTGCCGCACATCGGGCCCCGAGGCATCCGGTGGCAGCCGCAGAATCCAGCCCGGACGCAACTGGTCGGCCGCGCCGTTCAGCGCACCGCCGTCCGGCTGAGCCAGACCGCGGTTGAGGTCGAGTATCTCCCCGGCCCGTGAAGGGTCGCCCAGCGTGCCGACGGCGATGGAAGTCAGGGTGGCCGGCTGTCCCCCGGTCTGTGCGGGGTCCTGGACCACGAACACCTTGATCAGCTCGTCACCGTCCGCCGCGGACGCAGACGCGGCCATGCTCAGTGCTGCGAGGCAGCCGATGAGGAGGACAGCGAGGGTACGCAGAGCGGTTCGCGCCCCGCGGGTTGCCTTGTTGACTCGCGGGCTCTGCGAGGGCGGTGCACCGGTGCCGTTGCTCATGTTGTCCGTCCACGTCTTCTGGTGTGCCTTCCGGATCCACGGACTACACGGAGCCACCCGGTCGAATCGTTCACAAGAGAATCTGAACCTTCGACAGCTCCGGTTCCGTGTACCTGGCGACCACACCTGAGACGCAGTTTCATCGGGACGATCGCCAAGGTCGCGGACTCGATCAGCAAGAACCGGCAAGGCCGGGCAGCGGTGACGACAACGGCCGCCAGGGCGCCCAAGCCCCACAGATCTCCGTCCCGAAGGGATGGACCGCACCGAACAACCAGTAAGGAGTACCAAGAGATATGCCCGCATACACCGTCAACTCGGACGAGACCGCCTCCACTTCGCAGGCCCTGCTCAACGACTTCTCGCAGCTGCAGGACAAGCTCAACGAGGTCAGGGGCAAGATCACCACCCTGCTCGCCAACGGCTACAGCACGCCGGCCGCCCAGCAGAAGTTCTCGCCGTTCTTCGAGGAGTTCGCCAGGGGGTTCGACCAGGTCAACCAGTCTCTGCAGGGAATCGGTCAGTACGTGAGGAGCGTCGGTGACGCGTTCTCGCAGACCGACGACCAGCTCGGCTCGAACCTCGGCTGACTCACGGCCCGCCCGCAGCCGGGCGTCCGTCACCACACCCCTTTCGCCCGAGAAGAAAGACGATGAGCCGTGCGATTGACCGTCAGCGTTCGTGACCCACAGGTAGAGGGGGCGTCCACCACGGTCGCCGTCGACACCGAACCCTCCGCGCAGGCGGGCCGGTTCGCGGCGGAGCTGGCACGCGCCGGCGGGTACGCAGGTGCCGCGGAACCGACGCTGTACGTCGGTTCCGACCCCGTCGACCCGCAGGTCACGCTTCAGGCGGCCGGGGTGCGGGACGGCATGGACCTCGGGCTCGGCGCTCCCCTTCCACGGGAGCCCGAGCCCGAGGGCCGCACCGAGGTCCGGGTGGTCTCGGGGCAGGGCGCGGGAACGGCCTTCCGCCTCGTTCCCGGCGACTACGACATCGGCAGCACCCCGACGTGCCGCATCCGGCTGGCCGAAGGCGCACCGACGCTCGCCGCCCGGGTACGGGTCCGGCTCGACGGGAGCGCCGAGCTACTCATGACCGACATGGCGCTGCTGGACGGCAAAGCAGTGCAGGGCGCGTCCCCCTGGCGAGAGGGCAGCCAACTGGCGGTCGGGGACATCCTGCTGGAACTGACGTCTCGCCGTTCGACCGGGGCACCGTTGACACCGGCGCAGGACGGCCTCGGTCTGGAATTCAACCGGCAGCCACGCTTCCTGCCGCCGGCCGCCGGCGCCAAGCTCCGGCTGCCGACACCACCGATCAAGCCGGACAAGCGGCCCATCCCACTGCTGCCGATCCTGTTGCTGCCGGCCGGCGGCGCGGCGATCGCCATCTTCGTCACCCAGCGGTGGGCCTTCGTCTTCATCGCCCTGCTCTCGCCGATCGCCGCGCTGGTCACCCAGTTCGGCGGCCGCAAGCAGGCCATGCTCAAGTACCTGGAGAAGAAGGAGGAGTACGAGGGGGCGCTGGAGCGGGCGCGTGAGGACATCGACACCGCCGTACTCGAGGAGCAGCACAACCTACGGCTGTCCCTGCCGGATCCTGCTGCGCTGCTGCAGATGGCCGCCCAGCCCTCGGAAAGGCTGTGGGAGCGCCGCTGGCAGGACCCCGACTTCCTGTCCGTACGAGTCGGCACCACCGACCTTCCGTCAGCGCTGAGCGTCGACGACCCCACCCAGGACGAGAACCGGCGCACCACGGTACCCCTGCTCAACCAGGTGCCCGTCGCAGTCCCCCTGCGCAAGGCCGGAGTCGCAGGTGTCGCCGGCCCCGGAGCGGGCCGGCTCGCCCGATGGATGGCGGCCCAGGCCGCCGCCCTCCACAGTCCCGCCGATCTGCGCATCGTCGTGCTCGGGGGACCGGACGGTGAGCAGGACTGGTCCTGGACCCGCTGGCTGCCGCACGCCCAGGCGCAGGGCGAGGACGCGTACGCGCTGGTGGGCAGCACCGCCGAGTCCCTGGCCCGGCGCATCGGCGAGCTGGGCCAGATCGTCTCCTCCCGCATCGCGGCCGGGCCGGACCTGACCCGGGGCGGGGTGAACGGCTACCCCGACATCCTGGTCGTCCTTGAGCAGGCGCGCCGGGCACGGTCCCTCCCGGGAGTCATCGCCCTCCTGCGGGACGGTCCGTCGGTGGGCGTCCACACCATCTGCATCGACCGTGAGGAGCGGTTGCTGCCCGAGGAATGCGGCGCCGTCGTCGTCACCGATACCGGCGCCACCACGTCCAAGGTCCGTACCGGAGCCGGTGCGGCACTGGAGAACGTACGGACCGACTCGCCGGAGTCCGACTGGTACGAACCCTTCGCGCGGGCGCTGGCTCCGCTGCGGGGTGTCGGTGACAGCGACGAAAGCACGCTGCCCGGCTCCGTACGCCTGCTGGACCTGCTGAACATCGAGCCGCCGACGGCGGAGGCGGTCGTGGCCGGCTGGTCGCTCAAGGGCCGCAGCACCAGGGCGGCCCTGGGCGTCGGCTACGACGGGGAGTTCGCCGTCGACCTGGTCCGGGACGGTCCGCACGCGCTGGTCGCGGGAACGACAGGTTCCGGCAAGTCGGAGCTGCTGCAGACCCTGGTGGCCACGCTGGCGGTGGTGAACCGGCCTGACGAGATGACGTTCGTGCTGGTCGACTACAAGGGCGGCAGCGCCTTCGCCGAGTGTGCCGACCTGCCGCACACCGTGGGCCTGGTCACCGACCTCGATACACAGCTGGTGGAGCGTGCCCTGGTCTCGCTCGGTGCTGAGTTGCGGCGCCGTGAGACGCAGCTGGCGCAGGCGGGCGCCAAGGACATCGAGGACTACCTCGACAAGCGGTCGCGCGGCGGCGACGTACTGCCGCCGCTGCCGCGGCTGCTCCTGGTCATCGACGAGTTCGCGTCCATGGTGCGCGAACTGCCCGACTTCATCTCGGGCCTTGTCAACATCGCACAGCGCGGCCGCTCCCTCGGCATCCACCTGGTCCTGGCGACCCAGCGGCCCGGCGGCGCGGTCACCCCGGACATCCGCGCCAACACCAACCTGCGGATCGCGCTGCGCACCACCGACACCAGCGAGAGCCGCGACATCATCGACGCACCCGACTCCGGAGACATCTCCCCGGCCAACCCCGGCCGCGCCTACGCCCGGCTCGGCCCCTCGGCCCTGCTGCCCTTCCAGGCCGGCCGGGTCGGCGGCCGTCGGCCCGGCGCGGCGACGGTACCGGCGGGCGCGGAAGTGCCGGTCCGGGCGCAGGCGATCTCCTGGCGCGATCTCGGTGGCCCACTGCCCGTCGGCCGGTCCCGCGGCGGTTCCGGCTCCGCACAGTCGGAGGCCGTCACCGATCTGGCGGTTCTGACGGCAGCCATCGCGCGGGCGGCCCGGCTCGCCGATGTGTCCCGGCAGCCGAGTCCCTGGCTCCCGCCGCTGCCCGCGCTGTTGGAGTGGACCGCGCCGCCCGCGCCCAAGCCCACCGCGGAACGACAGGCAGCGCTGCCGGCGGTGGAGTACGGCATGGTCGACCTGCCCGCGCAGCAGAACCGCTCGCCGTTGGTGTTCGACCTGGACCGGACCGGCCACCTGCACGTCATCGGGTCGCCCCGCAGCGGACGTTCCCAGACGCTGCGCACCCTGGCCGCCGCGCTCGGACAGACTCACGGCGCCGACGACGTACACCTGTACGGCATCGACTGCGGCAACGGCGCGCTCAACGCGCTGACCGCGCTACCGCACTGCGGCGCCGTCGTCGACCGCAACCAGGTCGAGCGGCTGGGACGGCTGCTGGACCGGCTGGGGGCCGAACTGACCTCCCGGCAGAGCGTTCTCGGCAGCCAGGGCACCGCCGACCTCACCGAACTGCGCCGCACACAGCCCGCACACGAGCGGCTGCCCCACATCGTGCTGATGGTCGACCGCTTCGAGGTCTTCGAGCGCGAGTTCACCTCGTACGACAACGGCAGCTACATGGAGCGGATGATCCGGCTACTGCGTGACGGCGCGGGCGTCGGGATTCATGTCGTGCTGGCAGGCGACCGGGTGCTGGGCAACAGCCGGTTCTCCGGTACCACCGAGGACAAGATCGTCCTGCGGCTCAATGACCGCCAAGACTATTCCAGCGTCGGCATCCCGACCCGGTCGGCACCCTCCGATCCCCCGCCCGGGCGCGGGATCCGCACCCAGGACCTGAGCGAGGCGCAGATCGCGGTCCTCGGCGACGACCTGTCCGGCGCCGCCCAGGCCGAGTTCCTCCTCAACCTGGGCCGCGAGCTGACCGAGCGCGAGGCCGGTGTGCCGGCCGCGTGCCGCGCTCTGCGGCTGGACGTGCTGCCCGACCGGATCTCGTACGCCGACGCGCTCGCCCTGCATACCCGCAGCGGTCCGATGCGGCCGCTGGTCGCGGTCGGCGGCGACACCCTCACCTCGCTCGGCCCCAACTTCGCCGACGTGCCGACCTTCGTCATCGCCGGACCGCCGCGCACCGGCCGCAGCACCGCACTGCTCACAGCCGCGCACTCATTGCTGGCCGCCGGGGCGGGCCTGATCGTGCTCGCCCCGAGGCGATCACCTCTGCGCAGCCTGGAGGGCCGTCCCGGGATCGCCGCGCTCATCACCGACGCGGAGGTGTCGGCCGCCGAGTTCCGGCAGGTTCTCGGCACCGTGCCCGAGGAGAGCGGGGTGATCGTCGTCGATGACGCCGAGCTGTTCATGGGAGCCGAGATCGACTCGGACCTCGCCCTGTTCGCCCGAGGCGGCGCCGGCAACGGGTGGGGCATGCTGGCGGCGGGCAACGCCGAGTCGCTGTCGCTGAGCCTGGCCGGCTGGATGGGCCAGGTCAAACGCAACCGTACCGGCATGCTGCTGTCACCGCAGGGCCTGGCCGACGGTGACGTCATCGGCGTCAGGCTGACCCGCGGTGTGGTCGGTCAGGCACCTCAACCGGGCCGGGGTCTGCTCCACCTGGGCGACGGATTGCTGCGCACCGTACAGGTGCCGCTGTCCGAAACGGATTCCTGACCCCCGTGCCGGAGGTGCACCTCCGACCCCCCACGGGGGTGCACCTCCCCGTTCGCGGGACCGAAAACCTCTCGGCCCGCTGCGGAAATAACCGAAGGGCGGCCGGATGCCTCATTCACCGGCCGCCCTTCGGCATGGGGCGCCCCACAGGGGCGTCATCGTGAGGTGGGGGCTGGAAGAAGCCCGAGGCGAGACCTGACGGGGCGTCGCAGACAGAGGGCCGGTCGACCCGGCCCTCCTACTGGCTTCGTCCTTCGACGATCAGTCAGCCTTCGGCGCCGTCGCCGGGGGCCGTCGCGACCTGGGAGCCGTCCTCCGCAACGAAGCGGAAGGTGCTGGTGATCGCGTCGAAGAGGTCGTACGCCTCGTTCTTCAAGGGCAGGTTGGGGCTGGCGAGGGTGACCGCGAGAAAGTCCTCGCTGGTTCCCGGCACCGGCATCATCGTGTGCATCGTCAGCAGCTTCACATCGATGTCCCCGGTCAAACGGGTCACCTCGGTCCCGGTCACGCGCGCCACAGTGCCCACGTGCGGCAGGTTCACCGAGGCGATGACCCGGTCCTTCGGCGCCACACCAGTCACCGAGGAGACACCCAGCTGCGCGGAAAGCACCGGCAGCGTCAGCTCCTGACCCTTGGGTGTGGTGACGGCGAAAACCATGCCGTACGCCATGAAGAGGCCCTCGGGATACATCGTCGCCGTCCCCATGGCCAGCAGCGCTCCGTGCCGGCGCGCCGCGCGGGCGATCTCACGGCCCTGCCGGAACATGTCGTTGACGCGGGCCTTCTCCCCAGGGCCCTGGACCGCTGCCAGTGCCTGTGCGCGCGTCCTGACCAGCACCTCTCCGCTGAGATCGATCTGATCCCACGGGTCCGGGACGTCGAGCAGAAAACGTTGTGCTTGCCTCACTGTCCGCCCCCACCGGCTTGGAGATTCGCCACAGCGTCCTGATCGGTCTTCTCGAAGGCCTCCAGGATGCTTCCGATGGCGTCCCTGACGCCCTTTACCTGCCTACGCAACTGCTGCTTGCCGTCTTCCCACTTGTCCTCGAAATCTTGAGCCCTGCCGCGGCCCAGCTCGGGGCCGAATGCCGCCTCGAAGTCGAACGTGTTCCGCCCGATGTCGATGAAGTCGTGCACGAAGCCCAACATGTCCTGGGCCTCCTGGAGTTCTTCTCCCGGTATGTTGACGTCTGAAGCCATCCGAACCCCCTCGCTTGCAGTGCGGTGAGGACTCACCTCCGCGTACGACACGTGTCCGGCGGGCCGGAACGTTCACCGCGGGCGGTCCTTTTCCGGAGGTTCACCAACTGCGTCGAACCTTTGCTGCCTCCTGTCTCGTGTAGCAGGCATGACATCGCTTCGCACCGGTCTGCTTTCCCGCGGCATCACCGCACGCCGCCCCGTCCACCGCACCGTCGTCGCGTCCGCTCTGGTCCTGTGCGGCGTGGCGGGCGTGTCTGCCTGCGGCAAGACCATTCAGATCGGCGACGCCAGTCCGAGTACCGCTTCCTCGGCGTCCGCTGCGCCGTCCGCTGCGACGCCCTCGCCGGCCACGTCGCCGAGTGGGAACACGGGGAACAGCGCGCTGCAGGTGGTCGACACCTCGGCGCAGGAAGCCGGCGAGACCGGTAAGGGCGGCACCGTCGTCGGCGCCGCCGTCCAGGAGGCGCCGCCCCGCTGGATTCAGCTGTCGGCGGTGACAACGCCGACGCTCGGCTCACCGCACTTGATCAACATCAACCAGGCGGCGTTGTACCGCTTCGACGAGGACACCGCCCAGCCGTCACAGTCGAACTGCAACGACGCCTGCGCCACGAAATGGCCGCCTGTGACCATCCAGAAGGGCGGAAAGGTGTACTTGGCCGGCGTGCAGCACAACCAAGTCGGGGCCATCCGCCGCCAGGACGGCCAGATCCAGATCACGGTTGGCGGGTGGCCCGTCTACCGCTTCTCGGGCGACGCCAAGCCGGGCGACCTCAACGGCCAAGGCGTCGGGGGCACATGGTTCGCCGTGGCGCCCACCGGCGAGAAGGTCACCCAGTAGCGCTCCTCGCGTCATTCATGGATGCGAAAAGTCGCGGTTATGTCACCAAGCGGTGCGTGGTGAACCCTGCCGTGGCCGGAGTCCGTGTCAAAAGTGAAATCGCTTCGGAACAGCCGCAGCGAGCCATCATCTATCCGTCGGGGGTCTTCTCGATGTTCCATGCACGTACCGTCTTTGCTTCTTGTGCCGCGCTGAGTGTTCTACTGCTGTCGGCTTGTAGTCACAATGAAGGAAAGGGTGACTCCAGCGAGTCGTCTTCTGCCGCTGCTACCGGGGCCGATCTTTCGTTCCGGGATGGCACAGCGCGCCAGAACAACGCGGAGGCAAATACCGGCGACTTCGCGGCTACTGCCGCACCTGCGGCCGCCGCGAAGAAGCCGGTGGTCCGCAAGTGGGTGCAGTTGTCGGCCGGCAAGGCCGGTGCGCTGAATCCGGTGGTGATAAACGGAGCGGGATTCACGCTGTACCGGTTCGACAAGGACACCGCGAATCCGTCGAAGTCAAACTGCTTCGGTGAGTGCGCGACCACCTGGCCGCCTTACCTGGTCGCCAAGGGCGGGCGGGTCTTCGTGGACGGAGTGCCGAAGTCGTCGATCGGTTTCATCCAGCGGGACGGCGCCCTCCAGGTGACCATCGGCGGTTGGCCGATCTACCTCTTCAACAGGGACCTCAAGCCCGGTGACACCAACGGCCAGGGCGTGGGCGGCACCTGGTTCGGAGTCACTCCCGACGGCCAGAAGGCCGGCAACGCCGGCGGCGGTCAGACGGGGACTTCTGCGAGCCCGACCTCCCCTCCGGCGACCGCCGGCACCTTCTTCAACAGCCCGAACTTCGGCGACCCCTCCCAGGGCGTGGCCGGCCCGGGCTGCCAGGCCGTCCGTTTCTCGGGGTCGCTGCAGATCAGTGGCTTCGCCAAGATCTGGGAGGGCGACAACTGCACCGGCAAGTCGGTGACCGTCGAGAAGAACGTGGCTGACCTCTCCGCCATCGGGCTCAACCAGGTCAAGTCCATCCGCTTCTTCAACTGACGCCCTACGCCTGACGGCTCACTCCAGGGCGAGCGGGACACGGCTGTCGTCCTCACCCCGCCCTGGAGCATCCGTCCCCAGAGAGGTTCCCCCGATGCACTCGTCACGCCTGTCGCCATGGGTACTCGCCGGCCTCACGGTTCTGATCACGCTCCTGGCGGCCGGCTGCAGTCAGGGTCAGCGCCAGTTGCCTGCCTTCTCCAACCCGGTGGTCCCCGGTCTGTGGACGCCGGACCGGATGGCGGAGGCGGAGAGCATCGACAACCCGGTGGCGAACGACTTGGGTGAGGATGCGGGAATCTCCGACCCCGAACCCAGAGCGGTCCCAGCGGCGTCCGAGAAGACGCCGTACCGTGACAACGCGGCAGTCATCGGGAAGCTCTTCTTCGATACCCCTGACGGACCCAGTGTCTGTTCCGGATCAGCGGTCGCGGATCCCGCCCGTCCCGGTGCGTCCAGTCTGGTGTGGACGGCGGGCCACTGTGTGCACGCGGGGGCCAACGGCACCTGGTTCCGCAACATAGTCTTCGTACCGTCGTACAACGACGAGGCTCTGGAGGGTGCGGCGAGGGGCAACGCCAGCCAGGGACAGGTCGCGCCGTTCGGTACCTGGTGGGCGGACTATGCCGAAACTTCGGCCCAGTGGATCGAGCAGGGCGGCCCCTCCGGAGGCGACGGTGCAGCCTTCGACTTCGCCGTACTTCACGTGCGCCCGCCGGACAGCAGCGGCGCGACTTCCCTGCAGGAGACAATCGGGCAGGCGGCGCCCGTGTGGTTCGACGCACCTTCGGCGACACGGATCCCGGCAATCAAGGCGTGGGGCTACCCGGCCGCGTCACCGTTCGACGGCGAACGGATGTTTTCCTGTCAGGACCGTCCCGGGCGGCTGTCGGTCAACGCCGACCAGCCCACGCTGTACCGGATCGGATGCACTATGACCGGAGGCTCCTCGGGCGGAGGCTGGTTCGCCCAGAACACTGACGGCGCGCTCGCCCTGGTCAGTAACACCTCCATAGGCCCGGCCGACAACACGTGGCTTGCAGGGCCACGCCTGGGAGCAGACGCCAAGAGGGTCTACGGCGCCGTCAGCGACAGATTCTCCTCCGGCGGGAAGTGAGATGTGCCTGGAGGCTGTGCGAGCAGTACCGCACAGCCTCCACCCTGCTCCGCCCTCATGGCAGGATGGGAAGGCCGCTCCACCGAGTAGACCATGCGCTCGGTCGCGAACCGCGCCGAGACCAGCCGCTGCATCGACGCGCTTCGGCACGGACTCCCGCGAGATCCAGTACCGCAGCAACCTCAGCGGACTCGTCCCGGTCGTCTGTCTCCTCCGCAGGTGGCACCGAACGCGCGGAAGACGGCCGGCAGGGAGGGTGAGGTTGCCGCCCACGTGGGCTCGTCGAGCAATGGCTCGGCCGGAACCCGCCGCGTCGTCACCACGTGCCGAAGTCGGCGCCCAGGTGTGTCCCGGCCCAGTGTTCGGGCCCGGGCTCGATGCCGGCTGTCAGACAGGCGATCTCGACCGGTGGTGGAAGGAAATCGCCGCTGTCCCGGCGGAACTCGCCCAGGCCGATCTGCCGCATTATCGGCACCAGCGCGTCCGGGGCCGCGCCTTCGCGCGCGGGCGCGCCGCTGTCCAAGAGGTCGGAGTCGTCCTCCTGGTACACGGCGACCGGTTCGTTGAACCGGTACCAGGCGAAGTGGCGTTCATCGTCGAAACCCTGGTGGTAGACAATGGCCTGGGTCCGCTTCGACATCTGTCGCGCACGTTCTACGCCTTCGATCCCGCAGGGCTCGATCACCATGACCCATTCGCCGACCGGCACGGCCAGCGCGCACTTGATCAATTCGCCGCTGTCGGGGAACGCGGCAGTGACAACTTCGTTGTAGGTCATCGGTCCGACCGTCCCGGGACCGGCGCCCAGCCGAAGCAGGGCCTCCCTCTCGTCGACCTTCTCCACCCATGTAATGGTGTAGGGCCCATTGAGGTCCAGCAGCTCGAACCAGTCCGTCGCCATTCCGCTGCCGACCGGGCGCACCGGCCTGGCGTTCTCCTCCGCCTCGCGGCGGGCGTACTCCCGTTCGAGTTTGGCGAGCCGAGCTTCCTCGGCAGCTGTCCTGCTGTCATAGATCTCGGAGCCGTCGGCACCCAACAGGACCAAGTCGCCCTCGTTGCGCACGACCACTGCGGAAACCACGTACGACATCGGATCCAGCAGGAAACGGCCGGTCCACCTCTGCAGGACTGTGGAGTCGGTGCCCGCGCGCAGCACACCGTCCCGCCCGAGGGAGATCGCCGCACCGGGCTTTCCCACCTCGCGCGACCACACGCGTCGTTCCCTGCCGTCATCGGACATCGTATGGAGCAGCGTCTCGCCCGCCGATATGTGGGTCAGCGTGTACCGGCCGTCTGAAGACACGATCGAATCCACCAGGACCTCGCCCCGCCGCAGCCGGTCACCGCTCGCCGGCCCATACGCGCCCAACTCCTCCGCGCTCAGGGGGTCTCTGCTCCAGCGCGGGTGACCGTCGGTGTCCACCAGGACAAGACGTCCGTCGTCCCTGACCATCGCCGCGACCACCTGGCGATCGACATGGCCCGAGGACCACACACGAGCCCCCGAGGATCCTTCCAGCACCAGAAAGCCCTGAGGGAGAAGGGTGAGCCGCCCTGGCGCCGAGACCGGGGGGCCGATTTGCCAGACATCCCGGCCGGCGCGGTCGTCCCGCAACACCAGCGTTCCGTCGGCGCGATGCTGCACAGCGTATGCGCCGTTTGACGAGACGAGGGACTGCACATACAGAGACTCCCCGGACTGCAACACAGTCTTGTCGTCGTTGTGCATGGTGATCTCCGGTCGGTGCGAGCCCTGTTCAGAGCGTGGTGGAATTCTTGGTCCGCGTCAGGGCAGGTCGCGCAGGGTGGTAGGCATGGACCTGGTCCGGTCGCGCCGGGGGGTCTGGGCCAACTGGCGTGGGCGGCATCCCGGGTCGACCGACTCGCGCAGGCTCGACCATATGCCGTCCGCTCCCACGACCACGTCGTACCGGCCGACCCCGCCGTCGCTGAAGTCCACGTGCGCACCGTCGTCGGACTGCTTGAGCGTGCTCAGGGTGACCCCATGGCGGACGGCACCCGCACGATGTCCCGCAGGGACGCATGCAGACCGGCCCGGTGATGCCGACGCAGCCGGCCGTGCCTCGCCACAGTTCGGCCATGTCGATGTCGGCCAGCACCCCGCCCCTGCCGTCCATCAGCCGCTGACTGGGCACAGGGGATCCCCATTCCTTGAGATGGTCTCCCAGTCCCAGCACGGTCGGCGCGCGGACGCACATCGACGAACATTCCCTCGCGGTCGAGCGCGGCGGCGGTCGCCAGGCCGGCGATTCCCGCTCCGGCTACGAGGACTTCAAGGTGACTGGGCACAGGGATCTCCTCCTGTACTGCTCTCGGAGGTACGTTCAGCACTACGGCCTGTTCCGCAGCCGGGTTCTCGGTCACCTGTTTCCGGCGCACCACAGGCGACGTTCCCTCCTCACCGCACCAGCAGCGCGCGATGATCGCCTTGCCGCGTTCGGCGGCGGCTGCCGCTCGTGGGCTTCCGCGATCTCCTCGGTCAGCCGGCATCGCGGACCACCCGCGGACCGATGCGGCTTCCGGGGCGGTGGACTGCGGCAAGGACGCGGCGGGTCCTCATCCGAGAGCTTCCTCTAGGTCCGGCGGCGGTCGAGCATGGCTTCGGCACGCTTGCTCCTGGCCACCGATCCGGGTGCTGTGCGAAGCACGGCGACACGTCGATGAGGACCTGGGGCACTTGGTCGTGCCTGGCTCGCGCCCGAGTCAGAGCTCGGAGATGTGAGGGTCAGTGAGCTGTTGCGTGAGCGCGACGCCGGACACGGGCGCTGACCTGGGCGGCCGTACAGCGACGGCGGCTGCGCCGCTCCGGCGGGCACACCGGTCCTGTGCTGCGCGAAGGTGCGTAGTCGGGCCCTTCCCCGAGCCTGGCTGTGGGTGCGGCACTCCACGACGGGCGAACCGCGACGGGCGTACGGCCGACTTCCGCCGTACGCCCGTCGCGGTCGGCGGGTCAGGAGGGCAGCGGCAGGCGGTCGGCAGGCCGGCCCTGACCCCAGTCGGGATAGGGGACCGGCTGTGCGCTGACCGCGTCCAGTTCGGCGAGGTCCTCCTCGGTGAGGACCAGGTCGACGGCAGCGAGGTTCTCGGTGAGCTGGTCGGGGCGCTTCGCGCCGACGATCACACTGGTGACTCCGGGCCGGGCGAGCAGCCAGGCGAGCGCGACACGGGGCACACCCACGCCATGCCGCGCAGCGACTTCACGGAGCACGTCCACGATGTCCCAGCCGCGGTTGCGGTCCACGGGCGGGAACTCGGCGAGGGCACGGCGCGCGGTCTCGTCGCTGGAGCCGTTGCGGTCGAACTTGCCGGACAGGAACCCGCCCGCGAGCGGGCTCCACACCAGCGTGGCCAGCTTCTGGTCCACCGCCATCGGCAGGATCTCCCGCTCGATGTCCCGTCCAGCCAACGAGTAGTACACCTGCTGGGACACGAACCGCTCCAGCCCGCGCACCTGCGAGGCACCGAGAAACTTCATCATCTGCCACGCCGCCAGATTCGACGCGCCTATATAGCGGACCTTGCCCTGCCGGACGGCGTCGTCCAGAGCGGCCAGCGTCTCCTCCACCGGGGTCAGCGGATCGAAGCTGTGAATCTGGTACAGGTCGATGTGGTCGGTACGCAGCCGGCGCAGGCTGTCCTCCAGCGCCCGGGTGACCCACAGCCGGGACAGACCGAGGTCATTGGGACCGGTGCCCATACGGGCGAAGAGCTTGGTCGCGAGCAGCACGTCACGACGCCGTGAGCTCAGTACCCGGCCGAGGATCTCCTCGCACTCCCCCGCCGCGTACATGTCGGCCGTGTCGATGAGGTTGACGCCCGCATCCAGAGCCAGGCCCACGAGTTCGTCCGCGGCCTTGTCGTCCAGTCCACCAACGACGCTCCATGGCGGTTGGGCCCCGCCAAATGTCATCGCACCCAACGCTATTCGGGATACGAAGATCCCCGTGGAGCCCATTTGCTCGTACTGCATGTTCCGCCTTCCGGTGATCCGTGCGCTGGTCGCTGACGGCGCTGAGGCTGTCCGCACGGCTGTTTGCCACGCTATGGGCGGCCAGCCTGGCAGACCATGATCAAGCGTCCGGAGTACTTGCGCAGTCGTCCATGGCAGCCGTCGAACGCAAGGGGGCCATCGGCCAACCCTTCAGCCTCGCGATCGTCTGTGGACCCCAGGGTGGATCACGAAGGTCGGCCGCAACGCAGGCGACTACGAACGCCTTTATGGATCGGCCGGGCCGGGAACTTGGTGATCGCCGGCCCGAGCGGCACAGGGAAAAGCCACTTCACCGAGGGACTCGCCCCGGCCGGGATCGAGAAGGACCTGCGAGTGTCTTGGTTCACCCTGGAGACGCTGAACGCCGCCATCGCCAAATCGAAGGTCGACTGGTCCACCGCCCGCACCGTGGCCCGGATCTGCCGGGCCGATTTGATCGTCGTAGATGACATCGGCCTCCTAGCCCAGGTGTGTGGCCAGTGGTGTTCCTGGGGGTGGGGGTCAGTTCAGGGTGACCACTCCCTTCCCGGCGAGGGCCTCGGCTAGGCGGAGCGAGTCGCCGGTGGTGGTCACGAGGTGCCGGTCGGCGAGGACGCCGCCGAGGCGTTCTACCGCAACATCGATGCCGCCTACGAGCGTCGCTCCATCGCGGTGACCAGCAACATCCCCCTTCGGGCTTCGACACGATCATGCCGAAGACCCTCGCGGGCGCGAGCACCGACCGCCTCATGCACTACGCTCCCGGCTACGCCATCCTCGGCCCCCGCGCCACCCGTGCCTCCGGCACGTTCCTGCCCCGCGTCTTCTGGCTTCTCCCCCGTGACAGGGACCGACGGCCCGAGGGCCTGTACGCCTCCGGCGCGCCCTCCGAGGCCATCGCCCCCGCACTCTCGCTCCCGGCGTCAAGGGCTACAAGACCCAGCGCTCGGAGGGCTGTCCTCCCTCCGATGCCATGCGCGAGCTCAGGAAGACCCTCCCCAAGTTCTGACCGGATCGGCACACCAGCACCTGCCGACAGAACTGACTGACTATCAGAAAGCAATGTGACTTCCATCGCGGGCCAGCAGCATGCGAGACGTTCTCGGGGGCCTCCCCACGCGGTGTTCCGTTCTCGGGGACTTTCCAGTCGCCACCCGCGCGCCGTCCCGGCCGTTCGGGCCTCGGCGTGCACCGAAAGGCTCGGTAGATCCCTCATGCACACCACGTCGTCCTCGACCGATGCCCAGAAGGACGAGATCCCCGACGAACGTGCCGCCTCCTCATACCGCAGCACCACGCACCACGCAGCAGCCTCCCGGAAGGCGGTCGCGCACAAGGATCAGGCCTTCATGCAGGCGATCAGTGCGGCCGAGGAGGCTCACCTGCTGCGCTTCGCCAACACGCTCACCCTGGGTGACAAACACAGTGCGGAGGACCTGGTCCAAGAGGCATTTCTCCGAGCCTGGCGGCATGCGGACCGGCTGGTCTCCACTCAAGGCCTGGCGCGTCCGTGGCTCTTCACCGTCGTTCGGCGGCTGGCCATCGACTCGCTCCGGGCCCGTCGTGCGCGCCCTGTCGAGGTGTCCCCGTCGGCCCTGGACACCGACGTGGTGTTCGACCCCGGAGAGAACTCGCTGACCGCGCATGTACTGAGGCAAGCGATGGCCGAGCTGCCCCCATTCCACCGTGAGGTATTGGTCTACCGGTACTACCTCGATCAGAGTGTCGAGGACACGGCGGCAGCACTGGCCCTGCCGATCGGCACCGTGAAGTCCCGTACCAGCCACGCGCTGAACGCCCTGCGCCGAGTCTTGACGTCCCAAGGACTTCAGTCATACCGGTGAGAAGCCCTTGCAGGTGCTCACGTCGGCGTCCGATCGCCATCCGGGGATCCTCATACCTCTGTCCGGATCGGCTTGCCCAGCAACTCGGTCCCCGGTGTGGCACCGCTGCGGCATGGAGGCGTGGCACAGCCCTGCGGGGGTGGGCCGCTGATTGCGTGAACGTGATCTCGAACCGCCCCCGGCCGCCGTTGTGGTCAGCACGCCGTCGATCCTGCTGCCCTGAAGCCGGCGCCGTCGCCGGAATCCGCGTCCATCTACCGGGATGCAGATGGCTGCCACGTTGCCTCACCTCGTCGCGTGGTCGCGCCGAAGCCCGGACGGACCCAGAGTGCAGGAGCAGTGAGGACCCTTCGCGAGGGAGACTCATCCGATGGAACCGGCCGTCTGGTTCTGGGCGTTCGTGTCGACGAAGGCACGGGCGACGGAAGACAGGAACTTGCTGACGCCCTCCAGACCCTGAAGAGCATCCCTCGTTCCCATGTTGTACTCGTTCCAGTACGGCCTGAATCTGGTCTCCGAGCCAGGCGTACTGTACGCGGCGGCAACGACATCGGCCATCCTGGTGTCTGTCCCCAGGAGCCCCCGCCGGAGCCTCTCCCTCTGATTGCGCGGCCAGTGCGCCGCCTCCTCGATGCCCTCTGGATCCATCCTTCTCGGAACAGCCATTGGGGTTCCTTCCGCATCGGGCTCGCGACGGCGTCACTGCTGTAACACCCCTGACTACGCGGCGACAGAACGGCAGGTTCTCCGCACTTCTCGGCAGGAGGACCGCGGCAGCGAAACGGGTCACGGTTGTGTCTCGGAGTCATGTGCTCAGAACCCCGCAAGAGCCGGGCCCGTAGCAGGGGCTGATCGCTTCGGAACGTCCGGAGCGACATGACCAGCAGCATTCGGGGGTATCTCTCCATGTTCCGCACACGAGCCACTGCGCTCGCCTCTCTCGCGACCGTGGGTGTCCTGTTGCTTTCCGCCTGCGGCGGAAATGACACCAACGACGCGGGCGCATCCGCATCGTCCTCCGCATCCGGGGCGGGCGATCTGTCCTTCCAGAACGGCACGGCGCGGCAGAACAACGCGCCTGCGCAGACCGGTGACTTCGCGCCCGACGCGGCACCCCCTGCGGCGGCCAAGAAGCCGGTGGCCCGCGAGTGGGTACAGTTGTCGGCCGGCCGCGCCGGACAACTGGACCCGGTCGTGGTCAACGGGGCCGGCTTCACGCTGTACCGGTTCGACGAGGACACCGCCGACCCGTCGAAGTCCAACTGCAGCGGGCAGTGCGCCACTACGTGGCCGCCGTATCTGGTCGCGCGCGGCGGCACGGTCTTCATCGACGGGATCGACAAGTCCGCGATCGGCTTCATCGAGCGGGACGGCGCGCTCCAGGTCACCATCGGCGGCTGGCCCGTCTACCTCTTCAACAAGGACACAAAGGCCGGTGACACCAACGGCCAGGGCGTGCAAGGCACCTGGTTCGGCGTCACGCCGGACGGCGAGAAGGCCGGTGGCGGTCAGCCCGGCGGCGATGCCGATCAGTCCGGAGCCGACGCCGGTGCCGACGCCGATCCAGAGGCCTCGCCCGCGGGCAGTGCCACCTTCTTCCAGGGCGCGAACTTCGCCGACCCCTCCCAGGGAGTGGCAGGCCCCGGCTGCCGCAACGTCCGCTTCTCCGGCTCGATCCAGGTCAGCGGCGCCCTCAAGATCTGGGACGGCCCCAACTGCACCGGTAACGTGAAGGTGGTCAGCGGGAATGTCCAGGATCTCTCCGCCATCGGATTCGCCACGGTGAAATCCGTCCGCTTCCTCGGCTGACACGCACAGCGCCAGACGCGCGGCCCGCCTGCTCCGAATCCTTGGGGGCGGGCGCCGCCGCCACGCTCTGTCGCACCTTCTGAGCGGAAGCTCGGACTTCTGCGTTTCCCCCCGCCCTGACCAGGGCACAGGTGCGCCGTCTCGGCATGAGCCCGCGCATCCCCTCGCACTCGCACGCCCCGCCGCAACTGCCCCGGAGGAGAAAAAGCATGAGCCGCAGCGACGTCCTCGTCGACGCCGACTGGGTCCAGGACAACCTGGACGACCCCAACATCGCGATCGTGGAGGTGGACGAAGACAC
>NZ_JBVKBY010000028.1:0-23417 GCF_055656945.1 Streptomyces sp. NPDC111606
GGTGCCGTGGGGCTGCTCGGGGGTGCCCTCGGAGCGGGGGAAGAACTCGTACCAGGAACCGAACAGGGCCCGCTCCCGCTCCACCAGCAACGGCAACGGGTCCGAAGCGGTTACCAGGTCCCGCAGCGGATACCGCCCCAACACCCCGTTCACCTCGGGCGTCAACGCGGCCGCCAGCCGCCAGGCGGCCGGGCGGTTCTCGTCCCGCAGCGCCTCGACGACCGCGAGGATCACCGACCGCCCCTCGCTCTCGTGGATCTCGGCGGCCGCACGTTCGTACAGCCGCGCGCCCTCCTCCAGAACCAGTTCCGTGTCCATCCCGGCTGGGATCTTGATCTGGGCGTGGTGCCGCCAGGTGGCCACCGGATCGCCCCAGGCCTCGACCCGGTAGGTCCAGTGGCCCGGCTCGCCGGCGGTGACGGTGGCGCCCCAGCGGTCGGTGCCCGGGGCGAGTTCGCGCATCGGCGTCCAGGGGCCGGGCCGGCCGTCCGGGTCGGTCAGTACGGCATTGGCGGCGACGGCGTCATGTCCCTCGCGGAACACGGTCGCCGAGATCTCGAAGGTCTCGCCGGTGACGGCCTTCGCGGGCCTGCGCCCATGCTGGACGACCGGGCGGACGTCGAGAACGGGTATGCGCCCGACACCACGCGCCGCGTCGTTCGCGGAGGATCGCTCCGGAGCCGGCGGTCCGGGGTCGGCGGTGACGGTGCGGGGGGCTGGGGGTGCTTCGGTGCGCGACGTCGGGGGTGAGGACGACTGGTGGTGCATGGCGGGCATGACCGCTCCTGTCCGCGTCATCTTGGGTGGGCGGATGGCTGTGGGGAGGTGGGTCCTGCGTGGTTCGTTCCGGCGCGCGCCCGGGGGCGCACGGGTGGGGTTACCGCTGGAGCCTTCCCACCCTATTCGGGTACGCAATCCGGCACTTTGTTAACTACTCACGCGTATGTCTACACACAAGACCGGCCCCGTTCCTCAAGAACGGGGCCGGTGCCGGTAATTCGGCGTGAAGAGGCCGCTATGAGCCCGGTACCTGCAGGAGTTTGTTCGGCGAACCGAGCCCCCGCCCGGAGACCTTGCCGGTGGCGGCCTGCGCCACCAGCGCCTTGGACACCTGTGCGGGTTTCGCCTTGGGATGGTCGGCCAGATAGAGCGCGGCCACACCCGCCGTGTGCGGCGCCGCCATCGACGTACCGGAGTAGGTCGCCTTGCCGGTGTCATTTGCGTTTGACGCGGAGGTGATGGAGACGCCCGGCGCGAATACGTCCAGAGCCGAACCGAAGTTGGAGAAGCCCGCCCGCGCGTCCTTTCTGTCGGTGGCGCCCACGGTGATGGCCTCCCGCACGGCCGCGGGGGAGTACAGGCCGGCCGGCAGTCCGTCGTTGCCGGCCGCGACCGTGTAGGTGACGCCGGACGCGATGGAGTTGCGTACGGCGGCGTCCAGTTGCTTGTTGCGGTAGCCGCCGAGGCTGACGTTGGCGACGGCCGGCTTCCTGGCGTGCCTGGTCACCCAGTCGATACCGGCGATGACGTCGGCCGTGCTGCCGCCGCCGGCGTTGTCGAGGACCCGCACGGCGACGACCTTGGCGTTCTTGGCGACGCCGTACTGCTTGCCCGCGATGGTGCCGGCGACGTGGGTGCCGTGGCCGTTGCCGTCGCTCGCGGTCCTGTCGTCGCCGACGAAGTCCCACCCGTAGCTCGCGCGGCCGCCGAAGTCCTTGTGCGAGACGCGGATGCCGGTGTCGATCACGTACACCGTCACTCCGCCGCCCGCCGACTCCGGCCAGGTGTAGCTCCTGTCCAGCGGCAGGTTCCGCCGGTCTATGCGGTCCAGTCCCCAGGACGGCGGGTTCTTCTGCGTGTGGTCCAGGGTCACCCGGGTGTCCTGGACGACCGACGCGACCCGGGAGTCCGCCGCGAGCCGCCTGGCCTGTCTCTCGTCGGCCCGGACGGCGTAGCCGTTGAGGACCGTGCCGTAGGTATGGCTTATTTTCGCCCCGTACTTCTCGGCAAGGCTCTTTCCGGCCGCCGACGGTGCTTTCGTTCCCCCCTTGAGCGTCACCAGGTAACTGCCGCTGACGGAGCCGGGGTCCCCGGCGCCGAGTATCTGTCCCTCCGGTGCGGCGTGCGCGGGCATGGTGGTGGCCGAAAGTGCGACGACACAGGTCACCGCGGTCAGACCACCGGCCCGGCGCAGACGCCGTGTGCGCGTCCGTGCCATGGTGTGAGTTCCCCTCCTCAACTCGGCGCAATAAGGCCCTGGAACACGGGGTGCACCCCGCTCGGGCCGGTGCGCCACCAGTCAGCCTCTCGTGGTGTGAGAAGTCGCCACAAGGAGGCCCACGGGGGCGGAATCGGCCATACCGGGCATGGGGGATCCGCGAAAGGTTGCGGCGTTTTCCGGACGGACGTGCTCTGGTCCTCGCGCTTGACACTCACAAAACGCACGGTGGTTGCGAACCCCCGCATACCGATACTGTCGGTGGCGATGACGGGACCCACACCGCCGTGTGTCCCCTGCCACGCGCTGCCCGAGGTGGAATGTGAAGGCGATCCGTCGATTCACCGTCCGTCCAGTGCTCCCCGAACCCCTCCGGCCCCTGAGTGATCTGGCGCGCAACCTGCGCTGGTCCTGGCATGCGGAGACCCGCGATCTCTTCCAGTCCGTCGACCCCGAGTGCTGGGCGGCCTCGGGCAACGACCCCGTACGGCTGCTGGGCAGCGTGTCCCCCGGGCGGCTCGCGGAGCTGACCGAGGACCGCCGCTTCCTGGCCCGGCTGGCCGCGGTCGCCGGTGACCTGAACGACTACGTCACGGGTGAGCGCTGGTACCAGGAGCAGTCCGCCGAACTGCCCACCGCCGTCGCCTACTTCTCACCCGAGTTCGGCATCACGGCCGCCCTGCCCCAGTACTCCGGCGGCCTCGGCATCCTGGCCGGCGACCACCTCAAGGCGGCCAGCGACCTCGGCGTACCCCTCATCGGGGTCGGCCTGCTGTACCGGCACGGCTACTTCCGGCAGACCCTCTCCCGCGACGGCTGGCAGCAGGAGCACTACCCGGTCCTGGACCCCAACGAGCTGCCGGTCGCGCTCCTGAAGGAACCCGACGGCACCCCCGCCCAGGTCTCCATCACCCTGCCCGGCGGCAGGCAGCTGCACGCCCGCGTCTGGCTCGCCCAGGTCGGCCGCGTCCCGCTGCTGATGCTCGACTCGGACGTCGAGGAGAACGACCTCGGCGAACGCGGCGTGACCGACCGGCTCTACGGCGGCGGCAGCGAGCACCGGTTGCTGCAGGAGATGCTGCTGGGCATAGGAGGAGTGCGGGCGGTCCGGACGTACTGCCGCCTGACCGGCCACCCCGAACCCGAGGTCTTCCACACCAACGAGGGGCACGCCGGCTTCCTCGGCCTGGAACGCATCGCCGAACTCTGTGCCGCGGGCATGGACTTCGATCCGGCGCTGGAAGCCGTGCGCGCCGGCACGGTCTTCACCACCCACACGCCCGTCCCGGCCGGCATCGACCGCTTCGACCGTGAGCTGGTCGCCCACCACTTCGGCCCCGACGCCGAGCTCCCGGGCATCGAGGTCGGGCGGATCCTCCAGCTCGGCATGGAGACCTACCCGGGCGGCGAGCCCAATCTGTTCAACATGGCTGTGATGGGCCTGCGCCTGGGCCAGCGCGCGAACGGCGTCTCGCTGCTCCACGGCAACGTCAGCCGGGAGATGTTCTCGGGCCTGTGGCCGGGGTTCGACCCCGACGAGGTGCCGATCACCTCCGTGACCAACGGCGTCCACGCCCCGACCTGGGTCGCCCCCGAGGTCTTCCGCCTCGGCGCCCGCCAGATCGGCGCGCAGCGCACCGAGGACGCCATGACCGTCGGCGGCTCGGACCGCTGGGACGCGGTCGCGGAGATCCCCGACCAGGAGGTCTGGGAGCTGCGCCGCAACCTGCGCGAGCAGCTGGTGACGGAGGTACGGGACCGCCTGCGCACCTCCTGGCGGCAACGCGGCGCCGGGACGGCCGAGCTGGGCTGGATCGACGGCGTCCTCGACCCCGACGTCCTGACGATCGGATTCGCGCGGCGGGTCCCGTCGTACAAGCGGCTGACGCTGATGCTGAGGGACCGCGACCGGCTGATGGACCTGCTGCTGCACCCGGAGCGGCCCATCCAGATCGTGGTGGCGGGCAAGGCGCACCCGGCGGACGACGGCGGCAAGCGCCTGGTCCAGGAGCTGGTGAGGTTCGCCGACGACCCGCGGGTCAGGCATCGGATCGTCTTCCTCCCCGACTACGGCATGGCGATGGCCCAGAAGCTCTACCCGGGCTGCGACATCTGGCTCAACAACCCGCTGCGCCCCCTGGAGGCCTGCGGCACCTCCGGCATGAAGGCCGCACTGAACGGCTGCCTCAACCTCTCCGTCCTGGACGGCTGGTGGGACGAGTGGTTCCAGCCCGACTTCGGCTGGGCCGTCCCCACGGCGGACGGCACCGGCACGGACCCGGACCAGCGGGACGACATAGAGGCGGCGGCGCTGTACGACCTGCTGGAGCAGCGGGTGACCCCGCGCTTCTACGAGCAGGGCCAGGGAGGCCTGCCGGACCGCTGGATCGAGATGGTCCGCCAGACCCTGACCCTGCTCGGCCCCAAGGTCCTGGCGGGCAGGATGGTCCGCGAGTACGTGGAGCGCCTCTACACCCCGGCCGCGCACGCCCACCGTGCGATGACGCCGGACGCGGCGCGTGAGCTCGCGGGCTGGAAGGCGCGGGTGCGTGCGGCCTGGCACGGCGTCACGGTCGACCACGTGGAGACGTCGGCGGCCACCCCCACCGCGGAACTCGGCTCGACGCTCAGCCTCCGGGTCCGCGTCGGCCTCGGCGACCTCGGGCCGGAGGACGTCGAGGTCCAGGCCGTCTCGGGCCGCGTCGACTCGCAGGACCGCATCGCGGACGCCTCGACGGTCCCGCTGAAGCCGACGGGGAGCCCGGACCCGGACGGCCGCTGGGTGTACGAAGGCCCGCTGTCCCTGGACCGGACGGGGCCGTACGGCTACACCGTCCGGATCCTGCCGGCGCACCGGCTGCTGGCGTCGAGTGCGGAGCTGGGGTTGGTGGCGGTGCCTTCCGAGGATGTGGGCGAAGGGGCGGGCGTCCTGCTGCGGTGACGTCGTCGAGGGGGGCTGCGGTGTCCCTCAGTCCCCCTCGGCCTCGCACAGCTGCCGCAGCACATTGCCGCACCGTCGCGCGTACGCGTGCTGCAACCCTCGCGTCGCAGGTCCCCCCGCCCGTGCGTACCACTTGGCCGCGCGGCTGAAGGCCTGCACGGTCAGCCACACCGTCCCGTCCCCGGTGCGGTCCACGAGGAAGGCCTCCTCGCCGCATTCGGGATGACCGGAAAGCGTGCCGTAGGCCCAGCCGACCCGGCGGTACTCCTCCGCCGTCCAGACCACCCGGCACGGGGCCTTGATCAGCCCGGCCAGGGTGACCGTCACGTCGACCTCGGGGGCGGCGCGGTCGGCCGACGCTTCTATGCCGACGCCCATCGAGCGGTGCATCTCCCAGGTCATGACCGCTTCGGAGGCTCTGCGGAAGACCTCCTCGCCCTCGCCTATGCGGGTGCGCACGTGCAGGGGGTGGAAGCCGGGCGGGCAGAAGCCGTTCTCCCGGGTCGCGCCGACGTCGTCGTACGTGAAGGACATGGGCCCAAGCGTAGGGCGGCACCCGGGGATGCCTTTCTCCCGGGTGCCGCCCCGCAACTACATGTGCGTCAGCTGACGTTGATGGCCGACCAGGCGGCCGCCACGGTCTTGTACTCCGTGCTGGTGGAGCCGTACAGGGCGGACGCCGCGCTCAGGGTCGCCGTGCGGGCGGCCTTGTAGTTCGTCGTCGACGTCATGTACTCGGTCAGGGCCTTGTACCAGATCGCGGCGGCCTTGGCGCGGCCGATGCCCGTGACCGTCGAGCCGTTGGACGTCGGGGAGTTGTAGCGCACCCCGTTGATCGTCTTCGCGCCGCTGCCCTCCGACAGGAGGTAGAAGAAGTGGTTCGCGGGGCCCGAGGAGTAGTGCACGTCCAGGCCGCCCAGCGAGGACGACCAGCTGTCCTTGGACGCGCCGTCCTTGCTCGGCTTGTCCATGTAGCGCAGCGGGGTGCCGTCGCCGTTGATGTCGATCTCCTCGCCGATGAGGTAGTCACCGACGTCGGCGGAGTTGTTGGCGAAGAACTCCACCGCCGTGCCGAAGATGTCGGAGGTGGCCTCGTTCAGACCGCCCGACTCGCCGCTGTAGTTCAGGCCCGCCGTGTTGGAGGTGACGCCGTGGGTCATCTCGTGCGCGGCCACGTCGATCGACGTCAGCGGGTTGGTGTTGCCCTCGCCGTCGCCGTACGTCATGCAGAAGCAGCTGTCGTCCCAGAACGCGTTGACGTACGCGTTGCCGTAGTGGACGCGCGAGTAGGCGGCCTTGCCGTCGTTCTTGATGCCGCTGCGGCCGAAGGTCTCCTTGTAGAAGTCCCAGGTCTCCTGTGCGCCGTAGGCCGCGTCGACGGCGGCGGTCTGGTCGGTGGAGGAGCTGGACGCCGTGCCGGTGCCCCACGTGTCGTCCGCGTCGGTGAACAGCGTTCCGGCGGAGGAACTGGTGCTGCGGGCCTTGTTGTACGTCTTGTGGCCGCCGCGCGTGGTGTCGTAGAGCTGGTACGTCGAGCCCGACTTGGTCGTGCCGAGCGTGACCGTGCCCGAGTACAGGCTCTTGCCGCTGCCGGTCTCGATGCCCTGGTACTCGAACAGCTTCTTGCCGGTGGCGGCGTCGGTGATGACGTGCAGCTCGTTCGGGGTGCCGTCGTCCTGGAGGCCGCCGACGACCGTCTCGTAGGCGAGGGTCGGCTTGCCGTTCGCGGCCCAGATCACCTTCCGGGGCGCCTGGTCGGCCGCGGTCTTCTCCGAGCCGGCCGCCTCGGCCAGCTTCACGGCCTGACTCTCGGCCTTGTCCGCGGTGACCGCCGGCTTGAGCGAGGCGACCTTGATGGTGGCCTTCGTCGCCTTGGTCACGCCCTTTCTCGCGCCGGACGCCGACTCGTGGACGACCAGGTCGCCGCCGAGGACCGGCAGGCCCGCGTAGGTGCGCTCGTAGCGGGTGTGGACCGAGCCGTCGGCGTCCTTGACGACGTCCTTGACGACCAGCTTCTCCTGGGCGCCGAGGCCTATTTCGTCGGCGGTGTCGGCCGCCTCGGCCTGCTGGTCCTTGATGAGGGTGGTGCGGGCCGCGGGGGCGAGCGCGACCGGTACGGCGAGCGGAGCGGCCTTGGTGCCGGCCCCCGCGGGGGCCGCTGCGGCCGAACCACCGGTGGTCAGCGCGGTGGTGAGGAGGGCCCCGGCGGCCACGGTGGTGGCGATGGCCAGGGTGGTGCGCTTGCGACGCGCGTAGAGGGGGGTCACACGAGCTCCTTTTGTGGGGGAGGTGCATTGGTGCTGGTGCGGCGGGTGGGGGAAGCGTGACACCTGGGGCGCGTACATGTCAGGAGTGAACGGTGATGTTGGCCAAGTTTTGACTGTTGGGTGAATGTTTCAGAAACGTGAACGGGCGCCGTCCCGGCGGGAGTTGAACCCACCGAGACGACGCCCTGTCCTGGGCAGGCCGTCAACGGGCCTACGGGAAGGTGAGCTTCCAGCTGTTGATGTAACCGGTGTCGATGGCCGCGTTGTCCTGGACACGCAACTGCCAGACGCCGTTGGCGACCTCGGAGGACGCGTTCACGGTGTACGTGGCGTTGAGGTTGTCCGCGCTGCCGCCGGTGCCGTAGCCCTTCAGCGTGTACGCCGTGCCGTCGGGGGCGACCAGATCCACCTTGAGGTCACCGATGTAGGTGTGGACGATGTCCACGGCGACCTGGAGGTTGGACGGGGCGTTGCCGGTCCGCCCGGAGACGGTGATCGGCGAGGTGACCGCCGCGCCCCGGTCCGGGATCGCCACGTCGGTTCCGCTCTCGAAGGACGTGCCGCCGCCACCACCGGGGCGGGAGCCGACGTTGATGCCCGCCCACGCGTCCTGGACCGCCTTGTACTCGGCGCCGTCGGTGCCGTAGAGCTCACCGGTGGCCGCGAGGGTGCCGGTGCGGGCGCCCGCGTAGTTGGTCGTGGACGTGAACTTCGTGGTGAGCGCGCGGAACCAGATCTTCTCCGCCTTGTCCCGGCCGATGCCGGTGACCGGAAGGCCGTCCGACGTGGCCGAGTTGTACGTGACACCGTTGATGGTCTTGGTGCCGCTGCCCTCGCTCAGCAGGTAGAAGAAGTGGTTGGCGGGGCCCGACGAGTAGTGCACGTCGATCGAGCCGATGCCCGAGTACCAGCTGTCCTTGGACGCGCCGTCCTTGCTCGGCTTGTCCATGTAGCGCAGCGGGGTGCCGTCGCCGTTGATGTTGATCTCCTCGCCGATGAGGTAGTCACCCACGTCGGAGGAGTTGTTGGCGAAGAACTCGACGGTCGAACCGAAGATGTCGGAGGTGGCCTCGTTCAGGCCGCCGGACTCGCCGCTGTAGATGAGGCCGGCCGTGTTCGAGGTGAGCCCGTGGGTCATCTCGTGCGCGGCCACGTCGATCGACGTCAGCGGGTTGGCGTTGCCCGAGCCGTCGCCGTACGTCATGCAGAAGCAGCTGTCGGACCAGAACGCGTTGACGTAGTTGTTGCCGTAGTGGACCCGGGAGTACGCGCCCACACCGTCGCCGCGGATGCCGCTGCGCCCGTGCACGTTCTTGTAGTAGTCCCAGGTCAGAGCGGCACCGTAGTGCGCGTCCGCGCCGGCCGACTCCAGGTTGGAGGGGCTGCCGTTGCCCCAGACGTCGTCGGGGCCGGAGAAGAGGGTGCCGGTGCCGGAGGTGCCGCGGTTCAGGTTGTACGTCTTGTGCCCGCCGCGCGCGCCGTCCGTGAGGTTGTACGTCGACCCGGACTGGGTGGTGCCGAGAGTGACCGTGCCGCTGTAGACCGTGTTGCCGGTGCCGGTCTCGATGGCCTCCCACTCGTACAGCTTCGCGCCGGTGGTGGCGTCGGTGACGACGTGCAGTTCCTGCGGGGTGCCGTCGTGCTGGAAGCCGCCGACGACCGTCTCGTACGCCACGGTCGGCTTGCCGTTCGCGGCCCAGATCACCTTGCGGGGTGCCTTGTTGACGTCCGGGCTCTTGGCCTTCTCCGCCTTCGCGGCGGCCAGCGCCTGCTTCTCCGCCTTTGCGGCGGGAACGGCGGCGGTGGTGGTGGCCGGCTTGATGGCGGCCCGGGTCGCCTTGACGACGGCCTCGGTCGCGCCCGACTTCGCCGTCTCGACGACGAGGTCACCGCCGAGGACGGGCAGGCCGTCGTACGTCCGCTCGTAGCGGGTGTGGACCGTGCCGTTGCCGTCCTTGAGGACGTCACGGACGACCAGCTTCTCCTTGGCGCCGAGGCCCAGGTCCTTCGCGGTGTCCGCCTTGCCGGCGTTGGCCTCGCGTATCAGCTCGGCGCGCTGGGCGGGGGACAGCTTGACCGACTCGGCGCCCGGTATGACCTTGCCCGCGGCCGACGGTGCCTTCTCCGGGGCGGCGGTGGCGGCGCCCGACTGGACGGCCGCCGCGATCAGGGCGGAGACGCCGACGAGAGCGACGGCGGCGGCGCGGCGGTGCGTGGTGTGACGCGTCGTGTGGGAGGTGCGTCTGTGGGAGGAACTGTCTCTCAACACTGACTCCTTCTGCGCGGCCGCGGATCACGCGGCCAGGGGAGACCGGCCGGCGGGTGGGCCGTCCGGGCAGAGCAAGTGGTACGCAGAACGACGTGCGCGTGCGGGAGCTCGGCCGCGGGCACCGCAGTGTGACGGTGGTGTGGGGTTGCTGTGTCGCGGCCGTGGGAAGAGTGGCAGGTGGTTGCGGTTTCTGTCAGGACCGCGTCAGAAAGTTGGCCGGAAATCGTTCGTTGTCCGGGAGTTCACGTTCGATAAACGGAGCAGTCGCATCAATCGTCGAAGCGCGCGAGATCGCGCAGCCACGCAGCCGCGTTGCCGTCCGACGGCGCCCGCCAGTCGCCGCGCGGGGACAGCGAACCACCGGCCGAGACCTTCGGTCCGTTCGGCATCGCCGAGCGCTTGAACTGTGCGAACGCGAAGAAGCGACGGCAGAAGACCTCCAGCCAGCGCCTGATCTCCGCCAGGTCGTACGCCACCCGCTTGGCCTCGGGGAAGCCCGGCGGCCACGCGCCGGCGTCCGGGTCGTGCCAGGCGTGCCAGGCCAGGAAGGCGATCTTCGACGGCCTGAAGCCGTACCGCAGCACCTGGAAGAGCGTGAAGTCGTGCAGTGCGTACGGGCCGATCTTCGACTCGGTGGACTGCATCTCCTCGCCCGGCACCAGCTCCGGGCTGATCTCCGTGTCCAGGATCGCCGCCAGCGTCTTGCCGGTCTCCTCGTCGAACTGGCCGCTGGTGATGACCCAGCGGATCAGATGCTGGATCAGCGTCTTCGGCACCCCGCCGTTGACGTTGTAGTGGCTCATCTGGTCGCCCACGCCGTACGTGGACCAGCCCAGCGCCAGTTCCGACAGGTCACCGGTGCCGAGCACGATGCCGCCGCGCTGGTTGGCGAGCCGGAACAGGTAGTCGGTGCGCAGGCCGGCCTGCACGTTCTCGAAGGTGACGTCGTACACCGGCTCGCCGGACGCGAACGGGTGGCCCATCTCCTGAAGCATCAGCCGCGCCGTCGGCGTGATGTCCAGCTCGGCCGCGGTGACGCCGAGCGAGTTCATCAGCTTGTGGGCGTTGCCCTTGGTGTGGTCGCTGGTCGCGAAGCCCGGCAGGGTGAACGCCAGGATGTCGCTGCGCGGGCGGCCCGCACGGTCCATCGCCCGGGCGGCGACGATCAGCGCGTGCGTGGAGTCCAGCCCGCCGGACACCCCGATGACCACCTTCGGGCCGCCGATCGCGCCCAGCCGCTGCTGGAGGCCCGCCACCTGGATGTTGTACGCCTCGTAGCAGTCCAGGGCGAGGCGCTCGGCGTCGGCGGGCACGAACGGGAAACGCTCGACCCGGCGCTTGAGGCCCAGGTCCGCCGTCGGCGGGTCGAGCCGGAAGTCCACCCGCCGGAAGTCACCGGTGCGCCCGGCGTGCGTGCGCCGGTTGTCGTCGAACGTGCCCATCCGCTGCCGCTCCTGCCGCAGCAGGTCGAGGTCGACGTCGGCGACCGCGTACTGCTCGTCGAGCGAGAACCGGTCCGTCTCCGCCAGCAGGGCGCCGTTCTCGTAGATCATGGTCTGCCCGTCCCAGGACAGGTCGGTGGTCGACTCACCCAGACCGGCCGCCGAGTACACGTACGCCGCGAGACAGCGCGAGGACGCCGAGCGGCACAGCAGCCGCCGGTCCTCCGCCCGCCCGACCGTGATCGGGCTGCCCGAGAGGTTGGCCAGCACGGTCGCGCCGGCCAGCGCGGCCTCCGCGCTCGGCGGCACCGGCACCCACATGTCCTCGCAGATCTCCGCGTGCAGCACGAGACCGGGGACGTCCTGCGCCTCGAAGAGCAGGTCCACGCCGAACGGCACCTCGGCGCCGCCGACCCGGATCGTCCCGCCGCGCTCGTCGTCGCCGGACGCGATCTGCCGCTGCTCGTAGAACTCCCGGTAGTTCGGCGGGTACGACTTGGGTGCGACGCCGAGGATCCGGCCGCGGTGCACGATCACCGCGCAGTTGTAGATCCGGTGTCGGTGGCGCAGCGGGGCGCCCACGACCAGCACCGGAAGCAGGTCCGACGACCCGGCCACGATCGACTGGAGCGCCTGCTCCACCTCGTCGAGCACCGTGTCCTGGAGCAGCAGGTCCTCGATCGAGTACCCGGTCAGGCCCAGCTCGGGGAAGACGGCGACGGCGACGCCCTCCTGCGCGCACCGGCGCGCCTGCCGCAGAACCGCTTCCGCGTTGGCGTGCGGGTCGGCGATGACGGTGTGACCGGTGCACGCGGCCACGCGCGCGAAGCCGTGCTGGTAGAGCGACCAGAAGTTCAACGGACTTCCCCAGGAGAAGCGGACAGTGCTGGCATCGAGCATAGATCGCCTGATCAGGCCTACGCCGTTCCGGGCGAGGCGGGCCGCTCCCCGTGCCAGGACCGCCACAGCGCCGCGTACGCCCCGTCCGCCCCGACGAGCTCGTCGTGGGTGCCGATCTCGGTGAGGCGGCCGTTCTCCATCACGGCCACGCGGTCCGCGTCGTGCGCGGTGTGCAGGCGGTGGGCGATGGCGATGACGGTACGGCCCTGCAGGACGGCGGCCAGGGCGCGCTCGGTGTGCCGGGCGGTCGTCGGGTCGAGCAGGGCCGTCGCCTCGTCGAGGATCAGGGTGTGCGGGTCGGCCAGCACCACGCGGGCAAGGGCCAGCTGCTGGGCCTGCGAGCCGTCCGTGCCGTGACCGCCGTCGCCCAGCGCCGTGTCGAGGCCGTCGGGCAGCCGCCGTACCCACGTGTCGGCGCCGACCGCCGTGAGCGCGGCCCACACCTCCTCGTCCGTGGCGGACGGCTCGGCGATACGGAGGTTGTCGCGGACCGTGCCGAGGAAGACGTGGTGCTCCTGGGTGACCAGGACGACCTGACGGCGCAGCTGCTCCGGGCCGAGGGCGACGACCGGGACGCCGCCGACCGTCACCGAGCCGGCGGTCGGCGCGTCGACACCGGCGAGCAGCCGGCTCAGGGTCGTCTTGCCGGCACCGGACGGGCCGACCACCGCCAGCCGTTCCCCCGGCCGTACGGTCAGGTCGACATCGCTGAGGACCTCGCCGCCGCGGTCGTAGGCGTAGCGCACGCCGGTCACGTCGATGCGGTCGTCCGTGGGAGTGGGGGAGTCGGTGTCGGTGGCCTGGGGGGCGCGGGCCAGGCCCTCCACGCGGGCGAACGAGGCGCCGCCGCTCTGGAGTTGCTCGACCCGCATCAAGATCTCGTCCAGCGGGCCGACCATCTGCTGCAGATAGAGCGCCGCCGCGACCACCGTGCCCAGGCTGATCGTGCCCCGCGCATGCAGTGCCCCGCCGACGAGCAGGACGGTCGCCACGGGGACGAGATAGGCGATCTCGACCGACGGGAAGAACACCGTGCGCAGGAACAGGGTGTGCAGGCGGGTCCGCCGGGACTCCTCCAGCGCGTCCCGGCTCGCCGTCACCCGCCGCCGCTCCAGGCGCAGCGCCTCCACCGTACGGGCGCCGGACGCGGTCGCCGCGAGGATCTCCGCGACGTCCGAGGTGGCCGCACCCTCGGCGAGGTAGCCGGTGCGGGCGCGGCGCAGATACCAGCGCAGCACCGGCCACAGGCCGCCCAGGCCGAGCAGACCGCAGGCACCGAGCAGGGGATCCAGCGCGACCACCGCGCCCAGCAGGAACAGGACCTGTACGGAGTTGATGAGCAGCTCGGGCCCGGCGTCGCGCAGGGTGGTGCCGACGGTTGCCACGTCTGCGGTGCCGCGCGCCGTCAGGTCGCCGCTGCCGGCCCGCTCCACGACCGATGCGGGCAGCGCGAGCGTGCGGTTCACGAACTCCTCGCGGACGCGGGCGAGGGTGCGTTCGCCGAAGCGGTGGCCCACGTAGCGGGCCCAGCGGGCCAGCAACAGCTGGGCTGTAGCCGCTATCAGGATGGTGAGGGCGAGTTTGTCGACGGCCGTTACGCCGTGCCCGGCGCGGACCTCGTCGATGATGCGGCCTACCAGCCAGGGGCCGGCCAGGCCGGCGATCGCTGCGAGGGAGTTCAGGGCGAGTACGGCGGTGAAGGACTTGGCGTCGGCTCGGATCAGGCGGACGGTGGCTCGGCGGACGTCTTGGGGCTCGGCGACGGGGAGGGCTGTGCGGCTACTGGCTCGGGACTTGGTGTTGTCTGCCGGGTGCGGGTGCTTCGTGGCTTGTCGCGCAGTTCCCCGCGCCCCTTTGGGGCGTTTGGCTTCCGTCACTTGGCGAGCTCCTCGGCGTCTTCGTCCCGGGCCACCAATGCTCTGTATCCCGGCTCCCCGTCCAGCAGTTCTCGGTGGGTGCCTGTTGCCGCCACCTTGCCGTCGACCAGGTAGTGGACCGTGTCCGCCCGGGCCAGGACCAAGGGGGACGTCGTCGTCACCAGCGTCGTGCGGCCCCGTCTCGTCGCGTGCAGGCGTTCGGCGACACGCGCCTCGGTGTGGGCGTCCAGTGCCGACGTCGGCTCGCTCGCCAGCAGCACCTCCGGGTCCGCCAGCAGTGTGCGGACCAGGCGGACGCGCTGGCGTTGACCGCCGGAGAGGTTGCGGCCGTGGGCGTCGATCGGGGTGTCGAGGCCGTCGGGGAGGCCGCGGACGATGTCCTCGGCGACCGCCGTGTGCACCGCTCGCGTGATCGCACGCTCGTCCCCGTCCGCGGACCCGGATGCCACCAACTGGCGCAGCGTGCCCGCGAACAGGTCGGCCTCGTGGTCGGCAACCAGGATGCGCTCCCGGACCTGCGGTAACGCGATCTCGCTCAGGGGCACTTCGCCCCAGGTCGCCGCCGACGGGACGTAGCGGCCGAGGCGGTCGACGACGGCCGTGGCGTCGGCCGGCAGCGCGGCGGCCAGTGCGGTGAGCCGGCCCGGTGGCACCCGCACCCCGGACTCGGGGTCGTGCAGTGCCGCCGGCTCCGCAGGCGCGCCCCGCGTGCCGGTGTCCGCCATCGGCTCCAGCCGCAGGAACCGTACGACCCGTCGCGCCGCCACCACGCCACGGCTGACCTGGTAACCGCACTCGATGACGAACGCCACCGGCCCCACCAGCACCGCGACATACCCGTACACCGCCACCAACTCGCCCACGGTGATGCCGCCCTGGGCGGCCAGCCGCGCCGCCAGCCAGGTCACCACCGCCAGGAACAGCGTGGGCAGCCCCACGCCGAGCGCCTGCACCCAGCTGGTCACCGCCCCGACCCGGTAGCCCTGGGCCCGCAGCCGCTGCGAGTCGCGGTGGAAGGCGTCGGCGACCAGGCCCTTGCCGCCGAGGCCGTTGAGGACGCGCAGGCCGCCCGCGAGATCGGCGATCCGTGCGGTCAGGACACCCTGCCGCTCCCGGTACTCCGTCTCCGTGCCCTGCAACCGCCCCAGCAGCGGCCCGACGAGCACGCCGACCAGCGGCATCCCGAGCAGCACCACGACGGCGATCGGCACCGACACCGACACCAGCAGACCGGCGACCGCCAGATAGGCGACGACAGCACCGACACCCGGGCCCACGACGGTCAGGGACTGGCTGATGGTCTGGACGTCGCCCACGCCGATCGTGACGACCTCCCCGGCCCCGATCCGGCGTGGCAGCGTGGCACCCAGTCGTACCGCGTGGCCGATCAGCACCTTGACCGTGCGGAAGTTGCTGTCCATCCGCACCCGCGTCATCGTGCGGTGCCGCATGATGCTCAGCCAGGCGTTGAACGCCCCCACCGCGCACAGCGCACCCGTCCACCCCGCCAACGCGCCGTAATCACCGGCGGCCAGCCCGTCGTCGACGGCACGGGACATCAGGTACGGGGTCGCCGCCAGCAGCACCATCCACACGCTGGAGATCAGCGCCCCCATGGCCGACCGCATGCGCTGGCGCATGACGAGCCACCACAGATAGCGCCAGCCGCCACGACAGTCGGGTGTCCCCGGATCCTCGTACGCGTCGATCATCGTTCCCCGTGCCCCGTTCGTCGTCCCTCGTGCCGCCCGACTACGCCAGACTGTCCCGCCACGCCCGATGCAGATCCGCGAACCTGCCGGTCCCCGCGATCAGTTCGGCCGGTGTGCCGTCCTCGACGATCTGCCCGTGCTCCATGACCAGCACGCGGTCCGCGATCTCGACCGTGGACAGCCGGTGGGCGATGACGACCGCCGTGCGCCCGTGCAGCACCGTCGACATCGCACGCTGCACGGCCCGTTCGCCGGGGATGTCGAGGGAGCTGGTCGCCTCGTCGAGGATCAGCACGGCCGGGTCGGCGAGCAACGCCCGGGCAAACGCCACGAGTTGGCGCTGACCGGCGGAGATACGGCCACCCCGCTTGCGTACGTCGGTGTCGTAGCCGTCCGGGAGCGCGCTGATGAAGTCGTGTGCGCCGATGGCCTTCGCCGCCTGCTCGATCTCCTCGCGGGTGGCGTCGGGGCGGCCGATGGCGATGTTCTCGGCGACCGTGCCGGAGAACAGGAACGCCTCCTGCGTCACCATCACCACCCCGCGCCGCAGCTCGGGCACGGCGAGCTCGCGCAGGTCGACGCCGTCGAGGAGGACCCGGCCGTCCGAGGGGTCGTAGAAGCGGGCGAGCAGCTTGGCCAGTGTCGACTTGCCGGCGCCCGTGGAGCCGACGACCGCGACGGTCTGGCCGGCCGGGAACGTGAGGTCGAAGCGGGGCAGCACTTCGCCGCCGGTGCGGTAGCCGAACCGGACGCCGTCGAAGACGACCTCGCGGCCGGGGTGCTCCGACTCGAGGGCCGGCAGCTGCCGGGGCGCCTGCGGCTCGGGCACGGACGGGGTCTGGGCGAGCAGTCCGGCGATCTTCTCCAGGGAGGCCGCCGCCGACTGGTACGAGTTGAGGAACATGCCGAGCCGGTCGATCGGGTCGTACAGCCGGCGCAGATACAGCACGGCCGCCGCCAGCACACCCAGGGCGAGCGTGCCGCCCGCCACCCGGTAGGCACCCCACAGCACGATCCCCGCGACGGCCGTGTTGGCGACGAGCCGGGAGCCGACGACATAACGGGCCATCTCCAGCAGCGCGTCGCCGTTCGTCCGCTCGTGCCGGGTGTTGAGGACCCGGAAGTCGGCGTCGTTGACGGCCTCGCGGCGGAAGGCGCGCACCGGGCGGATGCCGTTCATCGTCTCGACGAACTTCACGATCACGGCGGCGATCGCGGTGGAGCGCACGGTGTACACGCGCGCGGCGCGCCGCCGGTAGCTCCGTACGAGGAGGTACAGCGGCGCGAAGGAGGCCACGGCGACCGCACCGAGGCCGAGGTCGAGCCAGAGCAGCAGCGCCGAGATGTAGACGAAGGAGAGGATGACGGTGACGAGCTCCTGCAGCCCCTCGTCGAGCAGCTCGCGCAGGGACTCCACGTCCGTAGTGGAGCGCGAGATGAGCCGCCCGGACGTGTAGCGCTCATGGAAGTCGAGGCTCAGGGCCTGGGCGTGGCGGAAGATACGGCCGCGCAGGTCGAGCAGCACGTCCTGGTTGACGCGGGCGGAGAGCAGGATGAACGCGTACTGCAGCACGCCGGACGCCACCGCGCACAGCAGATAGCCGGCCCCGACCGCGACCAGCGGGCCGAGATCGTCGCGGCGGAACGCCGGTACGGCCGTGTCGATCGCGTACGCCACCAGCAGCGGGCCCGCCTGCACCGCCGCCTGCTGGAGCAGCAGGAGCAGCGTGGTGACGGCGACCCGCGCCTTCATCGGGGCGAGCAGGGAGCGCAGCAGGGTGGCGGTGGCGCCCGGCGGAGTGGGCAGGACGTCGTGGTCGAAGGGGTCGTCGGGCCGCGGGGATTCGGGTCCCTCCTCGGCCGGCTCCTCCTTGCCCGGTGCGGTGGCGGTCGTCGCCGTCATCGGTGGGCCTCCTCGGTCCCGGCCATGAGGTGGGCGTACTCGGCGTTCGTGCGCAGCAGTTCGTGATGGGTGCCGACGGCGGCGATACGGCCGCCGGAGAGCAGGGCGACGCGGTCCGCCAGGAGCACGGTGGACGGGCGGTGGGCGACGATCAGGGCGGTGGTCTCCGCGAGCACGTCCCGCAGGGCGGCCTCGACGGCGGCCTCGGTGTGCACGTCCAGGGCGGACAAGGGGTCGTCCAGCACCAGGAAGCGGGGCCTGCCGACCACCGCCCGCGCGAGCGCCAGTCGCTGTCGCTGGCCGCCGGAGAGGCTGAGGCCCTGCTCGCCGACCTGGGTGCCGGTGCCGTGCGGCAGGGCGTGCGCGAAGTCGGCCTGCGCGACGGCGAGCGCCCGCTCCAACTCGGGTTCTCCCGCGTCGGCCGAGGTCCCCATCAGCACGTTCTGGGCGACGCTGGCCGAGAAGAGGGTGGGCTCCTCGAAGGCGACGGCGACGAGTTCGCGCAGTGTGTCCCTGGGCAACTCGGCGATGTCCTTGCCGTCGAGGGTGATGTGGCCGGATGTCACCTCGTGGAGGCGGGGGACCAGGGCGGTGAGGGTGGTCTTGCCGCTGCCCGTCGCACCGACCAGGGCCATGGACTCGCCCGGGCGGATGTGGAGGTCGATGTCGGCGAGGACGGGTGGGGCGTCCGTGGGGGCGTCGGGGTAGCGGAACGAGACGTCGTGGAACCGGAGTCCCCTGTCCTCGAGCCCCGTTGAGCCGGTAGCGGTAGCGGTGGCGGCCGGCGCAGTGACACCGGCCGCGGTCGGCTCCTCCTGCTCGGCGTCCATCACCTCGAAGTACCGCTCGGTCGCCGTCGCCGCCTCCTGGCTCATCGCCAGCAGGAAGCCGATCGAGTCGACGGGCCAGCGGAGCGCGAGTGCCGTCGACAGGAACGCCACCAGCGTGCCCGCCGACAGCTGACCGTCCGCCACCTGGATCGTGCCCAGCACCAGCGCCGCCCCGATGGCCACCTCGGGCAGCGTCACGATGACGCCCCAGATCGTGGCGAGGAGCCGGGCCTTGCGCAGTTCCGTGCCACGCAGGGTCCGCGACAGTTCGCGGAACGCGCGGGCCTGGCTGCGGTGCCGGCCGAACCCCTTGATGATCCGGATGCCGAGCACGCTCTCCTCGACGACCGTCGTCAGATCACCGACCTGGTCCTGCGCGCGGCGCGCCACCGTGGCGTACCGCTTCTCGAAGATCACGCAGGTGACCATCACGGGTACCGCAGGGATCAGGATCACCAGCCCCAGCGTCCAGTCCTGGAGCAGCATGATGATCACGCCGGCGAGGATGGTCACGGCGTTGACCAGCAGGAACGTCAGCGGAAACGCGAGGAACATCCGCAGCAGCATCAGGTCGGTCGTGCCCCGCGACAGCAGCTGGCCCGACGCCCACCGGTCGTGGAAGGCCACCGGCAGCCGCTGCAGATGCCGGTACAGATCCGCGCGCATCCCCGCCTCGACCCCGGCCAGCGGTCGGGCCACCAGCCACCGCCGCAGCCCGAACAGCAGCGCCTCCGCGACCCCGAGCAGGAGCAGATACAGCGCCCCGAGCCAGACCCCGGCCGGATCCCGGTCCGCGACGGGCCCGTCCACCATCCACTTCAGGACGAGCGGAATGACCAGCGACAGACAGGACGCGAGGATCGCCACGAACGCCGCGGTGAACAACCGCCCCCGCACGGGCCGCACGTAAGGCCACAGACGCAACAGCGTCCGCACGGCGGAACGGTCGGATCGGTCAGGGCTGTCCTCGGTGGTTGCACGTGTCGTCACCATCAGCAGCGAGCCTACGGATCGGCACTGACACTGCCCACCGAGTTTTGGCCGGTCCGCGATCCGCCGCTGGTCCTACGACCTGCGTGTTCGAGGGGTCGTACAGAGCGAGCCGGTGGGGGTCGTACGCCGGCATCAACCGATCGGCCGATGTCCCTTCGAGCGCGACGGCGGATGTGGCGCACCCCGCCCCGCCGCGACCCTGATGCCATGTCCGTCATCGAAGTCACCGACCTGCGCAAGACCTACGGCGGCCGAACCGTCGTCGACGGCGTCTCCTTCACCGTCGACGAGGGCGAGATCTTCGGCATCCTCGGCCCGAACGGCGCCGGCAAGACCACCACCGTCGAGTGCATCGAGGGCCTGCGCGTCCCCGACGCGGGCCGCGTCCGGGTCACCGGCCTCGACCCCGTCGCCGACCACGACCGCGTCACGCACGTCCTCGGCGCCCAGCTCCAGGAGGGCCGCCTCCAGGAGAAACTCACCGTGCGCGAGGCGCTCCAGCTGTACGCGGCGTTCTACCCGAACCCCGCCGACTGGCGCCCGCTCGCCGAGCGTCTGGGCCTGACCGACCGGCTCGGCGCCCGGTTCGGCAAGCTGTCCGGCGGCCAGAAACAGCGGCTGTTCATCGCGCTCGCCCTCATCGGCAACCCCCGGATCGTGGTCCTCGACGAGCTGACCACCGGCCTCGACCCACGGGCCCGCCGGGACACCTGGCAGCTCATCGAGGAAGTGCGGGCCGGCGGGGTGACCGTCCTGCTGGTCACCCACTTCATGGAGGAGGCGCAGCGGCTCTGTGACCGGATCGCCGTGATCGACAAGGGAAGGATCGCCGCCCTGGACACCCCGGCCGGGCTGATCCGCCGCTCCGCCGGCGCCACGGTGATCACCTTCACGCCGTCCGCGCCGCTGGACGAACAGGAGCTGAGCGCCCTGCCCGCGCTGGCCTCCGTCGCGTACAAGGACGGCCGGATCACCCTGGCCGGCAGCGACGAGACGGTCAACGCCGTGATCACCCTGCTCGCCCGCCACCGCGTCACCGCCCATCAACTGCGCGTCAGTGACGCCACGCTGGACGACGCCTTCCTGGACCTGACGGAGACGGACCTCACGGAGACCACGCCATGAACACCGCCGTACTGCGCACCGAGGTCCGCCTGCTCGCCCGCGAACCGGGCAGCCTCTTCTGGATCCTCGTCTTCCCGCCCGCGCTGCTGGCCGTCCTCGGCACCGTCCCCGCGTTCCGCGAGCCCCAGGACGGACTCGACGGTCTGCGCATCGTCGACACGTACGTCCCCGTGACCGTGCTGGTCGGCATGATCGTCGCCGGCGTGCAGTCGATGCCGGCGGGCATCACCGGCTACCGGGAGCACGGCATCCTGCGCCGCATGTCCACCACTCCGGTCCGGCCGTCGGCGCTGCTGTCGGCGCAGATGCTGGTCCACGCCCTGGCCGCCGTCCTCTCGGCGCTGCTGGCGCTCGCGGTCGGACGGCTCGCCTACGACGTACGACTGCCCGGACAGCCGTACGGCTATCTGCTCGCGCTCGTGTCGGCGGTCCTCGCCGCGCTGGCCCTCGGGTCGGTGATCTCGGCGCTGTCCCGGACCGTGAAGATCGCGGGTGCCGTCGGGACGGCGGTGTTCTTCCCGATGCTGTTCTGCGCGGGCGTGTGGCTGCCGGTGCAGGCCATGCCCGACGTGATGGCCGACGTCGTCGGACTGACGCCGTTCGGCGCCGCCGCGCAGGCCCTCAACGAGGCCACGGCGGGGCACTGGCCCGGCTGGGGCCACCTCGGCGTCATGGCCGCCTGGACGGTCGTGCTGTCGGTGGCGGCCGCGCGCTGGTTCCGCTGGGAGTAGGGGCGCACGTGCAGACTGGTGGCATGACCGCGGTGGACACCGACATCGAGCGGCGCTGGGAGCTGATTCGCAGCAAGGGGCCCTACGGGCTGCTCGCGGTCGCCACGCTGCTGTCGGTCGCCACCGCCGAGCTGACGCCGGGCGCGGCGGAACGGATCGCGGTCGCGGGGCTGGTCGCCGCGGGTTTCGCACTCCAGCTGTGGTGGGTCCGGGCGAGCCGCACCCGCCCCGGCCCGTCCACCGCCGGCGCCGTGTACTACACCGTGCGCTGGGCCCTCGGCTTCGCGCTCACCTGGCTGAATCCGTTCTTCGCCTTCTACGCGGTCACCGGCTACTTCGACTCCGACGAGCTGTTGCGCGGGCGGCGCCTGCCGTGGATCGGCCCGTTCGCCTGCTCCATCGCCGTCTCGGGCGCGCAGGCCGGGGGGCTGCCGTTCAAGGAGTCCGTGCAGTGGGTGGTGTTCGGCGCGCTCGTGGTGGTCAACAACGTCATCCTGACGGTGGTCGGCCACCTCACCTCGCAGCAGGAGGAACGCTCCCGCGCCCGCGCCGAAACCATCGCCGAACTCGAGCGCACCAACACGGCGTTGCAGCAGGCACTGGACGAGAACGCCGCCCTGCACGCCCAACTCCTCGTCCAGGCACGGGAGGCGGGTGTCGCCGACGAGCGCCGGCGCCTGGCCGCCGAGATCCACGACACCATCGCCCAGGGCCTGACCGGCATCATCGCCCAGCTCCAGGTCGTCGCGAACGCCCCCGACCTGCCCACCGCCCGCACCCACCTCGACCGCGCGTCCGCCCTCGCCCGCCACAGCCTCGGCGAGGCCCGCCGCTCGGTGCACAACCTCGCCCCCGTCGCCCTGGAGAACGACGGACTGCCCGAGGCCCTGAAGAGCACGGTCGCCGAATGGGCCGAACGGACCGGCGTACGCGCCGGGTTCACGGTCACCGGCACCACGGAACAACTCCACGACGAACTCTCGGCGACGTTGCTGAGGATCGCCCAGGAGGCCCTCTCCAACACCTCCCGGCACGCCCGCGCGACCCGGGTGGGCGTCACCCTGTCCTTCCTCGGCGACGAGGTGATCCTCGACATCCGCGACGACGGCCGGGGCTTCGACCCGCTCGCCCTGCCCGAGCGCAGCCACGCAGGCGGCTTCGGCCTCGCCGGCATGCGTGCCCGCGCCGAACGCATGGCCGGTTCCCTCACCGTCGAGTCCGAGCCGGGACACGGCACGGCCGTGTCGGCTCGCGTACCGTTGGTGCGCCATGAGTGGTGACGAGCCGTCCATCTCCCTGCTGATCGTCGACGACCATCCCGTCGTACGGGACGGCCTGCGCGGCATGTTCGAGTCCGCGCCCGGCTTCCGCGTCCTCGGCGAGGCCACCGACGGGGTGGAGGCGGTCGACAAGGCCGCCGTCCTGGACCCCGACGTGATCCTGATGGACCTGCGCATGCCGGGCGGCGGCGGGGTCGACGCGATCGCCGAGCTGACCCGGCGCGGCGCCCGCGCCAAGGTCCTCGTACTGACGACGTACGACACGGACACCGACACCCTCCCGGCGATCGAGGCGGGCGCGACGGGCTACCTCCTCAAGGACGCCCCGCGCGACGACCTGTTCACGGCCGTACGCGCCGCCGCCGAAGGCCGCACCGTCCTCTCCCCGGCCGTCGCCTCCCGCCTCGTCTCCGCGGTCCGCGCCCCAGGCAACGAACCGCTGTCCGCCCGCGAGCGCGAGGTACTGGCCCTGGTCGCCAAGGGCACGTCCAACCGTGAGATCGCCCGCGAACTCTTCATCAGCGAGGCGACCGTGAAGACCCACCTCACCCACCTGTACGCCAAGCTGGGCGTCAAGGACCGGGCGGCGGCGGTGGCCACGGCGTACCAGCGGGGGATCCTGGGCTAGGCCGTGTCCGCAAAGTCCCGCCCTCCGGGCGCACGACGGGACTTTGCGGACACGGCCTAGTAGTGCTTCGTTAGGTTGTGGGATGTCTGCGGCGGCTCCGAGGGCTGGGCAGGGGGCGGCCGCAGGTGGTGCAGGTGCCGGTCCAGCACCTCAGCAAGTCTTGGAGTGCGTCGAGGGTCTGGTAGAGACTCGTGCTGGTGTCTCGGCTTTTGGGTCGAGCCTGCGGAGGGTGAGGAATGCCTGGGCGGCGGTGACGAGGGTGACGTGGTGGTGCCAGCCGCGCCAGGTTCGGCCCTCGAAG
>NZ_JBVKBY010000029.1:0-19698 GCF_055656945.1 Streptomyces sp. NPDC111606
CACAGGTCATCAGGCACAAGATCAGCGGACACATGACAGATCCTGCCGACACAACACCCAACTGCCAAGCCCCACAGCGAACTTCATTCTGAAACAATCAGTAAGCCGGACTCAATATCGCCTGCATCTTCATCTGGCCCGCTCGCTGGCCCGAGGGGACTACTTGGCGGGCGTCAGTTCCATGGTTCCTGGTAGGGGTCTTCGCCCAGTAGTTTGGCCGCAGCCACGCAGAGGTCTTCGCCGTAGAGCTGGTTGCTGCCGTATTCGGAACCCCAAAGGTCAGACGCGGCCTGGGCCACAGCGCGCCAGGAGAAGTCCTCATCGACTCGCCACCTACGAATCTGCACGGCCATCTCCGGCGTGATCGTCGCCGGATCCACTGTGTTGTGTGCCATTCCACCGACCCTAGGGACGCCGCGGAGGAGCTGGCCACTCGATTGCGTCATTCGCCCTCGGCTTGCACTTCCCCGGTGCCCAGGAAAGCGCCGGGGTTGTCGGCGCAGACCAGCGCCAGTGAGCCGAACTTGCTGACGCAGACAACGATCCGCGTTTCCGCACACAGACGCATCAGCCGGTACGGTGACCCGCCCGTACTCACTGGAGTCCTGCTGCTGTTCAGTGAGTAGGTCGCCGATGCGGCACGACATCTTGCTGACTGACGCTCCATCTTGACGCCCCGGCTGCAGGGCAGGGCCGCTGTGACCGTTGAAGGCCTACTTGCCGTTGAGTGCCGCCCGACCACGCGCCCATCACGCCGTACGCCCACGCCGGGAGCTACGGCCGAACTGTGCGCGCAGCTGCACACCGACCGGAGTGGGGAGCGGTGGGTGCCGGCCTGCGAGCGTGAGTGGGCGGCGACGCCACCCGATGCGGCGGCTGTCACGGCGAAGGCCCCTGGCCGGGCCAGCGGCCGCGACGATGGCGATCCCTTCGGTGCGTGACGCGTCGGAGGGGTGGAGGACTGGCTAGGAAATGGCCTCAATGCGCTCCATATGCTCCTCGCCCCACTCGCCGAGCGGCGCGAGGGCCGTGTTGAGGGAGCTGCCGAACTCGGTCAGTGAGTATTCCACCTTGGGCGGGACCTGGTGGTAGACCTCGCGGTGCACCAGGCCACTGGCCTCCATCTCCCGGAGCTGAAGAATCAGCATCCTCTCGCTGATACCGGGCACCGCCCTCCTCAACTGGCCGAAACGCAGAGGCCCTTCCTCGCTGAGCGAAAACAGGATCAGCCCCTTCCACTTACCGCCCATGACGGTGATTGCGGCGTCGAGCCCGCAGATGAAGGTCCGCTTGGTCATCAGCACTCCTACTGACACTGACAAAAGTGTGGGTACCGAACAGAATTGTAGGTACTTGATCAAATGTGTGTGGGCTTCCAGGATGGAACGAGAGCCGCGCCGGACGCGCTGACCCGCGATTGCCGGGCTGCTCAACCATCCCACTGCTGAATGGAGTTACGCATGACCAGCGATGCCCCCACACCCGTGACCGTCATCGGACTGGGCTCGATGGGCCGGGCGCTGGCCGGAGCATTCGTCGACGCGGGGCACCCGACGACGGTGTGGAACCGCACGCGGGCCAAGGCCGCCCCGCTGGCGGCCAAGGGGGCCGTCCACGCTCGGGCGGTGGAGGACGCGGTCGAGGCGAGTCCGCTGATCATCACCTGCCTGACCACCTTCGAAGACACTCGCTCCGCCCTGGAGCCGGCCGCGGCGGCACTGTCCGGGCGCGCGCTGGTCACATTGAACAGCGGTTCGCCCGCCGGTGCCCGCGCCATGGCTGGCTGGGCGACCGGCCACGGCGCCCGGTTTCTGGCCGGAGCGGTCAAGAACGTGCCGCAGGCCGTGGGCGCGCCGGACACGCTGCTGTACTACGGCGGCGACAAGGCGGTCTTCGACGAGTATGAGACGACGCTGAAGGTACTGGGTGGCGATACGGTCCACCTCGGGGCCGAGACAGACCTTGCCGCCCTGTACGAGATGGCAGTGGGCGCCATGCTGCTACCAGCGCTCGTCGGGTTCTTCCAGGGGGCTGCGGTTGTCCAGGCCCGTGGGCTGGAGGCGAGCAGCATGGTTCGGTTCGCCGGAAAGTGGCTGGACATGATCAAGTCCCTGCTGCCGATCTATGCCAAGGAAATCGATCGCGGTGACTACACCGATGCCGCCTCCTCCGTGAACCTCTTCCTCGCGGGCGCGGTCCACGACGAAGACCTGGCCAAGGAGACGCACGTCGACACGGCTTGGCTCACTCCTCTGCACGACCTGGTGAAGCGGGCAGCAGAGGCGGGCCACGGCGACCACAGCATCTCGGCCCTGACCGAAGTGCTCAGGAAGTCGGAACAGAAGGCGTAACAAACCGGGTGCTCTGAGGTCCACGTTGCCGCAGGCCCATCACCCCGGCATCAGGCACGCCTTCTGCGACGGGCCAGGGTGAATGCCGGCTCTCGGGGAGAGACGGGAGCCGCCCGGCCTCGAAGGCACGGCACAGGTATCGGGGAGGAACCGCAGGTTGTGGCCCCACCGGAGAGAACATTCAGGCTTTGACTTGAGGGGTGCCATGAGCAAGCAGGAAGTATCGGTCATCGGACTCGGCCCGATGGGACGCGCGATGGCGAGCGTGTTCCTCGGCAAGGGCTACCAGGTCACCGTCTGGAACCGGACCGCAGGCAAGGCGGACGAGCTGGTGGCCGGAGGAGCCGACCGGGCCGACACGGTTCACGACGCGCTCGCCGCGAGTGAACTGGTCATCCTCAGCCTGACGGACCATCACGCGATGTATGCCGTCCTGGGGGCGGCCACCGAGGCGCTGTCCGGCCGGGTCCTCGTCAATCTCAGCTCGGACACTCCCGACAGTGCCCGCAGCGCTGCGCGGTGGGCGTCAGGACACGGTGCCCGGTACCTCACCGGAGGCGTGCAGGCTTCACCCCCGGGCATCGGGCAGCCCGGGTCCTCCACCTTCTACAGCGGGCCCAAGCACGTCTTCGACGCGCACCGGGAGGCTCTGGAGGTGCTCACCGGCACGGACTACCGCGGCGAGGACCCAGGGCTGGCGGCGTTGTACTACCAGGTTGGGATGGACCTGTTCTGGACGACGGTGCTCGGATGGCTGCACGCCCTCGCACTGGCGGATGCCCACGGCGTCTCGGCCGAGGAAATCCTGCCGTCTGCGGCATCCGTACTCTCCGGAATGCCAGACTTCCTGGCCTTCTACGCGCCACGGATCGACGCAGGGGAGTACCCGGGCGACATTGAAAACCTCGCCATGGGTGTGGCAAGCGTTGACCATGTCCTGCAGACCGCCAGGGAAGCAGGGATCGACACTTCGCTGCCGACAGCGGTCCTGGAAAATTTCCGGCGAGGCACAGCAGCTGGCCATGCCGACGACAGTGCGACCAGCTTGATCGAGGTCCTGAAGCAGCCCGCTGTACAGCCGCCGCGCCGGGTCGGCTCACGCGCGGTCTCATGACAACTGGGACCACTCGTGCGGCAGGTATCGCCAGGGGATCCCGGTGCTGTCGACGTAGAAGATGGCGTCCATGATGCGGCGCAGGTCGTGCTCGGGTGGGCTTCCGATTTCGGGCCACTGCCTCTGCGCTCGGCCCGCCAGGCGGTGAGCAGGCACGGCTGCGGTGTCTCCTGCTGCATTGTCCGCATTGAGCATTCTTGGCTCAGCAGCCGCAGACCCACACCCCATCGCAAGCGTCAGCAAGCCACATCGCTGGGACAAGAAGCTTGCCTCTAAGGCACTTGCACGAGCGCCAGTTCGCAGAGACCCACGTCGGCAGTGACCGCACCACAAGCGCACCAGATCGAGCGGGCCCCTCAGGGAGCCACGGTGAAAGCTGCTGAGCCCTATGCGGCCATCCTCAGCCATTCCCGCAGGTCAGGGCTCGAGTTGCCCGCAGCGAAGGAAGAGCCGCAGGTGCAGCGTGCTGAGCCTCCGAAGGCGACGCTCGACCAGAGGCGCAGGCGACCTAGCGATTCAAAAGGTCGTTGACGTCCCTTGCTGACCCGCCTGAAGATGCCGTGCGTGAGTAGAGATTGTGAAGTAATAGTCATCGCTTTCGGCGCCAGGGAGGTGATGGAGCCTCTCACGCAGCCTGACGATCACCGCGAGTGGCACCAGCAGTTCGAGCCCATCCCCGGTATGGACGCATGGGCCATCGACTTCTGGAGGCCCGACTGGACTGGCCTTCTAGGCCACTTGGAACAGATGAGCTGGCCGTTCCCGGACTCCGTCCAGGTTCTGCTTCGGGACCAGGATGATGTGTGCTTCGGGCTCTGGATGCTGCATGGAGGCCGCTTGAAGGAGGTGTCGCTCCCCGGCACAGTAAGGGTGACGGATGACGTGGCACCGCTGGGCTCAAGACTTGCTCGCACGGACGAGGAAGGATGCCCGGTCGCCTGAAGGGGGCCAGGGGGCTGGCTGGTGTGAGGTCCGTCGTTGTGCCGGCCCTCGGCTTGGGGGTGGTCAGTTCCATTCGTTTCCCTTCGACGGGCAGCGTGGGGGCCCCGGCGATGGAGTGAGCGCACGGCAGTGCGCCTGGAGCCACACCCGGCACCCTGGGCGGGTCGACCAGCAGGGCCGACCACGTCCCGCAGAACAACGTAGGCAGCGCTTCAGTCGGTGAGTGAGCGCTTGAAGTTGGTGAGGCCCGGCGCTCAGTCTTTGTGCACGAGCGTGGAGGGAACGCTTTCCGGTGAGGGCCTCGCCGCGCAGGCCGGCGAGAACTACGGTGCTGGAATGACTGATCTTGAAGTAGTGGCACGTGGGCTGGTTGGCGGCGAACGCTCTGTCGAACAGTTGAGATGCCATCCGCGGCTTCCGCTGGTGGCCTGCTCGGATTCCGAGCGTCCGGCAGTCCACATCTGGGACTGCGGCGCGGGACAGCTACGCGAACTCGGCTCCGTGGGCCTCACGTCGAACGCCTATGGAGACACCTTGGGGTGGGAGCGGGCAGGTCGGACGCCTGCTGTGGCGTGGCATCCGGACCAGGCACTGCTTGTCGTGGCGGGGGAGGACGGCTTGCGGCAATGGACTCCTGCGGGGGTCTGCGAACCGGAAGGCGCTTTGGCCTCGGCCTCCTACCGCAGTCTGGCTTTCAGCCCGGACGGGCAGAGCCTGTGGGGTTCACCGTCGTTTCGTGACGGAGGCGGTGGGTGGGAGAGCTCGGATGTGATTGACCTTGCCTCCGGGACCATCGGTGCCGGACCGCGCTGGGACACAGGAGTGGCGGAGCATCCCGGCGGCGGCCTTGTTGCCACGCTCGCCAGCGACCAGGGGGCCACGTACTGCCTTTTCGCACGCGTCGACCAGGGGACCGACCCTGCCGTGATGCGGCCGCTCCGCCGGGCGCTGATCCTGGACTGTGACGGCTACGAGACTCCGCTCTTCAGCGCGGACGGACGTCACCTTGCGGTCCGCGGCAACGCGTACGACAACTCGGTGGAGGTTTTCGAGTTTCCTTCGTTGCACCGGGTTTGGGCCACAACTCTCGGCGACCCCAGCCCTGGCTATCCGTACCCGCAGGAGTGGCTTGACCAGATGGAAGCCTGGTCACGTCACAACATCGCCTTCGGATCTCGACCTGGCGTGCTGTGGATCGCAACGCCCGCGGGGGCGCTGGTCGAGGTGGACCTCGAAACCCGGCAAGCGGTCGAGCACGATGTGCTGACCGGGTCCCGCTTGTCCGCGCTGGCCGTCACGGCGACCGGCGAGCTTCTCGTTGCCGGCAGTGGGGGAGATCTGGTGCTCTTGTCCGCGACCTCCGGCGCCACCCACACCGGCACCACAAGCCGGGACATCTCCAGGGCTGTAGCCAAGGCGTTCTTGGAGGCCACCGAAGAAGTTCCGGACGACGGCGACGACCTGGAGACGCACCTTGTCCTGACCGACGGAACCCGCACATGGGAAGCAGGCGATCTGGCAACGGTCACCGAGGCCAGCGCAACAGATCCAACCTGGCTTCAACTTCAAGCCGCCATCAACAATGCACAGGTCCACAGCGAATAAGTGGAACTTCTATGCCGCCACGTCCGTGCTCATGAAGGCATACGTCTGCGGCCTGGCGCTCCGGGATCGGCTCACACCTGCAGTGAGCCAGGAACGCGCGGCCCTCCACCATCACGTCCCGAACGCCGAGCTGACCTTCCACGAGGAGATTTATGGAGTAATCGAATCTCGTCACGGTGAGTACGGGGGTGGGGCTGTGAGCGCCTGTCCCTGGTGAGAACGTCTTAGCCTGCCGCTATGTCGATCAACGTGGTCCGCCTGGCGGACGCACACCGCGCCGAGCTTCACGAGCTGCTACTCGCCGAAGACTGGACCCAGCTTGCCAAGGAACTTGAGCAGAACAGCCTGCAGGTGTTCACGCAGTACGTGGCACTGGCCAGGGGACATGTCGTGGGATGGCTTGAGGGCACAGCGCGCCATGAGACGGACGCCGAGGTGCCCGGCTTCCCGACCCCCTGGGCGCAGGTCAACTACGTTCTTATCCACCCTGCTCTGCGCAGGCGGGGAATCGCCGGCGACCTTCTGCGCCGTTTCGCGCAAGATGAGCACAGGGCAGGGCGTCGTTTCATGGTGCTCTGGCACGATCGCCGCGAGGATTCGGGCGGACGGTTTGCGTTCTTCACTGCGCACGGATTCCAGCCAATTGCGGGCACCGGCCTCGTCGGCGTCGACCTCCAGCAGCTACTCACCAGTCCAGGGGCGCCGCCGCCCGGTGAGTGACCAGCACGCCGACGCCCCCACCCCCTGTCGCCGTCCCGTCCCTTCCAGCCGGTCGACGGTGTCACCGTGACGCAGCCGTCTTGCGCAAGTCGGTTGTGACGAGGGCATATCGGCTGGTGGGAGGGCTGCGGTGCCGACACTGCCGGTACCTGAGGTCTCCGCCGGATCAGAATTTTGATCGAGGTACTGGCGCGAGGGCGGGATATGGCGCCGCACACGCGGATGAAGGCCCGGAGGCCCCGGTGGCCGGGGCGTGTCCGATAGGTCGTTGTCGAACACGCCCTTCAGGGGTCAGCCGGTGACGTACTGCTCGGAGTACGCCGCGGTGGGGGCGATGGGCGTGATGACGTCGATCAGGACGCCGTTGGGATCAGCCACGATGAAGTGCCTTTGCCCGAAGTCCTCGCTGCGCAGTTCAAGGACGGGGTGCAGTCCCTCGTTGGTGACGAGCCGCTCCCATTCCGCGTCCACGTCCTCCACTTCGAAGTTGAGCAGCAGGCCTTGTGCGGGAACCCGGTGGCCCTCTGGAATCGTCGGGTGGGTGTGGTCGAGGAGGGCGAGCTCGTACCCGGGGTCTCCTGTCCGACGAAGGCTGACGTACCAATCGGCCTCGAACGTCGTCTCGAATTCCAGCAGTCGGGTGTAGAAGTCGCGCGACTCTCGCAGCTTCGCTGTGCCGATCACGGGATAGAAGCCTGTCAGTTTCATGCCTGAACCCCTTTCGCGTACCATCGGTATGTGAGTGAACCTATTCGCGTACCGTCGGTATGTCAATGAGGAGTGCGATGCAACAGCACGGCGTCCGGGCGCAGCAGCGGGAGCAGACCAGGCTGGCGCTGCTGCGGGCAGGCAGGCGCCTGTTCTCAGGCAGCGGCTACGGCGCTGTGAGTCTGGCGGAGATCGTCCAGGCAGCCGGGGTGACCAAGGGCGCGCTCTACCACCACTTCACAGGCAAGGCGGACCTCTTCCGTGCCGTCCTGGAGGAGCTGCAGCAGGAAGTGGGCCGACGCGTGGCAGCGGCCGCCGACGCCCACGACGATCCCTGGGCCCAACTGACCGCCGGCTGCCAGGAGTTCCTCACCGCGACCACTGATCCGGACATCCAGCGGGTCATGCTTGTCGACGGGCCCGCGGTGCTGGGGTGGAGTCAATGGCGGGCGATGGACGAGGCTGCCTCGGCCCGCCATCTCACCGACGCGTTGTCCTTCGTCATCGACGCAGGGATCATCGCACCGCAGCCGGTCGCACCGCTGGTCCACCTGCTGTCGGGGGCGATGAACGAGGCGGCCCTCTGGCTGGCGTCCTCCTCCGACCCCGAAGACCTGAACCACACCAAAGCCGCGCTGGGACAGCTGCTTCAGGCGCTGCGCACCGGCTGACTTGGCCACATCACAGGGTCATACCCCTGAGGTCCGGCATCAAGCGGCTGCGTCATCCCATCCTCTGGAGAGACCGAGGTACAGCACGTCGTGCTCCACCTCGCGGACGACCCTGAGTAGAAGTCAGTCACATTCACCGCCACTGACCAGGACCAGCAACAGCACCAGCACCAGCTAGTGAGGCCGCGAACTACTCCGCGTGGCCTTTCAGCGTGAAGTCGTCGCCCCTGTCACCAACCATGTCACGCCAGTGCTTTTCAGCGGAGCGGATGAGGTCGTCACCGAGGCGTTCGAAGAATCGGCCTGCCAGTACGAGTCGGGATCCGGCAGCGCTCTCGGTTCCGAAGAGCTCGGCACCGCGCAGCGCGGTGGCGGCGAACCGTTGGTTGGCGGCGACACTGGCCGCGACGGTCCCCAAGCCCGCCTTGTCGTCGAGGAAATACCGGTGACGGCGGCCACGGTCATCGCGACCGCGGCGGATCAGATCCTGCCGTTCCAGCAGGCGGACCGCCTGCGAAATGGTCGCCGCGCTGACTTGCAGGTGCTGCGCCAACTCGATGGCGGTGCGACTGCCGATCTCGGAGGCGAACAGGCAGGCCATCACGCGGGCGGCGGTGCGCGGGAGGCCGGTTTCGACAAGTGCTGAGGTGAGGTCGGTGACGAACGCGGCCGTTGCGCCGGGGTCGGGGCCGAGATGCTCGATGGTCGACTGCACCGGGGCAGGGGGCTGCGGCCGGCGCTGGGCTCGGTGGGTGGTCGCGAGCTGGGGGCGTCTCGTCCTGCCTGCTGCTGCTCTGCGGCTTCGGATTGGCCTACGGTCTCGGCCTGCAACGGACGTTCCTGGACGCCCTGCCGCAGGATGGCCAGGGCCAGGCCTTCGGTCTGCTCGGCTCCGGCAGCATGACGCTGCAGGGCGTCGGGCCAGTCTGCTTCGGCTCTGTGGCCGCAGGCATCGGAACAGGTGGCGCAATCGCCCTGGCAGGCGGCGCGGCGGTGCTTACCGCCGGCTGGATTCTCACCTGGCACCCGTTCGGGTCGGCTGCGAGCCGTCACGCACCCCACCCGTACCCCCACGGCTCGCTGACAGACAGTCAATCCCGGTAGTTCATTGTGTGAGGAGTCCTAAGCCTCGGCCCTGCTGGCCGTTGCGGACCACGTACGGGATCTTGAGACCACGAACAGCCCATGGAAGGCTCATGCCGCATGATCGATGAATTCGCGAAGGACAACCTGCACAGGAGACTGCGGCGGGACCGCGAGGCGCTGCTCTGGAAACTCGACGGCTTGTCCGAATACGACGCCCGCCGACCTTTGACGGCGACCGGGACCAACCTCCTCGGCCTGGTCAAACACGTGGCCACCGTCGAGGCCAGGTACTTCGGCGAGGTCTTCGACCGCCCTTCCCCGGAACCGCTGTGCCGGTGGCAGGACTCCGACGGCAGCGATCAGTGGGCCGCCGAGGACGAGACCCGCGATCAGATCATCGGGTTCTACCGGCGCGTGTGGGAACACTCGGACGCGACGATCAACGAGCTTCCCCTCGACGCCCCCGGCCACGTGCCGTGGTGGGCGGAGCCCTACCCCAACACGAACCTGTTCGCCATCATGGTCCATGTCCTCGGCGAGTCCATCCGGCATGCCGGGCACGCCGACATCCTGCGCGAGGGCCTCGACGGCCGGACCGGGGTGCGCGCCGAAAACGAGCAGCCGATCGTCGAGGAAGCCCGTGCAGCCTTCTGCGCGAAGATCGAGCAGGCCGCCAGGTCGGCCGCATCAATCAAGGCTTAATCGGAGATATCAGGCAGCCTGACAACAGCCCCCCTACCGGCGCCTGCGATTTCCGAGCACCCGGCCACCTGATATGCCCGCGTCACCCGATGCGGGCGTTCAGTCCGCGCCTTCGTCGTCGTCCAGCTCAAGCGCGTCCGCGACGCTCAGCGGGCCAGAGCGCCGGCGGCCGGGGCCGAGGCGGTGAAGCTGTAGCGGCCGAGCAGGTTCAGGTTGCGGTGCTGGAGAGGGGAGAGCCGGGTGATGTCCTCCTCGCGGATCGCGTGGCCCTCGGCCTGGTAACTGGGCGACGGCGGTGTCGACGTAACGGGTCGTCCAGAGCACGACGGTGCTGAGGACCAGGCTGAGCGAGCCGTGCTGGTCCTCCCCGCCGTCCAGGTACGCCTGGTACCGGAAGGCCTTCGGGATCCGGCGTAGGGGTGCTCCTCCGCGCCTCATTGGCCACAAGATCACCCCGTGAGGTGGCGGCGGTTCGCTGCTCCGCCCCTGCCCCGGTTCCAGCATCTCGCGATCTGCCACTACGTGCCTGCCCGGCCCCGGGCGCCGGTGAGCCAGCACGCCCACTGCGCCACTGAGTTGCTGGGCGCCGCAAACTGGCGGGGAAGTAGTCGAGAAGGACCTGACGGCACCGACCGACTTCACGGGTGATGAACCCTTCCTCGAAACTCAGGTGGGCCCAACACCCGTTCCCGAACGGGCCGTTGCTCATCAATGAAGCCGCAGAGGTTTTCGTGGAGCCAGGAATTGTGGGGGAGGGGGGCCTCAGTGTGCTGTTCGCTGTGCCGTGTTTTCTCGCCATTCCCGGCCGATGGATCGCATCAGGGCCGGGTAAACCCCCAGGTAGCGGAAGGGTTTGATGCCGATCATGTAGAGGGAGCCGAGGCGGCCGTTGGGTTTGACCAGGACGGCCATCTGGCCGCGGTAGCCGCCGTTGCCGTCGGGAACCCAGCCGATGTGCATCACCCCGTGCATTGTCTTGTTGGCGTACTCGGCGGCCCACTCGTCGTGTGTCTGGAAGACCGAGGTGAAGGGCGCCGCGGCGAGGTCGGGCCCGCGCGGCCCCTCGCGCAGGTCGTCCGGCAGACGGTCGCGCAGTGTCGCCACCCGGCCGCCGACGCCCGAGTCCGGCTTGTCCCAGCCGAGCAGTGCGCCGAGCTTCCAGCGCACCGCGAACAGGAAGCGGCCCACGGGGTTGCCACCGTCCGGTCCGTCCGTGCCGTCCGCCATCTGCTGGACCAGGTAGTGCAGGTCGTCAGGGCCGCCGGGCGTCGGCAGTGCCCACAGGTCCTCGAGTCGGAAGTCGCCGGCGATCTCGTGGATCCGCCACGGGCGGGAGGTGTGGTCGGTTGAGGGAAGGCGCTGACCGTTCATGGGAGACCCCTATCTATACGGTGGCGTATAGATCGAGCATAAACCCATCTATACGGCTCCGTATACTTGGGTGGGACAGATGAAGAGGAGACACGGCATGGGCGCGATCCGTACGCCGCGGGACAAGTGGATCGAGGAGGGGCTGCGGGCGCTCGCCGCCGGCGGCCCCGAGGCTGTGCGGGTCGAGGTCCTCGCCCAGGCGCTCGGCGTCAGCAAGGGTGGTTTCTACGGCTACTTCCGTAACCGCGCGGCCCTGCTGGAGGAGATGCTGGGCACCTGGGAGCGCGGGGTAACCGAGGACGTCATCGAGCGGATCGAGCACGACGGGGGCGACGCCCGCGAGCGGCTCGGGCGTCTCTTCGACTTCGTGGGGTCGGGCGAGACACCCGTGACCAGCGCCGGGGTCGAGCTTGCGATCCGCGACTGGGCCCGGCGCGACGAAGGCGTCGCGCAGTGCCTGCGCCGGGCCGACAACCGGCGCATGGACTATCTGCGCGAGCTCTACGGGGCGTTCTGTCCCGACGAGGGCGATGTCGAGGCCCGCTGCCTGATCACCTTCTCGCTGCGCATCGGCGACCACCTCATCGCAGCCGACAACGGTCCGCGCAGCCGCACGGATGTCCTCGCCGCGGTCAGGAACCGGTTGTTGGTCTGAGCGGTTCTGATGAAGTGTGCTGACGGTCTTTTGATGTGTGCGTGGTTGCGAGTCGGTGCCCGGTCGGCGGCGTGGCCGACGGCTTCGCTGGTGGTGCGGGTGCGTTCGGGATGCTCTCATGCTTCGCCGACCGCGCGGTGCAGGGTCGGCCATGTTGTCTCGCCTGGTACCGGCACCGCGCCGCCCGCTGCGCACCTGGCGCTGCCCTAGCTCTCATGTAGGCCCGTTTCGAGCCGTTGTCCTGACTCGATCTGCGGCCGTCGTGACTTCTTTGCAGCGCACCTGCAGGCCAAAGTCCTTTGGGTGGCTGGTGCAGCGCTAATGGGCAGGGTCTGTGTCCAGGTGAATGTGGCAACTCCCCGGGAAATCAGCACTGTTCTGGTGGTCCTTGTGCGCAGAGAGGTGAAGCCGACGGTGGCCGGACGCAACCCCACACTCGTGGTGCTGGCCGAACCTTCCGCCGGACTCGACCACCTGGTCGTCGACGCCTCCAGCCCCCACAGCATGCGCAAGCAGCTGCGACGAGGCGATGTCCTGATCAACACCGTAGGGACCCTGCGCAGCCCTGACACAGGACGGCGCCGCCGCTCGGTACTGCCGTGCTCAGATTGACCGTGTGATGGTGACTTTGACGTGCTTCATGAGCGGCTGGTCGCTCTGGGTGCTGTAGTCGCCGATGGCGCACAGGACGTTCATCTCTGGCATGTAGCCCGCCGTGCAACCGCGGGGGATGTCGTACGGAATGGCGAGGTAGCCGTCGAGGTGGCGGTGGCTGCCGTCCTTGGCCGTGCTGGTGATGTCCACCGGTTCGAGTTCGAGGATCCCGCGCTCGCGCATGTCGTCCTTGTTCATGAAGACGAGGGTGCGCAGGTTGCTGATGCCTCGGTAGCGGTCGTTGTCGGAGTAGATGGTGGTGTTCCACTGGTCGTGGGAGCGCATGGTGCCCAGGGCGAGGGTGCCGGGGGCGGGAACCACGTCGGGCAGCGGGGCGGTGGAGAACTCGGCCCGTCCCGACGGGGTCAGGAAGACCAGTTCGCGCGCGGGCTGCTTGATGCGGAAGCCGAGCGGTAGCCGTACCCGGCGGTTGAAGTCCTCGAAGCCGTCGAGGACTTGGGCCATGGTGTCGCGGATACGGTCGTAGTCCTCGATGTACCACTCCCAGGGAGTGGGACTGTCCGGGAGTGCGGCGCGGGCCATTCCGGCGATGATGGCCGGCTCGGAGAGCAGGTGCTCGGATGCGGGGCGCTTCATGCCGAGGGACAGATGGACCATGCTCATCGAGTCCTCGACGGAGGTGCTCTGGACACCGTGGCGCTGGTGGTCCTTTTCGGTGCGTCCGAGGCAGGGGAGGATGAGCGCGTGCCGGCCGTGGACGAGATGGCTTCGGTTGAGCTTGGTGCTCACCTGGACGGTGAGGTCGCAGTGGCGCAGAGCCTCGTAGGTGTACGGGGTGTCGGGGGCGGCCAGTGCGAAGTTGCCGCCCATGCCGACGAACGCCTTCACCTCGCCCCTGTGCATGGCCTGGATGGTGGCGACCGTGTCCAGTCCGTGTTGCCGTGGCGGGTCGATCCGGCAGTACTGGGCGAGCCGGTCCAGGAAGTCCTCGGTGGGCCGGTGGTCGATGCCGCAGGTCCGGTTGCCTTGGACGTTGCTGTGTCCGCGCACTGGGGACGGTCCCGCTCCCTCGCGTCCCAGATTGCCGCGCAGCAGCAGGAGGTTGACGATCTCCCGTACGGTGTCGACGCCGTGCTCGTGCTGGCTGACGCCCAGGCACCAGCTGACGATGCTGCGGTCGGCCTCGCGGTAGACGCGGGCCGCCTTGAGGATGTCGTCGCGGTCCAGGCCGCACTGGCGCTCGATCTCCGCCCAGGGAGTGTCCTCGCACAGGGCGCGGTAGGCGTCGAAGTGAATGGTGTGCCGGTCGATGAACTCCTGGTCCAGCGCCTTGGCGTCGGCCTTGGCCTGTTCCATGACGGCTTTGGCGATGCCGCGCAGCAGCGCCATGTCCCCGCCGATGCGTGGTTGCAGGTTCAGGGTGCTGGTGCGTGTGGACTTGAACAGGGCCATGTCGGTGAAGTCGTGCGGCACGATGGTGCGGGTGGCCGCCGCCTCGACCAGCGGGTTGATGTGCACGACCTGGGCGCCCCGGTGATACGCCTCGGCCAGGGCGGTGAGCATCCGCGGTGCGTTGGAGGCGGCATTGACGCCCATGATGAACAGGGCGTCGGTGGTCTCCCAGTCCTGGAGGTCGACGGTCCCCTTGCCGGTGCCCAGTGACGCCTGAAGCGCGCGGCCGCTCGCCTCGTGGCACATGTTGGAGCAGTCGGGCAGGTTGTTCGTGCCCAGTTCGCGGGCCATCAACTGGTAGAGGAACGTGGCCTCGTTGCCGAGGCGGCCGGAGGTGTAGAACGAGGCCTGGTTCGGGTCGTCGAGTGCGCGCAGGGTGTCGCCGACCATCTTGAACGCGTCGTGCCAGCTGATCGGGATGTAGTGGTCGGATTCCGGGTCGTAGGCCATCGGTTCGGTCAGCCGGCCCTGGTCCTCCAGGTCGTAGTCGCTCCACGCGGACAGGTCGGTGACCGAGTGTGCGGCGAAGAAGGCACGGTCGACGCGCTTGGGGGTCATCTCCCAGGTGACGTGCTTGATGCCGTTCTCGCAGATGTCCAGGTGCAGGCCTTTGGTGTCGTCGGGCCACGCGCAACCGGGACAGTCGAAGCCCGTGTTCTCGTGGTTCATCCGCATGATCGCCCGGGGACCGTCGACGAGGGCTCGCTCGCGCATCAGCACCCGGCTCACGCTCTTCGCCGCGCCCCAGCCGGCGGCGGGGTGGTGGTAGGGACGGAAGTGCGGTTCGCCCTCGGGCTCGGGCCCGACCCGGGTTTCGGGGGCTTGCTGGTCGTCGTGGGACGCGTTCAAGAGAGTCACCTTCACCGTCCGGGCGCGCGACGCCGACGACTTTGCAGCGAGTGGGCATCGGCAAACACGGTCACCGTGGCCTGGGGGCGGTCACCCGACCGCCCCGAGTTTCCGCCAGTTCTCTAGCCCTTGCGTCCCTCCCAGCCGTAGGGGGTCTCCGCGCCCTGCGTGGGTTCGCCGGTGAGGCCTGCTTCCCTTCGTTCGTGCACGGTGAGCAGCGCGAGTTCGTCCTCGTCGGGGCGGCGGGGCATGCCCCTGTTGTGGCCATGCTCCCAGTCGCCCTCGACGGCCTTGTTGGACTTGTGATGATGGTGCGTCATGCGCGGCCTCCTCGATCGAGGGTCCGGGAGTGCTGGGACGTCAGCTCTCCTCGGCGCCGTCCTTTTCCTCCTCCGCCGCGTCCTGTTTCGGGGCGTCCCTGCGGACGGTGCAGTGGAGGGAGTCATCCGTCACGTCGGCGATGATGGTGTCCCCGGGCTCCGCTTCTCCCCCGAGGAGGATGTCCGCGACACGGTTGTCCAGCTCGGCCTGGATAGTGCGGCGCAACGGGCGGGCGCCGAACTCCGGTTGGTGCCCGTGGGCGATCAGCAGCTTCTTCGCCGCCTCGGTCACCTCGAGGTGCATACCCTGGGCCTCGACCCGGCGTTCGCTGCGGTCCAGCAGATGGTCCACGATCTGCCCCAGGTCCTCCTCGGTGAGGCCGTGGAAGATGATGATGTCGTCGATGCGGTTGAGGAACTCCGGCAGGAAGCGCGCCCGCAGTTCCTCCATCAACTCGTCCTTGAGCTCGGAAACATCGCCCTTGTGGGCGAGGATCCGGTGGGCACCGATGTTGGACGTCATGATCACGACGCAGTGCCGGAAGTCGACGGTGCGTCCCTGCCCGTCGGTGAGGCGCCCGTCGTCGAGGATCTGGAGCAGCGTGTTGAAGACGTCGGGGTGCGCCTTCTCGACCTCGTCGAACAGGACCACGCTGTACGGTCGGCGCCGCACCTTCTCGGTAAGCTGGCCTGCCTCGTCGTAGCCGACGTACCCGGGAGGAGCTCCGACGAGCCGGGCGACGGTGTGCTTCTCCTGGAACTCGCTCATGTCGAAGCGGATCATGCGGTCCTCCTCACCGAAGAGCTCTTCGGCGAGGGTCTTGGCCAGCTCGGTTTTTCCGACCCCGGTGGGGCCGAGGAAGAGGAAGGAACCCACGGGACGGTTCGGGTCGCCCATACCGGCCCGGTTGCGGCGCACGGCCCGGGAGACGGCGGTGACCGCCTCGTCCTGCCCGACGATGCGGGAGTGCATCCGCTCCTCCAGCCCGAGGAGCTTCTCCTTCTCGGTGGCGGTCAGCTGGGCGACGGGGATGCCCGTACGGCGGGAGACGACGTCGGCGATGTCGGCGTCCGTGACGGAGACGACGCCTTCCCGTCGTTCCTCGATCCCGGCGAGCTCGCCCTCCGCCCGGGCTATCTCACGCTTCATCCAGGCCGCCTTCTCGAAGTCCTCGGCGGCGACGGCCTGGTCCTGCTCGCGACGCAGCTTGGCGATACTGTCCTCGCGGCTGACGACCTCGGTGGACCGGCCGGCGCTGCGCAGCCGTACCCGGGCGCCCGCCTGGTCCATCACGTCGATGGCCTTGTCGGGCAGGAACCGGTCGCTGATGTAGCGGTCCGACAGCTCGGCCGCGGCGGCGAGGGCGCCGTCGGCGAAACGTACCTGGTGGTGGGCCTCGTATGCGTCGCGCAGTCCCTCGAGTATCTGCACGGTCTCCTCGACGCTCGGTTCGGGGATCATCACCGGCTGGAAGCGTCGTTCCAGTGCGGCGTCCTTCTCGACGTACTTGCGGTACTCGTCGATGGTCGTCGCGCCCACCACGTGGAGTTCGCCGCGGGCCAGCGCGGGCTTGAGCATGTTCCCGGCATCCAGCGAGCCCTCACCGGTGGCGCCCGCGCCCACGACCGTGTGCATTTCGTCGATGAACAGGATGATGTCGCCGCTCGCCGCCTGGACGTCCTCGATGACCTTCTTCAGCCGTTCCTCGAACTGCCCCCGGTACTGCGCGCCCGCGACCATGCCCGACAGATCGAGGGCGACCACGCTCTTGTCCTTCAGCGTGTCGGGCACCTCACCTGCGACGATGCGCTGGGCCAGGCCCTCGACGATCGCGGTCTTGCCCACGCCGGGCTCGCCGATCAGCACGGGGTTGTTCTTGGAGCGCCGGGAGAGGATCTCGACGGTCTCCTCGATCTCCTCTGCCCTGCCGACCACCGGGTCGAGCCTGCCCGCCTTCGCCTCGTCCGTGAGGTCCCGGCCGAACTCGTCCAGCGTCGTCGCCGGCTGCTGCCTGCGGTCCGCGGGCTGCCCCTCCGTACGAGCCGCCTGCTCCGCGACGCCCGCCAGCCGTCCGACGTCCTGACCCTCGGCCTGGAGCAGCCGGGCGGCACCGGAGTCAGCGTTCGCGACCAGCGCGCCGAGAATGTGCTCGGGTCCGATGTAGGAGACCCCGGCCGCCTGGGACCGGGCGTAGGCGGCAGCGAGGGTGCGTTTGGCCGCGGGGGTGAGTCCCGGCTCGGAGGACGGTTCGACCGACTCCTTGGGAAGGATCTTGGCGATCTCGGCGCCCAGCACATCGGGATTCACCTCAGCGCGGGCGAGCAGGGAGCGTGCCGGTTCGACCTGGGTGTCGGCCCACAGGAGGTGCTCGGTGTCGAGGTCGGAGGTGCCGTCCTCCATGGCGCGCGTCGCGGCGAGGTTGAGGAGTTGCTGCGAGGACTCGGTCAACAGCCGTCCGATGGGTACCCGTTGGACCGCCGGTGGCGATGATGCCGGTGACATGCCGAAGAAGCGGTTCAACATCTCGCTGAAGGGGTCCTGCGAGCCGAAACCGAACGACGACATCGACATGACAGCTCCTGGGACATCGACGGGTCCCTTCCACCAAAACGCGGCAGTCCGAGCCCTGCAAACGGAGCGGAGGAAAGACCGGGGCGGGCAGGTGAGCCCGTGGCAGCCCGTGTTCTCGGGCGTTACGCGCTGTGATGCGGGGAGGCGTGTGGTCTGCTTCGTCCCAGCGCGTGGTCTCCTCCGTCCCTTCACGGCGGACCGGTCGCCGCGTCCTTCCCGCCGGGAGCGGGCGGCAGGTCGTCGAGGAAGGTGACGGTCGGCACGTGGAAGAGGCAGCCGGTGACAGCGGTCGAGTAGTCGAGGATCCGGTCGTGGGTGGCTGGGCCGTTGCCGAGGAACATGTGCCTGAGCATCTGCTCGGTCACATCGGGGGTTCGGGCGTAGCCGATGAAGTACGTGCCGAACTCCTGCTCCCCGACTTTGCCGAACGGCATGTTCTCGCGGACGATCTTGCGCTCGTCGCCGTTGTCGTCGGTGACGGTGTTGAGGGCGACATGGGAGTCGGCGGGCTTGGTGTCGTCGGGCAGCTCGACGTTGGCCAGCTTGGTGCGGCCGATGACCAGGTCCTGTTCCTCGGTGGGCAGGGCGTGCCAGGCCGTAAGGTCGTGCAGGTACTTCTGCACGATCACATAGCTGCCGCCCCTGAAGCCGGGGTCCTCGTCGCCGATGAACACCGCGTCGGCCGCGGACGCGCCCTCCGGGTTCTCGCTGCCGTCCACATAGCCGAGCAGGTCCCGCTCGTCGAAGTACTTGAAGGCGTACACCTCGTCCACGACCGTGCCGGCGCCGAGCAGCCGCTCCGCGATCAGCCGCGCCAGCTCGAAGCAGAGGTCCATGTGGTGTGCCCGCACATGGAACAGCAGGTCGCCGGGCGTGGACGGAGCGTGGTGGCGTGCGCCGGCCAGTTCCACGAAGGGGTGCAGGTCGCGCGGTCGGGGGCAGTCGAAGAGCCGGTCCCAGGCCGCCGAGCCGATACCGACGACGCAGGTGAGCTCGTCGGCGGGGGCTCGGAAGGCCACCGAGCGGCGCAGACCCGAGACGTCCTCCAGCAGGTCCCTGACCGTGTCCTCGGCGCCTGCATCGATGGTGGCCACGAGGAACACCGCGGCTCGGGCCGGTGGCACGACCACGGGCTGCGACTCAAGCACGATCGGGCCTCCTCAGCGGGCGCGGCTGGTCCGTCCCGAAGGGCGTGATGCCCCTCCATGGTGGAGGGTCGCCGGGGAAACCGCACGAGCACGCTCCGCAGGCCTGCCGTTCAACCGTGTGGGCTGAGCGGTCGGGAGTCGTCGTCGACCAAGCCCAGGGCAACCTCCTCCGGGAGCGTGGGCGGCGTACCTGCTTCTCACTGGCTGCGGCGAGATCCCAAGGTCCCCGATCGTCGGATCGCCAGGAGTGCCGAGGTGTGCCGCTCGGCCAGCCTGGGCGGCAATGTGCGGCTTGAGTTCGCTTGAGTTCTGGTCCGCGGGTGGTCAGGGCCAGCCCGCGGCAGACACGCCAGACGCGTTGGCGCCCACGGCAATTCCCGCGCCAGGGGGACGTCTCGTGCGCTGAGTCGTGCGCTGGGCTGTACCTAGGTCTAGGTCATGACTGGGCTCGGGGTTTCGACTGCGCGGATTGTCGGGCCTGGGGATGAGGGCACCCCGCTTCGGTGCTGTCCGCGGGTTTTTGACTTGTCGTCGGCTGCCTGGGGTGTCATGGTCCTGGTCTCTGGCTGCTCCCCGTGCGTGGCTGCGGTGGCCGTGTCTGGATCGGCCGCGTTGCGGTCGATGCGCGGCGGCTTCGGCAAGTCTGTCCGTGGTGGCTGTGCGTGCCCGCTACAGTGCCTGCTGTGAGGCGCTGATCAGGGCAGATCCAGATGTCCGGGGGTGGCGTCTTAGTCGTCGCGCCGTGCGTTGTCAATGCCCGACACGCGCGCAGAAGTGTGACGGGGTGTCAGTGAGTCCCCCGTATGGCCCAGCGTTG
>NZ_JBVKBY010000030.1:0-18051 GCF_055656945.1 Streptomyces sp. NPDC111606
AGGCGCCGGCAAAACCCCCCGATCCACCTTCCCGTTCACCGTCAACGGCAGCCGCTCCAACACCACAAACGCCGCCGGCACCATGTACCCCGGCAATTCCCGGGCGACATGGGTCCGCAGGTCCGCCGGGTCGGCGGGCTCGCCCTCCGGCACGACGTACGCGACCAGGCGGCGGTCGCCGGGGCGGTCCTCCCGCGCGACCACGACGACCTGGGCGACCGACGGATGGGTCGCCAGGGCCGCCTCCACCTCGCCCAGTTCGATGCGGAAGCCGCGCACCTTCACCTGGAAGTCTCCACGGCCCACATACTCCAGCTGTCCGTCGGCCCGCCGGCGGACGAGGTCGCCGGTGCGGTACATCCGCTCGCCGGGCGCACCGAACGGGCAGGCCACGAACCGCTCCGCCGTCAGGTCCGGGCGCTTGTGATAGCCGCGGGCCAGGCCGGTGCCCGCCACATACAGTTCGCCCACCACGCCGACCGGTGTCGGTCGCAGGCCCGTGTCCAGGACGTAGGACCGCATGTTGTCGAGCGGCGTACCGATGGGGGGAACCGTGCCGATGTCGTCGGCCGTCCGCGCCAGGGCGGTCACGGCGAACGTGGTGGTCTCCGTGGGGCCGTAGCCGTTGCCGACGGTGATTCCGGGGCAGGCCTCGAGGACGCGGCGCATGGCCGCCGCGGAGCCCGCGTCGCCGCCGGTCCAGACAGTGCGCATCCCGGCGAAGGCCTCGGGGTGCTCATCGGCGATCAGGTTGAACAGGGCGGTCGTCAGGAAGGCGGCCGTCACGCCGTGCTCGGCGACCATGCGCTCCACCACGGCGCCGTCCACCTGGCCCGGCGGTGCCACCACGACCCGGCCGCCGTTCAGGAGCGGCACCCAGAGCTCGTACGTGGAGGCGTCGAAGGACTGCGGGGCGTGCATGAGGATGCGGTCGTGGGCGCCGCCGATCCAGCGCTGGTCGAAGGCGAAGTCCGCGACATCGCGATGGCGCACCGCGACACCCTTGGGCACCCCGGTCGAACCCGACGTGTACATCACGTACGCCAGCCGGTCCGGGTGGACGGTGATGTCGGGAGCCCCGGGATTCGCCTCGGCCTGCTCGCCCGACCACGGCTCCTGGTCGAGCGTCACCACGCGCGTCCACAGTTCCGGCACCTCGCGATCCGTGAGCAGCACCGAGGCGCCGACGTCGCGTATCACCCACGCCAGCCGCTCGGGCGGGAGGCCCGAGTGCAACGGCACGTATGTGCCGCCCGCCCGCACCACGGCCAGCGTCGCCACGACGGCGTCGACGGAGCGCTCGAGCAGTAGCGCCACCGGGGACTCCACCGTCACGCCCAGCGTCATCAGCCGTCGCGCCAGCCGGTTCGCCCTCGCGTCCAGTGCGGCATAGGTCAGCTCCACCCCGTCGGCCGCCACGGCGACCCGGTCGGGGGTGGCCGCGGCCTGCGCGGCGAACAGCTCGCCGAGTGCGCCGGACGGGACGGCCCGGTCCGTCGCGTTCCACTCCGTCAGCAGCAGCTGCCGTTCCTCGGGGGACAGCACCTCCACCTCGCCCGTCGGGCGCTCCGGCTCAGCGATCAGGCCCGTCAGGAAGCGCAGGAAGCGGTCCTGGTGGGCGGCGAGCTGGTCGGCCCCGTAGTAGGCGGGGTTGGCGTCGAAGGCGAGGGTCAGCCCCTCTCCGTCGGCGCGGTGGTAGGCCGCGACGGACAGCTCGTCCACGGGCCCGTTGGACAGGTTGTGGGCAGTTGTGCGCAGCCCCGCGAAGTCCAGGTCGTAGTCGAAATCCATCATGTTGACGACGGGACCGACCAGGGTCTGGCCGTCGCCGAGGAGCTTGAGGTCGCGCCGTATGTCCTCGTAGCGGTAGCGCTGGTGCTTCAGCGCGGCGCGGGTGGCGCGGGTGACCTGGGCGACGAGTTGCGCGAGGGAGTCGCCCGGGGTCACCCGTACGCGAAGGGGCACCACGTTGGAACGCAGGACGGGAGTACGGCGGTCGGCCGGCGTGGTCCGGGCGGTGACCGGAAGGCCGAGGACGACGTCCTGTCTGCCGGTCGTCCGCGCCAGGTAGGCGGCCGTGGCGGTGATGGTCAGGACGGGCCACATCGAGCGCAGCCGACGCGCCACGACCCGCAGTTGCTCGAAGTCGGCGGCGGGCAGCCGGACGTTGCGCCGCAGGAACAGTGCCTGCCCGTCCGGAGGCGTGAGTCCTTGGGTGTCCACCAGCCGGGGCGGTTCCGGGGTGTCGGCGAGAAGGTCGGACCAGTACTCACGGTCGGCCGTGAAGGCCGGCGAGTGCCGGTAGTCGGCGTCCTCCTCCAGAAGCTGGGACAACGGGGCGAACCCGCTCGGGCCGAACTCCTCGCCGCGTGCCAGGGCCGAGTACACCTCCGCCATCCGGCCGCTGATCAGCGGGCCGCCGGAGGCGTCGATCAGGATGTGGTGGATGCGCTCGTAGAAATGGAAGCGCTCCTCCGCCAGCTTCAGCAGGGCAAAGGTGGTCAAGCCGCCCTGGGCTAGGTCGACGGGCCGGTGCCGGTCCCGGTGCATCCACTCCTGGGCGGCCGCCTCCGGGTCGTCCTCCCCGGTGAGATCGATCAGCGGCAGCCCTGGGCGCAGCTCCGGGACGACCAGCTGGCGCAGTTCCTCGCCTTCCTTGACGACGGCGCGCACCCGGAGCGTCTCCCCGTCCTGGAGGAGCTGGTGCCAGGCGGCCTCCAGCAGACGGTGGTCGACGGCGCCGTGGAAGGTGATGTACTCGGAGATGTTGTACTTCGCACCGGTCGGGTCGAGTTCGTGCCCTGCCCAGACACCCGCTTGCGCTGCCGACAGAGGGAGACTCACGGTTTGTGCTGTTTCGGGTATGGGCATGGCTTTCCACCACCAGGGTCCGGGTATTGAAGAAGATCGGGCGACGGCGCGACGCACGAGGGCGCCGGCCGGAAGCGGTACGGGCAGGGGGCGGCTACGGCGGCGTCACGCCACCCGCCGGATCAGGCTCCCGGGCCGCATGTCCGTCCAGTGGGTGTTGACGTAGTCGACGCACGCCTGACGCCCGGCCTGGCGCAGGACGACGGTCCAGCCGGCCGGGACCTCGGCGAAGGCGGGCCACAGCGAGTGCTGTCCCTCCTCGTTGACCAGGACGTGGTAGGCGGCGTCCGGGTCCTCGAACGGGTGGGTGCTCATGGGGTGGTCATCTCCTCTTCGCCACGTCGCTCAGTGTTTCGGCCACCAGGGCCACGAGCCGGTCGGTGGCCGTCTCGGTGTAGAAGTGACCGCCGGGCAGGGTGTGCAGGTCGAACGGCCGCACGGTGTGGCGGGACCACTGCCGGGCCTCGTCCTCGTTCACGGAACCGTCCTGGTCGCCGATGACGGCGGTGACGGGGCAGTCGAGCGGGGATCCGGGGATGTAGCGGTACGAGGCGACGAGCCCGAAGTCGTTGCGCAGCATGGGCAGCATGAGCTCGAGCAGGTCGTCGCCCTGCTCCAGCAGTGCCGCCCCGGATCCGCCGAGGTTCCGGATGTACTCCATGATCTGCTTCTCGGTGCCGAACCGGACGGTGTCCGGGCGGGGGACCGAGGGTGCCTTGCGCGCGGAGACGAACAGCCGGCTCAACGCCGGTGCGCCGGAGGCCCGCAGGGCTCGGGCGACCTCGTAGGCCACGGTCGCACCGAGGCTGTGGCCGAAGAATGCCACGGGCCGGTCGAGGCAGGGCAGGACGGCCCGCGCGGCTTCGGACACCAGGGTGGGAAAGTCCCCGATGAGCGGCTCACCGTACCGGTCCTGCCGGCCGGGGTACTGGACGGCGATCAGCTCGACGTCGGACGGCAGCAGCTCCGGCCAGTCCCGGAAGGCGCTCGCGCTGCCACCGGCGTGCGGGAAACAGATCAGCCGCAGCCTGGCGTCGGCCCGCGGCACATAGCGGCGCAGCCACGCGCTCCCGGCCGTGGAGTGGTGCACGGTCATGGCGGGTTCACTCCCCGCCGCGCTCGGGCCGCGCGTTCGGCGCGTACGGCTCCGCCATGGCGACGGCGATGCGGCGCGCTCCGGTGAACGGTTCCCGGCCGTGCGCCGCCAGCATGTTGTCCACGACGAGCACGTCGTCCTGCTGATAGTCGAAACGCACCGTCTGCGCCCGGTAGCAGGCGCGCAGGTGGTCCGTCACCTCGTCGGGGATGCGGCCGCCGTCACCGTAGTAGGTGTTGGTCGGCAGGTCCTCCTCGCCGAACAGGCCGAGCAGGCCCTCACGGACCTCGGCGGGCAGCGTGGTGTGGTGGAAGAACACGATGTGGTTGAACCACACCGTCTCCCCCGTCTCGGGGTGGGTGTGGATCGCGCTGCGGCGCGCCCGGGTGCGCAGTCCGTCGCCCCCCAGCCACTCGAACTCGATGTCCTTGGACCGGCAGTACGCCTCCACCTCGGCCCGCTCGTGGGTGTTGAACAGCTCCCGCCAGGCCACGCCGAAGTGGTCGTGGAAGTTGCGTACGACCATCCAGCCACGCCGGGCGAACTCCTCGCGGACCTCCGGGTCGATGGCCGCGTGCACCTTGCGGATGTCGGTCAGCGGGGTGGCGCCCTGCGTCTCGGGCGGTTGGTCGCAGTAGAAGTAGAGCGTCCGGGGCCAACTCGCCTGGTAGGAGTTCTCGTTGTGGACGAAGATCTCCTCCTCCGGCGGATAGTCGGTGGAGGTGTAGACGTTCCCCTTGATGGTGCTGCGCGGGGAGGACCGCTCCGAGTAGGTGAGCGGGTCGCCGGACAGCTCCCTGACCACCTGGTCGAACCCGTCGATTCCGCCGATGTCGAAGCCGCGCAGCAGCAGCGCGCCGTGCGTCCTCAGCGACGCCCGCAGCCGTTCTCGGTCCGACTTGATCAGGCGGATGACGTCCCGGTCCTCGGACTCGGCCTCGACCAGGAGCGGCAGCGGCTGTCCCGCTGGTGCTGTGCGATGGGCGGACATCGTCGTGGCGTGCCTTCCTGAAAGGGTGTTGAGTGCCGGAGGCGTGCGTGTGTCCGCGTCCGGCCCCGGTCGCATGGATGCGGGCGCTCGTGCGCGAGCGACCCCTCCGCCTCCCCACTGTGTGGGGGAGGCCTATATTTCTTCGGTCATTTCTCCGGTGTGCGCCCCGCGGTCCTGATGACCGGGCTCAGTACCGCGACCAGCGCCATGGCGGCCATCGCTGCCGCGACCCCCGTGACGGTGGGCGTTGTGCCGAAGGCCGCGAGCAGCAGGCCGCCGACGAGCGCCCCGGCGGAGTTCATGCCCGATCCGATGAGGGCGAAGACGCTGGTCACCCGGCCCTGCATCTCGTCCGGGGTGATCTGCACCTGATACACACCTGCCGCCACGTTCAGCAGAGCGCCGGCGAAGGACATGCCCGCGAACAGCGCGCCGATGAGCACCGGCCGCTCGACCAGGGCGACGGGCATCATCAGCAGCGCCCACACCGCCAGCGTGCCGGTGACGATGGCGCCGGGCGACAGCCGCTTCAGGAACCACGAGCCGGTGAGGGCCCCGAGGATGCCGCCCACGCCCGACACCGTCCCGATGAGGCCGATGGTGGCCGGGGAGCCGCCGTTCTCCTTGACGATCAGCACCAGGGCCAGGGACAGCACCTGGAAGAGGATGTTGCTGCCCGCGATCAGCCCGACGGCGGCCCGCATGAACCGCTGTCGCCACACCCAGGTGAGCCCCTCGCCCACCTCCCGGCGCAGATCGCGGGGTGATTGCGGGCGTTCCGACTGGAACTTCTTCCGGATCAGCAACAGCGTGACCAGCGCGGTCAGATGGGACACCGCCGTGAGCAGGAATGGCAGCCATCGGGTCACCGCGTACAGCGAGCTGCCGGCGAGCTGGCCGAGCAGCCCGGCGCCCTGTCCGCGTGCCTCGTTGCGGGTCAGCGCGACGGTCAGGTGGTCCGGATGAACGAGGTTGCGCACCGCGGCCCGCTCGGCGAGCCGGTAGAAGATCGCGGCAGAGCCCTCCACGAACGCGGCGGCCATCAGGTGCGGCAGCCACAGGTGCCCGCCGATCAGCGCGGCCGCGACACTGCCCATGGCCGTCAGCCCGGCGAGGTCGCACAGGATCATCAGCCGGCGCCGGTCCAGGCGGTCCACCAGGGCCCCGGCCGGGAGTTGCAGGAGCAGCTGGGGCAGCAGCGCGGCGAAACCGACGAGTCCGGCGCCGGTCGGGGAGCCGCCGTACCAGACCATCAGCAGGGGGTAGGCGACGGTGCTGGCCCGGGTGCCGAACAGGGAGAGCCCGGCGCCGGTCCACAGCAGCAGGAAGTCCCGGTTCTTCCGCAGCGGGGGTGGCGCCGTGCCGGGCTGGGCACCGCCCCCTTCGCGGTGCTCCTCCGTCAGGCTCATTCGGACGTGCCGGGCGTACCGACGGTGCCGAGGCGGCACCATTCGAGGACCGCCATGGCGCTGTGCATCTTGTTCTCGGCCTGGTCGAAGGCGATGCTCACCGGGCCGTCGAGCACCTCGGCGGTGACCTCCTCGCCCCGGTGGGCTGGCAGGTCGTGCATGAACAGGGCGTCGGCGTTGTGCGTCCACAGGTCCCGGGTGACCTGGAAGGGCGCGAACAGGGAGCGCCAGTCGGGGTCGGGCTTGCTGGTGCCGGTCGTCTGCCAGCGGGTGGTGTAGATGACGTCGACGTCCTTGGGGAGTTCGTCCATCGTGTGCCGCTCGGTCACCGTGGCACCGGAGCGCTCCGCGTGGGCGCGGGCCCGGGCCAGAATGTTCTCGGGCAGCCCGTAGCCGAGCGGAGTGCGCAGCTCAAGTTCGGTGCCGGGGAAGCGGGTCAGGCCCAGCGCCAGCGCGGCGGCGGTGTTGTTGCCCTCCCCCACGTACAGCAGCCGCAGCCCCTCGACGCGGCCGAAGCGGCACAGGAGAGTGCTCAGGTCGGTCAGGCCCTGGGTGGGGTGCTCGTCGGCGCTCATGGCGTTGATCACGGACATCCTGGGCTGGGCGGCCCAGCCCCGCATCTCCGCCGGGTCGTCGGCCGTCCTCGCGACCAGGACGTCGAGCATCCGGGAGAAGACCTGCCCGGTGTCCTCGCTGGTCTCCCCGGTGTTGGTCTGCAGATCGCCACCGTTGTACGCGATGATCTGCGCCCCCAGCCGCAGCGCCCCCGCCGAGAAGGCCGTACGGGTGCGGGTCGAGGTGCGCCGGAAGTAGATGCCGGCGATCGTGCCGTCGAGCGCGGGGCCGGGGCGAGCCGTGCCGTTCGAGAAGGCGGCTCCCCGCTCCACGAGGTGGAGCAGGTCGGCGTCGGAGAGGTCGTCGAGGGATATCAGGTGTCGGGCGGTCATGCGGCGCTCCTCGGCATGAGTCGTACGGGTGGTCGGACACGGCGGAGTTGTCGGCGGACACGTTCCGTCGGGTGTAGGGGGCGTCGGCGGACCGGGGGGATCGGTCCGCCGACGCCTGCGGGTCGGCCCTGCCTGGCGGGCCCGCCTGTGGGTCAGCCCTGGCCCTGCAGGCCCAGGGAGGACCGCCGGGCGCCGTGGCCCAGCGCTTCGGCGATTTCGGCCACGACGTCCTTGCCGGCCGCGCCGTTGGTGAGGGCGACGAAGCCGTCACCGCTGCGCAGATGGCAGAGGGACACCGCCTGGTAGCCGACCGGCGAGCCGGCATGGCCGAACTGCACCTCGTCGTTCGTGGCGTCCACGACCGTGCCCAGGCCGTAGAAGCTGTCGCTGCTCGGCGCCAGCATGAGCTGCGCCGTCTTTGTCGACAGCAGGCTGAGCGGGCGGCCCAGTGCGGAGCGGCGGATCTCCAGCGCGACCTTCGCCAGGTCGGCGGCGGTCGTCCACAGACCGGCCGCTGCCTGGTCCGGCCGGATCAGCCAACCGCCGTCGACCGGGCGGCCCTCCTCGTCGTGCCCCAGGGCCACCGCGCGGCCCGACCGCTCGGGGAATGCCTGGTCGAAGCTGGTCGCCCGCATGCCCAGCGGTTCGAGGACGAGGTCCCGCATCAGCTCGTCGAACGGGCGACCGGTGATGTCGGTCATGAGCTGCTGGAGCACCGAGTAGTGGACGTTCGCCTTGCGGAACTCCCTGCCCGGGACCCCCTCGCGCCCGACCGCCGGCGTCGTGGCCGGGGCCCGGCCGTGCAGCAGGTCGAGCAGCGACGGCACGGGACCGGTGTCGCGCCGGAAGCCCTTGCCCGGGGTCGGGGTGAGCCCGGACAGGTGCCCCAGCAGGTGCCGGGCGGTCACCGGGACCGCGTCGGCGTCCTGCGGCACCCGCCAGCCGACGAGGTACTCGTTGACGTCCGCATCCAGGTCCAGTCGTCCCTCGTCCACGAGCTTGAGCACGCCGAGCGCGGTGATGTGCTTGCTCAGCGAACCGACGTGGAAGACGGTCTCCTGGGTGACCGGCTCGTCCCCGCCCGCGGTCAGGGTGCCGAAGCTCTCGACGGCGACGAGTTCACCGCCCTCGACCACGGCGACGAGGGCGCCTGGCACCTTGTGCCGGTCCAGTGCGGCGGGCAGACCGGACATCGCCGTTCCGGCCGACGGCGCCGAGGGCTCCGCCTGCTGCCCGGCATCGGCGGCTTGCGTCTCGGACACGGCGGCCGCGTCGACCAGAGCGGCGAGCTCTGCCAGGTCCTGCGCCTGGTAGTGCATGAACAGCGACAGCGGGAGTCCTTCCCGGCGGGCGGCCGCGATGACCTGGATGACCAGAATCGAGTGCCCGCCCAGCTCGAAGAAGCTGTCCGTCGCGCTGATCCGCTCCTTGCCGAGGACCTCGCTCCAGATCTCCGCGAGCCTGCGCTCGGTGGGCGTACCGGGTGCCACGTGCTGCGCTTGGTCGGTGTTGTCGGCGGGGGCGGGCAGTGCCTTGCGGTCGACCTTGCCGTTCGCGTTCAACGGCACCACATCCAGCTCGACGAACACCGACGGCACCATGTACTCCGGCAGCGACTCGGCCAGATACGCGCCCAGCTCATCGCTGGGTGCGGTGCCCGGGCCGTCGGCCGGAACCAGGTATCCGATGAGGCGGGTTTCGCCGTCGTCGGTGCGGGCGATCACGACGGCCTCGCTCACCAGGGGAGACTGCGTGAGTACTGCGGCCACTTCGGCGGGCTCTACTCGGTAGCCGCGGATCTTGACCTGGTCGTCGGCGCGGCCGAGGAATTCCACCGCGCCGGTGGCGTTCCACCGCACGACGTCGCCGGTGCGGTAGAGGCGTTCGCCCGCCCCGCCGAAGGGGTCGGGGACGAAGCGTTGCGCGGTCAGTTCCGGGCGGCCCACGTAGCCGCGGGCCACACCGGTGCCGCCGACGTACAGCTCTCCCAGGGCACCGACGGGTACCGGCTGCATCGATGCGTCCAGGACGTGGACCCGCATGCCGGGCAGGGGGTGGCCGATGGGGACGACGCCTTCGGCGTCGTCCGGCACGGGGTGGATGGTGGTGCCGACGGAGGCTTCGGTCGGCCCGTACTCGTTGATCAGGCGGCCTTCGCCGAGCCAGCCCGCCCAGCGTGCGCCGAGTGTGCCGGCCAGTGCTTCGCCGGCGACCACGACCACGCCGGCGAGCTGGGCGGCCTGTTCGGGTGTGACCTGGTGCGAGAGCACTTCCAGGTGTCCGGGGGTGAGTTTGAGGAAGCTGAACGGCCCGTGCTGCAGCAGCCATCCGCCCAGTTCGTCCAGACCCGAGGTGGAGGGCATCAGGGCGACCCGCTGGCCCGCGCACAGTGGTGCCCACAGGTTGGGCACCACCAGGTCGAAGGCCACGGAGGAGAACACCGCCCCGCCGCCCTGGTCGCAGGAGGCCAACTCGCGCACCGCCCAGCCGACGTGGTTGCCCAGGTTGCGGTGGGAGACCAGTACGCCCTTGGGGCGGCCCGTCGAGCCGGAGGTGAACACCACATAGGCCGCACCGTCGGCATCGACGCGGCCCTCGGGCCGCGACGAGGGGTGCTCGGCGATCGCTTCGGCGTCCGTGTCCACGTCGACGAGCGTGCCCTCGAAGCCGGCCACCGGCCCGCCCCGTGTGATCAGGACCCGGGCCCCGGCGTCGGTCAGCATGCCCGACACCCGGGCACCGGGCAGTGCCGGGTCCAGCGGCACGTAGCCGGCTCCGGCCTTCCACACCGCCAACAGCGCCACCATCAGGTCGGCATCCCGCTCCAGCAGCACACCGACCAGCGACTGGGCACCCACACCCGAAGCCCGCAGATGCTGCGCCAGACGATTCGCCCGGCCATCCAGCTCCGCATACGACAGCGACACCCCGTCACAGGCCACGGCCACCGCATCCGGCACCCGAGCAACCTGCTCCTCGAACACCTCCACCACCGGCCGCTCCACCACCGGCCCCGCACCCACCGACCAGCCGGCGAGCGTCTGCGCCTCCTCCTCCGGCAGGAGGACGAGGCGGGCGTCACCGTTCGGGTCGGCGGCCATTGCCTCCAGGACGGCGCGGTACATGCCGGCCAGCCGGGCGGCGTGCGCACGGCTGAGGGTGCGCGAATCGGCCCTCAGGTTGATCCGGCCGGGAGCCGTCGACACCGAGAAGCCGAACTCGTTGGTGCTGTTCCCGGTGCTGGCGGAGGCGTCGATCATGCTGGTGTCGCTACCGCTGAAGTCCTGGTAGCTGAAGTACACGTCGACGAGCCTGCTGCCCTGGCCGAACTCCTGCTGGACGGCGGGCATCGGGAAGTTGCGGTGCTCCCACATGCCGAGTTCCTGCCGGAAGACGTCCTGCACCATCTCCTGCCACGTCCCGGCCCTGCGATCGACCGCGAACGGGAGAATGTTGAGGTACATGCCGTACACCCGCTCGGCGCCCACCGCCTCGGGCCGGACGTGCGCGACCAGGCCGGTGAAGAACTCCTGCTCGCGTGTGAGCTGGCTCATCACCTTCAGGTGCGCAGTGTGCAGCACGCTCTTCAGCGACACCTTCGCCGCCGCCGCGAGGCGCTGGAGCCCGTCCGTCAGGTCGTCGAAGCCCACCTCCAGCTTGTACTTCTCCGGATCGGCGTCGCCTGCGTCGCCCCAGCCCTCGGGCATGGTGAACTTCTCCCGGCCGACGACGACGTCACGCCAGTGGTCGCGGTGCCGGTCCGACGCCAGCGCGGAGAGTTCCGCGCCGACGGTGTCGGCGAACCGTATGGCCGGGGCGGGCAGCGGCTCCGGCTCCCGGCCGTCGGCGTGGGCGCGGTAGATCTCCAGCAGTTCGGTCAGCAGCCCGCTGAAGCTCCAGCCTTCGAGGATCACATGGGACTGCGCGATGGTGAACTGCCAGCTCCCGTCGGCGCACTGGTGGATCGCGATGCGCACGAGCGGACCGGCCGTGTGGTCGAACGCCGTCGAGTTCTCCTCGGCGACGAACTCCCGCAGAGCGCGCCCCTGTTCGTCCTCACTGCGGTCGCCCAGGTCGAAGAACCGGACGGGCGTGGGCACATCGGCGTGCACCAGTTGCATGGGCACCGAGTAGCGGTCCAGCTCCAGCGAGGTGCGCAGCACGTCGTGCCTGCACAGCAGTTCCGCGACCGCGGACCGCATGGCCTCCTTCACCACCGGCCGGCCGTCCCGGACCCGCAGGGACGTCACGAGGTGGTAGTTGAGCCGATCTCCGGCGCCCAGCATCTCCACCAGCATGCCGATCTGGTTCTGCATCATCGGGTAGGCGTCGGTCAGTCCCTCGGGCAGCAGTGCCCGGTCGGCGTCGCTCACCAGCGCGAACGGCACAACCACCGCCGAGGTGAGGGGGCCGCCGTCGGCCGGTCGGCCCGAGAGCCGCTCGCACAGCGCGCCGAGCGTCTGCGCCTCGAGCGTCTCGCGGACGGTGACGTCGTATCCGGCCTCCCGCAGAGCACCCACGAGCATCACGGCGCGGATCGAGTCGCCGCCCAGCTCGTAGAAACCGTCCTCGACACCGACCCGCTCCACGCCCAGGGTCACCTGCCAGATCGCGGCCACCCGTTCCTCCAGCGGGGTGCGCGGGGCGACATGGCCGCGCCCGGTGCTGACCGCGGAGGCGTCCGGGGCCGGCAGGGCACGGCGGTCGAGCTTGCCGTTGACCGTGAGCGGGATGCGCTCGACGGTCACGAAGGCCGCCGGGACCATGTACTCGGGCAGTTCGAGGGCGACGAACGCCCGCAGCTCGGCGGTGGCGGGCAGCTCGCCGTCCGGGACGACGTAGGCGACCAGCCGCTTGTCACGCACGATCACCACCGCTTCGCGGATCGCCGGGTGGGCGGCCAGCCGGGCGCTGATCTCGCCCGGCTCGATCCGGTACCCGTGCAGCTTGACCTGGTCGTCGGTCCGTCCGATGAACTCGAGGCTGCCGTCCTGCCGGCGGCGCGCGAGGTCGCCGGTGCGGTACAGGCGGGCGCCGGGCTGGCCGAACGGGTCCGGCACGAAGCGCTCCGCGGTCAGGTCCGGCCGGCCGAGGTAGCCACGGGCCACGGCCGGGCCACCGACGTGCATCTCGCCCGGTGCACCCACCGGGACCAGCTCACCGAAGCGGTCCAGCAGGTGAATCGTCGTGTCGCTGAGCGGACGTCCGACCGGGGCGACCGCACCCGGCGCGACATCGCGCGGCGTGAGCCGGTGGTAGGTGCAGTAGACCGTCGTCTCCGTCGGCCCGTACATGTTCACCAGCGCGGTACGGCCGAGGCCGAGCCGTTCGGTCCACGGGCGTACGTCGGCCACCTCCAGCTTCTCGCCGGCCAGGACCACCGCGCGCAGCGACAACTGCTTGAGTCGCTTCTCGCCCGGTGCGGTCGCCGTGGCGATCAGCGAGCGGAAGGCGGTCGGGGTCTGGGCCAGCACCGTGACCTCGCGCTCGACCAGCAGTTCCAGGAACTCCTCCGGCGAGCGCGTCACCTCCCGCGGCACCACGACAAGGGTCCCGCCGTGCAGCAGCGCCCCCCACATCTCGAACACCGACACATCGAAGGCGTACGAGTGGAACAGCGCCCACACGTCGTGCTCGTCGAAGCCGTAGTGCTCCTGCATCGTGTCGAGCAGCCGCACCACCTGCGCATGCGCCAGCGTGACGCCCTTCGGCCGGCCGGTTGAGCCCGACGTGTAGATGACGTAGACGATGTTGTCCGGCGCGACCGGTGTCTCGGGCGCGGTCTGCGGGCGGGACGCGATCGTCTCCGCGTCCCGGTCCAGCACGACCAGCTCGCCGTCGTACACGTCCTCCAGCACCGGACCGAGGCCACCGGAGGTCACCACGACCCGCGCACCCGCGTCCGCCAGCACGAACCCGAGCCGTTCCGCCGGGTTCGCCGGGTCCAGCGGCAGATATCCCGCACCCGCCTTCAGCACGCCCAGCAGGGTCGGCATCAGGTCGGGGCCGCGCTCCAGGCACACACCCACCAGGGACTCCGGGCCCATGCCCAGTGACCGCAGGTGATGCGCCAGTTGGTTGGCACGCGCATCCAGCTCCGCGTACGTCAGCGACACACCGTCCGCGATCACCGCGACCGCATCCGGCGCCGCCGCGGCACGCTCCGCGAAGATCTCATGGACGCACCGCTCCACCGAAGCGGTCTGCACCGCCGACACCGCGCCGAGCAGCGCCTCCCGCTCGCCGGCGGGCAGGTACACCGCTCGCGCGTCAGCCTCGGCGTCCGCGGCCATCGACTCCAGCACGGCCCGGTACATCCCGGCCAGCCGGTCGCCGTTGACGCGGCTGACGGCGTGCGTGTGGGTGGCCAGGGTCAGGTGATGGGTGCCGTGGCTGTGCACGGACAGCTCGAACTCGTTGGGGGCGTCGCTGATCCCGGTTCCGGACTCGACGACGTCCATGTCCACCTGGTGGAAGTCGACGTAGTTGAAGTAGGCGTCGACCAGGCGGCGGCCGCCGCCCCACTGGCGTTGGATCTCCGGCATCGGGTAGCGCCGGTGCCGCCAGCCGGCCAGTTCCGTGGCGAGCACCTCGCGCACCGTCTCGCGCCAGGTCCGGGCGGACCGGCCGGCGGGGAACGGCAGGGTGTTGAGGTGCATGCCGAGCACGCGCTCGGCGCCCGGGGCCTCCGGACGGGTGTGGAAGACCACGCCGGTGTGGAAGGTGTCGTCGTCGGTGAGCTGGCTCAGCACCTTCAGGTGCGCCGTCAGCAGCACGCTCTTGACCGGGACCTGTGCCCCGGCGGCCAGAGCCCGCAGCCGGTCGGCGAGGTCGTCGACCGGGACGCGGACGCTGTACACCTCCTGCGGGCGGCCCGAGGTGTCGGCCCAGTCGGCCGGCAGCGCGAACGGCCGGTGGTCGAGGGCGACCCGCTCCCAGTACGCGCGGTCCTCGACCGAGTCCAGGGACTCCAGTTCACCGGCGACACAGTCCGCGAAACGCACGGCGGGGGCCTGGTAGGGCTCGGGTTCGCGGCCGTCGCGGAGCAGCCGGTAGCAGTCGAGCAGCTCCGTCTGCAGCGAGTGGTGGCTCCAGCCCTCCAGGATGACGTGCGACTGGGTGAGCGTCAGCCACCACGCGTCGTCGCTCTCCAGGTGGGCGAAGACCCGCAGCAGCGGCGCCTGGGAGAGGTCGAACAGCGTGGCGCGTTCATGGGCCGCGTGGTCGGCGAGCAGCTGCTCGCCCGCAGTGCGGTCGGTGGTCCCGCGCAGGTCCGCCCAGCCGACCGGCACCTCGGCCGTACGGTGGACGATCTGCAGCGGCACCGAGTGGCCCGACAGGTGCACCGACGTCCGCAGCACCTCGTGCCTGCCCACCAGCAGCGCCACCGCGGCGCGCAGCGCCTCGGCGGAGAACGGGCCGTTGTCCCGGACCCGCACCATCGTGACGTTGTGGTAGTTGTTCCGGCCGTCCCCGGAGAGCAGTTCGGCGGCCATGCCCAGCTGCGCCTGCGTCAGCGGGTACGCGTCGACCGCGTCCTCGGGCAGCCGCGCCCGGTCCGTCTCCGGCAGCAGCGCGAACGGCTGTACGGCGTTCTCGTCCGCGGCCGGTCCGCCGGCCGGGGCACGGCCCGCCAGCATCACCGCCAGCTGCGCGACCGTGCGGTGCTCGAAGACCTCCTGGACGCCGACCTCGAAGCCGGCACCGCGCAGTGCGCCCGCCAGGGCGACGGCCCGGATGGAGTCACCGCCCAGCTCGAAGAAGCCGTCCTCGACACCCACCCGTTCGAGGTCGAGCACCTCGCTCCAGACAGCGGCCACGCGGGCCTCCAGCCAGGAGCGCGGCGCCACGTACTCGCCGGCCGCGAAAGCGTCCGCGCCTGGTGCCGGAAGCGCACGCCGGTCGGCCTTGCCGTTCGCGCCCAGCGGCATGGCGTCCAGCCGTACGTAGGCAGTCGGCAGCAGCGCCTCGGGCAGCTCGTGGGAGAGTTGGGCGCGCAGCTCGGCCGGGTCGGCCGACCGGCCCGGGGCCGGGACGACGTAGGCGACCAGCCGCGGCAGGCCCGCGCTGTCCTCGCGGACCACGACGACGGCACTCGACACCTCGGGCAGAGCGCTCAGCGCCGCCTCGGTCTCGCCCGGTTCGACGCGTGCGCCGCGGATCTTGACCTGGTCGTCGGTGCGGCCCAGGAATTCGACGGTGCCGTCGGCCCGCCACCGCGCCCGGTCGCCGGTGCGGTAGAGCCGGGCGCCCGCCGGGCCGAACGGGTCGGGCACGAAGGAACGCGCGGTCAGATCGGGCCGGTTCAGATAGCCGAAGGCCAGGGCGACACCGCCGATGTAGAGCTCGCCGGGGGCACCGACCGGGACGGGGTGCATACGGGCGTCCAGGACGTGGATCGTGACGTTCTGCATCGGTGCGCCGAGCGGCACGCGGTGCAGCCCCTCCAGCCTGTCGGGCGCGCAGCGCCAGGCCGTGACGTCGACCGCGGCCTCGCACGGCCCGTACTGGTTGTGCAGCTCCGCCCACGTCAGACGGCTGGTGAACTCGTTCGCGAGGGCGACGGGGAGGTCCTCGCCACCGGACACCACGATCCGCAGGGACCGCAGCTCGGACAGATCGTCCACGGCGAGAACGGCAGCCAGCATCGACGGCACGAAGTGCAGGTTCGTGACCCCGTACCGGGCGATCGCCGCCCGCAGATAGCCGGGGTCGCGGTGACCGCCGGGGCGGGCCACAGCGATCCGGGCACCGGCCATGAGCGGGCCGAAGATCTCGGCCAGCGACGGGTCGAAGCCGATCGGGATCTTCTGGAGCACCACATCGGCTGCGGTCAGCCGCAGGTAGGTCCGTTGCGTCCACTCGAGCCGGTTGACCAGGCCCCGGTGGTCGCAGAGCACGCCCTTGGGACGGCCGGTCGAGCCCGACGTGTAGATGAGGTAGGCGGCGTCGTCCGGGCCGGTGACGGGCTCCGGGTTCCGTTCGCTACGACCGTTCCAGCGGTCCTCGTCGTCGAGCAGCACCTCGGTGGCACCGCTGCCCTCGACCAGCGGAAGCAGTTCGTCCCGGGTGACCAGGACGCCGACCTTGGCGTCGCGGACCATGTGGGAGATCCGCTCGGCAGGGTAGTCCGGGTCCAGCGGCACGTACACACCGCCGGACTTGAACACCGCGAGCACGGTGACGAGCAGCTCGACGGACCGCTCGACGCAGACACCGACGAGGGTGCCCGGAAACACACCCGTGCCCCGCAGGTGGTGGGCGAGCCGGTTGGCCCGCGCGTTGAGCTCGGCGTAGCTGAGCTCGGTCTCCTCGAAGACCACGGCCACGGCGTCGGGCGTGGCCTCGGCCTGCTGCTCGAACAGCTCGTGCAGACAGGCGTCGACCTGCTCGGCGCCCGTGTCGTTCCAGGCCCCGAGAATCCGCTCCAGCTCCCCGTCGGGCAGCCTCGGCACGACGGCGTCGGCCTCGTCGTCCGCGGCCATCGACTCCAGCACCGCCCGGTACATCGCTGCCAGCCGCTCACCGTCGGCGCGGCTGAAGTGCTGGGTGCCGGTCTTCAGAACCAGGCCCTCGGCCGCCGTGGTCACGGCGAGCGAGAACTCCATCGCGCCGGCTCCCAGACCCGCGTCGACATCGACGACGTCGGTGTCGACGGCGCCCGTGAAGTTCAGGTAGTTGAACATCACGTCCAGAAGCCGTCCACCGCGTGCCTGCCGCTGGATCTCGGGCAGCGGGTGGCGCCGGTGCGGCCAGAGCTCGACCTCGCGGGCGAAGACCTGCTGGACCAGCTCGCGCCAGGTGCGCGCGCTGCGGTCCACGGCGAACGGCAGGGTGTTGAGGTACATGCCCGGCACCCGGTCGGCGCCCAGCGCCTCGGGGCGCGCGTCGCAGACCAGGCCGGTGTGGAAGGCCTCCTCGTCGGTGAGCTGGCTCATCACCTTCAGGTGCGCGGCCAGCAGCACGCTCTTCAGCGAGACCTTGGACCGGGTGGCGAACGCGCGCAGCTGCGCCTCCAGGTCCCGCAGCGGCACGACGACCGTGTAGTCGGCGTCCGGCTCGTCGGCCGAGGACTGGGTGCCCGGCAGCGTCAGCGGCGTGTACTCCTCGCAGATGCCCTGCCAGTAGGCGCGGTCCTCGGTGGAGGCCAGGGACTCCAGCTCGCCGGCCACGAAGTCGGCGAAGCGCACGGCAGGGGACTCGTACGGCTCCGCCTCCAGACCGTCGCGCAGCCGGCGGTAGCAGGAGACCACCTCGGTCAGCAGCGAGTGCTGGCTCCAGCCCTCGGTGATGGCGTGGGTCTGGGTGAAGGACAGCCGCCAGCCGGCGTCGTCCTCCACGTGCACAGCGGCCCGCAGCAGCGGCGCCGCGGTCAGGTCGAACACCGTGTCCCGCTCGGCCGTCACGAAGTCCCGCAGCGCCTGCCGGCGCGCGTTCTCGTCCAGCTCACGGATGTCGTGCACGGCCACCGGGATCTCGGCCTGCGCGTACACCAGCTGCATCGGCACGGAGTAGCCGTGCATGTCGAACGCCGTACGCAGAATCTCGTGCCGCTCGGTCACCAGGCGCAGGGCGTTCCGCAGCGCGGTGGCATCGAAGGGCCGGTCGTCCCGGATCCGGAAGCCGCTGACGTTGTGGTAGCTGTTGCGGCTGTCGTCGACGAGCATCTCGACGACCATGCCGAGCTGGACCTGCGACAGCGGGTAGGCGTCCACGACGCCCTCCGGAAGCTGCGCC
>NZ_JBVKBY010000031.1:0-13869 GCF_055656945.1 Streptomyces sp. NPDC111606
CCTGCGGCCCTACACCAGCAACACCGAACGCGCCGACGCCCTGGCAGACTTCCTGCGCACCTACAACCACCACCGCTGCCACACCGCACTCGGCGCCCTGCGGGGGATCCCATACGCATGGTGGAGCAGGCGGGTAACGGCGCCACAGTACCGATGAGTGTGCCGCCCCGTCGCCGGCTCATCTGGGCCCAGGCCTACCGGGATCCGGGATCCATGAGATTGAAGCCGCACGCCCGGGGGCATCGGCGGCAGGCGATCCGCTGGTATCGCGGCTCCGAGAAGGCAGCCATGACACGGTGAAACACGGCGATGTGTGGGTGCTCGGTCATCAGCGCCTCCAGCTCTCTCTGGCAACGTACGCACCGTGACACGCGCAGCGGCACATTGACGTCGGCAATCGGGCCGAACACCGCACAGGGCCGTAGCCGCAGAGATCCAGACGTAGGTTCTTAGCCGATGTCCACGTTCACCGCGTCGTAGAGCTTCGGCTCGACCCTCGGCATACCGTTTGCCTCGAAGATCGTCGCCGCCTTCTCCATGAACGCCGCGAGAGCCTCCTTCGACTCCCAGAGGTCGACCACGAGCCAGCCGCCGTCCGCCGGGGCACCCGCGTGGGAGATGAAGCCCTCCGCCGGCCACCACGGCGCCGCGTGGATGCTCGCGTGATTGACCTGGTACTGCTCCTCGGTGACGCCCGGCAATTCGATGATGGCGATGATGGCCACGGCACTGCTCCCATGAGGTCGGAGGATGGGGAAAGTCCTCCAGTCGAGCAGTCCGCACACCCCTTCGCACGGCAGCGGGAGCCGACCGGGCTACGGGCTTGATCCGCACCGGACACTCCGTAGCCCCAGCGGCCAAGCACGAACTCGGCATGCCCTCTATCGGTTTCCCGACCGCGTCTCCGAGAGAGACTGGCTCGACACGGTAAGGCTGACGTTGCATCGGTCGTAGCCATCACGGAAGCGCGGTCAGGTCACACTCGAAGACCGGCTCCGGACTGGTCCGAGGAGCTCCGCCGCCTCCGACGACTCAGCCCGCAGCCGATGTCACAGACCTCGATCGCACCGGCGTAGCGGCAGGTAATGGATCCAGCAGCGCCGTCCGAACGCGTCCCGAATCCCCTCCATGGAGCTCGGGTCACGGACAACGGGCCAGGTACGCGGATCCATCCGCGCGCCATCACGTCCCGCCGGGATGGTCGTCCGGCCCGTCAGCGTGGCGGCGACGTCAGGGGGAACGTCGGTGGGGGAGAGGTCGGGGCGGGCACGGTGCAGGCCTGCGGGGTGGCGCCACCGGCCGGAGGCGCCACGGGCTGAGCTTTTGGGCCGCTTCCCCAGACCGGACTGACGGTCCCGCGTTCCCTGGGATGCCGGTCAGTCGACGTATGCCTCGAGGGTGCCGCGGCACCGGACGTCGAGCGTCGCGCAGTGGAACTAGCCACTGAACGGTGCACAATGCAGCATCTCGCTCGGGATCGGCTCGAAGCCCCACTGTTAGAGCACCCAATCCTGTTGCTGTGGGTGACGCTCAGTGATCAGCCGCCTCTCACCGATCATGAGCACGTTCATGGTGAGCCACTTTCCGCACATCGAGGTCCCCCTGAGCAGGCGGTCGTCGATCGGATCGCCGCTCGGGAGCGGGCACCAGGACGTCCCACGACTTCAGGACGTCGGGCAGGCGTACTCGGGATTGAGCGGAACCTTGCCTGGCGCTAGCAGGGCGGGTGCGCGTCGGGGCCTTTGCCTTGCCCGGCCTCTGCGCCTGGCTCTGCCCCGCTCACTGTGCCGTTCGTCCCCGACGAGCGCAGCATAGAGGGAGAGCAGGTGAACGCACCCCGGCCAGCGGAAGGAGGTGCTGAGGCGTGCCTCAGTTCATGGACGTGCACCACAACATGAAGGGCGTCACCGCCGACCAGCTCAGGGAGGCCCACAACGCGGACCTCGCCATAGAGGAGGACGAGCGCGTGCACTTCGAACGGGCGTGGGCCGATCCCGAGTCGGGCCTCGTCTACTGCCTCTCCGAGGCACCCTCGGCGGAAGCGGTCCAGCGCATCCACGAGCGCGCTGGCCACAAGGCCGACGAGGTCCATCCGGTCCCCCTGTCGATCTGAAAAACCCACAACGGCCCTCCGGCCGCAGACGGCGCGGTCGGGGGCCCGCCATGCCTGGGAGTCTGGTCCACCAGCTGGCGGACAGCGCAGTCCAGCCGTGGCCGATCCGATGGATCAAGGAAGCGTCATTCCCATCAGCCAACGTTTCGGCGCTACGGCGCGCTTTGTCGTAGATCCTGTCTACGCGTAGGGCGCCCTGCCCAACGCTGGGTTGTGGAGCCTCGTCTCTTCACCTTCGGTTGACCCCTCGTTCGGGTGAGTGACGTGTCTGATCATCGGTCTGTGCGGTTGGAGGAATTGCTCGCTCCGTTTGCGGAGTCGGGTGACCACTTTTTCTTCGCGGAAAGGCGCATCGCCATGCGTCGTACCGCTGCCGTCATCCTGAGAACCGCCGCGATCCTCGGTGCACTCCCCGTACCCGCCACTGCCGCGCCCGCGGGAGGCACCGTCGAAACTGCCGCCGCTGACGTCGTTGACGTGGCTCGCAACGCGGTCACCCGTGTCGAGGTGAGCGTCGACAACATCACTAGCGGCCTGTAGCCGACCCCGGTACGGGTTGCGCCAGGCTTGCCGCCTGCGTCGAGTTACCAGGTAGCTGGCCTGGCTGTCGGCGCGGGCGGCATCTGCCCAGGACAGGCTCTAGGGTTGCTCTAAGCTTGGCGTTTATGCAGGTCTGGTGCCTGTGATGGTTGCTGTGAGGCTTGGTTTGTCCTGTTTCCCGACGGGGTGCTCGCGTGCACGGTGCCTGTTCTTAGCGCCGATTGGTCGGCCTGGGCCTGCGGTGCTGGGTTTCGGTGCGCTGGCCGGCTGAGGGGTTGTCCCGTGGAGGCGGCGAAATCCTCGAGGACGCGTGCGGGTGTGAGGCGCCTTTGGCGTGCGGGCCGTTCCCAGGGTTTGCGGAGATCTTCTGCGAGGGACCGCGCTAGCCGGAGTTGGGTGTGTGCGGCAATGACGAGCCAGACACCTCATGAAGCTAAGAGTCAAGCTGCAGCGGCCAGCGGGGCGGGGAACGCCGTCTGCTCTTCGAACAACTCGTGCTCCCGCAGGCAGCGGTAGAGCTGTCCGATCATCCGGTTGAAGAGGTGCCGAAGGGCGGCCGCGTGCCAGTCTCCGTGCTCGTCGCGTCGACGGCGGTAGTGGGACTTGGCGCCGGGTGACCCGTTCGGTGCCGCGAAGGCCCACAGGTAGCCGGCGTGGTTGAGACGGTCGTTCTTCACCCGGCGCCGGGTGATGCTCGACTTCTTGCCGGAGGCCCGAGTGATGGGTGAGGAGCCTGCATATGCCTTCAGTCCGCGGGCGTCGGCGAACCGATTTTGGTCGTCCCCGATCTCGGCCAGCACCCGGGCGCCGAGCTGGACGCCGAGGCCGGGGAAGCTGAGGAGGATCTCAGCGTCCGGGTGCTGAGGGAACGCCTCCTCCACCGCCCCGGCGAGGTCGTCGGCCGCGGTGCAGGCGGCTTCCAACTGGATGAGGAGGGCGAGCATCTGCTTGCCGAGTGCGTCTTCGACGAGTGCCGGCTGGTGGGCCCAGTCGGCGCGGAGGACGTCACGGATGCGGTCGGCCTCGGTTTCGATGCCCCGTTTGCGGCCGGCGTGCTTGAGCGCGGCCTGGATCTGGGTGCGGCTCAGCCGCGCGGCCCTGGCCGGTGTGGGCGCGAGCTTGAGCAGCTGGCGGGCCTCGGGCCGACACAGACCGTTCTGCCAGGGTGCGAAGGCGTCCAGGGCTGAGGGGTAGTACTCGCGAAGCAGCGACCGGAGCTGGTTGGAGGTCTGCTGCCGGTTCCAGGTGGCGTCCTGCTGGGCCCTGGCCAGGACGGCGATGGCGCGGGCCAGGTCGGTGTCCTGCGGCAGGGGCGTGCATGTCGGTGCGCAGGATGTTGGCGAGGACCAGGGCGTCGCCCGGGTCGGACTTCTTGCGGGAGACGCTGTGCCGGTCGCGGTAGCGGGCGGCGGCCATCGGGTTGATGGCGAAGACCTGCCGTTTACCGGTCCGCAGCACGGCGACCAGCAGGCCCCGGGAGGTCTCGATAGCGACCGGGATCGGGGCGTCCTCCGTGTCGCCGTACTCCGCGAGGAGGTCGAGCAGGAGCCGGTAGCCGGTCGCGTCGTCGGTGATGCGGCGCTTGGCGAGTAACGCGCCGGTGTCGTCGACCAGGGCGACGTCGTGGTGCCGTTCCGCCCAGTCGATACCGCAGTAGATCAAGATGTTCCCTCCCCATGGTGCGGATATTTGCGCTGGTCACGAGCGCATGCGGGCCACGCAGCGACCTAATTCCAGGACTCAGCCGCCGGGCTGGTCCGACACCTCATTAGCCGTGTTCTTGGCACCAGCTCACCTCACGGGCCTCGGTCTACGCGGGAGCTCAGACGGCTCGGGTGCATCAAGAGGTCACCGTGTGGAGGGCTCGGGCCACCAACTCCAACGAGTGATCAAGCTGTGGGTGTTGACGCTTCACGAGCGCCGAGCGTCGTCGCTCTGGCTCAAGGCATCGCGGCCAGGTCCAACGAAGACGTCCGCTCGACGCCCATGGAGCATCACCACCCACCGCTTCGGTCGTGGCGGCCGTGAAGGCGTCGAGCGTCGCCGTTGTCTGGGTAGGCCTCTCGTCGACCAAGTCGCGTGAAGACGTCCGCTCGACGCCTACACGACCACCACCACGAGCCGGAGGGCCGTCCGCACGCTCTAACCAGAGGCTTCACAGGCCCAGCTCGAAGTAGGCGTGACGACCCTCACTACTCGAACACCCCGGTGACTCGACCTGAGCCGCCGGGGCCGGTGGAAAGGAATTAGGTCCAGCGATCGGCGGCGGCAGGCTCGCGGAGCTTGGGAGCGGTCCACCCCAGCGTCTGCTTGAACATCCTGAAGGTGTGCTCAAGATCGAATCGGTGCAGGAATGCCTGCCAGAGCCGGTCCACATCCCCGGCAGTCGCGGCGGTGGCTGACCACCACAGCCAGATCGGCGTGGGGTTGCGGTCTCCACGGAGGTGGTCGACCTGGAGACGGATGACGGTGCCCTCGATGCCCGGCAGCTCTCCTTCGGGATGGTCGGCCCAGGCCGAGCGCCGGACCAGTAGCGGGTGCAGGCGGTCCCAGGCAGTGGCGACGGCCTTCCCGTAGTGGGTCGTCTCGCTCACCGTAACCACGGACGGGACCGGCTGAGTCGCCGCATCCTCGAACGCGAACTCCGCCCCGAGCTTGGGCTTGCGCCCGCGTTTGCCCGCCGGCTGCGGCGGGGGCGGGAAGTACAGGACGCGGTCCGAACGCATCCGGCCCAGCAGCTCAACAGGCAGGTCCGCGAGCAGGAAGGCAAGGCGGGTCACGTCGTAGCCGGTATCGACGACGACCAGGACGGGCGGGTCACCGATTTGCCCCTGGCGTGCCCCATACAGCCGCTGGAACACTTCCCGGATCTGGGCGGCGGTGACGGCGATCGCGTCGTCCCACGGACGCAGCCGGACCACGTCCAGCATGGCAGTCCACGACTTCCGCCCCGGCTCCAGAGCGGCAATGAAGGAGTAGGGCCATCCGGGGATCATCTGTGCCGAGCCCCTGCCCCGACCATACGTGTGACAGAACAGCCGGTCCGGTCTGGTATTCGCATCCGGCCGCAGCCAGTTGCTCACATCGACCGCCAGGACCAGCCGCCCTTCTACCGTCCGCGGAAGGGGCAGCCCTGCCAGGGCCCTGCGCAGCCGAGACAGATCCATACGCCCGCGGTTCAACCCGCCGTACAACGCACCATGCCCACGCCGGTGCTCAGGCGCCAGGGACAACTCGACCAGCGTCCTCACCGGGCCATCCGCACACAGCAAGGCATCGCTCAGCTCGAACAAGGCATCCGGGCGCTGGGGCAGGCAGGCATATAACTCCGCCCGGAAGCATGACAGTTCGGCAAACGCATCCCGCGGGACATCCCGCTGCAGCAGACTCATCGCTACGGCCTTCGTACTGGTCAAGCGCCTCTGTGACGGAGCACAGGATCAGACGAAGGCCGCTCTCACGTCAGGCACTCAGCCGAAAGCATCAGCAAGTTCGAGACCACGTTCGACTACAGGCGATAAACGCCAAGCTAAGGGCTCGCAGAGAATCAACATGCTGATTTGATCTCCGTGGAGGTGCTGTTCGCGAGGAAGGCGGTGACGTCGGCGGGTGTGCGGAACCTGGCTGTCGAGGGTGGGACGGTGTAGCCGTGCTCGGCCAGGAGGGGCTGGACTTGGTGAACGACCCTGGTGAGGGTGCTGCCGTTGACTCCGAAGAGCTGGGCGAGTAGGTCTCGGGTGCCGAGTTTGCGCAGGTAGAGCACGGTGGCCAGGACTCTGTCGGCGGTGGTCAGCTTGTCCTTGGCCCCTGCGCCGCGAGCACGGATGCGCTCACCTCCTCGTTGCTGGAGCCGTCCTTGCTCACGTAACTCGTCGAGCTTCGGGGTGAGTTGGCCGACGAGTTCGTCCAGTGCCGGTTCGGGCATCCCGGTCAGCTCCGGGTTCCTCAGACGCCCAGTGCCGGGCTGCGGAGATGAGCCGGCTGATCACGGGTTCATGGCCGAATCGGCTATGGCTGTGGTGTCGGGAAGTTGGGGGTGGAGGGTGTAGTTCCAGTCACCGTGGAAGCGGTGCCGGTGCATGGGTAGGGCGTCGATGTCGCTGTCTGTGACCTTGATGCCGTCGTCGTAGGTGCCCGGGTCGAGTTCGGCGTGGACTCTCAGCCCGGTGCGGGTTGTGGTCGCCGCGATGCTGTTCACGATGACGTCGTGGCTGGTCAGCGGGCGACCCCGCCAGTTCATGGAGATGTGGGAGAACAGCCGGTGCTCGATCTTGTTCCACTTCGAGGTGCCCGGCGGGTGCCCGGCGGCAAATGGCAGACCGTAATGTCCAGGCCCGTCTCGGCGGCCAGGGCCGCGAGTTCGAGACGTTGTGGCACGCCCCGGTCAACGCCCGTGCTTACGGCGGCGAGGCGGTGGCCATTCGCTGCAACTCCTACCGCGTAGCTCAACATCCGGTGTCCATCATCGGTTCGGCTGCACCAGATGAACTGCATGTCGCCGTCCAGGCGGCCGCGGAAGCTGGCCGTGCGCGCCGCACCGTCAGCCAACCGCCTGGCGATGCCCTCGACCGTGCAAAGGGCGTACCAGCGCCAACAGCGCGGGCCGCAGTCTCGGATCTACCTCGACTACCCGCTTGCGCCCGCCGACGAGCGGCAGCGCCGTCTGCTGATGGGCGCCGAGGCCCGACTGGCCATCGGCGCGATAGGTGGACGCCCGTGTGGAAATCTCACGGGCCAGAACGCGGGCGAACTCCTGGAACTGCCCACCAACGGCACCCCCGGCGCATGGCCCCCGTAGCCCGCACCAACGGCGAAGAGGTCTACAACCTCCTCTTGTTGCTGTAGCCGCTCGCGATGCGCCAGCCGGAAAAACGACCACTGCCCCGCTTAGCGCACACTCTGAGCACCCCAGGCGCCACGAACATCACCCAGAAAAACTGAGAAACACCAGCTCTGCAGCCACATAAACCACTCGGAAAAACTGGGGTTTGCTGCCTCGTCCTTGGCTAGGTCTTGAATGAGTCGCCAGATGAGGGTGGCGCGACGATGCGGATCCAGCGGCGCACCCGAACCCACGAGCGCGATGCGCCGCTCCATGACCTGCACCTCGTCGTGGCGCCGTGCTGCGCGAGCACTGGGCATCCGCAGGCTCACGACGAAGGCCCCGGCCGACTGCTCACCGGCTGGGGCTTCGTCATGTCACAACTCGGCGACACCGCCTCCGCCGTGGCGCCCCGCAACGCATGATGCCCCCTCAGCATCAGAAACCACTGGGGGGACCATGAAGACCCGTACAGCAGCGTGCGCTGCCCTGCTCGCCCTTGCCGCCCTCACCGGCTGCAGCAGCGACACCAAGGCCGACCCGGCAGCCTGTAAGGCGGCACTCGCCAAGCAGATGGAAGACGCCATGGACAGCGGCAAGGAAGGCAGTCGGCCGGACGCTTGCGACGGCATCAGCGACAAGAAACTCGAAGAGATCGCCGGGGAAGTCGTCGGTAAGGAACTGGAGGACTCACTCGGAGACGTCGAGGCCAGCCTCGACGACAGTTTGGAAGACCTGGAGAGCTCGGCGCCCTGAGCTGTGGGAGGCGGCGCCCGTGGCCGGGAACCTGCGCAACGGGCGCCCCTACGTCCGACTCGTCGACTGGCTCCGAGACCAGTCTCTGCCCAACGACTGCCGCAACCAGGGCCCGCCACCTGTCTTACTTCGGCTCACCCGCCCACCCCGGGAGCAGCGCAGGGTCGTACCCAGGGGCGGCGGGCATCGGTTCCGGCCCGGTCCACGTCACAGCCCGTGCCTTCCCCCCAGCCGCCCGTCGGCAAAACCGAGTGCGCGAACGCACCCGACTACCGGCCCGACAACGGCAGGTCAGCGCACTACAGCACCTCGCCGGGAGCTGTGTGCTGAGCTCCTGGCGCACGCCCAGGCAGCGCAGTCGGACAGCGGGCAGCCCGGATCCCGTGTCGTACGGTTCCACCAGGACTGCCGCCGCCTCCTCATCTAACCAGCCCGGGCGGCAGAACCTTGGGCGCCGGGAGACTGCCGTGCTGCTGGCGAGCGCGATGATGCGGGCGGCCGACCTGGATTGGTTCGAGCAGGCGACGTAGGGTGAAAGTTGCCGCTCTCCGACCGGCGACTACATCTGCCCTCCGAATGAGCTGCCGAACTGGCGCTCGCGATGCGGAAGCTGATGACCGTCGATGCCGAGCCACTGGGCCCGTTCGCCGGACAGCTCATGGCCTGGCGCGGACCGTTCTGTGCCCTCGCCGCTCTCCGCCGCGGCCGTCCCGCTGATCGCCCGCACCGTCCCGCTGGGCGGTCCGGCCCAGCAGGCGGGAACGATCCGCTCCGAGATGACCGCGCTGCGCTCCGCCCGCCTGCGGCTGGTGCTGGCCGCCTGCGCGACCACTACCGGCGGCGTCCTGGCCGCGTACTCCTACGTCGCACCCCTGCTGATCGACCGGGCCGGCCTCGCCGCCGGACTGGTGCCGCTGGGTCCTCGTCGGATTCGGCCTCGGCGCTCTCGTGGGCTCGCTCGTCGGGGGCCGGCTGGGCGACCGCCGCCCGCACAACGGGCACCATCGTCGCCGCCGCGGGCGCCATGCTCCTGCTCCTGCTCCTGGCGATCGTCCTGTCGGCCGGCTCCGCCTCCGCGATCATCGTCCTGGTCACCCTTCTGGGCTTCTTCGGCCTCGGCGCCAACCCGGTCCTGATGGCCCTGGCCGTCCGCTATGCCGGCCAGGCACCCACCCTGGCCTCGGCCCTGACCGTCTCGGCGTTCAACCTCGGCACCGCCATCAGCTCCTGGATCGCCGGCCTCGGAGGGCGGTGGTTTTGCCGGCGGCGGGACCGTTGACGATCAGAGAGGGGCGTGTGGTTGTCTGCTGGGGTGGTGGCCGGGGCTCATCAGGGCGCTGGCCAGCGCATCCGCAGCGGGGGTGCTGATGGTGGGGGTGTGATTGGTGGCGAACGCTGAGTGGTAGGTGAGGCGTTCTTTCGTGCCGGGCTGGGGGCGGGGCGGGGTGGGTGTCGTCGTCCGGGAGGTCGTCGACGTCGTCGATGCTGTCCTTCTCCTCACGAACCTGCCCAGGGTGGACGACGGCAAGCCGGCCGTCGCCCGGGAGGTCACCGGCCCGGCCCGAACACCTCGGACGAACAGACTGATGGACATGCAGATGCGCGGGGCCGCATGCCTCGAGGTCGACCTGGTCCGACCGCTCGCGCCGGGCGCGTCACTTTCCGAGCCGTGGCGGGGTGGCTGTGCCGTAGACCCGCCTGGCGTGGGAGGCGTAGAGGCGGGGGCCGAGCCGCGGCATCACGAGCCGCGGCACGAACGGGGCGTTGGAGAGAACTTCCTTGATCACGTCGGCATCACCCTCGTACATGACCATGCCGAAGCCGAGGGCGAGGGTCTTCTTCGGGATGGTCGAGAAGGCGTGCTCGCCGAACAGCGCCCATTCCTGGGCCGTCACAAACTGCTCGGCCAGGGGCAGGAGTTCCGTCTCTTCCATGGCCATGTGCTCGATCAATCTGGAGACCAGTACATCGGTGCCGGCGGCGAGTTCCTCGCCTTCCTGCGCAGTGGCACGCCAGGCCGGGAGGAGCGAAACCACCGTCGTCAGTGCTTCGTGGATGCCGTGGTGCTGTTTCTCCATGACGGGCACGATGGCGGCGCTCCTCTTGCCGCCGCGCGTGAGCAGAAGCGGCCAGATCACCTCGTCCTCACCCTCGTGATGGGCGTCAAGGATCGCGCATATCTTGTCGGCGTGGTCAGCGACGATTGCGGCCCGCTCGGTGTCACTGGGCCTGACCTCGCGCACGAGCTGGGGCAGAAGACGGAACTCCCGGCGGAACATCCGGTGCGCCATATACATGTCACGCACATCGGCCATGGGTTGGTTCATCGCTGCCTGTGTCACTGGGACCTCGGTTCCTTGACCGGACCGCCCGGCGCCTTCCGGACCATCTCACCCGTGCAAGACGGCGAGCGCGGACGAAAGGATCTCTTCCTCCCTGTGATCCACGACACATATGGGCTGCCGCGGATCCCCATCTTCGTGCGACTTGGAGAGCGTTGCCGCAGCGGTAGCCTGCGAGAACCGCCCCGGTGGCCCGAACGTCGCGTGGGTACCACCAGGGTCAGGACCCTCGCGAACTCAGAAGTTTCCACGGCAGCGGTACGGCGCACGGCCCCGTTCTGTACGTGCCCTGCGCATGGTGGGACCTTGGAGGACCTGGCGCCCGCGGGGTCGTCGGCCCTCCGCTCCCCGTGCAGAGAGGACCGAAGGGGCCTCGGATCACGACATGCTGTGGGGTCGTTGCGCACGTCTGGGGCCGTGTGCTCTCTACGCCTACTCGCTGCTCCAGGAGAACGTCGCCGCCCGTGTCCGCGACGTCTTCCCCATCCTGGGCAGCCCGGCCGGCCTCGCCGCCGAAGCGACCGTGTGCGCCCAGCTGCTGCAGACCGTGGCTCGTGGCGACAACCTCACTCTCGAAGACCAGCTCCGGGGCTGGTTCGAGGAACTCCGCCGCCGCTGACGCATCAGCCCGCCCAGCCGATGTCACGGACCTCGATCGCACCGGCGTGCGGCAGGTACTGGATCCAGCAGCGCCGTCCGAACGCCTCCCGGATCTCTTCCACGGAGCCCGGGTCACGGACATCGGGCCAGGCCCGCGGTTCCATGCGCGCGACCTCCACGAGCGCCATCACTTCGCGCCGGGCCTGGTCGTCCGGCAGCTGTGCCATGACCTCAACCGCGAGCTCCTCCACCACCACGCCAAGAGGGGCCAGTTCGAGATCAGCGGCATCGCTTCGCGCAGGGCGTCGAGCAGCGCCTCGCGGCTGTCGAAATCTTCGCCGGGGGATATGAGACCTGCCGTCCGGGCTTGAGCCAGCAGCAGGTGCAGCTGGGCGTCTATTTCGCCGTCGGCGGTCTCGGCCACCTTCAGGTCCTGCTGACGGCGCCGCAATTCGCGCCGCTTGGCCGTCAGTTCGTGCTGCTTTTGCGCCTGGTCTTCGCCGACCGCACCGAGGAAGTACGGCAGCGTGGAGGTCAGCCGTGCCCCTCCGTCGCGTTCGCCTTGCCGGTGGACAGGCTGTTGCGGGTGGTGATCTCGTCCTGGTTCTGCAGGCACAACGGCACCGCGTGCCCGAGGTGGACTCCTCGACCCCGCGGCCTTCGGCGATCCCGACGCCTTCACCGCGGCCGCCGACGCGACGCTGAGCACCCTGAAGGACCTGCAGGTCGTGGACGGCGCCGCCGGCGTGTTCTACCCCGGTGAGCGCAGCGCCGCACTGGCCGAGGGCCGGGCGGCCGAGGGGCTCCCGGCGACGCCGAAGGTGTGGCGTGAACTGGTGGGAAACGCCGACAAAGTGGGCATCACGCCGCCCGAAATCAGCATGCCGGAATGAGATGTCCGCGGCGGTGTCACCGCTGCCGAAGCCACGACGGGGGGAGTCCTCGACGTGGTCGACGGGGTTGTATGGAGCAGTGCCGCAGGACCTCTCCCTTCCGCCAAGGTCCTAGACGACATCGAGCGGCTGTGCACCACCGGCTGACACCGGCACAGGGCGGCAGCCGCCGGGCCGCCGACAGGACAGGTGCGACGGCCTGGCGGGCGCCGTCCCCGTGGCCGGGAAAGCGGTCCTAGGCGCCGACGTCGCGCGGAGCCCGCGCGTCAGGTGCGCTGCCGCGCCACTCGCTGCGAAGGACCTCTTCCAGCAGGTTCAGGGCATCCACCACCCAGTCGCGGTCGGGGCCGAGACCCTCTGGCAACTCGGCCTCAAACCGCCAGCTGGCGGGGAAACAATCTCGTCGACCGCGTCGCACCCCGCCGGTGGGGCGGTGACCAGGGCGGCCCGCCGGTCCGCAGGGCCAGAACCCAGAGCGGCAACGGCTGGAGCGCGGCCCCCACGACCCGTACCGCGTCACGCGCCAGCGCGGTGTGCCCCTCCATTAGCTGGGTCGGGCACCAGCGGTGGCACCGCTGGGGTCGATGGCGGGCACCTCGGAATTTTCCTCCATCGACGAGGCCGGGAGACACCCGTTCGGGGGCAAGCACGTCGGGTCCCGCCCGGCGGACGGGTAGTCGACGGCACATGCCCCTTAGATTCGGTGCGTCGGCTGACGGCCACGCCGCGCATCACGGCCACTGGTTCGTTCGGCTCCATCGGCGGGTGCTCACCTCGTGGATCGGGCTCGCCTGGAACCGGGGGCGCGAGATGGAGCTGATGCACCGTGCCATGGGCTTCGCGGCGCTGAGCTTCCTCACGCTGCTGCCGTTGTTGGTCGTCGTCGCTGCGGCCGACCTCGCGAGAGGTCAGGGCTTCGCCAAGTGGCTGGTCCAGGGCCTAGGTGTGTCGGCGGTGTCACAGGAGGAGGTCGAGCGGATGTTCGGTCGGCCGGGGCAGGCGCTGCAGCGCACCACGGCGCTCGGCCTCGCCGCGCTGGCCGCGTTCGGTGTGACCTTCGGCTCGGCCGTACAGACCGGGTACGAGCGAGTGTGGGACCTGCCGACGGCGCGCTGGCACACGATGTGGCGCCATGTCGTTTGGCTGGCCGTAGTGACCGGCTCCCTGCTGCTGTTCTTCGCCGCGCCCACCCCCGAGGAGTCGTCCGCCCTGAAGACGGTGCTGGTCGCCGGGGTCGATGTGGTCGGTGCGTTCGTCTTCTTCTGGTGGTCGCAACGGCTGCTGCTCTGCGGCCGCATTCGTTGGCGGGCGCTCGCGCCCGGGGCTGCGGCGACGGCCCTGGGGCTCCTCGGGCTGCGGGTCTTCTCCGAGCACATCTTCTCGCCGCTGATCGCATCGAACACGGTGACGTACGGCCCGTTCGGGACCGTTCTGGTTCTGCAGTCCTGGCTGGTCGGAGTGGGTTTCGTGGTGTATGGAGGGGCTCTGGTCGGCCGGCTCTTCCACGAGCATCTGGAGCGGCGCCGGCTCACCGTGCAAGCGGCCACACGGCCGCCGCTGTCATGAACGCAAGCCCCGCGGAATGCTGGTCACTACTGCCGTCATCCACCGGACCTCTCGCGGGGCGCCCACGGCAAAGGAGTCGTGCCGTTCGCCACGCGGTTGCTGCCACCCGAAAGTAAGACGAACCTCTGGTTCCGCATGGTGCCGGTCACGTCCGCTGGAGTGGTGTATCGACGGCCACTCGGCGATCTCGTTTTTGAGGCTATGCGGTGAGTTCGGTGGGCAGGTCGGTCTCGTCGT
>NZ_JBVKBY010000032.1:0-13242 GCF_055656945.1 Streptomyces sp. NPDC111606
CAACGCTGGGCCATACGGGGGACTCACTGACACCCCGTCACACTTCTGCGCGCGTGTCGGGCATTGACAACGCACGGCGCGACGACTAAGACGCCGCCCCCAGACACTTGGATCTGCCCTGATCAGCGCCTCACAGCAGGAACTGTAGCGGGCGCACCCAGTCACCACGGACAGACTTGCCGAAGCCGCCGCGCAAAGACCGCAACACGGCCATCGCAGCCAGAGACCAGGACCATGACACCCCACGCGGCTGACGACAAGTCAAAGCCTGCGGGTATCACCGGTACGGGGCACCATCACCCCAGGCCCGACTATCGGCGCTGCCGAAACCCGAGCCCAGCCCTGGCCCAGGAACAGCCCACCGCACGGCGCGTACCCCGGCACGGGAAAACGCCGTGAGCGCTTGCGGCTGAAGTCTCGGCCGCGAGCCCTGGCCACTCGCGGCCCAAAACTGAATCCTCACCCTTCCCCTCGCCGGTCGCACCGCAGCCTCCGCAGCAGGGGGCGGCAGTCGCGCCAGTCACCGGCACCCAGCCGCGACCGTACCCACCCAGACCAAGCCGTAGAGGCGGCGCCGCTCCTTCCCGCTCCACCCACGGCCACCACCAAGGGCGACACGGCACTGCCAGCTCTGCGGCCGCCGGTCTCATACCAGCCACCGCCGCCACCGTGACACCTGCCGCGGACGGTGCTCGACCTCGTGGCGCTAACGCCAGCACCAACCCGGCGGTCCCCACAGCGACCACCGGCGCTCCTGCGGTAGCCGACACCCGCCGTGACGCCAGCGCAATGCTCGCCTCCCAGCCGAGGCCGATTTCAACAGGGCCTGCCGAGCGGAAGGCCATCCGCCGCGCCGCTGGGCTCACGCAGGAACAATGTCCCGCATCGCTCCCCCCCATGGGTCTGGCGATGTCGGCTACGGCGGCTTCGCGCTGGCCGAAGGACAATCACGTCACCCCGAACGTAGGGCTCCGGCGTTGCGACAAGGTCAGGCTGCGGGCAGACGGCGACTCGCTGAGGTGCCCCAGTCGTCCACCTTGGCGATGGCGTCTCGCGGTGGTCTGCCAGCGGGTGGTGCGATGCCGGGCACGGTGCAGTCCTGACCACGCAGGCACAGTTCCTCGCGCGCCCACATCGCGCGGCGGTGGCCGGTCAGCGCCCCGGGCAATTCCGCGACACCCCGCCAGACCCTCGGAGCTGCGCAGGGACGTGGCTTCGGCACTGCGGCCAGCTCGCCGGCTGCGATGCTGGAGTGCGCCGGTCAGGAGCGAACCGGCGGGATTGCCCAGGCCGGCAAGGATGGGTGGTGAAACGTCAGAGGTCCTCCTCGGGCAATGGCGAGTCGGATCGTCGGGATGACACCTGGCGGCAGGTGCTGAGCACCTTGCATGGGTGTTCCGACGCGCTCAAGTTGTCGCTCCCCTCCCCCCGGGACGCGTCGACCTGCGCGTTCCCGTGGCTGGGCACCGTGGCTGTGGCTGTCGAAGCACGTCACTTGTCACCAGCCGGCGCGCAGGGAGGCTGTTGCCGTCCAGCCTCTCAGAGGCGCCGCGCTGACCTCCGCAGATGGCGCCGGGTTTGTGTCAGGGAACCTTGAGCGGTACCGCTCAAGTCCGAGCGGCACATCAGCTGGTCACAGCATCCGTGCCTCGGTCTTTGGGAGCTTGGCCCACCAGTGGTGGTAGCGACTGTAGACCTCCGCCTCGCGCTCGCCCAGGAGCGCCTTCAGGGATTGGGCCTCGGCGGCCAGTCCGTCCCAGGTGGCGGGCGACAGGGAGTGGAAAGCCGTGGCCTCGATGCCGCCTTGCACCGGGCGCCATACACCGGCGACATAGCCGTCCACCAGCAAGGTGGGCAGTACGTCTCCGTTGTTGCGGATCACCAGGGGGCGGTAGGCCGGGGGTATCACCCGGCTACGGTCGGCGTAGGCAAGCAGGATGCTGTCCCACATCGCCATGAGCCGGGGCGGAGCGGGAGTATCCGCGGGCGGGCGGGGGGCGGCCGGGAGGTCGAACAGCGCGGTGCCGTCCGGCCCCTGGACCTGCTCGATGGTGCCGTCCAGAGCGGACAGTGCCTGGCGGACGGGTGCCCGCTGCACCATCGCGAATTGCGCCACGTCGGCCACCGACGCGGGCCCAAAACCTGCCAGATAGCGCAGTATCAGGGTCTGCAGTGCCTGTGGGTCCACCGCGCGCCCCGCGGGGACGGGCTCGGTACCCGCCGCGACGAAGGACGGCCGGAGGCCGAATGACCACGGCCCGCCTGTCGGGGCATGGTGCAGCGGCGCGTAGGCCTTCAGCCCCCACCACGCCCCGTCCTTCTTCTCGACACCAAGCCGCTCCTCGACCCACGCCTGCATTTGTGCCGAAGTCCGCGGCCGGCAGGCGAAGGCCAGCAGCTCCGGTACCAGTTCGTCGGCGTCCGCCGGGGTCAGCCCCGCGTCGGCGAAGCGGAAGCCGAGCCGGGAGGCGTACAAAGTGGGCTGCATCGCCGCGCGAAAGACCGGATAGTCCCCGGCATGCACGGCGTGCAGGGTGATCCTCATCAGGGTCGCCTTGACGACCGCACGCCCGCTGATGGCGGCATCGAGTTCGGCCGGAGCGAAACCGGCGACCCGGTTCCACAGCGCGAGATACGGCGAGGCCGGATGCTGCGCCTGGAGCGCGACCACGCGCCGCACCGCATCGGCAACGGTCAACGGCTCACGCTCCAGCAGCAGCTGACGGCTGAGGGTCGCCCGGTTGAGCTCGCGCGCAGTGATCACAACAGGGCAGGCTACCGTCATGCTCCGGACCTGACAGAGCCTCATGTTCCCCGTTCGGCGAACAGGAACCCGCGTCCGCCAAGAATCGACGGCATGCGCTCATGGCCCGCTGCCACCGGACACCGGGAAGAAGGGCCGGGCACTCGCCTGCGGCCTTGGGAGCGGTATCAGGGTCCGGATCTGCCTGGCGGCCCGGGGGGCTCTGCGCGATCAGGACACCGCTGAGGAGGGAGTGACGCCGGGTCAGGCGGATCGTGGTCGCCGCAGTCTTGACCGGCGCGTCCCTGGTCAGGGCGTGGACCGCAGCGGCGGTGCCTGCCACGTCATCCCGGGCGGCTGGAGTAGGGTGAGGGCTCGGGGCCGGGGTCATCGGTGTCGACGACTCCGGCGGCCGTGTGGTCGAAGTCGGCGGGCCAGCGGGTGTGCGTGCTGGCCAGGGCGCCGGTCAGGCGAGCTTCGACAAGGCTGGCGGTGCTCAAGTCGGTGCCGCGCAAGTCGGCCATGCGGAGGTCGGCGCGGTGGAAGACCGCGCCGTGGGCGTCGGCCTTGCGCAGGTTCGCCTCGCGCAGGTCGGACTCGGTGAAGTCGGCGTCACGCAAGTCGGTCTCGACCAGCTTCGCGGCCCGTAGGTCGGCAAGAATGCAGCGAGCCCGGCGGAGAATCGCAGTCGTGAGGTCGGCGTGCCGCAGGTTGACCGAGACCAGGGACGCCTGGGTCAGATTGGCGTGGTACAGGCCCGCCGCCTCCATGCAAGCGCGGTCGAAGTTGACCTCGGGGAACCACAGCCCGTCGCAGTCGGCCCGGCGCAAGTCGGTGATGCTGAGGTTGACCCAGGACTGCTCCCGGTGCCGGCACAGCACGCCGAGCGCGGTCAGCGCCACCTGGGCGTCGGCGGCGCGGGTCTCCAGGGGTGCGATCTCGTTGATGGGCAGGTCTGCCGCCGGTGATTCCGGCCCGGCGGGCGGCCAGGGCAGGTGCGTCCGCAGATACGCCGCCTGGATGGAGATGATGGCCTCACGGTCGCGGGCGGACTGCTCCGCGATCCGCCACAGCGCGTGCAACCCGCCGATGCGCACGTCCAGCTTGTCACTGCCGAGCTGGTCGACGGCCCGGCTGAATCGATCGGTGACGTAGCCCTCCTGGGTGGCACGCAAACCGTCCTGACTCACCCGCAGTTGCCGCCAGGTGGCGTACGCGCCGAAGAGCAGGACCAGGCCGCCGACCACCTGCAGAAGCGTCGTGCGGACATCGTTCACCGCCTTCAGCCGATCCTGCGCGGCGACGCTCGCCCCAGCGAGATCGTGGTCGACCACAACACCCGGCAGGACGACGAACACCGTGCCCAAAATGACCAGCCCCGCCCCGGCCAGCAAACCTGCAGCCGCACGACGTCTGACCAGAGCGTCGTGCCATGCCCGCCGCCCGCGGTCTGGTTCCCCCATCTCCATGGGCATGAGAGCCTAGGCGCCGCCCAGAAGACGATCAAGAGTGCTGTGCCGCTGGCCATGACATGAGAACGGCCGTACGGGTTGGGTGAGTTGTGAGGCTTGCCTGAGCCCGTGCGGCCTGTTGCCATCCTGCCTGCTCCGGCATCTCGCGCGCGTACTTCGGTGAGTTACTCGAAGAACTCGCGCCCCGTTAGCGCAGGCCGCGCGGGAGTCGGCACTGCACGAGCGGTGCATCAGCCCGGTCACCGATTGGACCTCGACCTCGACGGACGTGCGGGACAGGCGTGCGTCGAGTTCGCCGAGGTCGCGGGCGGGTCGAGTCAGCGAGGCGGGCATCCCGGTGGGGGCGGGCATCGGGCCCACCGCTGCCGCCTGCGACGGCCGGGCCCGTGCCCTGGCCGCCCTGCTCGCCGGCGCCGACTACCGCGCCGTGCCCCCGGTCGGCTTGCAGGAGGCCTCGTTCTGCCTCGGGCTGCCCGGCTAGGTACGGCCGGGCCTCGTACCAGAGTTCACCCAGCACCAGGGCTCGGAGGACTGGGCCCTGGGCGGGGCCTTCACCACCTGCGAGGTCGGCGACCCGAACGGGATGCTCGTCGGGATGGACCTGGACTGCGGGACGCGTTCCCATCAGCTCCGAGACGCTGCCGAACCGGTAGACCTCGCAGGCATGCGGAGGCACTCGTCTAGGATCCGGTGCATGGCGCTGACGACGCACGACGTGGACCGGTTCCAGGCGACGAGGCCCCGTCTGGAGGCGATCGCCTACCGTCTCCTCGGCTCGGCGAGCGAGGCGGAGGACGCCGTGCAGGAGACGTTCCTACGGTGGCAGGCGGCCGACGTCGACCGGATCGAGGTGCCTGAGGCCTGGCTGACGAAGGTGCTCACCAACCTGTGCCTCAACCAGCTCACCTCGGCCCGCGCACGCCGGGAGACCTACGTGGGTCAGTGGCTGCCCGAGCCGCTGCTCGCCGGCGACCCGATGCTCGGCCCGGCCGACACTGCCGAACAGCGCGAATCCGTCTCGTACGCGGTCCTCACCCTGCTGGAGCGCCTCACTCCCAACGAGCGGGCGGTGTATGTGCTGAAGGAGGCCTTCGACTACCCGCACCGGGAGATCGCCGACATCCTCGACATCAGCGAGGCCGCCAGCCAGCAGATCTTCCACCGCGCGAAGAAGCACGTGGCGGCGGGCAAGGCCCGTACGGAGATCGACGAGACGGCGGCACGGCAGATCGTCGAGGAACTCCTCGCGGCTGCCACCAGCGGGAAGACGGAGCCGCTGGTCAAGCTGCTCACCTCGGATGCCATCGCGGTCGGTGACGGCGGCGGAAAGGTCCCGGCCCGCGCCAAGGCGTTCGAGGGTGCCCTCGCGGTCGCGAAGTTCATGCGGGGCCTGTTCAAGCCGGCCCCGGTCAAGCGGGCCCTGGTCGGCGGCTCACCCGAGATTCACATCTCGACGGCCAACGGCGGCCCGGCGATCCTGGCGGTCGTCGACGGCCGGGTCGTTGGGATCATCTGCCTGGAGCTCGGCGCGGACGGCATCGTGGCGTTCCGCAGCCAGGTCAACCCCGACAAGCTGGAACGCGCGACTGAGGTGTGGGCGGCCACCGAGCACGGGCAACCCCTGTTCCACGCCTTCTGACGAACGCCGTGCAAGGGCTGTCCGACGCCCTTCCACGAACCGGGTCACACCGTCCAACGAGGGTGTGACCTGCTTCACATCCTGTTCCTGTCAGGAAAGCGCGGGCTGCCCGGTTCAAGGGGCGTGACCGAACAAGAACGAGCGTCGCACCCGCGCAGACAGGAGCAGGAAATGCAGCACCGCATCATCGTCCTCGGAGCCGGCTACACCGGGGCCATCGCCGCCGGGCGCCTTGCCAAGCGGCTGCACCGCGAAGACGTCGCCATCACCCTCGTCAACGCCGAGCCCGACTTCGTGGAACGCGTCCGGATGCACCAGCTAGCGGTCGGCCAGGAGCTCAAGCCCCGCCCCTTCGCCGAGATGTTCGCAGGCACCGGCGTCGAGGTGAAACTCGCCAAGGTCACCGGTATCGACGCCGACCGCAGGGCCGTCACCGTCGTCGAAGCGCACGGCGCCGGGGAGCAGGAACTGGAGTACGACACCCTCGTCTACGCCCTCGGCAGCGGCTGGAACCCCCAGAGCGTTCCCGGCACCGCCGAGCACGCCCACGAGATCTCCGGCCGCCCCGGAGCGCTCCGGCTGCGCGAGCGGATGGCCCGGCTGGACGCGGGACAGCCCGTTGTGGTCGTCGGCGGCGGACTCACCGGCCTGGAGGCCGCGACCGAGATCGCCGAGACCCGCCCGGACCTTGACGTCGCCCTCGTGGCCCGCGGCGGCTTCGGCGACTGGCTCTCCGACAAGGGCCGAGGACATCTGCGAAAGGTCTGCGCCGGGCTCGGCATCACCGTGCACGAGCACACCGCCGTCACCGCCGTCGAGGCCGACCGCGTCCTTACCGACGGCACGTCCGTCCCGGCCGCGGTCACCGTGTGGGCCACCGGCTTCGCCGTCCACCCGATCGCCGAGGCCAGCACGCTGGAGGTCTCCCGCACGGGCCAGATCGTGGTCGACGAAACCATGCGCTCGCTCTCGCACCCCGAGGTGTACGCCGTCGGCGACGCGGCCCTCGTGACGGGCCCGGGTGACAGGCCGCTGCGGATGTCGTGCGCCTCCGGCGTCCCCACCGCGTGGCAGGCCGCCGACGCAATCGCGGCCCGCTTGACCGGCGAAAAGCTCCCGAAGGTTCCGATCCGCTACTTCCAGCAGTGCGTCTCGCTCGGCCGCAAGGAGGGCCTGATCCAGTTCGTCACCGCGGACGACCACGCCGTCCCCAAGGCACTCACCGGCCGCCTTGCCGCCCTCTACAAGGAAATCATCTGCAAGGGCGCGGCCTGGACCGTCGCCCACCCCACCGCGGGCATGCCAGTCCGCCGCCGCCGAACGGTACAGCCGACGCCGGAGCCGTCGATGTCGCGCGCACACTCTCTGTCGACGCGCTGAGGACAGCACTGCACGGCAGCCGAGGCAGAACCACCTGGTTTAACTCCACACTCCCACGCGCCGGATGGACACTCGGTCCGGGTCGCCCCCCAGACGCCCTTGAGGCGCGGGCCGGCCCGGACCTTTCTCCATTCGTGTCGAAGCCATGGTGCGGGTTCCTCACTCTCATGTAAGCGGTGCGCACCCCACGCCCAGATGGAAAGGGCCATCGCCACCCGCCATCTCATCGGGGGGCCGTGGGCATCCTCATGGGCGGCCACCAGCTCACCGAAGAGCAGGCATTCGATGTCCTGCGCCACAACTCCCCAGGAGAACAAGGTCAAGCGTCGCGAGGTCGCCCGCCTCATCTGCGAGCGGGGCAGCGTCTCACGACCTCAGGCGGACGGCTCGCCCGGCACGTTGGCTGAGCCAAACAAGCCTGAGCCGCTAGTCCCATGGGAGCGCTGCTGCTCCAGGCCTGGGACGACCACACCTCCGGCACCCCGAGGTCCCCGTACAACCGGTGGCGCTGATCGGGTTGAGGGTGCTGGACACCGTGGCGAGCGGATGATCCGTCTGACAAGGCACGGCGTTCGGGACACCACGCACCATCTCCGTACAAGGTGCGGGCGGCAGAGCGGGCAACCTCGGGCGGAGGTCGGTAGGCCCTTGCCCGGGAGTGCGGCAGGCACGGAAGGTAGTCAGCACCGTGCCCAGTTCCTCGTTGCCGGCGTACTGCCGCGGTGCCGGCATCGCGACCGTCTCCACCGCGTCCAGGTGCACGAAGCATGCACGGATCGCTTCATTCAGTGCCGGATACAGCGCGTGCTGAGCCTCCGGCAGGCCCCCGGCAGGAGTATCGGGCAGGGAGCTCGCCATCCGCGTACGAGCGAGCCATGTACGACCTCGCACTGGAGGTGGGAACGTCCGCGTTGAGCAGGTGTCGAACTCCCGGCCCTGAATGGCGCAGGCGAGCAGCCCGATGACGTACTCCACCAGCACCGGATGCGGTCAGAAGGACACCGTCCACCCCTCGCGACGCGCCTCGGCCTCCGTGTACGAGACACCATCGACCTTGAGCCCGGACGGGTCGAGCAGGGTGATCGCCCCACCTCGGTTGCCGAGAGCGAAGCCGTTGCCCCCCCGCACGACCACGGTGGCTCCTGCGGCAACTTGCTCCGCGGGCAGTGGGAACATGTGATCGTTCTCGTCGGCAAGTTGCCAGCCGTTGAGGTCGACGGATTCGGGTGAGGCGTTGATGAGGGTCACCGTTTCCCGCTCGGGTGCCGGGCCATCGGGGTTGACCATGGCGGCCAGGATGCGCACTTCGGCTTCGCGCTGGACGGGCCGGGCGGGCGCTGTCTCGATGGGGTGGCCGGTTTGTTCGTCGGTGTGCCAGGCCTGGGACTGGAAGGCCAGGAACACGGCCACCCAGCGCGATTCGGCGGGGAAATGGAGTATCAGCGCGCCGTCCTGCCAGACTCCGTTGCTCGAACGGAAGCGCCCTACGCTGCCCTGGTTCATGTGGATGTCGTGCACACCATTGCCGGGCTCGAAGCCGAACACCTTGTCGCGCTTGTTGCGTTCCGGTCCCCATCGCTCGCCGAAGAGGTACAGGGCGGCCGTTGGATCGCCGATGGCACGCTCGATGTAGTGGTCCAGCCTGTCGGACAGGTCGTTGTCGGGGCCGATCACATCGGGAGGCAGCTCGCGCATCGATTCCGGGGTGAAGAGATTCCCGCGGATGAAGTCCAGGCTCGCCGTGCCCGGTCGGGACTGCAGCTCCGTCCATCCACTCCCTGCCGGGGGAAGCTGCGCGGTCACGGGATGCCGGAAATCGTCGATGGCCAGGAACAGCAGCTCGGAGGGAGACTCCTGGGACAGGACGTTGATCGCACCGCGGTAGTGCGTGCCCCTGCCGTCGGTGAGGTGGAGCTGATAGTGCGGGGTGTCGTCGGGCGCCCCTTCACGGCGCCGGTCGACGACCCTGCAGGCCAGCACTCCGTAGTTCTTCAAAGGCATGAGTCTTCCCTCCGCCGGTGGTCGATCCGGAACAAAGCCGGTATGGAAAAAGGGGAAAGAGGCTAGAGATCGAGGACCACCCAGGCGGGATCGTGATCCGATCCGTCACCGCCATGCCGGGTACGTCGGTCGATGTGAGAGCTCTTGTGTCGCGTCGTGAGGCTCTTGCTAAGCCAGATCTGGTCGAACAGCTCGTACTTGGCGGGCTGTCCGTTCTCCTTGAATCGATGGGTCCACGACCCGGAGGCGGGCGGCGGCGGATCATCAGGCTTTGGTGCTCGGGTCTCCTCCGGATGCGCAAGCGCCTCCGTCAGGCTCAACTGATTTGCAGGCTCGGCCAGTTTGCTGAGTGTCGGTGCGTCAGGCGTGTCGTTCATGTCGCCCAGCACGATGTAGCGACCGTCGGGGCGGGTCCGTTCGCCGATGATCCGGACGATGGTCTCCGCCTGGCGGGTGCGTCGTTCGTCGGCGCGGCGCTTGCCCTCTTCGGGGTCGGTGTCCCGGTCGACGAACTGGCTCTTGAGATGGTTGTTGAAGACGGTCAACAGGTGCTTGTCGGGGTCACGGGGATCCAGGATGTGCACTTCCAGCAGGTCCCGGCTGAATACGCGTTCACCAGGCACGTCCGGATGGACCGCGTGCTGCCAGGAAGTCACCGCCCCCACCGGGAACTTGGACAGAACGGCGATGTCAATGAGGCGGGGATCATTGCCCTCGATCAGCGAAAGGTGCGGGTAGGCACCGTCAAGATGTTGAGCAACGAAGAAGCGCAGGGTGTCGATGTCCTCGACTTCCTGCACCGCCAATATGTCCAGGTCCATGGCACTGATCCGCCGGGCGAGCACCTTCTGTTCCTCGGGGTCTATGCCCTTGACCAGCTTGCCTTTGTACCTACGGATCCGCACGCTCTTGGGGTCGTCGAAGACATAGCTGGAGGTGAGCCGTCCCTCGTCATCAACCGGATGGACAGCCGATATCTCTGCCCGGAAGTTGAACCGCGAAAAGAGATTGTTGAGGTTGAATGTTCCTACGGCGACGTCCATGGTGAACTCCGAGATCGGCCCTCTGGCCCCCTTATCGCCTCGAACATGTCGAGCGTAACCCGATCGGCCGACCGGCGAAAACGGAGCCGATGCCCTTACTGTTGAATCCAAAACCGGGCGAGTTCTCTCCCTCTGCCACAGGCCGACCTGATGTGAGGAGGGCCATCCACCTGTGGACGGCCCTCCTCACGCCCGCCCCCTCCCGCGGCGGTGGTCTTGCTTCTCCGCGCATTGAGGGCCGTGAGCGTCGAACCACACGAGGACAACCGCCACGATTGCGCCGATCACGCGGTCGACGTACCGGAAGGCGTTGCGGGAGAACAGGGTTCCCCGTCGCAACATCTCCGCCGGCGAGACCACGACGAAGGCCCACGGCATCGGCGGGGGATCCGGAAAACTGAGCCTTGATCGTTCTTCCGCCGTTCCGGCCGAAGCGCCGCATACCAAGGGCTCGCCCCCCTCTGCTCCCCCACCCCCGCCGTGACCGCCAGGATCGCCTGGGCGCACGAGCGTGTGCCACTCACCGCGATGTGGCCGAGACAGGCGGTCCGGGTATTCATCGCCCCGCTCAGGGAGACACTGCTTTCCGGGTTGATGATGGTGTGGCAAGGCGACCACCAGGTGCCGTAGCGCGGGGTGCCCGGGAACTCGTCGCCGGAGTTCAGCGACGTGAGGAAGGTGGACCCGAGGCGCCTCTCGAAGCTGGAGGTGTAGCCGCATCCGTTGGCCCAGTCCGTGCCGTGATTGGGGCCGGCCCGCGAGACCCAGGCGTCGATCTTTCCGGTGCCTCTCAGGTTTTTGGCGTAGTAGCGGCTGGACAGCCCGCCCATGGAATGGGTGACGATGTCGACCTTGGATGCGCCGGTGGCCGCGAGCAGGCAATCTACCTCGGCAGCCAGTTGCTGGGCGGTGGTGGCGTTGGACTGTCGCCAGTCGTAGCTCACTGGTCCAGGTAGGACGACGGCCAGCCATCGGTTCGGAATTCGTCGGCCATGGCTTTCCAGTAGGAGCCGGACGAGCTGTAACCGTGGACGAACGGGACGGGGTGACTGGACGGGCCGAAAGTCGATGCTTCGGCGCCATGGACCGGCGCTGCGGATGTGAACGCAAACAGAGCGTTCGCGGGGGCGGAAAGCACGTACTTGTTCAACACGTACCTAGCCGTGCAGGATTCGACACAGGCCGATGACCTGCATTCTCGCTCCATGCAGTAGCGTTTTTCAGTGCGGCCGTCGTTCAACCGACCCCACACCTCCGTCCGTGCGCGGCCCGGACACCTGCCCCGATCCAGGCCGCCAGGCGGCGCCGGCAGGTTACCCCCCGAGCCGAAGCCGAGTTCCCGGGGCGGGTACTTTCATGGGACGCCGGCTTGCAGCGCGAACACGATGCCGGACAAGGCCTGACGGTCGGTCACTCGTGGCCGCCGCGCCGCCAGATGCGGCGGTGGCTCGGGCAGCAACGGCTCAATGAGTCGACCACAGTTCGTCCCACACGATCCACGGTCGCGACTGACGCTTCTCCATGCCCCGAGCACCTCAGCATGTGACCGAAGTTCGCAAACAGTGGCCCCGCCGACGGCAATCCTCACGGGACGTTCATGCCGACGTCCTCTCGCGGGCTTTGGTAATACCGGTCAAAGCCTCCCGACGCGGCTTGCATTGGACATCCGCGATGTACTCAGATTCTGCCATCGGTGCTGACAGCGGGGGTCCGTACACCAGGTGCTCCGGCCCGCGACGCCAGCTCCTAAGCAAAGCTGCCTCAGAGGCAATGCCAGATTCATCTGGTTGGTCCAATAAAGGTGGGCGCATGCTCTGGAGCCCCCCGATGCGTGGAGGCTCGCGGTGTCTTGGACGCCGCGGGCCGCCGTACCTGGCCAGACGAACGGGGCGTGCGACATCGGATGTCCCTGGTGGCCCTTCCGTTCCCAGTTCTCAACCAGCTGGCCAGGAGGGGCTGTTACGGGCGAGGATGGCCGTCATGACGAGCGAAGGCATCTCGATCGACGCCACCAAGCCCAGTATCGCGCGTGTCTACGACTATCTGCTGGGCGGAAAAGACAACTACGCCGTAGACCGCGAGATCGGCGATGTGTTCAAACGCGACCTTCCCGGCTCGGTGGCGATCGCCTTCGCCAACCGCGCAGCGCTGACCCGGGCGGTCGAGCAGATCGTGACGACCACCGACGTCGGGCAGTTCATCGACCTGGGCAGTGGCCTGCCGACAGCCGACAACGTCCACCAGGTCGCGCAGCGGCACGCTCCGGACTCCCACGTGGTGTACGTCGACAACGACCCCCAGGTACTCGTCCACGGCCGTGCACTGCTGGAGCAGAACGACCGCACCCGCGTCGTAGCCGCCGACGTCCGTCACCCCGAAGCCGTCCACCACCACCCGGACACCCGAAGACTGATCGACTTCGAACGCCCCGTGGCCGTCGTCCTCAGCGCCATCCTTCATCACGTCAACGACGACGAAGACCCGGCACGGATCGTCCGCTACTGGCGCGACCACGTGCCTTCCGGGAGTTACTTCTTCATCAGCCACTTCCGTTCCGGCAACAACGCGGAAACCAGGGAAGCCGAGAAGATCCTCCAGCAGACATTCGGCCGCGGCCGGTGGCGCACCGACGAGGAGATCGAGTACTTGCTGGACGGCCTCGACATCCTCGACCCCGGCATCGTTCCCGCATCCCTGTGGCGCCCCGACGTGATCAGCAACCCGTGGAACAACGCCGGCACACGGGACCTCACCGTTTGGGAGCACCTCATCAGCGCCGGACTCGCCCGCAAGCCCTGAACCACCCCAAACACCCGGGTCCGCAGCACAAGTCCGCGCGCCGCGGGCCTCACCCTCCACGTGCGGAGGGCTAACTGATCGTTTCAGAATGAAGTTCGCTGTGGGGCTTGGCAGTTGGGTGTTGTGTCGGCAGGATCTGTCATGTGTCCGCTGAGCTTGTGCCTG
>NZ_JBVKBY010000033.1:0-11710 GCF_055656945.1 Streptomyces sp. NPDC111606
CATCAGGCACAAGCTCAGCGGACACATGACAGATCCTGCCGACACAACACCCAACTGCCAAGCCCCACAGCGAACTTCATTCTGAAACGATCAGTAAGGCACTGTCCAAGGCGGTGCAGTCTGTCGGAGTGGCGATCCGTAGCGGCACATGGCCCGGCACCGCATGCTCGACGCCAAGCTCGTTCGGAGGAACTGCCAGACGGCACTTCTGCCCACTGCCGTGGCGGTCGCTTCCGGCGTCGTGCAGGCACTACATCTTGTGGGCTTCAGGCTTGCTCTTCTCGAACGGGGAGTTCCGGATGACGATCAACCCGCACCCGTCGACCGTCCCGTCCTCGCTTCGGATCGGTCTGCTCGGCTCGTACGGCGGGCGGAACACTGGCGATGAAGCGATTCTGCAGTGCGTCCTGAGCTGCCTGCGTGCCCACCGGCCGAACGCCCGGCTCGTCGTCTTCAGCCGGAACGCCGAGCACACCCGATCCCACCAGTCCCAGGCCGACGAGGTGATCGACTGGGAGGGCGTCCCGCAAAAGCCCGTCCTGGACGCGCTCGGCGGTCTGGACCTGCTGGTGCTGGGCGGCGGCGGAATGCTCTACGACGGTGAGGCGCGGCGCTATCTGCGGCTGGTCAATGCGGCGCACGAACGCGGCGTGCCCACCTTCGCCTACGCGATCGGCGCGGGCCCGCTGCGCGAGGCGGACGACCGGGAGGCGGTGCGCACCGTGCTGCCGCAGATGACGGACGTCGTGGTGCGCGATGAGGAGACGCGCCTCGTGCTGGAGGAGGTCGGCGTGGACGTCGACCTCGCGGTCACCGCGGACCCGGCGTTGCTGCTCACACCGGAGCCCTTCACCGAGGAGATGATCCGGCACGAGGGCCTGCCCACCGGCACCCGACTGGTCGGGATGTCCGTGCGTGAGCCCGGCCGGGCGGCGGAGAAACTCGACGAGGCCGACTATCACGCGCTGATCGCCGACGTCGCCGAGTTCCTCGCGCGGCGCCTGGAGGCGCACGTGGTCTTCGTGCCGATGGAACTCCAGGACGTCCGCCACGCCCACGGCGTGCTGTCCCGGATGAGCGCCCCCGACCTGGGCCGCATCCTGCACAACCCCTACAGCCCCGGCGAGATCCTCGGCTTCATGAGTCATCTGGACATGGTCGTCGGGATGCGGCTGCACGTCGTGATCTTCGCCGCGCTGGCCGGGCTACCCGTGCTGCCGCTGCCGTACTCCGGCAAGGTCTTCGACTTCGCCCGCCGCACCGGCGTGCCCGCACTGGTCGGCGTGGCACGGGAGCAGGCCGGACTGCTGCTCGCGGAGGTGGATCGGCTCTGGGACGAATTTCCCCAGCGGCAGCAGGACCTGACCACGCGGGTACGGCAACTGCAGGCACTGGCCCGGGAAACCTGCGCCCGCTGCGGCGGGCTCCTGGACTCCATCGACGGCGGCGCGACGGCACCTCGGCGAACGGCGGACCTCCATCTGCATGGCGGCGTGTCTCTATCGCACCCGTGAATCCTCGCCCCCGTGGCCCAGTGGCGCCGCAGGCGCCGGCCAAGGAGCGTGCTGTCCGCGACCGCACCGATCCGACGGGAAGATGCAATGCCCATACTGCAACCACCCCTGCCCGCCCAGAGTGTCACCTTGCCCCCGCGGTCGGCCCGGCACGGCGGTCGCACGGACGTCCTGGTCGTCGGTGGCGGCCCCGGCCGGTACCGCCGCGGCCTATGCGGCGGCCGACGCCGGCGCCGAGGTCGTGCTCGTGGAGCGCTACGGCTTCCTCGGCGGCAACGCCACCGTGGCGCTGGTGATGCCACTGATGTCCTTCCATAACGAGCAGAAGCAGGCGGTGTTCGACAAGGGCGGCCACAGCAGCCGCCTGCTGCCCAGCGACCACGGGCAGGTCGAACCGGTGGTGGCCGGCTTCCTCTGGCTCCTGCTGGACCGTCTCACCGCACGCGGCGGCTGCATTCCGCCGTCCCCCGACACCGGCTACACCGTCCCCTTCGACCCGGAGACCTACAAGCTGGTCCTTCTCGACCTGCTCGACGAGGCGGGCGCGCGCATGTTGTTCCACTCCTTCGCGTCCGCCGCGCTGCCCCTCGACGACGGCTGGCGGGTGGTCTTCGAGACCAAGTCGGGTCCGGTGGTGATCGACGCCGCCGTCATCGTTGACGCCACGGGGGACGGCGACATCGCAGCGGCCGCCGGGGCACGGTACGAGATCTGGCGACCTGAAGACGGGCTGGTGCAGCCGATGACGCTCATGTTCCGCGTCGTCGACTTCCTGCAACCCGTGTTCTCCGAGTACGTCAAGGACCACCCGGACCAGTGGCGCGGCGTGCACGGGCTGTGGGACCTCGTCGAGGAGGCCACCGAGGCGGGCGAACTGCGCCTGCCACGCGAGGACATCCTCTTCTTCGCCACCCCGCACCCCCGCGAGGTCAGCGTCAACAGCACGCGCGTCACCCGGGCGCTCGGCACCGACGTGTGGGACCTCAGCCGCGCCGAGTACACCGCGCGCCGCCAACTGGCACAGATCGACCGCTTCCTGCGCCACCGCGTGCCGGGCTTTCAGGAGTCGTACGTGGCACAGAGCGGCCTCCAGATCGGCGTACGCGAGACCCGCCGCATCCTTGGCGATTACCACCTGACCGGACACGACATCCTCACGGCACGTCCGTTCCCCGACGCCATCGCACGGCGCCTACCCCGTCGACATACACAACCCCAGGGGCAGCGGCACCGTCCTCAAGCGCGTCCCGCGCGGGCACTTCTACGACATACCGCTGCGCTGCCTGCTGCCCAGCGACACGGACCGCCTGCTGGTCGCCGGACGCTGCATCTCCGGCTCGCACGTGGCGCACTCCTCCTACCGCGTCATGCCCATTGCGATGGCGACGGGCCAGGCGGCCGGAGTCTGCGCCGCGCTGTCCGTCCGCCTATCCCGCACCCCCCGCGAGGTGCCCCACCACCTCGTCCAGCGTGCCCTGAAACGCCAAGGCGCCCATCTGCGCCTGGAGCCTCGTGAGCACGTGCCTCGGCACCGCTGATGCAGGGGCACGATTGCTTCCGGCGCGCTCAAGGTCCTCAGCCCGCTGATCCGCGAGGGCATCTGTGTGCCGCGGACGGCGGCTGGCCAGGATGCGACTGACGGTTCATTACGGCCTGTGATCATTGGGAACAGATCTCGCGTCCACCAAGGGCACGCCATGACGGCGAAACGCGTCAGCACGCGCAGCAGGTCGCAGCCGCCTGTCATGACTGGTCGGCTTCGCGGCCGAGCAGCCTGCTTCACTCAGGTCCGGCGGCTGGCACGTCGCCGAGGCGTTGGTCGGAGAGAAGATCACCAGTAGTGGCGACGCCCGGCGACAGCGTGCCCCATGGAGCCCATGATCCACAGGACCGCGCCAATGACCGCGAGGATGAGCCCGATCGTCCACAGGATCGCTACGCCGGTGACGAAGCCGATTACGAGCAGGATGATGCCGAGAAGGAGCATGCCGGCCTCCAGTGCGCGATGGTGCTTCTTTCACTGTGGACCGCAACGCCGCGTTAGGGAAGCGGGGCCGTGCTGTTATGACCTGGGAAAGTGTTCGAGGCCGGCCGGTAGGTTGACACCATGACGGCGCTGGAGGCCCGGCCGGACCAGCAGGTGGAACTGTGGGCACCGGACACTCCGACGACTCTGTCCAAGCCCTCCTACGGAACAGTGCTGAAAGGCACCCTCAAAGAGTTCATGAAGGGCGTGTGGTTCAGCCCCGCCCGATCGCGGGGGTCCCGCAGGCAGCGGACCGCGTCGGCGGGACCCCCGCCCAACAACCACAGGGGTCCTGGGCCTTGCGTGAGGGTGGTCTTTGCGTCGGTCCCGCGCCACCGCCCACCCGGCATCGGTTCTGTCATCAGGCTCAGCGTGTGTCCGCCGGGCAGCGCGGCGGCCGGGACATGGTCGACATCGGCCGGGAGTGGGGCGAGGTTGCGGGCCTCGACCGCCGTGTACTGGGCCAGTGAGCCGTTGCGCGCCCAGTCGGCCAGACCGCACACGCGCTGCCCGACGGTCAGGCCGGTGGTGCCGTAGCCGACCTGCCAGCCGCCCTTCTGCCGCCCCTGTGCGTCGACCGGCTGGTCTTCAACGGCACGATCATCGAAACCGGCACCGACTCCTACCGCCTCGCCCTATCCCGGGCCAAAGCCGAACAGGCCGCCCCGACCTGATGTGACTACCGCCCCTTCGTGGCTGTCCCTGTTTCTGACCTGCGGCCTTACGACCGTGCGGGTTGGTTGGCGATCAGAAGGGTGACGTCCGCGGGCCGGAACCCCAAACGGGCATAGATGCGGGCGACGGTGTCCTCCGCATAGGCGAGGAAGACGGGTCGTTGCGCGAGACGTACTCCGCCTCGTCGGCGACCCTGTTACAGAGACCGATCAGCCTGGTGGCAGACGGCGTCGACACCGGCCAGCGTGCGGGCGACCGCCGCCGGGTCCCGTACATTGGCGCCGGGATCCGCCAGGACGTCGTACCCGACCGGCTCGTGCCCGTGCGCTGTGAGCACCTCGACGACATGGGACCCGATGAACCCGGCGCCGCCGGTGACCAGTACACGCACACGGGCACGATGGATCCGCGACGATCCCCCCGTGACCGGCCCGGCACGTCATCACTCCGTAAGACGTCGCAGGCGCGTCGGAAGGGGACAAAACAGCACCTTCGCGAGACGCTGCCGTACGCGCCCTCATCGCCGCCCAGGGAGACCGTCATGGCAACGTCGCCTTCCCCGTCCGCGAACGACTCCTACCGCTTCGACGACCTCACTGCCCTGTTCATCAACTGCACGCTCAAGCCGTCCCCGCACCTCAGCCACACCCAGGGATTGATCGACAAAAGTGCGGCGGTCATGATGGAGCGCGGGGTCACCACATCCGAGATCCGGGCCGTCGATCACGACGTGGCCCCTGGCGTATATCCGGACATGACCGAGTACGGCTTTGCAGTCGACGAGTGGCCCGCACTATACGAGCAGGTGATGGCCGCCGACATCCTGGTCCTGGCCGGCCCGATCTGGCTCGGCGACAACAGCTCCGTCACCAAGAAGGTCATCGAGCGGCTCTACGCGTGCTCCTCACTGCTCAACTCCCATGGCCAGTACGCCTACTACGGCCGCGTGGGAGGCTGCCTGATCACCGGAAACGAGGACGGCGTGAAGCACTGCGCGATGAACGTCCTTTACAGCCTCCAGCACCTCGGCTACACGATCCCGCCCCAGGCCGACGCCGGCTGGATCGGCGCAGCCGGCCCCGGGCCGTCGTACCTCGACCCGGACTCGGGCGGCCCGGACAACGACTTCACCAACCGCAACACCGCCTTCATGGCCTGGAACCTCATGCACCTGGCAGCACTGCTCAAGCGCTCGGGCGGCGTCCCCGCCCACGGCAACCAGCGCTCCGAGTGGGACGCCGGCTGCCGTGCCGACGCGGCCAACCCCGAACACCGCTGAGACGCTCAAGGAGGCTGGCCTGCTCACCTCCGAGCGGCGGGGCACAGGGGCGTACTACCGGTCGAGCCGTCGTCCGCGTGGTCATGAAGAGGGGTGACGGCGACACTCCCGTTGCACACGGGCTGTGGTCGCTACTGGGTCCCGGGCAGTTCTTCGTGTGCGACGACACGGTGAACATGAGTGAGTCGTAGCCTCGTTGTTCGCTCAGAAGGCCTCGACGTGAGGACGTACCGACGGCAACTGCCACAGTTCCAAAGCTCCGCTGATCAGGTCGGCGAGGAACTGAACCGCGCCTCCCGTGTAATGCCACCATCCGCCACTGCGTGAGGCCACGGTGACAGTCCACTCGTCAGGATCAGACCCTGTGGTGTTCCAGAGGAAGTAGTCGCCCTGGTTCGACGTCGCCCATGGCAGCAGGCCGCCAGGGGCAGGAAAGGGGTGCAGAGGAATGGACATCTCTGCGTCCGCACACCACTCAGCGAGGATCTCAAGGTCTTCGGGGTCCTCCGCCCATGCCCTCTCCTGCCCGGGGTTCGGGAAGCCGACGCCTAGGAAGTCACCGATGGCCAGGGAGGGGTAGCTGTCGCCGAGCAGCTTGTAGTCGGAAGGCAGCTCCGTGTTCAGACATTCTTCGACTCGTGCCCAGTCGATTCCGGCTGGAGCCGTACGTCGGTGGCGGGCCAGGCCGGGGAGGGCCTGTTCCAAAGCCGCGACTGCCGAAGCTGGATCAGTCAGTCGCTGACGAGGTACTTGAGTGCCGATGAGATCGTCCACCGGGACAGCGTGCCAGAGCGAGGATCTCAAGCCTTCACTGACCTGCTTATCCCGTCACGAACGACGTCTTGAGGGACGTGATCCTTTGGTGTTTGGGCAGGCTGGTGGTACTTCGTCCGTGCTCGGAGTCGAGCACATCGTGGGCCGCGGAGGCTGTCGCTGCTGATCGTGGACTCGGACGTGCTGCTGGTGGAACAGCAGCTGCGGGCAGGCCGGCTGACGTGTCCGCATTGTGGGGCGGTCCTGGCGCCGTGGGGGCACGCCCGGCTCCGGGAGATCCGGGGTGATCTGGGATCCCGGGTGTTTCTGCGGCCTCGCCGGATGCGCTGTTCGGGCTGTGGCATCACGCACGTGCTGTTGGACGAGGTGTTCTGGCCTCGGCGGGCGGACGCGGCCGCGGTGATCGGGGCAGGACTGGAGATAGCCGCGTTGGGAATGGGCCACCGCCGAGTCGCTGCCCACCTGGGCCTGGCCGAGGGCACGGTCCGTGGCTGGCTGCGGGCGTTCGCTGGGCGAGCCGAGGACATCCGGCGGTACTTCACCGTCGCTCTGGTCGCGCTGGCGGATGACCCAGTCATGCCGGATGCGGCGCCGTCGACGCGCGCCGATGCCGTCTCGGCGGTCGTGGCCGCCCACCGGGGCGGCCACGACGAGGTGGCCGCACATGCTCACTGTGTCGCCATGGGAGTTCGCCGGACGGGCGATAGGCGGCAGGGTTCTGACCTCGCCTTCTTCCGCTATTTGATCAACACGGGCCGCCCCTGGGCGGAAACTGGAGATGCCGGGAGTCTTGATCGTGTCCGCCGGGGAATCGGCGGGCTCTGTTCGAGACGCGAGGTGGGTTGCCTATGTCACCGAGTGAGGACGAGGACCGTCGCCGGGCGGAGCGGGCCCGGCAGGTGGGCCTGTTCCGTTACGGCCTGATCCAGGACCTGATCGACACGAAGCTCACGACACGCCAGCGCGGGAAACTTGCCTGCGAACTGGCCGCGAAAGAGCACACCGACCCGTTCGGCCGGCAAGTGAAGGTCGCCCGCGGGACGCTGCACCGCTGGTCCGCCACTACCGCGCGGGAGGGTTTCCCGCCCTGGTGCCGGCCCAGCGGCAGGTCACCCCCGCGGACCCCGGTGGAGGTGATGGACCTGGCGGCCGCGCTGAAGAAGGAGAACCCGGCCCGCACGGTCGCGCAGATCCAGCGGATCCTGCGGACCACGCAGGGCTGGTCGCCGATCGCCTGGCAGTCCCTCATCGCCGCCTTCACCGAGGAGAAAGGCATCGTCGACGAGTCCTCCAGCCGCACCGCGATCACCGCGACCCACGCGACAGAGTGAGCACGTAGCCGACACCGTGTTCACGACCCCGGCGGCCTGACGGCCGCCGGGGTCGTTTCATCCCATCCCATCGACAACCAGCACGTCGCCTTCATGCTCATCATCAGCGTCGCTCAACACACGTGGCCGTCTCCCGCACTCCCAGCCTAGGAGTGTGGTTCTCTCCCACATTGAGCCTAGTCAGCGCTTACGCGGTCGGCGGAGCCTCACGAGCCCAGTCGAAAGGCATAGGCGCGCCCTGTGGGATCACCCAAGGATGCGGATAGCGAGCCTGGCAACCCGTGCAGCGCGCGACGAACGGGCCGATCTCCGGGTTCGTGAGAACGCTGTAGTGGCTGGAAGGCTGAGCCGGGAGCATGTGCCCGTTCGACGTCGTCTCCAAGCCGGGCCACTGCCTCGAGCATTGGCATGGGCCCTCTACTGCGAACGGCTTGCCGTCAGGAGCCTCGGCCGTCCTCCTGAAGAGCTTGTCGAAGTTCTCTCGTATCGACACGGCGGCGGCCTCCCCTTCACTGCGCCCGGCTCTCGGGCTCCCAGACAGTAACCGAGGTCGGCGGAGTCTTAACGGCCGAGTCAAGGGGCTATGTCTGTCACCGGTGATGTCAGGCGTCGGTGCCGGTGGCCTCTACGAGCAAAGCCAGGGCCTGGTTGTGGAACTGGCGTTCGGCATCGCTGCATGGGGCGTTGAAGAAGGCTCGCTGAGCTTCGGCAAGATCGCAGTTCAAGAGCCCCATAGTCACGAACACGGCTTCCACACCGTGGCACCCGTTGTCTTTGAGGAACTGCTGGAGTGCGTCCGTGTCGCCGGTCGACTCCCAGACGGGCCGGGCGGTTTCCTGCATGGCTGCGATGCGCGCTGATCGTTCTGCGTCGAAGCTCACTGGACCCGCCTCTCTGGGATGAGTCCGCAAACTATCGCCGTTGGTGGGGCGCGTTGGCCCATTGACCGCAGGCGCAGAACATCGTTCGGGGCTGAGCGGAGGGGCCCGTGCTGTGTGCGTCACCGGCACGGACCCCCGGTGCAGGTTCTCACGTGGGGCTGCCTCAGCGCGCCCAGTTGAGTCCCAACTCGACGAGTGCGGCGAGCTTGCCAGCGGTCGGCGAGTCTCGCACGCCTGGCCTTCGTGTTCGATACGAACACCCTGAGCTGGTGCGCGGTGAGGAGACGCGCCTCGTCCTGGAGGAGGTCGGCTTGGACCTCGACGTCGGGGTCACCGCGGACCCGGCGCTGTTGCTCACCGGAGCCCTTCACCGAGGAGATGATGCGGCACGAGGTCCTACCCCCGCCCAGGCGGACGCTGACACCCTGGCGTTGAAGTTCCGGCATCCTACCGGCTTGTCGCACCCGGTGCCCCCCGAGGCTCCTGCAGGCCTCAGTCCCCGATCCATAGCAGGCTGGGTCCTCATGAGGCGAGAACCGGGCCCGTTCCAGTGGGTCGGCTGGCCCGGTCGGATTTGGCCAGCCGAAACAAGACAGGCCCACCGATCGTCGCTTATGTGGATCTGCGCGAGCGGCATCCGATCCGCTTGCATCCTGACGCGGACATGAAAGTGTGAGAGGTGGTCAGGTGTGCAGTAGAGACGGGGGAGTGGAACGTGGCAGCGGGGAACGGCGAGGCACCTCGGCTGGCCCGGGCACATCGGATACTGATCGGCGTCGTCGTGGCAGGTGCGGTGATCATCGCCGGGATCGGGTTTGCCGGTTCCTACGCTGCCGTCCGCGAACTGGCACTCAAGAAGGGCTTTGGGGACTTCTCCTACGTCTTCCCGATTGGCATCGATGCCGGTATCTGCGTCCTGCTGGCACTGGACCTTCTGCTGACGTGGATTCGTATCCCGTTCCCGCTGCTACGTCAGACGGCCTGGCTGCTGACGGCCGCGACGATCGCCTTCAACGGTGCCGCTGCTTGGCCCGACCCTCTAGGCGTTGGCATGCATGCCGTGATGCCCGTCCTGTTCGTGGTTGCGGTCGAGGCCGCACGCCACGCGATAGGCCGGATCGCCGACATCACAGCTGACAAGCACATGGAGGGTGTCCGCCTCACCCGCTGGGTGCTCTCACCGCTGCCTACGTTCCTGCTGTGGCGCCGGATGAAGTTGTGGGAGCTGCGCTCCTACGAGCAGGTCGTCAAGCTGGAGCAGGAACGCCTCGTCTACCAGGCGAGTTTGCGGTCCCGGTTCGGCCGCGGCTGGCGCCGCAAAGCCCCGGTGGAGTCGCTGATGCCGCTGCGCCTCGCCCGTTACGGCGTCCCCCTGTCCGAGACCGCACCGGCGGGGAACGGCCCGGCTGTGCAGACCGGGCAGGGCGACCGGCGCCTCGCTCTTGCCTACCGGGCCTGGATCGATGCTTTCAACACTGAGCCAACCAGCGCACAGTTCGCACGCTGGCTTCAGGACCAGTATGGCATCACCACCGCAGCCGGCGAGCCGCTCTCCGCCGAGCAACTGGCGCCCCTAGTACAGGTCATCAGGCAACGACACTCTCAGGGCTCGGACATGATCGTGCAGGGCGAGCCTGAGAGTACGGATGACGGGTGGGGTGACTACTTCTACAACGCCTGGCTCACGTACGCCCAGCAGCACGGGGCCTACCCCGAGGCTGACGCGCTCGCCGACTACGTCTACGAGCGCGATCAGATCACCAGCGCCGGTGGCCTGCCCATCACCGGGGCAGACCTTGAGGTCTTCGTCCAGAGCTTTCAGCAGCGCGAGTTCGATGAACCCCAGCCACTCGCCGGCTCCCCTGACGTGCCCAGGGAGCGGCAACCAGTCCAGAAAGCCACGCCCATCGAGGGCGACGATGAGGCGCAACCGGCTGTCGCTAGTGCGCAAGCAGCCACGGATACCCGCAGCCCACGGGTGAACGCCACCGTCGACGACAGCCAGCAGGACGAAAACCCCGGATCAGCGGAACCGACCACGCTCACCACGGTGGACCGGTATTACCTGGCCTGGACGGACTTCCAAACCGATTATGGAGAAGAGCCCAAGGCGGAGCAGCTTTCTGCCTACCTTGCCGAAAAGGGCATGAAGGGCCGCGGTGGAAAGCCCGTAAGCCCCTCTACCTTGCGTCGCTACCTCCTACCGTTCCGCGTCTACACGCTCTGGGCGGAGCAGCGCGTGCGCACCGCTATTCCGCCTCTCGATGCCATTGCGCAGGAGTGCGCATCCCGCGGGATCAGTGCGCAGCACAACAGGCCACTTACGACCGACTACATCGCCGACCAGGCCGACGATTTCGAGCGGCGCTGGCACGCGCTGACCCACCACCACGCCCAAGCGCAGCAGTAGCAGGGCCGCTTGCTTGGCTGCGCACCTGACGGCCGTCAGGTGCGCAGCCAACCTCTTGCGTAGCCGAGATATGTCGGCCAGAAGTCGCACTCGCTGCATATGCCGACCCGGCCAGCCTTCCAGTCGCGGAGGGTGGCGATCTTCAACGCCCCCCCGCTAGGCTCCGTGTGGCTCATTCGAGAGCCGCAGAGCACTGGCGACGTGTCCGATGGGGGACAGTGCTCCTCTCGACAAGCAATGAGCACGATGAGTCTCTAATCGTCGCAGAGCCTCAGCAGGCCATCGCAATCGGTGGTCGAGCTGAGGCTGCCCGCCGACTGGTCGACCACCTTCGTGAAGGGATCGACTGGTGAGGCTGACTTTTTCCGCTCAGGTACTTCTCACGCTCCTGTCATTCGTGTCGTCGCTGCTGGTAGCGGTGGTGGCGGGGGCACTTTCGCATGAGGCCGGGGCGCCGGTGTCCGGGGCGGTGTTGTACGGCGGTGGCACGTTCATCGGCTGGATGACCCTATGTGTCACTGTGCTGACGGCGCTCGGCCTGCTCGGGCATCAAAGTCATCCCGGTGAGTAAGGGTTACCCGGCGATCATGAACGCAGCCACAGCCGGATCGCAGCGAGGCTGATGAGTGCCGTGGAAACATACGCCCTCTTGTCGTACCTGGTCGCTACGGCCCGCGACGCTTTGAGGGCATTCACGGTCCGCTCGACTTCGTTTTCTGCGCTAGTAACTGATCGTTTCAGAATGAGGTTCGGAGACGTCTCAAGCAGATGATGCTGCATGCGAGTTGGAGCAGGCCGAGGTGGAGGTCGGCGCGTATCT
>NZ_JBVKBY010000034.1:0-8392 GCF_055656945.1 Streptomyces sp. NPDC111606
GCCGGTGGCCGTTCAGCTATGCGGGCATCATCCCAACGCCGGAGCAAACCCCCGGATCAGGTCGAACCCATACACCATCTCCCTGGACGCAACCTCGGGTTAGGAGGGCCGGGTCGCCCGGCCCTCCTAACCGATGGATACTCCGTCAGAAGAGCAGCTCAGGCTGAACTTCCGAGAAGCATCCCTGAAGTGTTGCTGCCGCATGTGTGTCGGTTACGGGCGCTTCGCTGTGCGGTCGCGCAGCAGCAGCCACGGACTCGCGTCGGCGTCGCCTGAGCGCGCGGCCGGTCCGCGGCGACGGCCGCGACCGCGGTGCTGAACTGGGCCCACGCTTCGTGCGCCTCCGCGAAGGCAATCCCGCCACTGCTCCGGCGTGGACTGCTCATCCCAGATCCGGTCCGAAAGTAGCCACCAAGCAGCAGACGGCAGCTTCGTGCTTGCGATGCACGCCCCGTACGCCTCCCGCCGCGCGGCTTCGCGCCGTTGGTCCCGATCAGGGCCGGAGCATGGCTGTGAGGCCCCTCTTCGAGGCTCAAGATGCCCGGGGCGTGTGACAGACATGCTCTGCGCGGGCGGCGTATTTTCTACGCTGCCTTCGTAACCGGCCGGGGATGGCGGGGCTGCTTCCTCACGGCCTCTTCAACGGCGAAGCGGGACGTGTCCGAGGCCCTACCGCAGCCGGTCCGGCTTGATAGGGAGCCTACCGCCTTGATCGAGGTGTACCCCGGGGCGGCCTCACATGTTCATCGCGATGGCGCCACACTCGGTGCGACTACTTTTCAGTCAACATCCGTCCGCCTCAAGCTTTCGCCTTATTTAGAGACTAGACTACATGAGCATGGCAGCTGAAATCACGCAAAGAACGAAACAGAACTCGACGCGTCATGCAATATCAATATAGAGATAACCGGCCCTGCGCTGCCACAGGCTTTCTGCAGGCACTCATAGGGAATTATCATCGCCAGACTTGAATGAATCCGCGGTCGCGCGGGTCAGGAAAAGAGTTATGTACCCCGTTATCGACGTTGCTCATCGGATTTCCATAGTGCAGAATACTGGCCACATTGTGGTGCTGGCCCGACAGTTCAGTAGTCGATTCTGGGACGCGTCAGCAGCTTTTTCCGATGCCTCCAATATAGTCGACTGGAATCTGGAGAGGGAATATTCGACTCATCAATGGTGCCAAAACCTCAGTTTGGACGAGCAAAGAATTCTTTCTGCATCATCGCCGAAATTGACATCGCAACTTGGAGGTCAGGATAAATGTTAGCCGAGGATGAAATGCCGCAGATCGGAATTCGTCTACTTGGCAGGTTCGAACTCGTAGTAAATGGGCACGACATGCCGTTGGCAGGAAAACAGCGGACGCTTTTCATGGCACTTGCTATCGACTGTGGAAAATCCATCAGTTCGGAGAAGTTGATAGATACCCTGTGGGAGGGTAATGCGCCCAGGTCGGCTCGAACAACGCTCCGAGGACACGTTAAGCGACTACGTGCATCGCTAGAGAAGAGAGGTCCGCGGGTCAAGGAAGTTATCCATTCAACTCCCGGCGGATACCGACTAGATGTGCCGGGAGATTGTGTAGACGTCCACGTCTTTAGGAGATACGTCAAGGAGGCCGCTGAAACTTTTGGACAGGATGAAGAGCTTGAGCTTCTGGACAGGGCAGTAAAACTCTGGCGCGGCGACTGGATGACTAATCAACAACCAGAGAACAGTCTTCCAAACGGCGCATCTGAGACCATCAGGGAACAGGCGATGCAAGCTGCACAACGTCTGCTTGATCTTTACATCGCGCGAGCCGACTTCGAGAAGGCAATTGCCCTGGCGACGCAACTGACATCGCTCTATCCACTCCATGAGCCGTTCTGGGGCAGACTTCTGACTGCACTCGCTGGCGCAGGTAGAAAACCTGAGGCTCTACTCCAGTTTCAGCGCGTTAGAGGCATAGTAGCGGGAGAGCTTGGCATCGAACCAGGCGCTCATATCCAGACGCTGCATCAAACGCTACTACTGATCGATCAGTGAGCCTCTTTCATCCTGTGTTGCAAGGGTGAAATGGGCTGGCCAGCAGTGAGTGGTGGCGTTGGCAGGGACCATCGCCGTTGGCGTGGTGATCTCAGGCATCACATCTGCGGCCGAGAGGCTCTGATGGTTCCGCATCTTCAAATACGGGTGTCAGCCCAAGGATGTTTCCACCTGCAGATACACAGGACGAAAGAGGTTCAGCCAGGCTCAGAAACTGTGAATCGGAATGGAAACGTAGATTTTGGTGGAATCGGGAGCAGTGTCAATTTGGAGAGTACCACCGCGCGCAGCTACTCGCTCCCGCATTTCGTTACTGCTGACCTGATTTTGTTCATCATCCAGTATCCCTGCAATTTCAACCAGAAGCTGCACGTCAGCCCTTGTGTATTGCAGTCGCACGTGTACAGTTCGCTCCCCCGTCCTTACAATTTCTGTCAACAGTCCCTGAGCGATTCGAATGACTGCTAGCTGTACACCAGCTGGCACTGCGTCGGCGTTACCTTGCTCGGCTACCGTGACGTTCAGACCGGATAATCCTGGCTGCCGTGTCAACTCGCGTAGGGTGCTCAGGTCGGGTGCCGGCGCTCGGGGGGCCGCCTTTTGAGACTGGGGGTAATTCAGGATACGGCCCACCTCGCTCAAGATCTCCTTGCTGGTGGACTTGATGATAGTAAGTGCCTCGCGAGCTTTTTCAGGCTGATCTTCGAACAATGACAGCCCCACTCCCGCCTGGATGTTGATCAGTGAAATACTGTGTGCCACAACATCATGCAGCTCCCTAGCGAAATGCAGCCGTTCTTCATTCCGGCGACGTAGTTCCTCGGCTTTATGTGACTCTACGGCAGCTTCATGCCGCTCGTGACGTGCCCTTAATACCTCGCCAATGGCGAGGGTGGCCACAATCCAGGAGGCAATGAACACGTCCCTCCACCATGTGGATGCATCATCTCCGCTATGTGGGAGCCAACGAAACAATAGGTGCGAGATCAGTGCCTGCCCGAGCCCAAAGGCTACTGCCGTTCCCCATGCCCATCCCCGATGACCTGCCGAAATGGTCGAAATGGCTGCAACAGCTAAGCCAAGGAATACAGGGCCGTATGCGTAGCCGAGAGCTAAGTAGCACAGCGCGACAACGCATACACTGCAAATGGCGACTCTAGGCACTCGATGCCTGAACAACAACATTACAGCAGAGGCTGCCACCAGGGCGTATGCGCCCAGATCCGGGGTGAGGCGTGGTCCCGTGTTGGCTTCTCCTGCACCACGCGTGCCGATAAACATAAAGAGCGCCAATGCCGCTGACGACAACCAAGGTAGTTTGATCCTCCAGGAGGAGAGCTGGAGCCTATTTGTCGATAGACGTGTCCGTACCTCAAGTGCAGGCTTCCTCGGCATGTGCTCAGCCTAGGGTGTCGTCATCTCACGATCATCTGCTCTACGGAGTAGATCGACGTACTCCCCACGTAGTACGAGAATCGCACCTGATGCATACAAGCACTCGATCACCAGTCAGTTGAGAAGGCCGTGCATCTGACGCTTGATCAGTTTGATCACACGATTGGCAAGTTCGGTACATCCGTTGCATCAGCGCAGGGGAACGGTGTCCTCGACGGGTGGGGTGCCCAAGGAAATCACCGCAAGAGTGCAGGAAAGACAGTGCAACTGAGCCTGTTTGGACACTCCATTTGCTCAGGAGCGAAGCATTCGTGGGGCGCGGGTGAGGGTGTACGGCACACGAGGTCAGGTTTCACCCAGTCCGAGGTGCCGGCCAGTTGGTCTGGCGGCCTGATCCACGCGAGGGCGACCGGCATGCGTCAGGAGATTGGTTCGGCGTGGCGACAGGATGCCATTGTCGGCCCCGTGGTGGCTTTGGTTGAAGTAGCAGATCAAGGGTGTGGGGAGGGGATTGGGCAGACCTTGTTCGGGAATGTGGCGCAGGTGCGCACAGGAAGGTGGCGCAGGTGCGCACACAAGAAGTCGACCTGTGTGGGTCGGAAGGGCGGAGAACGGATGAGGCTCTTCGTGCTCGTTGCGGGGGACGTACCGTTTGACGGTGTTCATGAACGGAGGGAGCAGAACACTTGAGGAGACCGACTGCCTGGTCGAGGAGATGTCCCGTAGGTGAAATGACGCCGTGTGCACCTTTCAGCGACGCCGCGCCGCAACTGTCATGCTGGTGTGGAAGACACTCATCGACTGTGCCTCTTCGCCCACTGGTACACCCTCGACACTAACCCAAGCATGTGCACGGAACGGTTCGGTGGCGACGCCTGTGCACCAGTCAGGCCAATAACCCTTCACGCGGCACAACAGTACAACTGCTAGTGACCTTTGAAGGCACCATGGTCCAGCACATCGAACGCTGGAAGCAACTACTATATTTCGTGCGCGGACAGCCTCGTCGCGCGTGGCAGGCCTTGCCCTTCCGCGGAGCCAAGTGAGAACCCGGTGTAGTTTCCCTGGCCGAAGACGCGCAAGTGCTCTTGCAATGAGCACTATCCCCCAGGCCAGCACGCGCTCCCTGTGGGGAATATTCTCTGACTCTTCAAGTGTGACAAACCCGCTCACGTCTTGGCCATCCTTGCCGATTTGAGCTGATCAATGAGCCTTGTAACGTCCGAGGCGATCTGAGATGCTGCGTCAGGATATCGACGTTGCAGTGTATTTATTGCCGAATCGATGGATCCGTCAGCAGCAAGGTGTTTGAGTACCTCAGCACCCGTCTGGTTAATCTGCCAGTATTTCCCACTCTGCTCGTCGAGCAGGACCGCCCCGCTCTCTGTCTCGATAAATTTGACATGATCAGCTAGATACTTATTCATCTCTTCCCTGAGATTAAAGGAGCTGCTCTTCGTGGATGGCTTGGAGCCATCTCTCGCAGGCGAGTGTCCGTTCGAACTGCATCAGGTAGCGGTTGTCATGCTGGAACCGCTGGAGCCATGCTTTTATCTCGATCGGGTCGATGAAACCGAGCCGGGCCAGGTGTGAATCTTCCCAGCGGTCCATTTCCTTCCTGTTGTGCCGAATTCCGGTGAAAGCATCGGATGTATAATCACTCTTTGTGCGGCGTTCGCGTATTTCTACCGGGACGATATCCTTCATGGCTTCCGCCAGGACGGGCTTATACCGCCTATAGCTCAATCGATCCTCAAATCGAATCGCTAAGGCGGCCTCGAGGACTCGATCATCAATAAATGGGGCTTCGTAGGACACGCCGAAAGGTGCCAGGAAGCGGGTGATGCGCCTGACAAACTCTCCGTTGTACTGATTCAGTCGAATCGTTTCATGCTGAAATGGTATCTCGGAGAACGGATTGGGATTTTCTTTGGCAGCCTGATGTAGTAGACGCCGAACTGAGTCGATGGCAGCAGCTGTAGCCCATGGCGGCATCTGGGGAGGGGCCTCCCAATCCATTCTCCCTAGCTCAAATGGGGGGTCGGTCAGGCGATCTGCCGATCGATTTAGCCAACGAGGAAAGCTGGTTCCATCGAAGGCGAATTTGACTAAGTCGCGCATAGGCCATCTGTTCAATAGCCGGGCATCGCGCACATGAGGCAGTAGTTGCCAAGGGCTGTTTCTAGCAAGAGCCCTCAACCACAACATGCTGGGTCTAAACAGCTCGTCGCCACCAACGCCGCTGAGGTGCCGGGTAGACCCTACTTGAGCGAGCCGTCCGCCCATGTATTCCATTACTCTGGATAGGCGTGTGAATGGAGACGGTCCTTCCAGGTCAAGTTTATCCAGACCTGATGCTTCATACCACCTCGGGTATGCCTCGTTTGAAATAACAAGATGCTGAGCATGCGGAAGGAGTTTCCTGCTGCGTTCTGCCCAAGTACCATCGTCGTTCGCCACACCGTTCGGCGTGAAATGCACCGTGACTAGCTTATCTGCTACCTCGGCAGCTAGGAAGCTCAGGCTCGTCGAATCCAGCCCTCCAGAAAGATCAGAACTAACGATGGCTCCCGCGGAACTCCGTGCCTCTACTGCAGACACAAGTACCTCTCGGACGTTATCGGCACCCCGTTTAAAGGGGATATCAGCGATAGGAGCCTCCCACCAACGCTGAACACGTACTGATCCATCACTATTGATCCGTAGGTAATGGCCGGCTGTGAGTGTCGTGGCGCCGTTCCACAGGGGCGTCTTGTCTAGCGGCGATGGGGGCCGTAGCGCGATCAGCTGCGCCGGGATGAGGTCTTCGCGTAAGGATTTCGCTGAAGCTTTCGCAATTTCCACTGGACTGTCTGCGGCAAAGGCGATTCCGTCGATATTTCCGTAATATATTTGTTTCGCAGTAGACATACTTCCCTGAACTCGCACCACTCCATCAATCGATGCCAACAGGAAGTAGGAGCCAGATATCCTTCTTGCCACCGAATCTAGGTCAGCCACCGACCGCACCTTGCTAGTGATCGCCGAGAGAGCGCTAGTGCTGACGGAGGTGCTTCCGATCAGTGCCACTACGCTATCTCTGCAACTGGCCGTGACGATGTCGCGAGATCCCCACCGGCCTTGCACGAACGGGCGGCCTGACGGATGAGCTATTACTTTCAAACCCACTTGTTGAAGTCGAGATTTCGCAAGAGATTCTCCACCGGAGCTATCGGGCAATACATAGAAGGTCACCTGCGTCAACCTCGCATCCAACTTTTATATTAGTTGCATAACGGCGAGTGGCGCAGAATCGAATCGCCGATTCTGCGCCACCCTTCAGCTATGAAACTCACGGTCTGAAGTCCTGATTAGTTCGCCGACTTCAGCGATCAGCGCCCTAACGGCGATTAGAACTTGTCGAAGGCCAGGACGAAGTCCGGAGCCCAACCTCGAGCAGTGGTGCGGGTCACGTCCGAGAAGTCGCCGGCCTCAGTCATCAGCGGCGGCTCGTACACCTGCTCAGGGCTCGGGTCATACGTCATCTCCGCTTCCATTTCCTTCTCCGATCATTGCTGGAACAAAGGGCAATCCAGCTCAGCATTTTCGCCTGAGCTGGACCCGGCAAAACACTACCGGCCACGTGTTGTAAGGACGTGGTACTGCTGTGGCACACGCAGGGCACAGTCGTGCTGCGGTGGCGGCCATGGCGGTGCTGGACAGCTGCGAGCGGCTGTCGCGGAGCAGATGGCAGACGGCAGAGTCCATGCCGTCTGACCGTGCCAGGCAAGGAGCGGCTGTCGCCGAATCATGACCCGCCAAGGTCTCGTGGACCTGGGCGAGTACTGGGTCGATGACACAAGGCCGGCGTTTTCGAGAAACTGCACCAGACCCTGCTCGCCGAGCTGCATGCGGCCGACGCCCTGGACTGGACCCGGCCTGTGTGGATGCCTCCCACATCCGAGCGAAAAAAAAGGGGGGCGAGGCCACCGGCCCGTCACCGGTCGACCGCGGGAAGACGGGCAGTAAACACCACCTGATCTGCGACGGCACGGGCACCCCGTTCAAGGTCATCACCCCCGCGGCCAACGTCAACGACGCCATCCGACTCTCGCCCTGGTGGACGACATATCGCCCGTTGTTGGGGAGCCGGGCCGTCCGCGCAGGCGCCCGACGCCCTTCTGGGCGACAAGGGCTACGACAGCAACCCCAACCGGCGCGAGCTGCGCAGGCGGCGCATCCTGCCGGTGATCTCCCGCAAGGGCGCCCCGAACATCAAGGGCCTAGGCAAGCTCCGCTACGTCGTCGAGCAGACCTTCTCGCTCCTGCACCACTTCAAGCGCCTGGCCGTCCGCTGGGAAAGACGCCTCGACCTGCATGACGCCCTCGTCTCACTTGCCTGCGGCCTCATCTGCTGGAGACGCCTCAAGAAGGTAGCGTGACCATCACTCCGACTCAGACGGGAGGGGGAGTCGTCGCCAGAACATATGGTGCGGGCGAGCGCGCTGTTGACCGAGCACGAGGTCGAACTGCCTCGGCGTTCCCTCCTTGAATGGGGTGGGCCAGCTCGGTGCAGTGACCCCCTCGCCGTCGGCATGGGGTTCGCGGACGCTCAGGATCTACTCGACCAGTGCCGCATGCTGAATCGTGCACTCGGTGAAGATGCCCCGCTCAAGGCAGTGGACTGGGCACGGACTCTCCTGGCAACAGAGATTGTCTTTGTCAGCGATCTTGCTGGCTCAGACGTGGAATGGTCAACGACCACGGGGTTCACCGACGAGGCCACGATCAGCACGCTCCGGTCAATCCAGCGCAAGCTTGCCAACACCGTGAGGCCCTACTACGGACGACGCCCGAGCCCTCCGCGCTGACCTCCCACCAATGGATGGATCGCCTAGTAGTGCTTCGTTAGGTTCTGCTTCTGGCGAGGGGGCGGCCGCAGGTGCTGCAGGTGCCGGTCCAGCACCTCAGCAAGTCTTGGAGTGCG
>NZ_JBVKBY010000035.1:0-7976 GCF_055656945.1 Streptomyces sp. NPDC111606
CGCGAGCAGGCCGACGGGCGTCCCCGGCTCCACGTGATCGAGGCCGGCGCACGCTGGCGTGAGGTCATGCAGGACGAGGCCGGGCGCGGCTTCGATCTGGCGGTTGAGCTGCCGTGGCGGACCACTCTGGTGAGGGTCTCGGACGCGGAGTGGGTTCTGTTGCTGGTGGCGCATCACATTGCCACGGACGCCTGGTCGATGGGGGTGCTGGCGAACGACCTCCAGGTTGCCTATCGTGCGCGGCTTTCCGGTCAGGTCCCCGGGTGGGTGCCGTTGCCGGTTCAGTATGCGGATTACGCGTTGTGGCAGCGGGAGGTGTTGGGCGCACTGGACGACCCGGACAGCGTGGCGGCGGAACAGATCGCTTACTGGCGGCGAGCGTTGGCGGAGGTGCCGCAGGAGACGGTGCTGCCATTTGATCGTCCGCGTCCGGCGGTGCCGTCGTTCCGTAGTGGGTCGGTTGCGGTCGGGGTGGATGCGGAGACGCATGCCCGGTTGGTGGAGCTGGCCGTGCGGGGCGGGGCGACGATGTTCATGGTCGTGCACGCCGCGTTGGTGGTGCTGCTGGCGCGGATGGGTGCGGGGGAGGACGTCTGCGTCGGCACGCCGGTTGCCGGGCGGTCGGATGCGCAACTGGAGGAGCTGGCCGGCTTCTTCGTCAACACCCTTGTACTGCGGTCGGACGTGGCGGGGGATCCGTCGTTCGCCGAGGTGTTGCGCAGGGTGCGTGAGTCGGATCTGTCGGCGTATGCGAATCAGGATGTGCCGTTCGAGCGGCTGGTCGATGAGCTGAATCCGGCGCGATCGGCGGCGCGTAACCCGCTGTTCCAGGTGATGCTGGCGCTGCAGAACGTGCCGAAAGGACGGTGGGAACTGCAGGGGCTGTGGGTGGAGCAGGTCCCGCCGGCCGAGGACCCCGCAGCCCGGTTCGACCTGTCGGTTGACCTCAGCGAGCGGTGGTCCGACGGTGGCGCTCCGGCCGGGCTGGGCGGCGGGATCCTTTACGCCGCGGATCTGTTCGACGAGGGGACGGTGCGTGGGCTGGCTGAGCGGTTGGTGCGGGTGCTTGAGCAGGTCGCGGCCGATCCGGAGCTGCGGCTGAGTGGCCTCGATCTGCTGGACGTGGCCGAGCGGGCGTCGGTCGTGGAGGAGTGGAACGCCACCGTGAGCGAGGTCGATGCCTCGACGGTGCTGGAGCGGTTCCGGGAGTGGGCGGTGTGTACGCCGGAGGCGGTGGCGCTGTGGTCCGAGGGCCGGGCGCTGTCGTATGCAGACGTGGATGCGCGTTCGGATGTGTGGGCGCGGGGGTTGGTGGCGCGGGGTGTGGGTCGGGAGTCGCGGGTGGGTCTGTGCCTGCCGCGTGGCGCCGAGATGGTGATCGCGATCCTTTCGGTGTGGAAGGCCGGTGGGGCGTATGTGCCGCTGGATCCGGAGTACCCCTCCGACCGGCTGGCTTACATGGTCGCCGACAGTGGCGCCGAGCTGGTGCTCGTCGCGGAGAAGACAGCGGGCTCGCTGGGTGGTGACACCGTCCTCCTGGACGAGCTTGCGATCGAGTCCGGTGAACCGGTTGATGTGCCTGGCGCATTCGATGATTTGGCGTATGTGATCTATACGTCGGGGTCGACGGGGCGGCCGAAGGGCGTGGCCGTGGCCCATGGTTCGGTGGCGAACCTGGCGTCGGCCATGCGTCCCGTCCTGGGCACCGGCCCCGAGGTGACGGCGCTGCAGTTCGCGTCGTTCAGCTTTGACGCATCCGTCCTGGACGTCGCGGTCACGCTGGCCGCGGGTGGCACGCTGGCGATCGCCTCGTCCGACGAGCGGCTGGACCCCTCTGCCCTGGCCGAAATGCTCGAAGCGGCCGGGGTCGGGGTGGCGAGCGTCGTCCCGTCGCTGCTGGGCGTGCTGGAGCCGGAGGTGGTGTCCGGGGTCGGGAACTGGGTGCTGGGTGCGGAGCGCTTGGAGGCCGGTCTGGCGGCGAGGTGGCGTGAGGGTGCGCGGGTGTGGAACACCTACGGGCCGACCGAGGCGACCGTCATCACCACGGCGGTGTTGCTGGAGGAGGGCATCACGAGTGAGGATGCCGCGCCCTCGATTGGTTCTCCGCTGCCCAACGTCCGTACCTATGTGCTGGATGCGTATCTGCGGCCCGTCCCCGTCGGTGTGACGGGTGAGCTGTACGTGGCCGGTTCAGGCCTGGCTCGGGGCTTTGTCAACCGCCCGGATCTGACGGCGGAACGGTTCGTCGCGTGCCCGTTCGGTGAGGGCAGGCGGATGTATCGCACCGGGGACCTGGTGCGCTGGACGGCGGACGGCCAGCTGGCCTTCGTCGGACGCGGGGATGAGCAGGTGAAGATCCGCGGCTTCCGTGTCGAACTCGGCGAGGTCGAGGCGGCTCTGGCGGCGCATCCGCAGGTTGAGCAGGCCGTGGTGTTGGTTCGGGATGGCCGTCTGGTCGGCTACACGGTCGGTGATGTGGACGCCGGTGAGTTGCAGGTGTTTGTCGCTGCCCGGCTCCCGGACTACATGGTCCCGTCGGCGGTCGTCGTTCTCGACGCGTTCCCGTTGACCGTGAACGGCAAGATCGACCGGGCCGCCCTCCCCGCCCCCGACCTCGCGGCGAGCGGTGGCCGTGCGCCGTCGACTCCGACCGAGGAAGCACTGTGCACCCTGTTCGCCGAGGTGCTGGATCTGGAAGCGGACGTGGTCGGTGCGGAGGAGAGCTTCTTCGAGCTGGGCGGCGATTCACTGAAGGTGATGCGGTTGATCGCGCGGATCCGGTCGGTGCTGGAGGTGTCGGTCGGTGTGCGTGAGGTGTTCGCGGAGCCGACGGTGGCGGGGATCGCGCGGCTGGTGGAGGGTGCTGGGGCGTCGTCGGGTGTGGTGGTGCTGGGGCGGCGGGAGCGTCCGGAGCGGGTGCCGTTGTCGTTCGCTCAGCAGCGGATGTGGTTCCTCAACCGCATGGAAGAGGCGGATGTGGAGAGCCCGAGCGCTGTCTACAACTTGCCGCTGGTGTTGCGTCTGAGCGGGCAGTTGGATGTGGCTGCGCTCGAGGCCGCGTTGGGTGATGTGGCCGATCGGCACGAGAGTCTGCGCACGGTCTTCCCCGATGTGGAGGGCGTGCCTTACCAGCAGGTGTTGGAGGGTGCGGGCAGTCGTCCGGAGCTGGTGGTGGTTGAGGCCGGCGAGCGGTGGCGTGAGGTCATGCACGAGGAGGTCGGGCGTGGCTTCGACGTTGGTGCCGACCTGCCGTGGCGGGCCACTCTGCTGAGGGTCTCGGACGCGGAGTGGGTTCTGTTGTTGGTGGCGCATCACATTGCCACCGACGCTTGGTCGATGGGCGTGCTGGCGAATGACCTCCGGGTTGCCTATGGTGCGCGGCTTTCCGGTCGGATCCCCGGGTGGGCGCCGTTGCCGGTTCAGTACGCGGATTACGCGTTGTGGCAGCGGGAGGCATTGGGCGAGCTGGACGACGACGGGGCCGGCACGGGTGCCGGGCAGGTCGAGTACTGGCGGCGAGCGTTGGAGGGGGTGCCGCAGGAGACAGCTTTGCCCTTCGACCGTTCGCGTCCGGCGGTGCCCTCGTTCCGCAGTGACTCGGTTGCGGTCGGGGTGGATGCGGAGACGCATGCCCGGTTGGTGGAGCTGGCCGTGCGGGGCGGGGCGACGATGTTCATGGTCGTGCACGCCGCGTTGGCGGTGTTGCTGGCGCGGATGGGGGCGGGGGAGGACCTCTGCGTCGGAACCCCGGTGGCGGGCCGGTCGGATGCGCAGTTGGAGGAGCTGGCCGGCTTCTTCGTCAACACCCTCGTCCTGCGATCCGATGCTTCCGGTGACCCCTCGTTCTGTGACCTGCTGGCGCGTGTCCGTGAGTCCGACCTGTCGGCGTATGAGAATCAGGATGTGCCGTTCGAGCGGCTGGTCGATGAGCTGAATCCGGCGCGATCGGCGGCGCGTAACCCGCTGTTCCAGGTGATGCTGGCGCTGCAGAACGTGCCGGAAGCCCGGTGGGACCTGGAAGGGCTTGCGGTCGAACAGGTACCGCCGGAGGTAGCGCCCGCCCGGTTCGACCTGTCGGTGGGCCTCAGCGAGCGGTGGTCTGACAGCGGCGCCCCGGCCGGTTTGGACGGCGGGATTCTGTTCGCGGCCGACCTGTTCGACGAGGGGACGGTGCGTGGGCTGGCTGAGCGGTTGGTGCGGGTGCTGGAGCAGGTCGCGGCCGATCCGGAGCTGCGGCTGAGTGGCCTCGATCTGGTGGACGTGGCCGAGCGGGCGTCGGTCGTGGAGGAGTGGAACGCTACGGACCAGCCGCTTGAGCCCGGCTCGGTGCTGGAGCGGTTCCACGCCTGGGCCGTGGAGACGCCGGAGGCGGTGGCGCTGTGGTCTGAGGGCCGGGTGTTGTCGTATGCGGAGGTGGATGCGCGCTCCGATGCGCTCGCGCGGGGGTTGGTGGCGCGGGGTGTGGGCCGAGAGTCGCGGGTGGGTCTGTGCCTGCCGCGGGGGGCCGAGATGGTCGTGGCGATCCTGGCCGTGTGGAAGGCCGGCGGGGCGTACGTGCCGCTGGACCCCGAGTATCCATCGGATCGGCTGGTGTTCATGGTCGCCGACAGTGGTACCGAGCTGGTGCTGGTGACGGGTGAGACCGTCGGCTGCTTGTCCGCAGATGTGGAGACGGTCCTGCTGGACGGGCTGGAGAGTGACCTGGGTGTGCTGCCGGCGGTTGTGGCTGGCCAGCTCGCCTACGTCATCTATACGTCGGGTTCGACGGGGCGGCCGAAGGGTGTGGCCGTGGCCCATGCCTCGGTGGCGAATCTGGCGTCGGCGATGCGTCCGGTCCTGGGTGTCGAGCCGGGCGGGACGGCGTTGCAGTTCGCCTCGTTCAGTTTTGACGCGGCGGTGCTGGACGTGGCGGTGACGCTGGCGGCCGGGGGCACGTTGGCGATCGCCTCGGCGGAGGAACGTTTGGACGCGGCTGCCTTGGCGCGCATGGTCGAGGCGGCCGGTGTCGAGGTCGCGAGCGTGGTGCCGTCGTTGCTCGGCGCGCTGGAGCCGGAGGTGGTGTCCGGGATCGGGAACTGGGTGCTGGGTGCGGAGCGCCTGGAGGCCGGTCTGGCGGCGAAGTGGCGTGAGGGCGCGCGGGTGTGGAACACCTACGGCCCCACCGAGGCCACCGTCATCACCACGGCCATCCTGCTGGAGGAAGGCATCACCGGCGAGGACGCCGCGCCCGCCATCGGCTCTCCGCTGCCCAACGTCCGTACCTATGCGCTGGATGCGTATCTGCGGCCCGTCCCCGTCGGTGTGACTGGCGAGCTCTACGTCGCGGGCGATGGTCTGGCCCGTGGGTACGTCAACCGCCCGGATCTGACGGCGGAACGGTTCGTCGCGTGCCCGTTCGGTGAGGGCAGGCGGATGTATCGCACCGGGGACCTGGTGCGCTGGACGGCGGACGGCCAGCTGGCCTTCGTGGGGCGTGTGGATGAGCAGGTGAAGATCCGCGGCTTCCGTGTCGAACTCGGCGAGGTCGAGGCGGTCCTGGCGGCGCATCCGCAGGTCGAGCGGGCCGTGGCACAGGTCCGGGATGGCCGTCTGGTCGGGTACGTGGTTGGTGATGTGGACGCCGGTGAGTTGCAGGTGTTTGTCGCTGCCCGGGTGCCGGAGTACATGGTGCCGTCGGTGGTGGTGGTGCTGGATGCGTTCCCGTTGACGGTGAACGGCAAGGTTGATCGTGAGGCTCTGCCGGTACCGGATTTTGCGGCGAGCGGTGGGCGCGCGCCGTCGACTCCGGCCGAGGAGGCGCTTTCCGCCCTGTTCGCTGAGGTGTTGGGCGTGGAGGGGGTGGGTGCGGAGGAGGGTTTCTTCGAGCTGGGTGGTGATTCGCTGCTGGTGATGCGGTTGATCGCGCGGATTCGGTCGGTGCTGGAGGTGTCGGTCGGTGTGCGTGAGGTGTTCGCGGAGCCGACGGTGGCGGGGATCGCGCGGCTGGTGGAGGGTGCTGGGGCGTCGTCGGGTGTGGTGGTGCTGGGGCGGCGGGAGCGTCCGGAGCGGGTGCCGTTGTCGTTCGCTCAGCAGCGGATGTGGTTCCTCAACCGCATGGACGGAGCCGAGGCCGACGGCGCTGGTGCCTACAACATTCCCTTCGCCCTGCGGCTGACCGGCCGTCTCGACATCAAGGCGCTGCAGGCCGCGTTGGGTGATGTGGCGGATCGGCACGAGAGTCTGCGCACGGTCTTCCCTGACGTGGAGGGTGTGCCGTATCAGGAGATCCGCGAGCAGGCCGACGGGCGTCCCCGCCTCCGGGTGATCGAGGCCGGCGAGCGCTGGCGTGAGGTCGTGCAGGACGAGGCCGGGCGTGGTTTCGATCTGGCGGTTGAGCTGCCGTGGCGGACCACTCTGCTGGGGGTTTCCGACGCGGAGTGGGTTCTGTTGTTGGTGGCGCATCACATCGCCACGGACGCCTGGTCGATGGGCGTGCTGGCCCGCGATCTCCAGACCGCTTACCGCGCCCGCCTGGCGGGTGCCGAGCCGGGGTGGGAGCCGCTCCCTGTCCAGTACGCGGATTACGCGTTGTGGCAGCGGGAGGTGTTGGGCGCACTGGACGACCCGGACAGCGCCGCGGCGGGGCAGACCGCGTTTTGGCGGGGGAGTTTGGAGGGCGCGCCGCAGGAGACAGTTCTGCCGTTTGATCGTTCGCGTCCGGGGGTGCCGTCGTTCCGTAGTGGGTCGGTGCCGGTCGGGGTGGATGCGCAGACGCATGCCCGGTTGGTGGAGCTGGCTTCGCGGGGTGGGGCGACGATGTTCATGGTCGTGCACGCCGCGTTGGCGGTGTTGCTGGCCCGGATGGGAGCGGGGGAGGACCTGTGCGTCGGCACGCCGGTGGCGGGCCGGTCGGATGCGCAACTGGAGGAGCTGGCCGGGTTCTTCGTCAACACCCTGGTCCTGCGGTCCGATGCTTCCGGTGATCCCTCGTTCCGTGATCTGCTGGCCCGTGTCCGGGAGTCCGACCTGTCGGCGTACGCGCACCAGGACGTGCCCTTCGAGCGGCTCGTCGACGAGCTGGGTGTGGCGCGATCGGCGGCGCGTAACCCGCTGTTCCAGGTGATGCTGGCACTGCAGAACGTGCCGGAAGCCCGGTGGGACCTGGAAGGGCTCGCGGTCGAGCAGATTCCGCCGGCGGAGGACCCGCCGGCCCGGTTCGATCTCTCCCTGACGCTGAGCGAGTGCCGGTTGGATGACGGTGCTGCCGGTGGGTTGCGCGGCGGCATCCTCTACGCGGCCGACCTGTTCGACGAGGGGACGGTCCGTCGGCTGGCCGAGCGGTTGGTGCGGGTGCTTGAGCAGGTCGCGGCCGACCCTGAGCTGCGGCTGAGCGGCATTGCGGTGCTGGACGAGGCAGAGAAGGCCGCGATCATCGAGGGGTGGAACGCCACCGTGAGCGAGGTCGATGCCTCGACGGTGCTGGAGCTGTTCCGGGGATGGGTGGCAAGGACGCCGGAGGCAGCCGCGCTGTGCTCCGAGGAACGGGCGTTGTCGTATGCGGAGGTGGATGCGCGCTCCGACGCGCTCGCGCGTGGCTTGGTGGCGCGGGGTGTGGGCCGGGAATCGCGGGTGGGCTTGTGCCTGCCGCGCGGGATAGATGCGATCGTCGCGATCCTGGCCGTGTGGAAGGCCGGCGGGGCGTATGTGCCCATGGATCCCGAATACCCCGCCGACCGGCTGGCTTACATGGTCGCCGACAGCGATGCCGAACTGGTGTTGGTCGCGCCCGAGACCGTCGGCCGGTTGTCCACCGCCGTGGAGACGGTCCTCCTCGACGAGCTGGACGGCGACCCGTGCAAGCTGCCGGACATCGCTCCTGACCAGCTCGCATACATCATCTACACGTCTGGTTCGACGGGGCGGCCGAAGGGTGTGGTGGTGTCGCATGCGGGGTTGGTGAATCTGGCGGGGGCGCAGATTGAGCGGTTTGTGGTGGG
>NZ_JBVKBY010000036.1:0-5944 GCF_055656945.1 Streptomyces sp. NPDC111606
GTCTCCGCCAGATCCAGTACCGCAGCAACCTCATCGACGGATGCCTTGCCGAAACCGGCCTCACCTTGACGACATCACGGCAACAACGTCAGTAGTGGGCTGCCCCGGATCAAGGTCCGGCTGTGCCAAGGGTGCTGACGCGGGGTTGTCGTACTCGCGGCGGGCCTTGTGCTGAGGCCGGGACAGCCGGGAGGCCTTGGGCGCCATCGAAGGGCTGGCACCGGGCGAGGAGTCTGCGATGTACCCGCAGGAACGGCGCTGACGCGCAGGATATAGCCCTGGCTGCGCCTTCAGTCACCCCGTCATCTGGCTGCGAACTTGATTGGCCGAGCAGGGCTTAGCCGGGCTGCCCGTCGGTGCTGACGCAGGTCGGCTCGGGCGCCGTGTGCGGCGCGTGCAGGCCCTCGGCCGGAGCCGGGTCCGGGTGATTGCAGTGGGCGGGGACGGGCCCGGGCCGGGCCCCACCGGCGGCGGTCACCGCCTCCTGCAGGGCGGGGCCGATCCTGTCCGGCAGCCGCCCGGAGTCGACCCACCGCAGGACGTCCGCCGCTACCTCCCGCAGCTTGACGTTGGTGCTCTGGGAGACCTGCTGCAGCACGTCCCAACTCGCCTGACCGTCCAGGCGGTGCACCGCCCGGAGCAGACCGATGGCCTGGTCGACGACGGCGTGCGAGACCACGGCATGGCGCAGCTGCTCGACTTCGCGCTGCAGCGCCGCGATCCTGTCGAGCAGGTCCCTGTGCTCCGTCATGTACAGCCGCTCCGCCTTCCCGTGCCTGCCGAGCGGTGGTCCGTGGTCGACGCGCACCGATCCGTTCCACCCTGCGCCGCTGCGGGGAGCCGCCACCAGCCGCGCAGCGAACGACATCACGGCCGGCCATCCGGAAAACGAACAGACCCGGGCGCCCGCCCGGGCCGGAACGTGAGTACGAGGCACCGGACCGGCATGGCCTGCGAGGGTGGGACGACCCGTGGCGAATGACAGGCGGCGCATGCAGACACTCACGTCTTCGCTGCCCTCTACCGCGAGTCCTACGGCCACACACCCCACCGCACCCTGCACGACTCCTGACGCCCCGCAGGCGCGGCGTTCCCGCGTCGCATGGCGCTGACCGACTGCGCACGATCCTCGACCGGTTGCGCAGAGGGGGCTGAGGAACATCGGGTCGAAAACCGGCGCTAGGCCTTGATCGGTCTTGGTGGTCGGCCGCGGGTGACGGGGCGTCGGACGGTTCTGAAGCCTTGGCGCAGATAACGACTACGGACGAATGGAAGATCAACACGCCAGCCGTCAGACGCCTGACCAGTTAAGGCAGATCAGGCCGTCGCTTCGCGGACGTCCTTTCCCTGCTCGGCGAACGCCTTGAAGTCCTGCATGTGCTGTTGCGACTGCTTGCGGAAGGCGCCGGGCATCAGAAGTCCCACCAGCTTCATCAGAAAGCCGCTGAACCGGTATTCGTTCTCGCTCTCCCAGAGCGTCGATGCCGGACCGGCTTCGGTCAGCCGGTCGCGCACGGCGCTCCACAGGCCCTCGCCGACGATCTCGCGGTCGAAGTGAACGACGCCCGTTTTCGGGATCTCGCGCAGGTCTGCCGGTTCCCGGCGCGTGATGGTCTCGGTGCACTCGATCTTCCGCTGGCCCATCTGCATCACGACCCGCGACTTGGTACCGACCTGCCCGTGTTCCCCGCTCAGCGGCTCGTGCAGCACCAGACCCCGCAGCCATTTCGGCAGGTGTGCCGGGTCGGCGAGCAGTTGGACCACGTTCTCCCGCGGCAGGGCGATCTCGATGGAGACGGTGTATTTCATGGGGCGCATTTCCTTCTAGGTGTGGGGCAACGTGCTTTTGTACTGCTCGTCGTGCTCCTCGGCTGAGGGCACCCTATGGGGGCGCAAAATGAAGCAGGGGCGTGCGGAAGTTTACTACCGGACAGAGCATGCGGATGGGCGACCGATCCTCACGTCCGGTGACGTCGATTCTTTCATCGATGACCTTCTCGGTGGTCCCGATTCTGAGAACACGGCCGAGCTGCACTCCTTGGATCGCCCACTCCTTGCCTCGGGATTCCCGGACCGTGAATTCCTGGTTGGCGTGGACAAGGAACTGCAAGTCGGCGTTCTCGGCTTCATGGATGAAACGGGGAATCTTGTTTCGCTCGGTGACGCGGAAGGGCGAGGAAGTATTTCCTACTTCATTGTGGGGAACGGGAAATGAATTCGCTGATCGGTCAGAGATCCCCATCAGTCTCGTTCGTCAGGCTGTCAAGGAATTCTTGGCCTCTGGCGGGCAGCGGCCGACGTGTATCCAATGGCAGGGAGCCAGAGATCTGGTGACAGGGTGGAAACCGACTGAGGACAGCACTCCCTCGACACGTGAGCCCGCCAGCTTGAGGGACCGCACCGCCGCTTCGTAAATCACTTTCGCTCCGTGCGCGCCGGCGGCGTTCACCAGCGCTTCGGTCATCGCCGTTGGATCAACAGCTGCGTCGCTGGGGGTGTGAATGGCCTGCTGGGGAGAGTTTCGGAGGTGAGGCTCCAGTGCCGTGATGTCGTTTCGCCCGATCAAGTACCGGCCAGGCCCCGGCTGTGTGTCCTGCCCGGCGTGAAACGGAGCATCGGTGCAGGTCAGCGAGCCGGTCCAGCGGACGGCGACTTCAGACAGTTCGGTCTCCGGCCGCGGGTAGTCCGTCAGGACGGATTCGCGGAGGTCCCGGCTCCGCCCGGCCAGTCCCCTCCGGCGTCCCCGATCCAGGAGAAGGAGTCTCCCGTCACTCCCGTGGCCGGTGACGTCCCCTGGCCGAGCAAGGTCACAGGTACTCCCCGGCGTGCCAAGTGGTAGGCCACCGAGGAGCCGACGATTCCCGCACCGACAACGACAACGGCTGACATCGGCTCCTCTGCGGTGACGCGAGGACTGCTCGGACTGAGCTTGCGGCTCTTCAGACACAGTCCGGTTGCTGCAGTGGTCCCGCAACAGAACTACGTGCGGCCCTCCTGGTTCACCCAGCGGCGCGTTCAGCCTGGGCCTTGGTGTGGGCGAGACGGTATGACTCGGTGCCGGTCTGGATGATGGCGCCGTTGAAGGTCAGCCGGTCGACGATGGCCGCGCAGAGTCGCGGGTAGCCGTGACGGTCTTTGTTCATGCCTGGATGTAGGGCCGGATGGCCACCGTGACATCCATGTCGAAAACGTTCGCTCCCGCCGCGGACGGCAGGCCCAGGGCCCGGTCGAGCGGGCGGCCGAGGGGGCCGCAGCCATGAGTGCCCGGGGTGGCGAACTCCGCGTCCTGGGCGCCGAAGGCGACGACCAGCGGTTCCTTGGATATCACCCGGGTGGGATCGGTGTCCTTGAGTACTAGGTGGATGGCGTCCTCATCGCTGCCCACCGAGCAGTCCGATGATGGCAGGGCCAGCAGCCCGTGCGCCCAGGCGATGGCGAACTTGATGTCGAACTCGCCGCGTCGGGTGTCGTCGGACAGGAAGTCCGAGTAGCCGCCGTACTGCGGAGTCAGGGTCAACGGGGTGTCTCCGAACCGGATCGGCGCAGCGGTCATCTCCCCGAAAACCTGGCGGAATTCACCGTCCACTCGGCCTTCCGCAAAGGTGATCTTCATGGGTTCGGTGAGAGGCTCGTCGACGGCGCCCATGCGCAGATGCCCCGTGGCGTGCATGACCTCGCAGCGCCAGGTCCCGGGGTCCGCACGCGTGGGCAGCTCATGGACGGTCGGGCAGGCGGAGAAGTCGAACTTGGACAGATCCGCGGCCCGTTCAGCTCCATGCGCGGGTGTGGCGCCCAGGGCGAGTCCGGTAAGTAGGGCTCCTGCGGCAGCACTTGTGAAGCGGTGGACTGTGCGATTCAAGGTCACTCGGTTGGGCGTCATGGACCACAGCATTGCAGAGGTTTCTCTGCAGAGGAAGGTCTGCAGAGAAATCGCTGCTGTCTGGATAGACTGCCGCTATGACGAAAGAGCACAGAGCGGAAGCCGCAGGACGGCGCACAGTCGACAGCCCCGACGTGCTCAAGGCCCTCTCACACCCTCTGCGCCTGCGCATCCTGCGCCACCTCGGCGCGGCGGGCCCGGCCACCTCAACCACGCTGGCCGCCGCCCTCGGCGAAAACACCGGGACGCTCAGCTACCACCTGCGCATGCTGGAGCGCAGCGGCCTCATCGAGGACATCCCTGAGCGCTCCACCGGGCGTGAGCGCTGGTGGCGCGGGGTGCGCGGCCTCGACATCCGCAGACCGCCGCAGGGTGAACTGACGGAGGCCGAGCGCGCCATGTCGGCCGAGCTGGACCGGATGAGGATGGAGGAGGACGTCGAGCTCGCCCGGCAGTTCACCGCCGGACAGGCGGAGTCCGAAGGCTGGATGCGGGGTTCACGCAGCCTCATCCACCTCACGAAGGCAGAGCTGGACGCGTTCCATGACGACTATCTGGCCCTGCTCGCGCGCTATGCCCGCGGGCCCGAAGACGCCCCCGACGACGCACGACCCGTACTCCTGCGCTGGTTCGGTCTGCCTGCTGACTGACCAGCAGCCGGCCGACGATCTGTCCAACTCGGCCAACTGACCGTACGGGTGAGTCGAAGAAAACGGACCGGGTCGGGCGACGTCTTCACGGGCAGCCACGGTGTCCTCATTCGGACGCCGCTTTGCGCGGACCTCGAACGAGGAAAGGAGTAGTAATCAGTCACGCCGCCCATCGAGACCGCGGCTGACACAACATCAATCCACAGGTCTTGGCGGTTGCCCTCTTCCGGCACTGGGTCGGTTGCGCGATGGGCTGACCACGTGGGGCCTGGTGGGCATCGAACTGCGCACTCATCCTCTGTTCGCGCGAGCCCACCAGATGCCCTTTGCCTGGCATGAACCTGGCGCGCCTTTCTGCATCGGCTGGCCCGCCTGGGAAGAATCCGCCGATGCTCCGTGAGCTTGGTTGCCTCAGACAGGCCGTACCGGAACGCGAGCAGAGCAACCTCGGGTGGGAGCTAGTTGTATTGATCACGAGCGTTGTTAACGCCGACCAGGCTTGATCATGGCGAAGACCTCCGGTGTGGTGGAGCTGTCTAGGACTGCACCGCACGGAGGTCTTCGTGTCCCACCGTAATGCCCGGCTGACCGTTCACGGCAGGCGGCTGCTCGTCGAACGTGTCTGCGCCGGTTGCCCGGTCGCCCATGTCGCAGCCGAGATGGGCATCTCGCGAGTCACGGCCCATAAGTGGGTCCGCCGCTGGCGGGCCGAGGGCGAGCAGGGGCTGCACGACCGCTCCAGCCGGCCGATGACGACACCGCACCGCACGGCGGCGGCAGTGGAAGCCCGGGTGTGCCGACTGCGCCAAGACCGCAAACTCGGTCCCGCCCGCCTCGGCCCGATCCTGGGCCTGCCCGCCTCGACCGTGCACCGCATCCTGGCCCGTCACGGCCTGAACCGGCTGGCGTTCATGGACCGGTCCACCGGGCAGGTCATCCGCCGCTACGAACGCGACCGGCCCGCCGAACTCGTCCACAGCGACGTCAAAAAACTCGGCCGCATCCCCGACGGCGGCGGTCACAAGACGCTGGGCCGCCAGGCCGGCCGGGCCACCCGCGGCGGAATGGGGTTCGACTACATCCATTCCGCCGTCGACGACCACTCCCGCCTCGCCTACAGCGAGATCCACCCCGACGAGAAGGTCGCCACCTGCGCGGGCTTCCTCACTCGCGCGTCCGCGTTCTTCCACGCGCACGGCATCACCCGCATCGAGCGTGTGCTCACCGACAACGCCTGGGCCTACCGCAAGGGCCTGGCCTGGAAACAAGCCCTCGACCGGATCGGCGCCACCGGCAAACTGACCCGCATCTACCGGCCCCAGACCAACTGCGAGGATCTGCAAGCGCTCTTCCGGCCGGTCTGACTCACAGACCAACCGGCCGCTCGTGCCTTGTTGCCGATGCGTCGGCCGGC
>NZ_JBVKBY010000037.1:0-5625 GCF_055656945.1 Streptomyces sp. NPDC111606
AACGCCGCCCGTAATCGGTTCACTTCATGTGCATCCACAAGACCCAACATGCTCTTGATCAGCATCAACCAGAAGACCTAACGAAGCACTACTAGTGGCCTGGCTGATACTCAGGACGTAACGGGCGCGTTTACCGCCATGGCGCTCTTGAAGTCCGTGAGCGTGAGCGTCGCCTCGATGTCGGGGTCGGAAGCGAAGTGGATCTTCTGGTGTACGCGCACGACTCGGCCGTCGTCGTTGATCCATGCCTCGGCGTCGACTTTTGTCGCGGGGCGCAGGTTGCGTCCGACGGTCTTGTCCACCTTTTCGATGTCCTTCGGGGTGAGGCGGGCCGATACGCGCAGGGGCTCGCTCTCCTGGTGCACGGAGGCGCTGTGAGCGAGCATGAGCCGCACGTACTGCGGGAGCCGGTCCGCGGGTATACCACCCTTGGCTGCCGACGCAGGAAACTCCTGCCATGCCTCGTTAGTTCCGCTGGCGCGCCGGTACACCTTCTGCAGGGTGATCACGACGTCTTCGGTGTACGTCTCGGTTGTGTCTGTCGCGCGCCCTGTGAATGGCGCGTTGAGGTTAACTCGCCCCTCCATGAGCTGGAGTCGTCTGTGCCCCGACTGCGTGATGGCTGTGAGCGCAGCCGAGTACGGTGCGTCGTCGGCCGCAGCCAGCCGATGGCGCACTGCCTGTGGGCCGCTCTTCGGTGATGCGGGCTCGCTCGAGGAGCATGCGGAGAGCATCAGTCCCAAGAGCAGCAGAGTCAGGGGCGCTGTCCGGCGATGAAACACAGGTCGATCCTCTGAGTGCCGGGCCCGAGGAAGAAACACCCCCGTGCCGCAAGTAGATGGTGGACTCATTGTGTCCGGCCTCAAAGATCAGGCGGGGCGCAGGGGGAGGCTGCGTGATCAAGAGTTCGTCAGGGGGTTACGGAATTGCCTCCGTTGCCCGCACAACCCTTCGCCGGACACCCGCCGCCGTCGAAGCGCTCGTCCGGCGGTTGACCTGCGCAGTCGGGCGGGCCAGCAGCATGCCCAAACGGGGCCAGGTAGTGCACTCAGGAGCCAAGTATCGCGCTCAGGCGTACGTCCTCTGTCGCAGTGGCCTGGCGGGTCACGTCATCGACCCGGAATGGGACCGCGACAGCTGTAAGCAAGATCGGCGCTCGCTGGGAGCGCCGATCTCGGTTCGGCTTCACGCGGCAACGTGAATCCGCTCGGTTCCTGATTGCCTTGGTGGAGCCCGCAACGCTCAGGAGTGGCCGGAGTAACCCGGCCTTGAAGAGGTTGGCGCCCCGTCCTGGCTTCCTCTACGGTCGCTGCGACGGACGAGAGGCCCACGACAACCGCTTTAGGAGCGAGGTGAGGCGAGTGTGGCTCTGACCTGCGAGACGTCCAGATAGGCAGACACGTGGTCAGCTACCCGCCGGCTACCGCAGTTCCCCGTGGCTCCCCGCTGGATCTGGCACGGGTGTAACACGGGGAACTTCTGATCCGTAGCTCTATGTGGATCGGTCAGCGACAGTCATTCCGGTCGCTTCACGGCCCCGGACCGACGCCAACGGTGGGGGGCGGCGGTTGAGGTTGCGGTATTTCGTTGCTGTACGCCAACCCAAGAGACTGCTCGTGTGCGAGCAGGACTACTCTCCTCGGATGGACGAAGCCCCTTGTTTTTGCCTCCTCTGCGCCCCCACGGAATGGGGCGGCCCCGTGTCGGAGGAGCGCGATAGCCGCATAGCCAAGAGTGTCGCGGACTTCGGCTGGCACGTCATGGGCGTGGCTGGCGGTGACGCCCCCGGCGATTGGGGCTACTCCATCGGGCTCTGGCACACACTGCGTAGTCCCGAGGTGAGCGTGTTCGGTCTGCCATCGCAGACCGCGATGCGTGTGGCGAACGCCGCTGGGGCAGCGATACGGGACGGCAACCCACTCGAGCCGGACCAGCGCCGAGGAGACGTCCTCAACGGCTACGACGTGGCCGTCCGGCCCGTGCATCCCAGCTGGTACCACGACTTCTTCGGCGCAGGAATCGACTTCTACCAGACCCCGCCACTGCCAGTCACACAGCTGTTCTGGCCCGACAAGGCCGGGCGGTTCCCCTGGGAAGAAGGAGCGGACGAGCGCTGCCGTACGGGACAACCACTGCTCTGGATTCCTAAAGACGAGACCACTGGCCCGTGGACTGAAATCACGTGGGGTCGATGGTTGGAGTCTCGATGACCCAGTCAAGGTGATGGGCGCCGTCGCACAGTGAGGACGGCGCCCGTACGAGGTCAAGGCCTTGAGGTTTGGCCTCATCCTTATCAGGTCGATCACGGACCTCCCAGAGGTGGGAGGGATCCTCGCTTGGCAGGGGTGTGGCGACCGCTGAAAGCCGCTTTCGTCCGGCCCGGTTCGCCGCTGTTGGTGTCAGCTGCTGATGTCAGACATCAGCTGGTGGCTTGACAGTCTCGGATATCGGCTACGACTGCCACCCCTGCGGCAAGCATCCTCGCGACCACAAGGCCGGCCAGCCTTTCATCACAGATGACCTCGGCCATTGGCGGATCACCCTTGCGGATCGGCAGGTAGCCGGCGCCGCTTCGGAAGTGAACCGCTCCGGGTTCGATAGGGACTCGATCGTTTGAGAGGATCGAGTCATGGCACGTCCTTCCCCTTACCCGCTTGAGCTGCGCAAACGAGCAGTTCGCATGTTCACCGAGGTCCGTCCGGATTACGACACCGAGTGGGGCCGCGATGAAGGCCGTCGCGTCGAAGCTCGGCATCGGCACGACCGAGACGCTGCGCAAGTGGGTGCGGCAGGACCAGATCGCCTCCGGTGCCCGGGCGGGCACCACGACGGAGGAGTCCGCCGAGCTGAAGCGGCTGAAGAAGGAGTCCGCCGAACTGAAGCGGGCCAACGAGATCTTGAAGGCCGCGGCAAGTTTCTTCGCGGCCGAGCTCGACCGGCCACAGACACGCTCGTGAGCTTCATCGACGAGTACCGGGACCGCTTCGGCGGCGTCGAGCCGATCTGCCGGGTGCTCACCGCGCACGACTGCAAGATCGCCCCCTCCACCTACTACGCGTTCAAGAAGCGGCAGGCTGCGCCCTCGGCCCGGTCGCTGCGGGACGCCGATCTCAAGGAGCTGATCCACGAGGTCTTCGAGGACAACTTCCGTGTCTACGGGGCCCGGAAGGTCTGGCGCGAGCTGAACCGGCAGAACCATCCGGTCGCCCGGTGCACCGTCGAGCGCCTGATGCGCGAGCTCGGGATCGCTGGCGCGGTCCGCGGCAAGCGGGTGATCACCAGGGTCCCGGAGGCCGGCGCGGAGCGGGCCCCGGACCTGGTGGACCGCGACTTCGTCGCCTCGGCCCCCAACCGCTGCTGGGTGGCCGACTTCACGCACGTGAAGACCTGGTCAGGAGTCGTCTACGTCGCGTTCGCGGTGGACACCTTCTCCCGCCGCATCGTCGGGTGGTCCGCCGCCACGACCAAGGAGACCCGGCTCGTCCTGGACGCTCTCGACATGGCCCTGTGGCAACGCGACCGGGATCAACACCCCTTCCAGCAAGGCGAGTTGATACATCACTCGGATGCCGGGGCGCAGTACACATCGTTCGCGCTGGCCGAACACCTCCAGCAGGCAGGCATCGCGGCGTCGATCGGCTCGGTCGGCGATGCCTACGACAATGCCCTGATGGAGTCCACGATCGGCCTGTTCAAGACCGAGCTGATCAAGCCCGGCCGCCCGTGGAAGACGCTCTCCCAGGTCGAGCTGGCCACCGCGGAGTGGGTCGACTGGTACTGCCACCGCAGACTCCACGGTGAGATCGGGCACATCCCGCCCGTCGAATACGAGCTCAACTACTACCGCGAAACCAAGAAACCCCAGGTCAGTCACAACGTAGAGTCTCGATCAAACCCGGAACGGTTCACGCAGTGGTCTCACCTGATGCTTGACACCGCTTGCCTCGGTTTGGCTGTGCGCGTCTGATCAGTGTGCGTGGGAGAGCTGGTGTAGTTACTCACCGAGGAGCTTGAGCTGGTACCTGTTGGTGAGTTCGGCGACCCACTCGTCGGAGAACCCGAGACCGTACTGCTCGCCTAGCTCGGCCCGGCGCTGGAGGAACTCGGCAGGATCAGAGGCCGTCTCGCTGACCGTGCCCAGCGCGTCGAAGAACCGCTCGAAGCCTGCGGGCGAGATGATTTCCAGGATCCTCGCCGGTTCCGGTCCAGCGTTCCAGAAGGTATGCGGGATCCCTCGCGGTTTGAGGATGTACGAGCCTGGACCTGCCGTGGCCTCCTCGTCGCCCACTCGTGCGCCGACCCTGCCCTGCAGGACGTACGAGAACTCGTCCTCGCGGCTGTGAACGTGTGGCGGTATGAGACGGCCCGGCTCGATGGGGTGCTCGACGATCGAAAACTGGTTTCCGGTCTCCTCGCCCCAGATCTTGAAGTCGACTCCTATGCCCGCGAGCCAGATCGACTTGCCCTCGTCTGGTTCGACTACGAAGCGGAGAGCCCCCATAACGGCCTCCCAGATGTCTATTTTGCCATTTTCTGTAACTCTATGACCGATTCATAAGAGGCGCCCGGCAGGCTCACTCCGATCATCCCTGCCGCCCTCACCCCAGACCGCCGAGCGGAACGTAAGCAGCACTGGTGGTTTCGTCGTCGCAGGCCAGCGATTCCAATCGTCAAAGTCCACTTGGACACCAACGAGAATTGAGGCGCGCCTTCGGTGAATACACCCACCGGACGATCGTCTACTGACTTGCTGGCGTGATGTCGCGGGCTGACAAGCTGTGGTTGTCGCAGTAAGCCGGTCACATGAGGTATCCGCAAGGGGGCGGGCTGACCGCGGAGCGACGGGCATTTCGTGAGCGCATCCGGATACATGCGGCCGAGTTACTCGCCCTGGGACACGACAATGCCGCCATCGCCAGGCAGTTACGTGTCAGCGTGCGGTCGGTACAACGATGGCACCAGGCATGGGAGCACGGCGGAACACCGGCCTTGGTGTCGAAGGGGCCGGCGTCCAGGCCCAAGCTGAGCGAGGCACTGTTCGAGGTGCTCGAGCAGGAACTGGCCAAGGGTCCGGTGGCGCACGGCTGGCCGGACCAGACCTGGACACTGGCCCGGATCAAGACGCTGATCGGGCGCCGGTTCCACAAGAGCATGACGCTGTCGGCCATCGCGCAGATGCTGCACCGGCACGGCTTCAGCCACCAGGCCCCGGCCCGTCGGGCGGTGGAGCGCAACGAGGAAGCCGTCACCGGCTGGGTGAAGGAGACCTGGCCCCAGGTGGAAACGCCGTGGCGGCGCTCGGGGCCTGGTTATGCTTCGAAGACGAGGCCGGGTTCTCGATGACGCCGCCCACCGTCCGCACCTGGGCCAGGCGCGGACACACACCCGTCATCCGAGTGCGGGGCCGCTCCCAGCGCCGTTTCTCCATCGCCGTTCTGGCCTGCTACAAGCAGGGCGACGCTCGCGCCTGGTCTACCGGCCCAAGCGGCACGTCGATCACAAGCGGGGCGGCAGACGCAGCTTCACCTGAACCGACTACCGCGACCTGCTGACCGCCGCCCACCAGCAACTCGGCGCACCGATCGTGCTCGTGTGGGACAACTTGAACGTGCACAAAGACCGCCG
>NZ_JBVKBY010000038.1:0-2824 GCF_055656945.1 Streptomyces sp. NPDC111606
ACAGCGTCATGCTCTTGTGGAACCGGCGCCCGATCAGCGTCTTGATCCGGGCCAGTGTCCAGGTCTGGTCCGGCCAGCCGTGCGCCACCGGACCCATGGCCAGTTCCTGCTCGAGCACCTCGAACAGTGCCTCGCTCAGCTTGGGCCTGGACGCCGGCCCCTTCGACACCAAGGCCGCCGGAACTCCACTCTTCCGCCGTGCTCCCATGCCTGGTGCCATCGTTGTACCGACCGCACGCTGACACGTAACTGCCTGGCGATGGCGGCATTGTCGTGACGCCAGCAAGGTCAGTAACGCTCATTCCCGTTTCGGATGCTCCCCGAAGGCCGGTACGTCCGCCCTCGGCGTCGACGCGGCCGCACGGCACGTCGGGCGACGACATCGAGGTGACGCCGGCCGCCGCGTCACTGGCTGCAGCCACGCTCTTGATCCCGAACGGCCGGCGTCCAGCGGTCTCGGATCCATACCCGTAAACCGTCTCCCACGGAGGGAAATCCCAAGGAGGAGCACCCACTTCGCGCCGTTGGCGACGATGTAGCGGATGCCGTCGACGATCTCCCGCCGGGCCACTTCTCCGGATGACCGCCGGGTCTGGCGAGCCGGGTCGGCCGGCGCTGTTACGGGTGACTGCGTCGGGTCGAGGGCCCTGCCGGATCCGGTGGTGCTGGGTGCAGGTCCAGCATCATGTCGAGCGACAGGGTGCCGTCCGCCTCGGTGAAGTGGCCGACCGGTTGGAAGCCGTTCTTCTCGTAGTAGCGGATGGCGCGAGGGTTGTCGGCGCGGACGCCGCCCCACAGGATGATCCTCGTCCTGTCAAGCAGTCGTGCGACGTCCGTGACAAGCGGGAACGCGAGCGTCCCGACGCCTCGGCCCTGGTAGTCGTCAGCCAGAGTGGGGCCGAAGCGGCAGTCAGTTGTCTCGGTGAGGCGGATGCCCGCGTCCTGGTAGCGCGCGAAGTCCCCAGGAGTCAGAGCGAGGCTGAATTCGAGAAGGCCGACGATCCTGCCGGACGGCACATCCTCGAGCACCAGCCTGAGCTTGTCGTAGCGCGCGATCGCGTCACACAGCTCCCGGGCGGTCGCGAGGTCGTACCCGCCGAATGTACTGAAGCGCCTCGATTCGGACGACAGGGCATCGAGGAACTCGGCCAATTGCCCCGAGTCGGCGTGCAGCAGTGGGCGGAGGATGACATCCGAACCGCCATGAGGTTTCAGACGGCTCGTCAGACGAAGGGGATCCTCAGCAATCTCCGTCAGCGTAAGCACCCCAGCAGCCTTTCCTCGCACCGGCTTTGATGAGACAACCTACCGGCTCCCGAGATTCCGTAAGAACGATTAATCCTTGCTGGGACGGCACCGTGATCCACATCCTTTGACAATTGCTCTTGCCCAACACCCTCAAGCTGACTTGGGGGCACCAGGGTCGTCCTGGGTATCGGTTCGCAAGTCCCGGACGTACCAGTCGAGCCGTGTCCCGTCCTCGCCGTGAGTGTGCGTGCCGGGGGTAAACCCCGCCCGGCGGGCGACTGCGGCAGAAGCGGCGTTCTCCGGCTCCACCCGGATCACCGCCTCCTTCCCGCCCTCACTTGCCGCGTATCGGGAGACCAGGAGGACCGCGCGGGTCGCCAGGCCGCGCCCTCTCCAGGACGGGTACAGGCCGTAGGCGACATTCACCTGGCCGGGAGACAAGCCCTCTGCTACGAACCGCAGGTCGATCGTCCCCGCGAGTACCTCGTCGGTGCCTACCCGGATGCCGAAAGCGCGGAGTGGGCCGGCAGCGTCCCACTGTTCCCGACAGTGCCGGATATAGGTTTCGACGCCCTCACGTGTGCCGGGACCGCCGCTGAGCCAGCGGACCAGCGACTCATCCTCCCCCGCGAGGTGCGCCTCCGCATCGTCCAGACGCAGCGGGGACAGAGTGATGATCCCGTCGGACATTTTCACTTCATGCATCCGGCGATTCTTGACAATGGCGCTGCTCCGCGCCATCGGATTCCGCGGGACATCGCGCAGTGCCAACCACCACAGGAGATGCTCTTGTGATAGTTGGTGTGATCACGGCGTCGGAGCCTTCTTGGACAGCCCCGTTCACCGGGCTGAGACCGCGTCGGTTCGGCAAGCCGGTCACCGCGCTTCCTCGCGAAGGGATCGCTGCCCTCGTCGCGGGAATGGGCGGAGTTTCCCTGGGCAGGCCCTCGGCGCACTTCGCTGTGGCCACGCTCCTCCTGGCGATGCCATGGCTCAGGGACTGCAACCAGGGGATTCAACGCATCGGCAAGCATTTGCGGGACGGGGAAGAGGAGGTGAACCGCCTGGCCACACGTGCCTACGGCAGCGGAGCGCTATCCTGGGAGACCGAGCGGCACATGGGCCGACAGCACGAGCGGCCAGTGTGGCGTTTCCTGGGCCCGAAATGGGCGGCTGGACCGGCCACCACTAGCCATTCCACCAGCGGACTGCCGCTCCGAGAAACAATCATGGCCGCAGCGCTGGACCGAGACCGACCGGTTCCGAAAGATCCCGACGCCTGGTTCGTGTAACGGTCCGAGGAGATCGGCCGTCGCTCGGAGCTGCACGATCCCGAGCCGTCGACGCCGCCCGCTCCAGACGCCAACTCACGCACGCACTCGCCGGTTGAAGCGCTTCTGGATCTGTGAGAGCTGCAGCTCCCCCTACTCCCCCAGTCAAGACGACTTGGGCATGTGCGACGACTGATACGGCGCCAAGTTCTAGTAGTGCTTCGTTAGGTTGTGGGATGTCTGCGGCGGCTCCGAGGGCTGGGCAGGGGGCGGCCGCAGGTGGTGCAGGTGCCGGTCCAGCACCT
>NZ_JBVKBY010000039.1:0-2677 GCF_055656945.1 Streptomyces sp. NPDC111606
TATGCGTTCGATTTCTCGGTGTGGGAGATCTTCGGGGCGTTGCTGCATGGTGGCCGGCTGGTGGTGGTGCCGGAGATGACGGCGCGGGAGCCGGGTCGTTTCCATGAGTTGCTGGTGCGTGAGGGCGTGACGGTGCTCAATCAGACGCCGTCGGCGTTCACGCAGCTCATCGAGGAGGACCGCACCCGCAACGACAGCGGCCAATTCGCACTCCGTACGGTTGTCTTCGGCGGGGAGGCCCTCGACTACCGTCCCCTCCAGACTTGGGCTGCGCGTCATGGTCTTGAGTCGCCGCGGTTGGTGAACATGTACGGCATCACCGAGACGACGGTGCATGTCACGTACTACCCGGTCGGCGAGGAGGACGTCGCTGCCGGTGGGTCGGCGAGCCCGATCGGGCGTCCGCTGAACGATCTGAGCGTCCATTTGCTCGATGCCCGCGGTGAGTTGGTGCCGGTGGGTGTTCCCGGTGAGATGTATGTGGGCGGTCCGGGTGTGGCCCGTGGGTATTTGAACCGGCCGGAGCTGACGGCTGAGCGGTTCGTGCCGGATCCGTTCGGTCCTGCGGGTTCGCGTCTGTATCGCAGTGGTGACCTGGCGCGTCGTCGCGCTGACGGGAGTCTGGAGTTCCTGGGGCGTGCGGACGACCAGGTGAAGGTGCGTGGTTACCGCATCGAGCCGGGTGAGATCAGCGATCGCCTGTCGGAGCATCCGGCCGTGCGCGACGCGGTGGTGATCGTCCGTGATGAGCGGCTGGTCGCTTACCTGGTCCTGGACGGTGAGCTGCCGTCGACGGCCGAGCTGCGTGCTTTTGTGGCGGGTGCGTTGCCGGAGTACATGGTGCCGGCGGCCTTCGTCGAGCTGGATCGGATCCCGCTGACGGTGAACGGCAAGCTGGACCGTCGTGCGCTGCCTGCGCCCGATGCCTCGGTCGAGACTGGGTACACCTATGTCGCTCCGCGTACTCCTACGGAGGAGCGGGTGGCCGGGGTGTGGCAGGAGGTCCTGGGGGTTGAGCGCGTCGGTGTCGAGGACGGGTTCTTCGAGCTGGGCGGTGACTCGATCCGTGCCGTGGCCCTGGTGGGTGCGCTGCGCGCGGCCGGGTTCGATGTCGCGGTGCGGGACGTCTTCGAGCACCGCACGGTCGCGGGCCTCGGTGAACTGATCACCGGCCTGCCCGCCCCGCAGCCGGAGCAGTTGTCCGTCGAGTCCTTCTCCCTGATCGGCGAGGAGGACCGGGCGCAGCTCCCGCAGGACGTCGTGGACGCCTACCCGCTGTCCCAGGTCCAGCTCGGCATGATCGCCGAGCAGTTCGCCGACGACCGCCGGAACAACTACCACAATGTCAGCCTCTTCAGAGTCCGCGACGGTCGTCCCTTCGACGGCGAGGCACTGCGCGAGGCCGTGAACATCGTCGTGCAGCGGCACGAGGTGCTGCGCACCTCCGTGCACCTCGACGGGTACGCGGTACCGCTGCAGATCGTCCACCGGACCGCTCAGGCCCCGGTGTCCGTGCACGACCTCCGCACGATGGAGGACGCCGACGCGCGTGAGAGTGCGCTGCGGGGCTTCGTCGCGGCGGAGCGGCGGGGAGTGTTCGACCTGTCGGCGGCCCCGCTGCTGCGCGTCTCCGCGCACCTGGAGAGCGACGAGGCCTGGTGGCTCGGCCTCACGGAGTCCCATGTCCTCCTGGAGGGCTGGAGCGTGAACTCGCTCTACAGCGAGCTATTGGAGGTCTACGGCCTCCTGCGCGACGGCGCCCGCCCGGAGCCCCACCAGGCGCCTCCCGTACGGTTCGCCGACGCCATCGCCGCGGAACTGCAGGCCCTGGAGTCCAAGGAGGACCGCGCGTACTGGCGTGACATGGTCACCGAGCACACCAAGTTCGTCCTTCCGGCGGGCTGGCACGGAGACCTCTCCGTCCCGGCCGAGCCCGTGGGTACGGCGTTCCGCCTGAACGACCTCGAACCGGGTCTGCGCGCGCTGGCTTCGGCGGCCCAAGCCTCTATGAAGAGCGTGCTGCTGGCGGCGCACCTGAAGGTGATGAGCCAGCTCACCGACGAGGACGCGTTCCACACCGGCGTCGTCCACCACACCCGTCCGGAGGCCCCGGGCGCCGACCGGGTGCTCGGCATGCACCTCAACACCCTGCCGTTCCCCGCCGACCGGTCCGCCCGGACCTGGCGCGAGCTGGTCCAGCAGGTGTTCGCACGGGAGATGGCCAACTGGTCCCACCGTCACTTCCCGATGCCGGCGATCCAGCGGGAGGCCGGCGGCGGCAGCCGACTCGTGGACGTCTTCTTCAACTACCTGGACTTCCACCAGGTCGACGGCGAACTGGTCGACGAGGCAGCGGAGATGGGGGAGAACCCGAACGAGTTCTCCCTCGCCGTGACGGCGATCAGCGGCGTGCTCGGTGTGCGCGGCGACTCCCACGTCATCAGCCACGCCAACGTCGAGCGCCTGGTCGCGATGTACCGGGCCGTACTGGAGTCGATGGCCGCGGATACCGAGGGCGACGCGCGTGCCGTGTACCTGCCCGCCGGCGAGCGGGAGACGGTGCTCGGCGCGGGCCCGGCGGCTCCGTCGGGTGTGGTGGATCGGTGTGTGCATGAGATTTTCGCGGAGCGTGCTGTGCTGTCGCCGGATGCGGTGGCGGTGGTTGCGGGTGGTGTGT
>NZ_JBVKBY010000040.1:0-2352 GCF_055656945.1 Streptomyces sp. NPDC111606
GGGTGTATCTCCTTGACCGGTTCGGTGAGTTGGTGCCGGTGGGTGTTCCCGGTGAGATGTATGTGGGCGGTCCGGGTGTGGCCCGTGGGTATTTGAACCGTCCGGAGCTGACGGCTGAGCGGTTCGTGCCGGATCCGTTCGGTCCTGCGGGTTCTCGTCTGTATCGCAGTGGGGACCTGGCGCGTCGTCGCGCTGACGGGAGTCTGGAGTTCCTGGGGCGTGCTGATGACCAGGTGAAGGTGCGTGGTTACCGCATCGAGCCGGGTGAGATCAGCGCACGTCTGAGTGCCCACCCCGTGATCCGCGAGGCCGTGGTGATCGTCCGTGACGAGCGGCTGGTCGCCTACCTCGTAGTCGACGGAGACGTGCCGTCGACGGCCGAGCTGCGGCAGTTCGTGGCCGGTGCGTTGCCGGAGTACATGGTGCCGGCGGCCTTCGTCGAGCTGGATCGGATCCCGCTGACGGTGAACGGCAAGCTCGACCGCCGTGCGCTGCCCGCGCCGGGTGGTGACGCGTTCGCGGAGTCGGCGTTCGTGGCGCCGCGTACGCCGACCGAGGAGCGGGTGGCGGAGGTCTGGCAGGAGGTCCTCGGGGTCGAGCGCGTCGGTGTCGAGGACGGGTTCTTCGAGCTGGGCGGTGACTCGATCCGTGCCGTGGCCCTGGTGGGTGCGCTGCGCGCGGCCGGGTTCGATGTCGCGGTGCGGGACGTCTTCGAGCACCGCACGGTCGCCGGCCTGTCGGAGTTGATCACGGGGCGTCCGGCGGTGTCGGACGCGGACCGGCGGGTCGAGCCGTTCGCGCTGATCGGCGATGAGGACCGGGCGCAGCTTCCGGAGGGCGTCGTGGACGCCTACCCGCTGTCGCAGGTCCAGCTCGGCATGGTCGTCGAGATGCTCGTCGACGACAGCCGCAACAACTACCACAACGTCAGCACGTTCCGTGTCCTGGACGACAAGCCCTTCTCCTTCGACGCTCTTCAGGCCGCCGGCCGACTGGTCGTCGAGCGGCACGAGGCGCTGCGTACCTCCATCGAACTCAACGCCTACTCCGTGCCCCTGCAGTTGGTGCACACCACCGCCGAACTCCCGCTCGGCCGGCAGGACCTGCGGGGGCTGGACGCCGAGACGGTGGAGCGGGAACTCCGTGCCTTCACCGTGCGCGAGCGCGCCACACTGTTCGATCTCGGTACGCCGTCCCTCATGCGCTTCTTCGCGCATGTCACCGACGGCGACTGCTGGTGGATCTCGGTCACCGAGTGCCACCCCGTCCTGGAGGGCTGGAGCCATCACTCCCTCCTGATGGAGCTCCTGGCCCTGTACAGGCAGCTGCGGGACGGCCTGGAGCCGGAGCCGTACGAGGCCCCTGCCGTGCGCTTCGCCGACTTCGTGGCCGGCGAGCTGGAGTCCCTGGCCTCCACCGAGGACCGCGCCTACTGGCAGGGCGTCGTCGACCGGCACGCCCCCTTCTCACTCCCCACGGGCTGGGGCGAGCAGCAGGACGGGCCGCGCGAGCTGTACCAGGCCTGGACGCAGTGGGAGGACCTGGAGCGCGACCTGCGCAAGCTGGCGACGGACTCGAAGGTCTCGCTGAAGAGCGTGATGCTGGCGGCGCACTTGAAGGTGATGAGCCAGCTCACCGGGGAGGAGGCCTTCCACACGGGCGTCGTCTGCGACGCGCGGCCCGAGGTTCTCGGCGCCGACCGGGTGCTCGGCATGTACCTCAACACCCTGCCGTTCACCATGGACCGCAGCGCGCGCACCTGGCGTGAGCTGGTCCAGCAGGTCTTCGCCCGCGAGGTCGAGCTCTGGCCGCATCGACGTTTCCCCATGCCGGAGATCCAGCGTGACGCGGCCGGTGGCCGACGGCTGCTGGACGTCATGTTCAACTACCAGGATTTCCGGCAGATGGATGCCACCGTCGTGGACGACCGGGCGGGCCTGGACGACAGCCCGACCGAGTTCCCGCTGACGGTCTCGTCCCGTGCCGGACACGTCATCATCACCGCGGACCCGTGCATGCTCAGCCGCGCCAACGGCGAGCGCCTGGTCGGCATGTACCGCGCCGTCCTGGAGGCCATGGCGGCCGACGCGGACGGTGACGCGCAGACCGTGTACCTGCCCGCCGGCGAGCGGGACCTGCTGCTCTCCGCTGCGGGTCCGGTGGTGTCGTCGGCTGCGGTGGAGCGGTGTGTGCATGAGGTCTTCGCGGAGCGTGTCGCGGAGTCTCCGGATGCGGTGGCGGTGGTCTTTGGTGAGTTGTCGCTGACGTATGCCGAGGTCGAGGTGCGTGCGAACCGACTTGCGCATCATTTGCGGTCGTTGGGTGTGGTCGAGGGTGCGCTGGTGGGTGTGT
>NZ_JBVKBY010000041.1:0-1755 GCF_055656945.1 Streptomyces sp. NPDC111606
AGTCCGGCGACCAGCTTCAACGTCCGGAACGAAACTGACAAGAGGATCGAATTCTTCACCGGGATTACCTGCGACAACGGTGCCGCAATTGCGACTATCGGGCGCGGAGACTCCAGCAGCGCAATCCCCGGAACGGTTGTTTTCGACGGCAGCGTGGTGCCGTTCGCGCTCGTCGGCAGCTTCCGGGCAGTCGACAGGAAGCACCACTGAGCCCCACACCGGCCCGGCCAGAATCAGCGGCAAGCCGACTCGTATGCCATGTGGACCCCGGCCCGCTATCGGGCCGGGCCCTGGCCGTGGAGTCGTGGGACGGCAGTAGACGCGATCCCTGCCGCTCACCTGGGGCGTTTCTCTCGGATCAGCGGATCGTTGGTCAGGTGTGCCGTGGAGTGACGCCCAGCGGGCGCGGAATGAGCCGCTGCTACCGGACCGGACGCCGAAGCGGGGCGGGCGGTGGCGTGATCACCGGTAGGTGATCGATGCGATCGCGTGGAGGTTCCGGACAGGTTCGTAGTGGGTGCATCTGCCGGAGCAGTACGGTTCGTGGAAGGGCGTGTACACCATGGGCTATCGACGAGACGTGGGATCGCGTCTTCACGGCTCTGCTCGCCCAGGCCGACGCGGAGGAAGATCTGGACTGGATCGTCGTGGTGGACTCCACCATTGTGCCTGCTCCCCAGCATGCTGCGGTGGCCGGCAAATTGGGGTCGCGGTCAGCGAGCCGGTCGATCATGCCCTTGGCCGGGCCGCGGCGGTCTGACTGCGAAGCTCTATCTGGCCGCCGATGGTCTATGCCGACCCCTGGCCTTCGTCCTCACGCCTGGCCAGACGGGATGCTCCGGCCTTCGAGTCCGTCATGGGTGCCCTGTGGGTGCTGCGCCGACGCGGACGGCCCCGCACACGGCCTGTGTTGGTACTGGCAGACAAGACATACTCGTCCCGCGCCATCCGTACCCACCTCAGACGACGCGTGATTTGTGCCGTGATTCCGATCCCGGCCGACCAGCAGGCCCACCGGGCGGATGCGACTCGGCAGCCGCGGCGGCAGGCCACCCGTGTTGACCGAGACGCCTACAAGCAGCGGAACACCGCCGATCGGTGCATCAACCGCCTCAAGCAGTGGCGCGGCATCGCCACCCGCTATGAGAAGACCGCCACGATCTACCTCGCCGGGCTCCACCCGGCAGGCATTTTCCTTTGGGCTGCGCGATGACGAGCAACCAGCAGCAGTCAGAGACGACCATGCCCGGGACGCGCGTCTCGCACCGATCACACAGCACGAGATGGAGCATCCGGCTCTCACGCAGTGAGCCATTCGCACCGCAGCGCTCACAAATGCCCTCACTGCGGTCAGCGAAGGCATCAGCGACAGCCTGGAGGCGCTCGTGCTCGGCATCCGTCCAGTTGCCGCCAGGCTTCCACGACCTCGGAAACGCCTGGAAGGCCAGAGACCCCCACTTCTGCTTCACAGCCAGGAGCTGGTACTCCCGGAACTCCGCGACAACCGCCCGATGGCAGTCAAGCACCAACTGCCACCAGCCAGGACCCACGTCGAAGTCATACGACGGGTCTCGCAGGTATTCCCTGACCGGTTGCAGCACGTCGCCTGAAGCCGACCAAGTCCCAACCATCAAGCCCCCTCACGCATCAATGGCACCCGCTCTTACTGATCGTTTCAGAATGAGGTTCGGAGACGTCTCAAGCAGATGATGCTGCATGCGAGTTGGAGCAGGCCGAGGTGGAGGTCGGCGCGTA
>NZ_JBVKBY010000042.1:0-1229 GCF_055656945.1 Streptomyces sp. NPDC111606
GACGGGGTGTCGTGGCGGATTCTGCTGGAGGATCTGCGGGCGGCCTGGGAGGGCCGTGAGCTGGAGCCGGTGCCGTTGTCGTTCCGCAGCTGGGCGCGGCGTCTGCACCAGCACGCCGAACAGGGCACCTATACCCCGCAGTTGGACCTCTGGCGTCGCATCGCCGGCGACCCCGCGCCGCCGCTGGGTTCCCGGGCCCTGGATGCGTCGAGGGACACGGTGGCCACCCGGCGGGTGCTGGACCTGTCCCTCCCCACGGAATACATCGAGCCGCTGCTGACGCGGGTTCCGGCGTTGTTCCGTGGTGGTGTGAACGATGTGTTGTTGTCGGGTCTGGCGCTGGCGGTGGGGGAGTGGCAGCGGCGGCGGGGCCGGGTGGCGGACGCGGACGCGGGTGTGTTGCTGGATCTCGAGGGTCACGGCCGGGTTGAGGAGCCGGGGGTTGATCTGTCGCGGACGGTGGGGTGGTTCACGTCGATTCATCCGGTGCGGCTGGATGCGGGCGGGGAGTCCTGGGACGAGGTGTGTGCCGGTGGTGCGGCTGCCGGGCGGGTGCTGAAGCGGGTCAAGGAGCAGCTGCGGGACGTCCCTGACGACGGCATCGGCTACGGCGTCCTGCGTCACCTCGACCCCACGGCCGGGGCCGAGCTCGCGACTTGGGGAGTGGCCGAGGTGGGATTCAACTACCTGGGCCGGTTCACCAACGGCGGCGATGGCGCTTGGGAGTTGAGCGCCCGCGCCGGGATGGTCGGTGGCGGTGCCGATGCGGGGCTGCCGTTGGCGCATGCGCTGGAGCTCAATGCCGTGACCTATGACGTGGCCGAGGGGCCGCGGTTGCATGCGAGTTGGGCGTGGGCGGACGGGGTGCTGTCCGAGGCGGAGGTGCGGGAACTGGCGCAGCTGTGGTTCCGGGCCCTGGAGGGTCTGGCCCGGCACGCCGACGCACCCGGAGCCGGCGGTCTGACCCCCTCCGACCTGAGCCTCGTCCCCCTCGACCAGGCCGAGATCGAACTGCTGGAGGACGGTGAGGCAGAGGTCGAGGACATTCTTCCGCTGCAGCCGTTGCAGGAGGGTTTTCTGTTCCATTCGCTGGTGGCGGATGGGTCGGTGGATGTGTACACCTCACAAGTGCGGTTCGATGTGGCGGGTGAGGTGGATGGGGCGGCGTTGCGGCGTGCGGGTGAGCGGTTGCTGGCGCGGCATGCGAATCTGCGGGCGGGTTTCCGGCA
>NZ_JBVKBY010000043.1:0-1189 GCF_055656945.1 Streptomyces sp. NPDC111606
GTGCTGGACCGGCACCTGCACCACCTGCGGCCGCCCCCTGCCCAGCCCTCGGAGCCGCCGCAGACATCCCACAACCTAACGAAGCACTACTAGGCGCTGTTTCTCGGATCTCCTGCCGTGAGTGGGGTGTTGGGGGCAGGCTGACTGCATGGGACGTGGTGACCTGACGAATGCGGAGTGGGGTCGGCTCGAGTCGTTCTTACCCCGGGGTGGTGCACGTGGAGGCCGGTGGAGCGATCACCGTCGGGTGATCAACGGGGTGCTGTATCGGGTTCGTACGGGGGTGCAGTGGCGGGATCTGCCGGAGCGGTTCGGGCCGTGGGAGACGGTCTACAAACGCCATCGTCGCTGGTCAGCGGACGGGACCTGGCAGATGCTTCTGTCGAAGGTGCAGGCCGCCGAGGATGCTGCGGGCCGGATCGACTGGGACGTGTCCGTGGACTCCACGGCGGTGCGGGCTCACCAGCACGCCGCCGGCGCAAAGCAGGCCCCGCCTGCCGCGGTTCCTCAAAAGGGGGTTCATCCGAGGACGAACCAGGTCGATCCGGTTCTTCGGAAACTGGCCGTCCGGCTGGAGGAGGTGGTCACATCGGCGAGTGTCTGGGGCGCTCCCGCGGCGGCTTCACCACCAAGATCCACCTTGCGGCCGACGGACGATGCCGGCCCCTCGCCCTCCTCCTGACACCCGGACACTACGGAGACGGCCCCCAACTCCAGCCCGTCCTCGAGCGGGTGTCAGTGCCGCGCATCGGAGCCGGCCGGCCTCGCACCCGACCCGACCACGTCCTGGCCGACAAGGCCTACACGTCCCGTGAAAACCGCCGTTACCTGCGGCGACGAGGCATATCGCACACCATCCCCGAACGACTCGACCAACGCAGACACCGGCACAGCCGCGGTTCCCGAGGCGGCCGGCCTGCCGGGTTCGACCGCGAACGCTACAAGAAACGCAACGCAGTTGAACGTGCCATCAACCGGCTGAAAGGCTTCCGCGCGGTTGCCACACGCTACGAGAAACGGGCCTACACCTACCTCGGCACAGTCACCCTCGCATCCCTCATCATCTGGCTCCGCACATGATCCGAGAACAGTGCCTAGTAGTGCTTCGTTAGGTCTTCTGGTTGATGCTGATCAAGAGCATGTTGGGTCTTGTGGATGCACATGAAGTGAACCGATTACGGGCGGCGTT
>NZ_JBVKBY010000044.1:0-1115 GCF_055656945.1 Streptomyces sp. NPDC111606
CCTTGAAAGCGTGGGCCACCGGTCTCGGCACCGTCGACCAGGTGGGTTTGGAAGGCACCGGCTGCTCCGGTGTCGGCCTGTCCAGGTGGCTGCGGCAACACGGTCACCGTGTCGTCGAGGTCAACCGCCCCGACCGTCAGACACGCCGCCGTCGCGGCAAGTCCGATGTCGTCGATGCCGAAGCCGCCGCACGGGCAGTGCAGGCCGGGACCGCGACAGCGACCCCGAAGTCCGGTGACGGCGCTGTCGAGATGATCCGGGCCCTGCGGGTCGCCCGACGCAGTGCGATGAAAGCACGCACGCAAGCCGTCAACCAGCTCAAAGCCCTGATCGTCACCGCTCCTGACGTCCTTCGCGAACACATCCGCAGGCTGCACCGAATGGAACTGATCCGCACTGTCACACGGTGGCGCCCAGGGGCCGAACCAGACACGCTGACCACGGTCACCAAACTGGCCATGCAGTCCATCGCCCACCGCTACCTGCAGCTCGACGACGAGATATCAGAGCTGGACGGCCACCTGCAGCGGCTCGTCACCCGGGCTGCACCGGAACTCATGGCCGTCAAAGGACTCGGTGCCGAGACCGTCGCAGCCCTGCTCGTTGCTGCCGGCGACAACCCAGGACGCCTTCGCTCAGAGTCTGCCTTCGCCCACCTCTGCGGCGTCGCCCCGATCCCCGCGTCCTCCGGCAAGACCAGCCGCCACCGCCTCAACCGCGGCGGCGACCGTCAGGCCAACCACGCCCTCTACATGATCACCGTCAGCCGCATGGCTTGGGAGCCACGCACACGCGCCTACGTGGCCCGCAGAACAGCCGAAGGCAAGACGAAGAGCGAGATCATTCGCTGCTTGAAACGACACATCGCCCGTGAGGTCTACGGCCTACTCGTCCCGCGAACCCCAGCGCAGCCACCTGCCCGCGACGATCTGGCAACCGCAGCCTGACCTTCCTTGACAGCTATAGGAGCATCGGCAAGGTCGAACGCTTCAACCGCACCCTGCTCGACGAATGGGCCTACCTGCGGCCCTACACCAGCAACACCGAACGCGCCGACGCCCTGGCAGACTTCCTGCGCACCTACAACCACCACCGCTGCCACACCGCACTCGGCG
>NZ_JBVKBY010000045.1:0-1114 GCF_055656945.1 Streptomyces sp. NPDC111606
CAAATACCCACGGGCCACACCCGGACCGCCCACATACATCTCACCGGGAACACCCACCGGCACCAACTCACCGAACCGGTCAAGGAGATACACCCGCAGGTCACTCAGCGGATAGCCGACACGGTTGGCAGCGGCGAGGTCGAAGTCCTCTTCACCGATGCGGTAATAGGTGGTGTGCACCGTGGTCTCGGTGATGCCGTACATGTTCACCAGACGCGGAGCATCAAGGCCCAGCCGGTCCGTCCACGGACGCAGCTCACCGACCTCGAGCTTCTCACCCGCGAAAATCACCGCACGCAGCGACAACCGCCCGACACGGGGATCGTCCTGACCCGCCGCAGCCACCAGCGAACGAAACGCCGTCGGCGTCTGCGACAACACCGTCACCCCGCGCTCCACCAGCAGGTCCAGGAACTCCTCCGGCGAACGCGTCACCTCCCGCGGCACCACCACCAGGGTCCCGCCATGGAACAGCGCACCCCACATCTCGAACACCGACACATCGAAGGCGTACGAGTGGAACATCGTCCACACATCACCCTCGCCGAAGCCGTAATGCTCCTGCGCCGTCTCCAACAGCCGCACCACCTGCGTGTGCGCCAGCGTCACACCCTTCGGCCGGCCCGTCGAACCCGACGTATAAATCACATACACGACGTTGTCCGGCGCCACCGACACCACAGGCGCAGACTCCGGACGGGACGCGATCGCCTCCGCATCCCGGTCCAGCACCACGAGTTCACCGTCGAAGACCTCGTCCAGCACCGGCACCAGCCCGCCGGACGTCACCACCACCCGCGCACCCGCATCCGCCAGCACGAACCCGAACCGGTCCGCCGGGTTCGCCGGGTCCAACGGCAGATAACCCGCACCCGCCTTCAGCACACCCAGCAGCGTCGGCATCAGATCCGGCCCACGCTCCAGACACACACCCACCAGCGACTCCGGACCCACACCCAAGCCCCGCAGATGATGCGCCAATTGATTCGCCCGCGCATCCAACTCCGCATACGTCAGCGACACACCACCCGCAACCACCGCCACCGCATCCGGCGACAGCACAGCACGCTCCGCGAAAATCTCATGCACACACCGATCCACCACACCCGACGGA
>NZ_JBVKBY010000046.1:0-1029 GCF_055656945.1 Streptomyces sp. NPDC111606
GCTGGTGGGCGGAGTCGACGAATTCGACGAAGTCGGCGAGGTCTCCGAATTCGGGCAGGACGGAGGTGTAGTCGGAGACGTCGTAGCCGCCGTCCCGCAGGGGCGATTTGAAGAAGGGCGGCAGCCACAGGCAGTCGACGCCGAGCCACTGCAGGTAGTCGAGTTTGGCGGTGAGGCCTTTGAGGTCGCCGACGCCGTCGCCGTTGCTGTCCTGGAAGGAGCGGACCAGGACCTCGTAGAAGACGGCGCGCTTGAACCAATCCGGGTCACGATCCTTGGCAGGAGTGTCCTCGAAGGTGTCCTGAACGGGCTCGTTGACGATCATTTTGTGGGTGACCCTCCGATCTGCGGGGTGGACGGTCGCAGGACGGTGAGGATGTGCGCGGGACGAGTGCCCGGTTCGAGACGCACGTAGTTCGCCCTGCCCCAGTGATAGGTCTCGCCGGTGAGCTCGTCGCGCACCGGCACCGACTCGTGCCAGTCCAGGCCGAGTTGCGGCATGTCCAACGAGACCGTGGCCTCCTGGGTGTGGTGCGGGTCGAGGTTGGCGACCACCAGAACCGTGTTCGATCCGCTGCGCTTGGAGTACGCGATCACCGCTTCCTGGTCCGCGTGGTGGAAGTGGAGGTCGCGCAACTGCCGCAGGGCCGGATTCGCCCGCCGGACGGCGTTGAGCTGGGTGATCAGGGGGGTGATGGTGCGGCCCGCGCGCTCGGCCGCTTCCCAGTCGCGGGGCCGGAGCTGGTACTTCTCCGAGTCGAGGTACTCCTCGCTGCCCTTGCGCAGGGGAGTGTTCTCGTAGAGCTCGTAGCCGCTGTAGATGCCCCAGGTGGGGGAGAGGGTCGCGGCCAGCACCGCGCGCACCTCGAATGCGGGCCGGCCGCCCTCCTGAAGAAACTCGTGCAGGATGTCGGGGGTGTTGGCGAAGAAGTTCGGCCGCATGTAGGCGGCCGCCTCGCCGGACAGTTCGGTGAGGTAGTCGGTGAGTTCCTGCTTGCCGTTGCGCCAGGTGAAGTATGTGTAGGACTG